>CAVSLF010000011.1:0-659223 GCA_963728595.1 uncultured Nitrososphaeraceae archaeon
ATTGTTTTTCACATTATAATGCAATATTTTTTCGAGATGATCAAGATTATTTCGTACAACTTTAACTAGACAATCCTCATTGTATGAGGCAAGTCTAAAAGTTGAGGGGCCTTCCCTCACGATACTAGTGTTAATGCATGGATATCCTATTTTCATACTCTTTTGCTCGTTTATCTAAAATATCAAATAGCCTTCCTGAAGTCGAGGAGTTTATCTATGCATGTATGAATCGAACTGACTTTGAGTAACCCGAGCCTGTCAAACATTACCATGCGATACTATCTTTTCCATGATAGTGTACATCAGCCAGTAACGATTGGTATGCTTCGCACTTTACAGGCGCTAAACTCTGGCATCATGGCATTCTATGGTCATTGCAATTGGCAAATCCCTTGAGAGGGTTGTTGTTAAATAATCGTCATAAACTTCTATCCAATCGCGATTGTACACTACCTCAGTCTTTATCTTTTAGCTCAGTTCCTTTTTCCGTAAAGAAATGAATAGTTGCATTTTCACACCTTTCTGCAAATTCACTTGGTAGAACCAGGCAAGTCTTGCCTCCTTGAATATTGATGGTGTATACACCATCGTCCGAGAGCGCCTTGCCCTCTATATAACTTTCAGCTAGTCGCATTTGTAGGTCGAATCCAGTAGATCGTTGATGTGATTTGCTCATGTCAATTATAGAGGGACTTTCACATTTAAACTGGTACCTCTTTTCTAAGCTAGTGCTGACTTGATGTTAGCGTACACTCTTTTCATCATAGGTAGTTATTATCACAGGTCCCCTTTCAAGACCCCGAGTGTAAGTTAATTCGTTAATCTGTTCATCCTTATTTTTACTTGGCATCGCAATCTGTATCGTTAATCTATCTATCTATATTCATCACAAATTGTTTCACAAATACAGTTGTTTATACCATTGTCTCACAAATTATAAAAATTGCTCTCTATTTATTGTCCAAGAACTGAAAATAACTACAGATTCACTACTCAGAATGTTGGCTGAATACTCCCAGTTACTCTGCGTCGTCTACGGTACCACCCATTTTTATATTACTTCTTGTTGTTCTCTTGCATAGTTAGTTGTCCGCCATATGCATATGCTAAATTTATTTACTTTAGGAATTTTTGCTAGCCTGGTTGCAACTACAATTATGACGCTATATGAAATTCCATTTTGGAGAAAATGGGGTCTAAAGGGGGTATTTGAATGGCATGAGAATCAAATTTTGAGCATCAAATTTTTCGGAATCTCGAGCCGAGTTGTGCAATACAGGGGAATATTTTTTCTTCATTTCTTAAATGGTCCTCTTGGCGGCCTCCTCTTTCCTTTTGCCGTAACTTACTTGGTAAATCTACATTCTATGATAATGGTTACCTTATCAGGGATAGTCTATGGATGGCTTCTGTGGATTATTACACTTGTTCCAATTCATAAACCAATAACAGGTCTTGAAGTTTGGAATCATCCTCTAGGCCATTACCCTGCTCTTGTAAGCCTTGGTGGTCATGTCGTATACGGCGTTGTGCTTGGCTTCATGATAGCGGCTTTTCTTTAATCTGCAACCTTCAATTCCCTCATGTCGAATAACATTTTTGTGGCCACATCAGCAATAGAAGTAGCTGATCCATCATGAGAAGTTTTCGTAATAGCACAGGTTTAGCCCTAAATAGTGGGGCATCATGAGATCATTATTTATCAAGGATATCTCCGACGCAAGGATAAATGGTTTGTCACAGTGATTTGAGCATGCTTAAAAATGACAGTGTTCTTATACCGTCTACTAAATTTTCAATTAACCATACCGACGTACAGATAAGGAAATGAATCATTATTCCGAACTCCCTAAATAAAGGCTCCTGAAACAGTGGTATACCGTCAAAGTTGCTATATATTGATGGAATTTCAAAACATATTCTCTTTCTGATTTTGTGAAATCATGACGCTTCTTAGTCACATTTTTGTGATTGGTTTTGCTCAATCCTCCTACCTTATCAAGGAATATTAGAGCAGTCTTTAGTTATTATGCTGCGAGGAATCCGCTTTGCGATTCTTATAGTTTGTTGTGCCGTTTAGTACGTTGATATTTGCAGTCCCAAAATTGATTTTGTCAGTCGGTTTCCCTGATGCTAATAACCTTCTTGCGGGCGTCCTGAGTCTGAAGGCTTTCAAAGTCTTCAAGTCAAATTCAATCAACGATTGCTTGTCCACAATAAACCAGATGGATGATAAGGTCGATGTAGTTTTGACAGATAAAGAATCAGCGATCGCAAACGATTTTTTTCTAGTGAATCGAATTAAAGCAATGGCTCCTGATACTATGATTGTAATCATAGCAGATAGCGACAATGATGGGGAGTGGTTGCCGAACAAGAATATATATGAAGTGGTTGTTAGGCCCATCAGTCCGGAGAACCTAGCAGACAAAATTCTCAATATGCTGGCAAGGAAAGAACTAAAAAGACTGAAGTCCTAAGAAAATCAAATAATCCTTTAATATCATAACTAGTTTAACTCTTCAAATGGGTTCACAGAAACCTACTCTGCTTCTTGCTCTAGAAAATGAAGACTCATTGAGCACGATGGCTGGAATCATGTGGTTGAAAGGATGTAATGTGCATAAGGCCAAGACGGCAACCGAGTGCTTGGAACAAATTAAAAAATTAGACTCGAGGGTAGACGCAGTGATCACTAGTTCGGAGATAGCCCTCGACAGAGACTCAAAGCTGATTACAAATGTCAAAAAAATGAACATTAATATCAAAATCCTGGTAATAGGCGACGAAAATACCGATAAAACAATGATTTTAGATTATGGGGCCGACGAATTTACTCTAAAGCCATTAAGCCCTGAGAATACTGCGGACAAGGTTTTGATGCTATTAGCCCGCGATAGGGTGGCCGAAAATAGATCCCAGCCAAGTTAGCATTACCTAACTGTAACTGAACTCAAATGTCCAGTCGATTGCTCTGATCTTTTATCTTTTGTTCTAGCGAATCAATCTTTGGCCGCTAGCAAGTCATGTTTGTTCTAATTGCTTCGTAACTTGATTAACATTTCTTGTAACCTCATCAATAAGTAACTGATTTTGTTGGTGTTGTTCGTGTATGAATGTGGTTAGTCTTGTTAGCAGACTGGCGAGATACATGTCATCCCTCTTGTCAGACCCACCTGTATTATCAAGATTTCCAGATAATGAATTATGTATATGTGTAGCAATCAAACACGATCCTGAAAAACAGGTATCAAACGATGTTAGGTACCAACCATATTATTTGCAGCAGAGTAAGGAATTATTAGAACTAGCTGAACAGATTCATAGTGAGCTTGCGAATCACTTAATGAATGCGACAATGAATTCAACTTTCGATAAGCAAGTTGTTGATTCTCAGATGAAAGTATAATTAAGAAACAGTAACGACAGTATTGTTCTACTTATTTACCATACATCTATACACCATTTACTCTAAATATCTCCACCTTTGTCTATGTAATCCTTATCTGTTTTGTTTAATAATATTATGACAGCGATTGACTATTGAGTACAAATTCAAAAAGCAAATATTTAGCTGAAATTGTTGGCACGTTCATTTTAGTTTATGCTATTGCTTCAGCAGCTACTGTATATTCTGACAGTGGACAGCTTGGAGTAATAGGAATAGGTTTAGTTCATGCTTTGGCTTTAACTGCAATAGTCTATGCTATAGGATATCGTTCTGGCTCCCAGGTTAATCCGGCTGTTACAATAGGATTGCTAGTAGCTAGAAAACTCGGAGTAAAAGAAGCGGCATTATATATTGGAAGTCAGATATTAGGAGGTGTTATAGCCGCAGGTGTGGTCTATGCTATTTATGGTTCTTCTATGGCTGCTAGTGTGACGCTGCCTGCAGACGATAATGTCATTAGAGCGGTTATACTAGAGACTGTTATGACTTTTACTCTGGTTTATGTAGTATTAGCAGTGACCACATCTAAAAACTCCAAGATAGCACCGTTGGCAGGCGTTGCTGTAGGTTTTACGTTAGGTTTTAACGTTATATTCGGAGGATCCATAACTGGTGGGTCTTTAAATCCGGCTCGTTCTTTTGGTCCAGCACTGATCACCGGAAATTTTGATTTTCACTGGATTTACTGGATAGCTCCAATTATGGGAGGATTGATTGCAGCTGGAGTGTATAAAGGCTTACATAAAGATACAGACTTACCATCAGCAGAGGATGATCAGATAAAACAGAGTTAAAAAAAGTGGCCCAGTGGCGGAATTTCCCCTTCAATGAAAACTCATGCGACATGCATTTAGGTCTCAGAGCAATGTTTCAAGATATGGACCTATCTTACCTAATGTGGTAATCAGTTTAATTGCGTTTAACAGTCGCTCCCTTCGTTCCCCTATCGTCTATTTGATAATGCTCAATCGAAGTATAATAATACGTATACTCTTTGGTTTGGTGGAATGTGCACCAAAATCAACACAGTTTAGGTTAAATTAGATTCGTATAGTCAAGGTTAAAACCACAGCACATTTCATAGGTTAAGCATATTATAACATTGAAACAAATACCTCAAAGTCGCAAAATTTTATGTAGGTAACGACGCCCAATGTATCTTATCTTATAGATGATAGTATTATGATAGTATTATGATAGTATAATCTGCTAGTATTATTACGGATAGTGAACAAATAGTATTTACATGTCAAGAATTGAATATGAAACAGACATAAAAGCACAAGTGGAAAAAGTATATGAATATTATACTAACCCAGATAATATCAAAGAAGCGTGGCCACGTGATGTGGTTAAGGAATCTGAGACAGTTTCAGGTTCAAAAGGTGAAGAAGGCTCTGAAATCAAAGTAGAGGGGGAGTATATGGGTAAAAAAGAAGAAATGATACTCCAAGTTGTAGATATGGAACCGAATAGAAAACTAGTAACAAAACAGACAGATGGACCATTTAAGAAATGGGAAAGCATTCAAGAGTTTCAAGGAAATGGGAATACAACACACATAAGACATACAATAGATTATGAACTTCCTACCACTGGAAAGATTGCAAATACACTTTCAGGAAATCAAGCAGACAATAAGATTAAACAAGCACTAGAACAAGCCGCTCAAACTGTGAAGCAAAAGTTGGAATCCTAGCTGCACGAAGAACAATAGATTACTCGGAAGATTGAAAATAAATGACAACCAGTGTAGGGAATCACCAAGTATGTCACTTTGAAATTCCAGCAGATAATGTCGACAGCTTAAAGAATTTTTATAGTTCACTATTTGGCTGGCAATTTGAGAAAGGGGAGACACAAGGTTACTATATGATAAAGAATGCAGGAATCAGTGGAGCATTAGCTCAAAAGGAGAACCCACAACAAGTATCGACACAATTTGTTAATGTCGAATCAATAGAAGAATATATCAGCAAAGCAAAACAACTAGGAGCCAGAGTTATAAAAGATAAACAGGAGATATCAGAAGGATATTATTCGGTATTAGAGGACCCACAAAAAAATACCTTTGGATTATGGCAGGAAAAATAATAAACAAGCTTTAATGACCTTTCGCTTAATTTTTCGTACATCACATATATTTACAATTTATTAATCCATGTTGGACTAGACAGTTAAATATTACAATCATGATTATACGACATTGATTGTAATATTTATAGCAAGAATACAACTAAGATAAGGTATCAGGTATTTCATAATGTACGACTAAGAATACGAATACGAACTCTATTCCGTCAAACGTGGATACTGACGAGATCTTCAAACTACTTTCGAAACCGTTAGCTACACAAATTTTGAAGACTATTTGGTGTAGAGAAGGAATTGGGTTTGATGAATTAATAACTGACTTCAAAAAATCACAAACGGACTTGTACAGCGTTCTACTGAGCCTAATTGAATCTGGCTTAATTTTCTACTCTTTAAAAAAATATGAACTCAATCCGTTGGGAAGGGGTATAATGGAAGCGATCAATATTATTGAAGATGCTGTGCAGGGAAAGGATATTGTCGTGTTCGACATTTCTGGACCTGAACGAGAGAAGGTTATAAAGTATATTGATAATATAATACAAAATTAATGAGGGCCTAAATGATGTTATCTCTATGATATTCTAAAAGTTCTTCAGACCCGTTACTGGTAACATAAGATGAAAGTCGCGAATAGTTTGTCAGGCACAGACGATCACTCTATGGACCACCACCTTTCCATACACGGCAGCTGATATGGCTATCAATGTTATTAGTGTGATTATCCTGGTCATGTTCTGGAACTATTCAAACTTTATAGTCGTCATGCATGCTAATGGTGAATACACTCTATATGATCACCTTGCATTTTCAAGCTCCAAACCAAAGTAGAGGACAATGCGAATGTTCAAGTTGTAACTAACCGACAGGTGGTAACCTATGGCTAAACGGTACACTCTCATGTAATCGGTTAAAAACCACCACGTGTACGTAATCCTTAACCACTATTCTCTTTCAACGTGTGACTGTGACCATATGACGGTCACACGCTAAAACAATTCTCACCCACAGACGCTATACGGAATTGCGGATTCACCCGTCGCCTAGCCGCCTGGATGCTCGACCACGACCCGATTAGTTTGGAGCTTATCTCACGTACCTTTGACGGGCTTCCAACAGGGCTTAAACGAGACGATGTGCTCGACAACATCACGCTCTTCTGGTTGACGAACACGGCGATTTCTGCGTCACGTCTCTATTGGGAAAACAAATTACCCTTTTTCGACGTGAGAAACGTCTCCATCCCGGTAGCCCTGAGCGTTTTTCCTGACGAGCTCTATCAGGTCCCGAGAACCTGGGCAGAGCGGGCGTATCCCAAACTCATCCATTACAACAAGCTCGACAAAGGCGGGCACTTTGCGGCCTGGGAACAGCCGCAACTCTTTTCAGAAGAGGTTCGCGCGGGCTTCAGACCACTGCGCAAATAGTGGAGCAGAGGGAACATGTAAAAATGGCATTTTACAGGACCCTAGAATCTCTAAATCGGCTACGCTGGAATTGGATATTCTTTCTTGCAATAATTGTGAATAAATGTCAATTGCATTCTAAATATTGTTGCTCTTAAGTCCGAACATAGTATAATTGATCTATACAACTCTCTTTTGCTCAGTCACAATAATCATAACCCCTGTCTACCACCTAAAGACTATGATTTTGCTTCATAGACTATATTAAACGGTGTCTGGGTTGCACGTCTGAATTTGGTAAATCCAGCTGCTTCCAGTATCTCTTTTGTTTTCTTTTCACCTGCCTGTGCTCCTAATGCAGGGCCATTATCTGCTAGAGAATTTGGGACACATACTAGAGTAGACGCTGCATAAAATGTTCTGCCTACTACGTTAAGGTTCTCTTCTAACTTGTCATTAGCCATTGGTTCTATAATCATGCATGTCCCATCTGGTTTAAGTGAATGCTTGGCAGATTTCATTGCTCCTACAGGATCGGCCATATCATGAAGACAGTCAAGAAAAGTTATTAGATCATAATCATTGCCAATTGATTTATCGTTTGCAGAGACGGCATTAAATTCTACATTCTCTATTTTTCCTCCTTCTTTTTGTTCTTCCTTTCTTACTTGGTCTTTAGCTTGTTCGATAGAAGGGCCGTGGTTATCAAAACCATAAAACTTAGAATTTGGATAAGCCTTCGCCATAAGAATTGTTGATATACCATAACCGCATCCAATGTCAGCAATTTTAGCCCCTTGCATTAGTTTTTCTTCGACTCCTTCGAGTGACGGAATCCATAAACTCACAAGATTTCCAACATAATTGGGTTTATAAAATAGCGCGCTACCCTCAAAGAGATCATGATGATGCTCTTCCCATCTCAATCCCTTTCCAGTTTTAAACATTTCTACAAACTTATCTTCATCTTTAAAATAAGACCTTATTGCTTGATATGCTCCGTGTATATACACTGGACTATTCTCATCTGCTAGTGCCATTACTTGTTCAGGTGGAAGAGAAAATTTCCCATTTGAAGGATCATAGGTTATATATCCTCCAGCAGCTTGATTTGCTAACCATTCTCTGATAAGGCGCTCATTAGTGTTAGTCTTTTTTGCTAATTCTTCCGATGTAGTGGGTTGTCCTGATTCTGCCATGGCTTTGTATAAACCAAGTCTATCTCCAATAATCACAAGCATAGCACTGATCGCACTTGCAATGTCTCCTCCCGCTTTTAGCATAAAGTCATGCAGTTTCTGTTCGTCTATTTTAGATGAACTGGTATTTGCTTCCATAGTGTTAAAGTATAGATAATATTCTGTATTTTAATTTATTTTAAGGAAAAGAACAAAGGCAGTTAACGAATTCTAGATTACATACGAGCGAGAGTTGAGCAACTGTGCTCGTATAGTAATAATACTCTTTATTCTTAAAAAGGACTATATTCTATTCCAACTGGGAATACCGCCTAAATTGTATCATACCTAGATCAAAGAAGACACTGAAATGGAGAAAGACTTGATTGACTTGATCAGGTGTGCAATTACAGTCTGTGCATTTCATACATATTCCTAGCCTTAAAATATTAGCATGCTTTTTTAATTTCTGAATGAATTCAAGTCTCACACTGATGTATGTATCTATTGACCTACGGTCGAAATATTCTATAGTTTTTTTAGGACACGGTCTTTTTATTAACCCATAATTCACATGCAGAAGTTGGTTCTCAATGAAATGTTGTAGCAGAGAATTAAGAATATTCTGTGTCTCCACCCTAAATTTCTTTCAACAAGTGACTGTGACCATGTGACGGTCACACTTAAATCGATTTTTATTTCAGAGGCACACGACTATTCAATATTAGAATATTCCATTTTAGTAACAGTTTTATTCATCTTGTACTCTTAGAATGTACCAAAGGATACTAGTAATTGGTGAGACTGTTGTAAACATGAACAGAAACTTAGGCTTTGAGAGAACAGAACAGTTGATTTTTTGTCCGCTGTGTAAACAATTGGTTCTTGCAGTTAAAGTTGAAGGTATGTGTGGGAGCTATGAAAGATGTTCAAATTGTCTGATTGGGTTTGAAACCGAGGCTTGGATCCATGCTTACAGAATGATTCTGTCTAAACCCAGCCAGGCAAATCTTCGAGATGGAGGTCCGTAATAGCTTGGGAGGGCATAAGATTATTGTCAGGTTATGTTCAGCAAGGCATAGTTACTACGAAAAATTTTATCATACACAATTATGATTTCTATAATACGATGCTACGCATTAGATCAGCAACATAGATTGATATGCACGATTCAGTTGAACTAACATAAGTCTGTAGAAACATTTGTTCCCACCACATCTGAATTACTAGATACAAAGATATATCCACTAATTCAGTTAACTAGTTAGGAACTATTTTAATTATTATTCCACCATTATTGTGCCTGTCATCCAAGGATGAACATTGCACAAATAGCTATATGTACCAGCTTTTTCAAATGTTACTGTAAAATTAGCTAGCTCTGGGCCACCACCTGGAGTCTGTCCCTTTGGCCACAGCCATCCAGAATTAAAGTAGCTTTCAGTCCCATCCATCGTATAATTAGAATTTGGAGGTAGATATGTTACGTTTTTGCCAGTGGAGTCTATCGCCACAGGCAAATACGCTCTTCCGTTTATAGCTACCACAGTTTTCTCAGACTCTCCTGGCTTACCAGGTGGAATAATTACTTCAGCGTTAGAATCTGGGATTGTCGGGCGAAATTCTGTTGAATTAGGTACTTGAAATGGTGCTCCAAATTCTGCAAAATATTTTTTGTCCTTGAAAAAAGTAACAGAATGTGGTTCTGCTACTGTGGTAGGATTGTTCCAGATAACGCTATCACCGGCTTTGATTTTGATAGTATCAGGAACGAATGCGACAACTACATTGGAAGCATTACCTTCTCCTGCATGTACTGTTTTTGTAGTTGAAGGCTGCGAATAAGCCGAATTAATGTGAGTTATAGCCACTATGCTGGACACCATGATCAACATCGTCAAAGTTAACGATAGTCTGCCGCCACTTAACATATTTTAGCCTATAAAAATCTCTAATTTAAACTTCTCCTAGTTATCTATAACTTAAAAAAAACTTGTTAAACCAAAAATTCCCAAAACAAGAGAATTCAGAAGATTATGGACGAACATGAAATACATGATTTGATATAACTCAGAATTATGTCAAAATAGTAAGACGGAAAAAGTTAGACTAATTGAATTCTAGCTTGAAAGATGATAAGTAATCCTATATCAAAACTACAGCAGCGTCACATGCTGCATTAAAATCAGGTAGAGACATACACATTTTTAATTTACTGCTTTTGATAGAATGACAAGCATCTGATCCTGTGATTCGTAGATACTATAATACCAACATATCCAAGCAATAATTGGACAATGAATCCATTATTTCAAAAGGATATTCTGTATCGATCCACTTCCAAGAAAAGTATTAAAAAAAGTACATCTTCATGTTTTACTGTGAGCCGATCTGCAAAAGAATGGTCTAATGCTCAGAATGCTTTAGCATATCTAAATGTTGCCGATACTCTTCCGCATCGCTCAGAAGGCGAATCTGTTCTGTTAGACCATATTCCCCAAAATGCAAAACGAATCCTAGACTTGGGTACCGGTGATGGGCGATTAATTAGATTGATAAAGTCAATAAGACCAGAAATAGAAGCAGTAGCGCTTGATATATCTCCTACAATGCTCAAATCTGCTCGCGAGCATTTTGCTAATGATTCAACGGTTAAAGTTATCGAACACGATCTCAGTCAACCTTTACCCGATTTAGACTATTTTGATGCCGTTGTTTCGAGCTTTGCAATTCATCATCTTAAACACGAGCGCAAGCAATCATTATATGAAGAAGTTTATGACATTCTCAATCCAACAGGAATTTTTTGTAATCTGGAACATGTCGCCTCTCCCTCTGTTGAATTACATATTAGATTTCTAAATGCCATCGGCTATACACCGGGGAAAGAGGACAAAGCAAATAGATTGTTGCCGATGGAAACACAATTAGGATGGTTGAAGGACTTGGGATTTGTGGAAGTAGATTGTTATTGGAAATGGCTTGAGATGGCTTTGTTAATAGGATACAAGGCATAGGAAGATTACAGCGAGTGTATTGTTGTCGTCCTACGGTAGTTCCATATTATCAAATTTACTAAACCTGCTAATGTTAAAGGTTAATTCATAGTGTTAGAGCCTTCTAGTTTAATACTTAGATCTCCAATTATAACAGCATGTGTTATAGCACAAATCGATCAAAGTTCACCTTTATAGTAGCTACAGTCCTTACAGTTATTTATGCCTCATCTCTATTATCGATACCCCCTAGTACAATGGCTGAAAACATGACTACTGCAGATAACATAATGACTGAAAACATGACTACTGCAGATAACATAATGACTGAAAACATGACTACTGCAGACAACATAATGACTGAAAACATGACTACTGCAGACAACATAATGACTGAAAACATGACTACTGCAGATAACATAATGACTGAAAACATGACTACTGCAGATAACATAATGAAATGAATTACAAATCAAGAACATTGCGTTCGTAATTTCTTAGCGTTTCTGACCTTTGATTATTTCTTGGGATCTTTGGATTCGACAGGACATTGTACGGTAAACCAAAAGACAAGAAATGGTGGATGCAATTATGGAGAAACGCAATGAACGATATAGAAGTCGAAGCTGGTGTGAAATGATGAAGTCAATCAAACTGAGTTCGGATCAAATAAGTGAGATCGTTTTATACCACAAATAAAACGTATATTCCTAAATTGGATGGACATTGAAAAAGAAGATCCAACGTGGTCGCGTGATTGCGTTAGATGCTAGTATCGGTTGAACACCCATACTAATCGAAAAGGTACATTTTGAGAGATATAATGGTAATTAATATAACATTTTACCACTGATTTAATTAGTATATCACATTTATGCTAATTTGAGCCAAAGTTAAGAAAAATATGACAAAAAAATAATATCTCTACATTGAATCTAAACGTTCACAAAATTGGTAGGCAGTCAATCACCAGTATTTCTCTCTGTAATTGATGACGAAGTTGACCTAGCTTATCTGTTTAAAGACGCTCTGAGCCAAATTAATGGAGTCAAAGCTGGTCACGTCTTCCGCTTATTTGTCATTTGGTTGCAAATTAATGCGTTATAACCATGTATTCTACGCTCTTAATTCATCTGACATTTTTTCGCCTCACTTTTACTATGTCCCAATACTATCTAGCCTTTAATGTATTAGTACCCGTAAGCGTCTTTACTTTGTGAAATTCACATTCATTCCCTTCCGGAGGATTTAATTCATCTCCTGCCACACATGCAAGGTAAAGATCGCCAACTTGTATTGGTCCAATACCTGTATTTCTGTCAAAGGTAAATGTATGACTAACAGTCTTGCCATTTGCATTTTCTGCATTTATCACTTTTGATTTGAACTCTCCTCTTACACTTGCTACCACCTTAAGTGTATCTACATCGGGTCTATCTTTGAGAGGTACCTTAATCTTAATCTTCACGGAGGTTGCTCCAGATCCACTGTCTTTAGCCATAGCTCTAAAGCCCTCCAAGGCCACCGGATTATGTCCATTTGCATCTACCAAGTCACCTTCATTACATTTGTATTTTGTAGCTATACCTTTTTGGTTAATCACGTATCCGCATGCAAAATACTCGTCATGGTAACCGGCTGTGACAATACCATCATTAACTGTACTGAATGTTAATGGGATATCTATCGTTCCACTACTTGCATTAACAATCGGACCGGTTATTGTTGTCCTTGTTAAGCCATTAGCTGAAGATATAAGTTTGTATTGGATTGGGTCCTTCACCTTCTTGATAGTTGTCTTGGTATCAAGTGTGAATTGCTCAGCAGCATAGACAGACGCTTGTCCGCCAATCAGTATGGACATTACAAGAACAATAGAAACAGAGACCGACAGATAAAATAGCTTTGTCATTTTCACAATTCCCTCCTTTGTTTATGGTCCAAATGGATTCACCATTGCTGATGTTATAGGCGGTCTAGTATCGCTTTGTTCATCCATAATATGATTACCGGGTGAACTAGTACCGCTTTGTTCATTCCCAATACGTTTACCCTCATTCTGGATAGTCTTTAAGTCTGGACATTGTCCGCTCTCTTCGTCAACACCGTTACTCAGTATTGGGCACTCAGAAATAGCGAATTTTAGTTTCGTATCTCCGTATGCATGTTCAAAAGTCCAATTCAAGAGCCCGCCTGCCAAGAGGGTTCCAAAAAGCATTAACATTAAGCTCAAATTGCCTTTTCTTACCATTTAATTCACCAATTGAATCAAGTTGAAGTATATACAAGGTATGAAGAAATCTCAAAATAGGAACAATACTTCAATTCTACTACAAATTATGAATTAGACAATTCTTGATACTTTCGTCGCTGTTACTTTAGGCCTTTCAGGTATCCGTCACGCGTTCGTTGGGCTTGATATCAAATCAATGAGATAAACCTGCTCAAAATATTCCTATAGATTTTTTATAAAGAATAAATAGTTAAACTCAAACTTTCAGATATATCATCATATATAATAGCTAGGTGTGAATGGATAACTTTATGGCAAACTACGATGCACTAAAAGCCAACGTGGACAAAAATGGAGAAGTTATGATTCGGTTGGATACGGGGGCAAAGTTAGATCTACGTAAGCATAATGTGGAAGTTCGATTGAACAAGAAAACTGGACTTGTGGTTATGGCATTTCTCTTTCTCTCAGTATTACACTCAGGTAATTTGGCCTATGGTCTATCAGCCACTAGTCTAGAAGAACTAGAAAGCCAACTGGCGCAAGAGAACTCCTTAGATTCCAGACTGGCTAGTTATAGAGCTGGATTAATAGATTATATCGAAACCCATAACATTACAGTACATGAAGACTTGAACACTTCTAGCATCGATGTCTTAGAAAAAATAGTAGAATCACATATGGATACTTGTAATTCAGGTAAGAATGCTTCCTCCAAAAACGATATGAGTCTTCAAGGCGACTGTTAGTTTTTCCAACCATTTATTTATCAATGCAAAGCTAATCCATACTGCTTAATATCAGCACTGGGAGCTGAGTTCTATCCTATTTTAGTAATTTGCTGCTGCAATAAGGAGAAAGGAAATGTCTCTCGTAATCAAAGAATTTGGTGGATACATATTAAAATACGTTGGGGACGCCGTACTTGCATTTTTCAATGTTCCTGAAGATCAATCCGGAATGAAATCAATTTTCATCTAACCACCTTTTCATTAGTTTGCACTCTGTACTTCACAATTATAATACTGCATAGTATGACGAAAACTATCTGAAAGAATTCTATTGTTGCATCGAATACAGCTACTGGATGCCCGCCTCCTGGTACTGCTACTATGTACATAATAATCAAGACAACTGTTCCACCGATCCCAACATAATACCAAATCTTACCCCATTCCTTTATGACAGGTATAACCCAGAACAATTGAGCTAGACCTGATACTATAAAGAATATTGTAATGTCTAGAGGCATTTGTGGAAACATTGGAACAATTGCAAGATGTAATACACCAGCTACAAACGTGGACGCAGCGGCCGCGTAAAATAATAATATCTTATTCCTCAAGCTGATCATAACTATGCTCCATGAAAAATTAGGAATATTTCTTTACATTGTAAATCAATAATCATTTATTACTTTTTTCCTTCCTTGTTTTCAATATATTCCTTTAACGAATTCAACTTATAATCATACATGTCGTCGAAGAATCGTGCAAGCTCTGCGGTGGTCTTTCGGTTCAATGAATACAGTTTGTTTTTCCCTTCCCTTTTTTCTGTTATTAAATCAGCCTCCTTCAAAATGCGAAGATTAATTGATACTCCTGACATTGTAAAATTAAAGTATTTTGCTATTTCAGTAGGTGTGATGATTTCCCTCTTCTTGAGCAGTAACATAATGCGTCTCCTATTGTCATCTGAAAGTGCTTTCCAAGGAGAACCCATATACGTTATCTATACCTTGATAGTTATAGAACTATATAAATATTTAAATATGTCAACCTATTGGAATATGTGATGTCAATAAATGATAAAGGAGAAGAACCTCAAACTGAGGTGAGGAAATCAATAGTTATCGATGCTTCACCGGAGGTAGTTTTCAAGGCAATAATCGAACCGGAAGAATTAACTCAATGGTTACCCGATCTTTCTATTCCAGAACCAAGAATAGGTGGAAAAATCTCGATAGTTTGCCATAAGGGTACTCGATGGCAAGTGAACAATGAAACTAAAGTACTAGATAAAGATTATTTCTTTGAAGGAAAGATCAAGGAACTAATTCCGAACAAAACAATATCATTTACAAGTCGGAACGTGACGCTACCAGAAGATCCTGAAACCAATCCTGAATATACTGAGACTTGGAATATCGAAGAGATTGATCCTAATAAGACAAAGGTGGAAGTTATTCAATCAGGCTTTACAGGTAAAGAGAAGGGAATGATACGGTTCGAAGATGCAGAGGCGGGTTTACCAATGCTCTTGGATCAACTAGCAAAGTACCTGTACGAGAAGAGGTTAAAACTTTATTTTTTATTCTTGTACTTGGATTTTTGACTTTATCCAATCTCGATAATTTGTAGAGTCTTTTTTTTACTCTTTGGTTTTCGCTGACATCTCAGCGAAGGCCTTTTCTGAAGCTTTCTTGAGTTCATCAGGAGCTGAGATCCTTCTTGTGGGTTGCTATAGACCAAAGATGCCCAAATGGATCTTTTATGTAACCCCAACGATCCCCGTAGAACATATCCATTACTGGATTTAACACTGTAGCACCTGCAGACACTGCCTGATTAAAGAAGGCATCGACGTCCTCAACATACACGTACATACTTACTGGGCTACCGCCAATAGATTCTGGGGAAAGACTATTCATCTGTGGAAATTCCTCAGCTAACATAAACAGAGAATCACCCATCTTGAGTTGTGCATGTGCAATACTCTTGCCATCGGGTGTGTTCATACGGAAACGTTCTTCAGCACCAAATGCTTTTTTATAAAATTCAATTGCTTGTGCTCCATTTTTTACAACCAAATGTGGTGTAATAGTATGATGCCCTTCGGGAATTGGTTTTACACTTGTACTCATGATCTTTTTAGCGGTATTGATCTATAAATTCCTACTTAATTTATCATTAACGCCGAATTCCTCCTTTGAATATTGAAGAATAAATTTCGAAAATGTGGTAAGTTTACTAAATTGACATTTCTTATTCAATTAAACATTTTATTATGATTTTCTAATAGTAAGGTTACTTTAATATTTCGGCATATATGGGCGATATATCATGCCGCCGGACGTTTCTATTTTGGTGGATGATAGTTTTGAATGAGTTTATGGAAGGATTGTCGAAAGTGTTACTAGGCAAGAAAAACGAACCACTCAAACTGATGCTTGTTTGACATAAATACTAACCCGGTCTTATATTCAAGCCATGATGGTTTTTCATTTATTGTGACAACGTTTTGAGAGGTATGCAGAAGATAGAGCACCGACGGTGGAAGAAATACGTAAGGTAATTGAATACCCAGATAGGCGAATAAAAGCCATAATTTATACGATGTCGATTTCATGGCAATAAACCGAGATATTTAATAATTCGATGGACATCAGTGTAAGGATGGTCAATTTAGTTGGGATTCTGGCAGTATTACTTGGCATAATCTTTGTTTCAGGATCTCTTTCGACTTATGGAATACAACCTGGAAATAAGACTAACACCATGTCGTCAACTGGCACCAATCTGCTGAATGAAATTTCAAAAATGTCAAATGATATGAGCACGTCACAAGCAGTACAATTGGGTCAGCTCAGCGATAAGATTAGGGCATACATACAACTAGTCCAATTAGAGTCCAATGGAAACCTTACCAAAATGAATGAACTCATACTTAATGATTTGGTGATTAAAGATTTGTTTAATGAAAAAGAAAAACAAACCATATTACATATTCTAAAAGGCATAGGTCAGAATGCGACAGTTGCAAATGGACCCTCGCTAAAGAAAGAAATTTCAAGCGCTCTTGGAGAAGCAATTAGCAGCAATTCAAATCTGAATATGGTTATTATCACTGGTTTGTTGAACAACAGCATAAGTAAACTTCAACCTTCTATAGGTCCAAATGGTCTACCGGTACTTACACTCAATGATGTAAAAATTCACATTCCTTCGGGTGTTTTACTTGTTACAGGTTGCGCACTCGTAGGATTGTCGCTGGGCGGAGGAATGGGTGCTGCTCTCGGTGCCGGCCTCTGTTAGTGGTACTTTTATTTTTAACGATAAAGTTAGCGGACAATCGTTAAACAAGCGACAAACCCGGCATTTTTAAAGAATTCGGCACTGCCTACTCGGTTATAGGTTATGGCGATCCTTCGGCCGAACTTTTAGAAATAACGAGAGCTGGTGGAATTGAAGTAAAAGTATTCTCATTCTTGGTAGGACTTTAGCTAACCAATTGGCATTAAATTCAATTCTCCTGACTATTTACTCTACAAGGCCCGAGCTGACAATGCGCTTGATATTGTTTATTGGTATCGTACTAGCAGTGTTGCTGGTCTAAGTCATAAGTGTCAGCAGGCTTATTAGGACTTTGGCCAGTTCGGATATAGCCTTTCATTTTCTACCAACAATAAGTATAGCTTCATTTTCAAACCTGACATTCCCTGTGGTCCTGTCAGTATATTTTTCTGCTGCTTTACTGATTGCTTTAAATATTTCCCCTCTTCTTTCATTTGTCTCACCTGCTAGCATTTTTTGAAGTACAGGACCAGCATGCTCTCTTGTAAAGATTGTAAACTCATCAGATGAATCAAATTCAAAAACCACATTCATCCTTTCGATAGCAGGATCTATGAATCCTGATGATACAAAGAAATTCTTAAGGCTATTTTGGTCCGACATGCTAAATGGTCCAGGTGTTTCCGGGGGAGGTGGCGGACTGTTTGTTTCTTTCAGTACAGTGTTCATAGGTACGAAAATGAAAGGAACTTTGTCTGGTGAAGCCCAAACAGCAGCTGCAAAATGACCACCATTTACTAATGACTCGTAAATATTAGATAAAGCTGCTTTAGGATCTGGCATGAACATCAATCCCCATCTGCATACTGCTGCATCAAATGTTGAGGGTGGTAAGTCAATTGTTTCTGCATCACCCTCTTTAAATTCAATCACATCTTGTAGACCTAAAGATATAGCTCTTTGTTTTGCGAAAGATAACATCTGTGGTGAAATATCTGTGGCTAGTATGTGGCCACTCTTACCTACCTGGTTCGCAGCTGTAAGAGCTGGTTCTCCTATACCTGTTGCAATGTCCAAAACTTTGGAACCTGGTTTTATCTCTGCAAGTTCTACCATCCGTTTACTGACTTTTTCAGTACCTCTTCCGATCGTCTTCCACCACTTTTGCCAAGCAGCAGCTACACTATCATAACCCTGACGTTGTGCTTCCTTGTATTGTTTTGAATCAAGAGCTGTCAAGTAATTTCTTGTTTAATCAAGTACTTACGATATAAAAATCATTTTTCAAATACTTACCTAATACGATTTTTGAAAGATGCGCACAAAATGGGCAGTCTTCGTACTTATTAGGTAATTAGAATTTCGAGGGTGGATTCCTTTTGTAATTAAATATCATTACCTTGGGCCAAAATTGTGTTAATAGCAATTCATAGGCACTTTATTATTTTCCATGATAGTTCTCATATTGTAAATAATCATTCTATCGCAACTTGTAGTATCCATATTCCTGGTCGTAAAGTCCTACTATGGTAACGCGGACATAAAGTGTGTAGATAGAACAGCGGACGTGCACATGCAATCACATCTTGCTGTATCTGTATGTACGGTTATTGTTTATATATTGGACACTTGTTTGATTATTTTGGTTCACTTTGAGTTCGTGTAACTAAAGAGTGGACTTTCAATTCAAAAAATGAAGTGTATAATAGACTGGCTATTGGGTTCATCTCATCTGTCATATTACCTCAAGCCAGCCCATCGTAGATTGTTGAGGATATGTTGCGTTATTCTTCCAATCACATTCATGTCATGTCTACCTTCAATTGCTGACGGATTCGTACTTACGTAACTCCTAATATGGTAAAATAGTATTAAAACTTTTTATTCTAAATTAATTGTAATCTTCAGAGTTTCTAAATATTTCTGTTACCTGTACAAGATAATCAAAAGATCACACGTTTTTGTCACAGCATCAATTAAAATAAATCCTGTTTGATGAGAGATATTTTTGTTCCTCCAAGCCTCGTTTTAGAAAATCATATCTTTGTTATGCTTGTTTAAAGAAGTTCATAATATTACCATTTGTGGTATAGAATCATTTGGGAGCTTTTATTTATGAAATGGTTACTTTTTGTTACCAGTTTATATAATGATGGGTAAATTGTAAAGTAATTAGGACTAATTATGGTACGTGTTCTTATATAATATATTGTTGATAGGCCCACATGAGAGATAATATGACATGCGCTTCCTGTAATAGGAAAATTAACGAAGATGATGCTTGTGTTTTCTTAAGAAAGGAAAATGGAACAAATTATGTCTTTGATAGTTATGTATGTGCCGAAATCTTTCAAAAGCTAAATCATGTGAAGCGCAATGTGAATATTCGAGAGGTAATACCATATATTAAATAATTGAATTTGCCGTTCAGGAGGGATTAGTGACATATCTAACGTTTTGCTGGTGGATGACAACATAGATCATCTTACGATTTATCAGGAAGGGCTAGAAAGGTATGGCCTGAGTGTGAAAGGATATTTCAGTCCTCTTAAAGCATTAGAAGAATTTCTTCCTGGAATATATGACGTGGCGATAGTCAATGTAATGACAGACGCAATGAATGGCAAAGATTTGTCAAAGAATTTAGCACGTGTTGATAAGGCCATAAATTTGATATTTCTAACGCCTACTAATGAGGGTAATAAAGAAATGAACGCAGCAACATCAAATCATATTTGGATTATCAGAAAACCTATTACCATCAAAAATCTCTTTGAGGAAGTAATATCAATACTGGCGTTAGAACAAAATATCCCCTTGTTATGAATGCGGTTGTTCTTAGTCTCGAATAAAATAGATTGATAACGACTTTTTTAAGGTAGTAAATCTAGTGTCAGTTTCAGTTCAGCAATTTCCGTTTCTATCACGCTTTTGTCAATTTCATCCCTAGTATCATTCATCAATCTTTCGCATGCTTGTATTTCTGACAATACAATGTCTTTTTTGTCCTTACAAAGACCGTGATATACATCAATAAATGAATATGTTACCTTTCTGTTTCTCTCTTTGCAACCACAGGTCTTGGCTTCGATTTCATGAGGCTCTTCAGAAGTGGTAACATTCATTGCAATTCTCCATATCTGTTTTTGTTTAGAATACTCCTTAAATAAATGCGTCCTTGGAATGTGCGTGATATCGCCTTAATAGGAACGTAGCTCGCACCGATCATTAGTTAACT
Source organism: uncultured Nitrososphaeraceae archaeon (assembly GCA_963728595.1). GTDB lineage: Archaea > Thermoproteota > Nitrososphaeria > Nitrososphaerales > Nitrososphaeraceae > TA-21. Next base: position 20,610 of record CAVSLF010000011.1, read on the forward strand.
AGGTGACATATACTATAAATAAGCTATACCCCAAAAAGAATCGTTAGTTCCCTTGCATTTATTTAGAATAATGAAATATGTCGATAAAGTTATGAATTATTAGATAAAAATATGTCATATTCTGATATAATTAATTTTTAACGTGACCGATCTTGTTGACAAAATGTACAATTACAAGAGTACTAAATCTTATTAAAGCTCATAATCTCTGCCTATCTCATCATGTCGCATCTTTAAGGATAATTCTCTGCCATCATAATAATCAACTTTGTCTTTTGGAATTACATATCCATGAGACACCGTTCTTCCTTCTATCACCACAAAACTATCTTTGTATTCGCCTGCAACATACCCGAACCTCGCGCTATCCCTGGTTCGAACGGGGGTTCTGTTGGAGATAATTATATTCCAATTCATTTGGATTGATACATGTTAACTATGTGCTGAATAAGTAATAAAAGATGCAAATAATAATTATTGAGGCGAATGCAATCCATATATAGTATATTGTCTAGATAATTTTCACTATGACCTTCGTATCTAGCAGGTATGAGGTTAGCGCGAATGATATTGCTGAGTTGTCTGTTTCAGACGGGCTAAAGGAAGCGCTAATAAAGTGTGGTTTCATCGATCGACAGCAAATTCTTTCATACACTACTGGCGAGTTAGCTTCGATCTTACAAATTGACCAATATGTCGCGAGACTAATTCTAGAAGCAGCAAAGCTCTAGTGATATCTCCAAATCTCATTTTTATAAAAATAACACGTTACCTGCCATGGTATAACTATTATTATTATACTTGTTTGTAATAAAACCAAGATCAAGTCTAATGTCACAAACTATTATTATACTTGTTTGTAATAAAACCAAGATAAAGTCTAAATGTCACAATCACAATCTTTTTCTGGAAAAATATGTCCTCGATGCTCCAAGTATAACTTCATTTTAGATAATAATAAGTTAAGTTACACAAATTCAGGTACATCGATTCAAAGCGACACTTACAGGTGTCCCGGCTGCGAGTTGAAAATAAAACATCAATGGGTTAAGCATCTTTCTAATGGACGAAAAGTTCAGGAAGTTACAGCAGCTAGAAATCCTTTAAGTAATCTATCTAGGGAGAGATCAATTAATCCATTGAAGATTCCTATATAGATAAGAGAGAGTTTGTCTGTCCGAATTATCGTAGGTTATGATTTTGATTATGATTCTGGTCGTAGTGTTGGATGTATTGGAGTCCGTCTCGAATGTAACATTGCATTTGCTACAAATGACAGGTTCGCTATCTTCAAAATCTAGATCACGACTAGAGTTTTTGTCATTCATTCCTGGTGCGTATTTGTTACTTTCGCCTCCCACGGACTGTAAATTTTCTTCCCTAGATGTCACGGTATAAAGTAGCCAAAATAAGATAAATATGTTTTATCTATTTACACGTAATATCCCGTTAGGGTTTTCGTCAGAAACTTACAATCTTTATTGAAAAATATTACCCTTGTTATACAAGTTAAACATTTCCATCATACCGGCATGTTCATCTTATCTCATCCAAGGCGAATACAATAGAGAAAATATGGGAATGGAAATAAATCTTGATTTCAAAATACAGCAATCTGCTCGAAATTTTGTGTCAATAAAATTTGCAGACAAATAAATTGTAAGGGGTATGCAACGACCCCTGGCGCTTATGGCTACTAACCACACACATGAATTTACTTGAGTTTCTTAACTTAGGAACTAATCATTACCCGCTTTTTTCCAGCATCTCTTCAGGCTCAATATAGCAATCCATGACCTCGTAATCGGTCAGTGAACCACCCAAGTCTTCTGCAGCCCTTAGACAGTCCTGTTGTTCATCATTTGCATTAACGTAAACAGGGGAGGCTTTAAAATCACTCCAGTCAATGTTGTCATCATCACATTTCATATGGTCAACTGCCTTAGCGAAATCACGTAATGTATTATGCGTCTCGCAATTTTTTTCTGTTGGATTGCTATCGCCGTGACCCGTGGAATCCCATTCATCAAATTTCTCTTCAGCCAATGCTGAGTTGTTGTAGTTCAAGCTGGGAATTCCTAGGACTGATGCGATACCAATGGTTAGAACTAAACCAAATACTCTCTCAATATGCATGAAAAAACTTCTAGAGTCTATTTATAATAGATATCTCACTCATTTCCTTAACTGTTTTTGGCCATTTAGTGAAATATTAAGCAAATTTTGAATATGATAGTATATTATTTGTAATTAAATTTCTCATTAGCTGCATTTTGACCAAAAAATATATTGCTATTTGGTAGGAGATCCTACAAGTCTGTCTACTGTGACTAGAAATTCGAAATATCAGGACTCCCTCATATGATTATCTAGCTCTCATTCTGTATATTCCGTGAGTTCATTGATTGAGGCAAAGTCAAAATTAACACAAATGCCGACGGCGAGCTTTTTTATGAGAAGACAACGGGAACTAAATATTACAGATAGATGCAGGACGAAAAGCCATTATGAGTTAGCATGCGAAGACTAGCATCCTCTTTTAAGACCGATGGCATTGTGGAAGCCTTCGTGCCCAAAATTTGTGCTCAATAACTTGCAGCCCACTCTGATTAAATGTGAATTATCCGATAGAATTAAGTGCAGTATTGAGGACCGTCTTTCATAATGCAATTGACCTTGCAATCACATGCAATTCTAAATAATAATGTAGAGATTCCACGCCTAGGCCTGGGGGTTTACCAAACAGCAATTGGAGAAACAACATTGCGTGCAGTTAGGTATGCATTGAAGATCGGTTATAGACATATTGATACTGCTTGGTTATATGGTAACGAGGCGGATGTAGGTAGGGCAGTTCGAGAAAGTGGGATAAGAAGAGAAGAGATTTTCATTACTACAAAGGTATGGGATACCGATCAAGGATATACTTCTACTCTAACGGCATGTGAAAGAAGTTTGCGACGCTTAGGACTATCGTATGTTGATCTCTACTTGATCCACTGGCCTGTTCAAGCAAAAAGCAAAGATACCTGGAAGGCTATGATTCAATTACTAAAAGATGGAAAAGCGAGAGCTATTGGGGTAAGCAATTATGAGATTCTTGATATTGCAGGAAATACTACAAAACTTTGATACCGTTCCTTCTGTAAACCAAGTTGAATTTCATCCGTTCCTATATCAAGAAGAGCTATTACAATTTTGCAAGAATAATCAAATTCAGCTAGAGGCCTATAGTCCGTTAACTAGAGCTGAAAAGCTTAATCATGCGACCGTATTAACCATTGCACAGAAATATGACAAGACTACGGCTCAAATTTTGATCCGATGGGGCCTACAGCATGATCTAGTCGTGATTCCCAAGTCTATACATGAAAAACGAATCAAAGAGAATAGCGAGGTATTTGACTTTCAGCTTGAGGAAGAGGATATGAAACTGCTCAACTCTCTCAATGAGGACTTGCGTACAGTTTTTCTTTAATTGAACTTATGCAGAATTTGTTATAACGATCATAGGTCAAACCCTCGGAGATTTATGTTAATGGCAGTTCACACAATTCGTCTCTATGAAATCATATAGATCGCTTAGATAAATTTTATATAACATTAAAAGATAAACAATAGCAGAAAAATGATTCCAAAAACACGCTGTGATTCATGCTTGAAGAAAACAGATTCACTGAGTTTCTGGTTTGACAAAGTCCTGTGTAGAAGATGTTATGACGTTCATAGGTCAAACCCACGGACAATTCTAGTCAGCAATATTCAAGACTGAACTGAGACGAATTTATTTTTAGTCCTCTAATCACAAGAGTTCAAACTCGAATACCCTCTTACAATCTCTGGCAGCCTATGTATGTGAGGTTTGAATCCATCATTTCACATCCCTATCGTCATAGAGGCCTTGGGCCCATAATTTGTCTCAATAACAGTTCGGAAATCTTATGTCCCTGCTAGTTCGTGCACACTTTTGCATACTACCAATTATTCCACCGTTAGAAACTGTAAAGTTTTGAATTTCTACATGCAATTTTGGTGAATCCAGTTTATACCATATATTCTGGCTGTGGTAATGTCAACTGATATCTCAGAATTTTCAATTCCTGACTTGACTGATTTTTTCATTTACGATTAGTTACAATGAAAACATATTATGATAGGCCCATTCTAACCTAAAGAAAAGCACTGGGTGCAATAATTCCATCAGCTGTGATACCGTCTTGTTTCGTTTTATCTTCATTTTTTTATCGATTCATTAATACACAGAACCAGCTAATGGAAATCTTATATAGATGACGCATCGACCTACCTTAATGAAAAACCAAATAAAGTTAACACTCCTTGTTGGAGTTGTAGCAGTCCTATGTGGTTCGATGTTCAGCGTCACTTCATCAACAGCAAATGCACAATCGAATTATTCTGTTAAAGTCCAAAAAACATCACAAAACGACTTTACCGTTACAAATGGAGCAAGTTATGTAGGTTCAACCTTTGATACTACATACATGATCACAGGCACGCAGGCCGACTTTATTAAGGCTAGGGATGCATTGATTTCTTCTGTAACAGAGGATTTTGATAAATCACCAACGATAGGGTACATAACTATGGACAATACAAGTAATCAAACAGGCACGAATATGACTGGCCTTGGCCTTGCGAATCCGTTTGTGAGCCAAGAACAAGTTAATGAGAAGATAAAATCGGTACTAAACTATGCTTTAGACAAAATTGAGAAACCTGAAGGAATACAGCTCAATATAGGTGATTCGAAAGAAATTAAATGTCAGTTTGGCAATGTTCTAAACGACTTTTGGTGCGACATTCCAACATTTCAGATAAAGTAGTGCCATACTAGAGCACCACTCAATTTTTTTGTTTCTGGCTTAACAATCCTCTTTTTGGCATTGGGCAATTTTCTATCTTCAATATTCAGTGTTATCAGATGTGATACTAATTTTATTATTTATCTTGACGGTGCAAGAATATTTCAAAGTTTATAAAAATATCACAAATTACCTAGGGAGTCAATGTATGGCGTAGAGGGGGCCGGGCGGCCCGAAGACATTTTTCTTTACTTACTTTATCCTTCTGAATAGTCCTACGACATTAGCACAACTATTCGGTCGTCATCTCGATCTGTTATGTACAATTTACCATTTGCATCAACGTCAAGGTCAATATTGTCGGACGCGTCAAACTGTTTACCAACATCTACTGCCTTGATGAATTTTCCATTGTTATCAAATACTTGTATTCGACTATTGCCTGTATCAACGACAAATACATTGCCCGAAGGATACTGAACTGTCACTCCTGTAGGACGATTAAACTGACCCTGTCCCGACCCTTCAGAGCCCCACGAAGTAATCAATTTACCATTGGCATCAAATTTTTGAATACGATCATTACCCAGATCCACAACAAATAAGTTCCCAGCAGGATCCACCGCGATTCTGCCTGGATTGTTAAATTGACCAGCTCCAGAACCGATAGAACCCCAAGTAGAAACAAATAATCCGTTATTCGTATATCTCTGAACACGGTTATTGCCCAAATCAGTTACATACACATTTTGTTTAGACTCGTCTTCATCGATTCCTATAGGACTAGATAGCTGACCGTTACCACTGCCAGAGTTGCCCCATTGACTTACAAATGTGCCATTGCTCGTAAATTTCTGAATACGATCGTTACCCGTATCAGTTACGTATACAAATCCTGATGTATAGTCAAGAGTTATCCCAAGTGGGTCATTGAAATTACCTGGGCCATCCCCAAAAGTACCCCATTGACTTACAAAGGTGCCATTGCTCGTAAATTTCTGAATACGATTGTTTAGAGAATCAACGACAAATAGGTAGCCTTTAGGATCAATGACAATACCTGCAGGATCATTAAATTGACCGGTGCCATTTCCATGCGAACCAATAATTAATACTTCAGGAGCTTGTGCACTGACAGAAGTGCTGGCACTAATTGCTACAATGAACGCAGCCAACATACAGCCTACCACAGTAATCGTACGTGAGCATGTTATGATTTCTCTAGTGAGGTAAAAAGAGTTCATTCTTCACCTTTGTAATATTTTGCATATTTAAATAATTAGTGGTCTGAAATCTGCTAGTTAATTCAAAATAATATTCAATATATATAAAATAAATCAGTGAAAGTCTAGTTTTCGAATTCTACTGCTCACGATAAGTATGACCTGTGCAATAACTGCCATTATTGCAGAAGGTTTGGTTTTCATTAACATACATTTAAGCAATGAATTTTTACAATTGGTAAGAAAACGGGATATGATTCTAACTAAGGCAGAAAAAGAGATGCTTGTGCTGTTGACGGTCTTTGCATTCATTTGCACAGGCCTACTCGGACTCGGGCAGCATTTTGTCTTCGCGAAGACGGTTTTCTCCGAACCTGTCGAGCTCCACAGCGAAGGGGGAGTCTTGCATGCGAAAATCACCGCAGCAAAACAAGAGAGTCATTTGGCGGGTCAGTTAATTACAACTTTGGTCTACAATGGATCGCTCGTCGGGCCGACGTTGCGCGTCAGCCCCGGCGATCGAATCGAGCTGATGTTGGTCAATAGGCTCGATGAACCTACGAATCTGCACTTCCACGGGCTACATGTCTCGCCATCGGGCGATGCCGACAATGTCTTTCGCGAGGTGGGGCCTGGGGAAACTGCGAATTACGTGATCGACATTCCGGCCGATCATCCTCCGGGAACGTTCTGGTATCACTCCCACCAACACCATCTCTCTTACAAACAAGTATCAGGGGGATTGTCAGGTCTGATTATTATTGATGGGCTTTTGGATTTGCTCCCAGAAACTTTACGCGGTATCCAGCAGCGAACGTTTGCCATAAGGGATTTCGTGGTCTCGAATGATTCAAACGTGCCGACACAGCGCACAATCAATGGCGAGATCAATCCTGGTCTGACTATTGCTCCGGGCGAGACCCAACTCTGGCGACTGGCTAACATCGGATCCGAAACGTTCTACAATATCGTCTTACCAGGTCATGTCTTCCATGTTATCGCCGAAGATGGCATGCCAGTATGGCAGGTTTGGGATTCGAATCGGCTGCTTCTTCCTTCCGGCAAACGATATGAGGTACTGGTTACTGGCGGATCTGTTGGGACACATCCTCTCACAGCACTCTCTTATCACGAAGGATGTGTGGTCTGCCCTGTGGTTACTTTGGCGACAGTGAGTGTGGAAGGCGGGACGGCGATGCCGATAGCCCTCCCAGCAAGTCTAATACCACCAAACGACCTTGACGGCAAAATCATAGACCATCGGCGGACGCTTGTCTTCTCATCCGATGATGAAAAGGGTCAGTACATGATCGATTACAAGATGTTTGATCCCAGGAGGGTTGACCAGCATGTTCGACTTGGGGATCTGGAGGAGTGGACGCTCAGGAATATCGACGACGACGAACATCCCTTTCACATTCATATCAATGATTTCCAGGTGATGTCAGTAAATGGTCAACCATATAGGGCACGAGGTCTACAGGACACAGTGGTTCTGCCTGGGCATGGACAAGTGGTTATACGTATCCCCTTCGAGGATTTTTCTGGCAAGTTTGTCTATCACTGCCACATCATGTTCCATGGCGATGGTGGCATGATGGGTGTGGTCGAAGTGGTCAAGTGAAAATTATTACTATAACTTCCATTATTTGCTAAGGGACCTTTCCCAGCGCCAAGAATAAATCCACCATGTTAGATCCAATCTGAATAACAATGAACTCTTACTAAAACCTTGGATTTGAATTTGAAAAATTAAAGTATGTCAAAACTTCAAAAGCTTTTAACTTTTTAGTTATATTGCAAAATAATAAAAAAAAGATGAGGGGGATTCTTGAATCCGACCTACAGATTCTCGCTCGCACTCTGATATTCTTACTGACCAACAGCACTCGTCCACTTGGCATCTACATTCTGGAATACCAGGAATGTAAAGTAAAGTGGTTGTTTCGGATTAGCAACTGGCCAGATGGCTGATTGCGATGCTGGTTCCTTGACATCTCCTTCCCTCGGTGGATCCATTTTTACTGGATAACTGAATTGAGGTGGATTCTTTAGTGACGGATCGCTTGATAGTGGAGTAAATGATTGTGCCTTTTCTGCAGTTAACTTACCAACTCCCGGTAATTCGACTCCATTTGGAATATTAACTCCAAACAGTAACACCAATGTTGGACTCTTCGCTTCATCTCGCATGTTGCGGTAGTACGCCTTCTCATCCATTACATGTGCCACCATGACATGAGTGAATATATCTTTTGCAACATCTGTGTTGTTTCCGTTAGTGATGTCAGTCACTTTTACATGGCCATACAGGAATGCCAAGTCAGATAACTGTGGAACATCGGATCTGTCTACATGAGAAGCTCCATGTTGTATCTGATTGAATCCTACATTATTTACCAATTCAGAGAATTCAGCATTTTTAGTAGGAAGTGCTGCATCAGGAGCATTCCATTCTGTATCTGTCAAGGTTATCTTGTATGTGTGTCCCTTGATTTGATGTGGTCCGTATGTTACCGGAGATGTATATGTTGCTTCGTATCCAGTCATTTTATTTGGATTTCCTTGCTCAAAGGTACCTGTAAATTTTGCATCATTGCCAGCTGATACACCGCATGTCAGAGCATCTCCGCATTTGAAAACATCTGTGAATGGGAATAATCCCTTTGGACCAAATACGTTACTCAGGCCTGCTGCCGGTTCAAATAGTCCATTTGATGCTTCCACTTTGAGAAGAGTGCCGTTTGCATTTGGTTGAGGCAGAGTCGAAGACGAAGAGGATGACATATTCATCATCGAATTTTCGCCTTGACCTTGTGCAAATACCAGCTGACTTTGTCCCTGTGTTGTTGCTACTGTAGCAAATGATAGGAGGAATATTGAAGCTATTACTCCTAATATTTTTTCTGGTGATCTTTTAGAACTTGCCATTGCAGTGTCATTTTCCACTTGATATTTAAGGAATTTCCCAAATCTCTCCTAATTTTGCACCAAATGTTACCATAATTAAGATATAATAAAGGCCAGGTTCATGATATGGTAACACGAATCGGTCATCCAGAATAAATCAATGTGAAGCCGATAGTTATGATAAACTAAGCTCCGCTTTAAGTTCACTTTCCTTAAAGAGGCTATGTTAAGACATCCAGCATATACATCATCTAAATTAAAGTTGGAGAGCCAATTGAGTGGGCCAAGCCCAAATAGAACCAAAAAGGTCTATGCGGTGCTGGTTTTAGACTCGATGTTTCAATTCCATACTACGCAGTCAAAGTCTAGTAAAAATAGGTTTAACTCACTTTTCTTCAAGTACTGACAGGAAATTTCCAGCAGGATCTTTAAACCATGCTATTTTGGGACCACCATGGAAAATACCTTTGTCATCAGTTTTAAGCTCACCTTCTTTGTAAATTTCAAAATGTACTCCTAAGTTAGTGAGATTGTCTACTGCTTTCTCAACGTCGTCAACGGCAAAATTAAGAATGGTAAAAGTTGCAGGTTTGTGGTCATCTTTGGGATATATGAATATCTCGTTACCCCCAACGATATGCAAACTTATTCCTTCGTTGGCTTCTGATATCTCTAGTCCTAGGGTCTGACCATAGAATTTTTTGGCTTTTTCTAAATCGTCTACGGAAAAACTGGAAAAGGCTTTTGTGTTTTTAAACATAGTCATATACTCACTTCAAAAGTGCACTATATTAAGTCGTAGGTAACCATTTGGTAATTGGGTTAAATCATCGGTATTATTTACAATGTCAATAATTAGTGATCTCAATTTGAAATAATATTGTTAGTGATGTGGGGCCAGTGGTTTGTGAATCAAATTTGACATTAATGATGGGCCTCATGTTTCGATAAATCAGATGACTTTATGCAATACTAGAAAGCAATACCATAATCATACCACCGGTTTTTGATTTTATACTCTTAACCCGAATAATAGTCTAATATGTAGGAAGCTTGAGAAGCTAGGATTTTGACCTAGACCATTTTCTCATCCATTGCAATAAATTAATTACCGATTCTACCAATTCTTGGCCCTTTGCAGTTAGTCTATACTCTACCCTTGGTGGTATCTCATTATACGCCTGCCTCTCCAGTATACCACCCTTCTCCAATTCTTTCAATCTTCTTGCTAGAGTTTTGCTGCTGAAGCCTTTCAAAAGCCCTCTAAACTGTTTATGTCTGACAGGTTCCGTAGTACAACATAAAGGGATTAACATCTCCAAAGTCCCCCTCTTGGTAATTAATTTTCTTAATCTTGCAGTCTCTGACATCAGGTCAGCCGGGTTATATCCTTCGAAATTACATGCATCATTGTAAATGCGTAAATGGTTTACCTGTTGTCTCTTAGTTTCCAATTTGACACCTAGTGTCAATAAGTCCTCTTGACAACTTAAATAGTTTCCTATGAAAACAATAGTATTGTTAAAAAAAGTCAAAGAAACAAGTGGTAATTCGGATTGTTGCTCAGAGGAATGTTGTGATCCAGATACGTCCCCAAAACAAGAACTAAAGGAGAAAATTAAAGAAAGATATGGTAAAATTGCATTAGGCGGTAATTCCGATTCTTGTTGTATGCCAGAATGTTGTAGTTCAGATTCTTCACCTAAGCAATCATCTGTTGCAATCGGTTATGATGACAAAATATTAGAAACAATACCACAATCGTCTATTCTCGGCCTTGGTTGCGGTGCCCCTCTTAATTTTGCCAAATTGGAAGAAGGAGAGACTGTAGTTGATTTGGGTTCAGGAGCTGGAATAGACGCATTTTTAGCATCCAAACAGGTTAAGTATAGTGGTAAAGTCATTGGCATAGACTTTACAGACGATATGTTGGAGAAAGCTAGCAAGGCTGCACGCGAAAATGGTTTTTCAAACGTGGAGTTCCGAAAAGGTGATATAGAAAACAAAATTCCAATTGAAGATGACCTAGCCAATGTTGCAATAAGCAATTGTGTTATCAATCTTACTACAAATAAAGTCAAAACCTTCAAGGAAATTTATCGCATCTTGAAGAAGGGAGGCAAAGGAAGAATGGTCATTTCTGACCTCGTTACAAGTAAAGAAGTTCATGGGCAGTCAATAAATGCAGAAAATTGGTGTAGTTGTATCGATGGAGCACTGACAAAAGAAAATTATATTAATAGTATAAAGAAGGCAGGATTTCAAGACGTAAAGGTTCTGAATGAACAACTTTACATGGACGATGATAAGACTGGAAGAAAGATAACAAGCGTGGTTATTGGAGCAGTAACAGACTAATGAAATTATTTAAGAAAGAACCTGAAAAGACAATTCTTTTTGTTTGTGTAGAAAATGCTGGCAGAAGTCAGATGGCTGAAGGATTCTTCAATAAATATGCTCCAAAAGGAAATAGGGCAATTAGTGCTGGTACCAAACCGGTGGCCGAGCTAAATCCCTTGGCGGTAAATGCAATGAAAGAGGTGGGCATTGATATCAGTGCTCAGAAATCAAAAGATATCACTGAAGATATGATGCGCAACTCTACCAAAATAGTAAATATGGGTTGCATGGACAAGGAATCCTGTCCTACTCTTTTCCTTAATAATGTAATCGATTGGAACATAGAAGACCCTAAGGGAAAATCGGTTGACAAAGTTAGAGAGATAAGGGATGAAATCGAGCGGAGAGTAAAGGAACTTGTCTCAGGTCTTAAGGCTAGCCAAGAAATTAACATCTAATCAGAAAAAGTTCATAGCAGAAGTTATTGGCACTTTCATAGTAGTAGTATTTGCTACAGGCTCAGTTGTTATAGATGCTAAACTGGGTGGAGTATTGGGTGTTCCTTTCATCGCGTTTGCCCCGTTTGTCGGTGTCGCTGTAGGTGTTTACCTATTTGGTAAAATTTCGATGGCACATTTCAATCCTGCCGTAACAATAGGTTACTTTATTACGAAACATATCGCATTCAGACAGCTTCTAAATTATTTTGCAGCAGAAATAATTGGTGCTTTACTTGGAAGTGTGTTTGTAAAGTACGTAATAGGCCAGCATGCCAACTTGGGTGCAAATGCACCTAACTATAATTTTCCTATATTAGTTATATTCGGTATTGAAGTTACCGCTTCAGCACTACTAATGGTCGTTATTTTATTAGTTGTATATACAAAAGGATTGAAAGGTTTTAGCGGGATAGCTATTGGAGGAATAGTTGGATTAGACATTTTCTTTTTCTCGTTTATTTCTGGTGCATCCATGAATCCAGCTAGGTCTTTAGCACCTGCTCTAATATCAGGTTCTGTTGGAGATTTATGGCTATATTGGTCTGCTACCTTTGTTGGAACCTCGATAGTTGCTTTCGTGCTAAGACGCAAGTTTGTTTCTAAATAATTTGTGTCTACTTAACAGTTGTTAAGATTGAGAAGTAATAGGTATTTGGAATTATTGTTCTTATCTCGAATGTCAACAATTAGTTATGTCAAATGAATTAATATTATCTTTAACATGGGCCAGTGGTTTGTGTATCATTTTTGACAAAATTTCTAGTCTAACATTAGGATATGTACTCGGCCATTATGGATATGATAATAGAGCCTGTTTTAACTCATAGTATACAGTGTCCAAATATTCCTGATTGCAGTTCTTCATCACATCCAGCTGATTATCGTGATGAATGAATGAAGACTTTATATTTAACATCTAACGCTGATACCCTGTGAATAAACCGCATTTTCTACCACTTTTGTTAATTTTAGGACTGACATTAAGTCTGGCTGTAACACCTTCATTTTTATCCTCCGCGAGAAGCCAATTCGCACTAGCACAAACTCCGACTACTGACACTGGCGGTAAACGTCCAAATATTTTGGTCATAATGGGAGATGATTACGGTTTTTCAGATATTGGTGCATTTGGTAGTGAAATATCCACACCTAATTTGGATGCTATAGCAAACGAAGGCAAGGTACTGACAAACTATCATACCAGCCCTGTGTGTTCTCCAGCTAGAGTATCATTTCTTACTGGTGTTGATAACCACATTGCAGGGATTGGAACTATGTATGAAAACATAGCCCCTAACCAGGTGGGAAAACCAGGTTATGAGACTTACATTAACAATAGAACAGTAACAATTGCAGAGATGCTGAGAGATGCGGACTATGATACACTTTTCTCGGGAAAATGGCATCTCTCTGGAGATGGATGGAAAAAGGGTACAACTCCTTATGACAAAGGGTTTGAAGATGTCTTCGTTCTGCTAGAGTCTGGGGCTCAGCAATTTAATGGAGACCCATATTATGCTGGAGGACATTCAACGTTCGTAAGTAATGACACACAAGTCCCAAGACCTGATAATGGTACGTACTCTAATGAAATGTACACAAATATAATGCTTGATAAAATAAAGAGTCATCAGAATGATGGTAAGCCCTTATTCATGTATCTAGCATATCAAGTAGCCCATAGCCCATTTCAAGCACCTGCGGAATTAATCAAGAAATATGACGGAGTATATGATGTCGGTTATGATAAGATAAGGGAACAGAGATTTGAGAAGCAGAAAGAATTAGGAATTTGGCCCAAAGAAATGAAGCTACCTGAGAGACTGCCCACATCAACAACATGGGATTCGTTGAGTCCCGATGAAAAAACAAACAGAGCTAAAATACTTACTGCACATGCAGCAATGATCGAGGACTTGGATACTAACATTGGTAAAGTAATAAAATATCTAAAAGATATTGGCCAGTATGATAATACACTAATAATATTTACATCCGATAATGGAAGCAGTGAACCGATTGAAATGAAAGATTTGGCTACCGTTGGAGTAGAAGAAGCAAACAAATTCTTTAATACATTTAACAATTCCGACGCTAACATAGGGAACGCTGATTCTCTTGTTAACTATGGAGCTTGGGGTGCAGGAGGAGCAGTTTCTCCATTCTCATACTTCAAAACTACTCAAGGTGAAGGCGGAGTAAGGCCTCCACTTGTGATAAAAACCCCTGGTACAAGCAACCAGACAGCTCCAAAAATAATTGCTGCGTTTGTACACGTGAACGACATGACGCCAACTATGATGGAGTATGCAGGAGCTAAACATCCTGGTTCGACATACAATGGTCATGAAGCACATCCAATTATGGGAAAATCACTAAAACCATTACTAGATGGTGTGGTAGCCCAAGTGTATTCAGACGATGAACCAGTTAGCCAAGAAATGTTTAACAATACTGCTGTTTGGATGGGTGACTGGAAGGCAGTAAGGAATTTTCAACCTGTTGGTGATGGTCAATGGCACCTTTTCAATATCACCGCTGATGTGGGTGAGAATATGGACCTTTCCAATCAACATCCTGAAATTCTGAAACAGCTTGTTTCAGACTACGACAAATTTGCAAAAGATGTTGGAGTTGTAGTTCCATCCGGAACTATTGAAGCTTTCCAAACTGTAGGCGAAAAATCTGGCTGAATGCTTTTGTCTGAACCATTTTTACAAAAAAAATTTACAATGGGATTAATGTTAGCTAGAATCCAACAAGATAGACCTTTATCGTTACCATGTTCCTGGTAAAGACAAAGAATCTAACTGGCTACCATCTCCTTCCGATATCTTCAATCTCACACTACGAATGTACATGCCGCATGAGACAGTTTTGAAAGGAGAATATCAAATACCAGCAATTCAACGGGTAGCCTGGCCCACAATTTACCAGGGAAGGGCTAATTGGCTAAAACAAATTAGAAATTGAAAATTTAAGACTGCATGTAGATATAGGACTGTATTTTTTCAAACAGTCGTTAAGGTTTTGACCATAATTAATGGTAAATGGCATTATTGGTCTTATCTAGAATATCTGCTTACCCGCTTATTCATAGTTAGTCAGAGTGAAAATTATTGATTTAAGGTTGACTGGGAGCCGCAGAAGGCAGGCTTAGAGACAGACTAAAAAAAAGACTGTGAATGGACTATATCAAAATAAGCACGAATATCGCTAGTGAACTACATATAAAGTCATGCCATATCATATCAGTTCATAGAATTCGTCGTAAAACAGGTCATGGGTGTTAAACTATTACAACCGCAAATTTTATCGGTACTTTGATTAGTAACTATTTAAACAGTCACACAGGAGCATTGATTTTCAGACGAGTACAGCATTGAAACCCTTGTAATTACATGTTACTAGTGTACTGTGTAGACATTAACACATGGAGAACGCTTACAATGGTATCAGAAAAAGAATAAGAATTTTAATAGAACAAAAAACTGGTGTGAGTCATATTGGCGTATACCGGAAAAGGTTTGGCTATACAGGGTGTCTCCTATTTTACATCACTTTTGACCATCACAGCATACATTCTTTCGGGATTTATGACTGACCCAAAACCATTTACCACAAGTTTATCTAAAGTGAATCCCAATTCCTGACGTAATATTTCAATACCATGCCAGAACACATTATTGTAGTTCGTTTTGAACAAAGAGGTGCCAGGAGAAGCTGAAACTAAATCACCTTTAAGCACAACCATCGTAGGACTTTGATAAATAATTATCAAATTTGCAGTGTAATTACTCCCCAATCTCTGTTGGAATGTATTTTCAAAGTGAGGATTAGTTGCATTTACTTGTCCTCCAGTATTCTGTCCATAGACTAGCTTCACTCCCATAGGAATAACAAATAGTATAATACAAATAAGTACTAATTCTCTGGTCATTCTCTACGCCACCAAAAATAGATGTATACAATATAGTTATAAATATATCAAAAGCTGGTTGAGGCCAACAGGCTGTTTAACCAGCAACTTACTTCCAAATTACATTCCAATTGAGATATAAAACCGTTAGATAGCAAAGTTTAGTTTGCTACAGAATGGAATTAAGTGAAGATCTTCAAGAACTGATAATAAAAATTAAAAAAGGTTGGAAAACCGTATTATCTGAAGTATTGTTGTCTTTGTGCTGATGTGAAGAATGATGAGCATGCATTGACCATGTTATTATTAAATTCCATGATGGCATCGATAGCCTTTCCATAGAGCTTCACATTCTCTCTTGCTGCATTTATTGCATTTATTGCTAGTTGATTTGATGTGTCAAATACACTCAATGCTTGTGCAGTGAATTCGTTAGATTGTCTTCTAAATTGTTCTGCATATGGTGCATCTGTAGAAGTCGGAAATCTTGTGCTAATGGATGTTACGTGGCTTCCTGCCCAATTTCTTTGTGCAGCAAATACTTTGTTAACGAATTCTTTTGTCAGTTGTATGTATTCTTCCTGAAGGTTTGAAATCATTTGTACATACTGTGGTTGAAATTTAGATAACTCCTCAGTAACCTTTAAGACACCTTGCTTATATGCGTCAAAAATTTCAGAACTGTCTTGTGCGATGGGGTTTGATTGAGTAGATTCTTTTGATTTATTATCTGTCATATTTTATCATTATAAGGGAGTATGTTGAGATGTTGAGATATAAATCTTGTATCATTTTATCTTGCTTGGTTAAATGTATTTAGATAAAGCTGGTATGTGTGGTAGATGACTATTTGTACCTATTATCAGCTATTATGAAAACCTGTAAATCTATTCTAGTCAAAATTTATTTGAATTTTTCTAATGCTGATGTTTGGATGTACTTGGGCCCAATCCACTCATTAGCTGATTGAGTTGGAAATCCTAATTTTGTAGACTATTTTTGATTTGAAAGTTTTTTTGGTGAATTACAGGAAACCAGAGTAAAGGGGTTTGATCTGGACCTGAAAAATGTTCCCCCTTATTCAGTTTGGTGAAAGGCGTAGTAATATACTTATTTTGAAAAAGGTTTGCTTAATGGAAATTACTAGTTATCGATTACGTATTCTAATAAATGTCATGATTGGTTTGGTAAAAAAACTCCCGTGGGATTTTAACAACCATTAGGACTTTGAGAGACTAAGGGTAAGTAAAATTATCGTAAGTTGTTATCTTCGTAGTTCTATAGACAGATGATTATTTTTTCAGACGCCTCTACTGTTATTAAAAAAATATACCTAACCGTCATTCATCTAGAAATAATTATCTTGGTTGATTGGTGAAAACCTTATTTGTTTATAGCGAATTCATCGGTACGAAGTTCCATTATTGGCTATAAAAGTACCATTTAAACTATTGCCATCGCTCACGAGATCAATATTCAAAAAACCAAAACCTCGATATTGTTTTGCTATATACGGAGCTTTTCCCTCAAAAAGATTGAGCTCTCCTCCTGCTGTCCCAACAGTCGCAAATATGATTCCGTGAGGATTATCAGGATTATCAGTGTTGAAGTTATAATTGCTCTCGTTCTTGTTAGCTATAATAGGTTCTTCAGAATCTTGTCCATTAAATGAAATTGCATAGCTTCTTTCATAATTGTGATCATGTGCCTGCAAAACCAAATCCACACCATATTTGTCAAACAATGGATGGTACACTTCTCTAAGCATTACTCTCGGACTACAGCCATTGCAGTCCGTTGGAGAGGTATAGGCGGGTTGATGGTAGGCAACGATTATCCATTGTGTATCTGATCCCGATGATACATTTTCCAAATCCGATTTAACAAATTGATATTGCTCAGAATTCATTTCATAGGGTGTCTCAGTGGACATAATTAGAAAGTGTATATTCTTGTGATTGAAGGAATAGAATTCCTTGCTCATTTTAAAATGCTGCATATATTGAGTCATTCGTGCATCGCTGTCGTGATCTCCCCTCACTATCCTAGTTACATCATTAAGTGGTGATATTATTTCAAACCAGCAGTCTGGAGATCTCTGATATGAAAGATCTCCAAGTGCAAGAACCAATTCTGGTTTCATTGTCAAAATGTTTTTGACAGTGTTCTTAGTATCGTCATTACAGGCCCAATCTCCGACAGCAGCAATGTTGAAGCCTGCAAGACCAGAACCGCTTTCGGTAGCATTGCTAATCGGGACAAAAATAGATAGAATAGGTAATGAAACTAAAATAACTAGAACAATCATGTTATTCAGCAAAATCACCTTATTGGCAGATTTGAGTATATCTGGATAAGCCGTTATTTAATTCAAACAAACCGATTTTTACTTTCATGAATTTTTTGGCATATAGGAATTTTGAATAATCTTATAAAAGAAAATCAATTTAGCTAGTAGGTGGCCGAGGATTTAGTTTCTTGGATATCGAGATAATCATTGGTTCAAATA
This sequence comes from uncultured Nitrososphaeraceae archaeon, assembly GCA_963728595.1. Lineage (GTDB taxonomy): Archaea > Thermoproteota > Nitrososphaeria > Nitrososphaerales > Nitrososphaeraceae > TA-21. Next base: position 38,834 of record CAVSLF010000011.1, read on the forward strand.
TGGTGGAAGATTTTTCGAAAATAGAGATGGCATAGATAAAGACCACTTTACAATTATCAACTAATTAAGCTTGGTTTGTGAGTAATTTAAACTACTTAGGGCCAACAAAAAAAAGTGCGTTTTCCTCTTCTTCTAGGAGGTACTATTGGTAGAATCAGTCGCGCTTGAATCAGTTGCGTTAGATCCTTTAAGCTTGAGTTGTCCTCTTATTTCTCCGTCTGGATGGTCATCAGTATGAACATTTACATATGTATCGCCATTCGCTATCGCTGTCTGAAGATCGGCTAGTGTTTGTCCTGCCATAGGTCCTGTCAAGCTTGAATCAGTCACATTTCCTCTCATTATCATTCCAGATCCTTTATCTTTATGTTTACTGACCTTTAGAAGATCTACTACAATATCGCCATTTTCTCCAATCTTTCCTTGATGGATATGAGCTCCAGTTGCCTCAGTTATACCAGTTACATTCATTTTCCAAGTCATCATACCACTTTTTGTCTTGAAATTTATTACACCTTCAGATGTTGAGTTAACCGGAGGAACTTCATTGTTGCCATCCAGTTTTGCTCTGTATTTTTCATTCTGTGCATATGATTGAGTGGTTGTTGTTGCTAGCAGAATTAAAGAAACCAGCGCAGCAGCTACCACAACAAAATATCCCTTATTTGTCCATGACATGTCATGACTGAACCATCAATCACTTTTAATGATCAGGTAACTTTGTTACTCAGTTCTATCCTTATGAATGACATTTCTCCGACATAGCTCATGTCGTGTCATATTCGGCTAGTATCCACAGATTAATACAAATTCATTTTGAATACCAATTAGACATATCTGACGGCAAGGAAAGAGAGAACAGCATTCATAATGGGAACAATTGTAATATTTGAGTTTTTTTGTCAATGAGTTAGAAAAATAATTACATCTAAAATAATAATAATAATGAGTGCTAAAAGACTCTTTCTAGCGGTTTTGTCTTCGAAATTTCTTTTGGGCGGTGCGGCCTAATTACCACTTACCCCTTAGCCCTTACTTGCAAAGGCACTAGTATGATGGGGGAATTGAAACACTAATCGTTCCTTTTAAGCTTTGTTAAACATCGTGCTACAAACCATAAATAGAAAATTATTAATAACTTCATGGAATTATTATCGTGAAAGCAGACAGGCTGAGTATATTGAGGGTGTTGGCAGATAAATATTGTTTAAAGATATTAACCATCATAGCGAATGATGGAAATGTTGCCAGTCATACTTTGCAGTCCACGAGTGGATTTAGTAAGAAACAACACTATTCTAGGACGCAACAACTTATAGAGTGTGGACTTGTAAAAAGAAAACATGGGATCTTCTCACTAACTGCATTTGGTAAAGTTATTTATCATAGCAAGTTAAAGATAGATGCTGCCTTCAAAGAATATTACGCATTAAAGGCAGTAGACTCTATCTTGGCAACAAAGGAAATTACGGAACGCAATAGGAAAGAACTCATAAACAATATTGTAATTGATAGTGGTATTAAGATGGTTTTGTTGGGTAACAAGTCATGAGGTAACAGAAATAATCAAGTGGCGTCATATCTGTATATGCTACGATACTATGGAATGGTTGATCTTACATGAAATGATTATTTACCCCCTCTAGCTACTGTTTGGTTAAAAGTGTCCTCTCCAACTAGTGTTAGTGTTCTTATTGCAATAATAATTGTCGCAGTAATTGCACTTTCCAAATTAAGAAAAACATTTAGGGGATGGAAAGTCAAACGCAAACCAATTTTTGTAATCACAATAGTCTATCTTGGACTTGCATGTTTTTTTACAGTAAGTTCATTCTTCATCGGCATTCCATTACTATATCTTATTGTATATCTCGCGGTATTCATTATCGCTCAGTTTGTTTCATATCATTACGCTGACCGTTCGCTATCATTCTGGAAAACACCCGATGGTTCCATTTATTCGAAAGGTGGACTACTTATCCACGTTGTATACATAGTATCAGTTGTCTTGCGTTTTGCAATATCTCTTGCTTACATTGGATCTCAATCATTTCAATATCATATAGTGTCTGGGCAACTTGATAGTAAAGGTGAAGTTGTGACTTTTGCAATAATAGTAGTTGACATTTTCATGATCTTTGGTTTGGGACTTCTCGTAGGCCTGAATAGAAGATTACTCAAACGCTTCCACCTAATTAGTGAAGGCAAAGAAATCATCGAAGAAAAAAAATAATTCAGCGCCTCTATGGATGATTGTTTGAATAATTACTACCTCCTTTGTTTTCTATATCTAAATGAATCTAAGTCGGAGGTCATGAATTGAGTCCAATTAATAAATAACGATTTTAAATAATGGAATGGCAGCTAACTTTTTGTTACCATTTTGATACACGTGTCTGAAAATTGAGTTTGCTTGGCATAGCAGGTTCAATTGATCTAGTATGTCCTATCTCTGCGGATCCAGAGTTTATTGATTTACTAGTTGATGGCATTCCTTATAATTCTCTCAGGCTAGTCTTATTCCCCTTGGGGAAAAGTTGTACGAGATCGTCTACAACGACCGTGTGCTTCACTGTGGCAAGTCAATCAGCGAACTCTAAAAAACTGCTTTAGAATTGTGTTCCTTTACCCTGCCTTTGGATAGCTTAGGGATCATACTTGACTTTGAAAACCTCTTCTATAAGGGATTTGATAAGGACCTGATATATCGAAATAAATAAACATCATCCCTTTCTCAACATTTGAACTCTGGGTCTAACTTTTTTTCATTTACCTGCTTGTCATGAAAATCGCAGATCATACGAAATACTTCCCCCTCCTTTTCATACATACGTGTTGCAGGGTTTTCACATCCACAAATTTCGCAAACGTTAGTCATAATTTCACCTTCAGTAGCTTTTTCTGTATCTCACTAATAAATTAACATGAACCATTGTAGTAGAAAATTCAAATCAATTCCCTAGCACTATTATTTTTTCAAATCTTTAGTATATCTATCCAGTGATTGAGTCAGACATGACCTGTATGTAAAAAAATGAAATTGGGACTAGATTTGTCCTGTTATTCTTTGTTGTTCAGTTCTGTCATTTAGCTATGTCTGTACTGCCTATAATATTGGGTCTTCTTCCTGTAAATCCTGCCACGACAACCTGGATTCCAACAATTAGCAATGCTATTCCTATGAGAACGCCTACGAGAGTAGCCCCGATCGCAGGAGATACGAGTATCATTATTGAAAGTATTATCTCCAAAATACCCACACCGATGCTAAATCCTCTAGACCAGCCTTGGCTTTCCTTATCCCCTACACCGTGTGCAACTCTTGAGATGCCATCAAATAGCAATGCAAATGCTATCAAATATATCAAGAATACCGTAGTCCATACAGGGAATGCGATGGCAATAGACGCCAGTATAATTACAAGTATTCCTAACCCTATGGTCGGTAGTCGGGATTTATGACGAATAAAGATTCCATAAATTATTCTCTCTATCCCTACTATCAGTAGAATTACAGCTGCTATCACAATAAGAGAAACCGTTGCAATTGCTGGTTGAACCAGAATCGAAATTGACAATATGATTACCAACGCGCCTAGGCCAATTTGGGCAGCTCGAACCCAGCCCGGGGATTTAGAATTACTCATGTACGTACCGTTCCGATCTAACTAGATAAGAACTTTGCTATTTCCATCACTGAGGAACAATGCCATTGTTAGTTTACCTATATCACGAACCACAAATACCATAACAAAGTACCCTCTCTGTGTCTAAACACTTATAATCTCAGCATGAGGTGTCTCACAGGCTACATCATTTCGTTAGAATTGGCATTCAGCCAGTGAAGGCCACCTATTTATGAAAGAGTGGAATTAGATTAATGCCTTTTGCGTTTGTAAATCAACGGTCATATGATGCAGGTCAATACATTGAGTAAAGGTGAAAAAGCACTTACTATCGCCAATACGCTTACTCAGCGAAGTTATAAAGAAGATTTCAAATATCGTCAACAATCTGTGATCCTAGACAAACCTATGGACGGCTTCAAGATGGGGCAATGTACCAACTCAAGTATGTTAGCCATGTTCCTAGAGTATCTCAGGTAAAAACTGCATTATACATAAATAATTCAAATCAGCTATTGTAACTTTATTATTTACTGCTGGATCTCAGTAACTGGTTATGAAATTCTCAGCTATTCGGAGAAAGACCATAATAAATACCACCATTGCAGTGCTGACGATCGCATCTATAATTATCATTTTTTCTGAATATCTGTTTCCGCTGAATGTCGAACAGATATGGACAATGTATGGTTTTGATTTGATTGTCAGTCTCATATTGGCTGCAGATTTTGCATACAGATTGAAATCATCGGATACAAGACTCAAATTCATCGTTTCCCATTGGTATGAGTTTCCGGCAATGATACCGCTTGTAGTTTATGCGACTGCAGACAGTACTTCAATTATTCACGGAACAATCGGGACTGTGAGATACCTTGCCCTCTTCAGGCTAGTAAGACTATACAATCTTGCATTCATGATAAAAGGCAGCGAAATAATTCTGCTATCTGCGTTGGCGATAGTAACAGTCGTTTTTGGGGCTTTCGGCATTTATATCGCTGAATCCCCAAATCCTGATGCGAGTATCCATAATCTGTACGATGCATTTTGGTGGGCTGTAGAGACTATAACAACAGTTGCTTACGGGGAATATTATCCTGTTACCTTCCTAGGTAGGATCATTGCTGGAGTCCTCATGTTTGCTGCTATTGGCATACTTTGGACAGTAGTGGCGTTGATTACGGCCAAATTGGTGGAAAAAAAGTTGAAGCAGTCAAGCGCTGGCATAATCCAGGATACAAAAGGTATGATAAAAGACAAGATAGATGTCGTAGAAAGCCTAGATAGTAAAGAGTTAGAGGAGCTGATCCGTTTGATAAGAGGGCTCAATCATTCACGCTAGAATGCTATGGTAGTACCTAAGGTTCGCGTTTGAAATTGGGGGTAAACAGAATGTAAGGATATCACGTAATTAGGTTCATACAAATGGCGTGTCCCGCTTGTCACGTCATCAGAAAGACAGGAGCATGAAAATGGTAAGGACATCTTTCATGCATTTCCGAGTTCAATAAACAAAGTCTTTAACAATCACTTGTGGTGTAATTAAGACATAATTAGTACAACTGGAATCAGGTGCAGAGAACACAAAGATGAAAATTCTCTTGAATACATTATGATGCTATTTACCATCTCGACGTCAGATATTCTTTTTATGGATATGGCAGCGGTAATACTTGGGACTAAAAATCTTTCTGCAGTGATAAACTTAAAAGCGCACTCATTTTAGAAACTTGTAAAGATGAGCATTGTTTATTTCATCGATGGATACATTGTCATGCTTGTCTCTGTAGTTTCAGGGTCATTTTCCTTGGATCTTCTGGCGAATAATAGAAATGAAGTGTAGTAGTAACTGCAAAAACAATGAAAAACCAAAAGATGTAACCAATCAAACCTAACAGACACCTAACTGTATTTGTATATTTGTACCTTTGTACAAATTTTAGTTATATTGAAATAAAATAATACTATGCTTCTTCTCACAGTTATTGTATTCATTTAAGGTCCGGAGCACAGCTAATATCCATGGAAGTAATTTTCCTTGCTTCTAGAATCATCTGATCAAAGGACTTACCATCTGTTCTAACATTTTTGATGATTCAGATCATTTAAGACTGAGAAGTAGGAATCACAATTAATTTTTCTCCTTACAAAAAGAATCATAATCTTCCCACTTATTTTCCAGAAGATGATCCTTCTTGGGTGATATTTTTACTCGTCAACTCGTTGATAATATTCATTGTATCCTCGTAACCGTTTTCAAGAAGTTGCATGACTGTTCCAATAGAGAAATCAAAAGTCTTATCTGAGATTGTGTTTTCATCATTAATTCTTTCGATTCTTACAATCTCTGCAATATCAAATCGCCCTTCAATAATTTCTTTGTATTGCCTCGGCTTCAATAATTGTCCATGATATTTCGTTTGTCTGTTCAATAACTCATTTATATTTTCATCTTTCACTCCATTCTCTCGTGCTATCTTTATCAAGTCTCGCACCAAATCTACATAGTCAGATATTAGCAATAATACTTCTTCCTCTTTATGACTGCGATCGGCGAAGGCAATGTCATTATTTCTATTTATAACACCATCGTGGTCGGTAGGAATATCTGATTGTCTTGTCGGATGTACATTGATTACACATATACCAAGGGTAGGAATCTTATCCTTTATCCCTCTAACTTTGTACCAATAATATCTGTGGAGCAGAACTAGTTGGGTGAGTGGTGTATTGGTCATCAATCCACCATCCCAAAAATAGCGTTTTTCATTTTGGTAATGAAGGTTCTGTAAAGAATCATCATTTTTTTTCCTAATCGTCTCTCTGTCTATTTCATCTTTTGGTTGCAATTTGCTATGATTGGAGATATGGCTCTCGACTTCTAGGGAAGCGTAATCAAAATTTATAGGATATGATCCACTTGCCATGACATGATCGGCGGTGATTCCTTCATCGTATCTGACTACATGTTCAAAACCTATTCCTTTGCCATCTTGTTCTATATATTTCCCATATTCGGTCTTTCGGGAACCATCTGATTTGGCATAGCTGTCGAAAGTAACTGACACACCATCAGCAACGTCGACCGAAACTAAAAGTAATCGAGGTTGATTATCTTCATGACTTGTTGCTATCGGAAACCTGACAAATTTCTCCAGACTTCGTTTCAATGGTTCGTTACTAAATCGATACCATGTATTGTTGTACAGATCTAGAAATTTGCTATCAAGCATGGGAATCACAGGAGAAAAGACATTTGGTACTCCCCATACGGAAAATTCTTTTGCTGAATAATATCTTCTAGCTGCTTCTCCTGTTGCAAAGGCTTTGTTGATACTATGCAGAGTATCCCACCATGTCTTAAACCACGGATTAGTATCTACCATTGACTGTTTCGACAAATATTTCCAAAATTCGACAAGTCTCTCGGCAGAGCCCTCATAAGTATTGTTTTCTACAACATAACTTGTGAGAACTGCAGCATTCATGGCACCGATTGAAGTACCTGCAATAATATCAAATGTTATACTTTTCTGCTTCCTTTCCTCTTTGTCTTTTTTCGAGAGCCATCCATAAAGTGCCTCATACGCTCCTGCCTCATAGGCACCCAGTGATCCTCCTCCCTGCAATACTAAGGCTCTTTCTTTCTCTGGAATTACCGAATTATTCAATTTGTGAACCTGATCATCTCTATTGCGGATCACCATCACAATCAAAGCCTGCGATATAATTGTTAAGCAGCTGACTGTGTCAGAAGTTCACAAGCTGTTCAATTATCTATTGCTTCAAGTGATCAGTATGTCTGTCCAATTCTTTTGAGAGCGACCAACTCAAAGCAATCCTAATTGCAACAATAAAAGCTAGTAGCGTTAGTTCTGTTATAGACGGCACTAGAATAGTTTTGAGAATATCACTAGCTACTACAAAATCTAATACAAGGAGCAGAGATCTGGCCAAGCCAAGCCTAACGGTTTCAGCAGCCAATGTTCGCTCATTAGTGGGTTTTCTCAAAATTTTCAAGGCTGAAATGAAAGCGATGGTAATAGTTATGCCAATTATTATGGCTGCCATAATCTCTATTGCTAATGTTAGATAACTGATGAATATTGAGAAGAATTCTTCCGTTGAGCCAAAAAGTTCTTCCAAATTACATAACGATTAGATATCTTCTCCTAATAATATTTCTATTTTAAGGATTCTGGTTTTTCTCGTGGGGGTAATATATGATCTCAGTTACAAACAATCATCTCTGTTCATTGTAATAGGCAAACGATCTTTAGTTAGTTGTTAAATAAGAAAGACTTGTTCCTGTCATCTGGAGAATATTTATCATCAGCTATTGTTTCCACTTTGGGCAGAAAATTGGGCTACTATGAGATTACACGCAGCTTTGTTCATCCGAAGTAGTTTGACTGTTCCGCACAGTTACTATTAATATACAAGTTCTTCTAATTTTATGATAGGGTATAAAAAATAACAAACATACTACTGGTTGACCAATATGAGGATGAAGTTACCTTATTTACAGAAGCATGTGAAAGATTTGGTTTTGAGTTAAGAGTTTATGACAATTCTATCGCTGCTCTTGAAAATTTTCGAGCTGGATTTTATGACATAGCAATAGTAGATAATTTGATGCCTGAACTGAACGGCTTGGAACTTTCTCAAAAGTTAATGGATGTCGACAAGTTGTTAGCCATAATATATCTCACGTCTACTAATCTACGCACTGAAGAGATAAACAAAGAAAATCCTAATCTCCAATGGGTTGTTACAAGACCAGTTCGTGTCAGAAAGTTTATTGAAGAAATAAATTCTGTTTTAGCTCTGAAAAGAAATATGCCTCTTCTTTAATACCTTTTGTTGCGCTCATTCATAACTGACTTTTGTCATACGGCGAGGCTTTGTGGTAATGGGTAATGAATTTGACTCTTTATTGAGTTAGAGTGAGAAATAGTCTCTGAGATCATTTTGAAGACTTATAAAATACGGACCTATTCTAAATGGTTCCCTCTCATTAGATACGGTTCAATAAATTCAAGGCCTTGTCTGTATATTCTACGCAGAGTTGGTCGTCGGGGGCACTTCCATGGATTTCTCCCGTTTTGAAACGTTACTGACTAATGTATTCTATCTGTAATCTGACCGTTTCTAAATTATTTAGTTGCTGGCATTCCCATTTTTATTGCCCGTCGTTTCATAATTAGCATCAATGCCACCATGCTCAATGAAATAATAGCGCCAACTAGAAATATTGCATTAAACGCCATGGCATTTGGCACGGCCGAGGTCACTCCCTCAGAGGTTTGTACATTTGTAGTATAAATTTGCAAGAACAGCCCTGCAATAACAGGTCCTATTGCACCTCCTATAATCCTCATAGTACTGATAAGTAGGCAGCAACAACAGCAGTGGATTCGCTTGGAGTAAAGAACATGATGACATTCGCCGATAATGTCACAAAAGCTCCACCGACAGCAAAAAGAATGAGTATGCCGGCCACCTCTGCTCCAGTTGAATGAAATGCCAATAGTCCTAGAATCCCAATACAAAGTATAATTGAGCCTGGGACGATGAATCTCGAGCTTCCATATCGTATTGCCATAATACCTGCAATAGGTCCAAGCGCCACGAAAACCAACGCTTGAGGAAGTTGTAATAGTCCGACCTGGAGGGTATTCATTCCGAGTCCGTACGGTGCTACCGTCTGACCGAGAGTAGGAATGGTTGAAAAGATAATGTACTGTATCACACCAAGCATCAGATAGCTAATATTCCCTAACCTAATGATCTTGTGAAAGGCAAGTTTCAAACTTATCAGCGGTATTTTGCTTCGTTTTTCTGTCATAAAGAATGCTATTATTGACGCTACACCTATCCCAAGGAAAAGCCAAAAAAGTCCACTAGAACTGCTTCCCTTACCAAGAAAAGTAATAGCCAACATAAATGTGCTGACAGTCAGTGTCAAAGTTATTACCCCAGGGATATCAATGACGCTACCGTGTCCTTTATGCTTGATACCCTTGGTACCTGCGTCTTCACTAACGCGAGGAGCAACTGCGCTTTTGGGAATAAACTTCCACAATAAGAAGAAGAACAACAAAGCAAATGGTATTGCTGAGTAGAACACCCATTGCCATCCTCCGAAATAGACCACCGCAGCGCCAAGTACTAGACCGATTGCGCTACCGCCTTGATACATGGCCAAAATAACACCCTGAGCCATTGGAAACTTCTCCTTAGGAAACAGATCTCTTGCAATTCGAATAGCAATTGGAACTAGAGCAACAGCTACACCCTGAATAACCCTGAATACCAATAGCACGTAAATGTCCTGAGCAAAACCCCCAAAAACAGTACCAATAATGTAACATAAGAAGACCAAGAGCATCATTTTCTTGGCTCCATAAATGTCGGCCAGCCTACCTATTACTATGGTCACCGCGGCACCAGAAACCAAATATGCTGTAAGTACCCAACTAACGGTTCCGTAATCTGAATGAAAAAAGTCCACCATTTGGGTCAGTGCAGGAGCTGAGAGAAGTATGTACATACAAGATTAAAATTATACTAAGTCCCATAATCCAAAGGGCTCTTGTGGCAACCTTTGGTATCTTAACGACTTCCTGTTTTCTAATAGAATCGTCATCACCGCCATTATGATCGGGCTCTGGCAATTTTATACATTCTATTATGGTTCAGTATATAACTGCTCTTGTCTAATTGTCTTGCAACGCGCTGCAAAACAATTTAAATGATGATAGATGCAGCAGTGAATATGCAGCAAAAATGGTTAAATGTACTTACGATAATTTCAGTCGCCATTATTATTGGAGGAATATTGTTCATAATTTTAGGGTCTATATTATTTGGTGGCGCAGCTAATTTTTCCGGTTCTTTCATGCAAGATTCTTTCGACAACAAAACTTCTGGAGGCAATTCTATAATTGGCAAGACAGTTGCCAAGACAGTTGCCGGCTCTTTTGCACCAGTATTTGAGACTCTTACGCAGATAGCTAAGGGGACTATCACATCAATTGCTTCATTCCTCTGTTTAGTGGGTGCGGGGCTTTGCGTACTTGGATACAGTTTATTCAAAACCAAATATTTCGCGTGGGTCTTAACTTTGATACTGATGTTCCTAGCGATAGTAATAGATGTTGTTGGGTTGGGTTTTGTAGGAGGCGCATTAACAAACGATTCTGCCGGATTTGCTTACGGACTGATAGCAGTCATGATAGTTCATCTAATCGCCAACAGTGCTATAATATACTACTTGAGCAGAAAAACCACAATTTCGTTATTTAGAAGTACTAAAGTTTGATCTGCCTCGAAAGAATATGGAAAAACGTACAAAATCTAGAGTAATAATAACAGTACTAGTATGTACAGGAATCTTCTTTGTTACTCTTCATCTTGGAGCTGACGCTCATGGACAAGAAAATACCACAGCCACCCCAAGCGAGATTCAAACTATGCCAAGTAATCAAACCTCAGAATTAGCGCTTATCCAAAATATAACATCTACTCAGAATAAGGTCTTTGAGAAAATGGCAGAGTCCTTAACCAAGTCATCAATTCAGGGAGCAATTACCACCATGAGTGTTTTCTTTTTAGGTATTGCCCTGGTAGTGCTTGGGCTTAGGATGACATCTAGAGTGCAGAACTTTGGAAAATATTTCAATCTAATGGTTTGGGCGCTCACGATTCCTGTACTTGTGATAATTGTTGTCTACCAAATTGGAATCGTTACTAATAATCCAATCATGTTCTACGCTTCCGGTGAACCATATATTTTAATTTCTTCTCTCATGTATATTCCCCTTGGGATAGTTCTATTCTTGCTAATATCACATAGTAGGATGAAACAACAGTAGTTGATAATCGAAATGTACTCGTGGCTTGTTGTCCTAGGACATCATAGGGCTTCGATAATAAATTTAGGTTAAGATCTTTTTTGAAAAGACTTTGAAATCTCATGCAGTGCTCAGTGGGCTTCGCAAAATTGAGACCATGTCTAGCATAATTGATTGAAACCCTTGAGTATAGGCAACCACTAATATGATGGCCCTTATTATCTCAATGCTGAATATTGAATAGCACAACTGACTATCAAAGAGCCTTAGTATTCCAAGGTGGTGGGTCGCTAGGAGCTTATGAAGCTGGAGCTTACAAGGCTATTTACGAATTACTTTCTGAAAGGGACAAGAAAATAGGTAGGGAAGATAAACCGTTGTATCACGTTGTAGCGGGCACTTCCATAGGTGCAATGAATGCAGCTGTGCTGGTAAGTTATGTAAAGGAAAATAAGAGCTGGGTAGGATCTGCGGAAAGACTGGTTGAATTCTGGGAGTATTTGTCAACAGAATCTGTAATTGATAAAATACCAGGCTTTAATCAATGGTGGAATCATTGGCACTATTTTAATAATAATATGGCTACGGGTGAATCGGCTAGAAGGTATTATGGAACGAAGCGGTTTATGTTTGAAGGGGTACCCAAAGTGTTCAGTCCTCCTAAAGCGTTGGGAGATGGGAGGTTTTTAGATCCTCTTAATACATGGTATCTTTTTAGCAATGAACCATTAAAAAAGAGCCTTGAGAAATTTGCGAAATTTCCAATAGCAACCAGTTACGAAGAAAACGAACCTCGGTTACTTTTAGTTAGTATCGACGTCCAGGAGGGAACCGCGGTAGTATTTGATAGTTACGAAAAGGCGGATGGAACACGCAAAACTGAATATGGCCGCTACGGTCCTGAATTCGCAAAGGGACGTAAGGACCCTGAAGGATTTGAACATGTAATTAGGTATGATAACGGAATAGGAGTTGACTTTGTTCTTGCAAGTGGTTCAGTACCTGTTAATTACGATTATACCACGTTAGAGGTCGAAAATTACAATAACGGACATAAAAACGAAGATGTGAAACAGAATGAAAATGGAAATAGCCCCCAAAATAAGAAAATTCGCTATTTTTGGGATGGGGGGATTATTGCCAATACTCCACTTAGGGAAGCCGTAATCGAACATCGCAGGTATTGGCATTACGTTAGAAAATCTGAAGTTCCTCCCCTACGCATTAGTATAGTTAATGTACATCCAATTAAGCAGGATTCTTTACCTACTGATTATGACGGACTTGTAGCCAGAAAAAATGACTTGACATATCATGACAGAACCTTGTTTGATGAACAAATGGCAATAATGATCACCGATTACGTTAAAATTATCAAAAGCTTCATCAAACTGGCCGAAGATAACAAGATTAGTAAGGCTCAAGTAGACGAAATCTTACAACGGCAAGCCCTATCGAGATTTTTTAATACCGGGAAACCTGGGAAATACTGGGATCTCATCGAGGATATGGTCTCCGTCGATTCTGTAATTAGAATAGAGCGCAAGAACGATATGCATAATATAGCAAATAGTACCTTTGATTTTTCAAGCATTACGGTAAACAATCTGATGAGGGACGGTTACGAAGAAGCAAAAGACCAAGGAACTAAAATATTGCAAAAGTGGGACTCAGAACGCGCAGCCACGATGAGTCAACCTTAATAGACTTATTTCGATTGGAACCTTTGATGGCTCCAATAATTGTGCTATGACTATTACTGCCATTACCTAATTAAATACTTTGACTATTGTTACTGTCTACTGGTTAAGCTCAGCTAAACAACCTTTTTGAAGGTCAGGCATTCACAATAATCATATATAGTATTGCATATTTCAGATCTCATTGCAAACCTATGAAAATATTTCAAAAAAGTTTATTTTGATGGAGAAAGAAACTAGGACCATATGAAATATTTTCATATTGAGAACAAAGTAGAATTGGCCATACTCGTCTCGGCAGTTTTTATTATAGCAGTCGCAGCACTGACTCCTAGCATCGAACATATTTTCACAAATGCAAATGCTCAGACAGGTATGACAAATAATAATACAGTGTTTGTCACAGGATCCGCAACCAACCAAATTAAACCAGATAAAGTTACACTCTCATTGGGAGTTGAAACGACAAATACAACTGCACAGGCAGCCCTTACAGCGAATTCTGATTTGATGAATAAGGTCTTGAATGCCTTGAACGCTGCCGGAGTCCAAGAAAATGAAACAAGCACTTCCACATTCAGCGTAACTCCAAACTACAATTACTCTGCTAACACCAACGAGGGAAGATTGATTGGATTCACGGTAAGTAATTCTATACAAATTGAAAGTAGTAACATAGAAAGTGTATCAAAGTGGATTGACGCAGCGGTATCAGCAGGAGCCAATAATGTGAATAGTGTCGACTTTAGCGTGTCAAAGAATAGATTAGACGATTTAAAGAATTCTTTGCTTAAAGACGCAATAGGAAATGCAAAAGCCAAAGCCGATGTTGCGGCAAGTGCAGTAGGATTGAAAGTGATAAGTGTTAGGTCAATAACAGTGGGGGAGGCAAGTTCATCTCCACCAGTACCTGTGTTTCGTGAGCAAGCATTTACGGACGGAGCTATAGCATCCCCAACTCCAATTCTTTCAGGCCAGCAAGAAGTTTCTGAAACCGTGAATATTATCTATCTAATAGGATAGATATCCATTTTTTTTAACATCATTCACTGCAAAATAAAATTAAGGACAAGACACGCACACGTAATTGATTGAAATCATTGAAAACCCATGGACCAAAAATAATTTAAAAAGTACTAATAATACAGCTCCTCATATCACAATACTAAATATTGAATAGTAAGAATGATTTTCAAAGAGCCTTAATATTCCAAGGTGGCGGATCGCTAGGTGCTTATGAGGCTGGTGTCTACAAGGCTTCTTACGAATTGCTTTCTGAAAGAGACGTAAAACTGGGTAGGGAAGGAAAACCGTTGTTTCATATTGTGGCGGGTACTTCCATAGGTGCAATGAATGCAGCTGTGCTAGTCAGTTATGTAAAAGAGAACAAGAGCTGGCAAGGATCAGCGGATCGATTGATTGAATTCTGGGAATATATGGCAACGGAATCTTTCATGGATATAATTCCAGGTGTTAATGAATGGTGGAATTATTGGCGTAATTATTGGCACTATTTTAATATTGATGTGGCGTCAAGCGAATCGGCGAGAAGATATTATGGCACAAAGCAGTTCATGTTTAAAGGGGTACCCAAAGTATTCAGCCTTTCTAAGACGTTGGAAGATAGGAGGTTTTTCGATCCTGTTAATACGTGGTATCTTTATAGCAACGAACCGTTAAAAAGGAGCCTTGAGAAATTTGCAAATTTTCCTATAGCGACCAGTTACGAAAAAAACGAGCCTCGGTTACTTTTAGTGAGTGTCGACGTCCAGGAGGGAGCCGCGGTGGTATTTGATAGTTACCAAAAGGAGGATGGTACGCGCAAGACTGAATATGGCCGTTATGGTCCTGAATTTGCAAGGGGACCTAATGACCGCGAAGGATTTGAACATGTAATTAGTCATAATAACGGGATAGAAGTTGACTTTGTTCTTGCAAGTGGTTCAGTACCCGTTAATTACGAATATACCAAGTTAGTGGTCGAAGATTCCAATGGTAGACATGGGATCAAGAGCGAAAATGAAAAACAGAAACAAGATGGAAATAGCGTGACTACCAAGAAAGTTCGCTATTTTTGGGATGGGGGGATTATTGCCAATACTCCACTTAGGGAGGCTGTAATCGAACATCGCAGGTATTGGCATTACGTTAGAAAATCTAAAGCACCTCCTCTACGCGCATTCATAGTTAATGTACATCCAATTAAGCAAGATTCTTTACCTGTTGATTATGACGCACTTGTAGACAGAAAAAATGACTTGACGTATCATGATAGGACTTTGTTTGATGAAAGGATGACAATATTGATTACCGATTACGTTAACATTGTCAACAGTCTCATTAAGCTAACCGAAGATAATAAAATTAAAAAGGCGTTAGTAGATAACATCCTAGAGCAGCAAGCTGATACGAGAAATTTTAGCACTGGAAAGCATTTGGAATACTCGGATCTCATAGAAAATATGGTTTCTGTCGATCAGGTAATTAGAATAGAACGCAAGAACGACACACATACAATATCAAATAAAACTTTTGATTTCTCAAGCACCACAATTAGACAGCTAATAAGAGATGGTTATGAAGAAACACTAGACCAGGAAACTAAAATACTGCAAGTGTGGGATTCTGAGCACCCAAGATAAGCCAGCATTAGAGTTAACGGGTCTAAATCTTTCGTAATGTAGAAATTTTCCCACTAATGTCTATTGATTATTTACTTGTTTTTTCCTTCATAACTTGTAATTTCAAGTCATAACAGGCTTCCCGTCAGACGTGTATTTTGCAATTCTATGTGGACTGACTTGAATTTCAGGAGATGGAGGCGCTTTAGTGCTTGAAGCGTCTGTAGTTTGCTCTGGTTTTTCCTCTGCTAGCGCATCATCTTTCTGATCCAAGATATCCTTCTGATCCAAGATATCCTTCTGATCCAAGATATCCTTCTGATCCAGCTTGCGAATTGATTCATACAAATTACCTAACGTAACTGTTGATTGGTTAAGTTCAGACAAACAGCTTTTTTGCAGATCAGGTTTGTCTTGATTTTCATCTATTAGCTTCCACAATTTCTTTTGGATCAATCTTATTTCTTCTATTCTTTTAAAATATTCACGACGGTAAGCATATTTATCTCGTTGTAAGTGTTTTAGATTCGTTCCTCAGCTCCCTTTTCAACTCGCCTCTGATACGATTATAATCATGTGTCATAACTTCTACTTCAAGTTTATCCTTAATGTAGATCAGAGTTTCCTCTCGAGTATATCTTTTAATAATGCACTCTACTACAGCGTCTTTGATTATTTCCTTTTGTTCGTCATCTATTTGCTCCTTTTGTTCTTCAGTCAAATATCATTACCCCAGGTTTTTAGTATAAGTTATTTGCGTATATAAGTAGTAGGTTTTCCTAGCAAGATATCAAACTAATTTGTCCTAATCACAATTGCCTAGTTATCTGTATGAATTGTAAGAACTAGGAATAAATAGAAATTAAGACGTTAATATTAATATGGAATCTATGGGTGTGTAATTAAATCTTAATAAAGAGCAATATTTCAGTTCACAATGTAGAGTTAGTAGTACCATTACTTTTCCTGTGTGGCTTTTTGATATCAGCTGCCACTATCTATCGCTATACACGAAATTTTATCGTACCGGGAGTAAGAATAATGATGTTTTTAGGCGCCTCCTCAGTAGTGATTCCTTTGTATCACGGCAAAAGTACGCATACCGCTTCAATGGCAAAATATTTTAACTCTTGGGGGATTGAGGGGAGGAATTGCTGTAGCTTTGGTCCTGTCTCTTCCATTGGAATATGAATTTAAGAACTTGTTCATTACATTGGTAATTTCAGTAGTTGTTATCAATCTTATTCTAAATCCCATATTGTTAGATCGCTATATAAGGAAATCAAAATTAGTCGATGAAAAAAAGCATTGACATGTTCACTGAACGATCATATAATTTCTGAACAACCATTATTTTTTTGATGAATGCGGGAGTTCTGCAAAATCCTCAAACACATTATCTATTAAAACTCGATCGGGAGAAATTTATGACTGCCAAAAAAACAGGCTTGGAAACGATTGCGTCAATTTTTTAATTAGAATAGTGCAAGGACTCATATTAAAATCGGCCTTATGCATTAAGCAATCGAGTTGAGCTGACTAGGCTATAGAGTATCCAGGCTTCACTTTACTATTGACAATCGCTATATATCGGGTCATTCAAGACAAGTATCAATATGAAGACATACCAGAAGGGCTCAAAAACATCATGGTTTTGGGCATTTCAGATAGCTGTAGGCAGTATTTGCATAATACTTTCCATCGTGGTTATGTTTTATGGTGCCCGTACTACAGCCGGGGCTTACATTTGGCTGTTCTTGGCTGGAATTGGATTAATGATACTTGGAGCAGAAAGGATAGTCAGTGGACTGCGGGCTAAAGGCGTTAAAAGATCATCTCGTTTGCTCAACATAGGTGTGGGCGTAGGTCTTATTATTTATATTGGATCAGGTTTCTTTTTTCCCCAGTTTGCCACAAAATACCTCATCCTTTTTCTAGGATTTGGTTTACTGGCTAATGGTATCATAAGAATAATCTCGGGTTTGAAAAAGAAGGAAGGAGAATCATTAGATTTTTCTTCCATTACGACAGGCATAGTGATAACATCGTTATCTATACTGATACTAGCATACCCGAAATTTGGGTTAGCACTTCTTCTAGTAATGACCGCCGTAGCGCTGGCTGTGAGTGGAATACAAATAATAATTGCGGGATTAAAGGGAAGGCGTAAGGCCCTTTCTCAGAAACATGATAGCGAAATTTCTTCGACAAGACCTTCTATAGTTGGGGAGCCAGAGACTTCTGCAATAGCTAGAAAAGGAATTTGGAAGAGCGGACATTGGTTCAGAGACGAACACTCAAGATATGCACTTTTCAGAGGAGTGAACTTTGGGTCCAGGAGCAAACTTCCTCCTTATCTTCCAATAGCACCACTCGAAGTCAAAGAATTATCCCAGCTTGATTTGAAGAAGGAAATTGAATCCGTAAAATCAGAACTGGATCTCATGAAGAATCTGGGATTCAACATTGTGCGTCTATTGATTTCATGGAAGGCAATAGAACCTCGTCCAAATCCAAACCTAGAAGAGCTATTACCGGAAGGCAGGAAATATCTTTCATACATGAAAGAAATAATTGACGAGCTATACGCAAGAAACATTTACGTATTTTTGGATTTTCACCAGGACATAGCAAACGAAGCATATAGTGGAGACGGATTTCCAGATTGGGCACTAGCGATAGACAAGGAGCATGAACGACCAAAAGCTTCGCATCCTGATAAAAAATGGCAGATAAAATACATGCTCAACAAGTCACTGAAGCAAACATTCAAATCTTTTTGGGAGAATAAATTGACCAATCTAGAGGAAGGTCTTGAGAACTTTCCGGTTCGCACCCATCTAGAGAAAACCATTGGCCAGACAGTCAAATTCTTCAAGTCATTGAATAACGGTCTAGGACACCCTGCAATCTTGGGGGTTGAACCATTCAATGAGCCTCATCCTAATACGTTACCGAAAAAGGATTTTGAGGTCAAGTTTCTTATGGACTTTTATAATAATGTAAAGTCTGAGATAAGAAAAGTTGACAAAGACCTGTTCATATTTATTGAACCACGAGTAGATTGGACCGTAGGCGAAGGAGGGCCCGTGTCTTATGGGGCATCTCCACTTGCAGTAAAGGACTCATTTAATATGGATTTTATAAAAAAGGTCATGGTTGATAAGAAAATCGATTCAGTGAAATTAGTCACATATTTGCCAAATGATCTTTCTTCAAATACCAGCTTTGGCAGTAACGGAGTACTATCATTTCATTTCTACGATGCAATGGCTGTAGCAAGCTCATTTGTGAAGATTCCTGAAAGCCTTTATACTTACAAGATGCAATTTCCTACCATATTTGCCCAGTTGCTTCAGGCTGCCACCGATCGTGGACTCGTACCCTTTCTAACAGAATTTGGGGCATTCCAGGAAGCAGAACAGGTTCGCGAATATTTGGATCTCCAATTTAAGCAAATTGAAACGTTTCTTCTTAATGCTACTATATGGAACTATGATCTGTACAATACTGAAGAAGGTAAAGACAATTGGAATTTTGAGAATTATTCTCTCCTAGGACCTAACAGAAAACCCCGAAATATAGATGTGGTTGCACGTCCCTATCCTATGCGAAGCTCAGCAGAACCATCTCTCTTGTTTTTTGATGTCACTTCGAAGTACGCTTCCATTATCCTGAAGGGGCCAGTAATATCTGACGAACCAACGGTTATCTATATTCCCTATGACATACATTACGCTCCTGAATTTACAGTATGGGCTACTAGTAATGAACTAAAGTGGGATAAAAAAAATCAGCTTTTGTACTGGTATCCTTCAAAGGATCAACCGTATAATCAGTTAATCGTAGGAAAAGGTAAGAAGTTAGATACTGAAGTGCTGCCTGACCAATCAAAGGAGCTAGCATTAAAGACAACCTTTTCCAGTACTTTTAGCTAGTCTATACTGTACATGAATATAACTCGAGTCTATCTCGATACTTAATGCGACATGATTGCAAATCTCTCCTTGAGGCAAATTGAATTAATCTATAGATAACTAATTTTGTTATTACCTTCACTTTCTTTTACTAACGGTCAACATCACATCAGGAGTTTGACATTTTCAGCACGATGGACTAAGTCAAGACCGGTAAGAATATTTGTAAGGGAGAAAACATTTTGAGATGATAACCAT
Source organism: uncultured Nitrososphaeraceae archaeon (assembly GCA_963728595.1). Lineage (GTDB taxonomy): Archaea > Thermoproteota > Nitrososphaeria > Nitrososphaerales > Nitrososphaeraceae > TA-21. The sequence goes on from CAVSLF010000011.1 coordinate 58,812, forward strand.
TGAAGGTAATCTTATTGGCAGGAGGTCGTGGTACGAGGGCAATGCCTTTTTCCCAATACTCTCCCAAAGCTATGATCCCTGTAAATGGAAGACCAGTGATAGATCATATCATAAGGTATCTTGCTAATTTTCCCATCATAGAGGATTTTATCATCGTGTGCGAGTTCGACCAGATGGGGCAGCAGATCATAAATTATTTTGAAGGAAAAGAGCAGAATATAGGAAGAAGAATTATTTTTGTGGAGGACAAAAAGAACGGGACTGGTGGCGCGATTTTGAGTGCTGAGTCATCTGTCGGAAATGATGATTTCTTTGTTGCGTGGTTTGCAGATAATCTCTGCGCACTTGATATGGATCAGTTGATTCGTCAATACGAGCTTTTAAAAAATATCAAGGAAAATGATCTTGGGGAATTTATTGGAATTGTCGCTACAAGAGATCACAGAAAAGAGGAAACAGGTATAGTTGTTTTAGATTCTAAAGAAAACCTTCGAATTAAAGAGTTCATTGAAAAACCGACTGTGAAATTAGAATTGCCAGAGGCTCTTGGAATCTATCTTTTTAGTCTTAATCTGTTTAAATTCATCCGTGCCCAGAAGGAGACTGCTACTCTTGGTGATGCGTTTGATCTGTCTTATGATATCCTCGCACACATACCACAGGGAGTCTCCAAAGTGTTCTCCTATGCTCTACCAAGCGATCGCGATTGGATTGATATCGAGTCTCCAGCTCATGCGGATAGGAACAAAGTTCTGATAGAAAATATATTATCACAAATGACAATGAAATAGAAGAGCAGAGAACATGACAAAGATCAAGCGTAATATAATATCGCAAGTAATCGATCAAAAATATGCCATTTATTCGCATCTGTATAGTTAAGATAGATAACGACTAATTGCTTCCAATCCTTTAGTAGATACGACCCTGAAACTGAGTTTCTATATAATCCGAAGTTCTAGGGCAATTTTACCACTTTTAATAAGTTCTCACCATGAACCTAGATAATTGCCGCTTGGAGAAAATATCTGTATTCGATGGTTGGCAGTATCAGCTGACGTACACGTTACCTAAAGCATCTGTATCTAAACCGGTGGGAGAAACAAAACGCCCATTTCCTGTCCCAATTTCTCCCCATGAACCTAGATAATTGCCGCTTGGAGAAAATATCTGTATTCGATGGTTGTCTGTATCAGCCACGTATACGTTTCCTGAGGAAGCGTCAATAGTTACGTCTGCAGGATTTTTGAATTGCCCATTCCCAGAGCCCTCAGCACCCCACGATCTTATGTAGGTACCATTTGGAGAGAATTGCTGTATACGGTCATTGCGTATGTCAGCTACATACAGATTACCTGATGCATCTGTATCTAGACCAGACGGTAATCTAAATTGCCCATTCCCAGAGCCCTCAGCACCCCACGATCTTATGTAGGTGCCGTTTAGAGAGAATTCCTGTATACGGTTATTGTTTGCGTCAGCTACATACACGTTACCCGAAGAAGGGTCAATAGTCACACCTAAGGGAAACTTGAATTGCCCATTCCCAGAGCCCTGTGTGCCCCACGATGTGATGTAGGTACCATTTGGAGAGAATTCCTGTATACGGTTATTGTACCTCTCGGCTACGTACACGTTACCTGACGCATCCGTATCTAAACCAGACGGTAATCTAAACTGCCCATTCCCAGAGCCCTCAGAACCCCACGATGTTATGTGGGTACCATTGGGAGATAATTTCTGTATCCGGTTATTGCCTGCGTCAGCTACATACACGTTACCTGAAGAAGGGTCAATAGCTACATCTGATGGGGATTTAAAGACTTTAACAGATTCTACACTACTTGCCCACGTCTGGTGTGATTCATTTAGTATTTCTACTTGAAAAAGATAAGCTAGAGTAAATAGGAGAGCTAATGATCCAATAGCAGTAAATTTAATTAGTTTTATACTCTTGTGTTTTCTTCTTTGTCTTATAAATTCTTCCTCTCCCTTCAGATACTCCAGATCTTCGGAGATCTTCGGAGGATGGAATTGATAATATCTGCCTTGGACCATACTGAAAAATATTTTGTCAAGATTCTTGGACTCATTTTCACTTGAAGAAATAAGTTATTAGTAAAACTTGAGCACGACCATAAAGATGATTAATCACAGGACTATCGGCTTTCACTTGAATTGATACTAATCTGATCTTGCAAATCTACAATAATCTTCACGCAGCATCTGATATCTCATAATATTTATAATTTCAAGAACGTAACTACTCTAATATTACGCATGACAAAAATCAACAATTCAAAATTCAGAGATTTTAACAAAGAAGTAATTATAGAGAAACTTTCCATCGCTGCTAAAGAGATAACCCTTACAAATGATAGAGTGACATTCATTGAGCGAATGATCTCTTTAAGTAAGTTATTAATGAAATATGATCTACTTTTTTCATCAGTATATAGGACTTTGGATGAAAAAGCTCAGGATCCGAGTTATTTTGTAGCTGCTTACATTGATACAAAAGATATAGACCAAGCATTATGGATTTATAGAATCGTAAGGTTACTAACACGATATATCCTTCTTTACGATAGATTTTTCGAAATAGGGAACAATCGATATAAGCTCCTAGCAAGAAGAGTACGTAGATCGATAAATGAATACCTCCTGAATGCAGATGATAGAGAATTTCTACATTATTCTATATATTTTTCATTAAAGCAGTTCTGGACATTTTGGAAATTTGAGAAGGTTGTCAAGTGCCGTATGCTTGAGGGGCACTTTTTTTCATATAATGAAATAAGACATTTTAATCAATTCAAATCATCTGATGCTTCAATTGTTTATGCGAGGGTCTTAGCTGCCAGGCTCCCAAACTTCAATGAAAACGTTTCACTAGTTCTTCATTATAACCAAGCGTTACTTGATCTGCTAGATGACTGGCAAGATATAGAAGACGATGTTCAAGAGGATATGCCCAATGTCTTTGTTATGGCCTCGCTTGAGTTTGTTCCTTACAACAAGATAAAAAATTCTAGCCGTGCTAGGATCAGGAAAATTATAGCGGATACACTTGATTCATCAAGTACTGTTTCTAGATTAATAAACGAGTATCAGACATCGGTGAGGAATATCTTAATTCCTGAAAATTTCGCCTTTTTAAAAGTACTCTCAGATCATCACGCTGATGCGTTAAGAAAAGTGATATGGCCATAGGACAGTTGTTAATAACTTTACTAATCCGTCGGTATTGCTGACCATGATTTCAAATTCCTATGTCATATCCCAATTTTGTATTCATGTAGGCGCGGTGATAATACTTTCTGATTGATACCACGAAGCTTAGGTAAGTTTATTAAATTCATCGATCCTTTTTAGAATTATGAGGGGTAGGTGGGCATCAGCAGCAATAGGAGCCGGTATAGCAAGGAATCGTGCTCAATCAGAGATGAATCAACAAGCAGAAGCGGCAGAGCAAGCTAAACAACTAGAAATAGAACGACTAAATGCAAGTCATCAACGGGAGTTAGCTCAACTAAAAGCATCTCAGGCACATCAGTCACAGCCTCAACAACCACAAGGTCAGGAAGATCCAATTCAAAAGCTCAAAAAGTTGGCTGATCTTAAACAGCAAGGTGTGTTAACGGAAGAAGAATTTCAGAAACTCAAAGCGGCATTAATATCAAAGTTATAAACTGTACTTTTAAGAAGATGGGTACTCTAATCATTTGTATCCATTTTGATGGTGGGCAAAGGCTAGCCGGCAAGTGCATTATAAGATAATTCATAGTTAAAAGTAAGTTAAAAAAAGTTATAGATTCATGTTTTTGTGTAATATTTGCAAGGCAGTACGATACGTTCAACGAATCAACAGAAACCTTTAATGGTAACATGTAATCCCATAGTTTTATGTCTTCTACACAAAACAAGACTACAGCTCGCAAGTTTGTTCAGGAACTATTTAATCAAGGAAATGTAAACGAGGCACAAAACTTTGTTACTCCAAACGTAATTTATCATGGGTTAGATGAAGTTAGAGGTATAGAGGAGCTCAAAAAGTGGGTACTCGGCGATCGCGAAGCATTTCCTGATATGCAGGTCACAATTGTAGATGACATTGCTGAGGAAGACAAAGTTGCTATGAGGTGGACATTGAAAGGTACTTTTGAAAAAGAATTTCTGGGCGTCGCGCCTACTCATAAGGAGTTAAAGACGCATGGTGTTGAAATTTTTCATTTTGAAAATGGTAAAATCAAGGAAGCATGGACTATATTTGATACTTTTAATGAGCCATAACTGTTTAGTGGTGTTATGGAGACTTCATAATCTCTAAAAATACAACCATAAGTAGAAGATGTGCTTTAGATTTAGCTGATGACTAGCCCTGATCTACCTTTTCTAGATTCAGATAGAATAATCTTCAAACTGTTTGCATGTGAAGAACATTTGAAGAATATAAAAAATATTAAATTGGAACACGGGGATCTCTTATCAAAGGATGCACACGTAAATGCGGAAATAGAAATAGATTCATTGATTTCACAAATAATCGGGACGGTTGATTCTCTACTATTTAGAATAATTGACAAGTTTCAACTAACCGGCATTCGCAAAGATAGAATAGAAATACCTACGGTAATTAGCGGATTGTCAGCTGAGAGTAAAGGAATAGAATTGGCAAAGGAATTACAAGACGCAGATCTGCAAGGCAACTGGTATCAGAAGATAGAGGACTTGAGAAATTATTCATTGAGTGGCTCATTACTTTCGCCAGAAGCCTCTTTGGACGTCATTCCATATTTTGAGCAAACTGTCGTTCAGCTTAAGGAATTCATCAAAAATATCATGACGAAAGAACCTATACTGCAAAAGTAATAATAATCTTAAATCTACATTGGTCCAGCGAGATCAAGGCGAAAAAAAGTCACGCACCTTCTTGCTAAATGTTTCTGGATATTGGAACATTAGGCCATGTCCTCCACCTTCCATTTCTACTAGCTTAGATCCCGGAATTCGTTCGGTAAGGAGCACGGAATTCGCAGGTACTGCAAAGACATCATCTGTTGATTACGCATTGGTAAGAAAAACTCCGATGGCTCGAATCATACAAAACCATTGTGTAGAACTTAAGAATGTCACGTGATTTTTCATACTATCTTCACCATTAAATATAGCATAGCAAAATAATCTCATTCTCTGACTGGGGTCTTATTAATGTCCAAGTATCATGATACATTATTATTAGTTAGTGAACATCGGATTGCAATGAAATATTGTAAGACTTTACGGTCATCTCTGATACTGGCAATATTCATCATGCTTGCTCAAGTACTTTCAATCACCAATTTATCTCTTGTAGGTCTTGATCAACATGCGTTTGGAGAGATCTCAGGAAACGTAACAAAATTGACGGAGAACGCGGTAGTTCTTAATAGTATGGGAAGGTTTAATGATGCTCTTTCCTATTTGGACCAAGCCTTGTCAATAGATCCAAATTATGTGGTTGCTTTGATCAACAAGGGTATATCTCTCGACGGGCTAGGCAGATTCGACGAAGAGATGATGTATTATGACAAAGCCTTGTCAATAGATCCAAATAACAAAAATGCGATAAATAACAAGGCAGCTGTCCTGATAAGTCTAGGAAAGACTGATCAGGCTATTCAGGTACTATGACAAAGCCTTGTCAGTAGACCCAAACGATACCAGTATAATAGTTAACAAGGGTATAGCCCTTGAGGGTCTAAAAAAGTTTGATCAGGCTATCGAGTACTATGACAAAGCCTTGTCGATAGATCCGGATAATGTACAAGCGTTAATTAACAAAGGACGAGCACTTTCCCAATTGCATAGATTTGAAGAAGCAATCACTAATTACGACAAGGCACTAAAAATTGAACCTCAAAACATTGATGCCCTCATTAGCAAGGGGCTATCGCTTTATAATTTGGGAAAAAATACTGAAGCGATTACATATTTCGATAAGGTGCTGACAGTTGATCCGAACAACACATTTGCATTGAATCTTAAGAATAGTGTAAAAATGAATCCTGGGCGTATTCAATAATCCAATATAGCAAACTCCTTTTGTTACCTACTTCTCCAAACATATTTCATCGAAGATTGCTTTATGCTTTTAAATATCCCAGATCCCAAGAAGATTTGACTTCAAACTAATAATATCTTCTGGATATTATTCGTTATTTGCTAAAAAATGGATATTGTTACTATATACTAACAAACTATATAGAAATTTTTAATACATTTGAAAGAATTACGATATTCATTTATAGTACATTTTATTATAAAATACGATGAGAAGACTTCACTACTTAACAATTAGCTTGGCTTTTGTATCAATTCTGAGCCTCATTGTTGTGCCTCCGCTCATGAAATCCTCACAATCAGCGTTCGCTCAATCTGCCGATGCCAAAAAACCAAATTTTTTGGTCATAATGGGTGACGATTTTGGGTATTCAGACATTGGCTCATTTGGAAGTGAAATTTCTACCCCTAACCTTGATGCATTGGCTAAAGAAGGAAAGGTTTTGACTGATTACCATACCGCACCTACTTGTTCGCCAGCAAGGGTCGCGTTAATGACCGGTGTTGATTGGCATATTGGTGGAATAGGTACAATGTATGAGCTTATAGCTGATAATCAAGTGGGCAAACCAGGCTATGAAACTTACATAAACGACAGAGTAGTCACAGTGGCAGAATTATTAAGGGATGCAGGATATAACACCTTGCAGTCAGGCAAGTGGCATCTTTCTGGACATGGACATCAGCCTGGAACAACTCCCTGGGATAGAGGATTTACTAATGCACTCACCCTCTTGGAAGACGGGTCCAATCATTTCAACAACCTTCCATATGTACCTGGCTGGTCAGTAACATTCACGGAAAATGCTACAAATGCTCCAAGACCGGAGAACGGTACATTTGATACCACGATGTATACAAACAAGCTGCTAGAGTTCTTCAAGAAAACTGAGTCAGAAAAGAAGCCCTTCTTTGCATATCTAGCATTTCAAGTGGCTCACAGTCCTTTCATGTCGCCTCCAGAACTTATAGACAAATACGATAAAATCTACACTGTCGGATGGGACAAAATAAGAGAACAGAGATTTGAAAAACAAAAAGAGTTAGGATTCTGGCCTGCAAATATGACAGACCCTGGGAGACTTCCTCCAAATCAAGTATGGGATAGCCTAACCAACAATCAAAAGGCCTATGCAGCAAGGGTATTGGCAGTACATGCTGGTGGGATAGAACAGATGGATAAGGATATCGGCAGAGTGATACAATACCTTAAGGACACTGGGCAGTATGATAACACATTCATAATGTTTACTTCTGACAACGGTAGGCAGCGAACCATTTGAAATAGCGCTCTTTAGATATGCTAGTGGTGTCAATCTGACACATGCAGATCAATTTGTAGCTGGGATAAACAATAGTTTGGCTGGTCTTGGTGGCCCGACTTCAGATGTGAACTATGGTGCATGGGGAACCTACTTGGCTGTTGCTCCATTATCTGGTTTCAAGACAAGTCTTTATGAGGGCGGTGTAAGACCGCCAGCTTTAATCAAAATGCCACAATCAATTTCATCAAACGTTAGTAACGGCAATTCAAGTTCAAACCTGATAAAGAGCTTCACATATGTGACAGACATTACGCCGACAATTTTAGATCTGGCAGGTGTTTCACACCCTTCGACTTACAAAGGACATGATGTGCACGCATTGATGGGAAAATCTCTCAAGCCACTTCTTGAAGGGACTGTTGAGGTAGTTCATCCAGCAGACGAGGCTATTGGGGGGGAAATGTTTAACAATACAAGTGTACGAATGGGTGACTGGAAAGCCACTTCATATGGTGTACCCCCTCAGTGGAAATTATTCAACTTAGCAACAGACCTGGGAGAGAATACTGACTTGGCAGCGCAGCATCCTGATATTCTGAAGAAACTAGTAGATGCCTATGACAAATACGCTCAGGATGTAGGAGTAGTAATCCCGCGGGGAGAGAAATTTGAGCAAACTGCTAAGAATAATTTCCCGCCAGTAACCCCTGAAAACATTCAAACAATTAACTTGGCTAACATGTTCGCACCAGGCTACCCATTGAACGCAACAAACCAAACAGCAGTCATTAATTGAGGAAGATAGAGATGTCTTAATACGCAAAGACAAAAAACTTTTCCCATCTTTTTTGATGCAATTAATGGTTAGTAACAGTCGGTTTGACGCTAAAAGGTCTATATCCATCAAGGCGAAAGAAAGTCATTTACGTTTTTACTAAATGTTTCTGGATATTGGAACATTAGGCCATGTCCTCCATCTTCCATTCGTACTAGTCTGGATCCTGGAATTCGTTCGCTAAGGAGAACTGAGTTGGCAGGTACTGCAAAGACATCATCCGTACCAACTATGACCAAGGTCGGCTGTCCTATGTTAGCTAATTGGTTGCATGTACCGGGCCAATCGATGATAGCATTTAACTGTTGGTTAAGAGCTTCGTCTGAAACTACGTCGGGTATTTTCGGAAGGCTTTCAAGATAATCTGCGTTTTGTGTACGCCATTTCAATGGGAACAATAGTGGCAAGAATCTATGAATTTTTTCTAATGAGCTGCCCGACGGATTAGCATATAGCATCAGTACTTCCTGAGTAGGTGCTTTAGATTGAATGCCTCCACAGGTGGATGAATATATGACGAGTTTTTCAACTTTATCCGGATATGCAAGTGCCAATTCTTGTGCGATCATCCCTCCCATGGACCATCCAATGACATCTGCTTTTTTGATCCTTAGTGCCACTAACAGGCCAGCAGTATCGTTAGCAAATTGCTTTATAGAATAATGACTTTCGCCAGAAGTTGTTTTGCCTATTCCACGATTGTCAAACACTATGACGGTATGATTTGCAGATAATTCTTTTAGCAAAATTGGATCCCAAAAATCCATCGGCGCGGCAAAACCATCAATCAGCAATACAGGAGTGCCACTGCCGAACATTTTGTAGGCAATGTCTATATCTCCTACTCGGACGAAGTTTGTCTTGATATTAGTCATGTCTACACTATCAGATTCACCAGTAAGGGACAGTTTCCCGCTATTAGCTAAGGCAAATATTATTGTAAAATTGATATTTGGGCCAGACAGGAGAATATTGGATAGAACTATTAGAACAATGACAATCATAAAGGTGTTATTTGGAAACATTGTCAGTGCCAGAATCTTACGATGTTACCTTGCTTTAGTAACTCTAGATGCAGAATTACCTGTTTTCTGTGACATGGCCTTGGAATTAGAGATCACCTCTACTGAACTGAACTCACAGACTCATTTACCTGTTCTAGAATCTCACAGTTATTGTTTACTGTGTCCTCTTTAGGATTAAAGTCCAAGATTTTATCAAGTCCTTCGTTACAGTCAAAGTAGTCGTGCCCAGGCCCTCCGATGAATAAATCATTTGCACTTGAGCCAATCAGGTAATCATCTCCTTTGCCTCCATCAAATAATTGTATGTTTGTTAGTGGTATATCAGTGGAATTAATTTGAGATGCAAACATATCAACAGGCCCTTTGGTACCATTTGCAAATTCCATTCCGGTAGTCAAAACAGATATAGAAGATGCAAAAAAAGCTGGGGGCGCACTAGAGTTAACACCAAGAAGCAACTCATTAAACCTATTTGTGGCTGCTAGCTCATTTCCTATTAATATAGGCAGCAAACTTAGGGTAGAGTCACCGGTAATAACATCATTTCCATCTTCTCCAAACAATCTATCAAAACCAGAGCCACCAGAAATTATGTCGTTTCCCTTACCGCCAAGTACAGTGTCATTTCCTTCGTTACCTTGTATGTTATCATTACCATCTAAACCTAATATGGTTTCAGGCAAAGATGCACCAATAATTATGTCATCCTCATTAGTTCCCGTACATAATGGCGGCAATTGTATTTCACACTTTACCACATTCCCGTCAGTTGCAGATACATGAACATTAGCTGGCTTGAATATATCAACAAGAGCCTCAGCCTTGTTCTCGGAAGTGAAAGTAATTATCGTTGAAAAGTTTAAAATTAAAACTATGATGATAGCTCTAGCTATAGCTGAGTGCGTCACGTAAGGAATTCTCTTTATAGAAGATAAATAGGTGTAGACTATAAGTTAGTATAATTTTAGATGTGGAAAACTCATTATAATCTCGTATCTAAAGAGACTGAATTGACTCGATTATGTTTCATATCTTTAAAATTATCTATCTATTGTAACTTATTAAATCCAAGGCTATAACTATACTAAAAAAAGATCACCCTAATTCGGAAATCTCAATTATTTGCGTCGATTATTGTTTGACAACCTATTTCTTTAAACTAATGTCATACTAGATCCAAATTAGCTTATTTAATAATGACTGCAATAAATTCTGCTAAACTTCATTGATGCAGTACAATTTCACAATTATTATTTAGAGTGTCTTCTTTTGGATCAAAGTCGGCAACGGTGTCGTCACCCTCATTACAATCAAAATAATCATTGTCTGGACCACCTACCAACAAGTCATTATCACTGCCCCCTAACAGTTTATCGTCTCCGGGACCACCATAAATTGCATTACCTCCCCCGCCAAAGACTACATTTGTACCGGAATCGCCTGTAATAACGTCGTTACCTTCGTCACCAAATAGAGTATCTGTTCCTTCTCCTCCAGAAATAATATCATCGCCTTCATTGCCATGTATGACATCACTCAACGTTTGTCCTTGAATATTATCATTGCCTTCAAGACCGTCTATTGTATCTCCCACTGCCGTTCCTATAATGATGTCGTTACCATTAGTACCAACACAATTGAAAGGCGGACAGATGATTGGATCTCCGCCTACTGCGCTGGCTTGCACCGTTCCGTTTAGAGTTTCTACAACTGGAGCCGGCACCTGGGTATCGAGCCCACTGATCTGAGGGCCAAATACATCTGCCTGAGCCAATACTTTTGCCCAAAAGGCTGATGAGACTAATAGTAAAGAGGAAATAATTATGAGAATAGGAACTTGTAGGTTCAGCGTGAACACAACCAAAACTTTCAATTTAAGTATAAATACATAGAGTGTGTAATTTAGTATAGGATTTCGTAGAGAAAACTAAGTATGATCTTCTAGATAATAAGACTTAACCGAGTACTGGAAAATACTTATTGCACTTATCCGGACTTGGAGATATCCGAATAGGTCTTGATCGTAAAAATTGTTCTGTATGCACTTTTCTAGGTCAATCAATTCACCTTGAATGCTGACTTTATTGTTGAGTATAGTAAATAATTCCGAATATTATTAGCTAATCTGAGTAAACATACTAGTCCCTGTAATTACTTTCTATACCCATTTATACCAAATTAAAAGGTATAGGTGGATGATTAACTTATCGTTTAAGGCAATTGCTGTACTGGCAGTATTGTCAACAACCATCATATTCATTCCTCAAAATCAAAATCAAATATTCGCAAAGAAGGTTATCGGTTTCCAAACAGACGAAACGCTCGTAGACGGGGTTCACAACCTTATCAGATGTCTAGGCAATCTCCTTTTGCCATCGACCATATGTAAAGGAACGAATCATGCAGACAAAATAGATGCTGGTGATGTAGGGTTCCAAACTATTTACGGTCTGAAGGGAAATGATCTGATTCAGGGAGATGTACAAGCTGACACAATTTTTGCCGGAGGAGGTAATGATGTTGTCTCCGGGGGTGAGGGTACTGATACCTTATTTGGTAATGATGGTGATGATATTATGTATGGAGATTCAGGTACAAACGTAATCTTTGGTGGTGGAGGCAACTTCATATATGGTAATTCTGGCGATGACAGGCTCTATGGAGGTAGCGACAATGATGTTCTCACAGGAGGACCAGGTCACGACTTCTTTGATTGCAATGAAGGCGCCGATACTGTATCAGACTTTGATCCTCAGGAAGACACAGCCAATAACAATTGCGAAATCCTCAAGTGAGAACACCATATTCCGTATTTGTTTCATGTGAATTATTTTAATAGATCTACAATCTCACCGGCCAAGGTGGTTGACTCAGAATAGCCTTAGCAAAGGACACTTGGTACAAGCATGGCGAATTCGGGAAATCAAAATTTCAATTATGCAGCAGCCTATCATACATTCGCAGTATTACATTATTCTGATATGGGGGATTTATCTATGGGGAGGTACAATACTTCACTCCTGTCATCAGATTACCAGAATCAGGCTCTAGTAACGCTTCTGGAACAAATATCGTTATAGGTTTTAAAATTGATATAGAAAAGCAGTGTATCATAGATTTGGAATGGGAGTGACCTTTGTCTGAATCAGTTTAATTTACCTTAGAAAAGAACACAATTTCCTGTCTTATTGTCATTTTGTGAGTCATAATCCGTAACCAGGTCTTCTCTGCCCTTGCAGTCAAAAGTATCGTGGCCCGGCCCGCCAGTCATGATATCATAATCAACCCCACCAATAAGATGATCATCTCCGTTTCCTCCATACATGAAGACACTTCCACCACCGAAGAGTATGTTCCCTGCCAAGCTACCAACCAAAATATCGTTCCCATCATTCCCAAAGAGTGTGGCCGAATCATTCCCTGCCTGGATAGCATCGTTACCTCCTCCGCCAAATACTGTTTCGTGGCCTAATAGTCCTTGAAATTTATCATCTCCCTTGAATCCATATATAGTTCCTCCATGAAGTGGGTCAACTATCGTGTCATTATTATTGGTTCCAACGCACATGGCTGGAGTTATCAATAAGTTTCCGGCACATCTTAGTATTTTCCCTTTTGGTGTTTCTACTTCGACCTGATTTCCTATTGTCACTATCCCTGAAGCGAATTGAAAAGTCAAAAACATGGCTTGACCAAGTAGTGTTGCTAACAAAAATGTTAGAATAATAGCCCTTTGTCCCATGTGATAACATTGATTTATCTTTTTTATATAAAAAAGTATCTACGAAAGTTATGGAATTTTAGCATATGAAAATCAATAATTATCTTCGTGAACTAGATTCTATACTAACATTCAGAAACTGTATATGAATGCCGCCTGGTGATTTAGGGTTAAAAAGTCATGCTGGTCAGGAAAGGAATCTTAACTTGTATCTTTGACAGTTTCTTTACCGTTTATTAGATCGATCATCTGCATCGGGATATCCCGATGCAGAATGGTTGTAAAAGACAATTATGAGGCCTATTTAGCGACAATTAACATGTCCTGTAAAGTCGTGACTAGATACTTCGTTATTAGAAGTGTACCTTATTACAGTCTCCGGGCCACATTTGCCTGTAATGGATATTCCAAAATTGAGATCGCCTTTTTGTGCGCAAAGATAATCGTAATCCATCGTTCCTATTAATTCAAACGTACCATTTTGAACCATTGCACTTGAAATATGCCCTCCGGTATTATTTCCACTGCCAGAACCAGGTATGTTCCACCAACCACTTAATTCTTGAGTAGCATTTACTGCACTAAATCTTATACCCATTGTGAGAACTTTTTCCTTGCTTGCTGTACAAATCACGGAAGGGAGTTGTGGGGTGTCACTTTGTCCTTCAACAATCGCTCCTTCTGATCTAGCCGAATCATCAGCATTTCCTGTCGCGTCTTGTGCAAAGATTCTTGTTGAACCTTCTATTCCTTCTAAGCATATTAAAATTATACTCACTACTGCAAGCAGAAGACTAATTTTTGTCTTCAAAAACATTTGTTTATTCTAGGATATTGCTGCTTTTAAGCTGTTCTACATAGATTGTATCTTCTATGTTTATACTCTATTATTTCAGCTCCAGCAAACATTGATCTAGTTCTTGTTGGGTCTATTTTCCTCTTACCAGATCATTTGATTAATCGTTTTATATGAGCCTCGATTATAAGTTGATAAATACAGCCATGAACCATAAAATTGGTCGAGTATCTCAATTTAAGGCCACCATACTAGGTATTCTTCTTCTTTCTTCTTTCGTTGCTTTATCCTCAAGTCCATTGCATGTTAGCTCTGCTCAGCAGATCACAACTAATAGTACGTCACAACAAAGTTCAAATGCCAATTTATCTGCGACGTTAGCCCGTCAGCTCGGAGAAGTATTTGAGACCAGCCCCGCCAGTTCCCTAAATAATGTGACTTTACCAACGATTGGTGTTCCGACAGCAACTAATGGATCACAGCCACCTAATTATTTCCCAGCGGTGGACGTTGAGGCACCCTCGACAGCTAATCAGGGAGAAAATGTAACTCTGAATGGGACTGCAACTTATGACCCCGATGGTAACCAACTGTACTATGCTTGGAGTCAAGACAGTGGAGTACCTGTGTCCATAAATGATGATGATCAACCCTTAGCTCATTTTGCGGCTCCTTCTGTATCTAAAAATACAATATTAAGATTCAACTTGTTAGTTGAAGATGAGAATGGGGGTATTGGCAAAAATTCGACTACTGTTACTGTGCTAGCGACTCCTAAACCACATGCCGACGCGGGAGCGGAGCAGACTGTAGACGAAGGAGAATGGGTGACATTGAATGGTGAAGATAGTTACGATCCCAATGGAGAGGCTCTTGATTACTCGTGGACTCAGACAAGTGGACAGGGCGTAGATTTGGAGGATATTAATGATCCGCAAGCGCGCTTTTGGGCCCCTTACGTCTATAATGACGAGGCATTAAAGTTCACACTCAGAGTTCAGGATCCTGAAGGCAATTCAGACGAAAGCTCTACTTCTGTAAAAGTAAATACAGCTGTTGATTCGAATGACCAACCTCATGCCGACGCTGGAGGAGACCAGACTGTAGACGAAGGAGAATGGGTGACATTGAATGGTGAAGATAGTTACGATCCCAGTGGAGAGGCTCTTGATTACTCGTGGACTCAGACAAGTGGTCAGGGTGTGGATTTGCAAGACGATGACGAAGAGCAAGCCCAGTTTAGAGCTCCACAAGTAAACGACGATGATTCTTTAAGATTTGAGCTGAGGGTGGAAGATGAAAGTGGAAGGGCCGATGAGGATTCAGTTACTGTAAATGTGAATGATATTAATTCTAATTCTGACGACCTGCCATGTGTTCAAACTTATGATACTGAACATGGTACGTATGTAACAGATTGTGATAATGACGAAAATGGGAATAATGGTAATGGTAATCTTCCAATACTTCCTCCTTGCCAACCAGGCTCTACCAATCCCAACTGCACACCAGTTACACCACCGCCCCCTTGCCAACCAGGCTCTACCAATCCCAACTGCACACCAGTTACACCACCGCCCCCTTGCCAACCAGGCTCTACCAATCCCAACTGCACACCAGTTACACCACCTCCTACATGCCAACCAGGTTCACCTCCCCCATGTCCTCCGGCTAATACAAAGCCTACATGCAAACCAGGTTCACCTCCCCCATGTCCTCCGGCTAATACAAAGCCTACATGCAAACCAGGTTCACCGCCCCCATGTCCACCAAGTACACAGCCAGTCAAACCAAGTACTCAGCCTGAAAAGATAGACAACAAACCTGTAAACGAAAACAAAAACAAACAACCTCAAAAGATACAAACAAACCCTGAGAAAAAACCTGCAAAAACAGATAATACACCACCTAAAAAAGCACCAGCTAAAGAACACAAGAATCCAAAACCTGATTCAAGCCCTCCAAAACCTCCTAAACAGAAATTTAAGTCATCAGGCGGTTCTGGTGGATCAGGCGGATCAGGCGGCTCGGGCGGTTCCAATTTAAGGAGATAGAGGATATTGTTTTTCTATCATATGGTAAATTTGTTAAAAGTATGATGGTCTTTAGCCCGATTATATTTTTCATCAATATTATTTAGTCCACAACTCAGAGTATGTCTTAATAGGATGTTCTCTTTCTAATATTACAAATACAGAGAGGAATTTTGTGTCAGAAATACTAGTCTTGCAACTGCAACGCAATTGCTATCATGAAATAATAACCCTTTATAAGTTACGATTTCTATTATCAAGATGAAATTGAACAAGATCGGTTATTTAGCTATATGTAATTCTATTGTGCTAATTTTGCTTTTTGGTTTCACTTCAGTTATCGTACAAGTATATGCAGCAGACATTTTAGGCACTCCCAAAAATGACACTCTGATTGGAACGCAAGATATTGATAGAATAGCCGGACTGGGAGGTAGTGATGTTATTTCAGGCGAAGAATCAGATGACGCCCTAGCCGGCGGAGAAGGTAACGATAGCATTTATGGCTTGGAAGGCAATGATGAAATGGAAGGAAACGATGGAGATGATTTGATGTTTGGATATGTCGGCGATGATAAGGTATCTGGAGGAAATGGCAGCGACATATTGAATGGGGGAAATGGTAGTGACGTAATCTCTGGTAATGAGGATCCAGATTTTGTTTTCGCAAGAGAAGGTAACGATATGGTAGCTGGAGGACCTGGAGATGACATAGTAGCGGGAGGGCCAGGGAACGACCTTATGGGCGGCGGACAAGGAAATGATATTCTATATGGAGGTCAAGGTAACAACACTCTGAGTGGTGGTGCAGGAGATGATCATGTTGCTGGAGGGCTTTCCCGAGATAGAATTTTTGGTTTCGGTGGGAATGATACACTATTTGGATTAGGAGATGAAGATCAAATTAATGGAGGGATAGGAGCTGACGTAGTATATGGTAACACTGGTGACGATAGATTAAGTGGAGGAGCAGGGAATGATCTAATATCTGCCGGAGCAGGGAATGATCTAATATCTGCCGGAGCAGGGAATGATTCCACAGCAGGCAATGGTGGAGCAGATCAAATACTGGGAGGACTAGGAGACGACATACTAGTTGCAGACTACATTGTGAACACACCTAATGGAACTCATGACGTGCCTGATGGAGCAGTTGACACAATAGTTTGTGGTAATGGAACCGATACTGTTTTTCTCAGTTTAAATGAGGGAGACATCGCAGAAAGTGACTGCGAGAATGTGAATCCATCTTCCTTTTTAGCAGGCAGCAAGGCAATGATATTTCTCGGAAACGCCACCGAAAATAGTCAATCAAACAGAGCTGATATTGATCAAAACTGTGAATTAGCCGTGGCACAGAGTAATGGTATCCTTAAGGTGGATTTGTGCCAAAAAATAAAACTATCGTTGAATGAAACATCTGCCATTGCATCTCCTGGGGCAAACAATACTACAGTCCAATCAGAATCAACTGCGAATATTACCGAAGTCTGTCCAGATATAATTTCCAAGGGATCAGATGATGTTGCGTTAGATATTTGCAATTCATTCATTTCTGCGACTTCGAATCAAACAAACATAGTCCTCAATTGAAGAATCGAATGATAACTGATGAATTGTTGTCGACAAAATATTAGCATAGCTAAAAAGCGACATATTTTTATTCTGTAATTAGGTAGATGCATAAATAACTGAAACAGGGTTTGAAAAAATTGATAAAGCAACTTTCAAAATCATTTCATGTTACTTTGGTCGTTGTACCATGTTTATTGGCTTATTGTTTTCTACTCCCAATGTTTTGCAATCAAACACTGCTATTGCAGGTATAACACCGTCAACACCAATAAAACATCTTGTAGTAATTTTCCAAGAGAACATTTCGTTTGATCATTATTTTGCCACTTATCCAAATGCATCTAATTCTAATGAATCTGAACCCCAGTTCATTGCTAAATCAAATACACCGTCAGTAAATGGTTTAACGGCTTCCCTTTTGACAGATAATCCTAACAGCGTTAATCCTTTTCGTATTCCACGATCTAATGCTTCCACATGTGACAATGATCACACGTATACCAGACAGCAAGAAGCATACAATGGAGGATTGATGGATAAGTTTGTCGAAACCAATGAAGTGAGCGAAGGTTGCAATCCTTCCATTACTATGGGTTATTTTGATGGAAATACGGTAACTGCGATGTGGAATTATGCGCAGAATTTTGCTATGAGTGATAATTCTTATGCTTCAACATTTGGTTGTTCGTCCCCTGGTCATGTCAACCTCATCTCCGGACAAACACATGGCGCAAGTCCCCAGTATCTTAACTTTACCCATCAAGGTGAAGTCTTGTGGATTATTTCAAACGGTAGCATGATTTGCGATCCGAATCCACTTTATGATAAGTGTTTCAATCCAGCCACAAAGACGTTTGCATTAGCTGAAATGAAAGGGAAAAACGTAGGTGATCTCCTAAATAATAACAACGTAACTTGGGGATGGTTTCAAGGCGGATTTAAACCAACAAATTTAACTTCTGAAGGAGATCCATTCTGTGGGTCATCTCAAGTAAATAATCAGGGGCAGTCGATTGTAGACTACTTGCCACATCATGAGCCATTTCAATTCTACAAATCAACGGCAAATCCTGATCATCTTCCGCCAACATCAGTGGAAATGATAGGTCATTCTGATCAAGCGAATCATCAGTACCATATTTCAGACTTTTGGGCTGCAGCTGAATCAGGTAATCTACCTTCCGTCAGCTTCCTCAAGGCTCCAGCCTTACAGGATGGACATGCGGGTTACTCAAATCCATTGGAAGAACAGTCATTTCTTGTAGATACGATCAATCGTATTCAAAAGATTCCAGAATGGAATACTTCTGCGGTAATAATAGCCTATGACGACTCGGATGGCTGGTATGATCATGTAATGCCTCCTATTGTAAGTCAATCTGACGACGCTGTTACCGATGCATTATTGGGCAAAGGTTTGTGCGGTGAGCCTTCTCCAGAAGAGTACAGAGACCGTTGTGGCCATGGACCCCGTCTGCCACTCTTAATAGTATCGCCATTTTCTAAAGTGAACTATGTTGATCATCAGATAACCGATCAGTCTTCTATTTTGAGGTTTATAGAAGACAATTGGAAGGTGAGGTCAGATAGGCGATCAATCATTTGATGCAAAGGCTGGCTCACTCTTGAATATGTTCAATTTCTCACAAGGACACTCTGCCGACAAACTTTTCCTCGACCCGTTAAATGGAACTACGGTTTCTTAGCGAGAGTTACAGCAATATTTTTGTCTAAATTTAGGTAGTAATGAACACTGTTCTATCTTGCAATTTTTAAAGAAAGTTACCTAGATGCTAATAAGGTCAAAACTTGCTGCACAATTTCTGTCAATCCAAGAGTAACATCGCCCCAGTACAGTTATGATCCGATGCAACCACAGTTTAAGATCCCGAGAAAAGTAGTGAAAGTGGTTCGCATATCTGTGCACCGAATTATTGTTTACGATACCGGCCTTCTGCTCGACAACCGCAGATGATAGATACAGGAATGAGCCATATAGGGTTCAGTTGTATTATCCGGAAGTATTTCAAGAGCATTTTGAATGGGTCAAGTCCAGAAGCCTTCTAGTCGTAAATATTAAAATCGCTACTTCACGTTTTAGGGTGAAAGTAGAATCAATTATTTTTCTACAACCATAATTCAATCTGATTGAAAGCGGATAGGTTATGAGATGTATGGTGAGGGTATAAAAAATGAGGTTTGGTATGGATTGACTATTCTTACCATAGAATACAGTTTGTTTTATTTTGAAAGATAACCATTACTCTGTCGCTAGGATTACCTTATCAGCCCTACTAACTAAGGCTACAATTCGATTCCCTTCTAAACTTCTTATCATTGAGTCATTGTCGTTAGTAGTATAAGTTCTGTGTACTTACAATATCGGGACGACGGCAAAAAGACGAGATAATATTAACATTTTGCTAATTATACCACTCCGCACGTAAAGAATATCAAACTTAAATTTGAATAAATACACGCGGCCTTTTAGCGGGTCGGGAAAACTTTTCTATTAAACGTGCAAATTCCGGTAAAAACAAGACAGTAAACAGCCGATATAAAGTTAATGCTTTTGTAGCTTTCCGTATACCCGGTAATTCGAATTTAACTAAATGTATTTTCTCGACCTTTATGTTTACACAATTGTTAACAGAGAGATATGAATATTAGCGTCATCTAATATACATTAATACTTAAAGTATAATAGACCAATATACAACTTACAAAACATGCCCCGGAAATCAAGCGGTGAGAAGCTAGAAAAGGTGGTGTCAAGTAAAATATCTGTTGGCGATTTCAGGCTTCTTGAAAAATATGCCAGGATTGATTACAACGAAAACAGAATAGTGCAACCAACTATTTCGCATATGTTAAGACAGATTATAAAGAATTGGGCAAAGGTGGTCAGGGATAAGGAAAGAATCCCCAGGGGGACAAAACATAGTCAGATAGAATACGACTATTCATCATCAAAAGAAGCAGAAGATTGACTTTAAATTTAACAATCCGTCAAAGAAAATATGATTTTCACAGATGACCTTAGTGCATTGACTCAATCACCATATTCTTCTGCTTGTTTGTTTGAAGAATCATAGATTATCCTACTCGAAAAATATGATCAATATCTTAAAGATATCCTAAAGATAGTTGTATCGATGTTGTATAGTTCTTATACTGCGCTTCTACAGGTACTACACCCTGCCAGTAGTCTGTTTTCCCCTTCGTCATCTGAGTGAATACCTACGAAGTCAACCTTACTCTTTTCTTTCTCTCCGGCAATGCGAACTAATTACCAATGATCTATTTTTAGTTTCAATCACACAGATACTTTTTGGGCAACTTTGAAATAGTTTGTTACATTGTTGTTGATACCTTTACAAGAATTCAACACGGCCTGGAGGTTGATGAAAGGACAGACACAAACGCCAACCTCTGGCCTTTTGTTAATCAACTGTAGCACATAGGAGAGTATCTATTTCTTTTTCCTTTAGTTTGAAGATCTTCAACGCTATTTCCACCAATAGCTGCAAACGATACACAATCTATTGACTTGACTAAGATGTTTGTGCCAGGATATTGGAATGCTTCACAGCTACAGCAACTTCCGACTGGTCCACCACCGTTGTAGATTCTGAATGTAGTCGCAATGAGGAAAGCGTGGCAGACGAACACCCCGCCAATTTTTTTACACCCAATTTTTTAATAACAATCTTAAAAGCATGATTGGATAAGTTCACGTATTCGGCAAGATTGAAAACCAAATAAGATGACTAACGGGAAGAATAATAATTGTAAAATGTACTACTGACGCTGCTGCTCTATCAATTTTTTCTTCAAACGCTTATGCGCAGACCTAAGCATAATTCTCCTCCCCTTCTTAGTCTAAATAAAGAAATCTATACGACGCCAACGAAACTTTCAAGACAAAAGAAGCCTTCATTATGTTTGAAGAATTCTTTCTCCAATCGTTTACGTCTCCGCTGAATTGTAGTTAGAGGATTGCCTGTTTTTATTGATACAAAATCAGAAGTTTTCTTTTCATAATTTAAAGAATTTCTTTCAATATCCTTCTGTCTAAAGTTGAGAGATCACGCTTTAACTTTAAAGAAGTCGACTGCAAGGACATTTTTCTATTTAGAATATTTGGCCGGTAGAAAGATATAAAAAAAGTTTGGTCAATATTTACCGTAATTTTGGCTTCTTTATCCACGAATTAAATATTTTCTGAGTAAATATATTAGTCCACACTATGCGGAACGGATTAATTGGCCGTTCCTAAGAAAGGTAAAGGTAAAGTAATATGGGAAGAATCATGTTAATTTTCAATGGAACTGATCAAAACTAAGTAAATTGACAAAGTAAATCTATATTCATTGCTTTAAATAGAACTCTAAAATTAGATTTGTTTTGATTCAGAATAAAGGCATTTGTTATATATGCACTTCAACGTTTGAAATTATTCCTCCACAAGATCTGCATTATTGTATTCCGCGTGAACAACCAAAGACAAGTGATTATGTCTCTAGCGTCTATGAATGTGAAGAAAGCCATCACAAAAATTCAGTTTACTGGGAAAGGAAAGATTACGCAACAGTATTTGATTCATGGCAATCTTCCAGACATTATGAAGACCTTCAAGCGAGGAGAAAAAGAGAAGATTACGATCTAGCACGATACTACCGTATTGGTACAGCTGTCCATTAGTATGTACCGGGGATTTGTTAATATCTTAAGTCTTGAATCAAAAATTATTAAAGACTTCGAGAAACCCGCACATTATCGGGCGATTTCTTTCGTTGCGTTTATTACTTTTAGACCGTCTACTTCAGCTCATCTGAGTAGCTAGGCAGATATTGATATATAGGAAAAACGATTAGAATCTCTTTAGACTTTGAACTCAAAGAGTGGTAACAGCACCAACTTTAACAAAGGTGTTTTTGGAATACATCATGTTACTGCGATAACCAGTGATCCACAGAAAAATATAGATTTTTATACAAACATTTTAGGACTTCGATTCGTAAAACTAACAGTAAATCAGGATGACCCGACTTCTTATCATCTTTATTACGGCGATGAATTAGGACGCCCAGGTACAATTCTCACGTTCTTTCATTGGCCGAATTTACCTAGAGGACATAGAGGAACCGCTGAAGTTGCTGCGACATCTTTTCTAATTCCTATTGATTCCATAGAATATTGGATCGGTCACTTTATGAATCAAGATATAAAGTTTGATGGCCCAACAAGACGATTTGGAACTGAGAAGGTAATAACTTTTCAAGATCCTGACGGACTATCAGTGGAGCTTGTAGCTCATGAATCGGCAAAAGTTAGAAATGCAAATGTATGGAGCGGGGGCTCTATTCCGGTTAAACATGCAATAAGAGGTTTTTATTCTGTAACTCTATCAGAAGTCGGGTACGAACGTACCAGTTCTGTATTGACTGATGAGTTAGGCTTTAATCCCGCACGTCATGAGGGGAGCCGGTTCCGTTATGAAATACCAGCTACAGCCTCTTCAAATACTAGAGTCCAAGGTGAGGAAACAGCGGGAGGAGGCGCTACTATAGTTGATGTTCTTTGTCTGCCTGACAGAAGACAGGCTGTTATGGGGACTGGGTCAGTCCATCATGTGGCATTCCGTACTCCCACAGATGAACAACAAAAGATCTTACGCCACAATATCGTCCAAGCCGGACTTGACGCTACTCCTGTAATAGATCGATTCTACTTTCATTCTGTATATTTTCGGGAACCCGGAGGAGTGCTTTTTGAAATTGCTACAAATCCTCCTGGATTTACAATCGATGAAAGAGCAGAGGACTTGGGTACCCATCTTGTGCTTCCGCCTTGGCTTGAATCTGTGCGCAAGGACCTAGTGAAAATTCTGCCGCCTGTTCGTTTGCCTAAGAAAAAAGCAATACAGAATTCAGCCAAAGAATAATGATTTGGTTAAAACATAGGAAGCAGACAAATGGAAATAGATCATAATATATGTCGATAGAAAAGAAGTTACTCGACAATTAAAAGTATCAGACAAAAAGAAATTGTGTTAAGTGTAAAGAGTTAGGTGATGTCTAAAAGGATTCTGCCGTCTCTTTCTTTTGCAAATAATGCTTGTAATGCTTCTTTAACATCATCAAGTTTAAATTTTTTCCATACTTTAACTTTAAGTCGTTCTTTACTTGCAATAGTAATAAGATCTTGCAATTCCTTTCTTGTGCCACCAGTAGATCCTATTAATTTTATTTGTTTTCTGTATAAAGATTGTAAATTTAGTTTTACATCTCCACCAGTTAAACCTCCAAACGTTACCAATCTTCCATTGATACCCACAGATTCGACACTGCTCTGCCATGTACCAACACCTAATGAGTTCATGACAACTTCTGCCATTTTCCCTTGGGTAATTTCCTTTACTTGCTCTACTACCTTGTCATAGTCGTTGATAACAAAATCTGCGCCAAAATCAGTTTTTATCCATTTGTTTTTGGAAACTGCAATGACTCTTGCCCCCATTTTCTTGGCCAACTGTACTGCTATCATTCCAGTACTACCTGAGGCTCCAAACACTAGCAAAAATTCATTTAATCTTACCGATGCTTCGTTTAGGGCATGATAGGGGGTCAAAGAAGTTACAGGCAAGCTGGCAGCTACATCCCAATTCATGTCATCAGGTACTTTGAAGACATTTCTTTCAGGTACAGAAATATATTCTGCAAAACCACCATTGGTAATTGCGCCAATTAGTCCACCGTTTCTGCAAATCATATCAAGACCATTTAAGCACATGTCACAAGTTCCATCAAATACCTTGTTATGTACCACTACTCGGTCCCCTACCTTTATGTTATCATTACTAGCATGACTTCCAATCTGTTCTACGATGCCGCTCGACTCTGCTCCTGGAATATGAGGATAGGGTGCGATGTTTGGTAACATACCTGATACTACAATATGGTCTATCGGATTTACACCAGCTGTCTTAACTTTTATCAGTATGTCATGATCATTTATTTTTGGATCTTCTGTATTATCTATAACCTTCAGATTATCTAATCCAGGCGTTTCGAAAATAGCGGCCTTCAATATGAAATCTGATCTTTTATTTTATTTAACCATTATTGATTTGATTTGATTTGTTTATCTTGTACGTTTATTCGCTAGTAAAAAATATGAGATTCTCATACTACAGTGGAAGTATGATCGCATCGCATCTACATCCTAGTTTAGATCAGAGAGAACAAATTGTCAACTGCATATTGATTGAGAACATAGTCTATTGTTGGAGTCATGTACGGGAATTCTATGGGAAGGTCTAATTTAATTGGGTTAGTAGGGTCGTGAAAGACGACTGTTGGATGACTATGTGGGAAGGCCCCCACTAACCCGACTTTCAATGTGTTGCCGTACCCCAATTTTAGCTATCATTGAATGAGATACCTGACAAGTCTGTCAACATCCTTTGGCCTAATGGAGAACACATCCAGGTGAATTGTAAGGCTATTTCGTTTTTCTTCGACACATACATCATTTTGATTCCTCTTCTATCAATCAATCATGGTAGGTGAGGGTATGATCGAAGGGAAGGATCACTGTATTGGAACCCCCCCTCCAACCAGGGTATGCTACGGCTCCCTTTCACAAGGAAGAGTCTCAGCTTGCAGAGTTTTCATATTTGAGGTTATAAATATAGTTAATATTCAGGGTCTTTTTACGCTCTGCGCGTTTTCAGACTCCAATATCATTATTGCATATTTCAATTTCTACAGTGACCTTATCTCCTACCTTTATCCCGAGTTCTTCAAATTCAGTTGAATTCATCTTGAAGGTAGTGGATTCTGGCGAAGTATTATTACCGTCTCCCCGAAATGCGTGTTCCATAGCATCAGATATCTTTTTTGGTAAATTCTTTAAATCGTCTAGTGAAGTAATAGGTATAGATGCTATTCCAAAGGGATTTTCGGGGAAATTCTGTTGTCTTCTAGTAGGTGAGAAGTGAATTCCTGTATCGGTCAAAATAACATGGACGTAAGGACTCTCTTCAGGTGAACTCTCAATTTTTGAGACAATAAACTCCTTCTTCATATTACCTAATCATATTTATTCACTACATAAATATAGACTTACTTATTTAAGGAGACGACTATTACGGCCCCACTATGCATAGCGGAAACTACGAATCAATATAGGCAGAAAGTTGAGAAGGGGAAGAAAAGTATAGAACGTGGTTGAAAGCAAAGGAACGGACTGAGACGTCTGCGTTCGATGGGAAGATTGTGGTTCAACCTAGTTTAGTAACGTTCAAGTCACACAAACATCTGTTAAGAGAATTAATTAAAGTCATCAAAAACAGAAATCGAAGCAACGGTTAATGAAAAATGCAAATTAAGATAATGAACTCGTATGTTCACACGTCTGTGAAACATTACAATCCAAGTTTACAAAAAAAAGGGACGGTCTTCGTTATCCATTCTAGACTGGCTCGCCAGTGCTTGATTGATTCTTGTCTCTCTTGACTGCAGTAGGTTCGTGTTCGCCGATCTTATCTGGGTTCATTGGTTCTTTGCCTCCATGATCGTCGGAATGTTCGTGACCGCATCCGCAACTGGCATCATGCTCGCTATCTGACATATTTTCTTTATGTTTTTCTTTTTCGTATTCAGCGCCTAAATCTTTGTCAGGATGTGAAACCTTCTCAGCAACAGCTTTTGCTCCTGCTTTTAACTTGTCAATCGTATCGTCAATTATTTCTGCCATGACATCTACTGCACAACAAAGCAGTTAAAGGCTATATGCGGTAAGAGAAGAACTCCAACCAAACACTGAATCCATCATTATTTGAATGATTTAAACGTAGATTTGCAAATCCGTTTGTTATTTCTGATGATTTTCCTAAATTATCAACTTTTTCTTAAATAGATCCAAAACTCATCAACAAGTATGGGAACTGTTGAGGCAATAGTATCTGATAATGTGATTTCTGAATTCAAAGTGAATGTAGGAAAAGAGAAGGCGACACACTAGTTTAGACTTATCATCTGCCGTGGAACAGGCCATGCACTCTGGATTAAATCCCAGCCCGGAAATGAGCAATCAGTGGACTTAAAAAATGCGACAGTATCAGATGATATAATCCAGGAATTCAAGTTACAAGTAAGAAAGCGAATAGGGGATAAACTAGGTGATTTTTCAAGTGCCGTATCAGAAGCAATGCAATTATGGATTAAAAACGACGAAATAGAAGAAATAAAGCAATCTGTATTAAAAATATTTCTTCGCATTTTGCAGACGAAACAAAACCCTTAATTGATGCGTTAAAATCGAAAGGGAAAGCCGCGATACCTGCGCTAAACGAAATAGTCAGATCCGGTCGCCTTCACGGCGATGAAGAAGAATATGTTGGTAACGCAATCAAAGAGATCATGAAGGCTTGATTAAGGACCAAAATATGGTCGAGGCATGTGTAGCCGAAAAGTCATTTTACATATGACATACAAAATTATTTACGTGGATAAATCATAATCACTGGTAATGATATTTAGCAAGTGATCCGTCTGAACTATACGAAAAAAGTTATAATCTTACAAATATGAAGAACTGATTAAAAGAATATGCAAAGACCAATTCGAGAAACCACAATTTGATTCTATACAGCGAACAGAGATTCCCTAAGTGAAAATATTACTGATTCAACAATACTGCAAAACTGCGTTGGATTCTTCAGGCGTCAAAATCGTTACTTGTATCTACAACTACTATGAAGCCTGTTTCTTACGAGAGATTGATGTATCTAAAGGCATAAAGGTTTCGAGAAGTAATGAATACATAGAACGACGGTTCAATGATATTATAGAATCAGATAAAGGATCATCTAGTCTACTATTGACAATTTTGTAACGAATTATGATCATTGAAGACCAGACATGCTACTGGGCGTTCAAACAGAATTATCAAAGAATATATTGAAGGCCGTATCAACCTCATCATATAGGCTCAAATTACTTTTATAATTGATTTCCAAAGGGAATACTATGAACAAGATCTTTTATCTTCTTGTGGCCGCGGGCATAGTCGTAATCGCTGGTACTGTGATCATGTACAATGTGGAGAAAGGCGCAGAGAATTCACAGATGACGACTCTTCTAGACGCTTTGTGGTGGTGCGTTGCGACAGTTACTACTGTGGGATATGGAGATGTTGTGCCAGTTACCAGTTTAGGAAGAATAGTCGCATTAGTTTACATGTTTTTTGGGATAAGCTTAGTTGCCACCTTGTTAGCTGTGATTTCCAATACCTTCTACAAGAAAAGAATTGAGAAGGGGGAAACTGAAAAGAAGAAACAAGACACGAATTACCTTAGAAATCTAGTCATAAGCAAGCTTGAAGACATTGAAAGAAAACAATCAGAATGCATCGAAACGGTGAATAGGCTTCGCTCGTTGATAGAAAATAAGTAGAAACATGATAACTAGTACGACTTGAAAAATGACCTGAAAAAAAGGACCAATGTCATTGTTCTGAATATGAATATAATATCGCATTTACAGGTACTGTCTGTCTGCAACTCTCGGTCCCTGTCTGCGTTGAGCCATTACATTGATACTCGCCGCTAGATGTATTAATGTCAACTGAACCCGTAGTTCCACTGTCGGGAATATTATTTTCGACAAAAGGAGTCCTTATTCTTGGTTTTAATTATTATTGCATTGTTTGATTTGGAAATATTTTTCGTACGTGTTGTCCATTCGTACATTTTTCATCAGGATCATCTGATGTGACTTGAATTGTATACGCCTTGTTGACTTTTGTAAAGTTTTGATTATGGTCTAGATACTGAACGGTATTATTGTCAAAATGAGGCCTTCCATGAGTATCTTCGCTGAGTAAACATTCATTTAACTTTATTTCCTTGGCCAAGATACGATCCACTGAATAATAAGGCTTATTCGAACTACCTTCTGCGACTGTTATTTGGAAAATTCCTTTGTCGGTATTAAAAACGTATGCTTCATACCCTTCATCTCCCATTGAAGGATCATAAGACCCACCTGCAGTACCTTCGACAGTAATGAACGGATTTCCATCATTTATTCCAAAACCAGTTATGGTATAATCTTTTTCATTTAATTCTATTCCGTAAGCAAGAGATGTTAAAGTACCTAAGAATAACATTGCAGTGATTATGTGCACATAAATGGTTTGACTTTTCAGCATATCAATAATCTTTATGGTATAAGCATAAAAATATTGCCTACAAAATGTAGTAAAATTTTGTAACTTGACGATTAAAGTTTGATTAAATCTCATGAGTTATGAATTAAGATTCTTAGTATACTATTGACTCAGAAACATACTAATACCTAGTATTATTGAGAATGGAAATGAAAAGAATAAAGCTAAAGGCCAAAGTGGGATTGGTTAGCGGTGAAGAAATATCATTATCAGCATACATGTTTCCAGCGACATTCAATTTTATGTCACCTTAATGATGTGAAGCAAGTCTGTTTGCGTTATTGGTTGCTATATCGTGCATCCTTTACCATTAGTTATGATATCTCAGCAGTTAAAATTCATAGTTCGTGAATAACATTATCCTTGAACCTTATAATTGCGGATAGTTTACTCACTTTCTACATAAGATTAGTATCGCAAGTATTATTTTCTTTTTCTTATATCATGTCTCCATACTCGTACTCCACATCGCTACTCAAAACGACTGGATGACGAGGAAGAATTCAACTCCGTGGTTGAATGGATGAGTTTATCTCCATATGAACGGTCATCCATTCAATCGTGGTTAATATTACTTACAATCAAATTCCGCTTTAGTAGAGCTCGCTTTATATGATATGTCTACAAAAGCCCTTTGTGAATCTAATCTTATTTAGGCGATCGGTACTTGGATTAACCATCGCAATTTTGGCAGTTATCTTATTGTTAGTACTGATGGAGAAGTAAATCACATCCCGGTCCAATTTGTCTTCTTGTGTACCTAGAACTACCAATTCCATATCTATTGCTGTCAGTTCAAGATGGGACCTTATGAGATTGTTACTTGCTCTTTACAAAAGCAAATTTCGATGATACAGCCATTCCGAATGCCTGGATACCTGTATTAATTAGCATTTAAAGCTGGTAATATTCCAGCAGGTTTATGATAGCCCCCGATCTATCTATTGTTTGAGTATAGAATCGTCATGAATTATTCAGAAAAGAAGAACGGGAAAAGCCCCGATGAGTCAAAAGCAGAGACTACTATTATTATGCTTCCTTCTGATGCCAATCCTAAGGGCAATGTATTCGGTGGTGTCATTTTGAAACATGTAGATCTGATTGCAGGATTAGTCGCGAAGAGGCATGCTGGTCACGCAAATGTTGTCACAGCTAGTATCGATAAGATGTCATTCTTAAAACCCATATTTATTGGAAATGCTGTAATCCTGTCAGCTAGAATAAATTATGTCAAAAGGACGTCTATGGAAATTGAAGTTAACATTCAAGCCGAAGATCTTGATGATAACACTATTGTCCATGCAGGAACTGCAGTCGTTACCTTGGTTGCAATCGATAAATATGGAAAGCCGACTGCTGTTCCACCATTGATTCTGGATAATGACGATGATAAGAGACGCTTCCAAGAAGGCGAAACCAGAATGAAATCAAGATTAAATGAGGCCGCCAAGATATGACGTTTCTTAGGCTATCGTGCTGTCGAGTATCCTACCGTATGAACAAAACCAATATTGATAAACATCTGCATTAATCTACCCTGTTAGCCTTTTTTTGAAGATTCTTCAGATCTGTGACAGGCTTATGCACCCCTCCGGACAATAATGATAAATATTAACTTGTGAATTAGTTTCTCGTGGCACAAGATCCTAATTTGCTGTTCCGAATGGATATGGTAGGTGATCGCATCGAAACTTGGGTGAGAGGGGAATCAGAGTGGACTGAAAGACACACTAATGCATTGTTGGATGTTGTACTCGGTGAAAGATTTAGAGAAGCACTTTTCATAAGGATAATAGAAGATAATGAATCCAGAGATGAAATGCTTACGCGAATAAATAATCGACAGGCAAGCTTGAGTTAAGTGACATACGATTTTGTTCGCAAACGGTATGTCGAACCTCTAAATTCGCATATCTGAAGTTCATATATGTTCTTTTTCCATGTCCGTCAAACTTGGAAATATTCGCTTTCCCTTGTGCTACGCAACAATCTCACTTATTAAATGCGAACTTGAATTAGTTGAGTCGATCATCTCACAACAGCTATAGAACATCGTTCATTTTGTTCCTCCTTGACTCCATCCACCATTTCTTGTCTTTTTATTTTCCAAATAGCGTGCAGAAAGCCTATCAGGCTAATTGCAAAAAACTACTGGTTAAAATGAATACTCCTAATCCTATCAGAACGAAAGGAAATATGATATGTCCTGTCCTGCGAATTCGGTTTGCAATAAGAGGGTGGCTAACCAAGTAATATGCTGCAAAACACCAAATAGCTGTCATGATCATAAAGATTAACCACATGAAAATTACTTCGGTTGCTGAATTATATTTGGCAAATAGTGGTGTGTAGATTCCAATATTATCTGCACCATTTGAAAAAGTAACTGCTGCAACTGTAAGCATAGATAACTGATGCCATCTACTAATTCGCTCAGTTTTTTGTTGTGGGGTGGGATTACCAGACTTCCTTAAGTGTATCAGTCTAATAATTCCTATTGAAATTGGTACTAAACCTAACAATCCGATAAGATATTGCGGTACAACTAAAGCTAGTAACGAGCCTACTGTGCTGATTATAACAAGCATTCCAATTCCCAAATACTGACCTATAACAACTTGACCTTTCTGGAAATTTGGACTGGAAAAGAATAGCATTAGTATGAATATGTCATCAATGTTGGTAGCAACAAATGCGGAAATACCAATCCCAACAAAAGCCAGAAAATCGATCATTAATAGTAAAACTCATTCAATGAAGAAATAAAGTAATATTATTTGTTGTGATCATCTTACTATACCCCGGTTATGAAATTTCTATCGATACCTTCATAGTAGATTTGTAGATAGACCATTAAGATTTGGCAACTATCAAATATATTCAAAAACAGGTATCACAGATGCACAGAAAGATGCAACAATTGATAGTTCCAGAAAATCTGCAAAAGTAAAGACAGCCCCTGTGAAGATAGCTAATAGGTAGGATGGCCCCTAGTAGCAAGAAGTCAGAAAAGGGGAGTACTCAAAAAAAAGCAGAAAAAAGTTGGACTTTCTTTTCTCCCTGCGATTTTTCACATGCTAGTTTTATTCTAGATGAACATACAAAGCAAAATCATAGTTCAGACATAGAACCACCTTGGCATTGATTAGTTAACTATATGTAGAGTTCTAAATTATTGATAGATAGTGGTAAATTACCTATGACCAGTTTTCTAGCCCCATTAATTTATGTATCAATCGCATCATTTACCCTACTTATTTATTCTAACTTAATTGTGGATGCATTCGGTCAGTTAAATCGGTATTGGGTTGCTCTGAACGGCGATCAGCAAATACCACCTGTTCCTACAGATGCTCGTGGTTTTGTTGGACTAAAGTTCAGCGATGATTATACCCAACTTATTTACAACGTTAATATACATAATATCCATAATGTAACTGGCATTTACCTTTACTATGGAAACGACACTCAAAATGCAAGTCCAGTATTAGATTTACTACAGAAAACAAGAGAATCTAATAGAGAGGATGAGAGAGCTTCAGATATTACGGAAGAGGGACATACAACAGGTACAGTAAATCTGGGGGGGATAACAAAAAAAGATCTCGGTGGAGATTTAAAGGGAAAAACCATACCAGATCTTTACAAATTAATGCTTGATGGAATGCTCTACGTTGTTGTTCATACAAAGGATTTTCCTGACGGTGAGATAAGAGGGAATACGTTTGTTGGTATGGATGATGTGTTCCACGATAGTGACAAATTTGATTGGGAGTGATTAAGATGAAGTTAAATTTGATGTGTCTATCGATTACCATCTCAATTGTGTCATTGGCTCTATTAGCATATTTCATTTCAACTGTAAATGCTGTGGATCAATTGGACCGATATTGGATTGTTCTTGATGGAGATCAGCATATACCACCTATCGAAACAGATGCAGTTGGTTTTGTTGGCTTGAAATTCCAGGACGATACCACTAGACTCGTATATAATATAAATTTGGATAATATCCATAACGTAACTGGCGTCTCTCTTTACCATAAGAACAAGGATCAAAATGGAACTCTAGTGTTAGACTTGTTGAAAGAAGCTGGAGAATCTAATAGAGAGTTTGCTAAAGTTTCTGAAATTACAAGAGCAGGGGAGATAACTGGTACAATCAGTCTTGGGGGCGTAACTAAAGAAGATCTCAGTGGGGAATTGCAAGGAAAATCTTTGTCAGATCTTCGTGAACTGATGCATAATGGAGAACTGTACATTGCTGTTCATACAAAAGATTTCCCTAATGGCGAAATAAGTGGGTATTCTTTTATTGGAATTGACAGAATATTTCCTGATTTAGACGAGTTTGAGTGGTAGCTAATTTATTTTAACATTATTGAAACCCACAAATTTAATAATTATCGTGCCAATTAATGAATGAGAGAAACGTCAAATAAGAACAAACTGTTCACTTGTCCTATGTGCGGGATTAGTTTTAGTACTCAAACAGTATTAGACCGACACAAACAGGATGACCACAACGAGCCAAATATTCCGCCAAGACATTACAGGTAAATTCGAACTGCCAAAACAAATTACTGACTAACTGTAATTCCACTGGTTATTTCGTAATTGTAAAGTGGTCTTTATCAGTGCAATCTTTGTCGTATGGCTTATTTTGAATTGTTGAGTATCAAAATAGCCTCAGCTAATTTCGAATCTGTAGCATTAATGTGTGAAAGTAATTTTTCGTACGGAACTTTATCCTTTATCATTCCACGCAATTCTTGACGCATCATGCCCTCAAGCTGATGCATAATATCGATACCTGCTTTCTTTTCCAGTGCTGGTTCAACGTACTCAAAGTTATCAAGATATGCTATTGTTGCAAGTTCTTCAGCTCCACTGAAGTTTCCCTTTTTATATTCAGTTGATACCTGATTTAGTAAATTACGTGCTGTTTCTGCATAGGTTATTGAAGGATCTATACTTTTCGTATTGTTGGTCGATTCTTGTGCTAGTGCAGTTGGGTTATTGCCAAAAGTTCCAAAGGATAGATAAAAACCAACCACAATAGAAAAAGACAACATTAGTTTTGCTTTCATAATTAGGCTCACCTAACATCAAAGGCCTGTGATGTATTTAAACAGTCTGGAAAGAATTGGGCTCACACTCGCGTTCATTTTACCAAAAATGAATCCACTATTTTTTTGGACAAAATTCAACTAATATCCTCTTAATTCTATAGGTACGATAACGACCTTGTGTGGTTAGCACTCGCATATTAGATTATGTCGTGTTGGAAATAACCTGTACTCGACGTATTTGTCAAGTTACCAGATAGTTGCAAAGTGCTCGCTATTCATATTAGCTGACTCATTCGCTGTTATATTCTGCGCTACTACAATTCCAACCCATGTTCCCGCTCCTATTAATATTAAGAAAAAAAATGCAATCAACGTGATTGTGCTCATAATATTATAGAGAGGCTGATTGCGGTTCTTATATTTTTGGGTGTCAATCAATGAGCCAAGATCCACGTTTATAAGGAGTCTTATTGACTACTAACCAATATGTCACAAATACGAACAATGTGTATGATCGTACTGGCAGTAGCGTTAGCTTCTTTGGTTATCACTACCACTAACAGTTCATATGCACAGAATCAACAATACAGAGCAAAACTGGATGGAAACAATGAAGTTCCGCCAGTAAACACAACAGCTGAAGGCGTAATAAATTTCAAGACAAAAAATGATATGATGACTTGGAAAATGAATGTAACTGGCATAGCTGATGCAACTGGAGCTCATATCCATCAAGGAAAGATTGGAGAAAATGGCGATATTGTAGTAGATCTTATGAAAGTCAGTAAACATTCTGATACAGCTAAAGGAATGATAATGAGAGGAAATGTTTCGGATTCAAGCTTGACAGGACCTATGGAAGGGAAAACAGTAGCCGATCTACAGACAGCAATGACCAATGGCGATACATATGTAAATGTTCATACTGATGACCATCCAGACGGAGAAATAAGAGGACAAGTCAAGCTTAAGGGATCTAACGCAACGGATTCAAGCGCTACTGATTCTACCAATAGTACCTCCTAGAAGAGGGGGAAACACACCTTTTCTTTTTTATTGTTTATGTAGAAACACTGTATGCCAGGGTTTTAGGTTTTTGAAAGTAGATGCATTAAATCATATAATGAAGTATGATGCTCTTAAGTTCTAGAATTACTTCAAGTTATTTCATACTTGCATCGTATATGGTGACATCAATCCTCGTTTTGACAAGTCAGAACTTGAGTATTGAAGCAACTCCAAATGAAACTAATGCTATTAGATTAAATGGTCCGATAATAAGCCTGCAATTTTCTGACGATGGAAGCGCATCGTGGATAGTTACAGGAAGATGGAGAGTAGACCTAACTTATGATATTAATGGAATCATACCACAATCTGTTAAAAATGCAAGTGCTTCTCTAACTATGATATCTGCCGATGGATTAGTAACGAAAAGATATACATTATCAGACTTCAAGGTAGATAACATATCGTATGACAATCAGACACATGAGGCTTTAATTAATGGAACACTCAAGATGGTAGTAGGTACTCAGTCTATAGATAGTATAAGGGCTTCTCTAAAATTATTTGAAAGAAACATGATCACTATTACTCTTGATCCGTCGAAAACCAAGGACTATTTTGGAGACACTCCGATATATGGGGTAGAACGATAAACCTTCACAAGTAATAACGGATGGATAGAGCTAAAATAAGGACTAAGGTAATAGGAAAACCAAACCATAATAAATCGAAATTGCATCCCCAGCTGATAATGTTGATGATTTAGCAAATACTAGATCATTTCGGACATGATATAAGTGAATATCATTTTAAGTAAATGTATTACGACTTGATTAGTTTATTGCTATGCCAGAATTCTTCATGTTCATTCCTCTCTTCTTCCAAACAGTATTTTAAATTACAAAAATGACATTTCAAACCTGGTTTTGGAGGCAACTTACGTTTCACTTTTATAGTATCATTAACACGAGTGTATGAACTAATATTAACTTCATTATCTTCATTATTATGAATATCAAATTCTTTTTGTTTATAGATTTTCGAGTCAAGTGAAACAACATATTTGTTTGCGAGATAGTAAATAACCCATTGAGATAGGGTATAGTGCCAGTCGAAGTCGTAGCCATCCTTATATGGACTTTCATCGATCATCTTAAGTATCAAGTCTGGATTATCGGAGGTCTTGACTACGATAGCGGAATTGAATCTTATGGCGAACTCAGTAAGGATGTCGTTACTCCATAGTTCCATCGATTGATCGCCCATTAAAGGATCTTTTGTCCTGTTTAGGTGATATTATTTAAATATTAAGTTTATGCGATATGAGGGATGTGAAATTCGCACAATACATGAGATTGGGATACGTACCGAATTCTGTTTGAAATAAGGATGTACTTGTAAAGTTATTTATCAATACTTTATACTCTCTTGTCTTATAAATTATTGATCCATATACTAGTAGATTTGAAACTTCGTAATCGGATGGATATAATCGCTAATATCCTGAATTCCATCAGATCAAATGGAGAAGTTGGTGCTTCCAAATCACACATTGTCGAAATTGCTGACGTTTCATACATGAAACTGAGAGAATACGCTCCATTGCTAGACGAATATCAGCTTTGGAATTTGGATGATGAAACGAAATTATACTCTATTACTGCTAGAGGACTGGAATATTTAGAACTTTATCAACTAATATCAGAGTTAGATGAAGTCATACCTCGTAAAGCAGAAGTAGCCATGCACAATTTGACAGTCGATTAATATCTCATTACTAACCATTTAATCAAAATCAGGCGGCAGCAAACTTATCCATTAATACCTGTCGTCCAGTGATTATGAGCAAGTCTTCAGCCTTATCAATAAATAATTGGTTAATTTGAGTATTAAATAATCCGATCTTATTATAGCACTCAATCGTATTACAATTTGCCAACATAACATCAACCTTTTTTTCAAGTTCAGCTAGCGTTAATGTTGATAATGTTACTAATGGTGTATTAGTACGAAAGAACTTATCGAGAACTGATTGATACGATACCAAAAAGTTGTTACAGGAGTAGGTCAAGTTAACTGTAGCTCGTTCAGCACAAGTGGTTGTTATCTGGGCAAGTTCCATCTGTAGGCTATGAGCTGTCTTAACATTTCGATCTGGATGCGGAGATGGATAATAAGTCAAGGTGTTAGTAAACTGTGCATCCTCATTTTTAGTAGCACTTTTCTGACCATTAACTGTTTTAAGTTCCATAGTTCGAAACGAAGGTTAAAGTGAATATAAGTAGAGTGATAACTAAAAATATGAATTTAGCCTTATTATATAACATTGTTACATCCAAGTCTTTATAAGAATTAGACTGATATTTACGCAGATCGGAAAAATCTTATATAATTACACAAATAAACTAAAATATCATAATATATTTCTATAAAATTTATCCAATATTAAAACTATAAAATGAAGGGTATTAACTAGATGACAGGTTGTATCATGTAAGGCTAGAGCATGTAGTTTTCTTTAGTGACGCTATTTTTGCATTCTCTATTACCATTGTTCTTTTGTCTATCCAAATACCTCAATTGCCAAATAATGCCACTGAAGCCGATCTCATGAAAGAATTGTGGAAATTACAACCCGCGTTTGAAAGCTACGGCATCAGCTTTGGTGTCATAGGTATATATTGGATATCGTATCACAAGGTGTTTAGTAGAATTTCCGACTCACATCCAATTATGATTGGATTAAATATGGTCTTTCTATTCTTCGTCACATTAATATCGCTCTTTACTATTCTCAATATCAATTACGGTTTCTTTAATATAGTGTTCATTCTTTACGCAATAATACTGGTCTTGACCGGTTCCACGTTAGCTCTCATCTGGTTAGTTGCAGATAAGACAGGATTGATTCAAGGTGATATGAGTCCTAATTTAAGAAAAGTATATCTTTTAAATTCCATTACGCCTCCAATTATTTTTCTAATTTCAATAGGGATCTCTTTTGTAAGCATTGATGTGGCCCAATATTTCTGGCTTACCATAATTCCGTGCAGGATATTGGTTAGTAAAATGGAATATCGGTAGCCTAAACAAAGCTAACTGAGAAAAATACTTGTGATTAGGATTAGTATGAGTCCAGATAAGATCCCTGCTGTTTACATGGTTGATATATTCCCTTCCTGCTTACAATGACCATCTGATATTTTTTAATGCAGCATGGCATGTTACCTTACAAGTTATGGTTGGTTATGTTATTTGAGGAATAACGCAGCTCAACGAAAGTCCTTACTATCATTTCAAAATACCCGAATTCATTCCGAGATCCGGATCGTCATATATATTGATAACAGTTTAAAGTATACGAGTCTCAACTCCCTAGGAATCGTCATATATTGAGATTGCAATCAGTTTTCTACGATTCCAGCAATTTCACAGTTTTCTTGAGTTCCTGTTTGCTCCTTTTGTAGAAATAACCACTACCGACAGCAACAATTGCGGCTAAACCAATTGTTATCACAGTAAATGAGTCGAATACCGGCATGGCTTCCTGAATGCCATTATCTGAAGACATAGAGCCCATTTCCATGCTTGCGTTACTATTACCAACATTTGAACTGCTGGCAGACGGTACTATGCCAGTAGTTGTTTCGTTAACATTAGAATTGAATCTATAATTTAGATCATAATTTGAAGGTCTCTGAGCTGCGATAGCTATATTCCACTCACCAGGCTGACTAATATATCCTCCAGTTATAGTATACACGCCAGTTGAAACTGGCTTCAAACTACTAGTAATAGGTCCAATATCTGCTTGATTGTTTTTGAATATCATCCTCACAGTTGATATATTGGAATATGGTTTTCCATCCGGAGTAGTAAAAGTAATCTTAAAAGTATTAAAACCAGAGTGAAGTGGGTTAATTTCTATTTTAGTATTTACATTTAATATTTTTGCTTCCTTGACATAGGAGCTATTTTCTGCATTATGCATTGACATACCATCCATTTGTTCCGTGGAACCAGGAGCAGGTGAAGATGAAGTGAAGACGATGAAGATGAAGACGAAGTGCCCATACTCATTGAAGACATATTCATTGGACTGGGAGATGTTATGGTAAGAAGAGAGGTAACTAACAATACACAAATAGCAAGTATTGATTCTAGCATAATCGTCTTGCCAAACTTTGCAGCAATATCTGTTCTATTTGCCTCCAATTTCTTAGTCTTTTTTTGTTCCCTTTGCCTTTTAGGAAACTCATCAATCTCATCATCGCTATTACGAGCATTGTCGTTATGATCGAAATCGTGCGTTACTTGTAAATTTCTGTTAGTACCATTATTTGTCCTATCAGGGCCTCCTGTCTTTCCTAGACGCGCGATGGAAACAACGGCATTATGAAGTTTCAGTTGATGGTATCCTCCCAGAAGAATTAACGGTAATGCGACAGCCAACTTTACTATCAAAATATTTCCATAGGAGGTGCTAAATAGTGCATCAAGAGTGGTAAGATGAATCCATGCCATGTAAAGACCACTTACGCCGATTACTCCTAGCGAGACTGTTGCTACAAGTGAGAATCTTGGAAGTAATAGTGCCAGATAATAATGAATAATGTGGTTCTTTTTTACGTCATGAGGAACTGATCTGTTTGGCAATTTTGACACTTCTTGATTTGCATATTCGTCGACGGTTAATTTCGCTCTATGTCTTATCCCCGCTAATAATATTGTGGAGATATAGAATAGACCACCCACCCACATAGATACAGCCATAAAATGAAGCCAGTCAAGCGATACTGCCAATGATGGAATAAATGTCACTGCTGAATTATGACTTGTCGCACTATTTGCAAATATGCTGATAGAGCCAGCTACAAGAGCTATACATAGTAATAATGATGATGATGGAAATAAAATTATTCTCTTCCTTGTTCTGTCATATTCCAGTTGCCTTTGCGAGGAAGTTTGATTATTGCCATCCATTTTGTTTATTCTGTTTTTCTTTATTAGATAATAGTTGGTAATTACAGTCAATATCACAACAATGGATGTTATACTCCTTACCAGCCATGCCAACCCTGAAGGACCTTGAAGCAAAGATATGAAAATCCCAGAGTAACCAGAAATATTATTTGGAGATAATTCTGTAATCTGGAAAAATAATAATCCCGTACTAGAATCCTATTATTGTAACTGATGCTACCACAAGTAGCATACTAAACCTTTTGAGTAACAGTAAATCCATTTTATGGTTGAGAGTCGTGCTTAAGCCTAGATGTCCATTTATCTTTGTCCTTTTTTTACTGGCAAACTTTTCCCACAAAAACAAATGAGAAAATATAGCCCCTACAACAGTTGCCTGAGACACTATAATTGGCCACTTTATTAATCCGTCCCAATTGGAAGTAACTGTCTGTACTTGTACGCGTTGTTGTTGATCCGTCCCTCCAATTGAAGACGTAGCCTCACCAGGACCAACATTGCCGATTCCAAACACATACGATCCTCTAGCTATATGTCCATCGTCAGCCGACAGGGTCATCCAAGATACAGTATATACTCCATCAGTCAGTTTTGTTGTGTTTAATGTTGTCATTGCTTGTCTTGGGTGGTCCCCGCTAATTACAAAATTCCCGTTATCTACCCTTTCATTCTTTCCATTAAGGACCGTAATGGTACTGACTGCTGGTTCGGGCCTCTCAGAAAAATCTATTACTATTCTTGATGGTAATGGTTCTCCTTTTCTTATTATGGAGTCAGGTGCTGGCGACTCGGTCACTGGAAGGGAATGGGCATAAGCAACTTCCCAATGAGATAACATTCCTGAAACAGAATAAAGTATGAATACCCCTACGATAATTATGAATAAAAAGTAAAATCGACTTTCGCGAGATGCATTTCTATATATCATTGTATATCCTCATCTAAAGTAACAAACCAAATATTATTAGGGTAACCTGATTTTTTCATTTTTAATATCGAAACTCATAAGGAGGAATTTCTAGCGGTGGTGTACCATAAACTATTGCAATCTCCTCATGATTATTTATTGGGATATCTCTGTACTGTGAATCTGCCATTGCAGTTCCATTAATATATACGATTAGGTTTTTGTTCTCAGATTTATTTACTATGAAATCAAAAATTTGAGTATTGTTGAAGTCTTTACCCCAAATATCAAAGAATTGTCCTAGATTGAATGTTTTATTTTCTGGTGATTCTACATGTATTATTCCTGAAATGTCATGAGTGTGCAACCAGTAAATGCAATCTGGCGGCTTTATACCTATTCCTGCAGGAACAAGGTACGAGAATCCGTTTACGAAAATATCTAAGTGAGCATGATAGTGAAAATTAAAATGTTCGCCTTTATCACACTTTATTCCATCAATTACTGGATACTGCCCAAAAGCTTCGCTGTAATACTGTATTGAAACATTCATAGAAATAAATAAAAAACCTCCAAACGCCAACAGCGCGATTATTCGAAAATGTTTCATATTAATCAAATAATTGAGTAGTAAAAAAAGGTGAAGGGAGGTTTTTCCAAGTAAAAAGTTATTTTCCCTTTTACTATGCAACCTTATTCGGTACTGTTTTGACCGGTTTGCAGCTCTTT
The DNA here is from genome assembly GCA_963728595.1 of uncultured Nitrososphaeraceae archaeon. GTDB lineage: Archaea > Thermoproteota > Nitrososphaeria > Nitrososphaerales > Nitrososphaeraceae > TA-21. The sequence goes on from CAVSLF010000011.1 coordinate 100,101, forward strand.
TATCATGCTCACCAGTTCATTGTTTGAAACATACGGCTCAGGAAATCCGGAATCTGCTCTACTGGCAGGACAACCAAAACCTCCGCTTTGTGCCTTAAGGGTTACTCCTTCAGATATCTGCTTTGTTGCATTTTCCTGTGCTCCTTCTTCCGCACCTCCAGGTACACACTGGTAGTCGAGTGATACACTAACGTTATTGATTGTGCCAAACACTCTATAGTTGTATGTCGTTTCTATTGTTGGATAGAATGTTGCCTCATAGTGACCTGGATCACGCCAGGCAGGTTCTACTACTAACTCTTTCTTCTTGTCTCCTGCAGAGATTTCGAATTTAATAGTTTTCTCCAGCCCTTCGACGTTCTTTGTACCGTTTGCATCAGAATTCAGTGGGTCAGAAGGATCTGCTAAGGCTATAAAGGCTTCAACGCCGGACTTGTCATCTACAAAAACGGGCTCATTCATCGAACCTACGGTTACCCAATAATCTTTGTCGCCTATCGAATACAGTCTACCTTCGTGGGCGTAAGCAGTCGATATTACCAACATTGAAGAGGACATCATTATGGCAGTTAAAATTGCCATATGCGGTACGAATTTATTTTTCATGCATCAGATCAATTTAGTCCCCAATATAAGATCATTGGTACAACTATCGAAAAACTAGAACAATAAGATACAAGCCTATCATTCTATTGGTGCACCATAAAGGTATTATAACGTAGATGTGAAGTAATAATTATGGTTTCAAACTCCTTAAGTTCAGTCCGAGCCCATACTTTTTCTCCAGGATATTGGTTAGTAAAATGGAATATCGGCAGCCTAAACAAAGCTCAGCTGAGAGAAACTATCGTACTTTCCCTTCCTGCCAACAAATTGGCTAGATCTAATAGCTTCTTTTAATGGAATATTGATCGTTACTAAACCATCCGATAATCTTCCTGAGCATGGCTCAGAAAACATGCAGCTAATAACAGAGTTACTAATAGAAGAAATAAATCTATAGTCCTAGTCGCATTATCATAAAGATATAGGATATTGAATGGTGATTCATATTAAACACAAAATAATGGAGGACTTTCTCCACTATTCTGTGTAATGAGTAAGCCCTTTACAGGTCTAATGAATCTCCAGAGAAGTATCTAAATTAGTTTCTGGTACATTCGACGAATGTACTAAGTGATAATTAAAAATAAAAAAAAGGTTAGGTTAATTTCTTAGCCTGTACTGTTACCCATGTTCATACTTTCAGTACTATTTGATGCACTGCTCCCCTCTTCAACACTACCTTCATGTTCTGCTTCAGTACCTGGCGCAATTTCATTTACACCTATAACTACGGTAGCTGTTGATGGAAACTGAACATTATCGTCAGTTGGATTCTGCAATGCGATATCAGTAATAGTACCATTTGCAGTGTCGGGATTTGATTCTAAGTCAACATGATATAGACACATTTCTCCTGGGTTGGACAGCTCATTAACAGTTTCGAATTCTGCGGGTGCAAGATTGGGCGCGCTGCCTATCAAGACTTTGAGTGGAGATTCACTTTGATCATTACATGGCAGCTTGGCAGCTATATGCCCGTTCATGATCATGTATGGAGTGGTATCATACAGATGGATGAAATTATTAGCAGGTAACGTCCTTTCGCCAAGCAAGACCACAGCTGAATCTCTTACTACTGTTGATGTATGCTCTTGAGCATTTGAATACTGTGCCGTACTCGAAATGAGTATCGATGTAGATCCTACCGCCGCGAGTAAGATAGCTGCTAGTGTGATCGATTGTACTTTATAGTTTTTCATTGTGAGTGTAAGAACTCACTGCCTTATTTATCTTTTATAGTACACCAATCGAAATGAGCGTCTTATTTTTATTCCTAAAAAAGGGTAACCGAAGGAACGAAAAATGATTTAATTATTGCTTTTACTTATTGGTATAGTTGTGATAATTACATTTCCATATATAAATTGCTTTTCGTTGGTCATTGTAGATATGAAACAAGTTATATTAATATGGGCCTCTTCGTTCCTCATGCAAGACGGAACTTTAAACTGTCTGAACTGTCATATGACTGTCTCTAGATTGTTAGATTAATTCATATTCATCATATGATCTTCCATGGATTGATTATTGTTGGTATTTGTTGAGATTGACTTGGACATATTGCCATTTCCATGATTCGTACTAGGAGCAAGTTGTAGATTGAATGCAATTTGTAGGTTAGGCTGTATTTCACCATGGACGGTCCCCAAAACTGTTTCAGAGGATTCCATGTTTTTTATTGACACTTTGAGTTGATCTAGTCCTTTCACCACCCGTTCCATGGCCGAACTGACATTCGATTTTCCGCTCAATTCAGTATTGAATCTTTCAATTGCAATATCTGTTAATGCACCAGCTCGTTGATATGCAGCTACGTCTGTGACAATTTCAGTTTTGGTAGCATTACTTGACATGCTCATAGAGTTGTTGTTGTCCATCTTCATAGAATGCATATCGTCCTTAGTGATATGCGTATCCATGTTCAATGAAGTATTGCGTTCTTTGAAAGCTGATGTATATTCATCTAATATCTTATTCACATCATTTGCAAATGCAAGCGCCTGAACAGTTACATTTTTGAGCTGATCATTCTGTATTCTTACGCTTACAGCCTCGGCAAGAACATCATCGATTTTGCTGAGATTATCGTCTACATTCTCTACTGTTATATTTTGAATTGAATCTAACATCCGCAGCAGTTCTGTTGAAATACGTTGATTTCGCTCTTTGATTTCCTTCAATACGCTTTCATTGAGAAGCAGTTTTGCATATTGTGCTTGCTCTCTTGCTAGAGTAACATTAGATGAAATGTCTTCTTTAATTGGCAGTAACGCAGATTTTATCTGATCTACTAAGGAAAGAAATGACGCGCTCTCAACTGGTGAAAACGTATGAGCTAGTAGTGAAATCGGCGGAGATGAAGATATTAGCAGGAGCATGGCGAGTAGCGTTGCCATAAAGCTACTAATCCTTACAGTTGGTACCATAATGATACTTTGTAGTTACGTTATAATACGCTTCCGGTACATCAATCGAAAAAAGTGTACTTCTAGTTATCGCAAATCAATTTAGTAGTAAAGTTGTCTGAATTATTATTTGTGATCAAGTTGGAAGATTGCCACAGTACCTAGGCGTCAAAGTGGTGGTTGTCATTAGAGGCAAGAAGATATACATGATCGCTCATTCTGTTAATTTTAGATTAAAAGTCGAATTGAGGACGGGGATAATTTGTTCATCCACTAATCCATCAAGAGTATCGAATGGTACCTTCTTGTCAATGTCATCTTTTAATGTATTTAGTGCATTCTCTATAGCGGTAGCGTTTGACGAAGCATTAGACGGAATGCTGGGTTTTAATTCGCTGAACAAGCTTGAAACCCTTGAAGATATCGCCTGTGCACTTTCATAGTCAACCTGGTTTACTATATTAGTTGAAGATTCGGTTGTATTTTCATTCTGGTTAGAAGTATTAGCGGTACTTTCGGAACTATTGGAACCGTCAGATGTTATGTTGGAACTTGACGTAATTTCTTCATGTCCCACGGCTTCACCGTAATGCTCAAGAGTTTCTCCTATTAAATCATTGATAGTAAGTGCCTTTACTGTTACATTATTCAGTTGATCCTTGCTAATTCGTGCGCTTATGACTTCTCCCAAAATGGCATCAAGATTAGACACCTTTTCCTCAATATCAGCTGGAGTTGGCGGAGTTTTTGAATTGAATGCGTCATTAAGACCTATTAACGAACTGTTCAATTCATTTGCTAATCTCTCGTTTTTCTCTGCTATTTCTTTGGTTTGATTCATATCCAGATGTTCTCCAGTATGATTAGCATGTTCGTGCGCTAAAGTAATATTAGACGATAAATCCTTCTGCGCAAGATGTGCCTCTATTTTTATCATTTCTACTAGTGCAAGAAATGATGCACTTTCGTCGCCTGAAAAGGTATGAGCAACCGCATTATGTAGATTAGGAGTACCTATCAAAGTCACGAATATCAGTATGAATGGAAGGATAATTTTTTTCACAGCAATAATTGTCCTTATTTTTTACTTATATGTTTTGGTACACTAATCGAATAACTTTTGTCTTGTTTCTATAATAGCGACGAAGCAACAGTGAGTTAAGTACTATGGATAGCCTTAACTTAGTTCATCAGGCCTTAAACAATTGATTAAGATAGTAGTCCAAGAAAGAAAATGTCGGACATAGTTATGCATTGGGAGGATCTTAAATCAAAGATGGTAACTGTACCGCTTGTGTCATTAGGTTCCCTAACCCAGATAATATGTTCGTACCGAAACCCCTCATATTTTGTATTGTAGTATCGGAATCAAATTGACATGCATCGTATAATGACCCATCTTATTCTTCACTTCTCAGCGGTGTTTGAAGGAGTTACTTGACCCTGAATTTCTCCGTTCTCATTAGCTTGGGTCCGAACAACAACGTAGACCGACCCATTATTCATTAGATTGGTTAAATCTGTGATGTTTTTACCTATTAGTATACCACTGAGATCTCTAGTTGTCAGGACTCCTTTTGATAGTTGGCCATTTACCTCTCCTGTAGGAATTTCAGATTTGCCAGCAATCTCGATGTATGGATTGAATACTTGGGCGAGGTCAGTTCCGTTCTGAAGACTAATATGAGCTCCTATGACTCCTCTAATGTTTTTTACATCAAACTGGTATGACATATTCCCCTGGGCATCTACATTAAATTTGGCCGTGCCCGCGGCAGTAGTATTCACCGGCGGTGAGAGATTTTTTCCTGACAGGATAGCACTAAAATTCGTTTGTTGCGCAAAAGCAGGAGTTGATACTGTCAATGCTGCCAAAGCACAAAGTAACATTATTGAAACGTATCTACTAGTGCGAAACAATTCCAATCGTTCCATTTTCACATATATTAGTCCCCAAATCTATAAGTCTCTTCCTTACTATTGTTAACTCAGTTTAATAACTTATGAATAATGACAAATATGAAGTTGTGAATTTAGCTGGTTGATTTTTATGCTCTTGACGCTTTAGTTCTATAATTAATCTATTCTACATGATCCAAATTTTTAGGCGATATTTAGCTGAAAATATTGTTCTGTGTAATGACATATGACTGCCAGCATATTTCTTGATCCAGGTGTTAGCAGTGTACTCTGCTGGTTTGGCGATACCTTTTATTATATCCACTACCGCTATTGAGAAATTTATAGAAGTGTTTAAAAGATTTCAGAAGTGGACTCCATGGCTAACCGTACCAGCGCTGCACTTCTGATAGGAGTGGGAATAATATTAATGAAAGGCATGTTGACATTGCTTACAGATGCGTTATCAGGTTTAGGAATGCCTTGAATTCGAGGCTATTCCCTTAAGAAAAAGACTACAAACAATTTAGGTTGATTTCATCGAAGATATGTCTCATAGCAATCGACTTATTTTTTTGCTTATTTATCTTGGTACACTAATGGAATTATTGATGTATTGTTCTTAAGCACTGAGGTAATTATTATGGTAACCTTAACTTAGTTCATCAGGCCTTAAATAATTGATTTGTGATAGTAGGTCAAGGAAAGAAAATGTCGGACATAGTTATGCATTGGGAGGATCTTAAATCAAAATTGGTAACAGCAAAGGGCAAGCGCGTAGGAAAAGTTGTAAATATATTAGATGATGACTTTGTAATACAAAATGGTAGAGGAACGAAGTACCATGTACCCAAATCCCATGTGGAACAATACAATGGTTATGAAATATTCCTGGACTTTCCTTCGAAGGAATTACGGAAATACAAAACAAGGAATTAGATATAGCTAAAAATGGTATCGTCAAAGCCAAAATGATCTTGTAGGTTTGCTATCAATCTTGGTCACATAACGAATGATGTCCCAATGCATTTTTCAATCAAAACAAACTGGCATTGAGTCTGTGTTCCTGCATCCACATATTGGGCATTGGGTAATAATATTTCTGTACAAAAATGAAGCAGACCAAAAACATCGCTTGCATAAAACAAACTGGATGTGTGACGAAATTCCACTCTTGTGGCGTAATGGATTGATACTTGATTTGTATAGATTGTCTTTTGAGGATAGATAATCTATATCAGAAACGTTTTGAATTAACATCATAATATTTACTTCCTTAGCAGTAATAAGTGTAGGTGAACAAAGTTAACCCTTAAAAATAATACCATTAGGCCAACTAAGGTATGCTTAAAACTCTATTGTTAACAGGCACCTGCGGTTAACTAACTTTTTTGGCATGATAGTGTCCTTACAGTCGTCCGGATGAACAAAATATGTATAACCGTCACAAAGCACGATCTTTCATTTTTCGTCAACTGCGAACATTAATTGGTAGAACCTGATGGTTATATAGGTGCGAATAATTCATACATATGCAAAAGACTGCATGTTTAAATTGACTTAAATGCACTTAAATCTGATCTGTCATGCGTTGTCTGGGAAAGAACAGAGAATATCTCCAATCATACTACAGATAAAGAATATTTCAAAAGAATACAAAAGTTCAAATTTAATTACTCAAACGATTTTTGATGGTATGGATCTTGAGATTAGGGAAGGTGAGTTTGTAACTATAATAGGAAAATCAGGTTGTGGAAAAAGTACTTTGCTTAATATTGTTGCCGGCCTTGACAAATCATTTAGTGGAGATGTGATAATCGAGGGCAAACCAGTGAAATCTACAAGTCAAGACAGGATAGTTATTTTTCAAGAAAATGCTCTTTTTCCATGGCTAAATGTTGTTCAGAACATCGAATTTAGTCTCAGACAAGCTGGGATCCGAAAGGAACGAAGAAGAGATCTGGCCATGAATTATCTTAATATGGTGGGGTTAAGTGATTTTGCTGATGCCAATGTTCATGAACTTTCGGGTGGAATGAAACAGAGAGTAGCTATCGCGAGAGCGCTTTCGCTCGATCCGAAGTTTCTACTTATGGATGAACCATTTGCAGCTTTGGACATTCATACAAGACAGTCGCTATGTAGCGAGCTATTGCGAATACATGATGAAACCAAAAAAACCATACTATTCGTGACTCACAACATAGAAGAAGCAGTCCTATTGGGTGATAGAGTTATCATCCTTTCTCATTCAGCTGGAAAAATCAGGAAAGAATTCGTTTTGAATATCCCTAGACCCAGAGATTTACATCATGCAGCAATAAGAAATATTGTGTCTGAAGTGTTGGATGAATTAAGAGAATCTTCTTATAGGAACAAGGATCCGTCATATGCAACTACCATTTCAATCTAAACAAGTACAGGAAAGAAAAAATCATAGGAAGATAGATTTCAAGGATGCTGCAAGTACTGCGGCGTTCCTTGTTGTATTTATAGGGGTTTGGGAAGTAATATTCCTGCTTGGGATATTCCCTATAGTATCGTTACCGTCGCCATTGATGGTTGCTCAATCACTTGTAGATCTAATCGCCGAGGGTACGTTGATTTATAGTACGGCTGTTACTCTGCTGAGATTGTTTGTTGGATTTAGTACCTCTATAATTATTGGTGTAGGAGTCGGTTTGGCCATGGTGAAATTTCCACAATTCGGAAAGACTATGAATTCATTTGCAGTTGGCCTTCAATCGTTTCCGAGTATTGCATGGGTACCGTTTGCAATACTGTTAATAGGATTGAATGATTCAGGAATACTTTTTGTCGTGATAATGAGTTCGGTATTTTCTATCATGATTTCAACCTATAGCGGCATTAGAAACATTCCTCCAATCTATATACGATCTGCACGTAATATGGGTGCAAAAGGAATATCGCTGTTCCGTCATGTCATGTTACCGGCTGCCACCCCTTCACTTATAGTCGGGATACGTCAGGGCTGGTCGTTTGCTTGGCACGCATTGGTAGGTGCAGAAATGTTGATCACAACGTTAGTAGGATTGGGTTACATTCTTTCAGTGGGTAGAGAATTCTCTAATATGCCTCAGATAATTGCTGCAATGATAGTTATATTTACAATAGGTTGGATATTCGATAGATTAGTGTTTTCAAAAGTAGATGAGAAGGTACGTGATAGATGGGGTTTAAACCAGCATACTGAAAGATAGCTATCCACTATAACTACAATCAGTCATAACCATTTACCAATCCGATAATACAAAGTCAAGATAGGATACTGGTATATAATCTTCATTATGACCCCGAGGAGTTTCATTGACTTCTATTATCCCAGTATTGCAAGCTGGGCATCTTACGGCTTTTCCGCTTATATCAAGAAAACCCGTCAAGTCAGTATAAGCTGTTTTCCAAAGACATGATCCACATTTAAGGTAATGTGTTTGATTAAATAATATGCATTCCTTTTGTATGGACTGAGTTGCTTCCTGGAATTCGACCACGTTTCTTTTGTCATTCAGAAATGGCATACCTGAAATGGACATGACATGTATATCCGTGTAAAGGCATATAACCGTCTTTGAACATACAATATAGGTAGTTTATACGCATTACTTTCATCTTTTAGAAATTTTGTTTAGATCTTGACGCGAACAGTCGCTGTAGAAATATATAATTCTAAGAAGTAAATAATCCAATAAGCTCTTCAAATCGGTCCCCGAAAAAAATTCATTACTAATTAATTTCTAGATGATCTTCTTCCGACCGGAGATGACTTTGGACACGTTATCCAGAACAAGTGTAGGGGCGATATGACGTTAAATGTTTTAGTGTCAACTCTTGCGTACCTCAGAAATATCCATTCGAGGCTTACTAGAATATGAACTATAGACTATTGTTGTTTGTCGTTGTGACGGCAGCCCTTACCATAACCGTTCTAACTTCAACAACTGAGAACATTCAGGCGAAAAACCAGGACAAGTCCATAAGCAAAATTTGTATAGACGGCAAATGTACAGTTGAAATTTCAGATTCTGGTCTAAACACAACTCTTACAGATGAGAATATGACTAAGTTGGATGGCTTAAAATCAAAAATGTCGTCTCTTAAATCATTGTTCGAGTCAATACGTTAATTACAACTAGTTTAACACGAACAAAATGTGGATTTAATAATGGTTTGATAATACCCTAGCGTGAATCTGATATCTTCAGGATGCGTGTTGTTTCGACCTTGGTAGTTTAGGCTATAAACTCATGGGAGCAATATGCGATGTTTTTATTATAATCTTTTAATATTTTAATGAGAATCTACTATACCTCTCGATATCGGTTGGGCTATTTCGTTATCCATAACAGGCATTATTGCAATCGTCATAAACCAATTTTTCATAAATTTTGATACTGTACATAATCAAATAGAGCGAATGGAAAATATATTAAACCGGGAAGAACCCAGCAAGTTACCGGCAAATTTTGATGATCTATTCATCCGTAAAGAGCCAAGTGGTTAAAGTCCAATCGGCTATTTCTTCTCTTCTGGTTTCGTCTTGTCCTCTACTAACTTGTACTTTGAAAGCACTTTGTATGCTATGAATACAATAAGGGAAATAATAAGAAAATCTATGATATTCGAAATGAGATCACCGTATTTGAATTGAGAAGTTGCCCCATGAATACCTGTGACATTCGCGGCCATATTTTCAAGACTACCGGCAGGCAAAAACAATCCGATTGTAGGGTCAATGATATCATTAACAAACGCGGTTACCAATTTGGATGCTGCTTGGCCTATGACAAATGCAATTGCTAAACCAATGATTCCAAATGCTATGAGAAATGCGATATACTCTCGTCGGAATGATTTTTTCTCTATTGGAGGCTGTTCTCCCAAGTCACGATATAAGCACATCTAAGGATATCACCAGTAATGTTGAATAAAGTTGACACCGGAATAGTTACCAGTATGCCATGTAATTGTCAGAATCAATAACTCTAGGTCATTTTTCTCGCCAGGGTTTTGGAATTTTTAGGCACGACTTCTGCGATGACCGCAGCAGTTAATCGTTCTTCTAGATAGTGGAATTGGTTGATACTGTTGATATTCAAATAAGGGGTCTGGTAAAATCGAAATTGTGAGATTCATATTTTTCTGTCCGAAATAATTTGGCAAATACTTTGGAAAGACTCTAATCCAGTTCAATGAGCATGAGGTCTCGTCCGGATAATGACCAATTATTATATCTCGCCCACAAGAAATAAAAATAATCTGATAATTCCGTTCCTTGTTTGGTGGTATCACAAAATTATGAAGGTGCTGATTGATGCGTGAAATATAAGCCCTCAAACCTAGTCGTCGGTTATGGTTCAGCCATTTTATCAGCGAGCACTTTTTGGCTCAATTTCAACTGTCGCAAAGCCTGTTCTAACTTCGATAGATCCAATTGTGCTGTCCTCGTTGGTTTGCTTAATAGCAGGACTAGTTTTTACACCCATAGCACGACAGACTAAATTTAAAAGATTATCAAGGAAATACTATTTTCTTATTTTAGCGACTGCTGTATGTGGGGCAACTATAGCACCTGTCTTGTTCTTTCTAGGACTCACACAGACTACTGCAGCGGACACATCGCTATTGGCCAATGGTGAAACTGTATTCTCAATATTGTTTGCTACTTTGATCTTTAAGGAGAGATTAAGACCAATAGGATACTTCGCCGTATGTGTTATTCTATTTGGAGTATTCATAGTAACCACTAACCTGGAATTTGACAGCTCAATGCTTGCGTTAGATTCAGGTAATCTTCTAATAATCGGTGCCACTATGCTTTGGGGATTTGATAACAATATTTGTCTTATACTAGCAAAACAGATTGAAGTTTCTAGATTAGTTCAAATAAGATCGTTGGTTGGTGGGTCGATACTATTTTTAACTGTACTTGTGTTTAGATTACCTTTCAATATTCAATGGACACAGATACCATCGGTTGTCATACTTGGAGTGTTCGGATTTGCACTATCACTTTTCCTATATTGGCATAGCATTAAACGAATCGGGGTGGTGAAAGCATCTTCTATTGTGTCGTTATCTGCGGCTTTCGGCTTGGTCCTTGCAGCAATATTTCTTAAAGAAACAATCAGTCTTTACCAGGTGATTGCAGTTGCAATCATGTTGCTGGGAATACGCTTAATGTATTCAAGAGAGAAGAAAGTTGAAATAAAATATTGATTGGGTAAGGTGAAGATTTGGAGTAATTGAAGGAACTTTAAAAGATGATACAAACAATGCTGTCGACATTATGCACAACTGACAATGAGAATTTCAATTTCCGTTAATGACTTTGACTAGATTAACATGAAAAGCGAGTTCGGTTCGAGATGGCATAAAGATTTACGGAATAGCTGTTGAATGTGCGACTGAAAATGGTAATATTATTATTATTTAGGGAAAACTCTCTCAAGACAAAAAACAAATTGTGCGAAATGAGTGCCCAAATGTCCAGATGGGATGGGATAGATTGCTAACCTGCATTCCCTGAACTGGACCTGCGTTGTATTCTGACAAAACTGTTGGAATACGCTTTAATCCCAATCGTGTTTCGGTCTTTGACATTCATCTAACCCTTTTCTAGTTAAGCTAACTGTGTTATCTTTGATATCAATATAGCCTGTTTTCTTGGCATATTCTTTCAAGGTGTCTACCACAACCTTGTCTGGTGATGCTTCAACTCCCTCTTCCTCTAGATATCGAGTCAGCAGACCTACGTTATAGAAGTCCATGAATTTGAGCTGCGTATCAAGTTTATTTTCCATAGCGTTTTGATAATTCTCCCATAACTCTTCCATGAAGTTCCAAATTATTAATTTCTTGTCACGATTTGAAACTGTTACCAAAGCCATTTTGAGATCAATATTTACTACACATCATTAGTTATAACATTTTGTCACCAACATTCACTATGGATTAACTAACTTTATTACGAATAATGAATTTTGCTTCGCGAAATATAATGCTTAACAAGCTCCTCCCTCCAGATACGTGGGGTGACAATAAATCAACAGTCCCCAAGCGATGTTTTATTGATACCTTAACTTAGTTAATTATCTAGGAATATTATATTGGACCAAAATATTAAATGGATTTGTCTCTAACTCTAAATCTTGTATCTATTAATATCAATGGTTTTTCAAGTACATCATGGAGCAAGTATGTGATAAATGTGGCAAGACTGTATCGGGTGTAATTAGAGTATCAGAACCTCAAGATTTGTACAGCTATACTAGAGATTGGTGTTTTGCGTGCGTTTATGAAAAAGGTCAAACTGAACTCAACGAACGCAAGTGATTCATTGTAAAAAATTTGTAAGGCCTAGTGTAATAGTGATGGTGAGAGCCAGATCAAACTAACTAATTAACCAAAAAGTCTATCGTAATAGCTAATTAGCCCACTTGGACTGGATATATAGTTGAAGTGTCATTCGTCTGACCAGAATTTGGTAGAGGCTTTGAAAGGAATTCGGAATATATCATTTCATACTGTAATGCCTTTGTTAATAAATCTGTTGAGATTTCGTCTTCTGTTTTATTTCCTGACACCAAATAATTTCTAAAGTGTTTATAACTATCAGTTTCAGATTTCAATGAATTAACTAGTGCATCATGAATATTTCTATAATCCTTGGGAAAAGTAATATTTTGTGCACTATTAACAAGGTTCTCGAATTTAGGAACAAATGAATCTGTAATGGAAATTAATGTAGAATTATCATACTGATGAGACATCCACTTTCCAATCTCGTCCTGATATGATTTGGTCAGAATCAGGGATTGATTTACAATGCCAGACAAGGATGACCGAAATTGCTGTAAACTAGTTTTGGAAATTAACGCTTGAGTTTCATTATGTACTGAATCCGTACCTTCACCTTCTGTTTGGCCTTTGACTAATTGCAAACTATGATCACCAAATATTGCAATTGAGAGGTATAGAGCTGAGCTAAAAAGCGTCAGAAATATTATGATATAAACTAGCAGTGACTTCAAATCCAAACACAGTTGAGCAGATTTCCTCATAAACTTATCCCTGCTCTTTTGTTACTTAAGGACCATGCTCCTCCTATCCGTGTACCAAAATCAATCCTGTTATGAAAGGGGACCCTCAAATTAGTTGGCAAGAGTAGATCTTATTATTACCCTGAAAAGGTTAACACGAAGCGGAGCCAATAATTAATAGTTAACAAATTGCAACCAGCAATATTTCAAGATAGAATATACGCAGGAGAGAAACTTGCAGAAAGACTATTGTGGCTTAAACAAAGCCAACTAAAAGAAACAGACCTACTAAATAATGTCATAGTGGGCATTCCTCGTGGCGGAGTGATTATTGCAGATATTATTGCCTCTAAACTTGGTGCTAAACTTGACATAGTTGTTTCTCGAAAGATTGGTGCGCCTCACAATCCCGAGCTTGCAATTGGTGCTGTAATGCCTAATGGTAGTTATTTTCTAAATCAAGAAATTGTAGATATGCGAAATATACCGATAGACTATATACAGACACAGGCAAGCGCACAAGCAAAAGAAATAGAGCGTCGACTAACGAGCTACAGAGGTACCAAAGTATATGACAATGAATTTGATGGTAAAACTGTTGTATTAGTTGATGACGGTATTGCAACTGGAGCAACCATGCTAGCTTCGACCCGATGGATAAAGAATGAGCAACATTGTAAACAGTTAGTGATAGCTGTACCCGTTGCACCCGGTGAAATTTTGAGCAAGCTAAAGCAAGTGGCAGATGAAGTAATTGTACTTTATACACCAGAGCCATTCATAGCCATTGGACGATTTTATGAAGACTTTGGTCAAGTTAGTGATAATCAAGTGATAGAGATAATGAAAAAATATGGGTACTATGTTTGAAAAATGGCGTCGGACATCAAGAACTACTTTTTTTGAGTTAAACCAGAATGGAGGAGAGGGGTGGAATCGGGAATAATCTCACTCCACTCTGGCAATGTCACGGACAGAATGTAAAATTTTGTTAGGTTGAATGAGTTTTAATCATTCCTTAACTTTGTTAACCCAGTTTAATGATAAGATCTGATTTATCTGCGTCATATCAAGTCGCTGAGTTGAATTAATTTAATAGATCGATTCTTAAACATTGTACTTACATTATAGTATCCAAACTTCCATTGACGTTAAATGTAGTCAAGTGGAAATGGAAATGCATTGTACAGGGTCAATGTAATCCTTCTCTGACAATGTTTATGACTCCTGGAATTATTACTATTCATCTGGTTGACTAGTAGCAATAATGCCCTAGGAATACTAATGATAGTTATTCCACTCTCCATGTTGAGTGGCATAATATTCTCGGCTATCGGTCAAATTTTATCACCATACCTTTTGATTCTTCTTGGTGGACTTTTGTTTCTGAATCTTCTCAAATTGGATGCAAGGGATCTGATTATTACCTTTATCAAACCAAAGATGTTACTGCTATTAACAATACTAAAATTAATTATACTTCCATTGGTAATGTTTTCCATTTCTTACGTCATTGCTCCAGCTATGGCTCTCCCCATCGTTTTATTGACCGGAATATCAACGGGTCTAGGATCTCCTTTTGTTGTTAATTTTGTTGGTGGAAGGCTGCCAATAATAGTTGGGCTGATAATATCAACCTCCATCGCTGTACCTTTTATTCTACCCACGCTGGTATATGTTTTATTTAGGACTACCTTTTCCATCCCAATATTAGATATGATGCTGTTACTTACTTCCGCTCTGTTCGTCCCACTTTCATTAGGTTTGACTATCAAGAGATATTCTCCTAAATTAGCAAGTGTTGCGGAAAAGCATTCTCTATCTGCCTCAATAATCCTGATGGCCTTGATTAATTTTGCCATGTTTGCAAATTATTCAACTTATTTCATTACTAACCAAATTCTTGTTTTAGAAATAACTTTGATTTCATTCTTACTCTACGGCGCATACGGACTGCTTGGCTATCTATTCGTTATTCTGGCTTCTAAGAAAACTGCCATCGATGAGAGAATTGCCGGATTCATTGCGATGACCTATATTAACAACATACTTGTTGTGGTTTTCGCCCAACAATTCTTTGGTACGGAAGTTGCAGCATTATCCGCATTCTATAATATCCCATATTATGTAGGGATCCTGATTTTAAAGAAATGGTCGTCTTCTTCAGTAATGCCAGACTAAATTACCTCAAATTAATATGATACGCGCTGTTTTCTTTGTACTCTACTTTTTCAGACTATGTAAAATCCAAGTTTGTCTGTTTGCTGACTATCTAATTGTAACAGACGATGCAAAGTCTTTGTTTTATCTGGCACATCCCTGCTTTATCTTGTTTATCTTATTCTACTTTATAGCATCAAAGCTTGCTTCCATTAGGATTTACGAATATATCACCATTTGTTTCATCAATCTTTACGGGATAAGAAATTAGATTGCTTGCCCACACGGTGCTGTCGGAAACTTTTCCATTTCTGACATCAAATACAGCATAGTGCCATGGACATTTCAAGCCATATCCCTTAAGTTCGCCTTCATTCAGTGGGCCCCCTTGATGGGTGCATTCGTTTTCTATAGCAAAGATCTTTCCGTCAACCATCGATAATACCAATTCTTTACCTCTAACCTCTACTTTAAGCAGATTCCCTTCTTGTAGATCAGTCTTACTTGCGACTCTTTGGTATTCTTGTTCTCCTTCATTAGCCATAATATTGCTATATTGAACACACATATTATTGTTGAACTCTGGGTTAAAAAGAGCAAGTATTTGCTAGAAGGCGTCAATATTAAAAGGATTCATAGTTTCTTTTGGCAACAGCAATATTATGTTCAAAATTCGAAGGTATTACTTACTAAGAGCTCCACATACAGAGGCGGGATAATATTCCGCAATGGTAAAAAATAAAATACTACTTGATCTTCTTTCAAGTAAATGAAATTAATTAAATCAAATATCTGTTGCCAATCATTGTCTTGATGTTCGTCGTGAGGAAATCTTTGCAGCATTAGAAGCCATGTCCATACCAATTATTTATGGTCCTATGGATGCCTTGCCATTTAATGTTGAACTAAAAAATGAGAGCTGGAGAAATGTTGAAAAGCTGCTACGGTCTGGAGCAAAATTTTCTATGATGAGTGATCATCCCGTTATTCTTCAACGAAACACGTTTTATACACTTAGACATTTACTTCATTTTGGTTTATCCAAATCTAATGCAATATCAAAAATTACTTCTGAAGCCGCCGAGATAATTGGTATCCAAGGTATAGGACAAATAAGACCAGGATTTAAAGCATCATTTGTTGTTTGGAACGGAGATCCTTTTTCATTAACCAGCTATCCAATATTAGTAGTTGCTGAAGGAAAAATAGTTCACAAGGAGTAAGTTTGGGAATAATTACTAATCCCCAAATGCCCAAGAAAGAAAAAACGGAGTATTTTTTCTTCGTGTAATTGATCGCACAAATTTGAATATAATTATTGTCGGAGATTATAGAAACAACAACGTTGCATTATCCGTAACTAGATTTCATCCCAGGCTTATATTTAGAGGAGTATGCTCGAAAGTTAATCTGAAAATGCTACTTGTGGTTCTTAGATCGCCATGCTGCAGGGATGATCGTTTCAATCCGATCTGACACACCCACTAAAATAAATGACACTCCCACACCAAGCAAGATTCCTCCGGCGACATCGAGGGGAAAATGTTGACCTACGTATACTCGCGAAATACATACCAACGCTGCTTCTATTGTCAACGCAACAGATATGATAATTCGCTTATTTGACCTAAAAAGAGCGAGCATGATTGTAGCTCCTGCGGCCACTATTACTGAATGTCCTGAAGGATAAGAGCGATCACGTTCTGCAGGTAAGGAGAGTTGCATATTTAGGGAAATATCAGGTCTTGCCCTTGCCACTAGATCTTTGCTAATGACGGACAAAGGTAATAGAACTAGTACTGCAATCACGAAGATCAATGCCGTTTTTCTTCCTTCCCATCCTCCAAATATTGCAATTAACAAGATTACTACTGGCCATATTACTTCTCTACCATACTGTGTCAGCAGGACCATGGGCTTATCAAGCCATACTTGACGTGATTTAATTACCTCATCTAATGCTTTCGAATCATATTCTTGGACTAGATGTCCCAACTGAAATTGATCGACTTTTGGTGTGACAAGTATCGCTAATACGGAAAAGAATCCAATTAAGATGCAACCAGCAATGATAAACTTCCTAATCAAGCAACATTGGATTTGTAGGGGCTTCTTATAATTGGATGGCCAAGGAACGGGAATATAAGTAGGCAATGTCTAGAGCTAACATGACAGTCAAGAGGACTTCTCTCCTTTCCTTTTGTTTTGCTAACCTAGTTCTTAATATCTAAAGCGACCACAGTAAGTAGAACAAATCTGGAATTTCCTATTAAAATCAATTAGTTCCACACCACCCACACCTAAATTCATCACCCGTCTTGCTTTCCATATACTACGCTAGTACTCTCATGAACGTTGTAGACTCCTTTATTCTAGAATATATTGTTAGAGTAACGGTCTTGTAATTTCTAAATCATATTGTTACTAGGACAATGAATATACGTGAGGTAGAGCACTATTTGATATTGCTTCTAACCTGATGGCCCGAATGGATCAATCGATGTGGAGGTATCAGGTAAGGCGGGGACAAGTTCCTTAATCTCCCGGTCCTCATCCACTTCCATCTCAGGCTCTGCTAAGTGAATTTCATTAAAATCATATTTGTTAAAGTTATCTTCCATAATCTTAGGCTCTGTCAAGTAATTATTAGGACTAGTATCCACCTTCGTCTCTGGAGTATTATCCACGTTGATGTCTGGACTCTTCGTCTCTGGACTCTTCGTCTCTGGACTCTTCGTCTCTGGACTCTTCGTCTCTGGACTCTTCGTCTCTGGACTCTTCGTCTCTGGACTCTTCGTCTCTGGACTCTTCGTCTCTGGACTCTTCGTCTCTGGACTCTTCGTCTCTGGACTCTTCGTCTCTGGACTCTTCGTCTCTGGACTCTTCGTCTCTGGACTCTTCGTCTCTGGACTCTTCGTCTCTGGACTCTTCGTCTCTGGACTCTTCGTCTCTGGACTCTTCGTCTCTGGACTCTTCGTCTCTGGACTCTTCGTCTCTGGACTCTTCGTCTCTGGACTCTTATCCAAGTTGATCTCTGAACTCTCAGCGCCTACCTCAGGACAAGGACCGCTTATCTCATGCGTACTGTTCCCTTGTACGGTACAGTCAAAAACTTCAAAATGTACATTGTCCGAAACTTTGCCATAAACAGAATTAATGGACGAAGCACCTACTGAAGGGGCCATAATCGTTAAGATTATTCCAAAAAGAATCGACAGCATTGCTAGATTCGGTTCCTTGCTCATGAAGTCAACCTAACCATCGGAATTTACTATATACAAGGTGTGAAGAATCTTAGAATAAGAAAAATACTTTATTTCCACCGTAAAATACTAATTGAATAACCCTTATCTGATTATTCTCATGACTTGTAGACAATTTTATTTTATCATTAAAACAGGCCAATGTTATTAACATCTCATAGTAAAGAACGATGCATTCATTGATCAACAAAAAGAAAAAAGAAAAGCATAAACAGAATTTTAAACAACCGCTAGAGACATAAATGTGGAAAAAGATAGTCATGACACACCTAGAACAAGAAAAAATACTTGACCTCAAAACATCTCCAAATGAAAATACCATTTGCCGAGGGCTAGTTTGCAGAGTTTAGAAAGTCTAACCTCCAATACAGGGTAAGGCCCAAAATTCTCGGGATTGGTTTAAATATATATTGACACAAAATTAGTAGTGAATTACTTTTGCTAAAGTCTACAGGCATTCGTGTCGATATATTCAAGCCATTTCCCTTAATCCTAATACACACACCCTTTGGTTTGAAATTCTTTGACAGTCTGGCGAAAACACGGCCCGCTAAGGTTTATGCAAGATTAAATGTATACCTTATGCCAATAATAACAGCTGCTGCAATACTATTGATTGGTGGCGCAATTGTAAGTATAGTATCGAGCGTAGCAGTCAGAGAATTCGCCAGAGACTTAGGTCCGCAGGGAAATCTCCTCCTGCCTGGGCTGAATCCTATGTTACCAGTTGCGTATACTCTTATAGCATTAATCGTTAGCGTCTTCATCCACGAGACCGGACATGGAGTGGTAGCCAGAGTGTACAATATAAAAGTCGAATCCACGGGCATTGCCACAGTATTAGGCATACCAGTAGGTGCTTTCGTAAATATAGAAAAAGAAGAGTTGGCAAAGTCTTCCCTGAAGAATAAAAGTGCTGTTCTCACGGCCGGTCCCCTTAACAATATAATACTTGCTGCAGTTTCTTTGATGATGCTATACGCCTTGGTATCCACACTTACTCCCATTTCTGGCATAGAAGAACCCAATTTTGGTGTAGCCGTGACTGGCGTGAAAGACAATTCACTTGCAAAAGAAATTGGAATATCGAATGGTGCGACAATACAGAAAATCGCTGGAGTTGAGATACATGCGGTAGGAGATCTGAATACCGTACTACATTCAAATTTAGGCAAGACCATTGGTATAGCCTGGCTAGATAAGGAAGGTCAAACGATGTCAGGAACAATAACTATTCCCTCAAATGTTATTGCTGGTACACCTATATTGGGTGTGACAATTAGCTCTCTCTCTGCAGATCCTAAACAAGCACTTGAAATTTATAAAACGTTATTCATATCGAGCCCAATACCTATGCTTCCACCTCCGAGTATGGCCCAAGGAATAGTTCCTTTCTCTGACCTTATGGCTCCAAAGTACACTTCTTCTTTATTCGGGCCATCATTCCCACTTGTTGCGAATATGCTCTATTGGCTATGGTTTATTAATTTCAATTTAGGAATTTTCAATGCATTGCCGATTGGTCCACTCGATGGAGGTCAGCTTTATGGCGCATTAATTGAGAGCAGATCGCGGCCTGGCAGAACAAGACTGAAGAATCTATCAATGCTGATTTCGCTGGTAATGCTTTCTGCAGTATTAATGTCCATGTTTCTGCCGTATTTTCTTTTCTAACTTCCATTATTTCTTCAAATCATGTCTCCTACGACCATCCTTGATTTAGTCGTAAGCCAAAGTTAACAAATTAATTTGCCAAGGATTTTCTAAATCATTGACGACGCCCAAATTCCTTTCGACTCTATTGTTATCTTTTACAAGAACTTCGGTCTAAATTAGAGCCGATGTTTTCTCCACGCATTTACTTTATTTAGGTAGTTTATTCTAACAGGACAATCTATAAGTTTCATTAAATACTCTTTCATAGTAACATAATGACGATAATAACTCTTTTAAATAAAAGTTGATTTTGGTGTTTTAACTGTTAGAAAGGTCCCAGATTATAGACCTTCTTTGTCGTATCTAACCTCTCCGAATTAATAATATTCAAATGGCAGGCTCCCCAAGATTAAAGACATTAATATTCCTGTGCCGGGATATCCATCATAAGCAATTTAGATGATGGAAAACCTTAATTTTGCTTTAATAGATCTCTATTCTTATATAGAATATTTCGAATACGTAGGAATTTTTGCAATCAGTCTCCTAGCGGGAATCGTAACAGTAATTCCTATTCCTGTCGCACCACTGTTGGCTCTAGCGGCTCTAGATGAGCAAATGAATCCACATCTGCTTGTGTTGTCTGCCGCGGCAGGTTCAGTCGCTGCAAAAGCACTAATTTTTTGGTGTAGTTATTACGGACGTAACATATTAAGCATAAAAACTAGAACAAGGATGTTACCGCTACATAAATTCATTAATAAATTTGGTTGGATTGCAGTCATATTAACATCGGCAACTCCTATTCCTGATGCTCCTGTAAATATACACTTAGGACTCGCAAAATATGATTTTTGGAAATTTATTATTGCTGCCTTTGTTGGGAAACTAATAGCATACGAGTTAGTAGTCTTTGCCGTAATTTTCTTGGGGCGGTCTTTTCTAAATGATAGTATTTCAAAAATTAACGATGCGCAATTACTTATGGTAGGATTGGCTATCACAATATCTTATGCGGCCATATTGTATTTGTCATTTAGACTAGATTGGACAAGGGTCTTGGGAAAAAGATGGTCCGACCCCGAAAAAGATGTGTAATTGTGGTAAGGACAAGAAAAAAATTAAAAGACCATATCAGGGAACAATAACTAGACTGCCAGCTGGCAATAACAACCTTCTTAGTCAATGGAATTAACCGACAAATCAATCCGGTTCACATGGTGGAGACATATATTAATTAAGAGAACAATAAATAAAGTATTAAAAATACGTTTGCAAGAAGTTGCTCTGAGACCATGAAAATGCTGTGCTGAATGATTTAGCGAAAACGAGAGGAAGATATCTAATTACGTAGTAGCAACATGTTAGACTACTAATTAAATTTTTTTTAGTTCACTAGTTGTATGTAAAGATTGTATGTAAAGGTATATAGGCAGCTCTCTCTAACATTCTCAAAGTAAAATGTCTTATGGCAGAATGTCAAGGTTCCCAAGTTATAATATTGGTAAAATTGCTGCAGTTGTAATAACAGTCATAGTTATTATAGTTGTGATGTTTCAATCAGTTGTAATTGTTGAGGCAGGACATCGAGGAGTCGTTCTTTACCTTGGTGCTGTAGAAAACCGCGTACTTCCAGAAGGAGTACATTTCATTATTCCATTTGCCGAGCAAGTGATACAAATGGAAGTTCGAACTCAGAAGTTCCAGGCCGAAGCATCAGCTGCATCCAACGATTTACAGGAGGTTCAAACGGTTATAGCATTAAACTATATGATTGATCCCAAAGAGGCCAATAGGGTTTATCAGTTATTAGGTGTAAACTATGCAGACCGTGTCATTTCGCCTACTATACAAGAAGCGGTAAAAGCCAGTGTAGCTAAATTTAACGCAGAGGAACTCGTTACAAAGAGAGAAACTGCAAAGGGTGTCATTGCTCAGGCGATTAGAAACACGCTCACTTCAAACAATATAATAGTTGAAAATGTATTCATCACCGATTTCAAGTTTTCAGAATCCTTTGCAGCACAGATAGAACAGAAAGTAGTAGCATTTCAAAAATTTCTTACTGAACAGAACAATCTGAGGGCAGTACCAGTTATTGCTAACCAGAATGTAGTTCAGGCCGAAGCGGCAGCCAGAGCAAACATAGCAAAGGCTAGTGGAGAAGCTGAAGCCATAGAATTAATCACTGGGCAATTAAGATCAAGTCCCGAATATCTACAATGGCAGGCGATTAACAAATGGAATGGTCAGTTACCATATGCGTCTGGAAGTGGCGCAGTTCCTTTCTTCCAGCTTCCATCACCACAATCTCAAACAACAAACCAAACGAATCAAGTACTTGGAGCTCAAGGCCAAATTAGCAGATAGGAAACTACACGTACAGAAACACACAGACCGCAAACTCCATAGCCTTTTTTATGATCATACCTGCTTGCTATTAGCGAAGCTGTCATAGTAAATTATGCTTTTAAATGATGTCACTCTTAAATAATGTAACAAATTGCACAATCATTTTACAAATTAATTCAATAGGAGATAATTCCAATTCAATTATTCTAGCGATGTTCGGTAAGCTGGCATATACCAATAAGATGTCAAAAACTTAATTTTGACTAAAATGGATGTCTTCTTATTCATGCATCAGCAATTCAGTCTTTGGCCAAGTCCCAGAAAATTGGCCACTTTCTCATTGGTTGCTTTTGCAATTTGTCTTGTTATTGTTGCCCCTTCTGGTTTTGTCAATGCCAAGTACGTGGTTTCCAATTTGAGTGATAGTCTTGGACACTCGTTGAATCAAAGAATAATACAATCGAATGGATATACTTATTTTGTTTGGACTGATACAGGCGACCAGTCCAATGATACGGGACAGATATACTTTAGAACTAGTAACGATAATGGAATCAGATTTAGTGAAATCTCAATTTTGAGCAATGTCACAGCGGACTCGAATCTTCCAGATATCTCAGCAACTGGCAATAATGTCTACGTAACATGGGAAGACGATTCTTCTGAGAATTCGCGCATCTTATTTAGGGGTAGTCTCAATAACGGAAGGGGCTTTGACAAGATAGTAGATATCAGTAACGGAACTATTGGCTCGAGTCTTCAAAATATCGCCTCATATAAGAACTTTGTATACATTGTTTGGGTTGGCAGTAAACCAGAAGACCCAAAGAACTTTGAAGTATTTTTAAGAAAGAGTAATGATTATGGTAGAAACTTTGGTCCTATTATTGACTTGAGTAAATCTGCTGGTGATTCAGTAGATCCTCATATCGTAGTTCCAAGAGACGGACAAAATGTATATGTTACATACACAGATTGTGAAGCAGTACACGATGATCCTTTGTGTGGGATTTATTTTATCAAAAGCAGCGATAGTGGAATCAGGTTTGGGTCACCTACACTAATTAGCATTGTTCCTTCAACCAATCCAAATCTCCCTTCTTTAGGATATTCCCATCCTCCACTCAACTCATCTTTGTTGCCGGCATCTGGGATGAACACCAGCAAACAAATAGATGAGCATAATTCTATTATTCCTATAATAACTTCATCCGAAGATGGAAAAGATGTCTATATATTATGGCAAGACGACTTGACAAAAACCGGTGCAACTGATATTTTCCTCAGAAAGAGTAATGACTATGGGAATACATTTGGTCATTCAATAAATCTCAGTGATACCCCAGGAATCTCTAGGCTTGCACAGATGGTTGTACTGGGAGGCAATCTATATGTTGTCTGGTCTGACACGAACATGACATTTGCTCAGTTTGATATACTTTTTACAAAGATAAGTGATCATGGAAACAATCTAGGAAAGACAATAAACCTTAGTAATTCAATGACAAACTCGGCTCCTTCTGATATAGGAACAGTAAACAATACCAATAGAATTTACGTTGCCTGGACCGAAGCCACAGGCAATAAAAATAATATATTCATGACCAGAAGTGCAGATAACGGCGATACATTTGATAAGCCTATCAAATTGATTTATAACGATTCCCTCAATCCTGCATTGATCCACATATCGAACGAAAATAGCACTGGTTTATCATGGACTGAATATGGTAATCAAACCGAAGATCTCTACTTTGCAAGTATACTGGAATAAATAATATCCCCTATCTTATTTGGGACTCTAATGTGGGACTCTATAGTGAGCGTTTCCAGTGTATCTCATTGGATGTAAGTCTAGTAATTGTCAGATCCCACTTTTATGGTCAAGCTCTAGGAAGGTAAACCATCATTCAAACAAAGATTTATGCCAAATAATATTATTTGCTACTGTCTATATTCACAGTAATATCAATTAAAAGTCATGTGCGATGAGAATAAGTTTCGTTTTCTTCCTCTTGCATTTTGGCGATCTCCTTGTCTTTCTTGGTCGTACCTTCATGAAGAATGCCATGAGCTTCTTTTTCTAAATGTTGCCTTCTATCTTCATCAGTAGTAAATATAGCACCGCAGACAGAACATTGAAAATCCGAAGCAAGCTTTTTTAAAGTATCTTTGATTGACGGGTGACTCTCCTCATTCGTATTGTCTTTCTTTCTAGACATGGTAATTATCCCTACAAATTGTACCGGGGCATAACTTTTATTTGTTTGTGGCATATTAATATTTGTACCTGATTATACCTCTATGTATATACTGCCATCCAAAATTATGGGATGGGTGCCAGCTATCTGGAGTATTTGAATGTCAGCGAAAAATAAATAAAATCTTCATAGTAAAGACTTAAGTAAATCTCTGATCGTAATATTGACGCACCATAAATATTGATAAAGTCAGAGATACGTTGTGAAGTTTGTAACGAAAAAACACAATACCTTAGAACATTTCTTCGGAGACAGACTTGTGGGAATTGCTACTATTTGATTAGAAATGACGAGGAAGGTGTTCTTAGATTAATTTCAAAATACGTTACTGGACTCAATTAACTGGTACCAGAATGGAGGAGGATGGACGAATTAGTTTCACCTCCATATCGGTGTCTTTTTCTTATTATATTCTAGGGAATTACTTGGAGTGACTTAAGGCTGATAAAATAGTGACGTCGATATATCAATCGTGTTACATTTGTTTCAATTCTTTTTATTGTTGGGACTGGTCATATGGGCCTCCTACCATTTTACTTAATTCTAACTAATTTCGCATTAAAACTTACCAATCCGTGGTTTAGATCAATTAGTGAAAAGCCTGATAAAGTAATAATCGCCAAAATGAGCCAATCGGGAGCATTTTCGTTGTTTAACATTAATGACATAGGTCTATAATCACTGAACTTCAATCTATCACACTAGTAAGGATTATGACCTGTATCTCGGAGCAATGTAATTTTACTATGCATTTGTGTAATATTAGAAAGAATTGTTTTATATCTATTGATAGTTAGAATGTAATGCATTGAGAAGTACTATGCGTTGTGATAGATGTGGACACAAAACACATTCACTTCAGTATTGGTTTGACAAGATGGTTTGCGATAATTGCTACAGCTTATGTAGACTCACATCCGAAACAATACTAGAGGCATCAGCTAACTAATAGAATTCATTTTCCTTTTTTAGCAACATTTTCAGCTAATGGATATTTTTTTAGATCAAAATAAGGAATGCAAATTCTGGAAGTAACAAGAAAAATCTATGGAAATTAGTCCCGTTTGATATCTGGAATTCATTACCGTCGGGGATTTGAAACACGGCCTTGCTTTATATCAGTCGAGGGATTGATAACATCCGTTATCAGTAAGTAAAAGCAAGTGTGGCTTGTCAACCGGTTTCAGTCGTATTGACTATATCGGTCGTGTTCCTATTTATGGAATTTTTACTACCGAAAATAACTGCGTCACCCCCATTACCCCCGTCGCCAGCCTCGCCACCGCGAGGTTCATTACTACCTGTGCTACCGCCACATTCATTACCAATGATTTCCGCAAGACATGAGCCTCCTGGACCGACATCGCCAGCTTTAGCCCAGCCACCATCACCTCCATTACCACCGTTACCACCTTTAGCATAACATTTAATACATTTATCTCCAAATGCACTTGTCGCCGCTAATATTACAACTGATGCCAGCAAAGTTGCAAAAACTATTGTTAATGTACTTTTCATTATCCCGAAAAAATATACAGGGGGTGTATATTTGAGGTTTTTAGCCCATTTTTCTCCTATAAAAAACTGAAATGAATTAAAGTTAATTCTGCGAAGCTATTCCTATACATAATAATTCTAAAAAGTTACGGAGAGATCCCAATAATGGTTCTCTATCAAGCTACATGACACACCTGGGTCTTTAAGAGAAAAATGGCTCTTCTTCTAGGATGTGGGCGCATTAGTCTCGCTTCTTTTGGCTTAGAATTTACTGAGAAGCAGAGTTAGTGATATGTTTTGAGTTAAAACTATTGGGATAGATTTTTGATAGCTTTACCGTTATTGCTTGATTTCCTTTCAAATGTATTTTCAAACTGGGACTAAATTCCATCAATACTTGTCTGCACGCACCACAGGGGAACGTGTATTTCCTGGAAGTAGTAACTATAGCCATATCTGTGAAATCTCTATAACCGTTAGATATCGCAACAAATATTGCCACTCTTTCGGCACAAATACTTAATCCATATGAAATATTTTCGACATTCGTTCCTCGAAAAATTCTACCATCTTTAGTAAGTAAAGAAGCACCAACACTAAACTTCGAATATGGCGAATAAGAGTTCTGCATGGCGTCTTCTGCAGCCAAAAATAATGATTTTATTTTATTCATTCTGTGAAGGGAATATTTCAAGTTTAATTAATGTTCTTCAAACTCTAATTTTGGGAATTGGTTTTGGTTTGTAATATTTGTATTTTTACATTTTTTATTTTTGATTAAACTTAATTCCAAGAATAGTTTAGCTTGGATTTGAAATAACTATTTATCTATCAAGAATGAATTTAAGAGTGACAACAATGGTAAGACAGAAACAAATTTTGGGAATATTGGGTATTATTTGTGCCATTCTAGGAGGTGTGATTTGGATTTATCATCAGTATCTTCCTGCATTTTTTTTATGGGGCATCGCTGGATTGATACTAATCAAGTTAAATAAAAAACGCAAAAAATCATCCAGATGAGATTCCTGATTTCACTCAGATTTTTCTTGAGGTTTAATATCTAATAATATTACTCGTGTTAGATACCATTCTGCCTAGATACAAGGGAGAAATCTGGTCTGAGTAGGTAAGCTTATAGGCTATGACGCTTCCCTGCACAAAAATTCATTATCCCGATATGTCTATGTCTAGACAACGGCAATGAAGGTCCTTCCGCATGTGATGAGAAATATCAATGAATTCAATATACCATGTAGTGATCCTAATGGTTATGAGATATTGTATTTTGGTGCAAACTTGATCCTTATGTTTGAATACAGACTATCTTTTGACGTGAAGGTAAAGAATTCAGAAGAAGAAATTGAAGTTTTGATAATTAGTAGAAAACACGTTCCTTCTTGGAAAACCAATGCTAATATGCAAGATGTGACTATATATTATAAGAAGCACGGCACGGGCATAAATGATGTTTTTAGACCATCCATTAGTGACTCATACGCGTTTATACTGGACAATAGATCTTCGTCCGATGAAGATTCTAGGACAAAAAAAGTTGAAGTTACACTTGTTCATACTTGGCAACAAGAAATAAAAGAATCACAGCTAAAAGACAGAGATGTAATCGCCTTCAAACCATAATCAGTGTAGAAGTGTACGTGTATGTGCATCTACGATCCAGACAAAATTATGTTCTAGAGCGGAATGAAATTGTTGTCTTAATTCGACATGATGTTCTTGAGCAAGTTCAGAAACCTGTTTACAGGATTATTGAGAGGACATGCCTCTGGGGTGTGGGTCCCAAAAACTCCATATAATACCATGGTGCGTTAAATTGTATATATCCAGATTAGATAATATTTCACATATGACTCGATTAGGGGTAATTATGTCTAGATGGACTTTCGTACCGGATCATCCTAATTCTTTCTAATCGTTAGTTCATTCCAACTCTTGATTAAACAGTTAGAAACGTGGCACAATTTGAGATCCAGTGTACGATTATTGGAATTGTGAGAAAGTAAGATGTATTTTTGAAGCATTGACCTCATTTTTGATATCACTGACGGCAGCCGTCGAAACCTGTTTATTTATGAAAACCGGCCGATGCTGGCAGTCTTGTACGAGGGATAGGTGTGCGTACTTTAACAACCAAACACCAGCAGGTGTTATGCCGTAACCACAGCAACGGGATTACAAAACCATTTCATAGGTAACTGCTGGACAGGAGGCATCATCACTCGCCTGCTGTCACGCGTTACCTAAATTAGGAATTGCCTGATACAAGGTTGTTGCAATGATGTGGTGTAGAAAGACGAAGACACCTGGCCTGGCTACCGGGGATAAAAAGTTCCCGTGTCATTCCCCCTTTCTAGTGTTTGTTATTGACAAAGATTTCTTATTAAAGTTACGAAAGAAAGATCAATTTTCAAAATAACACAAAACTCGTGATCGTTATTAGACACCTGTAAGAGTATGATATTCAATCCAGCCTTTAATTCAATATTCTAATAGAAAAATATAAGGACGATTCGAATTTTTGAGAACAAGGATGAACTATATTGAGTTATTTGTCTATATTCTCAATTTGATTCTGAAACCTAGTCATTTTCTATAGCTTCGCTACTCTTACCCTATCTTGTCTAGCTTCAACTATTCCTTAAGAATATTAGTTTGGACTCAGCAAGGTCTCCTAATTATGATGTTAAACATACTCTCAAAATGATTCACATAACCTCCTGGGTTAAAAACACATCATCATAAACACAGATTTTTTTCTTTAATGTTTTAATCAATTGAAGAAGTAGTATCGCTTATAGGAGTAGAGATCCACGTTAATTCAATTGTTCTAAACCGATATTCTATCTTTCCTTGCATATGCTTCTCTTGCAACACTTATTGCCCCTTTTCTTAGTAACATGGCGCGATATACTACTTGTTTTCCTATTTCAGTAGCTATTTTTCTCGGAGTCCCCATTGCATAACCGTCGCCTTGCTTCGTTCTTTGCATAATGGCTTCAGCAAGAACATGTTTTATATTCTTGCTTATCTTGTACTTGATAAGCTCAAATGCTTCTTTTTCAGTCCTTCCTTGATATTCAACAAAAGATCCTATAACTCCGCCTGCATTAGCAAGGAAGTCAGGAACAATCCAAATACCATTCTTATTCAAGTATTCATCAGCTGTAGGGAGCGTTGGAATATTTGCAGCTTCGACAATAATCTTTACATGATGTTCTAGCAGTTTTGGAGCTGTCTTTTCGTTTATGACTCCTCCCATTGCTGCTGGAATAAAGACATCGGAATCTACCTCGAATATTTCATCCTTATCTCTGATATTATAAGGACTATGAAAAGAGGGATTGTTTTGTTGGTTCCCACCAAGATCCGAGAGTTTTGACTTCCCTTTCATGTCCATCATTAGTCTAGGAATATTTATTCCATCTTTTTCATAAACAAATCCTGAAACATCACTTACTCCAACTACTTTGACTCGAGACAAATCATCTAAGAATCTAGCCGTGTAGGACCCAACATTGCCAAACCCTTGGATGGTTACTCTTATTCCATCTTCTGCACCATTTGATTTCTGTATGTCCTCAGACTCCGAAAAGCTAGAGCTCATAGATTCATCTTCTACTTTAGTTAGAACTTCAAGTGTTGTTTCTAGCGCTACACTTACTCCATAGCCAGTAGTGCCTAATTCATGAGGGATTCCACCTAGTTCTGAAGGTTTTCCAGTACACGCTCTCATATCTCCTATCTCGTGGGCAAATACTGCCATATCAAGCTCAGTGGTTCCAACATCTGTTGCAGCAATGTATTGCGATGGGCAATATGGTCTAATCATCTTTGCGAAAGACTTTATCCATGCTACTCTATCCACTTTATCCGGATCAGCAATTATACCCCCTTTCGCACCTCCAAAAGGTAGACCAGCTGCAGCACACTTCCAAGTCATCGTTCGAGCAAGTCTGAAAACCTCCAGTGGTGTGACGCTTTCGGCAAATCTTATTCCCCCTTTGCCAGGCCCTGTCGAAGTGTTATCGATCACTAAAACTCCCTTCATTCCTGTATCCGGATCATAAACTTGAAGAACTTTTTCAGGGCCCCACTCATCAATCTCTTCCCAAGCAGAGGTTGACGATTGCGAAATGGATGAAGATGGTATGTTGTCTGATGAGGAAGGGATTTTCATATCCTTATACAACTGATTTTTAAGAATGGTTCATTATTAATTATGTTTCCCCTGACTTTGCTTCTTCGACTTAGGGAAGGTCGCTATATTGATATTTCTAAACCATGCCTTTAGCGTTAGTAAGCGATAAAATGTATAACATGATATTTTGATAACAATCAGGCCGGTTGAACCATTATCGTGATTGTTCATAAATTACCCTTGTCATTCAATGTTATTAATTAAGCTCTCTACTTATTGTCGCCCATACTTACACCGAACTTGATCTTTGACCCGACGGCAGTGTTGTGCTATTAAGGAATGTTGGCTATTATTATGATAATGAGCAGTTACTATTCAGGGGAAGACGAAGAACGAAGAAAACAGAAAAAAACAATAGAACCAAAGAAGGGTGAGTCTGACAGCACGTTTTCAGAAGAGAATAAAGACACTAAAGGAAAAAACCCAAAACGAAATCCCAAAGAAGACATCTAAAAAACTATTTTTTCCATACCGGCCTTTAAAGTAGGTCTACCAGCATTGGTTTATACAAACAAAAAAAGGCATATGTTAATGGTCGTTTATTCAGCCGTCATTTATTATAACGGTATGTTAATTATCTAAGATTTAGAATAAGGGTTATTTCGTTTCTGCAGTAATGTTTAGCAATTCATCTACATTCTCGTATAACATCAAAAAGCGATTTCCCTTCTTTGATGTCTTGTACTTCCGATTTCCTTCATGGTATTCTAGAAGGCCATTTTGAACAAGTAGAGTAAGGTACTCCTTGATTTGATTGAAGGAAATGAAAGAATTGTACATTATCCTTGTCATTCCTGCTCCACCTTCCTGAGTGGCAGATTTCAAGATAGCCGCTACGATGTCAGTTCTGCTTCTGTACTTCACTATACATATAATGTGATAAGATACTAATAAAGTTCTTTATTCTGAGAATGAATATTTGTATTAGGTAGATCTCCTTTTGTCAGCTAAATTCGGAAAAGATTATCAATTCTTGATAAAGAGGTCTCCCCTTGTTTTCGCAGGATTTTTTATTTGAAAATACGAGAATCGGACCGTTCTGATACATCTAGAACGCTGAGAATCTCCTCTCCGAATTCCCTTAGAAAATCAACGTATGTTTGGACTGAGGTAAATTGCACTTCTATCTAAAAATAGAAGCACAAAACATGATATTGATATATATTGATATATATTGATATTGAACTTGATAAATTTGATATAAGATGCCCTCTGGGATTTGGCTATATTACGTTGCGGCCGCTGCTACCTTTATAGCTGGTGTGCTCCATTTAACCTTGGTTCCAAATGTTATTGATAGAAATATAGGGACTGGTATGCTCTTCTTAATCGGTGGCATAGCTCAAATATTTTGGGTTATACCAACAGTCAGAAGATGGGGTAAAGTGTGGTATTACATTGGTATGGCAGGTACCCTCGTGTTGATAATTATCTGGGTTACTACAAGAATTCCGGACAATCCCATAACCGGAAGGGGCGGTTCTATAAACAATATTGGGTTCACAACAGAATTATTTCAAGTAATTTACATAATCGTAAGCCTAATTATCGTCCTAACGGATAGGAACGTCAATCGTAAAAGGGATGTGATTCAATCAGTTGACGAATAGAAATTATTATAGTCTATCGATGTTACTAATACTCATACTATGTTACTAAATAAATCAACTAGATGGTTTATCAATCCAGTAGCAACGTAGAAGCGCCTTAAAAGAAAATGGTGATTGACACTAAGATAGTATCGATATAAATCTTTTAATATCTACAATGGTTAGTATGGTTAGTATTGGCATTGCTTGACTAATTGACTTCCTTACGAAATTCATTAATTGCAAGGATAGGAGAGCGGAGAGTTTGAACACTTTCTAAGAATTTGGTCAGCATGATCATTTAATGCTGAGAATATGTTATCCTAAATTGAGTCGGGTATGTTTGGTCTGTTTTGTATTTGCTGTGCCTTCTGCTTAATTTTATTGGCCGCTAGACCATAGTCTCCATGAACTGATTGTATGATGCCAAATGATGCTATCCCAAGAGCTACTATTACCAAGCCAAATGTTAAAATAACTTTTGATATGTCCATCGCTCTAAATTCTGTTGGAAATATTAAAGCGTTACCGCAATGTTTACCCTATTTGTACATCTTGATCCATACTTTTTATCACTGTAAAGATTCACGAACTGCAAGCATAAATATTTCTCAAATAATGTTCTAAAATGCATAAGTTCTGGTATAATGTAGGAAATACAAGTTTGGATCAAAAGATGGAGAGGCCAATCGGGGTCACAGTCATAGCAGTTCTAGTTGTAATAGTAGGTATCATGTCTCTATTTGGCGGTATATCATTAGTTATTCTTGGGGCAATCCTTTCGACTTCATTCACTGATGTTTCAACTAGTTCTCCGTTTGTAGGATCACTTTTTGGAGTACTATCAGCAGGATTGGGGGCTGTATTGTTGGTAGTTGGTGTAGGTTACATCATTATGTCTTATGGACTCTTGAAAGGCAAAGGATGGGCATGGACAATTACAATCATATTAACTTTAATTGGAATAGCGATTAACATAATCTCTGCGATAACGGGAGGAGTGTCTAATATGTCCACAATTAATAACATGAATGGAGACGCCAACTCTTTTACATATGGAATCGTAGGATCTGTAATAGGAATAGCAATCAGCATTGCGATAATTTATTACCTTTATAGACCTCGTGTTAGATTATTTTTTGGCAAGACCTCATCGAAAATAAGTGCACCGTAACTAATTGTATATAACTGCTGATCCCGTGCTTATAGCGGCTCGTGGCGATGCCCTAAATAGTGCAACTCACATAATTTACATTCCAAAAAAGTCTGACACGGGCTGTCTGAGTCTTTTCTAAAGAACGTATTGCTTTAGGCCATTCTATTCAGCCTGTCCTAAACAATCTAATTTTTGCTCTATATGTTATCAAAAATAGTGAATGTGGTGGGACCTATACCCAACAGGATCTTTTCAAGGAATTTACTTAACTATAGAAAAGATGACATTTGTTGTTGAGGATCCAGACCCGAGTGAAGCAATGTAGTCTCCTGGAGGACTCGAATTTCCATTAGCAGCAACTGGGTCCCAAATAACCGAACTAGATTCATTTGGATTCAGGGTAGTTATTACCTGTGCCGAATAAATTGGGTAGGATTCATTTGTTGCTAAATTCCTTATTAATAGACCCAAAGCAGAGTTAGGAAAAGTTAACGGTTCTTCCCCTGTATTAGTCATAGTGAAGTTAACAGTTTCTCCTGGGGAATAGATAGTCTTATCTGTTGTCATAATGAGAGTCAGATTGTCTTCATTGCTAGTTCCATTCTGGAGTGTTTGTCCTTGTTCTCCAACTTGATTGGATTCTTGAGGAGATATTATATTAGATTCATTCTGGGCATAGATATCATTTGACAAAAAGAGTATGAGTGACAAAGAATAAGAAATTACCATCACTAACACCAGCAGGCTTGAATGACTATAATGTAAGTTATACTTGGGCCTTGACATTTAATTCACTATATGCCGCTTGCTTATTAATGGTATGATCGGGTCATTGGAAATTCCTAAACTGTTAATTTTTTTTACTAGCCGCGACACAATCGACGCAAACGAACAATAAAAATCAAGGGTGTCAAGGACGCACCTTTAATTTCCATTAGTAGAAGAGTGAAACAGTTGCTACTAACATATACACTTATGTCATTAGGGCGATGAGTCGGTAAAGAGTTTATTAAATTTTAATTATGACGACCGCTCATTGGATTACAATTTTGAAGAAGTCACCTGGATTCAATCATGAGTATGAGCAGATTGAAGAGGCTGAGGGTACGTATTACGCCAAGTGTCTGGGCGGGAGTTTGGAATTAGGACAGCCACAGAGTCTTTTGATATTCATATATCCAGACAGGATATTCCTGGATCGTTTTAAAATAACAGTCCCTTACTCTTCGATGACCGAGGTACAAATGATTGATCCACGCAATGAAGGCGACTCGGAGAAGGTGAGTTGGGGCGTTGTCGCTTTGCCCCTGGTAGCATGGGGCCTTATTAAGAAATCGAAATGTGGAGCTACTATTATTAAATATTTAGAAAGTGGTCAAAGCAAATCCCTCATTCTGGATTTTGAAAAAAACTTCAGCTATGCTCATCGATTAATTTACGATCGGATGATTAAGTTTAGGCCTCTCATAAAGTCGGACAAACCCGCAATGGGTATATCGGTCCAACTGAGGAATCTACAAGTAAGTGTGGGAAATGTTCAGAATTTCTTATTAAATGTCCGTGACAACAAATCAAATCAACTTCTGCAAAATGTCAAGATAACAGGTGAGGTCTTTTATCCGACAGGAGGTTTGGCAAGGTTTGAAGACGACGTTACTGATAAAGAAGGATGTCTATCTTACTCTTGGGAGATATCACAGAATCTTCGAAAAGGAATCTATACAGCTAAATTCTCGGGCGAAGCTGCAGGATTTAAGAACGGGTCTACATCAATCAGTTTTGAAGTAATCTAATTTTTCCAATAATGGTTGTAACTCTTTTTAGAAATATTACACACTTATTATTACTCCATCATCGTCATTTACAACTGGTGGGCCATAGTCCTCTCCGGTCGTATCCCAAACATGAGTCACCAGTTCTGCCTTTAAAAAAACATCATTAACTCTCCTACACGCCGACGGCCAATAGCTTTCCCATAATCGAGTGCATCGGTAAATACCCATAATCTTCATTTCCCAGGTAAATAGAACCAAAAGACTTACCTTATCATGAGTGTTCCTAACACTTGACTCCAATAAATTTAATTGCTTCTAAGAACCTCAACTTAAAGTGTGAAAATTTCAGAATTATGTAAAATGATTGAAGACTCTTTTCATTCTGGAAAGTATCCAGTAGAAGATCAACAAAAAAACTTTACGAGTTTTATTGAGGTTATAAATCGATCAAACACCGAAGATCTGAAAAGTAGTGACATCAAAATAGAAGTCAGGATAAAGAATCTATATACCGTAAATAACTATATACCCAACATTCAGCATCTGCCAGGAGTAATAGAAATGGATGTTTTAGATTCTTTTAAAATGTTATGTAGACGCTCAGCCAGGGTTGGATCAGATAAGCCTGCCGAAAATATAGCGTTGTCAAAAGAGACTTTGCATAATCGTAAAGCCCAAAAGAATAGTTAAAGAATCATGTACTACTCTGATATCGTGAAGGTAAATCTGAATGTTAGATCATCTTTGGAAAGACAGAATTGAATATTTTTCCCATCCTGCTACTTCAAAAAGCGAATAAATAAAAAGTAACTCCGGGAAAAAATGAATATGAGAAAGGGTTTAGGTGGCGCTGTTTTATGTTTGGCGATTTTCACTACGGTGTTACTAATTGTAAATCATAAACAATCACCGACTTATGAAATGGCACTAGCCCAAAATGTCGAAAATGATACCATTCTCATTAATAATAATAAAAATTCCATGCTAGGTGAATTGATTTACGAATCGACCGGCAAGATCCTAAGTCAGAAAGTCGTAGATACGAGAGATATTAATAGTTTATCCGCAAAGGTAGAACTCTCATACTCTGGTAGTGGATACATGCAAGGTATTGGAAATGTGACCGAAACATGGACATTTGTGAATACACATCTATCAAACAATATTATCCAAGGAATTGGCAAGGGAGTTATTATGACAGACGATGGAAATGCAGTTGCAACAGCAACTGAGCTTGGAAGAGGATTTCATATGTCACCAGAAACCATAGTTTATCCCGGCGCTCGGGTTTTTTCAACAGATTCTAACGGTAAACTTGCCTTTCTTAATGAATTAGTGGGTGTAACTCAATGGGAAGTGGATAACATGGGTAACTATAATGTAAAAATGTGGCAATGGAAATGACCAAATAAAATTTAGGCAGGGGAATTTTCTTATTCTTGTGTGCTCACGCAATTCTGTTGTATTCATTCACAATTGAATTGGGGACTTTTGCAATTGACGGAAGAACAGTTTACACTCGAAATCTCTTGCAACTTAAAGGTAAACAACTGGATGAATGATTCAACAAAAGAACCTCGATTTGTAAACCATCTCCTTTTGCGAAAGGATTCGGTTGAATTTAGGTCGTATCAAAATAATATATCCCAGCGTGCATTCGGCAAAAATACACTTGTAATTCTTCCTACAGCTTTAGGCAAGACTGTCATATCCCTATTTGTATGTGCCAACACTCTTTACAACTATAAGGATAAACGCGTCCTAGTTATGGCGCCTACGAGACCTCTCGTAACACAACATATGAATTCATTTTTTTCTGTGCTAAAAATATTTGAGGATCAGATAGCAGAGGTAACAGGAAAGATAACTCCAGCTGGAAGAAGAGCAATTTGGAAAAAACAGGGGATAAGGCTTGTTTTTGCGACTCCAGAAGTTGTCAAAAACGACATACAAGAAAATCGACTTTCCTTAACTGATTTTGCGTTACTAGTTTTTGATGAGTCGCATAGGGCTGTAAAGGATTATGCATATAGTTACGTAGCTGAAGAATATGTTAAACAATCAGTTTACCCCATAATCCTGGCGCTTACTGCCAGTCCAGGCTCGGATAGACAAAGGATTCAGGATGTTTGTGATAATTTGTTCATTGAACAAATAGAATATAGAAGTGAGGATGATCCAGATGTGAAGGGGTATATCAATCCCATAGAAGTAAAATGGGAATGGTTTGACCTACCTTCAGACTTCCAGTACATACGATCAATTCTGAAGGGTATGTTGGATGAAAAAATCAAGTGGCTTGTCCAACACAGATTATTACGAAAAGACCCAAGGTGGATATTTAAAAGAGACTTGATAAATGTTGGAGATCAAATTCGATACAACTTAGAGCTTACAATGGAGGAACAAAGAGGTCCGCTGTATGTTGCTCTGATGCAACAGGCTTCAGCTCTATCTCTCATGTACTGTAGTGAACTAATTGAAAGTCAAGGGTCGTATTCACTCAAGGCATTTCTAGATAGGATAGAGGAAGAAGGTGGCAAGTCACATCAGACACTACTTAATGATCCAAAAATCAGGGAAATAAGGACACTTGTAAATAGACTTACGACCCAACATCCAAAGCTAATGTATATTACAGATCATTTAAGAACTAGGTATCAAATTGCGAAGTCTGACTATGATACTGAACTCACAAGGAATTATCGATCTCAAAAACAAGAACAACTAGACCATATCCCTAGTAGCAAAGAACGCCCAACAAGTACTTTGGAAGAGACGCTTGACACTTTACGTGTTCTTATATTTACCCAATATAGGGATACCGCAAGACATATAGTTGCGGTTCTTTCCGAAAATGGAATAAAAGCATCAAGATTTGTTGGTCAGGCAAAAAGGCAAGGTGATCCGGGCATGAAGCAAGACGAACAATCCTCAATTCTAGATTCGTTCAGAAATGGTGAATTCGATGTCCTTGTGGCAACTTCAATAGCGGAAGAGGGGCTCGACATTCCAGAGGTTGATCTTGTGATATTTTACGAACCAATACCAAGTGAAATAAGATATATACAGAGAAAAGGGAGGACAGGAAGGAAGTCTGCTGGCACTGTGATGATACTTGCGGCAAAAGAAACTATAGATGAACGTCATCTTAACGCAAGTAAACGACGTGTTCAAAAGATGAAACAGACTCTCTCTACTCTTGGCACAACACTCAAACCTTTCAAGAGAAACATTCTAACTCCGGATCCCATGACAACCGAGGAATTGAAGATAATTGATAAAGTCATAGAAAAAATGGATACTAAATTAAAGAAGGAAGTTGAACTACATTTACTTCCTGAGGTTAAAAATAGCCCTATCCAGTATGTTTCCAACCAAGTTAACAAAATAATACGTGACAAAAGAAAGTCTTTGTTAGTATTAGAAGAAGAAAGACTTACTAGCCAATTCAGAAGACAAGTTGACAAGACTGCTAGGGTGATTCATTCTCTGTTATCTAAAAGTGGTAAAAATGGTCTGGATTTCGACTCAATCTCTGAAGTCGTCGCTGTGGATAACGCGGTATTACTTGAAGCAATTCATAGACTTGAGAAGCTAAAGCGAATAGAGTGGATTGACGATAGTACCATAGTTCTTGTGGATAATTTGAAGAAGATTTCTGGCAAGATTTATTTCGTGTATATTGAGAAGATCTTACAGGGAGAAGCTCTTGTGTTGGTTGATGGTAAATGGCATGCAAGATTGAGTCATTATGATTATGACGGGCCTAGAAATCTCCTCAAAAAAGGCAGTGAGTTCCAAGCCGTCGGAGAATTATATCATAACAACGGTGTCTTGAACTTAAGGATAAAACAGATAGTTTGAAATCGGAAAGATACTCGGGTTTTTGAATCTCGTTGTAATTTACAGTGTTGGAGATAATGACATAAATAACGCAAATTTAGCTACTTGTCTTTGAAGAATTCATCTCAATCAGGTCAATAATCGATATATACTGAGCATAACGTTTCTTATTACCAGTAAAGTGGAGGTGGAAGTCTTAGCTATGATGATGCTGTATTAGTAATAATGTCGTATAAAAAAGATCAAAAACTTGATAATAGCATATTTATAGATGAGCAAAAGGCATTAGAAGAAGCGGAAACGATAGCAAAGTTAGCTCCGAATGAGAAAACGAGGAATGAAGCAAATGATGTAGTAGAGAAATTAACGGAATCTGTAGATGGAAAATCAACATTACAAGACCAACAAGAAGAGCTTGATAAGGTTCTTGATGAGACTAAAAAGAACATCAATAAAACAACCAATGAAGCAAAAAGGGAAGTTTCACGGTTTGCAAAGGCTATTGGAGACTTGCAAGAACAGACCATCCAAACTACCAAAGCAATAGGTTATGAATTAGTCAATCTAGAAAAGGAAGCAATCTCTACCCAATCGGCGTACTTGCCCTATATCGAACGATCTTATGCCTTATCTTGGACACCATGGACATCGCCAAGGATAATGAGTGAAGTTTATACTCAAATGGTGGATAATTTCGTAGATAATGCAATAGCGACGACTAATCTGATGAATAATATGTTTCTGACAACTATCCAATTGATGGTGGATACTACAAAAGAATACTTTAAACTTGGTACGGATACTGTCAAATCATTCGAAGATACTTTGACAAATCCGAACACTAGCAACTGACCGATACAGCGCTGGAAAAGAACTGGACAAATATTCTGAAGGTATGCAAAAGACGGCCAATAAATTCCTAGTGTTGGTGTGGAATCACTAACATCAAATGTCGGTCCATTTCTTAGAATAAGAGCTAGCAAACAATATAGTATAGACATAATACTCATGGCAACAAAAATGAATCATTGATAAATATCGAGAAATTATACTATTCTGCAGCGGTAACTACATTTATTACTGGAATATTGCATCTCACATTTGTCCCAAATCTTATAGGCTTTAGCGGGTATACATCACTATTCTTCTTAATTACAGGAATCGCTCAGTTGTTTTGGGTCGGACCAATTCTGAAAAAATGGGCTAATATTTGGTACTATGCAGGTATGGGCGGGACCTTCATCCTATTAGCACTATGGCTGATAACGAGAGTACCCAACAATCGGATACTAAATAGAGCATTGCCTGTAAATGACATAGGGATAGTCATCGAAGTGCTTCAAACAGCATTCATAATACTTTGCGGTTTAATAATAGTTACTAGAAATAGGGAACTACATACACAAGGAAAGGAAACAGAGTTGAAAGATGGATAGATGCCAATAGTGTCTTGAATCGTAGGTTTTATTTAACTGAGCTAGCAACCATTCGGACTACCAAAAATCATGGTAGACCTAAGTCTTTGGTTGAAGTTAAGTCATAATACAGCTCACTAGTATTTTGACAATCGACGCTCTATTTTGCCAGTGATACCTGAAATAATACTCTCGATACCATTTAGCAGCAAAGTTACTCCAAGGATTAGCGATACCAGGAAAAAACCAAATAATGGCGAGGCCATAATCATAATAGCTACGATTATTGATAAAACGCCAACTCCTATCATACCTGATTTGCTGAGCCTCGATGTCCCTTTGTATGTTACCCCCGCTAAAACCCTGCTAATACCAATTATCAGTAAAGCGACTGCTAATATAAGCAAGATAACAGCTATTGTTGAACCGGGGTATAATATTGCAACAATAGCCAAAACAACAGCCAAAACACCCAAACCAATACTCGCCCACCTCGTTCGACTTGCCATTGTTTTTGCAATTATTCCTATGCCAATCCTTTCTAATCCTATTACGAGTAAAGTTATTGCTAAGATGGTCTCCAAAAAAGAGGCTGCAGCATTGGGCGATGACACTATGACAAACACCGATAAACCTATCGCAATAAGTCCTGCTAATATTTGCAGAACTCTTAGCGCTTTAGGGCTCTTTTCAGCTGACATTTTTTATCTATTTGTTAATATAGACTCGTATGAAGGTAATATTAAAGCAATTTCTATTCTTGTTATTTGATTTGGCTGAGAAACAACAACAACAGCAACAAGCGAATATTGATTCTTCTTATACTAGCTCCGTCAATAACAGAGTATAGCCTTCTAAGAATGACAATGATACCATTAAGGGAGAAAACTAGAGGCAACTTCTCTGCTCTTGATATATGTGTGCTATTACAACAATACACACGAAATATCATGCCTTAGGCCGTTAGTGGAGATAAAGTTCATCTCAAATGTAGACTGTAGGTAATGCTTAATCGGGGAAACCCTGAACGGAAGAAACCACATAAAAGATTTGCTGAACAGAAGTACCTCATGACATATAAGTTAATAATGTGGTTTGTTCATATAGTACCATCCAGAAGATGGACAATAAACAATTTCTTATGTATAACATAGTAATGATAGCTATCTCATTAGGAATAAGTATCACACTATCTCTTTTTCTGCCATTTTACATATCTTTGCCCCTAATTATTGTAATATTTATCCTCATCAATTTCTATATGCGAAATAGAATGATGAAGAAGATGGGTGGCGGCGCGGGCATGTTCGGATCATTGTCCTCACCGTTTTCCGGAAACTCAATTAACTATTACTGTATGAGCTGCGGAACTAAGCACAAGGAAGCAGCATGCCCCCGATGCGGTTCTAAGATGAAACGGGTGGGATAGCATTATCAATTATGTAGTTTGAAAATGCAGGTATAACCAAATTAAATGAATCATTAATTCTACAACAATTTTTTATTCCCTTCATTAGAAGGGACATCGACACAGATTATATCAAAGATATCTATAGCATTAATGAAGGTTTTCATAATTTGAGATAGGACGGGTTAGACGCTTAACGTTTAAGGTGACATTTTCATATGTTCTTTGAAATTTGTCTTGAACCAAGCTCCAGCCAAATTGGCAACCTGTTCTATTTTTCCGTCTTCTTCAAACAAATGCGAAGCGCCATTAATTACTTCCATTTTCTTCTCCGTCATGTTGCGTAGTTGACTCATAGTAGTTTTATTAATTCTAACTACATTATTGTCATCACTCCCGGCAATAAATAAGCATGGGGATACTATCTGTTCCAACACTCGTTTATCGATCAAATCTGTTCGTCCACCACGTGAAACGATTGCTTCAACATTATAGTTGGTTGCAGCCAAAAGTGCGGCTGCAGCTCCCGTACTTGAACCAAAGTAACCTAACTTGAATTTCCCTAGACCCGAGTAATTATTAATCCACTCCGAGGCTCCAATAAGTCTTTTTGCAAGCAAACCTATGTTAAATTTATTTAAAGTCAGACCCGGGATCTTACACATTAGATTCATAGCCCTTACGTCACTTTCTTGTTCCTCTTCACTTAAGAGGTCAAAAAGGAGAGTACCAATATTATTATCATTTAAGATTCTTGAGATTAGTCGGTTTCTTAGACTACTTTTATCACTTCCACTACCATGAGCGAAGACGACAAAACCAATTGGAGCTTCCGGAATAGCCAGATTCCCGTTGACTTGTGTTTTTGAAAATGAATTACCTATATCCATTACAACTGTCTTTTCGATCATGATCTTTTCTTCCTGCGGTTTAGTAAGGATATGGACTAGTCACAACTCATCACTAAAATCGAGAATTTTTTCATATTTTAATTTTTTCTTACTTTCATGATCTCATGATGCTTGACTACTTCGGAATAAGGTACTGAAACAACGACAGGGGATTACAAAGCAAGCAAAATACGTGGAGCCACAACAGTCAATTCTATTGTCAAAAAGGAAGATAGTCTAATAAAAGAGAGAAATAATGTTACTTGGTCGATGGTGTTGACGAAATTTTTAGGATCTATTTACTGATCCAAATTTTACATTATGTTATGTAACATTTTACAGAAAACATTCAATAATGATATAAATATTAGAACGTAGAAGGTATATTGTATTGTCAGTACGGAAGAGTCCAACTTGGCTTCGAGCAGTGCAAATAGGGTTAGGCGTGATCGTAATCATACTGTCAATTTCAATTTTGGTTCAACCAGCTATTGCAACAGTTGCTCTAGTAGTGATAGCGGCTGTAATTCTACTCATAGTGGGTATAGAGAGGATTATTTATGGAATCTTTATTCGTCATAGGTCTCGATTACCGACCATAGGTTTCGGGATACTGGTAATTATACTGGCATCTATTGCCATCGCATTCCCTGTATGGACTACGGTATTCTTGATATATCTAATTGCATTTGCATTACTATTTGATGGCATATCAAGGGTTGCACACGGTGTAGGGGACAAGGAAAGCCGGGGTTGGGCTAGAGGATTTAGCATCGGTGTGGGTATTTTGGAGATAATACTTTCAATAATGATACTAGTTTCTCCTGCGATAGGTGCTGCTCTTGTCGGGATTCTCATAGGAATAGCATTGTTAATTGTTGGAATCCAGGTTGTCGTGGCAGGAATTTCCGGAAGAAGAACCAGCATAATAGGTAAAGCAGACCTACCTTAGTCAAAGAACTGGATAGCAAGGTCTAAGTCTCATAATTAACGATGCCCATCCATAATATCCCCCCACAAGCCAATCTTATGACTGCATTCTTAGAACTGCTCCCAAAGTTAAGCTATCTTTCTTCAAGTGGGAGCGACATGACGTCGTAAATGCCTTCGAATCTTATTGGATTCTTAATACCAATCTATAATAGAGAATCCATTAATATCAGTCTAAAAAGTCGAGAAACTTCTACTTGACGCATTGTTCATTAACCTTGGACGGTAGTAAATGCCAACGTAGTTCCCGTTGTCAGGAGTTACTTACTGTTGAGATATTGCAAATGTTGTGTTCAGGCGTAAGGAATCTAAAGTTGCAAGAATGGTGTAGTTTCCTGCACTAACTTGTTTTCCTTTATCATCGAGCTGATTCCAAATGGCATTCGCTGAACCGCCAGAGTCAACAGCGAGTATAGCAGATTTTCCATGAACCAGAGGATAGCTTTGATTAGTGACCAAATTCACGATTGTCAAGTTGTAGTTCAGGCCCGAAACACGGAATGGTTGATTTCCAACATTTTGTATAATGATTTTTACAGGCTCACCTGGATGATAACTTTCTTTATCGGAAGAAATGGCAACTTCTGCCTGTTCATCAACATTACTTTCCGTGGGAGAAGATTTCGTAGGCTCCCTTAAACTACAATAAGCCACAGTGTTTGGTCCAGAGGGGGACGGACATACGTCAGTAGAAGGGCATTCGGTAGGAGAAGGAACCAAACTGCCATTAGTACATTGTACTTGCCCTTGTTGGGCAAAGGCATACTTCATGGTTTGTTGATCAAAGCCAATAAAGATACTTATTGCAATGACGTTTGTAATTAAAATTGGCAATACAATCAAGCTGATGAATTTAAGCAATAGATGATATTTCACAGCAATGAATATAAACATGAAGGCGCTGAGCCAAGCCATTCGTAAGATATCAAGACAAATTAAGTCGCCGACTGGAAATTCTTTGAAGCAGCTAAAAACCACATTCTAGCTTAGTAAGCGAATATCGGCTATATTGGCTGAAATGTTCTATAGAATTTAAGCAGTTTATTTCTATGAAACAAAAAATATGATTAA
This sequence comes from uncultured Nitrososphaeraceae archaeon, assembly GCA_963728595.1. Classification (GTDB taxonomy): domain Archaea; phylum Thermoproteota; class Nitrososphaeria; order Nitrososphaerales; family Nitrososphaeraceae; genus TA-21. The sequence continues at coordinate 144,619 of CAVSLF010000011.1, forward strand.
CTATTTTCGATATCAGACAGTTATTGCCACCCAATCCAATCGTACACTAGTCATTTTTGCTATAGTCGTTATGACTCCTGACCTGTGAATTGAGGCCTGTGGTAGTGTAGGGCAAAAGAGGGGCCTTTTTTTGAATATATTTTATTGTTTCCTCCAAGTCAGTAGCGTTGTATAGTAACAACTGAGCGGCTTCTTCAACTTCTTCACTCGTCATGTTTTCTGGTATAAAACGACCAACATGCCATATAGATTCAAGCACTAATATTCGGCTTTTATCAAGGATTGCTACCGCCTTGAGATCCTTTATTTCTTCCTGAAGCCCTTATATCATCTCAACAAGAGGTTTGTCACGGCCATAGTCATTAATATCCTTCTCAGTCAGCTCGTTCTCACTTAGCAATTCTAACCGAGCGGATTTTAACGACCCTATTGTTTGTTCTAACTTGAACAATTCTACCTGTTTTTCAGCTGTCAATCCAGGCAGCTCATTTATCGAACAATTATACTTTAACAACGTTTCCCCTACTTCTTGAACGAGATTAACAAAGCGCTCTACTCTTATTTTCCTTTTGAAACAATGTTCATCTACATTTTCAATTAAACTGTCTATTTGGTCATCCGTTAGCCCTTTTTTATAAAGGATTTTTCGATGTCTGATTCCTGAAGAAAAGATATTGATGTCCCAATTATTTCGAGTTATTTTGGTTGCAACTTCGTGCAATAAATCGACATCTGGAATATTTTCCTTGGCATCTTGTACAATAGACGTTACAGTTCCTTCACCTATTCCGACCTTTTCTGCAATCTTTTTTCTGGCAACACCTGATAGCCAGAGCTTTAAGACTTTATGCTTCGTCTTTACAGGGATATTTCCTCCCATTGTATAATACAACTTATCACGTTGATTTATATCAACATTTTTGTTCTTCGGACTCGTCAACACTCGCCGGTAATGGGTAGCCTAATTTTGGTATCCGAATCTGACTGACATCTGACTGACATCTGACGGTGTTTAGACCGCTATTAGACTGATATTAGACCGCTATTTGACTGACTGGATTTAGAAACATGTCTATCCGTAACAAAGTATAGGAATCCAATTCTACTTTGTTAAGAGGACACCATAATGGCATATAGCCCAACGGGGCTTTTCTAAGGTCTTGAACTAGTCTAACTAGTGTAATAGATCCAAGGCTAACTTCAACTCCACTATCTCATGTTCAAGTAAGATTTGATCATTTCCGTCGTTAGTATATTTTGACAGTCTTTCGCAGGCTTCTATCTGTGCCAATATTATGTCCCTTTTATCGCTACAGAGGTTATGGTAAGAATCTATTATGGAATAAGTTACTTTTCTATTTCTGTCCTTGCATCCGCAAGTTTTGGCTATCATTTGACATGCTATTTCACTTTCTGCGATATTCAAGAAGGAGAGCCCCCTTCAACATTGTTCCAAAAGTGTAAAACCATGCCCATCTTCTGATCAAAATCGAGTCTGTAACATTCAGACTGTGAAATGGGCAACCATTCCATTTTATTGGTGAGGCACTCAGGACATATTGAAAAATATCCCTCATCACCCATCAAACATGATGCACACCAATAGCAAGATTTACACATTAAGAAAAATCTCTTGCCAAGATAGATATTTTTTTCTTTTTCACAATAATATTTGTCAATTTTTAACTCACAATGGGATGCGGTCCTAGGCCTGTTCCGCCGCGGATTATTTTTTGGCTCCTCGTCTGTCTGTCTTTTGCCTATAAAACACGAATTTACTGCATTAATGCTGAATGCCGACGACATTAACAAAAGTTCTGTTCTCTACATATTTAAGTTCTGATTAACCAAGTTTAGTGACTCAATTTCGTTAGTTGGAGCATGATTGAATTAGTTCCACTTCGATCATAGTATATAAATCATCTGGCTATTGCTAAACCTTGAACATATTAAAAAACTTGGAATTAATGTATGACCCATTATAACAATATCGCTTAGTTTTACATATTTCCACAATCATTCATCAATGTCGTCCATCAGGATCTAGAGAGAATCACAATTTTCATAATCACAACCCTAATAGAGGGAAATCATAGTGTATGAAGGATGTATGACAGAGGATCCTGCAAGGCATGCGGAACTCATTTGACCCCTTCTGCTATTTGCAATATATGCAAAGAATATGTATCGTGGGTTTGCGGTAAATGTTACAAAATAGATGACGTTACTCATTCACATAACTATTGTAGAGTATCTTACAAACCTCAGGTTATTGTAAAGAGGAATAAGAGTCAATATACTGGATTTTGATACCCAATTAGAAGAGGGCGAAACTCATTGAAAGAAGACATAATAGGATTGTTTCAAGAAACGGTTGAAGATACATCGAGTGAAATACCTTCGATTGTAGCGCTCTTGCGAATTAATAAACATGACTTGGATCAAACTGTTACTAATGAACTTGATTTCATATTAGGCGCAGTTTTTTCCCAAATTATCAATCGATTCAAGATATATCGTACTAATCGGAGTATGAAAATTTCTGAATCTGATCTAGATGAGCTTTATCTTCTTCTTTTTTCAAAAGCAGAAGAATTCAAACATCTTATCCAAAAGTCATCAAATTCTTCTTAGTTCTGATCGATCCTCTTCAAAATTATTCCATTTTTAACAATTCAATAGGCAGGCCTAGGCTAATGATAATATCACCAATCGTGAAGAAGCCCCAGATGCACTCGAGTAGTCCAAGGACGATAACATATTACCATTAATCTTTCTAAACCTCGATATATTTTTGACTTTATTATTGAAATTTTGTGCCATCCTCATGAGACAAGACGGGCGTCACTTTAGTTGGTTCTAATGATGAGAATCTAGCAAAAAAACCAATTCAAGATATACTATTCCAGTAACAACCAATGATGAGAAATGAGATTATGAATGTCGTTAGTATCTTGCCTGGTACCATTTTATTCACAGATTCATCTGTGCTGCAAGGATATAAAATATTTCGTAACACGAACATGACGAAGACTCACTCTTGCATCCTAATTAACACAAATTAGTTTGGCAAACTTCAATAATAATCCAAATATTACATGAACTTAGCCTGCATTCTTACCCATGTCTGCACAATAACAGAAGTCTTTTATTATCCTAGTAATATACCCAAGGCGGGACGAAACCAAAGGAAATGTCTGATAAACGCGTACAGCTATGGACTGATGATACTTATAATGACTTTGCTATCGTTCTAAAGCCGTATATCCTGGCGAGAACAGATGAAAAGACAAAGTATACAAAAGTAATTGACGAAAGTGACCAGGGGGACAGATATAGTTATGATTGGAAATATACACTTTCACAATGGGTTAACTATCATTTGTCAAACGGAGTGCCCCCAGGGAACCATCCTGAATCTAGCAAAGCTCCGATAAGATCTAGAGAAAAAGAAACAAGCTCTCACCAAGATCTGCACAACGTGAAATCCTTTAATTCAGCGACAAAACCAAGATCACAGTCAACTATGATTTTAAAATGTCATTTTTGCACTCTAAAATATTCCATCGAAGCAGAACGCCACGAGCACGAAAGATTTTGGCATAGTAGCAAATTCAAATAAGCAGCCGAATTTCTAATATATTTGGAAATTGAACATCCGTTTTGCCCTAGAATATTGCTTTGGTAAAGGCTTAAGACTATTGCAATTGGTTTTCCCTTATCTTAAACTAAGAGAAACGAAAATTTGTTTGTTTGATTTTTGAGATATACCTATTTGGGCCGTTTTATGAATGAAAAATGGTCTTTATCCTTTCCCTCTCTATTTTCATAGAAAGTAGCTGTGAGGTTTTGTCCATTTTCAGTAACGTCTACATTAAGGAAACCATGGCGTAAAAATTGTGTTATCACATAAGGTGCTTTGCTCGTGAAATTATAGAGATCTTCTCCTCCAGTTCCTATTGTCATGAATATCTGACCTTTGGGATCACTGTTATACTCCCTTGTATGCTTGTCAGTTATGATAGGGGTGTATGCTCTGGTTTCGTTGTATGAAAGGGGATATGTTCTTTGATAATTATGATTGTGACCCTGTAAGACAATATCCACTCCATTTTCATGAAACAATGGATGATAGATATCCTGTAACTTGTCTACACCTGGATGTGTTGTATTTGAGGAATATAATGGTCTGAAGGTGTATACAATAATCCAATTAGTATTCTTGTTCTTGTGGGCAGCTGTAAGGTCATCCTTTACAAATTCGAACTGTTTTGAAGTACTGTTATAAGGAACCACTGAATTCTTCGCTGTGGCCATCGCTAGGAAATGAACATTCTGGTAGTCAAACGAGTAATACGGATTTGTGAGATTAAAGTGTTGTAAGTAGTCCTTGTACTTGGTAAGGTTTTCATCAACGTCGTGTTCTCCAATTGCAATCTTAAGTATTCCCTGCGAATCTAGGGGAGCCACGGTATCGAACCAACATCTAGCATCTTTCTGATATGAAAGGTCTCCTAGTGCTATGACAAGTTCAGGTTTCTTTGTAGCCATGTTGCTCACAGTTTGAATAGCCTTTGGCCCACATCCAAAATCTCCAGCAACAGCAAAATTAAAATCAGTTAAATTACTCGCCTCACTAGTTGACTGCTCTTTGAGCGCTTCGATAGCAGAGGCAGAGGCAGAATTTTTTTGTAGATTGAGATTACTTGATGTTAAAGGGAGCGCCATTAGGACAATGACAAAAACCAAAAAAACACGGTAAAGCGTGAAACGTTCATTTACAGATTTCAATTTTCAGAAAGAAACATGCTATTCACATATGACTGTTTTGTTCTGGGACAGAGTAGCAGTGCCCAAAACCAAAATAATTAGCCATTAGTATCATCCGAAAAAGCATCTCTTAAATACAATTCTTTTAATAAGATCTCATGAGCGAAGATAAGAATGCTTTAGCCAAACAGATTAGAGAAAATATGGAATTAGCGTCAAACCAGATGAAACAAAATTTTGAAATGGCTTACAATCAAATGAAACAAAATATAGAGATGGCATCAAACCAAATGAAGCAGAATATAGAAATGACAGCTGCGATGACTAGATATTTCAATTTGATGGGTGGAACACTCAATAATGAAGTAAATGCTGCTATTGAAAATGCAAAGAATGAGATGATGGCTTCAGCAGAAAAAGTAAAGAATGAGATGATGGCTTCGGTAGAAAAAGTAAAGAATGAGATGATGGCTTCGGTAGAAAAAGTTAAAGATAGTTTCTGGAAAAATAAATAGCCTATTTTTTTCTATTTCTTGATTGTGCCCAATGAAGAACGTACAATTGGCATTAGGTTAATCAAATCTTACTTTGAAAACAGAATTATTTTGAGTTTCCAAAGTTATTGAGAGAAAACATATGATTCGATATACAACAAAAACATTTCAAATCCCAGTCTAAATGCTTTTAGAATTCAATCGTTGAATTCACAATTTTTTTCCAGTACATATTGCTAACCATCATATATGTGAAATTTTTGTTAGGTTCTAGATGAAAGAAGGGGTAAATGGGGCGCGACCAGAGACAATTCCCAGGAGGGCATGGATTATCCTGGGAATATTAGGCTCAGTTGGTCTTGTTACCACTTATGGAGAAACAATGATTATACCAGCTATACCTGATTTAATACATGAGTTTGATATATCATATTCTTTGTCTTCTTGGATACTGACGTCGTACCTTATCGCAGGTGCAGTTATGACGCCGATAGCAGGAAAATTGTCTGACATCTATGGAAGAAAAAGAATATTGCTTATTTTGATGGTAATTTACACTATTGGTCTTTCCTTCGGCGGTTTATCTTCTAACTTCACAATTCTCATTTTAGCCCGAATCATACAGGGCATTGGTATATCCATGTTTTCAATAGCGTTTAGCATGATTCTAGATGAATTTCCTAAAAGAAGGCTGGCAACGGCTCAGGGAATCATTGCTGCCTGTCTTCTCAGGTGGAGCAGTCATAGGCCTCGCTGTTGGTGGGAGTATCATAGAAGCCTTTGATTGGAGAGCTACGTTTCTATCTGTAGTACCTCTTTCTCTAATAATAATAATCATCATCAACAAGCTGATTCATGATGGAAAAAATATACCTGTAGAAGCACCTACTGTCAAGACTGATGGGATTTCTAAATCCTACTCTGCCATAGATTTGAAAGGCGCATTAGCCCTTACTAGTACCATAACGTCGTTTCTGTTAGCTATTACATTTCTAGAATCCATAAAACAAAGTTTGTATTTGATAACATTCTTTTCAATCATTTCCATGGCCTCACTTTTCTGTTTCATTTTAGTAGAAAGGAAATCATTGTCACCTTTAATTGATCTAAAACTCTTAAAAGACAGAATCATCTTACCCGCAAATATTCTCTTAATGTGTCTTGGCTGCACACTATTTATGACTTATCAAACAATAGCAATAATGATAAAGAGTCCTACGCCATTTGGCTTCGGAGGAAATTCTATAAACATAATTCAAGTTCAACTGCCTTTTATGTTGATACTATTCTTAGTAGCTATTATTTCAGGATTTTTGATCTCAAAGCTTGGCAATGTAAAACCGACAATTATCGGAAGTGTAATCTCTTCCATTGGTTTCTTCAGTCTGTTCTTTTTCCATGAGTCAGAGCTATCGATAACGATTAATCTTATTATTATCGCTATCGGGATATCTTTCACAGAAGTAGGCGCCTTCAATATTTCAACTCTCTTTGTTCCAAAACAATTCAGTGGAATATCAATTGGAATTACAACTCTTTTATTTCTCGTGGGAATGTCAATTGGACCAGCAATTTCAGGAATGTTCATGGAGCAATATCGGATCATTGTTGATGCTGTAGTTGGCTCATATCCATCTGGAGAAGCATATAGTTTAATATTTCTGACCGGTGCTCTAATCTCTATAGTATCTGTCGCTCTTACATTGGTAGTAACTAGAAGAGTATCGATATCAAGCTCGATATTTGTTGAAAGTTAATTTTTTTAATTCATAACGGTAAAGTATATAGAGCAACCACGGAGGTTTTATCATTTAGTAAATATTGGGAGTAATCACAGCTTATTAGGAAATTTCCTATAATCTGATAAGATTTCACTTCAAGGATTTTAGCGGTTTGCTAGTGTGCAAGATATACCCGGATGGTATGATAATATGCAGGAATTGATTTGGGACGATAAACAGAAACTGGAGCTTCCCTCTTAAACAAAAGTTCCTGTCCGCGTTGTACTCCTAATTCTTCAAAAAAGAGTTCTTCTAAGGATTAATAATAATTAAATTTGATAACGAACTAATATTAATCGATCATGAGAATCGCATTAATATCTGATACTCATGACAATATCGACAACATTCTGAAAGCTACCAGAGAATTTAATGAAAGAAGGGCGGATATTGTCATTCATGCTGGTGATTACGCAAGTCCAATTGCTGTTGAATCGTTTAGAGGTGTCAAACTCATTGGAATATTGGGAAATAATGATACGGACGTTCCAGGACTAACATCTGCCTTTAACAAGATAGGCGGGGAATTGAAAGGTGAAATTTTTGAAACACAATATGATGGTTTGAATTTTGCAGTTTATCATGGTACTAATTTCAACAAGAAGGAACTCTTGATCAAATCTGCCAAGTATGATGTATTTGTTTCCGGACATACGCACAGAACATTAAGTACATCTTTTGGAAAAACCATGGTTATCAATCCAGGCACAGCAAACGGTTGGTTTCTTGGCTATAAGGCTACCGCAGCCATATTTGATACTACTGATAGACATATCGAGTTTATCAATTTATGATCTAAATCTTGAGAGGACTTTATCCTAAAGTCGAAGAAATGGCCACTAAGTCAACAATCTCCCAAAGACGTAAGTATGGCCTGATTTCAGTGGAAAATGTAAGCCCATATTAACGAATTTGATCTCAATTTATTTGAATGAGAAGATTTTGACATCTAGACATTTGGTGGCGAGGTAACGCATATTATAAGAAATGATGAGATATGTAGAGTAGAGAGTGATTTGAAGAGCGATGGATTATATCATGATCTATGTTCTCAAGTTCTTTCACTAGACAGGCGAATTAGATTTGCCGGAATTCTAGACAGGGAAGGCAAACTGTTGGTTTGCAAATTCAGAGGAAATTTGTTAACTCCTTTGGTTAAGTCAAGCACCCTGGACCATGGCAAACCCAAACAGGTTCCACCATTTATCGAATCATTCGTAGCAAAAAAGAAATTAGAATTGGCACTGGGCAAACTTAATTACGAGTTCAATTACTTTGAGAGAGTCGGAGTCGGAATATTTAGACTTGTTGGAAAACAAGATATGTATCTATGTGTTTCAATGGAATCAACAGCAGTTTACCCAAACATTCTTTCAAAGATCAAAAATTATATAGCAACAATATAATTAATATACAAACCTAATACCAACAGACATTCTCTTTTTAGTGACTAAATCATTTTTTGAGTTCGAATAACAGAAATTGACACAAAATTCATCATCTTAGTGTAAACTATGTACCTAAGTATGAGATTTATATGTCCATAAAGGGGGTATATGAGTAAATGACTTACCTCCTTTCAACATCAAATTCTACTTCTATTCCTTTTTCCTTCATACGCAGAGTATACATTTCATGATCATTAACTGGTATAACTTCAACTGACTCCTTTCCACACATAGGACATTTCGTAAATCCCTTTGATCCTCTTAAAAGCGAAGCAGACCAAAGACAAATACCGCATATCACAAGGTCTCTGTGTTCCTCTCCAGACATCTCCTATTTTCATTGCAGAAATTAGCTATTACAGTGTTTTCATTCTTTGAGCAGGTAGTAAGCAATGAACAAATTCGAACGTTATCTAATTTATCTGTCTAGGCCTTCATATGGAGACAAGTAAGGCCATGATTAATTGTAAAGAGTAGATTCTTGTCTAATACATAACTTACATATTCCGAACCAATTTGCAATTAAGACCATCATTTTTCTTTGTTCATTGTACCGTCCACATTCAAAACAAAAGCACTCGAATTTACTTTGCCTTTTGATCCTTGGTCTTTGAATATGTGTAGAGTCTCCATCGAGAGGCACAATCTCAGATCGACTGGGACTTTGCATTTTTTTTTGCATACGCTCCATGTCCATTTGTGTCAGAATATCCATGACACCTTCTAACAAAGACCTTCCCTCATAACATCTAACATAACTAAGGGCATTAGTCATATTATATATCTGCCACTATCATATTATGACATCCTCGTATTAACGAATGATGTCCATAATACCAACATTGCCGGACAAATAACCTGAAAATGACCTTGAGATCAACAAATAAACCAATATACACGAAGATTGCAACACAAGCGGTGAAAAGCTGCGAGTACACAATCTACCTTTAGCTCATTTGACAGGATAGTTATCCAAAGAGGTTCTGGCGGATTGATTGTGTTGGGAATAATACCTGTGGTTATTGGACTCATAATTGGTTCTTCACTAGATAATATATCAGTCTCGATAATCCTCGTAATCCTAGGGAAAATTTCAATAATAGCCTCTTTTCTATTCACAATAAAACAATATGAAAGATCAATAATTCTTAGACTTGGTAAATATAATAGACAGGTTGGTCCTGGAATGTGTACCAGATTCCCTTTTATTGAAATTAAATTTAAATATTTGGTAGCAAACTTGTCATACAATGTTTATTTACGACGAGGAGTAGCCTATTGTTCTGATGAAACTGATATCTCTCAATGTGGGGCTTCCACGTCAAGTCACCTTCAGAGGTGAATTAGTTACCACAGGAATATTCAAAGAACCAATACATCATCGGACAAAACTAAGGAAATTGAATCTTGATGGAGATAAGCAAGCTGACTTAACTGTACATGGCGGCGTGGATAAAGCAGTATATTCCTATCCAGAAGAACATTATAGATTCTGGCAAAAGGAACTGCAAGATATGTATTTACCGTGGGGTATGTTTGGTGAAAATTTTACCACTGAAGGATTGTTTGAAGATAATGTTAACATTGGTGATCAGTTCCAGATTGGAACAGCAAAAGTTATAGCAACTCAACCGAGGATGCCGTGCTACAAACTTGGAGTAAAATTTGGCAGAATGGACATAATTAAAAGGTTTTTGGCCAGCGGTCTTACAGGGATTTATTTCAAGGTATTAGAAGAAGGAGAAGTAGGTGAAGGTGATGTGATCGAACTTATTAGAAAAGATGACAACAATGTAACTGTGAAGGATGTTGCACGCATATATGCGGTCGATAAAGATGACGTGCAGACCATGGAGCGCGCAATAAAGGTTAAGGATTTACCGGATGGTTGGAGATTTCATTTCATCGAGCAATTGGATCAATCTAAGAAGTGATCGAGTGGCGAAGTTGACCTGTTAAAAGGAGACAAGTTACGTGCCTAGTAAGCTCGTCGATAAATATGGTAGAATAGCCAAAAAGTTAAGGATCTCGGTGACAGATAGATGTAATATGAGATGTATCTATTGCATGCCAACGAACAATGTGGAATGGTTAGACGATAGTGAAGTTCTCTCTTTTAATGAAATAGTTAGGCTTGTATCAATTTTTGTCGATTTAGGAATTGAAAAAATACGAATAACTGGTGGTGAGCCACTGGTAAGACCATCATTAGAAAATTTGATTAGTTCTATTTCAATGATCCCAGGAATCAAAGGTATAGGCCTTACCACCAATGGTCTACTACTTGCAGAACAAGTCAAGCAGTTATCATCTGCGGGACTTTCAAGCGTGAATGTCAGTCTAGATTCATTCAAGGATGATAGATTCAAAATGATGACCGGAGTGAACGGAGTAGATAAAGTCATTAGTTCTATACATATTGCTAACGATGCAGGATTGGATGTAAAGATAAACACAGTCGTAATTAGGGGATGGAATGATGATGAAATCGTTGATTTTGCTTTGTTCGCTAGAGATAATGGCTATACTATACGGTTTATAGAATTTATGCCTCTTGATGGTACTGGCATTTGGAAACACGATCTCGTTTTTAGTAAAAAAGAGATGATCGAAAGAATTAACTTGCATATAGGAGAAATTGTAAAGCGTCATAATAACAATAATCAACCCGAGCCAGCAACGCTTTATTCCTTTGTAGATGGCAAAGGTATCATAGGGTTTATCCCTTCAATCACAGAACCATTTTGTGGTAATTGTGATCGCGTCAGAATAACCTCAGATGGTAGGCTGCTGACCTGTCTTTTTGAAAATCCGGGCCATAATTTGAAAGGATTTTTGCGAAGTGGAGCAACAGATAAAGATATTGCACGTTACATTGTAGAAAGTATGAGTAACAAACCTGAAGGTATAATTGGGATGATAAAAACAAGAAGTCTAAAACCTACACTAAATTTGATGCACACAATAGGGGGATAGCATAAGCATGACAACTACTACTGATGATAGAGAAAATGATTTGATAAAAGTAAAATTATTTGGCATCGCGACAGAAATTATAGGTAAAAGAGAAATGACAGTACTGGTGCCTGTTGGAACAACGGTTGGAAATTTAAAGAGGAAAATAACTAAAATGTATCCTTCACTTGACGTGGATAATATCCCATTTGTATTTGCTGTCAATCACAGGGTTGTAAGTGAGGATGTCCCAGTAACACGTCTTGATGAGATTGCCATTTTACCTCCTGTCAGCGGTGGCTAAATATTGATTCTAATAACAGATAACGCCATTGACCTGAGCAAAATTTTGATCGATGTTAGCGATAATTCTGCTGGAGCAATCACACTATTTGTGGGAACTGTAAGGGACCATGATTCAAGAGGCCATGTTTCAGCACTACTCTATGAGGCTTACAAAAAAATGGCTGAAAATATGATGACAGAAATTGAAAAAGAAGTCTTACATAAATGGAATATAATAAAATTTTCTGCGACACATCGGATTGGAACCTTGAAAGTAAGCGAAATAAGCGTTGCAGTTGCTGTGTCCTCAGAACATCGGAAGGAGGCCTTTGAGGCATGCAAATATGGGATTGATAATATTAAAACTCGTGTACCGATCTGGAAGAAAGAGTACTCGGAGACGGGCGGTAATTGGGTAAATGGAGTGTCTCTTCATGAATGAAAATAAGTTTAACAAGGGCATGTTCAATGTTAGCAATAAGCCCGATACTTACAGAGAAGCAGTATCACTCGCGGTCTTGAATGTCAACCCCTCAACCATATCGCTAATTAAAAAAGGAAAATCGCCTAAAGGCGATATTATAGAAGCTGCAAAAATTTCAGCTACTTTGGCGGCTAAAAGAACATGGGACTTGATTCCATATTGTCATCCTATACCGATAGATCAAGTATTGGTGGAAGTTTTTCTAAGACAAGATTCTATCGAAATTGCTGTTGAAGTAAAAAGTGTTTGGAAGACTGGAGTAGAGATGGAATCGCTAACTGGAGCTTGCATAGGAGCATTAACTATTTATGATATGCTAAAACCAGTTGACGACACTCTTTCAATAGGATCCGTAAGGCTATTGAGCAAGAGCGGCGGCATCAAAGACTTTCACGAACATGGCAATAAAAAGATAAAGGCTCGCAGTACTTGTTATTAGCGACTCCGTTGCAAGTGGAAAAAGAATCGACAAATCGGGAAAAGCAATTGTGGATAAATTACTAAAGGATGGTGTTGAAGTCATTGAATATAAAATATTGCCTGATGATATCCATCTTATCGAACACCATCTAAAGGAATTTTGTGATGATTCGAGAGCTGATCTCATACTAACGAGCGGCGGTACTGGTCTCGGTCCTCGTGATGTTACTCCAGAAGCGACTCATAAAGTTCTAGAAAAAGAAGTTGTTGGAATTTCTGAAACCACTAGAGCTTATGGTCAAAGAAGGTTACCACTGTCCATGCTTTCGAGAGGATTATCGGGAGTGAGGGGGAAAACGCTAATCATTAATCTTCCAGGGAGTGTAAGGGCTGTCTCCGAGTCTATGGATTCGCTGTTTCCAGGCATATTACATGCATTTAGAATGCTGGAGGGGCACGGACACTAGTGACATTCAGTAACATTGGTTATCAACTCGATCGAAGCTGTTTGAGATAAGTTACGGATGCTTTAGTGTCGGTTTGTCATATCATTTCCATCAGTTTATTTGTGTCAATCGTCTAAATAGATCTATTCTTCTTATATGCTTACTAGTTGAGGTACCCTGATTAATCTAGTGATGAGCATGTTTATTCGAATACCATTCATTTTATTATAGAAAGTCTACAGGATAACCAGCAGTATATGACAGACCTGGAAGTAGATTAACGTGTATTTGCTCTCCTGCCTCTATAGCGGCAGTCTTCTCAGGTACCAGAATGTATCCATTCGCTCTAGTCAATACGGTCATGGCAGCAGTTTCGCCAGTTACTGGAATGGCCTTAACTTTGCCATCTTTAGTTGACTTTATTTGAACATATACCACTTTGACAAAGTCGTGAAATTTCTTGCGAGCCTCCCAACGTTTTGCCAAAGTGCAGTTTTTTCGATTGCGATTGATTTCTGGCAGGCCCGACAGAAATCTAAGTAATGGTTGCACAAACACAACAAAAGTACCTAACTGATCCCTGGATAGGACCTGGTAAAATAATTATTGCTTTGCCTTTAATCACTCCCACCCCAGCAACTCGTCCACGATCCAGCTTTACCCCGTGGACCAAGATACCGGGGCTACCCATAGAATTTATCGATTCTGCTACAACATCGTGTTCTCCCATTGAAGAACCACCTATTGTCAGGATAATATCCGTTTTTGTTAATGCTAACTTCATCTTCTTTTGGATCTCTTCAGCTTTGTCTGCTGTCTTACCCAGATCCATAGGCACTCCACCGGCTTCCTGAACCAATCTAGAAATGATGTGACTATTGGTGTTGAAAATCTTTCCTTGCTTTATTTCACGTGGATTATCAGTTAGCTCACTCCCTGTTGGAATTATTGCAACTTTAGGCCTTTTGAAGACTGACACTCTCGTGATTCCAACCATGGATAACAGTGCTACATCTTGTGCTCTCAGTATGGCTCCCTTGTGAAATAGTTTTGCTCCCTTCTTAACATCCATTCCGGAAGCAGAGATAAAAGATCCCTTCGAAAGTGAGGATAAAATTGCCACCTGTTTCTTAGATACAATTCGGGTTCGTTCGACAGGTACAACAGTATCGGCTCTAGGAGGCAGATACTCTCCTGTGGATATTCTAGATGCTCGTCCTGAATGCAACGGATGATTGGGAACGTTTCCCAACCCAACGTTTCTGACGATGTTCAGAGTTATTGGGGTAGATGGGTTGGCATATTTTATATCAGCAGCGATAACTGCCATTCCATCCATGTGAGAGGAGGACCTTGGAGGAATATCCACAGAAGACTTGACATCTTTATATAAAACCCTCCCGTAAGATTCCAGAGTATCAATATACTCGATTTGTGGCTGAACTTTTATATTTTCTCTTAGCTTATTGTATCCACTTCTAATAGATACATAGGATTTGGTTCTCCATTTCATTAATTACAAAATTTGAGTACTCCGCACTCATAAAAATTCTTTAGTATTCACACAATTAATTGTGCTACTCTGTTTACAGTTTTCTCCTCTTCAACCTAGTCTTATTTATTTCACGATGAAGAATTAATTTAATGAAGTTGGCGACCTACTTAGTCTCAAGATCTTCACGCCTTGACAACTCACACACAAGTCATCAGATTTAGTTAATTTTGAGATAGCAAAATGAAATCCTATGAGAGGGGAAAAAACTGCAATTGTAATTATGGCTATGGAGAATTGTGATAAATAGAGTAAATAGAGAGTTACACCCACACAAGTCATTATTTCTATCCAGGTGCATGTACATAATTCAAGTCCAACTCGCCTTAGATTCATAGAATGATTATCTATCCCCATAGATCTATTTTTGGCTTTTTCCAAGTTTCATCCAGATCTAGACCAAATCGACCTTAGATCTGACTCAAAATCCTGTATTCTAGTTAGCTGACCCCAGCGGGATTTATTATACATGATACATCTACTCTAATTATTGCAAATAACTATGATAGAAGTAATCGCTTCAAAACCGTTTGGTACTGTTTTTGCGATTTCAAACCCAAAATCTTAGGTTTTAACATTCACAAATTAAGTCTTTCATTTTTTTCAATTCATAAAAATGTGAGTAGAGCTGCCTCCAACTTGGCACCAATTCTTCTTCATTCATCTTCACACCATCGCCATTCCTTCTAAGCTGGAAGTATTCTAAAGATCTTTCCCAGGCCAACAGAAACAACATATAGATAGCCATCTGGTCCTATCTTTAGGTCGGTTATTCCACCAAAGTCCTCTCCAAACGTTATTTGATCAAGTCCATTTGCCCTAGGATTCTTAATTACTTTACCGGCAAGCGGGGGGGGTAGAACGAGATGCGTTCTATCACTAGTCAAATCAAAATGATATATTCTACCATTGTGAACGTCTGCAACAAACATGTCGTTCACATATTGAGGACCCAGTTTATCAGAAGTTAAAAACAATACCGCAGTAGGACCGGCGGTATTTAGCCAGACTAATTCTGGGTCTCTATAGACACCTTTACCATCAAAGTCAACCAGATCGGATTGATCAAATCCGTTTTCATCATTTGCTAGACCCATTACTTCCTGCCATCCGCTGTTAAATCCAGGTTTAACGAGATTAATTTCGTCACTGTTACCAGGTCCATTTTCTGTGTCCCATAAATTACCTGTCACAGGATCGAATCCAAGACCAAAGCTGTTTCTTATACCATAAGCATAGTATAAGCTCAATGGAATAGAATCTCCGAGAATTCCTGCTCCAGCTGGTTGGCCGTCCTGTGTTATTCTAAGTATGCCACTTCTACCATCAGCATCCTTTCCATTCAGATAATTTTGAGTAACTGTTTGGGAGTTTGGACCTCTGAACGAGCCATCTATATCTCCTACTGGAACGTATAGATTATTGTCAGGCCCAATAATAATAAAACCTCCGTTGTGTCGAGGACCTGGTGTGGCAGGTAGATCTAACAAGATCGTAGGATTTACCAATTTGTTGTCTACAAGTTCATATCTGTATAAGCGATTTGCTATAGGCTCTTTTCCCTGTCTATCTTCACCATCTTTCCCCTCTATTTCGGTATAATAAAGAAAAACATAAGTCGTAGAATTATGTTTTGATATAGCAATCCCACACATACATCTTTCCACCGAGTTTGCTACATTAACATCTAATAGAGGCTGGCCTGATATTTTGCCGTTCACTATTCTCTGTACAGTTCCTTTATCTTTCTCCAAGACCAAGATATCATTTGGTCCCAAAAACGCCATAGTAGTAGGTGTATCCAGTCCTTCTGTCACCTGTTCTACTTTTAAATCAGGATCAACAAGCCTAGGTTTACCTTCTTCTACAAATTCACGTTGTCTGAACTCTTCTTGAGCATATACTAGCAACAACGCCGATAGGGTCATGCTCAAAACTAGAATTGAGAAGAGAATAATGACAAATGTTGAGGTAGAATAAGATTGCATTGTTAATTTGCTCACAGACTCCCTAATTTAGACTGTGAGGTGAATTCTGACTGTTTTATTCCATATTTCTATCAGTCGTTCGCTCTTTCCCAAATCAGGCTTTAATGGCATGTTCCATGATTAGAACAATTATTTTCTAAACATTGACCATATGGTATCCAGTTGCACCATCTGGAAATGGTTTATTAAGCTCGGCTGTTTGGACTTGTCCAGTCTCGTCAGTTGCCCTGACGACTATTTTGTAATTTTCTTTACCTGTTGGAGTATATCCAGCGGTCCATAAGACCCATGTATATCTTGAAAGTGGGTCTTTGATAACAGCAGATTTCCAAGTGGTACCTCCGTCTGTGCTCACCTCAACCTTTGAAATTCCACGATCCCCTCCGAATGCTATTCCTGCAATCGGGGCCTTTTCACCAGGTGCTATATTTGGTGTCTCATCTAACCTTCTGAACCTGTGCCTTATGGGTGCTTGTCCTGGAATAACAATACAGGAATTTGTATGTACGTCTGCATTGTTAGTCCAACCGTTCCTCTGCCAGTAGCCCTCATAAACACTGTCTACAATCTCTATTTCTGTTATCCATTTTGGATTCATCATTCCATATAATCCCGGTACTATAGCTCTCACAGGAAAACCGTGAGCAGTGGTTAAAGGAGCTAAATTCATAGCGTAAGCCAATAAGGTCCCATCCATCATACCGTTTTCCAAAGGTATACCTACATCATAACCATCAGAACATCTGAATACTATGTATTTTGCTCCTGGCATGACTTTAGCCCTATCAAGCAGGCCCTTGAGCTGTATGCCTTTCCATAGTGCGGTACCAATTAGGTCGCCTCCAATTTTGTTGCTTACGCACTCTAGTGTAGCATATTGCTCTACGAAAGGCATTGTCCTTATCTCGTTATAAGTGACCGTCAATGGATTGCTGACTAGACCTTTTACCGTAAGTTTCCAAGTTTTTTCATCAACCACGGGTACAATAGGATTGATATCTATTCTATAGAAGAGATAAGTTGGAGTTAATTCAGAAGCAAGGAGTGTTGCTAGCATGGGATCTTCGAAACCAATTGGTTTTGAAAGTGATTGTGGTATTAGCTGTGATGATGAAATGGAATCTTCTTGCTGTTGTCCTTGTCCTTGTCCATAAAACAATCGATTCAATCCAAAAAATAGAATTGGAAACGCGATTGCCGAAACAACGACCAAGCGAAGGAACTCACTTCTGCCTGAGCTCATCCTGGATGTTTCGGATGCTGTCTCGGGAGGTTTTTTCAAAATTTGTCCTGTACTTCTAAAGAGGGACGAAAAAATAAATCCAAAGATTATTTGAGGGAAAACAAGGGAAATTGCGAGAAGAGAAATCGAAATTGATCCACCACCACCAGTTCGAAGTTGGATTGCAGTTAGTAGCGAGATTGATATGATGAGTAAGATAACATATACTGTTAAGGCGGATTGAAGTGATTTTCCGACATAACCTTTCCATGGAAATTTGTTGTGAAGCTTGTCAACAAGGATTCCAAAGAGACCGTATAATACGAAATTAATTACGAGAGCGGCTATAAAAGCAGAATATTTGGCAAGGGGCCCAAAATTCTCTACTGCCTGTGATTCAAATTCACCTGGCGTAAGTGAGAATAATGTTTGGGAAGCAAGTTCAGGAAGGAATGGTCCTCCAACGAGTGATCTTATGAGGAGTGAAATTCCAATAGCCAGAGCCCCAGCGACAACCCCACCTACAAAGGATTTGACATATCCTTGATTTATTCTCGCTGTCACATCTGTACCTTTTTGGTAAATGATTTAAGTCTTATTCCAGATGTGATCTAATTGAGTGATAGCGAAAAATATGCTTTTTTGACTTCCTTTGACTCAACTCATGATTGTGGACTCATTGTCGGACTTTAGCATCTCGGAAGATGAGGTCATATTGTTCCCTTTCATAGTCAACATCATGCCCTCCAATTCTCGTTCATGCAACTTTATTGCTTGATCTGTCATGTCGAGTTGCATCATGGCCCCTTTGGTATCCCCATCCTTCAGGTCCATTAAAGCTTCCATCAAATGCATTTTTGCGTTCTCAAGGGATGATCCGAAGGTCATATTACCTCCTGGAATCATCATGCTTTTTACCTCAACTACATTGTCATCCCTGTCCATCATCTGATTACTTGCTATAATGGGCACTGCAAATACGATATGAAGAACAATAAGCAATAACAAGGTCATCATAAATTCAATAGCAAATAATTGAAGAGCCATGCTGTTTTGTACCAGTAACAGCTGGGGAATTATCTTATATAAAGGCTATAACTTTTACATGTGTTTGATATTTCCAAAACTAAGTAGATAATCTTCTAAGTTGAGACTGAGGAACAAAGTGAGTGTGGGAATAAGATAAAGCAAGGTGCATACTAAATTGATAATCTGATGTTTTATGTCTTCCCTTGCGTAAAAGCGTAGCAGCAATTTGTCATATTTGTAGACTAGCAATAGTAATTGTAGTTTTAATAAGCATGGCAGTGCAATGTATTCTAAATGGTAATAACTGTTGGTATCAATTACCATCTAAAAGATATACAGTTGGTAACCAATAAAATGGGTGGATGAATGGATTATGCTAACCCAACTATTTGTCTCCTACTCCCTCCTTAATTTCTCCACTTATATTACTAAGTACGTTCGCTGCTCCACCGACTATCTTTTTGGCAACTTCACCTGTTTGGTTCAAGATTGTTTCACCAGTATTTGACGCATTATTTCCCAATTCAGACATCGTTGCGTTAGCGGAAGCACCGGCATTATTCAAAGCGTCAGATGCGTTGGTTCCTAGTTCTGATGCGGTCTGATTTATCGATTCACTAGCATTTCCAACAGTATTTGATGCATTTGTAGTCAGATTTTGTGCATTAGCGGATGTTGTGTAGGTTACGAGAAACAGAAACATAAAAGCTACTGTTCCAGCATATAGTTCTTTTTTCATCGGTACTGTACATACATACAATTGCTTTAAAGTGTTTGTATCAGACATATGCTGATGCATACCTCGAATGTCTAATATTCTCAGAAGGATAATTACAAATCTTATATATTCCTCTAAATAGTATATATATTATGCAACAAGCCCTAAACGAACAGGCAAAAATCGATCAAAAACTTGTATTTGATTACGGACTTAACTCGCGACTGAATGTTAAGGTTGTACAAGTATTGGAAAAAAACGAATGCGGATTTTACAACATAAGAGTGAAATTAACTGAAGATAACGAGCTTGGGCATCAGGACGACGAATTAGTACAAGGTAGGTTGACAAAGATACGAGAAGTTACAGAATTCATGGTAATCTGACGGGAGCAAGAAATCTTCAATTAGGGAATAAATTCTGACGCCTACTACTATATGAATTGGCTTTAAGTATACTTTGCAGAAAATACAGTTGTCGGGTAAATTTTACATACTTAGTTTATATTATGTAGTTAAATTATTTTCTTAATGGCACGATTAGTTAGTAAAGAAGATAGAGACCCAATGGAAATTAAGGTAGGTAATGAAAGTAAATGGGTTTGTATGTGCGGACTAAGCAATAATCAACCTTTCTGCGATGGTTCGCATAAAAAGACGGCCGATGAAGAAGCGGGTAAAGTTTACAGATATAATCCTGACGGAACAAGAACTGAAATTCAATAAAGCGTTCAAAAAACGAACAACTGCGACTGAAGTAGGCTTACTCCTTTATTTCATGGCACACATACTCTTTAGCGCAAGTATGGAAGAGTAGGTATTGCAACTTTGAGTCATCTTAAATGAATTGGAATGTCGCTCCCTGTCTAAAGAAGAAAGACTTTTGTAAAATGAGCCTACCATCTTCAAATTTTCATTTCTTTATACAATTAGTTAGTAACTTAGCATACAATCACAAATTAAAACTATCTTATCCGCCGTATGAATTGAAGTCGACTTTACTTACAACAATCCTTATAATTGATAACTTCACTAAATGGTAGGGATCAAGTTGGCTACCAAAAATTCACCTGATTGGAAACTTCAAGGTGATTATTTTGAGGGCTGTAACTGTGACTCGATGTGTCCATGCATTTTTTTGTTAGACCCTGATAAAGGCTACTGTAACGCTACGGTCGCATGGCATATAGAGAAAGGTCATTATGACCAAACACAACTTGATGGGCTCAATGCGGTAGCTGTTTTCGTTGCACCTGGTAACATGTTTACCGGACCAAAGATGAAGGCCGCATTCTACCTGGATGAACGCGCAGATCAAGAGCAAGTTGATGCATTATCAAAGATATTCTCAGGTCAATCAGGGGGATTCTTTGCTGCGGCGGCTAATTTTATCGGAGAAAACATAGGCATAAAATCTTCTCAAATAGAATTTGGTATCCAAGGTAGACGTCGATGGCTAACTATACCAGAATACCTGGAATTAGAAATAGAAGGCATCAAGGGTAGCGATACCCGTCAAGATAGTTTAGTAACTAACCCTGCATTTACGGTAGCGCCAGGCTTTGATCCAGTAATAGGCCGATCAATTAAGCATCATTACAGTGATCACGGATTTGAATGGGACAGTTCTGGCAAAAATGGCTTTTATTCAAAGTTCAAGTACGGGCCATAATCATTCCAAATTTTATTTTCTATCTTCGTATTTCACTCTCCCGTTCATTCTATTCCAAGTGTGGTCTGATATAACGTTGGAATGGTTATTAGTTTCTATTACCTATCATACTGTGTTCAGTACCAATGAATTCAGCCTTTGTCTTGATCGAGTGTAAGGACGCATTCGTACAAAGTGTCATTTCGGATCTAGCAAAGATTGGACCTGAGAAGGTGTATCAAATTACAGGTTCACAGTACCGATATGATCTTGAAAATACACGAAAATAGCAAAGAGGATTTAAAAGGAAAAGTAGCACAAATAATGCAGTTACCACATATTGTAAATACTCTCACACTTATAGTATTGTACTAAATATTCGAGTTTTAATGTTTTGTAATATCAAGTAAAGTGATAAACATGATACCTACTCTATCACAAAAGTGCTTATATTTTTAATTGACAAATCAAGGTAAACTGGAGGGGGGGGAACTAGCACTTTCTACTCGTAGAGTCGTAATGATAAAAAATGATGAAAGTATACGAATAATGAATAAAACCAACGATCAAATATTATTACACGAATGTACCCTAAGGCTTCTCTATGTTCAGGTCATTGGTAATATGGGAACTGTTTCTCTAAATTGCCTTCCTTTAAGATTTGGTATTTTCTGTTACCAATCTACATCTTGACTGTGGTAGTATATCAATTTCCTTAGTCACGCAAATGCTATACTTTTACATGCCGAATTAATATCCTGAACCGATCATTAATACTGATTATTTGCTGACTGCATCCTTCGAATTAGTTGATACATATTGTTATGACATTGACATTCGCAAATTTTTGTCGTTTTTGAACCGTTGATAATTTCTATAATATCCCCTTCACACAAGGCGTGTTCCTGTCGAGTACACTTTTCGGATTTATCCACTATATATAATAAGTTTAGCTGGAATTAAGGGTTATCCATACTCCATCTCTCTGCTGACCAACGAGACTTTGTGTTATTGCTTGAGGTGCCAACAGTTACAGATCCTGAAAATTTTCCATTTTAATTTTTCAAATGATACCTTTTTCTCAAGATACTCATAATTACTATCTTGTGTTTTCAAATAGTTTAAGTCAATTAGCAATTACTATTTGAGGTAGCAGCATTGACCTTAGATGTTTTCTTTGTAATTGTCCACAAGCTCTTGGTTGGTTTAGTTTGTAGGATAATCATGAGTGAAAAGTACTAGAATCTGATATCGTAATCAATTATCAAATATTTGATTACCCCGACAGATGAATCTATCTAGGTTATTATGTCACGAATTAACATATATCGTAATTTATCGGCGAGGTAATTCTGCATTATAGTTAACCCGTCTATTAACTAATAATGTATAGCAATGAAGTGTTTTGCGACCATTTGATAAATAACACCCCACCTCATCTCTAAATGATACACCTCAAGCAAGATCAAGATTCGATCGAATTACTCCCAGAATAAGGAGACGGCATTCCAGAGCAAGTTAAATGGTACTCATACAATCGACCAAATATGAGCCTCTAACATCCGTTACATGTTGAAATAGGTGAATACAGCGTATCGATATGAGAGTATATTAGATTTCAGTCATCTAAATTACGATCATTATTTTGTTTACTGTAGTGAATTTCTATTGACATAGATATTTTTCAGATTTTTGTTAGAAAAAATTGCATGAGCTATCATAGATGCTACATAATTCTCACATTAGCTTTCTTGCTAGTTATTACTCTCGTTTTATCCCAAGTGACCCATACTCATAATATCCTAGCACTGCCAGCAAAGCAGCTGACAAATAGTACGACAGCTGGTACGACAACTGATGTCCCACCGGTAATGTTATCCTATGGAGGTCACACATACGAGATGCTTCCGTTTGTGGTTGTGGATGAAGATGGAGTTAAGAAACAAAACTTCCCACGTCTTGCAGATGAATACAAACCTACAGTTAAAATCCCATCAGACAAAACTTTTACATTTGAATTCACTAAAATGCCTCGAGAAGTGAATGCATTTGGAATTGACTATGACGCTGACACTACGGAAGTGAATCCTTTGATCAAAATTGGAAAACATCAATTTAGTTTTGGTAATCTGCATGGAATACGTACTCTTGAATTGAGAGCAATTTATGACAATGGAAAATATGTTACATATACGGCTCTTGTAAACATAGAAAAAGCAACTAATGAGATAGGCGCAATTTTGGATCATTCGTCGAATTCTACTGGAAATAAAACCATTATTCCTGATATCTTCTCCTAGCATCAAATTCCAATTATGATTAAGTAAAGATTTCCTTAAACCCAATTGTAATAGTATAAATACGGAATTTATAACAACATTAACGCGACTTTGTAAGCAAGAGACTTTTTTCCCTTTTTACTCGAATGTTACATTTTCAGGTTTGACTTTGACTCTTACAACAATTATGTCATTTTGATGAAACAATCAGCCATAATTTATTATCATAAACATTAACACTATTACCTGTGGATGTCTATAATAGATAGACAAAATAAATAATTATCTTAAAGAATTTCATAACGCAAGACCAGTATAAAATATGGCTTTGCATAAGTATTAAGAAAGAATGTTTCTGACGTGCAATCAGCTGTAAGGAAGTCAGCAGTGTTCATGCCAATTGAAAATATAACCAACAGCGCCAATCTTGGGCCATACCCTCTTTCCTCCCGTAATAAGTCTGCAATACAGAGGAGATGAATAGAATGAAAAATGTAACTGTCAGCTATGCGCAGAGTATCCTGGTATTATTCCTAATTGCAATATTGTTCATTTCTTCCTCAAGTATTGGATTGGCCTTCGCTGGGTCATCTTCTGTCACGTCGAATTTAGAATCTTGTAATGAAACACAAATTCTTGGCGTATCAGCAAGCGCATCGGATGCGAACTTCCCTGCCTCCGCGGTCTTGGATTTGAATCCACAGACGCTCTGGTCTACATTTGGCAAGGGTGTGTGGTTGCAATTGGATCTTGGCAAGGTAAGGGCTGTATGTAATCTCGATATAGCCTGGTATAAGGGGAATCAGAGAAATGTCAACTTTATTATTTCAGTTTCAAAAGATGGGTCAACCTACAAGAATGTCTTTGATTCAAAAAGCAGTGGAACAACAACATCATTTGAAAGATACGACCTCCAAGATGTAGATGCGAGATACATAAAGATAACTGTTAATGGTAATACTCAGAATAACTATGCAACTATAGCCGATCTTAGACTGAACACTTCGGGTCTTGAAAATATAAATCCCGTTGAACAACCAAAAGTATCCAGCGGATCAGCAGATCAGTGTACCGAAGCCAAGATTTCCAAGGTCACCGCCTCTGGACATTATAAGAATGATTTGACTTCCAATGCAATAGACAATAATCCACAGACGAGATGGTCCAACCAGATAAAGCCCTCCTCAATTACCCTGGATTTGGGAGCTTCAAAAACAGTATGCAATGTAGATATTCAATGGTATAAGGGGGACTCTCGTGTTTATGGCTTTGTCATTTCTGTTTCCAAGGACAACAAGAAATTCAACGATGTTCTTAAAACTAAAAGCAGTGGGTCATCTAGCGATCCTGAATCCTATGATTTTGGTGATGTGAGTGCCAGGTACTTAAGAATAACTGTCAATGGAAATACTCAGAATACTTTTACCAGTATTGCAGAAATAAATGTAAACATCAACGCCAATGAGGGTTCCAATACACCTCCTTTATCTCGTCCACCAGGACCAAGTCCAGGTAATGATGGTGTGCAGATGATATACCCTACAGCGGCGGGTGGTGAGACTTGGTACTTCAATCCAAATAATCCAGTTGATGGCCAGTTCGACAGCAACGGGGCGGAGATTAGTAAGAATTCCGATGGTAGCTGGCATTTAAAGCCAGGCACTACCAGGATGAATGTTTACACCAAGAGTGCCGGTTTACTTTCAGATAATCAGAGAAGTAATATGGCTACATACGATTTTTCCGCATTGGCGCAGAAAGGATACTGGTACAAACCCACTGATTGGAAAAATGTAGAAGCAACTGGTTATTTCAAGGTGTCTTCCAGTAGCAGCGGCGATGGCATTTCTTTCGTAACTAGGAGCGTAAGGCACAGCAATGCAATTCATGACGGCTGCGGCGGTTCATCCTACCATAACAACATAAGGTTTGATGGAACATTCCAATACAAGAAAGAGATGTGGCATGTAAATTATGATATCCTCTCTCCCACCAAAAATGGAATAGGTTCTATCATGAACAAGTGGGTGGGATTCAAGGGAGTAGTTTACAACCTTCCAGACGGAACTGTCAAGCTAGAATCTTATGTAGATAAAGATAATAACAATCACTGGCAAAAGGTAGAAGAATTAGTTGATTCAGGTCATTGGGGTAACGACATGACTCAATGTAATGCGAAGACACCCGGAGCTGCGATAACTTGGGCCTCACCCATGTTCGATTACAAATCGACTGGGGTCACATATGATTTCCAGAAGCTCTCCCTACGTGAAATAGATCCGCCACACCAATAGTCATTATGTATAGATTGATTGATTCTAGAAAGGGAGTATCTGGGACCCATTCGGTCATTTCTGATTGTCAAGGACACAGAATTATCAATCTTGCACAAGTTGAAATTTCCAGTTCTCTTTGGACTGCAGTAATAGAACCGATGCATCGCCAATAACAGTTCTCCCAATATTTTGACAATTATGTAGCCAAACCTAGGGCAGGCTATTCTAGAATCTTCTGCTTGACTCTCGTGAATTTATATTCTCAGGCCCACAAACTAATTCGCCCAGAAATACAAAATCAAATTATGCAAGCAGTCAATATGAGTGAGTTTCTGATTTGTGATCTTTAAGTTCCTTGAATGCCGCAAATGGACTATCACATATGTTGCATACCCATGAAGACAATCTTGCTTCTCGATATGTTGCATAGGAACCATTTTTATTTTCCCAAACACCAACTTTCAAGTTAAAATTGGTAGGCCTATAACATGTTCTTCTCTGTATTTGTCGCACGTAGTAGATTCTTTTGGTCATCATAAATGCTCTTGGTCACTTTATAAAATAAGAAGAGACAGTTGTCCTTATGAAAAGTACAATATATTACTATCTAACATCAGCTAGAACGTCTTGATCACTTTTATTGCCTAATTATTCTCTTATGATGGGTAGGGAAAACTTACCTATGGAATATTGATCCTGCTCATTGCATTTGTTCCGCCACACTGATTTCTTCTGATAGTAGTCTATGTAATTAATCTCAAATTTCATACTCACGAATAGAATTACTAATTAATAGTAACTTATCCTAGTTTATCATATCTATTGATTATCTATAAGGAAACACGGCGTGGGTATTAGTTCAAATAGATTATCGAAATAAAATGTATGTAACATTCAGTAGAAGAGTTCATTAAAGTAAATCAAAAGCCTATTTATATAATATTTTATATGTAACACTAGCAGTATATACCAAACCAGTATAACTTGAATTAAAGATGGTTAAAACAAGTTGGTAGCTTCGACTCAACAAACCTTGTTTATGTAGATATAATTTAGGAAAGCCGCATTGGAGTTGACTATTGCAATCAATGCTTTCTGCGGCTATTGTTCTAATCGTCTGATTTAAATAAAAGTAAATTAGTATCCATTCCATATGAAATCGAACAGCATACTATTGGGACTATCTGCACTATTTTCGGTTTGTATGATGATACCTGACATTAACATTGGTCCACAAGTTTCTGCTCAATCTATGACAAACTCTTCGAATTCGAGTAACGCTACAATTGCCGCAAAGAATGATAGAATTAATCTTCAAGTCGAAGAAGTCACACTAAACAAATCACCCACCAACTTAGTCGATGTGACCGGTAAGGTAAGGAATAATAATACTGTCAGCGTGCATGATGTGAAGGTACAGGCAGTATATTTTGACAATAATGGAGTAGTATTAGGCAAATCTGACAAGTTCGTTTCAAGCCAATCCTTTATACTAAAACCCGGAGATGTAATGCCATTCCAACTCCTAGATGTAGTCGCATTTGATAAAGTTGACAAGTACAATATGACAGCATTTGGAGAGGTCGCTCCTTAACAATAAGGCGAAACAAAGATCGTGCAACTATTAATCGATTGTATATAAAATAATAATAGATAATTAGCAGATAATTTATCTACTCACGCTCCTTCAATAGCCTTATGAGAAAAAGGCATATACTCTACTAGTTTCAATTTATTTCATTGAAGGTTAGAGCCAGGCTCTTTGCGATCATATTTTCACTCGTACTTGCAAGCCTTATTTCAGCATCACTAGCATCACTTAACGCCTTCTCTACAGGACTTATTCTTGAAGTTTCAAAACATCTGGAGCATGACTCGGTAAATTGGATGGATGAAATTTCGAGAGCTCAGCACGAAAAAATCAGAGATCTGAGGTTCTTGTCAAGCCAAATAAGCAACATTTTAAGAACTAACCTCACCGATGAGCAGAAAGATGCATTTCTGATTGATTTCCAAAGATCCCTAAACTCCAATACGTCCCTATTCGTTTATGACAGGAATGGGAACGAGATTCTTGGTACCTCAAATTTACCTGTTGGTGACAATGTATCTGCCTACACATCTTTTAAGGAATCCATATTAGGTAAGGTTAACGAAGAATTTCTATCAGCTGTCTATCCGAATGGAAGTGACTGGCTTAAAATATCTACTCCTATCAGTGGTAACGGAGAAATAATAGGCGGATATGTTGCACTTTATTATCCATTAGTAACCCTCGTAGGCAACAATGTTTCCAGCCTTGAACCAAATTTAAGATTTGACCTTATTTCAAAAACTGGCACAATTTTGTATTCAAATTCTGGGGTAAACACGAGCGATAGTACGAATTTCTATCATGATCAACCAATTTTTATGAAGATAACCAATTCTACAAAGAACGTCGAAAATGGAATATTTCCAAACGTTGAAACTTCTGGAGGGGACAGCATCTTTATAGCGGTCAAACAAAGGTCATTTCCTGACTACCAAGGAGATGGCATGCTTTTGATAACTTCGGTGGTAACTGACAAAGCCTTTGGTGGTGTATTGGATTTGAGAATTATATTTATCATTATAACTGTTTTGATACTAGCAATCTCAACTCTGGTTGTTTACTTTGTCGCGAGAAGCATTTCCAAACCCATAACTGAACTAGGTAATGCGGCACGAAGGATAACAGAAGGGGATTTCGCTGCACCTGTTGAAATCAGAACTTCTGATGAGATTGGCGAATTAGCCCAGCAATTTGATGAGATGAGAAAGAGTATCACGATAAGAACAGAAGAGATTCTAAAAAAGGATGCCGAACTTAATGAAGCATACAAGTCGTTGATCGAAAGCGACAAGTCAAAGGATGAATTTATTTCAATGATTAGCCATGAGCTAAAAACTCCGATTGTTCCTATAAAGTTGTATTCTGATATGCTCTTAAAGACAGAATTCATGGGAAATCTAAATGAGAAACAGACTAAGGCAATCGAAACGATGAAAAAAAGCGTTGAAAAGATTGAAGTCCTAGTTAGTGACATGTTAGATATCCATAAACTGGAAATTGAAAGATTGAAGTTGTCGAAATCTAACATAGAGGTGCGCGAAATAATAGATCAAGCGATCTCTGAGATCTTACCTCTGGCGAAAACCAAGAATGTGAATTTAGTATCGGATATATCAGTTTCTGAGACTGTGTTTTGTGATTCGAAGAGGATCGGACAAGTAATTACTAATTTGATAAAAAATTCTATTGATTTTGTTCCTGAAAAAGGAGGCAAGATAATACTCCGGGCTGAAAATAGTCAAACTCATCGAACGGGAGACCCAAATTCCTATGTCTTGTTCACAGTAGAAGACAACGGAATTGGTATTCCTGCAGATAAGATGGAAAATCTTTTTAAAAAATTTTATCAAGTGGATACCACTGTTAGCAGAAAACATGGCGGTACGGGATTGGGACTTGCTATATGCAAGGGAATAATTGAGGCTCATGGAGGCGAAATTTGGGTAGATGCAGAAAATGAAAAAGGGGCAACCTTCAAATTTACAATCCCTAAAACAGATCACGACATATGAAAGTTATCTTGGTCGACTACAATCGTGAGATGACGAGGTGATGTCTTTCTATTTGCAAAGTAGAACAATATAGAATAATAGTTTAATTAATAATGGTAAAGAGGCGCCGAACTTTAATCAAAAATAAGCGATTCCATCACATATTACTCAAAGATGGTAACGATAGAATGCGACAGTCCCAATATTTTGATGGAGTTTAATGAGCATGAAATGCTAAAATCAAAATATTATAATATTAGTCGTTTCTACTACTGCAGAGCAAAAAAAATTAGTATCACTTAATGTAATGGGTTTATTGAGGATACCACGCCTTATAAGATTTGAACCAAACAATAGACAGATTTCAACATTATTTAGAACCTGTCTGGAGAAAATTAAATTTAACCTACCGATCTAGATTACAATACCCGAGCCTATTTCGACATTCAAGCAACCGGGACTGCTCCTTCTATTGTGAATGTGCAGTGAATCGACGATCAAATACCTGGACCATCCATTTCATAATTTATATCGTTAGTGAACTTTCTGACATTGCGTCATACCGAACAACTCCCTTTCTAGGATGCCCATTCGATTAATACTGCTTTACATTCTATCTGCATAACGGATGCCTTAGCAATTCTGCAAAATTATTAAGTATTAGTATGTACTCTTACATTCACCAATCTTATATGAGGATACTTATAGCAGAGGACAATGAGGAGACCTTACAAGCATATAAAGATGCTTTGGAGGCTAGAGAACATACTGTTACGTTGAGTTTTGACGGCCAAGATTGTCTAACAAAGTACACTGGGGAATCTGGCCCCGCAGGTTCAAACGAATCTAATTCATTTGACGTAGTAATTTTGGATTATAAGATGCCAAGAATGGACGGTTTGGAAGCTGCTAAAAAAATTCTCCAAATAAATCCACAGCAGCGGATAATCTTTGCGTCGGGGTTTGTAGATGAAACTGTAGAACAATCTGTTATGAGGCTTAGAAGGATAATCGAGGTCATGCGCAAGCCCTTTAGTTTGAATGCTCTTATAGATACAGTAGAAGACGCACAAGTATACGAAGGTCTAAAGACCCTCATGATAAACTTAAGGTATTTAAAGGATGGATATCCAAACGAGGAACAGATGAAGGAGATATTTGATGGATTAAGAAAAATACAAAAAAATCGAACTTATTGATATTTACGGCCACTTTTCCCTTGATTGACAATTGTTCCAACAATTCACTGTATGCAAAACATTACTTTCACGCAGTTTCGGGCTACGACGTAACTTTTCTATTCACGCTTCACGCTTCACGCTTAAGAAAGAAGGAATTCTTAATAGTCATTGACCTCAAATCTAGTGGCACTTTGGTTAATGTCAAAATCGATGATTTCACAATAGAACTAATTTTTTGCTTTTCAATCAGAAAAAAACTACACGGCTGGGACAAATAGGGGCTTATTTGATCGGAAAATAAAGAAAGGAGTACATGATCCAAAAATGTATTCTGCTGGTTATTGGTCCACAAACGTCATCGGGAAAATCTAGTAATAATAATGACACTAAAGTAATGTTGTCTATGGTTCACACTATTTGATTCCTGGTCTGTGTAAACAAAGTATTCTCCCAATTATTGCTTTCTGAGGAGTATAGAGGCAGTATGAATATGGAACAGATAATTGAATTTTTGATATAGGGTATTCACATTACGACAGCAGCTCTACAGGAAATCTTGTCCGTTACCGGGAACAGGTGAAACATAAAGATTTCCATAGAAATCGTAATGTGAATCCCTTAGTATAGGTATGTTATATGTTATAAATAGATTAGTTAAGGTACTAGTTCACTGAGCGGGCAATTAATTTTAAAAAGGCGTCGAGCGTTTGCTACCAGAAGCATTTATTCAAAATCAGTCCTAGATTTTTCTGAGGATTCTGATCTCTAGTTAATTTTTTGACTCAGGTTTTTATTGAATCCTATTTATTTATTTATCGTTGGATACATTGATGGTGCCAGCAAATATTGAATATCATTGCTTCAGATTTCATAAGGGGGGTACCGTTAAGCATTATAAAAACTCGTTTACCTTCTGTCGTAAAAATATTCAAATAAATGTGCAATCACCCCATACTCCCATATTGTAGACTAGCGTTACTATATTATTGACACATATCTATTTTGGACATCGTAGGATTTCTTAATATCTCGCTTTGGCAAAGTCGTTTGAGTTTTCACGCTTGAAAAATTGTAAGCATCTTGTGACATTCTTTACAGGAAATTATGATTCCCCTAATAGTTTTGTGACCAATATCCACTTCTTCCACATTCCAACCGGTACTAAAGATATCACTGTTACAATAAGGACAATTAGCCATGTAGGTTAGAGAATCTACCAATATATAGATTTATCATAGAAAAATCATTGGTTTTGAATCTAATTACCTATGTTAAATCTCATTCACATAAATCAAAAGTAGAATATTCAAGGAACGTTCAAGGTCAAACAATAGCTGATATACATGTTGTCAGATTTTATATTTGATTCACATAACAAACCGATTTGAAGAATTTAACTTTGAAAGGAATCATCTTCTAAGTTCTCGAACAATTAGTCATTAGGGGATCTATTCCCTTAGCTGGCCACGCTGCTAATTTTTATTGAAATATATGCAAGATTGTTCAATTAAATTCAGAATGACTGTTGTTCTCTGGCGTGAATGTTGGTTGAAACCTCTATCAAATTATGATATCCAATCTGATATTTGCAGTTTCTGCAAACAATCATTCGAAGACCGAGATATTGTTACTTCATGCGAATTTTGCGAAATTGGTATAATGCATAGTCAATGCGCGGATGATCATATTTTCAAGAACCATACGATGGAGGTACAGAGAAAAATTGAATTGCATAAGGACAGGCGCCTACACGACTTTCAATGATTGTTTATTTTTAGTTCAGATTTTGATTTATCAGCATTTGTTCATACCTGAAATACTCTTTAACATAATTAATAGAAATTGGAACATTTTGGTGGGCGGTACTCTTTCAGCTGCTAGATAAAGTTCTAAATCCAATTATGATATCTTAGATTACCTCGGCGACAACACTTCGGTAGGTTAAGAGTGTGAAGGAGAAAAGAAATCTGTGTCATTTTACTTTTTTATATTCCATTACCCTTTTATTTTCAATTCTAAAAATTAATTCATTAAGATATGGGCATAAAGAACCAAAGTAAAGAAGAGATTTATACTACAATTCTAGAAAATATTAGAAACATAAACAACGTTCCTCTAGTGACGAGAATTATGTACGTTTCACTTCATTCTCATAAACAGTTGAAGGGGTATCTGGCCCACATGATAGAAAATGATTTACTGAAGTACGATGGACAAAAACATGTTTACGAAGTCACCAGCAAGGGGAAACAGTTCTTAATGTTATCTAAACATTTAAGCCAGCTTCTAAGTCCTGAGAAGTATGGTTGATCTTTGAATTCTATGAGTCTGACCCCATATCAAAAGATCAACTTTACATCTATAGTACTTATGATAATTGTCTTGCCATTAAGAATAAACGAAAGCTTTCGTTTTACGTCAAATGGTATATGGAAGTCATTTGCGTTATAATGATTTATAGATTTTTACCTGTAATTTCGAATAGTAGATACAATCCAGTTTACATCTTCTTTTGTCTTTGCAAGATGTCCTATTTTTATGCAATCTCTTATGTCCCGTGATTTCATTTTTGACCACACAGCCTGCGCGACCTCGTTCGAGACTTCATGAGTTATTCCTTCACGTTCGAGCATATGCGCTGTAATTTCTTGAAAATTTTCGAATTTGTATGGCTTAAAATGTAATACTAAGAATCGCGAAAGCAAGGGAGTTAGCATATGTTCAATACCGTTACTAGTAGCAAATACCCATGTTTTAAGCTGCGTGTTGCGTGTTTTCTTGTGTTTCGTTTCTGATATTATACCTGTTTCCATTAGACTCAAAAGAGCTGTTTGATCTTTAATGGGCATGTGTTCAATCTCGTCAATTATTAAGTATTTA
This sequence comes from uncultured Nitrososphaeraceae archaeon, assembly GCA_963728595.1. GTDB lineage: Archaea > Thermoproteota > Nitrososphaeria > Nitrososphaerales > Nitrososphaeraceae > TA-21. The sequence goes on from CAVSLF010000011.1 coordinate 178,062, forward strand.
GGGCGGTTTTGGAATAGGTAATCGATCATTCCAGATTTCGTACTGTGACTACCCAAAGTAAAGTATGAACGATCCAGTTTGATACATTCCAACATGAATAAGGTCTTTGCCGATGCTGGTGGACCAACAAGTAAAATGTGGACCGGATTATCTGATTCAAGCGATAAATTGAAAAGCTTCTTTACGTCATCATATCCAATAATACTACTGAAACCATTCCATTTGGGTCCATACGATTCATCGTTAATGAGAACCTTACGTTGTTCTTTTAACCTTAGTTCATTCTCCAATCTTACTAAATTAAATCATGCAACGATTATAGGTCTTCCTAGCAAATATCAATGTCCATCTGCTCGAAAAATATAGACGATCTCAACTAACAATGTTATTCTGATTCGCAGTTACAATATGATTTGGGGAATTTGCCTGAAAACAAGACTATCAATTCTCGAGAAAAATGACAATAAAAAAATTTTCTAGCATGGTCAGGTGACAACTATACATCGGGTCATACTCTTATGTTGACGATAGCAATAGGTTTCACAGCCAACCTTTGCGTCAGATATTTTTTCCAGATCAGAATCTTTGCACATGACTACAATCCTTCTTACTGCGTAGATCTTCCTGCTTATCAAGTCGGAAACAATTTTGTGGGAGAGTACATTAGGTGATATGTGTGTAGAAAAACCATAAGGAATATCCGTCACTATGGCATGTACAGATAATTTCTTAATGGGCATTTTGAGTGAATTACATCGAACAACTTCTTCGACACCATTTTGTTTGGCTCCGCCACACATTTTTTTTACAACATCCAATCCTATCGTCCTAATTCCCATTCTTTGGGCCTCAAGTAAGATCCCTCCAGTACCACAGAAAGGATCAAGAATAAGATCATTTTCACGAACTCGTGCAAGGTTTACCATGATGCGACATAACCTCGGATCCAAAGCTGAGGGATGAAAGAAATTTCTAAGGTAAGGACGTTTTAAAAGCCAGTTAATTCTTTGAGGTACTATCCTAATTCCCACTAGATTTTCTTTTGGATGGACTATTACATGAAAGTCAGGATTATTCAAACATACCTTTGCACTCGCCTTCTCCTTGATTTTTTTAACGAGAACTTCCAAAACAATCTTCTTATCAGTTCCAAATAGTATGCAGGTAAAGGTTTTACCATAAAACCTTTTTTCATATTCATCTTCTTCTATCTGTTCGGCAAAATACTTCGTAAGTACTGCCCTATTTGCTATCCTTTCTAATTCTTGGGAGCCTTCGGCCCTGACTACGGAAGATAAGTGATCAAACTGTATTGATCTGGCTTGGTACGTCTTGAAAAGCGAAACAAGCTCAGCTCTCGCCAACGATTGTAATTTTTTACCAATTATTCCAAAATACTTTCTTGGAGAACTCATGAAAATGTCATGAATAAGAGCTAACTACAAACATCAAGCATATCAACATTCAAGAATTTACCTATTCCTCAATACCATCCAATTTTCATCTTGAAACCAAGGTAGAGGAAAATCAAATATCGGACTATCACGTATAACTTGTTTCTTGTTAATCTTCTTAGTCTCATCATCCTATATTTGATAAAGGACATATCAGTCATCTAATCAGAGTTATCTATAGGTCTTCTCTATTAATTAATGGAATTTGGCTTATTATAGCAATTAGTAGGGGTAAATGGTGAGATTTTAGTGACAGGAGGCCTTACAAGTTGTCTCATACAGCTTTGCAACAAATGTACTGGCTATATAGATCTATATAGTAAATTAACATAACATGTTTAAGGGTACGAATCAATGGTGATCTATATTGATGCTGTTTTCCGAAAATAGTGAAGTTAGAAAAATACAATATACTGGACGTTCTACTTATATCCTTTCCATTCCTAAAAAGTGGATCAGTGAAATGCATCTCCAGGCCGGAGATTCCGTTACGATCGTACGTGAGGCAAATCATTCACTTTCGATATTTCCGAATACGGTAAGAGCACCGATAGCAAGCGGTGAGGTCCATTCCCTAGTGGCAAAAGAGGACGGAGAAAATACACTGAAACGGAAGGTTGTGTCAATGTATTTGACTGGATATAATGTCATCAATCTTAAATCAAAGTCAGGCAGGATATACCCTCACCAGCGAGAGGCAATTAGGGAGGTAGTTCGAAGAAACTTGGTGGGCACCGAAATCATTGCAGAGTCATCTGACATCATGACAATTCAAGTCCTTTCGAGCCTACCAGAGTTGTCGGTCAAGACTGCCGTGAGAAGGATGTTCTTGATTGGAACATCAATGCACAAGGATGCCATGGCCGCGCTATCCGAAGACAATAAAGATCTTGCAATGGCCGTAGTCAAATCTGACGATGAGGTTGACAGATTTAGCCTATATATACTTAGAAATCTTGTAATTGCCTCCCAAAATGAGAGGATATTGAACGAAATAGGTCTGAAAAGCCCTGCTGATTGCATAAGTTATCATGTGGCAGTGAAGAGCATAGAAAGAATTGCAGATCATGCAACAGGTATAGCAGTCAAATCAATGAAGATTGGAGAAAAACTACCACAGGAATTATTCGAAAAAATACAAGAGATGAGCCAAATGTCTCTTATTATCCTTAATGATTCTGTGGAAGCATTTTTGCGGAAAGACTACTACTTGGCAGATAGTATAGTCGATAGGTCCGTCAATGTAAGGGTTATTGAAGAAGAGATCATTTCTCTTTTGGAAAGGGAGAAGGTCCGTGATTATAATCTTGTAAATATAAAACTAATTTTAGAAGATATAAGAAGAACGGCAGAACATTCCTCTGACATAGCCGAAGCTGCATTAAATCAAACAATCGGTGAAATAATAGAGCCTCGGTTATAGGATATTCATCGGGCAGTGTCACTAAACAAAATGTCATATTCTCAGTGATATTAGGATTTGAAATCATAGTTCATTCTGAATTTCAATTAGTGTTCTGTGAAAGTCAGTCATTAAATGAAAAAACATTTGGCAACAGTATTCAGACAATGTCAATTTGGATTTTGGAGCGAGTGGAACCACTTTCAGATTCCAGCTCTGGAACATGTCACCTAATCTTTATTAGGGGGGTCCTTAATCATCCAATTTCTTTAAGGTATCTGTCTATATTTTCTTCTAACCATAGACACAAATTGATTTTGTTATTTTCATGCAGTAAATTATTATAATAATGATTGGGCCTAACCAATTATTGGGCCGGGACAAAAAGTACGTGATGGATAATTCACTTCTCACCGTGTCGTGGAAAGATGGAAAGGTAGTGATGATTGATCAGACAAAGTTACCTAAAAAGCTTGAATACGTAAAATATACAAGATACCAAGATATCGCCAAGGCGATAAAACGTCTCATTGTTCGAGGAGCACCAGCAATAGGCGTTGCAGCGGCCTTTGGCATGTGTCTTGCATCGGTTCAGAGCAAAGCTGGCAGTACAGCTCGAATTGTTGTCTGATTTGGAAATTGCTTATACGCTCCTAAAAGGAACCAGACCTACAGCGGTTAATCTCGTATGGGCCTTAGATCTAGTTATGAAGAAGGCGAGAGAAGGGAATTCCGTTAATCAAATTCGTAAAGGGATACTTGACTATTCTTTAAAGATCGCTCAGGACGACGTTAGCACAAACAAAAAGCTAGGGAAGAACGGCGCAGTGCTGATAAAAGATGGAGAAGTAGTCTTAACACATTGTAATGCAGGTTCTCTTGCGACAGTCGCATACGGTACGGCTCTTGGTGTTATTAGGGCTGCACGGGAAAGCGGAAAAGAGGTACGTGTAATTGCGACCGAAACCAGGCCAGTTATGCAAGGCTCAAGACTTACTGCTTTCGAACTGAAGCATGACGGAATAGATGTCTGTCTAATACCAGATACAGCTGTAGGATATGTAATGTCTCAAAAAATGATTAGTAGAGTGATAGTGGGTGCAGATAGAGTGTTGAGAACTGGGCATGTATTCAACAAAATTGGGACATATCAAGTCGCTGTTATGGCCAATCGACACATGATTCCTTTTTATGTCGCTGCTCCTATGTCTACTTTCGACTTGGAAAGCGATATCGGTGACATACTAATAGAAGAACGAGATGCAAAAGAAATACTACAAATCGGTAATCGCGTAATTACACCTAAAGGAGTAGACGTGTTGAATCCAGCATTCGACATCACACCACCTGAGCTTATCGCGGGGATCATTACAGAGAAAGGTATTTTGCGGCCGCCTTATAAAAAAAATATTAAAAAAAACATAAAGGGCAGATAGATAAAGTATTTAATCTCTGAAACCTCTTTTATTAAGAGATGCCGGACAAAGTTACACAAGAAGAAGTTTACTCAGCTTTAAGAAAATGTATGGACCCTGAAATTCCAGTTAACGTGGTTGATTTGGGCCTCATATATGGTGTTAAAGTGAACGAAAAGAACAATATTGACATTGAAATGACTATGACGACTCGTGGATGTCCATTACATGATACTTTGGTAAGCGATGTTAAGAGATATGTTGGTAAGATAAACGGTGTTGCAGGGGTAAATGTGTCAATAGTGTGGGATCCTCCCTGGAGCGTAGATAAAATAGAACCCAATGTTCGCGACCAATTGGGGTTTGGAAAGCCAAAGCTCAGGTTTCAAATAGACTACGAAAAATATCAACCGCTGGCCAAAGGGAGGTTAATTACGCAAGAAGATGGTTCATTGATACTTATGAACGACAAAGAACATGGCCATATGGTTAATCAGGCAATAGTAGACTTTTGGAATAGTTGTGACGGAACAAGAACGATTACTCAATTGGCAGACCATTTTTCATCAAAGTTAGGACTACCAAGACAACAAGTAGAGCAAGAAGTAGTTCAACTTGTCCAACAATTGCTTGAATCAGAACTGCTAAAATCGCAATAACTCGAAAAGCTTCTTACCTTCTTGATTCAGAGAGATTTATCAATAATTAGTAAATATGAAAAGGTATTTGTTGAATTGGGGTCGGGAGATGGTCGCCTTTTAAAGAAGCTTGTTGGGTCCGAAACTAGTAGGAACATATTGGCAATTGGTATAGAATTGGATACTTCGCAATATGAGAAATCCTGTGACTTAATGGAAAAAAATAACATACATTTTGTTAATAATTCGTTTGAAGTATTGTTGCCAGATTTTCCAGACGGATCAATAGATAATATTATATCCGTGTTGCCCGCTCCTCGCTATATCGACAGTGATTACCAAGAATTATGGGTACCTTTCTATCAAATTGTACTCAAGAAATTGAAGGAAACAGGCTCACTAATTCTCGTCACAGAACTAACTGACGATCTCTTCCAACCAGTGTCAGCGTCTGATATTGTAGCGTGGAAATATTGGTTAGAATCAGTTTTTATTTCTATTGGATTCAAATTAAGAACAATAGATGGAGTACCACCCAATTTTTCTTCCCAATTTTTGGATCAATTTAAAGGTGATCCCGAAAGAATAAAAATCGTTACTATGATAATGAGAAAAAATTAAAAACAAATTACTCGAGAAGTGAGGAGATGTAACACGGGATTATATTTGAAAGATATTCAAGAAATCTTGTCGCTGCGGACTTCACCAACGATAGTCTGTCATAGATGAACTAAGTTATTCCGAAGCTGCTTATATGAGATCTAATTCCACTAAATTATTGGTGGTGCTTACGCAGATGGATATGATCTTGAAAACATTTGTCAGAACAGAAATGTGAGAAGCAGTTTTCTTTCAGACAAGGAATAGGCTCTCGATTGCTAAACTTCCTGTTACAGTAAGTACAAAAATGCTCCAGCCCAAGGAAGTTGATGTTGCTTTCAGGATAACCACAATTTCGCTTCTCCTTAAACCATACCACTTCACCGTTCGTTTTTTCTGCATAAGTCATTACAATATCATATGCTTCGAAATATCCCTGAGCATAAAATTCCCTTAATATCAAGTTACCCTTGCTTAGATCCTTTTGAGATAAAGCAACCAACCACTTCTCAAATGGAATTAGGAGATCTTCGTTAGAAACTGGTCGATCTTCTAGTCTTTTATGCTGCTTATATACATCCAATTATATGAATGGGAATAACATAGCAATTTATTAATTAGTTTCGCTTCCAGAATATTCTTTATCGAGATATCATCAAACGAAATTTGATACGAGAGCAGCTCAAGGATGATCTCGTACCTGCGCCACTTGAGCATGTTCTTCAGTAGAAAGAACAATATTCCATGATAACGAAATTAATATCCTCAAAAGTAACATAATATGTCGCAATCATGCGGCTTATATGTTACTTTGTAGAATTAATTTAGGAATGAAGAAAACTTGTGCCTACTGCGGCTATACTTTTGAAGGAGATGGTTGGCCACATGTTGAGGGTAATTCAAATTATGGAGTCGCAAAGATTGAGCACTTTTGTTCCCAAGATCATCGATCACTATTTTTGACTTCTAAAATTTGAGGTAATAAGTAGATACCTTCCAAGCACAAAGAGATTATCCGCAATAAAGGAAATAAATCGCAAAAAGAATTTAATGCGTGATTTTTCTCATTTTCCAAACAGTAATCCAAAATTATTAAGCACGGTGCCAAGTATTCCTTTTCTACTCTCCTTCTTTTTAACTGGTTCAAAGCATTTTTCACAGAGTGCTCGAAGATTTGCCGGTCTGTTGTCCTTCAGAGAACCATTTATATGTTCAAAGTAAGGCCCATTACTTCCGTTAAACTTAACCGAACATCCTTGACATCTATGATGTGCTCGTTCCAACACAGTTTGTTTTATACTTAAAGTTAGATTGACATACTTCTTCTTATTTGTGTTCCCACCTTCCGTTCCGCCAAATAATGACATCACTCCGTTAACGCACTATGTCCAACTTAACTCTTACTGTAATAGTCATTTATATTTTGATATTGACAATGACCAGTCCGATTCCTTAACGTGTTAGTACAACTATACTACGAATATGTTACAATATGGATAAAATAAAAAATGCCGAGCGCTAGGTGGGGGTAGATAGTATTAGTGGTGTATTTTCGTTTGGTAGTATGCAAACAGATTCTGGTAAGCACACTATGTTAAATGCAAGATTCGCACAGGCAAAAGTGTTAGCGCTAGCACCCTTCTTGTCTAATTCATTATTTAGTTTACAATCGTTTTCTTGGTTTGCTCCTTGATCTATTTTTAATTTATTATGACTATTATTATCATCTGCCATTGCTGACTGTGTTCCCAATATTGAACTCAAAGCCAGGGTACCTGTTAGAAGTGTTGCAGCAATGAATATTGACAAACAATTCATCTTTTTCATTGTCTTTGTTTTTTTAATATGTTATATTTAGAGTGCTTTACAACAAGTGGTAACAAATAAGAATGATATTATTGCAAAAGTTATATGTTGATTAATTTACTAGAAGAAATGAGAGGAATCAACTAGGTTTACAATCTCCCAAATTGAGCAGAAAAAAATTATACCTGTGCAAATATAATTGGAAATAGAATACACTGAATAGATTAATTCTATACACGGCCGCTCAATGAATTCAATACCCATTTATCGGCCCAGAATAGTGGTATGGAGTGGACCGGGTGGGATTTGAACCCACGACCACCTACGTCTCCTCTGCAATGAAGTTCTTTCTTTTCTATTGCAAGCAAGGCAGGTATTCTACCAGACTAAACTACCGGCCCTCGGTAGAGGTCTTCTAGATCATAATTTAAGTGCTTTTGCATAGTTAGCAAGCTTACCTCCTTAAGATAACGTTGATGATTAATTTGTCTCTTGTTTCTTATAAAGAGAATTTCTGTTATCAGGGAGCCTTCTTCAACATGTGGGAATCATCCGTATTGACATGTCATCGTACGAAGCCGATATTTCACGAATATGTCGTAACTGATAAAGCCTTTTAAGAGCACAGAATGCTCATGTATCGCGAATGACGGGAGAATCTTACTATAGGCCTGATTCGCTTTGCGATACTTCATGGGTTCGGGAAAATCTGAGCAATCAGAATGTTGCTATTCTTGAAGTAGACTACGATCCTGATTAGGGTGCATCAATAAAAAAAACTATTTGAAGTTGGGAAAATCTAAATCAATTAGGAATTTGGCTTAAGAATAGTTTTGGGAAGTTAAAACAAAGCGAGGTTTAAACGTAATCGAAAAGAATATTGATGAACAAACCGAAATAATGACAAGAATGGGTTTTGCAGCATCGACGTTTTGACATACACTTTCTCTATTAGTTTGTTTTTTTTTGCAAGTCTAGTATTCTCTAAGTCTCCATCTTTGCCGGGAGTGTGAAGTCGCAAGATTAGGTTATACAAGTGTTATCATGTCAAGTTGACTAATTCAGGATCAAACGAAATACTTTTAGCACCTGCAGACATAGGTTCAAACAATGTCTCTCCTTTTAAATGACCGGGTTTGGGTCATGCTTTCTGACGTGGCCAAGCGAGGCGTTTATCCACTTCATGGTTCGCGCTTAGGAATCTTTAGGGTCCCTATAGAATTAACCGCGCGTGCAGAGATTTCAACAGTAATGAATAGTCTCAAGAGTTCTGGTTTCAAGGTCGATACATATGCCGATCGTATCTATGCAACCTACAAGTGGTCAGAAAACGGAGTTAATCCAGTAACTGAGAAGGAACTGTCAGCCGATTTGGATATTACTGTAGAAATTGTCACGGGTGAAGTTGTTGATATTATCTACCAAATCAAGCCTATCGAATCATATGGCGACGTATACTGGATCAAGAATTATAGACAAAAAGCCGATGCCAATGCAAAGATGATTATTGACACCGTGATTTGGAATTCAAAAATATGTGATAAATTGATTGCGTACTATCAAAAAACACAGAAATTGTCTATGGACGATGCTTTAAAAAAGATCGATGAGATGACCCCGCTTAAAAGAAACCCAACCGTCAGAACCGCCACTGTCCCTCAATCTGTCACTCAAACTTCACCACAGAATCAAATCCCTTCAAACGCATCAATTCCTACACCTCAACCCACTCTGGGTGTAGCATCCGCTTCATCAGGTGGCGGCAATACTTCCATATCTCTTACTGGTACTGGGACATCCTACTCTAAGGTAGAAGGACCCATTGATCAATCGTTCAAGTCCAAACGACAAATTGTTGGACAATTTCAAGGCATAAACGTGTGGGGACCTGTAGATCCTCCTGGACAGTTGGGAATATGGGGAACAGAGGTATGTGTGGATTTTGACATATGCGTTGCTGATGGCGCGTGTATCGAAGCATGTCCTGTGAATGTCTATGAGTGGCTAGACACCCCTGGACACCCAGCATCAGATAAAAAGCCATTCATGATTCGAGAGAAAGACTGTATATTCTGTATGGCCTGTGAAAATGTGTGCCCGCCTCAATGCGTAAAGATATTCACAAAATGATCGTATTATAATTTTTTTTCGGTGACTATAAATAGTTACTGTACTTTTTTATTGAGAGGTTATCTAGGAATGTCAGAAACTGGGGGAATCCTATTCGTCATTTTCATGATTATAGCTTGGGTAATGACGATATATACCCTTAATTTTCATTACCTTAGTTATAGATCCAGACGAAACTTAGGCCATGAGAAGCTAGCAAACCAGACTCTAAATTTAATTTCGAATTCGAGTTTTCCGGATGTAACTATTCAGCTTCCAATTTACAATGAAAAGTACGTAGCAACTAGGTTGATCCAAGCTGTATGCAGGATTGACTATCCTAAAGACAAAATGGAACTACAGGTGCTGGACGATTCCGACGACGAAACATCGGAAATAATTGATTCTGCAGTTGAAGCGTATACGCGACAAGGGTATGACATAAAAATTATTCGTAGGAACTCAAGAACCGGCTTTAAAGCAGGGGCATTGCAAGAAGGTATGAAGACAGCTAAAGGAGAATTTATAGCGATTTTCGATGCAGATTTTATTCCACCAAGCAACTTTCTTTCAAGAGTATTACCATACTTCGGCAACACCAATATAGGATTAGTACAATGTCGTTGGGGACATATTAACGAAAGTTTTTCAGTTTTGACAGGCGCTCAAGCTGTATCTCTTGATTTGCACTTCCTAATCGAACAAAAGGCAAAAAGTACATCTCATCTGTTTATGAATTTTAATGGAACTGCAGGGATCTGGAGAGCTTCTTGCATAGTTGACTCTGGCGGATGGCACATTGGTACACTCGTCGAAGACCTTGATCTGAGCTATAGAGCTCAGCTCAAGGGATGGAAATGCATTTTTGTAGAAGATCTAATAGTGAAGGCAGAGCTTCCTGTTCAAATGAACGCTCGCTAAGCGACAGCAGTTCAGGTGGGCTAAGGGATCAGTACAAGTTGCATCAAAATTATTGATGAAAGTCATCTGTCATGGAGGGATATCATTGGATACAAAAATACAGGCATTCATTCAGCTGACAAAGCATATTATCAACCCCTTGTTCTTGATACAATTCCTCATTTTTCCTATTTTATTGATCATGAACTATAAAATCCAATCTTCAGCTTGGTCTCCTGTATTAGGAATAATTATCTACTTGCTAATCGGACCGGCAACTTACATTTTCATGATAAGGAAGATTTGGGGTACAAGCTGGAGGAATAAAGCATTACAATATTTGTTCTTGATTTTTTTCGCCACTGGAATATCAATTAATAATACCGTTGCCGTATTTGACGCCCTGATTGGGAAAAAAAATGAATTCTTGAGAACACCAAAATTTGGTATCGTACAAAAAAATCAAAAGTGGAATAATAAATCCTATATCATACCATTTACAAAAACTACACTGCTAGAAATATTTTTTTCTGTGTATGGGTGTATAGCATTATTAATATCATTCTTTTCAGGCAATGCTCTCCTTATGCCAGTGATTGGAATACAAACGCTAGGATTCATCTATGTTGCATACATTAGCTTCGTGCAATCTAGTGGGAAGTATGACAAAAAGAGATCCCTACATCAGTTACAATTTCCGAACGAAAATAATCCCTACACTTCAACAAAGAATGATGGGGAGAGTTATGCAAAAGGAGAGGATGTTATAAATACAAGGAGTTACTCAAAATCATTGGTCCATACTTCGGTGTCTAGACAAAGGGAACCCTCATTGGATAGGAAGCAATCAAAAGTAATCGGTATAGGACTTGTATTTTTTGTGATGGCAAGTGGCATCATCGCATATGTAGGATACCAAAATACCGTTTATCCGATAGATAAAGCGGTTGCATATCTTGGAAGAGCAGAAACAACACAAACGCCTGATTTGTTTGCAGATTACGTCAATCTTGCTAGACAAAATCTGCCTAGGGAAGGAAATCCCGTGTGGCCTTTTGCGACTGCCAAGACAGACTTTAGCTCGATACAGAACGAACTTGATGCTTTGATTTTACGCGGAAAACTTGTTTCTTATTTGGAACCGAATAGTGCATCTTACAATACAGCCTTGATCGATATGCACAATTCAGTTCAGAAAATTTCCTCCAATCTTGCTGATGCTATTCCATTCATGTACATTAACATGACCAATGTGATTCTTGCTTCTTTGTGGATTTTGATGATCTTGGTGGTAATCAAGATTGTTACTAGAAGAAAGGAAAGACTTAGTGAGTTCAAATCATAGAAGCTTGAATTATTGGCCATGATGATTTGGATCCTATTCTAAGAAGTAAGAATATACGGTTCTGATTGGAATAAACCAGTTTACATATCGTGCATGACTATATTTTCAAACCAAGATTCCACACAAAATAGTATCCACATGCAATTTACCCTATCAAGGACTGACTTGCGATCATTATTCTCAGTGAAAGATCTTCTCTCATCCCAGCTATATAATTCCTGCCTCACGCAATTTATCGGGCAGATAGGTATCAGCAAGATACTTGAATCCATGTTTGAAAAATGCGTCTAATTCACATTTTTCTTTGTGTTCCAGGAATAAGTTTAACTCCTTCTTCCATTGTCGATCCTGAAGCCATGGTTTCTTTTTCATATCATTAGCTCGATTTATATCTTCATCAGTGGCAGCTAGCCTCGCTACTTCTGGTATATTGTATTCGTAAATATCAGAAAACATCATTCCAAGAACTTTGGCATCAGGAGTAACAAGTCTATCACTATCATAACTCAATGATTCACTTCCAATTTTGTAACGAAGTGCAATACCAAGTCCCCAAGGATCAGCATCAGCAAATATGACAACTGGCATTTTCCATCTTTCATTCAATGCCTTGACCATCATCCTTGTCGCTCTATCCGGTTCTCCTGAACCCGTCATTAAAATGGCATTATACTTCTTGATGAATCCGGATTTTCTTATGTTATTCAGGACAGTATCTTTTTCAACCACCATCACAAAATCGGCTTTAACGTCAACTATCTCTAGGTCCCGAATGTTGGTTGGTATTAGTTGTGAAGTTGCTCTGCTTCCTAGATTGCAATCAATTAAGTCGCCTCCAACTAGGAGATTTATAGGTCCAGAGATCATGCCCTTGGGCTTGGATGTAACAGAAAATTCTTCTCGTGGGACATTTGTCATAAGCTCTATAGCTTTGATAGCATCATCGGAATCTTCTTGACTATTCCAGAATTTCTGTTTATTTTTTTCATCTCCAACGGTACTCAGTGTAGCATAATACATGCCTCGTATGGTGCTTTCCATTTCCTCGTCCAATAGTCTTCTTACGGCATTGGCCATTACAAGATACTGGGAAAAAGTCGGAATCTTTTTTGCACTATGTGGTCCCACCTGAACAGTTTTGTTACCTATAGTAAGCATCCTTTTTTGGTCAGACCAGACAGTATTATCGTAGCCTATTTTGGGCAGCTCAACAGCAGGCATAGTTTGCCTCAAAAGAACGTCATCAGATATGTTTTTCATTATCGACTTTATTCTACTAATTACCTCTTGATGTCTCTTATCTCTTGTGGGCATATGTTTACACTTTGCTTAGCTTAGATTTCCTGAATGCGTCTAAAGTTATCTGAGTACTTTTTTTATCATTCTCGATGGCTGATTCATGCTTCTCCTTCGTATCATGCCTACCGCTCCGATTAGGGGTCTTATCCATAGTTCGTTTATCCGGATAAACTGTCTTATTTGATGATTTAATTCCTCCGGTGACCTTTCCCTTGGGAGATAACACCTCTTCTATTTCAGCAGGGTTTGCAATTGCACCTGGATTGGTCATTACAGCCAATTCGTTGCCTATGTATTTTACAGCAAGCCCGTTGAAAGCCAATGTCAGTTTTTTTACATCGATTCTGATAGAATCGGATATTGCATTTACTATGAATGGAATGTAGAACTTATAAAGTCTTAGCTTATTCTCATTTTCTTTAATCTTCAATTCCCTCCTTATTTGTGCACTTACTTTTCTATAAAGGTCGGATAAGCATGACTTCATATAACGCTTCAAATCACCTTCTGCGGCAATGCTCTCTTTTCCTGCCGTTTTATACGGGATCTTAGTAGAACAAATGTGAAAGAATATGTGGATTGGCAAATATTCAATCGCTCGATCCGATCTAGTCTCTGCGTTTCGAAATTGCTCTTTCACTTCTTTTTTGGAAATGCCCATCTTGTTTATTTCTACCTCGGATATTACCTCACGCGCGACGTCAGAGCCCTCATCATAAAGGAGAGGTATTTTGTTAGCGAACCGATATAATTTGAAAGATCCCAAGTCTCCTCCGTATGCAATACCGCACTCCACTATTGTGGGGCGGTTATTTATGACACAGGTCCTTGACGAATATGCAGTCAAGGAAGGCTTCAATATTTTAGCAGAGAGTTGTGTGTGGGGACCTGAAACTTCGTTAACATCTTTTCTTAGGACAACAGTGTATTCAGAAGTCATACCCGCAGTTAGAATTTTCTCGCCTATAGGACTCAAATGATCAGTATTTGGTGATTGAAATTTTGTATGCTTACAGACGTTCACAACTCTAATTAGTTCATGTTCATTATACTTATCAGCCAATTTCAAGTCCAAACCAGCTTTAACGACAATTTCTCTTGCTTTTTCAGAAGACATCTTTTGAAATGAATTGCAGAGTACTCCATGAAGTGTAGTTTTTTGATACGCATGGTTGACAATAGCCTTTCTCAAAGTCTTCAGATCCATGTCAGCAGGATGAGGAAGCACTTCCTTAGCCGGGTTGGGCATTACCGAAGTCCTTCTTTCGAAAGCAACTACTCCCTCGTCTGATTCAAAATTAAGAACTGCGTAAGGATTAACGACGCTTGTGTGACTAATGTAATCATAAATCTTATTCTTAGTAACCGGAGATAATCTGGCCCGTAACACAGCTTCTACTTTAAAACCAGATTCTCCCTCTATTTCAAGCTCGGATTTGTTAACAATCCTTCTTGAAAGTACTATTGGTTTGTTAGTTCCTATGTCTGTTCGAAGGTCGAAGTAAGACTCAGGTTCATCATGTGATTTGGACCATACTCGAAGAGGATGATCTGTATCTTTTGTAGAAAAAGCGGCAATCATCTTGAGACCCACCCCAAAAAGACCACGCTGCCTGTTTTTCCACATATTTTCCTGACGTAAGGAATGAACAGACCGCAACAGGAACTTTCTCAGATGGTATACCCACTCCGTTATCCTTACAAGAAATAATCCACATGTCGTTATCTGGATCTAGAATTCTTAGTTGTAAATGGATAACCGGGAGGATGTGACTACTCTCGCATGAATCTAACGCGTTTTCTAAAAGTTCTCTCACAGCCATGTATAAAATTCGCTCACCAGTGAATCCTGCAAGAGCTGAATTGTCAACGAAAAACTCTGACTCGGCCTTCTTGTCATAACGGATCTTGCTCTTGTAGTTTGAATTTACTTGATGGGAAGAGCTAACGTTCTTAGAGTCTTTGTTTATGACCTCCACAGTTGTCTTATTTTTCAAATATGCAAGATTGTCCTGAATCTAAATTTAACTTTTTACAATATAGTGCTTACCTGTCATTTGAATTTTAACAATCTGACCCGTATGGGGTCGTAGCTTTTTTCAATTCTATTAATTTGTGAGAGTCAAATTGTATCAAGACTCTTTTGGAGCCCTTTAATATAACAACAAAATCTGATCCAGAGCCTACTATCTGTCCTCCAACAAGATCTCTAAGCTTCTCCATATATCTGATCAAACATATTTCTCATTAAAGTCTTATTTATTTTTGAACGAAGTCAACCTAAGGGTTTTTACATCTATAATATACATGTAAATGACTATCATCTCATGAAAATTTGTTTATGACATAATTTTACTCATGTGTTATCCTGACGGGATATTGACGGTAATCATGCAATTTAAGAGTACTCTGGATGGTCCTTAATTGCGCAATCGCGCGGGATTTCACCAGCTTAGGATCCAACTATGCTAGACATGTAGTTAAGACCCTTTACAAGTCAAGTTGATTTTGCTCTAGCAACCTTACAGACTTCCGTCAAGACACCTGTCGTATCATTCTCCGAAAAATACCTGAACGGGTCTACCATTACAGTTCACTATTTTTTGTTTTCTTACAATCATTTCTGAAATAGCAGAACATTATGGTCTGCTTTCAGCTCCAAATATATGTACGCGTGTATGCACATCCCGACATCTCGTTTTACACAAGTTAAAAATAATAATTCCTGTCAAAGATCCTTAAACCGATCCATGGACGTAGAAAAAAGGTTAGATCTGGTTAAGAGACAACCAACAGAAGAAATAGTGCTCCTAGATGAACTTCGAAAAATATTCGAGACCGTAAACAGGCCCAGACATTATATCGGATTAGAAATCTCAGGGAAATTACACTTGGGAAGCTTGATTTTGGCGGGATACAAAATCAACGATTTTTTAAATGCTCAGGTTGAATGTAATGTCTTTTTAGCCGACTGGCACACGTTTATTAATAATAAGCTAGACCGTGACTGGGAAAAAATAAAGGAAGTGTCAGAATACTATTCTGAGGCGTTTAGATTCTTTTGTCCCGGTGTAAACGTAATAATGGGATCATCAATGTACGATGCATCTAATGAGTATTGGAAAGATTTTGTTAAGTTCTCTAAACACATGACATTATCAAGGACAATGCGAGCCTTGACTATAATGGGAAGGACAGAGAAAGAGAATCTTGATTTTTCACAGCTGCTGTATCCTTCGATGCAATCTGTAGATATAAGAACCCTTGACCTAGATATTGTTCATGCAGGCCTAGATCAACGAAAAATCCATATGCTCGTCAGAGAGATATTTCCAAAATTGGGTTGGAAAGTTCCAGTTTCGGTACATCATCATCTATTACCTGGACTCTCAGAGCCGTCAAAACTGGGGCTCACAGAAGATTCTACTCAGGATTCTAGTATTTCTAGTAAAATGAGTAAAAGTCAACCGTCAAGTAGTATCACTATCCACGATGACGAAACCGACATAAGGAATAAGATAAATAAAGGCTACTGCCCGGTAGGAATTTCCCAGAATAATCCTATACTGGAGATTGTTCGTTACGTAATATTTCATGAGTTCTCAGAGTTCAAAATCGAAAGAGATAGCAAGTATGGGGGGAATATTACGTATATCGATCCCTCGGAGTTAGAGACTGACTATCAGGATAAAAAAATCCATCCCATGGATCTAAAGAACGCTACCTCTCTTTATGTCAACAAGGTAATTGATCCTATCCGTAAACATTTTAGTAAGTGGGATATTATAGATGATCTATAAAAACAAACATAAATTATGCGCTTCTGAATTTTTATCTCATTCATCCGAAGAATTTAAGAAATGTCAAAATAACTTAGAGTATTTTGGAAAACTCGTGTGATCTGCTAATTACCAATGGATCAATTGTAATACCGACCCAAGGAGTAGTCTGCACAAACATCCTTATTGAAAATGGGAAGATCAAGGCAACAAGGAAATCCATTGACAATGTCCACGCATCGAGGGTGGTAGATGCGTCAAAAAAGTATGTGCTTCCTGGATTAATTGATCCGCATGTCCACTATGGCGTTTTTACCCCTGTAGACAAGGCTGCAATAACCGAATCACGGTCAGCCGCAATCGGAGGCATAACTACTATGATTCGCATGTTAAGGTTGCGCGGTACGTATAGAAGCATACTTAAGCACCTTGAAGTTAGTAGCAGTTCCCACATAGTCGATTATCGGATCCATGCATCCGTTATGGATCAATCACAGGTCCATGAAATGCCATTCCTTACTAGCTTAGGGATCAATTCCTTTAAAATCTACATGAATCTTGGTTCTGATCTCGATCGAATTCTTGCTGATCTCGAACCTGGCAGATCAAATCTGGAGGAAATAGAAGTCAATATGACCGACGGTAATATTTTTGAAATTGTAAAGAAAGGATCTCAATTGGATTCCGTACTTTTAGTGCATGCGGAAGATCATATTGAATGTTCAAAGCGGATGAACGAGTTGAGCAGGTTAAGAGTGACTGGTCGATTAAAATTCTTAGAAATTTGGTCTAAATCAAGACCCATTTCCTCAGAAGTAAAATCAATATATAAAATAACAAAGATGGCCATGAAATGCGGAGCTAAATTATACTTCGTTCATATAGGTTCCTCAGATGCCTTACAATCAATAGTAAAAAGTAGGAAGAGATATAGGAACTTAACGATTTGGACTGAAACATGTCCACATTATTTGACTCATACTACCGAATATAACAAAATAATTGGCAAAGTGGTACCTCCAATCAGATCAAAGGCAGATGTACAAATGTTATGGAAAGCAATAAAAAATGGTCTAATTGATACTATAGGAACTGATCATGTTGCAAATAAACTGAATACGAAGGTAGTGGATCATGATTTATGGAAATCCTTAGCAGGATTTCCCGGCCTTGCAACCATGTTACCCGTAATGTTAAGCGAAGGGGTAAATAAGAACAGGATCACACTTGAACGAGTAGCCGAAGTTTGTAGCTACAACACCGCAAGAATATTTGGAATGTACCCCAAGAAGGGGACGATTAAATGTGGTTCAGACGCAGATTTGACGATCGTCGATATGGAAAAGGAGCAAACAGTGACACCTGATCTGTTACAATCTTATTCGGATTATACCATTTATGATGGATGGAAGTTACGTGGTTGGCCCATAATGACGATAGTTAGAGGCAGGATCGTTATGGAAAATGGATTTGTGGATCCATTGGCGATAGGATATGGGGAACATGTAACTACGGAAGGAACATGATTGGATACCATGAAATAACACCTCATCGTTTGAAATCCTTAGTAAGTTACTAGATAATCTCCAATTGTAGATCGGAATGGGGATACTGTTTATATTCCAATTAAGTGAATGTGTCAGATGTTACCGATTGACAAGCATTATGGAGATTCACCACTTGAAAAAGTATTTCATGATTTCGGGTGGAATTCTCTCTTCATTAGGCTTGGGACGGAAACAATATAGGAAAGCGGTAGATGATGTGACACTTACATTACGCAGAGGAAAAGTGCTTGTACTGGTGGGTGAATCAGGTTCGGGTAAAACTACATTGGCTCGATTAATGCTAAGGGCAGTAGAACCTGACTCAGGTTCCATCATATTTGATGGACATGACATTACCAATAAGTCAGAGAAGGAACTAAAATATTTCAGAAAGAAAGTTCAAATGATTCATCAAGATCCGTATACCTCTCTTAATCCTCGAATGACAATTTTGGACATTGTGAAAGAACCTCTGGATATTTTTTATAAACATAACTCAAATAAAGAACGGATCGAAATTGTGTTAAAAACATTGGCTGATGTTTTCTTGGATCCCGTTGTTGAAACATCTGCGAGGTATCCTTACATGTTATCTGGAGGACAACGACAACGAGTAGCTCTAGCCCGGGCTTTGGTTCTTTTACCGGAGTTGATTATTGCAGATGAACCTGTATCAATGCTAGATGTTTCGATTAGGGCTGAAATACTGCACCTTATGAAAAAACTAAGCATTGAGCGCGAGATAACTTATCTCTATATAACTCATGACTTGGCTACTTCTAGATATATCGGTGATGACATCGCTGTAATGTACGCTGGTAAAATAGTCGAAATGGGACCAGCGGAAGGAGTTTTATCAAAGCCTCTTCATCCGTATACGCAAGCCCTAATTCAAGCCGTATCAGAGCCTGACTTATCCAACCTTTCCGAGGAGAGAATCATACCCATCAATTCCGATAATAATGCTATACTTGCGAAAGGATGTAAGTTCTACAACCAGTGTCTCTATTCAATGGATATCTGTAAGGTTGAACCTCGACAAAAGGAAGTTGAAGAAAAACACTGGGTATCTTGTTATCTTTACGACAAAGAGAATCTCTCGAAATGAGATCATTGCGTTTAGTCCTATTACAGGTGTCCTTTCTTAACAGACGATCACTTTCATTGGGTATTTCATTCCAATAAGGCTTACTTTGGCCTAAAGGGAGAAAATAAGAATATGGATGAAACTATGATCCTCTATAGGGCTAAAGGAACCTAACGGGTGGTTATGTTGATTACCACTGTTTAATAAAATTCAACATTAGTTTTTCATGAAATTTTGTATATTAGCTGAGAAATTATAAGAGTTCCAGTAAACTACTAATATCATGAATATATATTAGAAATAAATGAAAAATAACATAGCGATGCAGAAAACAAGAGAGAAACTGTCACTCGCTGATATATGTCCTGTTTGGCATTATCGCCTCTACGAACATACACTTCCTATACCATTTTCTCTAACTTGGTTGAAATGGTATTTTGAGCTTAAAGTTGCATCAAAATGCGTTGTGGGCGAAGCATACAGATATGATTCATCCTATTTGGTCGAATGTTCCAGATGCGATAATTTTGGATGGAAATTCATGATATATTTTACTTTAGGTTCAAGGTCAAAGTTGGAGAAAAATAAGAACGCGTTTCTTATACATTGGAAGAATGAACATTTGGGATTACGTTAACAATGTCGATCCTTTCTTGAATTCAATAAAACAATAAATAGAAAAGGCAAACTGACTTTCAATCTTTGTTTAAGATTTTGTTACAGATGAATACACTAATACTGATAGACTTTAATTCGTGAAATACATCTATCAGCCAACCGGAACAGAGGTTACCATGTAATGGGAGACAGTCTTTCCTGCTAAGATTTGGGTTTCTTTCTAGTAGAACCTCAATTCTGAATCAATTTTTGCGAAGACAAACACACGAGACTCTACCTCTGAATTCTGAACAACGGCTCCCATATCACAATTGTAAGTTTACCCCTTTGAAGGTTTGTTGTTACTTTGTCCCCCCAAAAAACAGTTTTCCAATTTGAAGTCGCGTAAGCTTATCAGATGCTGAATTGATGAACATTTACCATAAATATTCCTGATGCTGAGAGCAATTGAAGAAACTTCATACAAAGCGTTTCAGACAATTAATAATAGAAGTTATTAGAAATGATGAACTAGTTAGGGACTACACAAGTGTCACAGATTGCCTAAAGCAATAACTTAAATTTACTTAATTTCGAGAATTACGGAGCAGAAATAATCTCCGAAATTCGCATTGAATTCTATACTTCTGTTTCTTTAATATGTTCGATCAAATCCCTAATCATTACCGGTTTGTGAAAAAAATCCCGAGCATTCCATATTGGAAACAGTGTTAGGAATTCCTCGTCATGTGCATTCGAATCAGACATAAAACATACCTTTACTTTACCATCGAGATCTCTTATTTTTTCATATAGTGCAAATCCATCCATATGTGGTAATCCTACATCTAGAATCAACAGATCATAAATTCCTGATTTGAAAATGGACAATACTGTTTCAGGATCGTTACAAGTATCAGCTGAATAACCAGAATTTTCTAACCCCGCCCTTATCTCATCAGTTGTCTTGGTTTCATCGTCAACGACTAAAATTCTCCTTTGCATCAGGTCTTAAAAATTCTATTTGACTCACCTAATAATTTATTTCGTAAATATTTTTTCACAAGTGCACTAAGAACTTATAACTAAAGCTAGATAACGGTCCTTAGTACTGTATAATCCGTTATATTTCCTGTTAAACAAAAGAAAAAATTTAGTTTTGGTTATGGACAACCTTCCATCTTTTGAATAAAGTATCCTTTTTCTTTAATCCCGCTCTCCACTGTGGCTGGAGCCTCCTGGATATGACAAAATTGGCACTCTTCCTGACTCATTTTCTGTGCTCCCTGTCCCACAGTATTCAGAAATTCTTTTCCATATTCTATGGCCTTTTCGTGTGGAGAAGATGCTTCAACTATCACATCAAAATGCATTGTCTTCCCGTCTTTTTTTGTAACATAAGTATCGTACACAGCACATTCCATAAGTATACTTTTCAAATACTCTATTTATTCCATTTCTTTGTGGGGGCATCTTCCACAGGCTTGATCGATGAGTTCTGAACAAGTAATGCAAAGTCATGGAAATATCCACGAACTAGTAAAAAACGACTTTGGAGATCTGGTATTATAATAAATAAGTCCTTCTACAACTATTTGTAGTGCACCTGTCGAATCAAGATGAGAAGGCACTTGATGGGGAATTTGGCTCTTCGTTTTCAACTGCATATAAGATATTGCTGGCAATTGGAGAAGCCACGGAAGCTGAAAAATTAGTGAGAATAAAATGGGCTCACATTTCAGGAGTTAATTACAATACAATTGGAGATGCGGGGCTTAAATTTCTGACGGAGTTTAGCAAAGATGCCAGAGTTTCGGTACAAACCACGCTAAATCCAATGGGCTACGACAAACATAAGAAATCAAAAATTTCGGAGGAGTTTCAAAATAAGCAAACAAGTATTGTGACATCCTATATGAAAATGGGAATTTTCCCATCATTTTCATGCGTCCCATATGAAATCTTCAATATACCACGAAAAGGCACCCCTGTGAGCTTCGCAGAAAGCAGCGCTGCCATCATGGCCAACTCAGTTTACGGATTACTAACAAATAGGGAAAGTGCCCTCAGTGCATTGGCTAGTGCCATTACCGGAAAAGCGCCATACTCAGAACTTCATAATGAAGAGCTGCGACGACCAACAGCTCAAGTTAAAATTGATACGCCTCTCTCAAATGAATTGGATTATGGCTTACTTGGTTACTTCGCAGGTAATGCGATAAGCAAAAGTTGTGTATCGCTGGGTTGTCACGGTAAAGACCTGAACATAATGAATGCTAAATCTTTATCTGCTGCACTTGGAACTGCCGGCTCTTGTGGAATGTTCACCCAAGAAGAAACAAACAGTGAAAAAATTGGGTTTGGAAAAAAGGAAAAGGACAGTGTCAGAGATGAGTTGAACACGACAGATAAGGGGGACATCATTGCACTGGGGAGTCCTCAACTAGGCATAAACGAGTTAGAATTAATATCAAAGAATATTGATGGTAAGAAATTCTCAAAACCTTGCATGATCTTTTGTCCCCGTGCCATTTTTAATGAAGCCTTCAAGTCGGGCATAGCTCAGCAGATCGAGAATGCTGGAGGAAATTTAATTTGTGATGCCTGCACATGTCTCACTCCTCTAATAACCAGTGACGAATATGATGGAATTATCACAAACAGTATAAAGGGATCTTATTATTTTAACAAGTTTAATCGTATCCCAGTGTGTCTAAAAGATTTGAAAACCATTCTGAAAGAGTATCTGAAATAATTTGATAGAGTATGTCCCGTGTAAAAAAATTGTCGGAGGGATAGGCGTGGGAAAGATCGTTCACACAAAGAACCCACTCAATTTTCTGTCGTCTGTTGATACGTATACTGGTGTGATATCTGATCCTTTACATGATTTAATCGGTATCTCTCTGAAGAATAGTATTTTGATTTTTCCGTATGCAATAGGGAGTAGCGTAGGTGCCTATTCCATATTTGCTCTGAAAGCAAATGGTGTTGCACCGACGGGAATTATATGTACCATTAAGGCAGATATCACTACTGCATCTGGATGTGCTATAGCAGGCATACCCTTAGCCCGGACCATTAACGGGGATCAATTACAGGGACTATCGGATAACTTTGAAGCGATATTAGATGCAAACAATGGTTCCTTAAAGATCAATAAAGTTTAAGTGATTACTGCATTAACCGAAAATTGGTGTGTGGCAATTGACGGGCGAACGGACTACCAAATCTAGGTGGAATGAAGAGAAAAGTCCACACACCGACTGCTGTGGAATCCTAATAAAAGCCCAAGTACATGATATTAATATAGAAAACTAGAGGTAAATCTAATAGTATGTTTGCGCATAGTACTATACTGCCTAAGCAGAGTTTACATGACATTTTTTCGTATCTTGATAAAAAACCCCATAGTCGCCATTTTCAAATTATTTGCGTTCCGGAGAATTCAGTAACGTGTCATTATCTAGCTTAACCGTAGCAATTACCAGTAGTAGAAGAGCAACCGAACTTGCACACCTAATAAAGACATTCGGTGGAATTCCTTATATCGTTCCCACAATAGGTATTGCGGGTGCTCAACCAATTTCAAATGAAGTTGATTTTTTTATTAATACTGTACTTAGAGATAAGATTGACTATTTCGTCTTCATGACTGGTCCAAGTGTTCATTATTTTTTTAGAATTGCTTCAAATCTGGGAGTGAAGGAAGAACTTCTCTCAGTCATTCGTGGTTCTACTGTCGTCTCAAGGAGCGATAAGCCATCCCATGTACTCCGTAGCTTTGGAATCTATACCGATCTTCTTCCAGACGAAAATACTGAAAGGGGAATACTGAAATTGCTTAAAGGAAGAGATATGAACAACAAAAAAATTGCTATCATATGGCATGGAGCCAGTAGCAGAACTTTCAAAATGGTATTAGAATCTGAGGGATCTACTATTTTGGAGCTATCTTCATATTCCTACTCATTATCGCTTGATGAATCAGCAGATACCATCTTGAAACAGATGGGATACAAACATGTGAAGCCGAAAATCGAAACTATTCTAAAGCTCATTGACGACGCGGCCGGTGGTCTTATTGATATTATCACTTTTACAAGTCCACCGGCGGTATTAGAACTGATGAAGGTTGCAGATATCCATAATTACAGAGAATCGTTGTTGTCTTCTTTGAATCAAAGAGTAATAGTTACTTCAGTGGGCCCATCGACTACCGAATCATTAAACCGGAATGGGATAACTGTTGATGTAATGCCTAGCGTATATAAGATGGGTCCAATGGTAAAGGCTCTTTCTGATTATGTCACACTGCAAGGACAGCAGAATCCAAAGTTAGGAAAGCTGAGGAAGGATGGGAAGCTGTGATGTTGTATTGTGAGAATTTCTCGTAAGTAGACCGTAAAAATTACGGTTATTGAACGTCGCAGACTACGATATACATATTACTTTTTATTAGGAAATCTGCAGTAATAATATATTGACTAGCTTCTGTCCTGAATGCGGAGGAGAACTAAAATTTGATATTTCGACGAAGAATTTTATTTGTAGAAGTTGTGGTCTTTATGCTTCAAGGGAAAAAATTGATGAACTGAGGGACAAGACGCATCAAAATTCTAATTCTGATGATAGAAGAAAACACGACGATTACCTTGATTGGTGGCAATCATCCAAGAAGGACAAGCAAAAGCAATAGAGACTCGCAGGTATAACTATCTTATTCTATTCTACGCTTCAAACTGGGTGCCAGGTATGTCATGCACTTCTTTTTTAAGCGACACTAGTTGCTCTTCTTTTCTTGTTTTAAGAACAGTCATTAATTCAGTTTCTAAGATCCTGGGCAATTTGCGGATTTTATTTACAACTATTTCTCGCATTTGATCTAAATCCTTCGCTCGAATCTTCAATATAAGATCAAATCTTCCATGCATTTCATGTATCTCTAATACTTCATCGATCTTTAGTAGACCTTCTGTAACTTCGTCTGCAAAACCAGGTTCAATGTTTATACCCATAAATGCAAGATGGTCATAGCCGAGCATGTTGTTGTCCACAGATATAGTAAATTTTTTGATCAAACCATCTGCGATCAGTCTCCTTACTCTGATATGCACCGTCGCGTCGGAGATGCCGATCTGTTTGGCTACCTCAACAAAGGGCATAGACGAATCCTTACTTAGCATATAAATTATCTTAAGATTAATGTCGTCTAAAAGATCACGGTTAAAATGCAAAGCGAGTAAAAGTAATGTGAACTATGTGGTTTAAATGCTTTTGGAAAGAGATTATAAACGAATTCTAGTTTTTTCAAAATAATGTGTATAAATTAGGTATTAATGTAGCTAATAACCACGATTAATATGAATTCATTGGCTTTACAAATATGTAACAAATGCAACAAGTATGACGCGATTTACAAGCGATATTATTCTGGAGAGATTTTATGTAGAACCTGTTTCCTGCGATCTGTCGAACTCAAAGTTAAAAAGACAATAGCCAAGTTCTCGATGGTCAAATATGGAGAGATAGTTGCTATTGCTGTATCGGGAGGCAAAGATAGTCTTACTCTTCTTTACATCTTAAGCCAAATATTCAAATTAAATGAAATAGGTAAATTGATAGCAGTAACAGTGGATGAAGGTATAGATGGGTATCGTGATGAATCTCTTAGAATTGTGAAGGAGTTTTGCTCAAAATTGGAGGTGGAGAACAGAACAATGAGCTATAAAGAACTATTTGGAACGGGGATGGACGAAGCAATGAAGCTAAGAAAATCAGAAAAAACCTCCTCTTGTTCGATGTGCGGTACATTCAGACGACGCGCCCTGGACATACTTGCTGAATCGTGTGGTGTCGACGTCATTGCCACCGGGCACAATCTAGACGACCACATACAGACTTTTTTCATCAATATGTTTTCAGGAGATGTTGAAAGAATAGGATGGACATACCCAGAGCCTGTAGAGTATGGCTCATCCGGTATAAAAAAAATCAAACCATTTTTAGGCCTTTACGAACAAGAGATTATATTTTATGCCCTGCAAAGAGAGATTCCTTTTCAATCGGAGGAATGTCCGTACATGAATGAAAGTATAAGAAGTGACATAAGACTTTTCCTCAATAGGCTTGAAATTTCTCATCCGGGAGTAAAGTACAGCATGTACAATTCTGTCCTCAAAATTTCAGAGGGATTAAAGAATCGAAGCACTACCAAAAAGTCAGTGCAGTGCATAGTCTGTCGAAGAAATTCGACCAGTACCCCCTGCTCTGTATGTAAGACTGTGGCAATGCTTTCAAATAATATAGACTCTGGCAAATAACTTAGTAATCTTGCTTATTGTATAGCGGCAAGCTATAATGGTGATATACAAATATAGCGAATAAGTATATAATATTGTGCGGTAGCAGGGAGGGTCGGGGTGTTAGCCGTACCCCATACCAGAAATCGGCTTTATGCTGGGATCAGTAACTGCTGGGTAAATCTTTGGATGGAAAGTTCCTACTTACCTTGCGGATATGATATCACGCCGTGTCGGATGGATGTGAACAGCATGCTACACGAAGGTGAAGACATGACTGTGTATCGTCGAAATGGGTGAGGTCCGGGAGGGAGCAACCCTAAGGTGGCGTATCCATGCTAGCACGTCTACGTGTTTGATCTTGTAGGGTTAGAGATTGGGCATTGCATTTAGAGTGGTACCGGTAGTCTGCTACCGCATAAGATTTAACTAATTATACGTTCGAAGTAAAAGAAGTTGAAATGACAATACCAGAAACAGGGCTCGACTAAGTAACCGGCTCACAAATGAAAACGAAATATCAGAGCCAATGACTTATTTGCATAAAATTTTCTACGGGCTCCTTCTTTAATAGCTTTATTAGAGATAGTGCTTGGGGAACAGATAACATAGGTTTATGAAAATGGTTGTCTGTACTAATTCTAGGACATGCTACTTGTACAAAGACATCGATACCAGTGAAAATTCTAATTCTTTCATCAGTTATTTCGTTCATGACAATGAGTTGGACAGACTTTCCTAAATTTTCAAAAGTTTTTTTAAGATTTAGAGCTTTGCGATGGGCGAATTGTCCCTCTTTTATTCCGATAATGATGCCAATAGAATTCGCGTCTAACGACTTATAGACCGCTAATATTGCTTTTTTCTGAAGTTTAATAGCAATATCGCTCACGTCAGAAAACTCTTCAAAGTAGGGATCAAGCATGAACGTTGGTTTCTGTGTCGCAATTGCAATTCCTGCTGAATGGAAGACACTCTGACCAAGAAAAATGTACGCATCAACACTATCTCGCACATCATATGCCGGATAGAATTCGCATCCAAACACTTGGGCTTCATTTAGCTGCCCTTTTCCTCTTCCAATTATTACCTTATAGCCCTGTTCTTCGAAAATTTCCTTAACTCGATCAATGGCACATAGATGTTGACTGCTTGTAACTAGAGAAATGTTGCGAATGTTCTGTCTCTTCAGCTCTATAGCACATTTGGTGGCAATATTTTCAAAACTTATATCATCGTAGGCATCAATCATCACGACTTTATCACCAAATGAATTCATAGAAATTGTGTGGCCGATATTGAACAAAATGTCGGCGCCAACTACTTCAGCTGCGTGTGTATTTAGGTCACACGAACCCCAAGAATTATCACCAATTATGTAAGCAGGTATGTGATATAATTCTGCGATTTTCTCAGCAGATTTCTGAATTTTGTGCATGAGAGCATCAGGACCAGATAGAGCGACTGAACCGGGTTTTGCTGTCGCTATTACAGAAAAAATTGTTTCTTCGTCGATTGATATCAATTTGATATATTCACCCCGATTGTTATCATCTAATTCAGCATTCCTCTTGCATTATTATACCATAAAATTGGAATGAACGAATCAATTTAAATCATGCTAATCGTTCATAGGCACTACAAAAAGCGAATTCTGTCCATGAATTGCATTCTATGGGGATCGTCATTGTACTATTCATTCTTTCATAGCAATTGCTTATGAATATTGAAATCGTATGCAAACTTTGATTCGTATACAATATCAAATATAGTTATATATCAACATAGATTAAGTGACATGATGAAAATCCAGAAACGGCTAAATTTTTTCTTTATCCAGCAACGTATACAGTATGGATCTCTTTAAACATTTTGTTTGCATAGTAAAATTGTTAACTTTTACTAATTAAGGCCGAATTTAGTTAATATTTGTTATTTTTACTACTGAATGATGTCACGAGATGGGCATTAATCCAGATAGACGTATTGATTCATACAGAAACCATTGAAATTTGATATCACATTCAGTCATTGCCCAGTAATCATCTGTAATTAGCAATGAATAGTATGTTAGTAATCTCATCAACAATACGACAACTCACAGGTCATGATTACAAAAATGTGTAAAGACCTTCAATTGATCGTCGATACCATCTTCGAGTCTCACTTTCACGAATCGATCATGATCTAATGTATAGATGAGTGGATAAAAGAATCTATCGTAATAGGTCGAGTTAGTTTTCAGATAGTTCGTGACTACTCTGTGCTAACGGAATAGGAACTACTCAAAAAATCTGGCATGTTCCCAGAGCCTTCAATTCGATTTACCACTATTCTTTGTCTGTCAGGCTGAATTCCTATCTTAATTTTCTTCTTGCCATTTTGAGTATGGAAGTATTGCTCAAAAGTTATCTGCATAGAGCTTGACCTAAGTGATTCCGGAATTTGCGGATTTATCTCCACCTTATTGTCAATCATATTCATTTTGCTCCCTACCATTAGTTCACGAAAAGCGTATACATACATTGCCACGGACCAGGCCTGAAGTATGCAAGAATTGAACGGTTCGGGCCTATCCCCACGGTATGTTTCAGCAAACATTCCATTTTCAGAAAGAATTCGGTCTGCCATGGAAGAGAGATATTGAACAGCTTTTTCGGTTCTTGAAGACATGATTTCGCTAATGGCCGCCCATCCTGTAACAAGCGGCCAAACAGCTCCATCGTGGTATAAAGAAGGATGGTATTTAGGATCAAGGGAGCTTAACGTTCTAATTCCCCAAGATGTGGTCAAGTCTTCTCCTTCGACTCGGTTTAGTACTGATCTAATTTTTTCAGTTTCAGATACAGCTCCTGTCAAAACCAATATCAACGGATTGGGACGAATGCTGTCATCCTTAGATCCGTCTCTTCTTATGGTATCGTAGTAATACCCAATTTTTGGTTCCCAATATTCCTTATCTATTATTGACTTTAATTTATCTGCCGCTTTATCCCACTTCTTTTTACTCACTAGATCACCGACGAGTCCCGCTAACTCGCTTCCTGACATCAAACTTTCATAGAACAAACCTTGGACATCATTCGCATTCTTTCTTCTGTCGATATGATCCATCCATGTGGAATCTTGGATTGGCAGTTTATCAGCTGTTCCAGAAAAACCGTGTTCAGCCAGTCCGTCTTGATCAACATCCTTCAAAAATCCCCAGTTTATAAGATCCGTAATTGTCTTCCATCTTCGTTTTAGGTATGCTAGATCTCCTGTTCCATAAACGTATTGCTTTATTGCCCAAGGAAACAAGAAAGTGGAATCTGCGGATCCGTATGTCGTATTATGAAGAAAATATTTTCCACTTATTATCATAGGAAGTTCTCCTTTTAGGGCTTGCTTAGAATTAGATTTTGCTTGATGTTTCAAAAAATTTTCAATAACTTGGAAGGCAAAATCATATTCACCCAGGGACAAATATCCTCTTAATGACCATCCCGTGTCTCTTGCCCAATAGTTTGGAAATCGAGGTAAACCTGCACTAATCCCAGGTCCAAGTTTATCATAGTCAGCTTTCAAATATTCTAGGCTATTTTTTGCTTTTTCGAACGCCTTAATCAGCTTAATTATCAGGAGATCTGAATTGGAAGTACAACTAACATTCAGCGTATTTTCTGAAAATTGAATATAATGGTTCCTCGTATCGTCAAAAAGTTTCGTATAGTTTTCGCGCATAAATTTAAATTCATTTAAACAATCTCGTGGACTGGTAAAACTACCCACACCGACTAGTGCAATTTCCTTTGTCAGCCCTTCTTCGAGTTCCAGATCATACGATAACTCTAGATCGTTATCAAAAGAATCTGTAAGAATTCGAAACGGTTTCAAGGATTTGGGAGCTACCCCGATAGTTCCAAAATAGTGCGCCACATCCTTCTTCGCGAATGTCCTAATTTGTAAGCAATTCTCAGATTTATAATACTTGGAAACATTACTCTGAGAGATCGCCGCTAGTCCGTAACTCGTTATATTCCCGTCGATCAAAAAATGAACGCGTATCTTCCGTTTGGAATACAATTTGTTATCTGGAATATGACTTACCAAGTCACCGCTAATCTTGTTAAAATGAAATTCAAGTTTCATGATAAATCCCTTACTGTTTATCGGTACGAACAAAGTTCTCTTAACTTCTATTCCAGCTACTTCATGGCGTGTATAGAGAACACCGCCCTCATGTTTTGATGCAACCACAAAGTTGGGCAATCTTTTACGAACCCCATCGTCAACTGACACTTCTACAATTATTCTGCCGAAGGCTCTAGCTGGAGGTACGTAAAGACCGCCATTGTCATATCTAGCTCCCATCCATGTCCAATTGGCAGAAAGGGAAGCATTAGAGGAACATACTATGTAAGCCTTCCGACCAGATAGAATTAAAGGCGTGGTGAAGTTCTTAAATATCGTATCTTCTCCAGTAGAGAATATGTCCGTCTCATCTGACACGTTCGTAGGAATAAGCACTTTTTCTTTTTTATTACCTACATGGTCGGTGAACGCGAATGGTATTATGATCTGTTCAAATCCCTCGAGCTTACTCAATATGACGATCTTGTGCCTCTTGCCCTCATCAAGGTCTACACCAATTATCAGAAATCTCGCACTCTGAAATGGTTTGAATGATATTGGCCTAGATTCTGATAAAACAGTGGCATTCACCAAGTCATCCGAAGTTGCTATCAAGATTGATTTCTTATGAATAGGCAATTCGTCTACGTAGATATCTAATCCAACTATGTTTCCTCCTAGAGGAACAGGAGGGTTTAGAAGCGAAAAAATGAATCCACATTCCTTATTATTATTCCCGGCATTCACTATTGCGTTTTTCAGACTACCCTCTACGTAGGATAACACCGTATGAGTTCTGTCAAGAGTCCTTGTCATTCAAAATCCCCGTCTAAGCAGAAGTAAACATCTCTTTCAGAGCCCACACACATATAGAAGCACAAAATATCTATTAAAACTATTTTGTCCAAACTATTTGATGTCAATAATCAACACAACTTCACGCATATCTCCTCAATTGGCAGACGATATTCTCTTTTGACTAACACTACAGGATACGGTAATCTTCCGACTGACTCAAAAGGGTTAAAAAACGATGGAATATTTGTTCGCTTATTGATCTTGCTAAAAAATGTAGAAATCCATAAGAGAGGTCAAGTCAAGATAATGGGGATTCTAAATGCTAGCCCAGAATCATTCCACAAAAAGTCTATAGCAATAGATTCAGAATCGATATCGAAGCGTGCAAAGGAATTGGAATTAGAAGGTGCAGATATTATAGACATAGGCACAATGTCTACAGCGCCTTATCTTGATACAATGATATCCGCAAGGGTAGAGGGAGAAAGAATGAGAAGCGCAATTGAAGCTGTGAAGCGAGCTACAAATTTACCAGTATCTATAGATACGCCACGAGCTGCGGTAGCCAAGTTATCTATTGAATTGGGAGCTGATCTCATCAACGATATCAGCGGTCTTCATGACAAGAAAATGGTCGACGTCGTATCGCAATCAGGACTTCCGATAATAATTGGGGCTTTTGGTAATGGGCGTCCACGATGTAACTTTGGTAATGTCCAGGAAACTATTGGTTTATTAAGGAAAAGTATCGAAATTGCCAATTTGAAGTTGATCTCAGATGAGAATATTATTGTCGATCCTTCAATTGGGTTCTTTAGGAAGAATGGGAAAAATCCTTTTTTTACAAAAATTACAAAACGTGAATGGTATCAAAGGGACTTGGAAATCATATCTGACCTGGAAAAACTGGATACTCTTTCTAAACCAGTGTGTATCTCGGTGTCAAATA
Organism: uncultured Nitrososphaeraceae archaeon; assembly: GCA_963728595.1. GTDB lineage: Archaea > Thermoproteota > Nitrososphaeria > Nitrososphaerales > Nitrososphaeraceae > TA-21. Next base: position 210,202 of record CAVSLF010000011.1, read on the forward strand.
AATCATTCATAGGTCATGTCTTGCATCTTAATGCCGATGAGAGGATTATTCCATCAGTAGTTTTCGAATTACTATGTTTTTTAAAAGGCGCATCAATCATTCGCACACACAATGTTAAAGAAATTAAATTAGCATTGAAAGCTCTTTCGGTATTGCCCTCCACTATAATAGATAAACTAAAATTTTCTTCGTTTTGATCCTGATTCAGCTTATAGTTATTTATTAAGTTTGACTGCACTGCCTCACCTGAAGATCTGTGACAAAAAGGCTTATAATCCCTAAAAATGTCTATAAATTAAGGAAATATTGGCTATAAGAGAAGGATTAACTTTTGACGATGTTCTTCTGATTCCTAAAAGATCACCTATAATTTCTAGGTCTCAAACTCAACTGAAAACTCGACTGTCGAGTAATATTACATTGAATATTCCGCTAGTCAGCGCAAATATGGACACTGTGACTGAATCCAGTATGGCTATTGCATTAGCGCGAGAAGGGGGAATAGGTGTTATTCATAGGTTCATGACAATTGAAGATCAAGTCGACGAAGTACTTAAAGTAAAAAGATCCGAATCTGTAATTATAGAACAACCATACACGATTTCGTCAGATAAGACTGCATTAGATGCTAGAAAAATGATGCAAGACTGCGGGGTCTCGGGCTTGCTTGTGATGAAAGAGAACAATGGAGAACTTGCGGGAATTATAACCCGCCGTGACATAATGTTTCTGGACAACATGAATACAAACATCACTGAAGTCATGACAAAAGATGTTGTCACCGTCAAAACTGGAATAACTATTGAAGAAGCAAAAGAAATCTTGCATAAACATCGAATTGAAAAACTTCCCGTAGTGGATATTTCAAAAAAGATAATTGGTCTTATTACCAGTAAAGACATCTTGAAGATGGAAAGGTTTCCGTTAGCGTCCAAGGACAAGAAGGGTAGATTACTAGTTGGAGCCGCGGTCGGTGTAAAGGGCGATTATCTGGAGAGGGCTGAGGCACTTCTTGAAGGGGGTGCTGATGTCATCGTAGTTGACATCGCACATGGCCACAGTAATAACGCTATAAATACAGTAGAAATGATAAAAAAGGCATTTCCAAAATGCGAACTAATTGCTGGAAATGTTGCGACTGGGGAAGGTGCAAGGGATTTAATCAATGCTGGAGTAGATGCCGTAAAAGTAGGAGTTGGTTCTGGTTCGATTTGTATAACTCGCATAGTCACAGGATCAGGTGTCCCTCAATTAACAGCTGTTATTGATACTGTTAAAGTTGCTAACGAATTCAATATACCTGTTATTTCGGATGGTGGAATAAGGACGTCTGGAGATGCTATTAAGGCACTTGCTGCTGGTGCATCCTCTGTAATGGTTGGAAGCATATTTGGAGGAACAGATGAAAGTCCAGGCAAGACCATAGTAAGACATGGGAAAAAATTCAAGATGTACAGGGGCATGGCATCATTTTATGCTTCTTTGGGAAGAAAATATCGAGAAGAAGGGGCCGAAGTAATCGATGCAGAAGATCCTAATGACTACATCCCAGAGGGAGTAGAAGCCATGGTTCCATATAAGGGCAGCGTCACTGACATTATAAAACAACTTGTCGGCGGCCTTCGGTCTGGTTTAAGTTACTGCGGGGCTAAGGACATACATCAAATGCAGATGAACGCTGAATTTGTGAAAATAACACCTGCTGGTTATATTGAGAGTCAACCGCATGATGTTGATCTGATGTAGGTAAGAATACTACTTTATATCGTTAGCTCACAGTATTCTCACGTAATTGAGTTCGCTTCGAAGCAGCAAGTTTTGGATCTATCTTCAATATCAACACGAAGAGTAACATTTATTTCCTTTTGACTAACGGAATCCAATTAAAGTCAGACCATAAAATACCAATAGAATTATTTGGCATATTATTTTCGAATGAAATCAGTAGTTGACATTCATCATAACCCCATTGATATCCTTTTGGCACATTAGCCTTGTACTTATTAATCAATTGAGATATTCGTTGCTTGTCATTCGGAGATATGTCGCTTCTATTCGTTATCATAGCAGTAGATTCAAACTGGTAGCCAAAAATTGTCCTTAACTTTGATACATTCTGAATCTTTTCAATACCCCTTTCAAAGGCCGTTAGTACACAGTACATTACTTTTGAATAGCCGCTAATATTCACACTATTCTGATTATGCCACCTTACAAACGTATTGCCTGAACCTACAAAATCATCCAATAACAACAAGTTTTTCTTATTTTTGATCGTTCTAAGTTTGTGGTAATCTACAAATTTGGAATCATCAATGGCATTTATTTCTTGGAAAAACTTCATGATATGTGTCGAGCCGCTAGTTATATCACCTATATTTGAAAAAACACATGAATCTAAAGAAGTTTCATCCAGTTCAGATAGTATCCTATTGTACAAAATCGTCGCAAATTTCTTAAATCTGGAGTAGTCAACTATTGTTAGTTTATCCAACAACAAGGTTTAGTTTCTGCAACTTGCAAGTCATTTGTGAGCAATGCAATTTGGTTATCAATTTTAGATTGTTTACTTTTAATCATTTCATTAACATTAGTGGATATATCTGATATCATATCCTTAAAGAAATTTGAAATTGAATTGTTTCTATTATGCCATCCTCCACCATATCCAACTATGGTTTCTTCGTTTGAGAAACATGTTTGTTTCGATAGTTTCTGTACTACTCTTGTTTTGAATCTATAGTTTCTCTCATCTAAACTATCTGTCATAATTCGTAATTTCTTAAGATGTTCCCTCGATTTTCTGATTTGAGATTCATCCTGTTCGGTCTTAAGGTCTGGAATTTGCATTATCTCCACATCAAGCTCAAGCTTTAACATAAGAACTACTTTAGATAGCATAGATGATAACTCGAGTATGAATTGAGTAGCAATACTTTCCTCCGATAATGCTTTATTGCGATTTCCAAAGAAAAGTCCTGTGTAGGTTGGATGAACCTCTCTATCATTTGGAAACACGCAGTTTTTTCCGGATGAAACAATTAGTTTTTCGTCTATGACACCTAACAAATCGTTTTCAAAAATTCCTATATCGTTAAGAAGTGAATATTCTTCATGATCTGTTTTTATTACATTAAAGTTCCTTAACAACCCCTCTGCTCTACCCCTGGGACTGTCACTTAGTATGGGCCCGGGTAATCTCAAAATATCGTTGGAGTCTCTTTCTTGCAAGTGATGAGCTAATGAGCTGGCGTCGTGGACATACAAACACGGTAGTCCAAAACAGGAGACATTCAATTCGTTATTGAAATAAAACCCATGAAATTCGATAGGCAAGTTGCTTTCAAATTGCTTGCGAATATGTTCTATCTCGTCTTTTAATACTCTAAGTGTTTTAACATTGTTGTTTCCGGGGTGGTTACTGGATATATCTTTAATCTTGAAGATAAGTACAGCACTCAGGTGTTGATCTAGGACTCTTGACAAATACAGTTCGGCCTTTTCCACTGAAGAAGGAAACATGGAAAGTTCCAACTCTGTTAAGAAATACTCTTGTTCAGATATTCTGGAAATATCAAAATCTTTCCCATACTTTTCACTCATGAAATGAGAGAAATTTTCTTTTCTTTCCATAGGGAAAAGTTCGAAAAGTACGATGCTATGTAATCCCTTGGCTATTTTTTGAGATTCGACATCAGGATCAATTCTATAATCCTCCTGTACAGGACTACGTGGGGATAAACCTGATGAAAAGGTACTTAGCTCAGGCATGGTCGGAGCTGGGAAACTCGATAGATTCAGTAGCTCCAACAAAATCTTTGAGAGATGTTAGTGGGTCCTTCAGGGAGCTTAGTGAGTCCTTGATAGCATTGTTTGCTCCAAAACTCGATAGATTAGTAGCTCCAACAAAATCTTTGAGAGATGTTAGTGGGTCCTTCAGGGAGCTTAGTGAGTCCTTGATAGCATTGTTTGCTCCAAAACTCGATAGATTAGTAGACTCCAACAAAATCTTTGAGAGATGTTAGTGGGTCCTTGATAGCATTGTTTGCTCCAAAACTCGATAGATTAGTAGCTCCAACAGAATCTTTGAGAGATGTTAGCGGGTCCTTCACAGAGCGCAGAATCTCGTCAACATCTTGATTGTTTCCTGGCTGACTTTTAAGTAAATCATTAACTTCCTTCAAGAATTTTTTATTTTCAGAATCGGATGATAACTCTGGCGTATTTTGAAAGTCTTGGCTGTCTGTATCCTCCAGTGAATCATTTTCGTTATCATCTGACATCTTGTATCAGTGAGAGCTTGATCGCCATAAAAAGTAATCCTTGGTAATTCCTGGAATAGTCCAGGTTCAATGTCTGAATTAAGCTTATGGAAACGTATGTGCAATATTACCAAGACAAACGGATGATTTTTGATTTTACGTCCGCTAATTTGGAATCCTTGAAATATCTACTATATACCTGCCCATTTCGTTTTTTATAGGACATCTGACCGTCAAAGCTGATAATCTGTACTCTCTGTCATAATCAATACATGCTGCAAATACCAAGACTGGAACGAAATCTTTAGATCCTGTATTGGCCAATCTAATAGAATTGTCTATTGCGTCTTTCATGCATAGATCAATTTTGTTTGATATTGCGTACATGTCTATGGCATATCCTAAAGATTGAGTAGTAGCATTTAGTAAAATAATTCTTGCACCCTGATTAATTCCGGAATTTATATCTTGAATTAATTTTATTCGCTTTATTGATCCTAGGACTTCAAATTCTAAGTCCTTCTCAATTTTAGTTTGGAATTCAATTTTGTCAATTATTGTTTTAACATCCGCCGGAACTTGGTTAATGTACACATCTGGGGACTTACTGGAATCTTTCTTTCTAAACACTAGATGGAAACCTAAACTTGCTGATATCGCATAAAATAGAAATTCGGACACATAGCTGGAAACAGATACCCTGACCTGAAATAAGAAATCTGCAAAACCTATAGGAGATTTTTTTGTGATATTATGTACAATATCTGATGAATTTTTTTATTATAGTCTTGGAAATTATGCGCAGCATCAACGGTTACGGGTAATTGATAATTTTCAGCTGCTTTACGGATCCCGCTTCCTAATTGTTGCTTTATCTCTTCCATTTTATAAACAAATGAGGGATCCAGTTTTCCCATATTATGCAAGCAACTACATTTATGAACCCAATAACACAGCCTCAGCAATTCCAAAATCTCGGGTTCCTCATCCTTTAATCGAGAATCAAGATTGTCCAACACGGCATTGCCAAATAAAGATAGAAATAATAATTCTAGAGGTTATCCCACGATTCAACAAGCAGTCCCATCCTTCAATAACTTCGCCCGCATCGGCCTCTGGATGGACAAAAGATTGGACATGTACCCGCCATCCTCCAAACATTAAGTTTCCACTTCCGATATCGTAAGGTGATCAATCCATATCTGTTAGAGCCATGCAGGAACCACTTTGATTCTGTTTAATCTCATTAATTATTTTCAAAAACTGTGTATTATCAAGCGGTTCATTGTAGTTGTTGGACATTGGTTTCCCCAAAGGCCCTAGGCCAAAGGTCCAAAAATATGCAGTATCATGTAGTATTTATTACTTCATGGTATTGATCTAATGTAGAATTTGTTGACAAACATTTCGACCCATAAAGATAGTGATAGTGCAAGAGATAGATTGTTTTCTGTTTTATGACTGAATAGAGTATTGAGAGGTAAAACGCAGCCAAGGGTTTGAAGAACTGATTGGATTATATATTCATATCAGCAAACATAGTTTCCATAGTAACTTATATGCAAGACAGTTCATTAGATGCATGTTATGGCCCCAAACGCTATAATTGATACTTCCAATCCCTACACAAGGGGTAGAATTTATTCTATCATCAAACGTAAGCAAGACGGTAGATGTCATTTTTGCGATATTGAGTTTACTTCGGATGATAGTATCGTAAGCTGTGGTCACGGCAGGAGTTACTATCATGAGTCATGTGCGAAGAGATTGCACATAATTTAAGGTAACGAACAGGCTATCAAAACCTGTGGATATGTTACGCAAAGTTATACGAGACACAGACATTTTCGAGAAAGAATCTCATATGTAGCATGAATGTGCAGGTCATTAGTATTCTTATTGTCCGAGGCGTTCAAGAAAAGACCGTTCGCTAGATACACTCCATAGACTCGGTCTCAAGACAACCTGGTTTTTTTAGGATTATCGATTCAATATTAAAATTATAATTCCTGAAAAGCTCGCGACTAATTAGAATGAAATATGTTTTTATTTGAATACATTAATTAGGAACCTATATGGGACATTCCAATGTCGCGTGAAAAAACGTTCTATATTTTGATAATTTCAGGCATAGTATTTGTAATTATAGGAACGTTATCAATATACGACTCAAATATACCGAGGGCTGCGTCATTAGATGGTAGTGTGAAAACTAATGCGACAGATATTCTAACTCCAATTATGAACAGCGGGAGTAAGGCGAAAATTACTATAAATGGTTCAAGATTTGATTTCGCAGTATATGGACCTGACAAAGAGATAATTTTATCAGTTAAAAATATGACATACTTCAATTACGATCTAGTTGCTAATAAATCTGGAGAATTCAGATTCGAGATTAAGAACATTGGTACATCTTCATTGAATATCATGGGAAGTGCAGATACTAAAGCCAGTCCCCTTGCACTAGGGGCTGCGATGATGTTAATTATAACAGGGATAATAGTATCTGGCTTGGGAATAAGATCCAAGATAAGATAAGATAAAATAGTTAGTACAGAACAAGATGATCAACCCATAGTTCCTTGCTTATATGATCCCAAGATATTCAGAGATGTACTTCTACTGAGTATCGAATTAATCCCGTCTTTAATATTTATATCATCACAATGACCTTCTATATCGACATAAAAATAGTATTCCCATGGTTTTTCTTTCGTTGGACGAGATTCTATCTTGGTAAGATTAATCTGTCGAGCTGCAAACTCTCGTAATATAGAGAATAATGCTCCAGGTTTGTGCTGAAGACGAAAAATGAAAGATGTTCTATCTCTTCCGGTCGGTTTGGTCTCATCATCAGAAAGTATCAGGAATCTTGTGAAATTGTTCTTCTTGTCCTCGATCCCTTCTTCCAGTATCTCCATACCATAGATTTCAGCCGCTCTTCTACTTGCAATTCCTGCAGCATCTAGAATTGCCTTCTCTTTTATCATTCTGACTGCTCCGGCAGTGTCGTAAGTCGGAATTGGTTCAAGATTTTTGTTTCTGAGGTAATTCCTACATTGTGCAATCGCCTGAGAATGTGAATATACCTTCGTAATTCGTGGTATATGTCGAAAATTCGCAATTAAGCAATGATTTATGCGGAGAAAAATTTCACCCGAAACTTTCTTTTGAGTATCCAATAACAGATCATAAATTTCATTCACACTGCCTTCAATGGAATTTTCAATTGGTACTACTGCATAGTCCGCAGTTCGATTATTCAAAGCTTCAAATACGTCTTGAAATAGTTTTTTTGGAATCAATTCTAAATCTGGAAATACTTTTAACGCTGCAATTTCGCTATATGCTCCATGCTCTCCTTGAAATGCCACTTTTCTACTTTGCAATTATCTTTTCGGTTATCTTGTAATACTTATTACGAAATTATATGTTTGTCTTATATATCTGCCATGCATAGAGACATCATAAACTCCAGATGGATTCATACGATCAGATTTGGCTAAATAGTATCGATTAAAATGTCGTTGAGAATAACTTTAGTTATTACGCTATCTGCGGGATAAGTATTTAACATATATGTATCAATCAGTCTTACCTTCGATGCAATTAGGAGAACAACAAATAGATTCTGTAGATAAGGAACTCTTGAATGAAATTCAATGGGTTTTTCCCTTTGTACAACAACCATTTCTGGAAATCGGAAAACATCTTGGAATATCTGAAAATGAAGTCATGCGAAGAATTTCTAATCTGAAGAAAAATGGGATAATCCGACAAATTAACGCAATATTCGATACCCGAAATCTAGGTTACAAGAGTGCTTTGATAGCATTTGCAGTTGAACCAGACAAGCTCGACTCTGTGGCACAGGAAGTGAACAAACATCCAGGAGTGAGTCATAACTATGAACGTAATCACGAATTCAACATGTGGTTTACTATGGCTGTTCCTCCTGGGAGTGATATGAAGAGGGATCTCGATAATCTTTCTGTTCTTGATGGCGTCGTTAAATATAGATTATTACCCACGTTGAAACTTTACAAAATAGGGGTCAGGTTGGATATGGTTAATGATGATCCAAAAAAACCACTTCCAGAGAAGGATGTAAAACAGGTGGAGCCAAAGAAATTCGAAATCTCTGCGGAAGATAAGTGTTTCATAAGAGAACTTCAAAAAGATCTCATGATAGTTTCGGAACCATTTAACGAACCAGCCAGAAATCTTGGTATGTCAATTCAAGAACTTTTTGAAAGGGCAAACCAATACCAAATCTCTGGGATAATGAGACGATTCGCAGCTATATTAAGACATAGAGATGTTGGTTTTACCGCGAATGGGATGGTGGTTTGGAAGGTGCCGCAAGACAAAGTCGACGAGGTGGGATACAAACTTGCATTATTTCCTCAGGTTAGCCATTGTTACAGAAGGCCAATATACCCGGACTGGCCATTCAATTTGTTCAGCATGATTCATGCAAGAACGATAGAAGCAGCAGAGAACATTGCGTCCGAGATGTCTCGTCATACTGGAATGAGTGAATACAAGATACTTTTTAGCTCAAGGGAATTTAAGAAAGAGAGAGTAAAGTACTTCATAGAAAATTAGATTATTTGGGGACAATTAACCCTCTTAACTCATCAAAGTCATTTTTGATAAACAAAGATTCTTATTAAATTTGTAAACATTTCGCTTCGCGCGAAGTTAGCCCAGCCTGGTTAAGGTACGAGCTTCCCAAGCTCGGGATCGCGGGTTCAAATCCCGCACTTCGCACTCTAAGGTTTTGTCTAGTTGTTTCAATCACACAAAACTTCCATTTCTTTGGAATTTCCAAGGTTAGAGTGTTGTGATGTCTTGAGAAAAAGTCTGTCAGAACCAAGTCGCTTCTATTCAGGTCTACAAAGGTTTTAAATTAGAGCCAGCATCAACTTGTCAATAATAGCAAAACGTTAAGACACATATTCCATACTCGGAAAGTTATTAGTAACTTCTTACGGTTAATCAGGTGCGTGAAATTGCGTTGAGAAAATTTTACCATAAAACGTAACAAAAAAGGTTCTATTTCTCAGTATTTCAAGTTCCCGAAACTGGGATAAAAATTCTGTGCGTCATCTTTGGGTGGACATGTTTGCAGACTCTTACATCCCCTGAGATGAGATTTCGACTTGTCAGAAACGAAAATGGAATTCAATGATGTTTAATATGGTTATTCCGAATATTTTTGGACGGATTCATTATCGATCAATTCTCAGAATTGAGCAACTTCTTGTTAGCCCGATTTAATGATTCTCACAAACCAAAGGTATCTCTGGGACAACTACTGAACCTCGAAGGTGATAGACTTGGTAAGAGAACCTGTTTCTGACTGTACCTCGGCCGTTACCTTAAATGTACCCGATGTATCTACTCTAAACGATCTAGTAAGATCTCCATCCGTCGTGTCAAATTGTTTAATTATAGATCCTGAAGGATCGGCGACTGTAGCGAAAATCTCCGCGTCGCTATCCTTCAAACCAGTACTTGTATCAATAGCTTCCACCGTGAGGGATTGTCTTGCCCCTAAGGAAATGGGGTTCTCCTCCACTTGCATGTTTATTTGAATTCCATTAGATGTCGACTCATTTAACAAGTTTGTCTTCCCATTCTGAATAGACGGCTGTATTGGGAGAGGGAGCTGAACTGCATCAGACCCCTGAGAGTTGACTCCGGTTACATTAATGCTATACCACTTATTCATAGCAAGCGGATTGGAAGGCGAACCAAGACACGTAAGCTTTGAAGTAAGGTCGTTGATTCCCTCCTGTATTAGGTGATAACTAGAATTGTAGGTGAAAGTCCAGTTAGAGAAGTCCTGACTACTGCCAAGTCCAGTAGGAATTGCCCGCTGATATGGCTTCTCGTTATTCCAATCGACATATACTTGACATTCGGAGGTTCCGTTATCGGAAGACTCTCCAGAAATCATAAGCTCTCCCATAGGCACTTGCTGACCGGTGAGTGGAGATGTGATCTTTATCCATATTGCATACGCCACATCGTCCTCGCCATTAGCAGAAGACAATAAAGCGCAAGTTAGTAATCCTAGGAAATATAGGAAAAAGGTTTTAGAAAGAGATCCCCTAAAGGTCAATTGTTTAATTTCCTAAAGTACGGAATTATAAAGGTTATCTTGCTTGATATTTTGGTCATTTTATGAGATGTTATGTAAAGATTTCTACCCTGATACAAAATCTTGATCATAAATGCAAGCCTTCCTAGTGTATTCTAAATTGGAGAAACATCATTTATCGGGCTATTAGTATACAATCTATAGATTCTACCCGTATTGTCACTAACATAGTTCCAAATCGCAGGACTAGCGTGTAATAGTCGAAAGTGGTTCTTATTGTGATTGCCTCTAGCATTATACACGAGCACCCCGATAATTACATGATGGGGCTGGGATAGAGATGTCATTTTGGTGGCTATGTTTATGGTATAACCATGAATATCAAGGTGTGGAATTCTGATTATTTCTTCGTGCCCCTTTCAAGTTCAAAATGCTGCGTCAAGATAAAAGGATCCTAGCAATGGATCTTTTGAAATTTCTCAATCCACTTATTTTTTCTCGTCTGTAAACAATAACTAACGAATGATCTTTTTCACAATGTTCTGACTTTGGGTCGAGTTGTAAACACATTGATTCAATGGGAATTCCAGAATTATCCAAGTAGAAAAAAGTTGAAGCTTTTCTCATCGGTTTTGATATGCTATTAGGAAGGCGAATCTAACATCAACTTCCGATCTTTAAACATTTCCTGTGATTCATATTTGTTTTTTAACTCCCATAAAAGCGAATCAGTCAATTCTAATATTGTATTTTGCTTCCAATTCTGAGGTCTAGACATCTAAGGAAATGGTATATCGATTGGGAGTTCAAAATGATTCTTATTGTTCCCTTCGGTACCGCTCGTAACCTTTTGCTCTCTCTCCTTGTTGTCAGCACTCATATCCTTGTCCAATAACTTCGGGGTATCGGAACATGCCTTATCTTTGTCGCATTGATTATTTCTGACTTTGATCGAGGTATTCTTTTCTTTACTGTCCTTGTGTTTGTCTAATAATGAAGTATTTGCAAGGTTTACTTTCTCTTTTAGATCCTTGGGCTTGAAGGGATCGGCGTTATCCGGCTGTGACTCGGAGTTGATTAGGTCAGTTTGTTCTTTTACATTATCTTGGAGTCCTATTGCGTTGGCAGAGTGTGATAAAGAAGTAGATAGCACGGAAAGAAGGATCAAACTATTGACTACAAAAACTAATACAATTCTAGTATACACTCTGCTATCGCTACTCACAAGACTAGAATGGTAATGAGTATATTTGGATTCAGTAATGTACTGCTATATCATGACTTAGGTACAATAGAAAGGTACTTAATTACGGTATCTTGGTAGTGCGTATATTTCTATAACCTCTTGCAATATTCAGTGAATTTCATTGCGCACCATTTGTAGGAGTGGATCAAATACATAGTCAATAGTACATATGTCGATCTATTTCTCATATCATTTGGCCTTTAGTCCGACTGAAAATATAAAGGATTTGTCAGAATATGCACTAGCCTACAGACATCTATTCTAACAATTTTTAAAGTTGTTGAATCACATCTTCGCAATTGTTAGCGTTGGTATCTCCTTTCTGGGGATCAAAGCCTATAACTATGTCGAAACCACCTCCACAGTCAAAGTAGTCTGCTCCAGGCCCGCCCTGTAATACATCATCACCGTCTCCACCATACATTTCATCGTTACCGTCTCCAGCTACCAGGAAGTCATCGTCAAATCCCCCAAATACAATATCGTCTCCACTATCGCCATACAATTGATCCAGACCTGGACCTCCTTGCATGTTATCGTCTCCAGAATTGCCATATACCTTGTCGTCATCAAATCCTGCTTGCAGAACGTCACTATCAGGGCCTCCTCTTAACAAGTCATCGCCTGCCAGACCTATGACTATATCAGGTGCTTTGCTTCCATCTATATGGTCATTAGCATCTGTCCCTATACACAAATGAACTCCTTCGGACCTTTGCCAAACAGTTGGGCATCTATTTCCTATACCGCTTACGTTAGTTACTGGAATTATTGTAAGAACCACGATTAAAGCAAACAACGAAACTACTACAATCATTTTCGGTAACATACACTTCAAATAAATATGAAGGGGTTAATAACAGCTGTGAGTCAAATTTCCTAATAATGTTTCATAACACCGTTCTCATCTTTCAAGATACGGTAGAACAGGTTGACACGGCGGAATTTCACTACCCAGTCTTGAATGAGTGCTCCCACTAATTTAGAGATGAAAGTCTAATGAAGAATCGTCTCTTGAACACGAGTATCTTTCTAGATTGAAAATTATGTCCGCTTGTTTTGCATGTCAGAGCAAGTCCGGAGGCGAATAGTGAGTGGAACATTTGACAAGTACAACAGATTTTACTATAACTGGCTTGGTTGAACAGCGTTAACATGGAAATTATTAACATACATGTCAGAAATGCGTTTGAGATCTGTGCTGTTAAGATAATTCCCATCGGAGAAGCTGGCGAAGTTTTCTAATTCATCCATACTAGTGATTGTAGGCAAGACAACTGAAACCTGTTTTTGTGAAAGAATGAACTTTATAGCGAGCTCAGTCACATCCCAACCCTTTTCATCAGCGATAGACTTCAATTTTTGAACTTTCCCTAGCGCTCCAATAATCCATTCTCTTTTTCTACTGTTGCGGTGGTCGTTCTTATCGAATACTGTATTCTCGTTAACTTTTCCTGTAAGAACGCCGGACGCATCAGGAACTCGTGTCATCACTCCTACGTTACATTTTTCAGCTTCCTTCAAAAAGGTGTTGCCTGGATCTTGCTCGAGAATATTGTAAACAGTTTGCAGACAGGTTATGCTTCTTTCCCTAATGGCTAACATTCCCTCATTTTCCCAACCAATCGCGGGACCAAGAGCTACGCCATGACTTCTAATCGTTCCATCTTTCATGTGCTTTTCTATAGAAGAGAAGAGATCTAGATTTTCTATAGCATGCATCTTGGGATTGTGAAGACTATAAACATCCACATACTCCGTTTGAAGGCGTTCTAGACTACGCCTTAGTGAAAGGTTAATAAAAGTTGAATCATGTAATTGTGGTAATTCGTTGTGGCCAACTTGTTCCACATTATAAAAATCATATCCCCATTTTGTTGAATAGACTATTTCATTTCTCATACCCTTGAATGTCTCGCCTATCAGTTTTTCGCTCCTTCCCTTCCCATACATATCCGCAGTATCGTAGAATGTAATACCTAAATCATGTGCCCGCTTTAGCAGCTTCGTTGCTTCTTCGTCATCTATCTTTCTTCCCCACCAATCCAGACCTATGGTCCAGGCCCCAAATCCTATTTCACTAACATCAATCCCACTTTTCCCGAGTTTTCTATATTTCATCTATCCGCAAACCTCATTAATTTCGTCTGTAATACTCTTAAATTGAGAGTCAATGAAGACAGGTTTCAGCGATTCTAATTTATTGATATCCCCCTTATTCTCAAGAAATCTTACATATTCAGTCATTTCTATGTTAATCCATGATTTGCAACCAGACCATTCAGGCATGATTTCAAGACTTATAGGCCGGTCAAGTTTGTAAACACGAAGAAGTAGTGCATTAAGAGGTTTGGTCGGGTTATAATTCATTCGCATCTGTACGTATTTATCATTCCAAATATGATATCGCCGGAGCATGGGAAGAAATGATTCATTTCTTATTTCGTAAATTCGCTCAACCTTTGCGTAAGATTTTATTCTTACATGATTACTTGAATTGCCATCAAGTAATTCGTCCATTTTTTCCACGTAATCAGGTTGAATAAATTCCCTTGATTGATGTTCCGAGGTAGGATAGAGCCAAAAAGACTCATGTTTGATTTCAAATCCTTGTCTGTATTCCAAAACTCCGCCTTTTCGAAGCAATAATACCTGTCTTCCATCCTCAAGTGCCCTACAAACTATACCCCATTCCTTAAGCGCTGCCAACATTCTTCAACCCAGACTCTTGATAATGGCCTCAACGTCTTTATAAACACAAACTATCATCGGCGTGTCTTTAACAACATACCTGCTTACTTCAGTTTCACGAAGCTTTACGATCAGATCTTGAAAATCCTTCAAATTTTCAGTCTCAAATGCCAACATGAAATCCTGATCACTTAAGCCAAACGAGTACGAAGTATTAAGTCGGATTTGCGGAAATTTTCTTCCTACTGCAATGTGTTCATCCATCATCTTCTTACGTTCTTCAAAAGGTAACAGATACCATTCCCTCGATTTAATAAATGGGTACACAACATTATACTTCAGGGGTTTGTTATCAGTCATAAATGCTGGAGTAAGGATACTAGAATAAGCCGAAGGCCTTGCTGCCGATAAATATAACTCTGAAATATCAATATATTTTCCAATTACTGTAGAGTAAATCTTTGAAGTCAATATTTGCATTTTTTCAACGGTGTCTGAGATCATCCATATCATAAATTCAGATTCCTTTCGAAGTCCCATAGTAGAATATGTCTCTACTTTCATTTTCGTTCTGGCAGTTTCGATTAGCATAGCAAACTCTTTAGCAGCTTCCTCCTTACCAATGTCATTAAGCCATCTCCATTTGGGATCTATTTTGTAAAATGAAAAATTAAGATATAACGTGGACGTGGTCTCAATTTTTTCAATTCGCTCTTTCCTTGATGATTCGTGGACCGACATAACATTAAGGATAATTATAGAATATTTAAAACTAAATCCAGGACGGTTGTGAAATCGAGGAATATGGTCTAATCATCATAGAATCAGTTATTTTCAAAAAACCATTCGTGTGATGGTCTGGTTTTAACGAAGGTTTTTCAGCTGGATAAGATTTGTTTATCGTTTATCGGAGAGTCAGATTGATACTGCTTGTCTCTTATCTGTCTAAATCTTCTATAATCCTGATCCACATTTAGTGCTCGCTTGCAAAATTTTACTCTTGATGCCTCTAGACGAATCTAAGAACATCTTTGTATCTTTCGGAACGCAGTGGCCACCTATTCCCTCTCTAGGTTCAAGTATATTCACATTCCATTTTGTATTGAGCGCATCCTTCAACTCCGGAAAATTGATGTGATTTGCTTGACAGTAAAGGTACAGTTCCTCTGCAAATGCAATTTGTAGATACCTATCTGCATTTTCAATTATTTTTGTCAATTCAGCTAGTTCTACGTTAGAAACAGGATGCATAGGTATTCCCATAGTTTCAATCTTCATCTTTAGATCGGCTTCAAAGCCTCCCATGAAATCTTGGGCAATTCGAGAATTGCTTGAATTAGAATCATAGAATCTGATACCAGTACGTAAACAACATTCACATACACCCCCAATCACTCTTAGCTGATTTACCCCATGGGTATCCTCATCGAGGGCATACCATCTATGAGGAGCGTGAACCACGTGAAGTCTGTGATCCAACAGCTCAAACACTTTTCGTGAGGTTCCACTAGGGATTGTACTTTCTATTGAAAGAAGACTGCCATTTTTTGCCTCACTTGATATCTTGTGTACCACCGAATATAATCCGTCAACATATGGTGCAAATATATCATCAGGTTTATGAGTTGATACACAAATTATAAACACGTCAATGTCTGAAAAGTCAGTTATCTTCTTTATGCCAAATTCTGTCTCGGCACGATCCATCGTGAAAGCATTAATATCATAGCCATAAACGTCAAATCCTTTTTCCTTTACAAATCTTGCTACAGGTAAGCCAAGTTGACCTAACCCTATGACTACAACCTTATTAAAGAAACTTGTTTTTTGATCTGAATGTCCTGTCATGTTTGTCTTTTCCGTAAGTGATAGCTCCATGGCGTATTTTATTGTATTAATAGGTATCTAATGATATCGTGTAATGATTAGTGAAGAATATTTTATTATAAAATTATTGATTCAACATTAGTATGCAACATAGGTTACATTGATAGGTAACTATTCTCTAATATGATTTTAATGTCGAATCCGAAGACGATAATTAAAAGAGCAACCCATATTATTTGAAGTTCTAGCAATTTCCATTCTGACCATACTTATAAGTTGTCCGAATTGCCAACAATTTTTACCGAAATTCTATTACTCACAAGTTAGATCGATACAAAAGTACAGGCATTCATTATTTGTCTCGTGTTACTATGAAACGTAGCTGGAGGAAATCATTTGCATGCGACAGGCAAGCAACGGGCAAGGAAAACAATGCAAGTACCTGTCAGTAGAGCTTTACATTTAATTTTTAGGCAAAGCATGATTTAATAACCTATTCTCAGGAGCATATTCGTGGCTAAGACACTTTCAAATCAAGTTTTGAAAACTAATGAAAAGGCTCCACCGTTTCAACTAAAAGGCGTAGATGGTAAAATGTATTCACTTGAAGATTTCAATTGTGAATGTGCCCTTGTTGTTTTCATATGTAACCATTGTCCATACGTGAAGGCGTGCATCAACGATCTAATAAATTTACAGAATAGTTTTGCCACATCGGAATTGAAGCTAGTAGGAATTAACAGCAATGATTCTAACTATCAAGACGAGGGATTCGATAATATGGTCAAGTTCGCAGAAAAATACGAGTTAAACTTTCCATATTTAATCGATGATACACAAAAGGTCGCGAGAGCATATGGAGCGACTTGCACGCCTGACCCGTTCTTATTTGATCATCAGAAGAGGCTAGTATTCCATGGAAGAATAAATGACGCTACCGATCCTGAAGCAATTGCAAAAATTCCCGTAATGAAAAACAACGTAGAGAAAGTTCTTGCTGGGAAAACTCTTGAGAAGGACTTTGATCCGTCAATAGGTTGCTCAATCAAGTGGAAGACTTAACCATAATTAAATATCACGCCTTTTTCTCCCCGTGGATGCTTCCATTCCGTACCCTTGGCACACGATCCACATTCTATGCATCCCTCGTGCTGTAACATGACCTTATTGTCTTCCTGGTAGTAACACCTTGTCGGGCAGAGTACAACCAGCTTTCTTAAGAATTCGCTTTCTGGCTCACGTACCATTATATGGGAAATAGAGTCATCGTTATACCTTAATCTGGCAACTCTTTCTTCTACCGAAGGTGGTACCGGGGTATAGGAAGATGCAATTTTTTTGCCTAGTTTCGAAGCCAACTCTATGGGCACCTGTACATACGTTTCCTCCGATTCCACTAGCGGCAGGATCTTTTCGTATCCCAAGAGATTAGCAATACCTACCGCTAATCCTCTCAATTTTCCACTTGACATGATTTTGAATATGACTCCATATCTCGATCCAACGATTTCCTTTGGTATACTCTTTGTCGATTCAAGAAATATCTTGAGATACTCTTTATCTATCTCCTTCATGTCGCGTGTATATGGACTCTGCTCTACCAGTGATGTATAATACTGTCCCATGTAATCCTCCCCAAAGCTATTCTTGTCTATTGATCGTGAAATAGCAAGCGAGGCCCTTACTGCATCGTCGATTCCCACGTTCAAACCCTCAATCCTGGGTCCAATGAATATACCTCTACCTGCAGCATCACCCACAAAGAGGATATTTCTATGATATGGTTTCTTCATCCTACATCGCTTTCCATCGGGAACAAGCTTTGCACTATATTCTAATTCCACATAATTGGTAACGAATTTAGTATTATATTTTTCAATAAGCTCCTTCCTTATTGAATCTAGCTTTGCCTTCATATCTTCAAAATTCCTGAATTTTCCGGAATCTATTAAACGCGCCCTGCCTGAACTAGAATAACATGAATATCTAAGTTCTTCAAAGGTCTTTACGAGTTTAGTCAGTGCAAACCGTTTTCTTAACTGTTCTTCTTTTGAAACTTCTCTATCGATATCAATTGTAATCACTTCATCTTTAATTAATTCACTAACAAATGGATTTTGAATTAATGCATTGACGAGAGTTGATGGTTCTGTCGGCTTAGAAAATAGTGATTCGTAGTGATATACTGCTCCAAGGGATAGAGTATCCCTGTTAGTGTAAAGGAACCCTCCGCCTATGTGGTTTAGAGTTACGTCACCAGCAAAAAGATGAGCGGCCCCCTCGGAGGAGTCTATCTCAAACCTTTCTTCTATGGTCTCCTCAGGTAATCTTATTACAACTTTGACTCCCTGATAAACTTCATTTGGAGCAAATTTTTGTCTCGCACCAGTCAAATATGCAATTTCTGAATTTACTCCATCAGCAGCAATTATCGCCTTTACCTGGAATTCTTCTAACTCATCTGTTTGAATTAGAGTTTTATTCTCCTTAGACCATTGAATATCTCGAACATGGACTCCTGTTACTATTCCCCCTCCTTGCTTTTCTGCACTCTCTGATGCCACACTAGCAAACCAAGAATTCAGTTTGTTCAGTAATACTGAATATCCAAAGTTTGTCTGATATTCGTGAGCAGGAGTAAGGTCCAATGTAAAAATCTTGTTCGCCGAGGTTGCATGAAGTATGTATTTAGTAATATGTCGTTCGAGAGGAGCTGAAGACTCGAAATCGCCTCCATAAACGTCTTCTACATTGTAGACTTTGCCAGCTCTAGGTCTCTTTGAATAGAGAATTCCACCAGACACATTTTTGGTCCCCACCCGTGGACCGGCTTCTATGAGGACAGCTTGCTTGCCGAGATCCGATAAGTGTTTTAGGGCTGCCAAACCTGTTGAACCTCCTCCAACTATAGCCACATCAAATGTTTCCAATTATATCTACTCCATATGCGACGACACAATTGGCGTCAGTTTTTGTAACTCTTCTATGATTATAGGAAGAACATCTTCCATTCTACCATTTATGAATATGTCTGATTCGTCTTTTATTGGAGCATTCTCATCAGGATTAATTGCGACTACAAATTCTGATTCCTTCATTCCTGCAATGTGCTGAACTGCCCCATGAATTCCTGTAGCAATATAAAATGATGGTGCTACCTTGCTGCCACTGGTACCTATTACTCTTTCCGGGATCATGTATTTGGAATTTATCGAATCGCTCAATTGATACAGTCTCTTCGACAAAGGTAATGATATTCCAATTTCTGCATCTAGAAGTCTTGCGAATTGCTCGATCAGTTTTACATTTTGTTCAGGATCTTCTTTTATCCCACGCCCCATGCTTACTATACTTCTGTGGCTATCAAAGTCAATTTTCTTTTTCAGCAATTGTTTGTTCAGAACCTTAACCTTCAAGTCATCCGGGTCGATTGTGGGTCTATACTGTAAAATCAGACCTTCTTTTGCAATATCCGGTTCGATTGCCTTGAAAACACCCGGAATAATACTACATCCTTGCGGATGATAATCGCGCATAGTTTCTGGATTTTTATTGTCAAGACACAATATTGTAGTCCACAAAAATCCTGAGAAATCAGGTCTATACATCTCAAGAGTTCGCTCGTACCTAATAGTCTGTCCCTTTGTTTTATGTTCGTGTCGGAAATCAATGTCACTTATTACCAGCTTATTAATATCTGACGCTAAACCCGACTCTAGCTCTGCAAGTACCGTTGATGATAAATGCCTCCCTATACTGTCCGCCGCGAAGAACATGTACCTTGGTTTGATGTATGGAGGGATATACTGTGGAGATATCTGCTTCGCAAGACCTGCATCTCTTGAGATCTGGGCAATAACCTTAGTGTCAATAGTATTTCTAGAGTATTCCAATTCCTTATGTTCCCCATAAACCACTACATCAGCGCCATAGGAGATTAATTGCTGACATAGATTGTGTACATTGTATCCAAGCACGACTGCAACAACTCTCTCAGATTCCTGGTACCTTTGGTTGAAATCATCCATCAGCCTTCTAGCTTCTCCTAGCATTTCGAGACTTACGGGAACTAGCTTCCCGTCTATGTGTTCAATTACGACATAAAGATTTCTGTATTTTCCGACACTAGTGTTAGAATATGACTCTGTGACCATTTGTTATCCACTCACAATTGGTCGCAGTTTTGGCACGATTGATTTTATTGCGTCAATATCCTGACCATCAATCAATTGGGTTTTCCTGCTTGCTTTAGCTTTGGGTATCTTTTCGACCCTATAAACAATCGTCGGAGAACCAGGAAGGCCCACAAATTTCGGATCTACACCCAAGGATTTACTATCATAAATATTAAGGAATTGTTTGTAATTATTTGCACGTGCGATAGCTTCTTTCCTATACTTTGTGAATGCTAGGCGTTGGTGTACAGTACGATAATTAGGGCTATACGAAGGATCGACAGTTATAAACACTGGTAGAGGCGCTTCGACTTCTTCAACTATTCCATCAAATCCCTGCAGCGTTACAAGCCTTTTAACAATTACATAATGCCTTTCTAGGTCAATATTAACTTCAATAACATTTCCCAAGAATGTATATCCTAGTTTCCATGCCGTCTGAGGTCCTGTTTGACCAGTTTCTCCGTCAGATGCCCTATGCCCTGAAAAAACAATATCTATTTTGTTTCCATCAAGCATTTTCACAATTCCACTTCTGAGCACTTCGGCAGTCGCAAGCGTATCAGCCCCAGCAAATATCCTATCGCTATACAAATTCATCTCATCTGCATCAGTTATTTCCTGAGCTTGTCTTAGTGCTGAATCAGCAATGGGTGGACCCATTGTACCTATAGATATACATGAGCCGTAGGTTATTTTCGTATAGAAAGCAGCATTGCAGGCAATTGCGCTATGGGGACCTAGTATACTTTTAGTTTCCGCTCTATTCAGGGTTCCGTCTGGATTGTAACTAACATTACCTTCAGAGAAATCAGGCTCGAGTTTCACGATAACCGCGACATTTACCAAAATCTTCGCTACCTAGGCAGTTGGTTCCATATTTTTCCTTTAAATGGTTTACGAATTAGGCATAAATAGGAGTCGAACGATTGGAAACAGTTCAGTTTACTATTCCAAACTATTCGAGATATTGCCAGAAATGTCGGTTAACCAGTCTCTTTCAATTTCTCATATGATGATCTTAAGTTCTCGTAAAAATCCCCCATGCGAGGATTTAACAATGCATAAGCCAAGTAGAAATCTTCTGCTTCACGTTGATATCTCTTGATCTTGGCTGAAATCACCGCATCTTTCTGAGTGTTCAATTTAGATACAAAGTTCATGTTATTTATTCTGTCTGCAAGTTTTATTGCCTTTACGTCATAATCTGCTGATGAGAGAATCTTGCAATATTCGTGGAATCTGGCTAACTGACGATCTTCATTAGTTTTGCCCGGGAAGTTTTCAAGTGGTTTTATCTTCAGATCAATACACATGTTGTAGATCTTATTTCCGAATCTGTATCGGAGATAGGCGTCAAAACCATAATCCTTGGTACGATATAAATCAAGGATTTTCTCATTATCTTCCATTATATCATGCAGTATTGTAGATGCGACTTCAATACTTGTAATGTTCCTTTTTGCATTCAGATAGTGATCTACTACATGCTTTACTACCGGCCAGATATGTGTTTCAAGGAAAGGAGACGTTTTATCCTCTCTTCTAACTTCACCGTGCACATCTGAGGCAATATCTAGAGCGGCACTTACAAAATCATCAACTCTGACTTGAGAGTCTTGAAGAAAAGTAATAAGATTTTCTCGCGTCAGGAATTCAGGATCAGACATAGTAGTCTATCAGCGAATGTTAAAGAAAAGATTTTCCATTTGATCGGATTCTTACATATCACTGAAGAGGAGTGGTGCTCGTAGCTAACGATAGGTCATGAGAGCAAAAAAATGGTATTCCAATAAATTTTGGTCTTGCTTCTGGAATATTCAATGTGAATTGGTGATAAACGACAGGTCGTAGAATAAAAGAAAGGGACTCCATATCCCAATTTTCAATTCTCGTCCCTCAAATGATTAACAATTCTGTACTTTGTTTTGGTCCGGTTTTCTTAGTTTAATATTATATGCAAGCCCAAATCTATGGGCTTCATCTCTCAATGACTGCAGTATTTTTAACGCATCGCTCCTTTTGGATAGAATTATTGGCTCATGAGACGAATCTGAATATATTTCCTCATTCTCCTTGGCAATCGAAATGCATGATATTTTATTTACATTCTTCAGTTTACCTAAAGCGGAATTGGCACTATTAAGCTGTCCACGCCCGCCATCAATCAAGATCAAGTCTGGGTAATTGTCTGATTCATTTAGATCCTTTTCTTTTCCTTTTCTTCCTCCACAACTTTCTCTTATGTTTCCTCCCTTTGTCGTATATCTCCGTGTTACAATTTCACCTATCATCGCGAAATCATCTTGTCCTTTGACCGATCTTATTCTAAACCTACGGTACTGAGACTTGTCTGGGATACCGTTTGAAAATCTAACACAGGAACCAACGGCTATTGAAGAACCAAGATTCGAAACGTCAAAACAATCGATTATTTTAGGGAGTCTGTCCAAATCTAGCATCTCTTTTAATTCAGTCAAGGCAGGCTCACAGCCCCTTTTTACGTACGTCAACAAATTTCTGACTATGAGATTCATTATCTGAATTCTTTCTGGCCCACTCTTCTTGGATATACGAATTATTTCCACTCTATGAGACGCTATCCTTGTTAATGATTCTTGGAGAGTAATCTTAGAATCAGGCTCATCGTTCACGTAAATATTGTGTGGGATTGACGGCACACCGGAATAGTACTGCAATAAGAAAGTCGAAAGTGAGTTATCGGCAACCAAGTCAAATTCATATTTTTTCCGATCTCTTATAACCCCGCGATGCCGCCGCAGAATCATTACATGAGCCCTGACTCGTACGACGTCATGTAATATGCCCACAAATTCTTCATTTGAAGCAGATCTTGATACACATTCCATTTTTTGCCTAGATCTTAGGTTTTCCAGTCTGATCATGGTGTCCCTTATCTCTTTTGCTTTTTCATACTTGAGGTCCATCGAAGCTCGAGACATGTCACTTCGCAATTCCGCCATAAAATTATCTATGCTCCTCTTTTCAGAAAGAATATCTGAAAGCGCGGTAACGTTTTTCATATATTCTTCTTGAGTAACATTACCCACACAGGGAGCTTCACAATTCTTTATGAAATATTCTAGACAAGGTTTCTTTGGAAGCCTGTTGCATATTCTAATTTTAAATATTTTCCTCAGGAATCCGATGGTCAAGTATCTAGAACTTCCCTGTACAAAAGGTCCAAATATTTTTCCAGGAGGGCCTCTAAACTTTCCTTCTCTACTTCTTCTGGTGACCAAAAGTCTTGGGAATAATTCATCAGAAATCTTTAGGTAAGTATAACGCTCGCTGATCCTTTAGCTCTATATTGTAAATTGGTCTGTATTGCTTTATCAAGTTAGATTCCAGAAGGAAGGCCTCTATTTCGTTGTCTGTGATCATGAAATCTATATCAAAGACATTTCGTAAAAGACGCGATGTCTTCCATTTAGTTATATCTTGGTTTTCGCCAAAATAAGAAAATATACGCTTTTTAAGATTTTTTGCCTTTCCGATATAGATAATTTTTCCCTCCTTGTTCTTCATCAAGTAGACTCCTGGCTCAGACGGGAAGTTCCTTGATTTTTCTCTAATAGTTATGGATTTTTGTTGGTATACCAATTTCATATCCCCTGAGCTTCTATCCGTCAATCATCTCATCTATCGTCCTACAAATAAATTAACGAGCCGATCCGCGTTAATCTCTACTTGATAATTTGTCCTTGGTAATGCAATTGAGAAGTATTCGTTCCTTGACACAGTTGCGTTATTCTACTTCCAGTTCCCACTTTTGATCGTAGGAGTTAATCCCAGCTTTGGCTTTAGATATGTGGCCGTATGACTATTCGTTTGTTTAGCAACAAACTCGGGTGTACCTGCAGTTATTATCTTCCCTCCATTATAGCCACCTTCTGGTCCCAGGTCTATTATCCAGTCTGAAAAACCCACTACGTCAAGATTGTGTTCTATTAGTATGACTGTGTTACCCACATTTACTAGTTTGTCTAAGACAAGCAATAACCTCTTGACATCTGAAAAATGGAGACCTGTTGTAGGTTCGTCAAGTATGTAAACTGTTCTTCCTGTATCCCTTCGGGAGAGTTCTGAGGCCAATTTTACTCTCTGGGCTTCTCCACCTGATAGCGTTGTTGCAGGTTGACCAAGTTTTATGTATCCTAAACCAACATCGTATAAGGTGCTCAACTTCTTTTCTATTGAAGGTATGCTGGAAAAGAACCGAAGCCCTTCTTCCACAGTCATTTCAAGTACGTCTGCGATACTTTTGGACTTAAATGTCACTTGAAGAGTTTCAGAGTTGTATCGTTTTCCTTTGCACTCCTCGCAGGTTACAAATACATCTGCAAGAAACTGCATTTCTATCCTCTTGACTCCTGCTCCTTCACATGAATCACATCGTCCACCCACAACATTAAAGGAGAATCTTCCAGGCCTATACCCCATCTCTTTAGCTTTTGCAGTCCTCGCAAAGATCTCTCTTATAGGACCAAAAGCATTCACATAGGTTGCCGCGTTGGATTGGGGTGTGCGGCCAATAGGTGACTGGTCTATCCCTACTACCTTGTCCACTTGTTCAAGGCCTGTTATGCAATCATGTGCTCCCGCTCTCTCCTTTGAGCCATAGAAATGGCTTGACAGAGCCTTAAACAATATGTCATTTACCAAAGTGGATTTGCCTGACCCCGAAACGCCACTCACGGTGGTAAGGGAGCCAAGAGGGAAACTCACGTCTAGTGATTTGAGATTATTTTCTCTAGCGTTCTTTATGGTAATCCACCATTTTGCACTCCTTCTCTTCGTATTCTTGTTCTCGTCATATACCCTGTCCTCACCTCTCAAAAATGAGCCAGTTATAGAATTTTTGTTCGCAACTACTTCGTCTAGCAGTCCGCTTACTACAACCCTCCCACCGTGAATTCCAGCTCCGGTGCCCACATCTACTATCCAATCAGCATTTCGAATGATCTCTTCATCGTGTTCTACAATGATCAAACTATTTCCAAGATCCCGAAGTTTCTTGAGTGTTTGGATTAGTCTACTGTTATCTCTCTGGTGAAGACCTATTGTAGGTTCGTCTAGGACATATCGTACTCCTGTAAGGTTAGATCCTATTTGGGTTGCCAGACGAATTCTCTGAGACTCTCCTCCTGAAAGCGTTGACGCCATTCTGTTTAAAGTCAGATAATTGAGACCCACATTTTGCAAAAACTCAAGCCTAGATATTATCTCCTTGAGTATGTTTCTTGCGATGTACCTTTCAGTATCGGAGAGCTCAAGATTAACAAAGAATTGATAGCACCTATCAATAGGAAAGTCACATACTTTCATAATCGACTTGTCACCAATCTTGACAGCCAGCATTTCTGGTCGGAGCCGTCTACCCTTGCACAGCTCGCACGAAAGCTCTCTGATGAATCGCTCCATGTCCCTTCTTTTTGATTCTGATTCGGTCTGAGCGTAAATCCTAGCCAAATTAGGTATCACTCCCTCAAAAGAATTACGATACTCCCACGAAGAGTCAGAATTTTTGGACTTGTAGTGATACTGAATATTCTCTTGCGTCCCATACAGAATAACGTTTAACTGTTTTTCTGTCATGGATTTAATTGCCTGGTAAAGATTAAATCCAAATTTCTTTCCTACGTCACGCAGCATAGAAGATCTGAAAGTCGCAAAGTGACCAGTCCAAGGCTTTATTGCGCCTTCCAAGATGCTCTTGCCTCTATCAGGAATTACTAATTCTGGGTCAAATTCCACTCTTATGCCAAGGCCGTTGCACTCTCTACATGCACCAAAGGGGGAGTTAAATGAAAATGACCTAGGTTCAAGGTCAGGCAAGCTCAACCCACAATCTGTGCACGCGTTCCTTTGTGAGTAAACAATAGTTTGGTTATCGGCAATGACTTTCAGAATGCCCTTGGCAGTCTTCAGGGCAGTCTGTACTGAATCAAACAAACGTGACCTCTCTTCTCGGGA
Source organism: uncultured Nitrososphaeraceae archaeon (assembly GCA_963728595.1). Lineage (GTDB taxonomy): Archaea > Thermoproteota > Nitrososphaeria > Nitrososphaerales > Nitrososphaeraceae > TA-21. The sequence goes on from CAVSLF010000011.1 coordinate 236,512, forward strand.
AGGAGTCATCCTGTCTACAATTATTTCAATTGTATGTTTCTTTTGTTTGTTTAATCTTGGATACCAAGTCTTAATGCCATTCGTTTCCTCGTCAGTCAACTCGTCAAGTCTGATTATCTCTCCGTCAAGCATGATTCTAGCAAATCCATTTTGTTTTATCTCCAAAAACAATTTTTCATAGGTTCCCTTCTTTGCCTCAACAACAGGAGCAAGTATCATTACTGTCTTTCCTTCATTTCCCTTGAGTATGGAATCAGTTATAGAATCCGCAGACTGCGCTGAAATTTTCTTGCCGCATTTGTAACAGTGAGGTATTCCTATCCTTGCATACAGCAATCTCAGGTAATCGTAGATCTCTGTGACCGTTCCCACAGTTGAACGGGGATTCTTGCTTGTGGTTTTTTGTTGGATTGATATTGCAGGAGAAAGCCCCTCGATAGAATCAACATCTGGCTTGTCCATCATTTCCAAAAATTGGCGAGCGTAAGCTGAAAGAGATTCTACATAGCGTCTTTGTCCCTCTGCATATATGGTATCGAAGGCCAAAGTTGATTTTCCAGAACCAGAAAGTCCAGTTATAACGACCAGACTGTTCTTGGGAATTTCCACGTTTATGTTCTTGAGATTATGTTCTCTTGCACCTTTTATTACGATCTTGTCTTTCAAATTTCTTTAAACACCTGACCCCTCATTTATCCTGCATTCCCTGTCCGGGGATGACCTGCTGACGATCATTATCATTATCATTATCAAGTGCAGCTCGAATCTTCGAGAGCCGGTCTCTTAACTCTATAGCCTTCTCAAAATTGAGATCCTCTGCGAACAACTTCATTTTCATTTCGATATCTACAGCAAGCTTGACAAGATCGCCTCTTGGCATCGATTTTATCTCCAAATGGATACCTACTCCTTCGGCTCCCTCTGCAATGGGTTTTACGATACTCCTTGGAGTAATCCCATGCTGTTGATTGTAAACTATCTGTTTCTGCTTCCTTCTTTCTGTCTCGGCAATAGCCTCTTTCATAGATCTTGTGAAGGTGTCAGCATACATTATAACTGCGCCATCAATATGTCTTGCCGCTCTTCCAAACGTTTGGATGAGGCTGGTATTATTGCGTAGGAATCCTTCCTTGTCCGCATCAAGTATGGCAACAAGTGAAACCTCTGGAATATCCAGACCCTCTCTAAGCAAATTTATACCAACAAGCACATCAAAATCACCCCTTCTAAGTTGGCGTATAAGCTCAGTTCTTTCAAGACCTTCTATTTCCGAGTGCATGTATCTTACCTTCACATCTTTTTTTGCTAGGTACTCCGCAAGATCCTCTGCCATTCTTTTCGTTAAGGTTGTCACCAAAACACGTTGATCTTTCGAGGAACGTTTCTTTATCTCAGAAATAAGATCTAGCATCTGGTTCCTTGTAGATCTAACTTCAACAGTTGGGTCAACTAGTCCAGTTGGGCGAACCAGCTGTTCTACCACACGGGTACTCAAATGTAATTCGTAAATGGCAGGCGTGGCAGAAACAAAAATTACAGACTTTAAGTATTTTTCAAACTCCTCAAATTTGAGTGGTCTATTGTCAAATGCACTGGGCAGGCGAAATCCATAATCAATAAGGTTCTTTTTTCGAGTGTAGTCTCCACGGTACATCCCTCTTAGCTGCGGTATAGTAACATGTGATTCATCAATTACTAGGAGAAAGTCGTCAGCAAAGAAATCTAGCAAGCAATATGGCGGCTGTCCTGATGCTCTTCCGTCTAGATGTCTGGAATAATTTTCTATGCCAGAGCAGTATCCAAGCTCCCTTATCATTTCCAAGTCGTATTTGGTCCGCGAAGCTAACCTCTGTCTTTCCAGCTCCCCTGGAAGATGCGGAAGCCAGTCAGATAACTCTTGTTCAATAGATGCGAGAGCAACTTCCCTGGCAGAATCATCAACAATATAGTGTTTGGCTGGAAAGATCTTCATAGAGTCTACATTTCTTTTTCGTTTCATCGTAATCTGCTCGTGTATCGAAATGTCTTCTACCTCATCTCCAAGCAAAGAAACCCGAATCACGTCATCTGCATATGAAGGTACTATGTCAATTACATCACCCTTTACCCTGAATGTTCCGGGAGTCAAGGTCGTATCATTTCTTTCGTATCTGGCCCCGACAAGGTCATGTATCAAACCACGCCTGTCAGTACCCGTACCCTTCCTTAGAGAGATCGCACTTGCTTCCCATTCAGATGGAGAGCCAAGAGAATATATGCAAGATACTGTAGATACAATGATAGTAGGCTCGCCTGACATCAGCATTGCAGTTGCCTCTAATCTCATCCTTTCAATCTGTTCGTTGACCTCGGTATCTTTTTCGATGTACGTATCCGTCTGTGGGATATAGCTTTCTGGCTGATAGTAGTCGTAAAAGCTGATGAAATACCCAATGTTATTTTTCGGAAAAAATTGCTTAAATTCATAATAAAGTTGGGCAGCAAGGGTCTTGTTGTGTGATATGACCAGCGTATTCTTATTTACTCTGGATATAACGTTAGCAATTGTAAAAGTCTTTCCACTACCAGTAACACCTAACAAGGTCTGAATTTTATGGCCACCGGCCAACCCGCCGACCAATGAATCTATGGCAAGAGGCTGATCGCCACGAGGGGAATATAGATCAGAAACTAATGAAAATTTTTTAGCGAGACATTCCATGAGAGGGTAGATTAAGATTTCTGATGCATATATATTGTTAATGTCATCTTCAACCCTATTTTCATCGACACTAGCCTATTCCTTGCTTTGTAAAGTAGCAAACTCTTCATGATCTCAATGGTCCAAGACGATAAAATATTTCTGCCAGAATCAAACCCAACACAAAGATTCATTTGCTGTTGCCAATCAAAGAAGGGAACGAGATATCATCGTTAATAAGGTGACGAGTCATTTAGGTTTGATGGTCTTGGCATCCCTTCCTCTAAGCTTGGTAGTGGCAGGTACAACCAGTGGGGTAGGCAAAACGACTGTATCGTTGGCAATTATGTATTCTCTCAAAGATAGGATGGGTTATAATGTTCAGCCTTTTAAGGTAGGGCCTGACTTTATCGATCCTACCTACCACAATATTGTAACTGGAAACCAGTCTAAGAACTTAGATGCCTGGATGATGAGAAAAGAGGGAATAATACGGAGTGTCTTTAATGCTTCAGAAGGTGTAGACATAGCCGTAATCGAAGGAGTAATGGGATTGTACGATGGTCTGAGCGGCAAAACTGATTTTGCTAGCACCGCCTATGTAGCCAAAGTTCTCCACGCGCAAGTTATACTGATCATTGATGCTGGTAGAGCAGCAAGGTCTGTGGCCGCTATGGCGATGGGATATATACAATTTGATAAAGCCGTCAATATAGCTGGAATAATTCTAAACAATGTCGCAGGTGAAAAGCACGCTCGGTATATTAGAGAAGCCTTTGAGCAAAAATTAAAGGTTCCAATTATTGGTATCATTAGCAGAAACAAGGAATTGCGGTTAAGGGAGCGTCACCTAGGCTTGATTCCAACAGATGAACTTGATCGAAAGATGAAAGGAAAAGTATTAGATATTGCAAGAAGTGTCGCTGACGAAATAAGCTTTGATGCTCTCCTAAAGATTATTGAAAATCAAAAAAAATTCATACAACTGAAATTACCAAAAGAAGGAATAAAGAAAGCAGTTAGCAAGCCGACTCAGCCTAATAAAATAAGAATTGCTGTGGCGTTGGACAATTCCTTTAATTTCTATTATGCAGAAAATTTGAATGTTTTGCAAGAACTTGGGGCCGAAATTTGCTATTTCAGTCCTATCCAGGACAAAAAGATCCCTGATGATGTTTCTGGAGTTATGATAGGTGGAGGATTTCCAGAAGTGATGGCGGATAAGCTAAGTGCAAATGGATCAATGCGCAAACATTTGGCAAAGCTCGCAGAAGATGATATGCCATTTTATGCTGAATGTGGTGGTCTCATGTACCTAACGAAGGCCATCTATGGATATACAAAATCTGAAAATTCATTTAAGATGGTTGGGATAGTTGATGCAGTTACAAATATGGTTGGTAAGCTCACCTTAAACTACACCCAGGCAGATGTGCAAGATAACAAGTATGGGAGGATTGCAAACTTAAGGGGGCATGAATTTCACTATTCAAGAATTGAAGATGCTGCTAAAGATTTAAGATATGCTTACGATATGCGACGGGGCTATGGAATTAATGGTAAGAAGGATGGAGTATTGATTTACAACTGCCTAGCTTCATATATGCATCTTCATTTCTCTGACCATAGATTTCCGAAAAAGTGGATCGACAGATGTAAAGAATATGCCAAAGCGTAACATTGTTACTCGGAGTAACATATAACAAAACACTTCAAATCTCCAATTAACCCGAATGCCTTCATTCTTCTTTTCTTTTTTCGAACGCTAATCTGGTTTGGGAGTCGAGGGACAGAGTCAAATACATTACTTTCACACTTCAGTCATAGTTTGTTCTACAGAATCAAGAAATGACTCGATGCAATACCAAACAAAATTGTACTAATCTATTATACTCTTCTTTAGTCCAATGACGGCATAGTTTAGCCCAGTATCTGTTTTTCTGTTAAGAATTCCTCGACCATCGTAAACGGAAATATTTCCCAATTGATCTCTTCCTAGCTTCTTATACTCGGGGTGGTCGGCAACTAATATTGCAAGGTCGCTCGCCTTTCAATGCCTTCTCTAAATTAGATGTCAGAATCAGATCACTACTTAGATTTGGATCTTCACTGACAAGGGGATCGTGAATTATTATCCTATTCACACCGTACTTTCTTAATTCATCAATCAATGCATAAGTTGGTGATAAGCGTGTATCAGACACTCCCCCCCTGAACGCGAGTCCTAATATGGTTACGTTTAGTTTAGAAGGATCGGTTTTTTTCACTAATTGCAATGCCCGGCTTACACAATAAGCTGGCATTGAATTATTAATAATTCTGCTCATTCGGGTGATATCACTCTGCACATTTAAGCGTCGCGCAAGATCCAAAATAAACTGTGGATAGATAGGAATACAAGCACCACCAACACCTATGCCCGGCTTATGTATGTGACAATAGGGCTGAGAATTTGCTGCCTTCTCTTGCTTCCCAAAAGTCAATTTCGGCTACCTCACATAATTTTGCCATCTCATTGGCTAAAGCAATATTGACATCTCTGTACACCCCCTCAAAGAGCTTTTCCGCTTCGGCTGTCCTAATATTACTAATCATTAGTATCCCTTTTCTAAAAATCATCGAATAAAGTGTGTGAGATATCTTTTGACTGTCGGGGCCAATCGATGATACTATAGCAGGATAATTTTCTTCAATATCTTGCAATGCGCGTCCTTCATAGATCCGCTCAGGATTGTAAACCATACAAAAATCGCGTTCAACTGACAGGCCACTTGTTTTCTCTATTATTGGAACAATGACATCTTCCGTTGTGCCTGGTGGCACGCTGGGGTTGAGGGAAATTACGTCTCCCTTCTTTAGTCCCTTCCCTATTGATGTAGCTACTTCATTTACTGCCCTAAGATCAGCCGACATCTCTTCAGACAGAACGGGAACACAGATCATTTTGAAATACGACTTTTTGGACGCCTCTATTGGATCGTCAAATAATTCAAAACGATTGTTTTTCAAAGCCTCTGCGTATGCCTCAGAAATTCCAGGTTCTGGAATCAAAGTCCGACCTTCCATTGCTCGCTCTTAATACCTTTCGAGAATTGTCAACACCTATTACATGAGCACCAGCCCTTAGCCAAGCTGCGGCTAGCGGAGATCCAACATGACCTAATCCATATATTGCAATCTTTAAACTTCCATCCTTGATCTGGCGGATCAGGTCATAATCCATGTCTGCGACAGAGACTGAAGTAGAAACCATAAAGTAATTCTGATGCGTTCCATTCTGTATATATTTGATTACGCCCGATTTGAATACTGTATCATCGACTGACTAACTTGCTCTCCATCTCGATGTGAGAGGAACATTGGTTAACTGTTTTTTTAATTATACCTACTATTAATTAGATAATTGTCTGATTGTGGTAGCAATTCTTTCTATAGCCTTAAAGAAGCCCAAACTAAATTTAAGATTGTCTTCTCTTTTCCAACTTGTGTAAATTCTTACTCTGTTATTCTGGGGATCAATGCTGATTTCACCTTCATCTAGCATTAAGGGCATCAGCATTTCGGACAATGTTTTGTCTGATTTTAGTACGTCGGCCAATCTCCCACCACTCCACTGTAAATCTATGACTGCTTTGTTTCTAAGATGACCTCTGGTTAGAGGCTCACACTTAGCCATGAAAATAACAGGATCTACAACTTTGACAGAGTCTACTATAAAATGAACCTGATAGTATGGAAGAGCACCATATGGAAGAGGATTTGGGTCTTGTGAAGACATTGGTCTACTGAATCACTCAGAAGCATTCGTATCTCCTTGTATATCAATTTATGTTCCACTCTATTGGCTATTATTCAGCTTAAAATCAAAAAAACATCTCTACATTGGACGTGAAAGTAAATTGGAGGTGTTGTTCAAACCTGTCATGACAATAAATTGTATGCTTCTTTGTGAAGATAAGTAGAGAGTTCAGATATATGAATTCTTACTTGCAACATTGTATCTCTGTTTCTGATCGTCACTGTGTCGTCAGAAAGCGTTTGCCTATCGACCGTTACTGCAAAAGGTGCACCAATTTCTTCAAGCCTTCTATATCTTCTTCCGATTGAACCAGACTCATCGTAAAAAACCGGGAAATCTAATTTGAGTTGAGAGTAGATCATTTGAGCTTTTTCTCGCAATCCATCTTTTGTTATAAGTGGAAGAATTCCTGCTAATATGGGTGCAAGATATGGTCTTAATCTCAGAACCGTTCTTTCATGTTCGAAGTCTTCGAAATATGAGTGCTCTAAAATTGAATAAATACTTCTATCTATCCCCATAGACAACTCAAACACATTAGGAAGGACCTTGGTATTGTCAATGGGATCAATGACGAGCAAATTCTGTTTGCTTACTGTTGAATGTCCACGCAGATCGTAATCGGAACGGTAATTACATGCCACCAATTCCAACCAACCAATGCTTGTTTCAACTTCAAAATCAAACGCAAAAGAGGCATAAAATGCTCTTTCGCTAGTCGAAAGTTGTCTTAGGCGTGTACGATCCATGTCGATTCCGGTTTTTTCATAGAAAAGAACTAAGAGTGTTAGGTAATAGGCAACTAGATTGTTTGGTATTATTCGTTCATCAACGGCCTCTTGTGCGGTGATCTCGTGGTATGAATCGTTAATGTACAATCTGAGTATTTTTTTCTTCATTTCTTCGAATTTTGGTACCTCGTCAAGTCTGCTTGGATTACAAAAAACTTCTATCTCGGCCTGATAGAATTCACGTAGCCTGAGCAAGCTTTGCCGAGGTGCTATTTCATTCCTAAAACTTTTGCCGAGTTGCGCAATTGCCAAAGGCAGTCGTCCCCTCATAGTCTTAAAAATCCGAGGGAAATCAACAAATATCGATTGACATGTCTCAGGTCTGAGATATGCCTCGTCATTAGAAGGACCGATGCCTATCTTGAACATCATATTGAATCGAGTAGATTTCTCAAAAGCACCTCCGCATTTTGGACAATTCAATTTATTTTGTTCTACAATATCGTCTATTTCAGAACCACTAGCTAATTCTGGAAGCTCACGACCCGTTATTTCAGCTATATGTTTATCTGCTCTAAAAGTTGACCCGCACTGCTTACACTTGATCATTGGATCAGTAAAATTAGTTATGTGGCCAGATGCAACAAAAATACTTTTACTCATGATTTGTGAACCATCAATCTCAAGCATTCCGTCGCGTCGAACAAGTTCCCTTCGCCATAATTCTACGAACCTATTTTTCATATTGACCCCGGTTGGTCCATAATCCCAAAAGCCAGCTGGTGCATCACCGTAGATTTCGCAGGAAGGAAAGTAAAATCCTCTTTCAAGGGCTAGCTTCATAATTGTGTCATATGTGTTCATTCTGCTCGAACCATTTCGAGGATGAGTACTATTTATGTTTCTTCTGAAGTTGAATCGACTGAAATTGAGAACACTAGGTTAACCAGTTTGGAAGAGTCACAGTTGCCTCTGATCTCATCTTTTCTATCTATTCCTTGAAGATTGGCTCTTACTATGAATTTACCAGTTCTAATACTACTCGTAGGTTGTCTAGATTATTTCTAATGGAATCCTCTTTAGTCTCCATTATGATGGGTTTACCTTTCAATTTCCTGTTTTTCAAAATTGCCGACATCCCTTTAACCCCGATCTTGCCAAGTCCAATATGTTCATGGCGATCAATGTGGGATCCAATATCTTTTTGAGAATCATTTAGGTGGATAAGTCTCAATTTTTCCAAGCCTATTACACTGTCAAATTTATCGACAAAGTCGTCATTCGTTTTTTCAGATCTCAAGTCATAACCTGCGGCAAAGGCGTGGCAAGTGTCCATGCATATTCCAACATTCTTTGATGAAATTTTATCTAGTATGGAGCTTATGTCCTCGAGTTTGCTGCCTATGCTGTTTTTTTGTCCTGCACTATTTTCCAACAGAAAAGTCACTTTTCCACTTTTTCTACCAGAAGATTTGAAGTGATCTGTAGCGGTGTTGACACTATTCACTAACTGATCGATCCCGTTTTGAGGTCCACTTCCAAGATGACTTCCCAAGTGTATAACAAGGTTAGGAATTTCTAATCGAACACATCGTTGCAGTTCGCTTATTAACGAATCTATGGATTTCTTATAAAGTTCGCTGTTTGGTGCCGAAAGATTGGGTAGGTAGGGCATATGAACTGCGACAGCATCGGAATTTATTCCACTATGTCCGAGCTTTAATTTGAACATTTGCACATCACGCGCGTCCAAGACTTTTTCAGCCCATCCTCTTGGGTTTCTAGTAAAAATTTGAAACGCAGTGCATCCTATTTTTAACGCATTATCTACAGCGTTTTGCAATCCTCCGGCAATAGACACATGAAAGCCTACCTGAACATTCATACGTAGATACTAACTAAAGAGCCGATATATTATACATGACAGTATTGTTATTATAGTAACTCTGAGATATGAATTCAATAGGATTGGCAATAAAACTCGGTCCTGCAGATTTGGCAAAATATCCTTTTCTTGAGGAAGCCTCAGAGTACATCAGGGAAACTAGATTTGCAATTGAGGAACTGGACCGCCCCGAAATGGATCATATACTTAGACGATCAGTCGATATACTGGAAACTGAAATATCAGCAGGAAAAGTTTATACAAATCTTGACAAATATGAAATTGAAATTTTGAGTTTTCTCGTAACTCTCATAATGATTAAGTCGATTGATTTAGAACCCGTGACCAAAAAACATTCGCTATTAGAGGCTATGCGAGCTGAAAAATTCTTGACAGAGGATTTATACAAAGAAAAATCCTTACCGAAAAAAAAACTCCTATTGCATAAGATATTCCAGGAGTTATTTGAAATAGATATTCATTTCGATTTAGACTTGACCATATTCAGACTAAGTGTTCCTGACTACCTTATGCGTGCTTCGAAAATGAATGAACAGGAGTGGAAATTGATTAATCGGTCAGTTCATTCGGGATATGTGTACATCGATACGGATGAAGCGGTGAGACTTATACGCAGTGAGCTAAGTAATTTGATCTATGATCGAATTAAGACCATGAAAATCCCCATAGTTCCAGATAGGGTCAAAATATGTGCCGAGGAACTGAGGAAGAAATTTTCAATTTATTATACTTATAGGAAGCATCGTATCATTTCTGATTATCCTCCCTGTATCAAGCATGCCATTGAGATGATGAATACAGGCGAAAACCTTCCACACTCCGCAAGATTAATGCTTGCAACTTATATGCTGGCGATAGGCAAGAATACAGATGAAATAGTAACGCTGTTTCAGAACTCTCCTGACTATAACGAAAAGGTGACTCGTTACCAAATTGAGCATCTCGCTGGAAATAAGGGGAGCCGTATAAAGTATTCAGTACCTTCGTGTAAAAGATTACAAAGCGAGGATCTTTGTTTTGCTACTGTAGACTGCGAAAATATATTGAATCCAATTCAATTTGGACGAAAGAAAGCGAATACTCAATGAGCCTGAAGACGTCATCTGAAAACAGTACGTTTCTTAAGGGCCTATTCAGAGAATATTATTTTAAAGATAACAATTTGTTAGTCACTCCTTCTATGATTGAAAAACGTGAATTCGGATACATGTCATTTGATTCCATCATGGTAAGACATCTCTCTTTCAGGAACAAGAGAGAATTAATTGCAAGATTAGTTCAAGAATCACCTTCAGACGTTTATTGCTCTAACGGCTACTACAAATTTCCGACGAATTCAGTTCAGAGCAAGGAATGGGAAGGTGCTGATCTTATCTTCGATATAGATCTTAAAGACCTGAATATGCCCTGCTCATCAGAACACTCCTTCTATGTGTGTGATCAGTGTGGCTCATGCAACGTAAGTTTTCTTAATGCATGCACCGTTTGTTTGGGAAGAAAAATTTCTCACACTTCAATCCCTTGTAGAAAATGTCTGATTTCTCTTAAGAAGGAAACACAACGGCTAATTGAATTTCTACATGGAGACCTCGGAATAGCTGATGGAAGTATAGAAATATTTTTTTCTGGAAATGCTGGATACCATATACATGTATCAGATTCGGAGTTTAACACTCTTGATTCAAGAGCCAGGTCTGATCTTGTTGATTACATCTGTGGGAATGGCATAATGAATGAAAGCATCGGAGTTCGCAAATCCAAGAATGGCTTTTATATCAAATTTCCTAAAAGCGGTATGGTATTTGGATGGAGAAGACGAGTAGCCAGTGAATTTGGGATCAATCAGTCATCAATTTCGAAGCTAAAGAGGATCGTGGAATCAAGTGGAGGCTACAGTCAATTCAAGGAAGATCTCTCGGCCAAAGCCAAATTGATAGGAGTTCGTATCGATCCTCACGTTACGACAGATATACATCGTATATTCAGAATGCCTGGGACGATCAATGGTAAGAGTAGCTTACTTAAAGTAAAAAGCACTAGTTTGGAGACATTTAATCCACTTGACTCTGCGTGTGTGCTAGACGACAGGCAAGTATACATACGGAGCAAAGTCAATTTGAAATTATATCTTCATGAAAATTACTTCAGAATTAAAAACTCTATTGAACGGCTTCCTGCTTACGCTGCCGCCTATATGATATGTAAAGGGCTAGCGGACTTCATAAGATAAAGACTATATCTACTGAAGTAATAGACGATAAATTATGGATTATCCTGGATCACGTCCCTAACTATTGTTTGGTATTACTTTCAGCAAAAATACTCCTATCTGAAAATCAAGGCAAGACCTGAGTTGTTAAATATGCAAATCAAATATTATGGCGAATTGTTTAGATAGGTGGATGACTTTACTCGACATCATTTTGAAATACTTTTGAACACCAAAGGGGCTTATTGAGAATTATTATATCTCTATAAATGATAAATAAGACAGGTAAATATTTTTGAAAGTACTTGTTTTGGATAATAACTCGCCATTTACTTCAGATATACTCAATTGTCTCGACAAATTAGATCAAAAATACGAATGCAGGAAATGCCTTGAAGCTCCAAATCCACTTTACTATGATCGCATAATCCTGTCTGGAAGGAAAAAGAATGATAAGCGCATAAACGCTATCAATTCAAAAACTATAAGATTGTGCCATACTTATGATAAGCCTTTGCTAGGTATTTGCTATGGCGCAGAAATCATAGCACTTACCTTTGGTGGAGCAATTCGTCGGTGTGAACAAGTTGTTGGAATGACTAAGATAAATATTCATAGAGAAAATGATTTAATGACAAAAATGGGTATTTGGGAAGCCTATGAGAGTCACTCCTATGATATTGTTAGATTGCCAAAGGAATTTGTCAGCGTTGCCAATTCCCGATTTAGTCCATATGAGATATTTTGTCATAACATAAAGAAAATCTATGGGACACAGTTTCATCCGGAACGAAGTGGTGACTTTGGATTCAAAATATTTCGAAATTTTTTAAATTTATAATATGAACAAATTTATTCGGTATTAACTGTATGAGAAAACATGAATTCTAATGTTCAACATTCACTAATACTTCCAACAGTGAGCCAGCATGAAGATAGTCCATGCATGCCTTTGTCGATTAATGTTGTCCTAAAGTATTGGGGCGAAGACAAATTTCTAGAAGAAGCTCACGAAAGATCCAAAAGGTATAGCGACATAAAGGGTTCGATATTTATGGAAGGTATTGAGATTGCTGAATCTCACGGGTTCCTCGTTCATATATATAAGGGTGGATTACAGGATCTCAAAAAACGGATCGACCAAGGAGTTCCGATAATAGTTATCATGCCTGGAATTCACGAGGCTATCCAACACGCAACAATTGTTACTGGTTATAGTATTGAAGAACGACGCATTCTTACGTATATTCCTGAGCCAGATAAGGAGGGTGCGTTCCCAGAAAAGAAATTTCTGGATTATTGGCAGCAAGATGGTTCAATTTCGATAATGATCCTGCCAAAAGACATGGCTCAACGTATCAAGGAAGAAGAACTTGAGCAAAAGCAATCCTATAGAATGTGTCTTGAATCAGAAAGGTTCATTCAAACCAGAAATCTCCAAAATGCTATTCCTTTGCTAAAGAGTGCACTTCTTGTGGATGAGGGAAATGCGTTAGCATGGAGCATATTAGGATCGGTTTACAACGATTTAGATTCAGAAGAAGCAATAGGGTGTTTTCAAAGGTCAATCCATCTGAATCCCAGATTTTACCTGTCATGTAGAGGGATGGGCAATTATTATTTAAAAAAAGGTGATTATTTGTCAGCGGAAAAGTATTACACTCAAGCAATTAATCTTCATCCGAATAGATTTGGACCTATTTACAAGAATCGAGCAATAGCTAGAATGAATACAAATAATGGAGGAGGGGCTAGATCAGACCTAGCAAGATACCTTGAGGAGTGTCCTAGCGCATACGACAAAAATGAAATTGAATCAACTTTAAATCAGTTATAGATTTTTTATAAAAGCCACTCCTACGTTTTGACATTGAGGTTTAAATGCTTTATTTAATGAGGAGGTCAGGCTCATCATATTAAAAGGTCGACCCTCCAAAGTTTTATGAATAGCGTACGGGGATTCCTTAGGGTTTGGTGTGATAGGGGCAGGTATTTGCATTTCAAATTCGTTTGAAGGCATCATAGTAAAAACACTTAAAACATATTTAATTATTGAGATGTCGACAAAAGACATTATGAAATGCATGATTATTAGGGCTCATGCTATGCAAACTGGAAAGATATCGAGATTGGAGTCCTGAATAGAGAACAAACAATAGAGAACAAAAATATCTGCATCATATCAAATTGCCGGCAAATACTTCTCGATATGTCCTTACGCAGTGAGGATTTCCTTGTGATTAACAAAGGGATAAGACACTGTTTTTCCCAAAATGAGATCCTCCAATTGCCTGTTACGATAATTATTGTGAACTAAGTACCGACCAATCAGGATTGGTGTTAACACAATTTACCTTTCCCTGCGGACTTTCTTCTCTAAAGATGATAGATTCGAATGTATAAATCCGTGAATTCCGGGATAGCCAAGTATTGACCGGCAAACCTGCCTTGCGACACAGGTTTTCAAGAAATTCTCTTTCATCCCATCCTTGTTCCAATGCAACTTGGGGGAGTAAGAGGCCTGAACCTAGCGGGCTTTCAAATATCAAGCCATGTTTTCCTATTTCAATCTTTTCGAAAATATTTTCCCTCCGTATCACTTCGACTAGGGTTGGATTACTTAGAATCGATACTTCAATAATGACATTTTGTAATTCATCTTTCGCAAGTGGTCGAAATCTTGGATCCTCTGTAGCAGCTTTAATGACTGCAGTTGTCACAGACTCCAATAGTGACATTATTGGCAGCGGGTACCCTATGCATCCTCTTAGACTAAATTCTTTTGGTTCGAGTATATCGTACAAGGTAACAAATGCACCAGCCTTTTGAGAAAATTTCTCGCTTGCCTCAAGATTAATTATCTCGCCATCTGACACAAACTTTTCTAGAGCCCGACGGGCAATTATTACTAGCTGTATTCCCTGATTTTCTGCGTCATGCCAATTCATCTCGAATACTGGTATGTCGAATAAAAATACACCTGTTCTATTCCATATGACCTGTTACTTGTGACTTTGAAACTCAAGATTGATTGTACGTTCCATCGTCGCCATAGATCAATTTCATTTCATCAAATGTCAATTTACCACCATTTGACATTTTTCTTAATGCAGCATCCTTTAGTAAATTAAAGCGTTCCTGATTTTCCTTATTACGTTTGATTCTCTCCTGCATAGCTTCTTGTTTGAACTCTTTTCTCTCAACTCCATCCCTTGTCCTTCTTGACCTTGCCGCTGAATAGTGACTCCGTCTGTATTCAATTGCGTTAAGTTGAGTTTCAACCATGTCAAGCTTGGCTCCATTTTCTCTAACTTCTCTGATGGTTTTCCTTCTGTCTTCATACAAGGTTTCTCGTAAATTAAGTAATTCTTCTAACGATTCCTTGAGTTTACCTATCTTCTCCCCAAATTCTGATTTTTGGTTAAATATTGAGGTAATCTTAGCCTTCAATTGTTCGTACTTCGAAACGACGTTTCTGTAATCATCCTCGTTCTTATGGATCAATCTGAGGGCATGTAACTTTACAGCTGTTTCCTTGGATCTTGCAACTAATTTTCTTTCTTCTTCCTTAGATAGCTTTTTTGTCTGAATATCCCTTTCAATTTGATCAAAACTTCTAGCTAGATTTGCCATATCAAATCTTTCCTTACGTGGCTTTGAGGCACCCGAGTTTCCTTTTTTCTCATCCAAGGTCTTCATCTTGTTGCGAAGCTCCACAAGATTATTCTTGAGTTCTAGAAACTTCGGATATTCAGCATCCTTAGCTTCATTAATTTTCTTAAGATTGAGTCTTAAATCTTCTAAGATTATCCGTTGTTCATCTATTTCTTTTTTAGTCAAATCTATTTTTTCGTTAATTGCTTGTACCTTGCTTTCTCCATCTTGTTGTTCTTTTTGAAGCATTTTTTTGAATTCTAACAATGTCTGCAAATTAGATTCTACTGGGTTCTCCTGTTGAGTTGTTGGGACGTTATTGTCATTCCTAGCAAGACTGGAGGTGGTTGTTGATGAATTCTTGTTAGCCCCTTCACTTGGCTGGTCTCGTAGCACTTCCATCGAGATTTCTTTAATCATCAAAATATATCTTTCGTCCCTGTCACTCTGAATATTGAGGCTACTCATATGGATTCATTCATGCTGAGATACATGTTTATATTTGATGTGATGGAAATAGTGTTGATTTTAATGGATGATTTTGAGAAAGAATATCCTGACTTCGATTGGAAAAATACTCCGGCATATAAACATCCTAATGGTAAAGATTGTCCGTGCCCTAAACATGAGTATATCCGAGAACAGATTAATATATCGAAAACTATTGCTAAATAACAAAGCGGAAACGTCCGATGTTAGGTATAAATCTCCGGTAACATTAAAGTTTTGTCCGGACCATTATCACATTTACTTTGACGAAGTTATCCCGTCTATGCCCTTTAAATACCGTTTAATGACTAAAATTGCCTTGAAACTGGGAGCAATTTCTATTCAGAAAATATCCTATATGCAATCCGATCAGTGCTTTTATTGCAAATTTGGTTCGGGTGGCTTTGATAGGAAGACAGAATTGCCACCTATATAGCAAGAGGAAATTCACATCATCGCTAAAAATTAGACTATTCCCGATCATATCAATTCTGAAGAATTTTTTGCCATGTTTTTAAATATTGTGAGGTTAGGACTAAATCCAATGGACAAGAAATTACGAATCGCAATAGACAGATAAGGGAACGGTTCGTTTGTTTCGGATTTATAACCAGCAAAGAATGCAGTTTCAATGGCTTTGTATTTGTCGGTTTCAAGTCCTATTACGCTTGCAAGGAATGACCCTATGTCCATACTTCTCGAAAAAACCGAACTTTCTTTCTGTAGGAAAGACAAATCAGTTCGTAAGACTTTGCCGTTAGACGTAACCAAATAATTTTGAGATTTGTTATCAGTAAATACATAATTAGCATTGTGTAATCTTCCAGTCAGGCTGCCTGCGGTGAACGCTAACATACGAGTCATCCCTTTCAAAAAAGCATGATATAGATTTCCACCATCTATATAATCTTCTATCAATGAAGAGTCTGAGATGAAAACGAGAGACGGCGTAGGAATTCCAATTTCTTCCAAAATTTTTCGCATCTTGAATCCTTCATTGACAAGCATCGCACTCCCTAACCGCGGCGGAGGTGTGGGATGGCATAGCATAAAAGATAATGTTGTGTAGGCAATAACCAATATGTATTCGTGAAAATACTTGCTAGACTTATTTCTTTTAATAACTACTTTTTTCCCGTCTAGTTCTGTCACTGATATGTTTCTCTGCCAATTTACGAAGTACAAAAAGTCGTTCCGCCCATATCATTGAATTTCGTCTTGATTATATAATAGGTTAATGCAATCATCATAATTTGATTTCATCGAACAGTTCTATAGCAAGGCGTTTTTTCTCATCTAATAATGCTGCCAGCTATGAAAAGATCGTGAAATTTGCCACGTTTGGGAGGGACTCGATCTGGAAGCAAACCATGTCAAACCTATTGACAAAGGATCATTGTTATCTCCTTGATTTGGCGTGCGGCACCGGGGTCCTGTCTTATTATATTCCCAAAGAACAAGATCACGTCATTCTTGGTTCAGACCTCACCCCAGATTATCTATTGCATGCAAAAAGGAAGTCGAGATACTCATTATTAACTAATTCTATTGCCGAAGTCTTGCCGTTCAGACCAGGGATATTTGATGCGATATTATCATCTTATTTGGCAAAATATGTAGATCTTCGAACGGTCGTAAGAGAGCATTGGAGATTGCTCAAGAGGGGTGGCTTAGTAGTTTTCCATGACTTTACGCTTCCCAAAAGAAAGTTTGTTAGGCAAATATGGAAATCTTACTTTCTACTGCTCGATCAAGTTGGCAGAATTGTTAAAAATTGGAGCGTGGTTTTATCCGAGTTAGATGATGTGATAGTGCATAGCGAGTGGGTCAAGAACCTTATGAGGGAACTTCAACAAGTAGGATTTGAATCCATAACTTGCAAATATTATACATGGGGAACTTCCGCAATAGTAACTGGATTGAAACCATGAGTGAATCCTCTCGGATGAATGAATGGTTCGTTCCAAAATTTGGTCCGATGAGATTTAGGGCGTTTGTTGGGATATTATTTTTGCCATATACAGGAATGTGCGTCTCATTTGCGATCATAGGGTCACTTTTATCTCATCTAATATTTTGGGACCGACTTGCGGCTATTTTTATTATTTATTTTCTATCTGTTGGGGTATCTGCTCATGCTGCGGACAATCTAGGTTCCAGGAAAACTAAACCATGGGGAAATTACTTTACGAGATCAGAACTTATTGTTATGACAATATCTGGTATTTCTATAGCATATATTATCGGGATATATTATATGGTCCAGTCAGTTCCGTTGCTTTGGCCTATAGCAATCGCCGAAGGATTTTTTCTGGCCGCATATAATTTTGAACTCTTTAACGGCTTCTTTCATAATAATATGTGGTTTGCAATATCATGGGGAAGTCTTCCACTCTTGGCAGGATACGTTATCCAAACGAATTCTATATCAGAGTTATCAGTCTTCGCAGCTTCAATTGCATATGTTATATCCTATTTAGAAATCCGAATATCTAGAATCTATAAAGAATTAAGGAGGGGAAGTGAAGAAACCAATCATGAATCAGCAAGGCTCGAATATCAGTTAAAAGTTATTAGCTTGGGTACGGTTATATTCGCTCTATTCTGTATATGCCTGAAGTACTTTGAATTGTTTTAGATCTTGCCTCAAAAAGCATGAAACATCTAATAACAATTGACCTGAATGGATCCACCTATGTAACATCAGACAGTATACGTACGTTGGAAACGAAATGTGGCCATGAGTTTTCATTTCAAGAAAAAATTTTCTTGGCAAATCTAGGCACAACACAGCAATTACTTGAAATTTTAGTGAATTCGCAAACATACGTTAGAGTTACGAAACAATTCGAAAAGGCAGATTTTATAAAAAGAAAGGTGGAAATACTCGCAAAGCAAAAAGACGATGTATTAGTATTAGCAACTGCTAAGATCTACAAGAATGAGTTGCCTCAGAAAGTAGTAGAAGAAGTAAGATCTCGCAATAATGGAATTGGGGTAATACTTAGTAGACATCATTTGTGGATCCATAGAAAGATCAAAAGAATAGGATACGACATAGATAGATCTGGACTCTTTAGGAATTATGAACTGCTTTATAATAAACATGTAGCAGCTGACATTACCGAAATCCTTCTCAAGCAAGGAATTTGATCAATAAAATTAGTGGACCGGGTGGGATTCGAACCCACGACCTCAGCAATGCCAATGCCGTATCCTACCGGACTAGACGACCGGCCCTCTTGTTTCGTTTTTAGTCAGGATATTAAAGTCTTTAAGATTGTAATTAGAATTTTAGAGTTACTAAATTAGCATCTACAAGTGAAAGTAGACTGATTACTGATGTCCATCTACTTATAATTCATGACTTAGCCGTGCTGGACATTTTAACACTTTTTTTGTACCTTCCTGTATTTCCAATCGAACCTCGATTCCACAATAACAATAAATTATAATTATCGGAATCATTCGATTTACTTGTCGAGCAGAACTGGAGCAATCAATTGGTGCAGTTATAAAATACATTCCTTTCCTTACAGAATACCAAGTCCCTCTATTCCTAGTGCTAAAAAATAGGCGAGGATATTGGGGCTTTCCTCAAGGTCACAAAGAAAGAGGAGAAACAGAGATTCAGACACTTACTAGAGAAGTGAGAGAGGAAACTGGTATACGTGGTATTGATGTCCTATCTTATATAGGAACAATTCGGTATTCCTATTTTAGGGCCGACGGGATGAAGAGTGAAAAGGAGGTAAAATTCTACTTTGCAACGACTTCAACTAAAAATATAGTGATCTCATACGAACATGAAGCGTATAAGTGGGTCACCTTTGCCGATGCTCTAAATATGTTGGATCATAGGCAATTGAGGTCAATATTTATCAAAGGGCACAAAAAAGGATTTTATTGAAATATTCACATTTCAGAGTCATTCACATAAGATTTGTACCCCTATAGTAATAGATTTATACCCAATTGGCAAACGAACTAAAGAGGATTTAGATAAAAATGATTGCTGGGAAGCGAATAGTGTTAACAGCAGACCGCAGTCTTATGACTAATTATAGAGGGAACTTCCTTTATGGGTTTATTGCTTGCGGTCCATACGAGTTAGTTCCTGAATTTGTATTTGATAAGTTGTTTTGTCCCAGTGTGGAAACTAACAAGAATAGCGGTGAAGTAAAGGTTGCGCAATGCGGACTAAGGAGAATCGAAAGTGCCCTCCTGAAAGACTACAGTAGAAATGAGATTATGATAGCTCACCCTGAAATGCTCGATCGCTGCATTGGACCTGACACGAAGGTGCTAGGAGTGAACGTCATGGACCCATTAGGGATGGCCCCAGTCACTACGACGATGTCTCCAGAGAAGCTATCCTATGTTGCAATGAAATTCAAGAAGATGTGTGCTTCCATAATTCAGCTGAAAAAGAAATATGGCTTCAAGGTAGTAGTAGGAGGAAATGGATCTTGGGAATTGGCAAAGCCAGATCGTATGAAAATTCATGGGATAGATACGGTAGTCATTGGCGAAGCAGATGAGCTAGCTCTCGACCTCTTCCATGATTTGGAGAAGGGTGATGCACCGGAGCTACTCCATACTTTTGTCAGAAATATCGAGAACATTCCAGTCATCAAAGGTCCCACAGTTAATTCTTTGGTCGAGGCGATGAGAGGGTGTGGAAGAGGATGTGATTTCTGTGATGTTAACAAGAGATCCAAGAAAGATATTCCACTCGAGAGGTTGCAGGCGGAGGCAAAAATTAATCTGAACTATGGGTTTGATTCCATATGGCTTCAATCCGACGAAATGTTACTGTATGGTTGTGACAATAAGGATTTTGTACCAAATGCAGATGCAATAATTGACCTATGGAAGGGATTAAAAATGGTAGGAGCAAATTTCGTGGGTACAACGCATATGACTTTGTCTGCGGTTGCTTCGTCACCTGATCTAATCAAGAAATTATCTGGTATAAATGATATGGAATCAAATGGGCGATGGTTAGCGACCAATCTTGGAGTGGAGACAGTTGCTCCGCGATTAGTAAAGAAACACCTTGGTGTCAAGACCAAGCCTTACCAACCAGATGAATGGGGTTCTGTCGTAAGAGAAGGATGCAAAATACTGAATCAGAATCATTGGTTCCCGGCATTGACCCTTATTATTGGATGGCCCGACGAAACCCCAGACGAGACTCAATACACCATCGACTTGATAGAGGATTTCAAAGAAATGAGGATGCGGGGACTTGTTGCCCCTCTGTTATACCAAGACTTTTCTGAAAAGAATTCTATGCATTTTGCAAATCTAAACGAAGCTCAATTTACATTATTCTGGAAATGCTGGCAGCATAATCTTCGCGTTATTAATGATATCATTCCAATAATCATAAGGAACAAAACTTACGGTCCACCTATGAAGCTTTTCATGGCTATATTGATCAAGGCAGGTACCTGGGCGATAATGAGGTATCTTCGGGGATTAGCTAAGCAATTATTTAATGGACAGGTCCCAGAAGATGTGGTTGAGCGATATTCCAGGAATCGCTCAGTGACTGCATCTGTGCCACAGCACCTATGATAAATATCTGTACTCTGATTGATGAAAAATGAGTTTAGCGGATTGCTTCGCTAGGTTTTTGTTTGGATAAACTTTCAATTAATTCAATAGCAGCGTCTGCCACAGTAGCCGATTTAGGAGTTAAAATCACAAAATAATTCTTGTCTGCTCTCTCTACCGAAAGCACATTCTTATATTTCTTAGTCGAGATATCAAATTCTATCATTCCAGGGTCCATCTTGCCTTTGGAATAAATCATCATCAATACGTCACCTGAAAGCGGCGTAAGGGGTACTATGGAAAATATGTAACCTCTGTAAGAACTTACTGGAAGAACTTGTTTCATGTATGGTGCAACGGATATAAGATATAAAAAAACCTCCTCTACAGTAGAAAATTCTTCAAATTCAAATTTCATATGCTAATTGCTAATCCGCCAGTGATATAAGTATAAGGTTTGAGTCTCAATACCTTTAACCATAAGATTCAAATTTCACATCATAAGTCCCATCTTTCCTTTTGTTTCTTTCTGTTACAAAGCCCTTCGGAACCAAGTAATCCAAAGCCCCGTCAACAGTGCCCTGCCAACCACAAACATAAAACATGGTATTTTCAGTAGTAATCCTGTCCCCGACCAATTCCTCCAAAGGAGACCTATCAGTTCCAAGCTTCGGTCTAAGAAAAGATTCGACTCTTCCTTTTTGCCCGTTCCAACTTCTATTAAACCACTCCTGAGGCCTACTGATACTCGCTCTATAACGAAAGTTCCATTTATCCTTCCCGTGATCAAGACTTTCGTTTTCTAAATCAGTTAGAAGCTCTCTGTAGCTTAATTCGTCCACATAACTGGCACCGTGTAAGACAACTATTTCCCTCTTACTGCCGATCGCCTTCAGATGGAGAGAGTATGCAATGAATGGCGCCAAACCAGTTCCTCCTCCAATAAGGACCATCCGCCTATTATCCGGTGAACCATCAGGCATTTTTTCATTCATGGTAAACGGACCAGTTGGTCTCAACCACAAAACTTCATCTCCTTCTCTCTTGTTAAACAATTCAGTTGTTAGGCGACCTGGGACAGGTTTTCTAACCCATCGTATAACCAATTCGAACCAATTTTTTTGTTCTGGTGGTGAGGCAATAGAATAAGCTCTTCTGACAATCTTGCCTTCACTAGGAACATCGAGGCCAATAGTAACAAATTGGCCCGCTTTGAAATCAGGGACAGAGCCTTCTAAAGGCTTAATTTTAAATATTGCTAAATCTTCTTTCAGAACACGGACATACGTAACCATTCCTTTATTGTCCACTGCCATACAAGTTTGAAAACTCACCTACGTAAATAAATACATTGTCAATTTGGGTTCAATCATGACCTATTTCGGTTAAATATGTTGAACCATAATCAATAGACGATGCCCGACTGGATTAAAAACATGAGAAGCAGGCACTTGCATGAGATTGAAGATTTGGAAAGAATCATTAATGAAAATAGCACTGAACAGAAAACACTATCTGAACACTTCAAAATTTCCATGAATAAATTTGCTGGAGATCGATCAGTCGAGACTTGCCTTGATGCTCTTAATGTCTCAATTCAGTTGGCCAGTATAAGAAGAAAATTGATGGAGGCTTATGAACAATATGCAAGATTATTAGAAGGAGAGATAATCAGGTTAAGAAGACTTTCCGAAGATAAAGTATGAACCACATCGTCGAATAACATACTTTATTCGATATCTTAAGCTGACTCAAATACAATTCGATTTCTTATCATGCCTAGATTTTCTATAGAAATTTCCACAATGTCACCATCTTTGAGATACTTTGGTTCCTTCATAGACATTGCTACTCCTGCAGGCGTTCCGGTGGATATAATATCTCCAGCTTCAAGAGTCATTATCATGCTAAGAGACGAAATAATGTTTTTGATAGAGATGACCATTTTACTACTCGAAGAATTTTGTCTTATTTCACCGTTGACTTTAGTCATTATCCTTAAATTTTGGGGGTCTTCAACTTCATCTTTTGTTGTTATCCAAGGTCCACATGGTGCAAAAGTGTCAATGCTCTTACCACGCGTAAACTGCTTATCTTTGAATTGAATGTCCCTAGCCGAAACATCATGCATTATCATATAACCAAACACGCATTCAAGCGCATTTTCAGGTTCAACTTTTTTTATGTCCTTTCCTATAATCACGGCAATCTCGGCCTCGTAGTCAAGCCTCTTTACAAAACGAGGACAGATGATGTCATTGAATGGGTCATTCAAAGCCGTTCTTGGTTTTATGAAAATAACTGGTTCATCGGATGGTGCCAGACCCGCATCACGGGCATGATCATAATAATTAAAGGCAAGACAAATTATCTTAGAGGGGTCTGGAATTGGACTCAACAGATGCACTTCATTGACTTGATGCGAAAAGCTGATTATTGGTAAATTCCTAGTAACCTCATCAATCCAACCCTTGAAGAGAAATTCCTTTATGCTGTGAGGTATTGGTATCCCAGTTTGCTCTTGAAAATCAGATTTGGAAACCAGCCTATTTCCGTCTTCGGAAATAATCCCATACGTGTCGCCCAATTTGTCACTCCAAACTCTTGCTATCTTCATTTTTTTGCTTCTACCTATGCGTATATGTGGCAGACTTACCGTTGAGAAGCCTACAAAATCCAAACCTTATGAATTGCACCAAAGTGCCAGCCTTCAGTTTTGAAACAAATGATTCGGCATATCCTGTTTTCAATTCTAGACTGTCGGGATTGTATTTATCATCTATGAATAGATCTTTTGGAACTTTGACGCTGAACTCGACTCCATCATTCTTTGCAACCCATTGAATTTTTTTCATATCCTGAATCACGCGGTCACCTTCATAGGACCCGATCAAGACTTTTTTATTATTTTCATATTTGATTTCTGATATCTTGATGTTATATAGTTCCATTAATCTAACTTTCTGTCCAATTTGCAGGTATTCCGCGTCTGGGGTTGTAATATAGAACTCATTTGTAATTTCTACTTCTCTATTGCCGAGATCTTGCGTGGGGTGATTACGAAGCTCTATTTTCCCGAACTTACCGCCTTCAACTCTTAGCTCCACGGTAGAGGACACAAAGAACAATTTCATCGAAATTGGGTCTATCATCTTTCTGTTGATTGATTCTAGCGTTTCAAAAGGTGGTTTGGTTTCTGCTAGAGTGATACCAAGCCCTAGGATGAATTTTCGAATAGCTTCTGGAACAAAACCTCTGTTTTGCAATGCAATAAGTGTTGGTAAACGCGGATCGTCCCACGATGAAATGATACCGCCTTCTAGTAAAGGTTTGATCTTCCTCTTAGAAACAGGCATTCCTTCAAATTCCAATCTAGAAAACTCTATGAGTATAGGACTTCTCATTTTAAGATTCGACAAAATAGAATAGTATAATTCGTTGCGTAGCTCATATTCCTTCGTCCGAAGTGCATGAGTAACGCCATCAATACTATCTTCTATCGGTGCCGCCAAGTCATACGTGGGCCAAACACGCACCTTCGATCCCAATAATGGGTGTGGATGGTCTATTATCCTAAATAAAGTTGGGTCTCTCATGACTGTATTCAAGCTCTGCATATCACCTCTAAATCTGATAATTGCCTCATTTTGAGAATAATCACCCTCAAACATTCTATGCAATCTGTCAATTGCGCCATTTTTATCCCTTCTACAATCGCATTCAATTTGCTCAGCTCTGTTCTTATGAATGATATCGCTCGTACAAGTACATATATACGCATGGCCTTCAAGTACGAGTCTTTTCCCATAATTGTGTAGAACTGAGATATCATCTGAAGTATTCTTCACTATGTCGGGTTTGATTCCCAACCATTCCAGGCCATCCCGGATTGCTTGGTAATATTCTATCTTTTCGTTCAAGGGGTTTGTATCATCGAAGCGAAGGATCATTTTTCCATTATACATCCTAGCATATTCTTCATCTATTATTGCTGCTTTTGCATGACCTATGTGGGGATATCCATTGGGCTCAGGCGGAAATCTGGTTATAACTTTACCCTGTTGGGCGTTCGCCAGCTCTTGAAGGGAAGCCCCTTTTTGAACTGATTTTTTCTCCTTATAATATTCAGAAAACTCTTGAATTAAGACTCCTTGCTGTTCAATACTTAGGTTATTTACCTCTTGAACAACTTCCTTAATGATAGGAAGTAATTTATCAACAGAATTCTTTAGATCGTGTTTTGTACTCATCAAATGCGATAAAACGACATTGACGTTGGTCCTGCCGTTATGTTCGGACGCATTTTTTAACGCTATGGATTTTACGAAATCATATACTGATTCATCTAATTCCACAAAGTCACAAACTCCTCTCAACAATAAATCTTGCCGAAGATTCTAAAGCCCTTTTTGCGTCGACATCAGGATAAAAGCTCAATGATTCTAAAGCTTTCTCCATATGTCCTCTAGCAATTGCTCTAACTTCGCTTCCAATTCCTAATGAGCAGATTATATTCACGGCATTTTGTAAATCTGCTTCTGAACTATTCTTAGATCCGTAGACTTTCATAATTTTGTTTTTATCATTCCTACCGGCAGACTTTATTGCCAGTAATATAGGGTATGTCTTCTTTCCTTCTCTGATGTCATTACCCACTGCTTTACCAGTCAATTTGGGATCTCCAGCAACCCCCATTAAATCATCAATCAATTGGAAAGCTATGCCTGTATTAAGGCCAAACTGGGAAAGGTTTTCCACATCTTTTTCAGATGCGCCTGTAAAGAGTACTCCGAGGGCGCATGAAACTTCAAAAAGTGCGGCTGTTTTCTTTCTTATCATATCCAAGTATAGCTCGATAGATGGAATCATCTCACTTCCCGCCATGCCTGTATCAATAGCCTGTCCTTCACAAACAGAAATGCACGCTGTAGCCAATCTGAGAACCATTTCGGAAACTGCATCTTTACCAATCCCTAAATTAGTACCACTTGATGACAGGATTTGAAACGCTTTTGAGAACAAGACATCTCCAGCCAACAATGCCAGTGGTACACCATACTGCTTGTGAACTGTGGACACTCCATGCCGTACATCGTCATTGTCCATTATATCATCATGGATAAGCGAGAAATTGTGAATGAGCTCTACAGCAGCGGCAGCAGGGATCGCGTGGATTTCCTTCCCTCCAAACATTTCACAACTCTTGATGACCATAAATGGACGAAGTCTTTTACCACCACTGGTAATGTAAAATGAAGATGCGTCGTATAATTCAGCTGGGTGTCCGTGCAAAGAGGATAAAATGAAATCCGTGACTCTTGTCGCAATACCGTCAAAGTCACTCCTCAAGCTATCAAGACTCATTGGGAAATCTCTTCCTTCAAATTACCAGTAATCCTGCAATGAGACGCCTTTAGTTCATGTATAGTTTGTGCACCTACGAGAAACATTGTGCTCTTTAATTCCGCGACTAAAGTTTCAGTGAACAATAGCAAGTTGTCGAAAGACTCATCTGCTTTTTTAAGAAAAGGGTATGCCATGGCGCAAGCATTAGCCCCCAGAACTAGACATTTGGCAATTTCTAGGCCATTCCTTATCCCTCCCGATGCAATGATGGGAATTTTTAAAGCACTTCTAACCTCAATCAAGCTCAACGCAGTCGGGATCCCCCAGTCCCAGAATAATTCTCCTATCCTTGTTTTGATGGCATTTTGAGCTATTTCAGCTCGCAATTTTTCTACACCGGCCCAACTTGTACCTCCGTGTCCAGCGATATTGACGGCTCGCCACGCCAACATTTACAAGGCTTTTTGCAACCTCGTTTGAAATACCAGATCCTACTTCCTTTACTATTACAGGGATGTCAAGGACCTTGACAATTTCCTTTATCCTTGTGAGAACACCCTTATATTTTGGCTCACCTTCAGGTTGCACAAGTTCTTGAAGTGGATTAAGATGAATTGCTAGAGCGTCTGCCTTTATCATTTCTATTATATTATTGATTTCATCAATTGACAAACCCTTTGAAAGTTGGGCTCCTCCTATGTTTGCAATAAGAAACGCATTAGGCGCAGCCTGTCGAGCAACAGAATAAGTTTCAGCTAACGCGACACTTCGAAGTCCAGCTCTTTGGCTACCTAGTCCCATGGCGAGGCCATATTTTTCCGCTAACTGTCCAAGTCTAGAATTAATCTTGGTTGCATCGGGGGTTCCCCCAGTCATGGAATCAATCATAATTGGGGCACCCAATTTGTGGTTTAGAAAAGTACAAGAAGTATCAATTTCATCATAGTCTAATTCGGGCAGTGCATTGTGAATCAATTTAACATATTCCAGATAATTTGAAGATTCTCTTGCCTGAACATCATTATTTAAGGGTATTCTAATTCCCTCTTTCTTTCGTTGTTGAAGGATATCGATGTCTGAAATTGAGTCTGACGAATCAGGCATTCCAGGTAATGCCTCTCTTTCCCTTTATTACTGTACCTTCCACCTCCACATTCTCTATAACTCCAGCTATTCTTTTGGGTTTCAGACCATTTACTAGCCAGACATCCAGACCTAATGATGCTATTTTCAATGCTTCACGAACTTTTCTTCTCATCCCCCCTGTGACATCTGCTTTCACCCTTGCAAATTTTACTGCATTCCCATTATCATATCGCCTTATAAGTTTCCTATTCTCTAAATCAGCGAATATTCCATCAACATTGAGTGCAAAAATTATTTTCTTGGGTCTGAGAACGGAGGAAATTAAAGTCATCAATTCATCACCTGATAGTATCGAATATTTCCCATGCCCCGCATAAACAACGTCACCAAAAGTAACAGGTATTATTTGATCGTTTGCCATATTTCGTAGCTGATGGATTTTTTTTAGAATTGGCTTATGGTTTAATGTCAGCGCTGAAGGTGGGATGGAATAAGGATTCATGTTCGATTTTATCATTAATTTAATTATGATCTCGTTAAGAGAAATCATGGATTCATGTACTGTTGCAATTCCGCGGCGATCGTAAAAATCAGGTTTCGAATGTATATCGTATTTGACTGACCAATAATGTCCAAATGATCCTCCACCATGAATTAGTATCTTGGGCATTTTAACGGAGGAAAGAGTTTTTAGAATCTTGGCTATTGCTGTCTCATTCGCCGATAATGGAACCTCTTTATGAGTAACAATAGAGCCTCCCAGCTTTATCAGAGCAAGGTTTGAATCCATAGAGAATCAGAATTTTTTATCACGAGTCAAGGTTTGATTTACCTGCAGCCCATCATAATCTAATTCTACAAGGACGGAGTGAGGTATTTTTTTACTTATGTTAGATACTATTTCGTCAGTTTTTTTATTTGGTATCAGAGCAATCATGCTGCCCCCTCCACCAGCTCCGGTAAGCTTGCCACCCAATGCACCATTTTCCATGCAGATATCTATAAATTCTTCTAGTTTGGGATGTGAGACATCAAGTCTCTTAAGCAATTCATGGTTTTCAGTCATCATCTTGCCAAGAGTTTCTTGGTCGCCCCTATTCATGGCTTTTTTCGCATCGTTGCAAATGATCCTGGCCCTTTCGGCTAGCTCTACAAATATTGGCAGCTTTTTTTCTCTGAACTTTTTCACTCTTAAGACAAGCTTTCCCGTATCATGTCTAATTCCAGTAGTACACACAAGGAAACGAAATTTTATTTTTGGATTCATATGGGTGTAAGCTCGGGTTGGGTGATAGTATATTAAACCTCCAAATGTACTTACGTAACAATCAGCACCCGACGAATTCTTGTGAATAATGCGCTCGGCTTCTGCAGCATTCTTACAGATGGTAGGTTTAATAATTTCTCCAAACAATGCGCGCATCGCACCTACGGTCGCAACACATGAAGCAGCAGAAGAACCCAGTCCTTCACCATGAGGTATTTGTGATTCGATGATTACATCCAAACCACTGAAATCACTCATTTGACCTTGGATATTGGCAATACAACTTAACACGGGATACAGAAAGGAGTTAGAATCGGTCCTTCTTTTTGATAGTTGACGTTTTGAGGCAGAAACAACTAGTTCCATTCGCCCAGCTTTAATATGTGTGAAATGAGTCCCGTTGGGCTTCAAATGTACTGTAATTCTTCTATTGATGGCAGCTAAGATGGCTGGATTCTTGTAGACTACAAAATGTTCTCCCAGAAGGATTATTTTGCCTGGAGCTGATGAATGGACTTGGACCATACGATACTCATTCATTGTGTGTTCATACAAAGGCGATTGATGAATATCCGACGACTGAAGCAGTATCACCAATTACATCACCACTCGTAGCATATCTCAATAATTTTCCATTAGAGGCCCCCATTTCCTTAGCTGCTGCCATGACTGCTCCAATTGCACCATATCCACAGGCCGTAACTCTAAACTTCTGAAGCACTGAATAAAACTCTTGAATATCTAATGATAATATAGAAGAGATTAATCGAGTGTCTTTCTCGTATGCCTCTTCATTGGATTCATAATGGGTCAAGTCTGATGAAGCGATGAGCATAACATTCTTTTTCTTGATTATTTCTGCCAAACATTTTCCCAACGAAATAGCAGTACCTCTTGTCCTGCCTCCCAAGAATTATGGGCACTATGGTCAACTCTTTATTAATATATTGGAGAAAGGGAATTTGAACTTCTATGCAATGATCCCTGCTATGAGCTAAGGAATCGAACTTGACAACATCCCAATTGTCTGCAATTTCATGTGTTAAATGTTCGTTGATTCTCATATTTCCAATAGGGGTCATCCAAGTTCCTCCTTCAACAGCTGCTATGTCACTACCAATTCCGTAGTGATTCGGACCAATTATCACTACAGTATCGAAACTTGAAGATGAGATTTCGTAAAAGCCGTTCGCAGCAACAGCTCCTGAATAGACATAACCTGCGTGAGGCGACACCAACCCAAAAATCTTACCCTTGTCTCTTGATGGAGGAAGATTGCCTGGACCGAATTTTGGATCCAGAAATAATGATTTTATCGAGCTCAGCAGACTCTTCTTGTTTGCTAGGGTAGAATATGCCTGATACAGCTGGTTTTCTCTCAAATTCCTTCAAGGAATTTCTTCGACCAACTTTGTCTCGAAGTCGTCGATAGATACGGGCATCCCACTATCTGATTTGATCTTTCCCTGTTTCTTTAAAACTTCCCGCGCAAGCAACCAATAGACTGTTGCAAGCGCCTTCCTTCCTCTATTGTTTGCAGGTATTACGAGATCCACTTTTGAGGTAACATTATCGCTATTAGATATTGCTATGACTGGCACTCCAGCTCTCGTTGCTTCAATGACGGCCTGTTGATCGGCTTGAGGATCAGTAACAACTACAACTTCAGGTTCCATGTAATCAGGGAGTGAAGGATTTGTAAATGTTCCTGGCATGAATCGTCCCAGAATACTCATTGCTCCAGTAAGCTCACAGAATTTTTGTACAGGTGTCTTTCCGTACTCTCTAGCAGAAGTTATAGCTACACGTGCAATATCCGCTCTGCTAATAAATTTTGCAGCGACGTCTATCCTTGAAAGTGTTTTACTGATATCGAGTATGTACAATCCTTCAGGATTTGCACGAACTATAAACGGAGTCATAAATTTTGTTTTAACAGGGGTACCTACTCTGATTCCAGTAGCCAAGATCATCTTTTCGAGATTATCTCCTTCTTGGTGGTCCTGATCCAAATCTTGTTCGGGAGAGAATGAAGAGGTATCGTAAGAGGGATTTTTATCTTTTTCAACTATCTCATTATCTTTCTGTTCCGTCTGTCCAACTTCTGTAGAAGAATTAACATCAACGTCTTGAATTCGATTATCGAAATCCATTCTAAGTAATCGACAGTTCTACCAAACCTTCTATTAAATCATACTCTGACATCCGTACAAATTCATTCAGTTTTGCAATCCTTTCTCCACCAACTACTCCAGTCTTTATCATCTTCGAAGAAGTGGCAACAGCAATATGGGATATGTGGGAGTCGACAGATTCCCCGGATCTGTGGGAAGTTATTATTTTGATTTCATGCGTCTTGCATTCCTCTGCAAAATTCAAAGCCTCGTACAGACTTCCAGCCTGATTTACCTTTAATATGGCACCACTACATGCTCCATACCTTGATGCATCTCTCACTCTCCTGGCATTTGTAACAAGCATATCGTCACCAGCTACAATACAACTAGGGTTACTCGAGGTTATCTTTGCCATGCTTTCAAAATCATCTTCGTGTACAGGGTCTTCCACATAACCAAGCTGGAATTTCTCTATCAGGTCTTCTACGAAGTTTATTTGTTCTTCAGTATCACGCGATATTCCCTGCCTACGGTAATTGTAGGATTTTGATGCTGCATCCCACAGCGATGAACTCGCAAAATCGATTCCCATTACAATGTCCTTGCCCAATCGAAATCCTGTCTTATCTATGGCCTTGGCAACAACTGCTAGCGCATCATCATTCTTTAAATTTGGAGCCCATGCACCTTCGTCTCCCCTGCCATAAGTGAATTTCTTATCAGTCTCTTCTATTACATTTTTAACCTGAGTATGGACTCTAAAATTCATATCCAACGCCTCCACAAGACTTTTAGCACTCACAGGACAAGCAAGAATTTCCTGTATGTCTGGAGTGCCTGGACCAGCATGAGCTCCACCTCCGAGAATGTTGCCTATCGGGAAGGGGAACTTGTATGGTCCACGTGGCTTGAGCAGCTTAAAGATTGGTATATTTCCAGACTTCGATGCTGCATCGATAGGCAGCAATGCTTAGAGCATAGGCCACAGCGCCGCCGATTTTATCATAGGAGGGAGAATTGTCTATGGCCTTTAGTGCGTCAAAAATTGCCCTAGGATCTCCTCCGTCCAACCCCAAAAATTTTCTCTGATGTAAATTTAATGCCTGTAATGATAATTCCGGTCTATTATCAACAAAACTTACTACCTCATGGCTTCCAACACTCGCACCCGATGGGGCACATGCCCTGCCCAGGTGCTTGTTGTCAGTCGTTACGTCGATTTCTATAGATCGGCTCCCTCTGCTGTTAAAAACTATTCTACCTTTAACTGAAGTGATGGTAGACATAAGTGCTTTAGTCTATCTCTGATTGAATTTCTGACATGCGCCGTCTCAATGCTTCATAGTACGGAATCACTTGGTAGATTGTTTCCACACAGGAAATGAACATCCTCCTGCAGCAGTATTTTCGTATTCCAAGGGAGTCCATAATTTGTGCAGGATCTTCGCCAGATTTTACCCTATTGGAGAACTCCAAAAACTTATCAGCAACTACGTTTCCACATGTAAAGCATCTCACTGGAACCAGCATACTGTATCTGATGATTGTAGCACAAATACTATAATATAATACAATCTGTTGTTATGGTTTTGGTCCGGCTAGCTTCAGCCCCAAGAACACAAGTAATATTCAAATTAGTGCTTAATAAGCCGCTACATTTGTGCGGGAGTCGCCCAGCCAGGTCAACGGCGTAAGACTGAGGCTCTTATCCCTTAGGGGTTCGTGGGTTCAAATCCCATCTCCCGCACCCTATAATCTATCTAATATTTCCATACTTATCTCAAATGCGGACGGGAACTATGGATTGAATCCTAAAACTTGAGGGTTGTGAACCTTTGTGCCATGCCATTCAAGGAATTACATACATTAATTATTCATGATTTATTATGGTAAGTATAATCTACAATACCTGAACAAAAGGCTAAGCATTTCCGGAAGAATATCTTGTTTAAGATCTAATCCATTCACTAGGCATTTACAAAATGAATTCTCTATATTCCTAGTATAAATTTTATTATCTATAGATTAGATCCTCCTTACAATGAAACCAGACTTTTCGACTCTAGAGAAGGAACAGAAGCTTTATTCTTTGTTAAAATCCCAACATGAAGCCGAATTAGTAGAAATGAATCACTATATGACTACTCTAAGCAGGGTTAGCAATTCGCTGATAAGAAATTACTTCTATACCCTTCTAAATGATGGGTTGAGGCATATCGAGTATTTAGCTAAAATGATGGCTGATGTTGAAGGGGCTACAAGCAGCTCCCTTCTTACTAAAGAGGGACTCTCCAAATCCATTGAAGAAGAAAAAAATTCAAAAGAGATGCTGTTAAGATGCTTCGAGATGGCTGATGATATTGAAATTAAATCGATCTTGAAGAGTATTATAGTTGATGAGGAACATCACGTTAAAATCTTAGAACATGTTTCGGAGCTGGTGGCATCCAATTCTGCCAATACCTAGGACCCCCGTCAGTCAATTAAGGCCGAATGTCTTTCGGAAAAAAGATAGGAATATAACTTCTATAAAGGCGAATTATTCCACAATTTCTATTTTTATAATCTTTGCGTCTTCAATACTAACCGGTGCGTCATTTGAATCCGTACGCGTTGAACCAATTTTGTCTACCACATCCATGCCTTCAATCACTTGTCCAAAAATAGAATATTGACCATCTAAGAAATAAGAATCCTTTAAAACGATGAAGAATTGTGAACCCGCACTATTAGGATCATGAGATCTAGCCATCGACACTATGCCTCTTGAATGTTTTAGGTCGCTGAATTCTGCGTCAATTTTCCATCCAGGCCCTCCAGTACCCCAAACGCTCCGATTCTCATGATTTCTAGTATGTGGGTCGCCCCCTTGAATTACGAAACCAGGCACTATACGATGGAATAACAAATTGTCATAAAAACCAGAATTAACAAGGGTCTTGAAATTAGCAACAGTCTTTGGAGCAACCTGAGGAAATAGCTCGAGTTGGATCTTGCCGTGTTTCATCAATAGGTTACATTTGATTGTCATGGTTCTTGGTCACAACAAGGCATATATGAACTAGACTTATATTGGTGTTTAAGTTCCGTAGTTTGTCTGTCTATTTTGTCAGATTTGGCTTCCACAATAGTAAAAGAATATTTAGAAAATTCAAATTGCTTTGCAATTATATCCTCTGATGGCATTACTACAAATCAATTTGTAATTAGCAGATCTGATGGATTATTTTTTCCGGCTGTATTGGGTGTAGAGGAGAAGAAAAAATATGAAAGCCTAGGGCAGACTTTTAGTATTGCCAAGAATCTCGATCATTATCAAAATAAGATTTGTCAAATAGTTCCCTCGTTGCCCGATTCATACAAAATGAAATTAAAATTACAGAGCGTAAGGGTGATCATTCTAGCAGTGTTAATAAAATTGGTGAAAATAATTCGTACACTCACGTCAGATTATACTTTACGAGAATGGAATAAGTACGCGGACTCGGTCCTAGTGAGTGCCTCTGAAACCCTAATCAGCCTCCAGCAGCAGACTTCTATAGACAATTTATCTAATGAAAATCTGGTAGACGCACTCTCGTACCTGGGGTTAAACCTATCAAGCTTAGAAAAGCAAATATTGAACCTATATTGAGGAACGTAACCAAATATCTGCGCTATATCTCGTTTAGTAACACTAGCATTATTGACAACGTAGAAACAAAAAGTGGTAAAATTAGATCATTTCCCCACTCCAAACGCTTGAAGAACATCTGAACTGTGTCCAGCAGGTTTTACTTTCCTGAATATCTTTAGAATTCTACCGTCTTTGCCAATAAGGAAAGTAGATCTGTTTATCCCGACGTAGTCCTTACCCATGAACTTTTTGGGCCCAAACGCACCGTAACTTTTAGATATAAGATTATTGCTATCCACTGCCAACGGGTACGGAATTTTCATCTTCTCAGTAAATTTTTTGTGAGAGTCCTCGTCATCTGGACTTACGCCAATTATCTCAATTCCCTGGCTTTCAAATTTATGGTAATCTTTTGTGAAATCAAGGGCCTCGGTTGTACAGCCTGGAGTAAAATCGCGGGGATAGAAATAAACCACAACCTTTTTTCTCTTGGTGATGTCGGATAGCCTCTGCAATGTTCTACTACCATCACGGAATGAAAACTCAGGCGCTAGGTCTCCCTCATACAATTCCAAAGGTGTTTCTGATTCATTACTCACAAAGATCATCGGAGAATGAAATACAAAAACTTTACATTCCTACATGTTTCAGCACACTGGGAATGAATCCATATCCTTCTGCGCATTATTATTTGTGATCTAGTTTGCATTAGAAATAAAGTAAAGCAAAATTACGATGCTAGTGTATCATTCAAAATGAAACCTGTGGAATTAAAAAAAAATTGCGATACCTGGTGCTCTTACTTATTGATTGCTCAAGGCCAACTAACCTTTGAAACTTTGCTTTCGTCTTCACAGTGAATTACTATAATAACATAACGATGTCGTAACTTGCGAATGAAGCCTATAATACGGCATTTGTTCATTGATTATGTAGAAAGAAGAATCCCTCAGGATTCTTTCTGCAATCATTCCATTTCTTTTTAGTCGTCAAAAATTTAGGCGATACAAAAGATTGATAGATTCGGTATTTCTAACATGTATCTCGAGGCGAACTGCAGCGAGGAGTGTTGTTTAATGGACTATGATATAGTTGTCGTTGGAGGCGGCCCTGCGGGACTTTCTGCTGCATACTCCGCTTCAAAAATGCAGGCCAGAACTATAGTGCTAGAAAAAGACGATGCCATAGGACAGTTTGTGAGAACCAGCGGAGTAACATGGATTGATGATATGAAAAGATTGAAAATTCCTGAAAAATATTATAATCCCATTAAGAATTACAGAATTATTTCCCAGTCCAATGAAGTATTGATTAGCGGTCAAGTGGCAAAGTCATGCGTTTTGGATGTTCGGGCGACCTACCAATACCTTGCCTCATTAGCAGCTGAAGCAGGTTCTGACATTATGGTTAGAAGTCAAGTACGCGATGTTGCGAAAGATTCGACAAAAATTTCTGGAGTCAAGGCAATAACTCCAAAAGGAGAGATACAATTTAATTCAAAACTTGTGATAGATGCCAGCGGTTTCAGCAGCACAGTCGCAAGGAAGGCCGGTCTTGTAAACGAATGGAAAAGATATGGTGTTGGAGCTGAATACGAATGTTTCTGCGAATGTGTTGATCCCCAAACTTGGATCTTAATGGTAGGGAGTAAGTATTCAAGTGCAGGGTACGCTTGGGTTTTTCCCATTTCAAGAAATAGAGTGAGGATAGGCGTAGGAATTGGTAGACCCGAATCGAGGTCGGATCCCTTGAAGAACCTGAACGAACTCCTTGAGAAGAGAATAAAACCCTTAGACGAACTGGGAAAAATTCAGCCTTTGGAACTTCACTATGGATTAATTCCAAATGAAGGCTGCAATAGGTCATCAGTTCATAATGGTTTAATGCTCGTTGGTGATTGCGCAGGACAATCCAATCCACTAGTCTTAGAAGGGATAAGATTTGCCATTCAATTCGGAAGACTTGCAGGCGTTATAGGCGCCAATTCCTTATCTAGTGGATCAACAGGAGAATCGCTCAAACAATATGACACGGAATGGCGAAACCAACTGGAATCAAGGATCAAATCAGCAATTAAAGTTCAGTCAAGATGGCTAACTTTGTCTGACGAAGAATGGGATAAGGAGATAGAGATACTTAGCTCTCTGACTCAGGATGAGTTTCTTGATTTTATAAGAGCCGAGTTCACTGCTAGCAGGATGTTAAGACTATCGTTACATCATCCTCAATTAGTAGCAAGAAGGCTATTTGATATGGTTTTAGGCAAATGAAGCAAGATATTTATATCAATAAAAAAGCACAAAGTAAAGTCTTGGCTGGAGAATCCGTTGCCGAATTCACACCAGTTATGTATATGCTGGGTTTCGGTTTGGTAGCATCAGTTCCGGCACTAGTACTCTCACGATTAATAGCGCCTAGACGAAGTTATAATCCTGTGAAATTCCTCCCTATGGAGTGCGGTCAAATGCCATCTGGCGCAGGGAGATCTCACTTCATGATGCAATATTATGCTTACATCCTTATGTTCGTAGTTTTTGATGTTATGTCGATTTTCCTTTACGCATGGGGGAGCTCCCTGTTTTTTATACCAAGATCAGCGACACTTCCTATCATTGCCTTTCTTGCAATAATGTTTGCTGCAATGGCCTACGCACTTTATTTGGCTGGGAAAAAAGGAATTTGGTGATCTACTTCAAACCGGCAATTGTTAAATATCAATCGTACATAGAGGAGTATAGAACAGGGTTTGATTAAAGACCTAGTCAATCCAACTAACTTTAACCTTATGGTTGGAAAACTGGGGGATGTCCTTATAAGAGCACTCGATTTGCCACTTGGTTATGCCATCAACTGGGGACGCATATGGTCTCTTTGGCCTGTGCACCTTGAGACGGCGTGCTGTAGTGTGGAATTTGGAGCCGCATCAGGACCAAGATATGATGTAGAAAGATTTGGAATAATTGAAGCATTTGGATCACTTAGGCAATGCGATCTAATTGTCGTGCAGGGCACCGTGACTCGAAAGATGGCGCCTCGCCTTAGAATGGTGTACGATCAGATGCCAGAACCCAAATACGTTATAGCCATGGGGGCCTGTGCAATAACGGGTGGTCTTTATATAGATTCTTATAATGTGCTTCCCGGTATAGATGGAATTGTACCGGTTGATGTGTATGTACCTGGTTGTCCTCCAAGACCTGAAACTTTAATTCAGGGCTGTATGTTACTACAAGAAAAGATCAAAAGGTCGAAGATAAGATAGAATGAGTTCTAAAGAATCAAGACCCGATAAACCTTCTGGATCCCCGGATTCTGCAAACAAAATTTTGAACTCTACTCCAAAGGATAATCCACCTGCTAGCCCTGAATCTACAAAAATTGTAACTAATACATCGTCCTCGGTAATACCGTCCAACACTAAAGCAATAGCTCCCAAATTTGAAGAAGAGCTCGTCAATAAGATTGTCGCAAGATGTGGTAACAAAGTTGAGATAGTATACGCTAGACCATCACGACTGAAGATTAGAGTTCAACCTGAAGATATTTTACAGATTGCTTCTTTTATCAAAGGGGTCTTGGGGTTTGATCATGCAGAGTCAGTTTCTGGCACAGATTATCCGAAAGACAATCAAATTGAAGTTGTTTACCACCTTGGTTCTTATACTGTTGAAGATCTAATTCCTAAAATTTTGGCTCTATCCACAAGGACAAATAGAGACGATGCTAGACTACCAAGTCTAATTAATATATTCAAGAGCGTCGAGTACCATGAAAGAGAGACCTTTGAAATGTTAGGTGTTTACTTTGAAGGTCATCCTAGGATGGAACGATTTCTTCTACCCGAAGACTGGGCTGATATACCACCACTTAGAAAGGATTTCAGGATCAAGGGTAGATAGGAGTTAGTTGTAGAGGTAAGCAACAAAATGCCTGATTTCCAACAAAAAGTTGACGAAACTATGAAAATGGGTCTTGAAATTGTTAAGGAGTCTGACGAAGACAGACTTATGACTCTTAGCGTTGGGCCACAGCACCCGGGTTCTGGGCATTTCAGATTTACAATAAAATTGGATGGAGACTATATCGTCTTCTGCGATCCAGACCCAGGATATGTTCATCGCGGTGAAGAAAAAATGTCAGAGTATCGAAATTTTATCCAAAACATACCACATTTAGAAAGACCGGTAATTCATGATTCAACTAACATCACTTATTCATACAGTTTGGCAGTGGAAGAACTTTGTAGTATTGAAGTCCCGCGGCGGGGCCAGTTCATAAGAGCCATTGCTTCTGAACTGAATAGGCAAGTATATACTTTATACTGGCTAGCAATTTATGGTATATTTCTTGGCCATTCAACTATGTTTATGTGGCCCACTGGTGACAGAGAGTTGTTTATAGATCTTTTAGAAGCTTTGACTGGGGCAAGAGTAACTCATGCCTTCAATATACCAGGCGGTGTCAGAAACGACATGCCAGAAGGATTTAAGGACAGGTGTTTAAGACAAGTTGCATATTTTGAAAAGAGACTAAAAGAGTATGAGGATATATTCTATAATAACCCTCTCTTGAGACAAAGGACTGAGGAGGTGGGAATTCTTACGAAGGATGATGCAATCAGTCTCGGTGTGGCGGGATCGGTGCTTAGAGCATCTGGGGTTCCACTTGACATAAGGAAAGCTGAACCGTACGATGTCTACAATGAAGTAGATTTCAAGGTTCAGTATATGAAAAGTGGTGACTCATTTGCGCGGTCCATGGTACCCTTTTTGGATATGAGGGAATCTTGTCATATTATAAGACAGTTACTAGATAAGATACCGCAAGCAGGCGAAGTACGAGCAAAGTTACAACCCAATCCAAAAGGTCCCCCGGGTGAATCTTATAAGAGGGTAGAGTCTGGCAGAGGCGCGTTGGGCTATTATATCATCAGCGATGGTACCCCAAGACCTTATAGGGTGAAGATTTCCGTAGCCTCATTTAGAAATATGCTTGCCTTGCCGTTCTTACTGGTGGGATCGAAATTGGCTGATATGCCCTCAATTTACTGGTCTCTAAATTATTGGCCTGTGGAGGCTGATAGGTAATTGGCATCCGCACCTCAAGACTTCAGATTTGGAAATTTTGTAGGAAGTGTAATTTGGCTTTTATTGTGGGTATTAACAATAGTAACACTCATTGGTCTGCCTTTGATTTTCATTATTCTATTTTATGTACCGCTTCCCCCTGTCAATGGAGAAGTTTTAACACCATATCTTTTCTTTTCTATGATGGTTGATCCTTCAAGAACGATTCCAATTATTAAATTTCTAATTCATACCGATCTTTTCAGGGTTGCTGTATTTCCAGGATTCTCATACGCAGCATTACTCGCAGCGGTAACGATATATGTTGAAAGGAAATTCTTGGCAAAAATGCAACTTAGAGTAGGACCTCTTTATGCAGGAAAAATAGAAGGTATACTTCAATTAATTGCCGATGGTCTGAAGTTAATTTCCAAAGAGATCATCATTCCATCAGGTGCCGATAAACCAATTTTCTGGGCTACCCCTGTTGCATTTGTTGCAACATCCGCTGCAGTAGCGGCATTAATTCCTGTTGCTCCCGGATGGGTCGTAGCTAATGTAAACGTAGGTATTATTGCTGTTTTTGCGTTCTTAGGATTCTTTCCATTGTTTGCATTATTATTCTCCTGGGCTAGTAACAGTAAGTATCCATTCATAGGTGGATTGAGGGCACTTCATCAAATGATTGCATTTGAAATACCGTTTATCTTGTCTGCCCTGCCTGTCGTTATTCTATCAGGGTCGCTCAATCTTTCTGGTATCGCTACATCTCAACATCCATACTGGTTTATCTTCTTCCTTCCCATAAGCGCATTTGTCTTCTACATTTCCTCGCTAGCAGAGCTTGAAAGAGTTCCTTTTGATCTGCCAGAAGCTGAAAGTGAAATTGTAGCAGGATGGTTGACGGAAACATCAGGTATGATATATGGGTTACTCCAACTTGGTACCTACATTAAGCTATATGCCTTGGCCGCTTTGTTTGTAATTCTGTTTCTTGGTGGTTGGAGCGGACCGCAGATATTTCCAGCAGATATTCTACCAGGTTATACTGGTGAGAAGATATATAATGCTGTAACTGTAAACGCTGCTTTCTGGTTCACAATAAAGACTTTGGGTGTGATTATGTTATTGCTACTTCCGAGAGGTATCAATCCTAGAATTAGAATCGATATTCTTCTTCACACAGGATGGTATAAACTGATAGTATTGTCTTTTATCAATATTTTTGTTGCATTAGGGTTGATTTACGGAGGGATATTGGGACCTGGAGGCTTGGTGACGGGCTAATAATGACATCTGCTGGAGGATTTATAAAAGCAATAGAATCAGGCTCAAAGCACCTACTTATAAAGAGATTTACCCTGCGCTATCCCGAAGAGAAGCTCAAATTTGTGGGAGATGGGTATCAATTTGATCCAAAGAAAGGTGTGGGTATTGCAGGTTCAAGAGGAAGACACATACTATTCCATGACAAATGTACAGGATGTCAGCTATGCGCAATAGCCTGCGAAGGAATTGCAGAAGCAATAGGGATGGTCAAAGTAGAAGAACAGTGGAAGCATAACAAGAAGGCGATAATGCCACAGATTGATTATGGAAAATGTGTATTTTGTGCATTATGTGTCGATGCGTGTCCGTTCTATGCTCTGTATATGACAAATGATTATGAGCTTTCTTCTTTCACAAAGGAACACTTGATATACACACCAGCACAGTTGGCAGTCAAACCAAAGTATGATGGTACTGTGGAATTAAGGATTGGCAAGAGAGGCGCTGATCATGGCTGACGCCCTATTTATTGGCGTAGCAGTTCTTACCATTGGATCCGCGATAATCTCCCTGGAGACTAGGGAACTCATTTACGGGGCAATAGCACTCGCAATTTCGATGCTTGGGATTGCAGGCTTCTTTCTTCTTCTAGATTCACCATTTGTTGCCATGTTCCAGATAACAGTCTATGTTGGGGCTGTAGCTGTGCTGGTTATATTCGCAGTTATGTTGGTGAGGACACAAGAACTCTTTGTGGCCAGAGAGGATAAGGGTAGAAAAGCGGGAGGCATAATTCTCATGCTTATAATTATGGGGGGCATTGGTGGCATATTCCT
Organism: uncultured Nitrososphaeraceae archaeon; assembly: GCA_963728595.1. Classification (GTDB taxonomy): domain Archaea; phylum Thermoproteota; class Nitrososphaeria; order Nitrososphaerales; family Nitrososphaeraceae; genus TA-21. Next base: position 278,145 of record CAVSLF010000011.1, read on the forward strand.
TGCATCTGGATTGCGGGATCCTACCTTTGGTAATCCAAATGCAACACCAGTGGACATCACAGAAATAGGGAAATCCATGCTTACGTATTACTCACCTGCCCTTATCGTACTAGGACTTACTTTGGCCGGTGCAGTTATCGGTGCATTAGCACTTGCAAGAAGGGAGGATATAGTAAGGGAAAATGACCGAGCTAATTGATTTCGTTCTAGTATCAGTGGTCCTTTTCGCGATTGGTATATATGGTCTTGTCGTCAAGCGCAACGCAATACGAATGTTATTTTCTATTGAAATCATTGCAAATGCTGCTAACCTTAACCTACTTGTATTTGCAAGGAATCTACATAATGTCCAGGGACAAGTATTCGCCCTGTTTTCAATTGCTATAGCAGCAGCTGAAGTAGCAGTTGGATTGGGTATCGTAATTATAGCTTATAGGTTGTACAAGGAAATAGATGTCGAAGAATTCCGGAGTCTAAAAGGATAAGACGAACACAATGACCAAGGGCGTGATGGAGGGCAAGGGGAGCAGATAGAAATAATGAGCGAATCATATTACCTTTTAGCAGCAATATTTCTCCCTTTATTGCTCGCTCCAGCAGCATATTTGGTTAGCAAGAAGATTGGCATTAACGCTGCTACCTGGTTTTCATTTGCGGTAATGGCACTATCTACGGCAATGCTCCTTCTCCCTGCACTTTCACTTCATGGGGGAAGGTCTGCGTATGTAGAATCTTATACATGGAGTCCCTTTGTAGGTAACTTTGGTCTGCGACTTGACGGCCTAAGTCTCCCCTTCGCCGCTATAATCTATATTCTTTGTACCGTTTTGACTTTGTATTCAAAGCCATACATGCTGCATAAGATTATGGAGGGATTTCGCGAGGAAAAAACCAGGGGCCATGGTTTTGTTCCTAATCACGATACAAAGAATACGGGAAATCCTGAATCAGGAACAGGACAAAGTACTCACAGGACTAGTGGTGGGACGTTGGTAACTTCTTCCTATGAAGAAGAACAAGAATACGTAAAACATCATTTTGGTCTTTACTTTGGATTGTTTCTCACTTTCTCGATGGGCATGCTTGGAACCGTACTGGCAACCAACCTCATAGAGTTTTATGTATTCTTCGAACTAATGCTTGTTCCATCATTTTTTCTGCTAGCGTTCTATGGATATGGGGCAAGAAAAAGAATCGCCCTAATGTTCTTCTTTTGGACTCATGTGGGAGCCGTGGTCCTTCTTCTAGGTCTCTTAGCTATGGGGTTCTTTGCCGGTGGCTTTGATTATGATACAGTGAGGTCTCATGCATCTCAAATTCCTGCAAAATGGATGACAGTTATTATATTCGCCTTAGTTATAGGCCTGGGCGTAAAACTCGCTGCTTTTATTCTTCATATATGGTTGCCTTATGCGCATGCAGAAGCTCCGACTCCAATCTCCGCGCTGCTGTCGCCAGCAATGATCGGGATTGGAGCTTACGGGTTGCTGCGGCTATGGCTAGAATTACTAGTGGGAGATTATTCACAATATAGCATTTACATATACTTCTGGGGACTGGCGACAATGATCTATGGGGGTGCCATGGCAATGATGCAAGACGATATCAAAAAAGTCTTGGCCTATTCAAGTGTCAGTCAAATGGGTTACATTCTTTTTGGTCTCGGCTCCGAGAGCATACTCGGAATCTCAGGAGGAGCTTTTATGTATGTAAGTCATGGTTTAGGAAAGGCTATACTCTTCATGATGGCTGGTGCAATTATACTCCAAACTGGCACCAGAAGCATGTCGCAGCTTGGCGGACTTGCGGGAAAGATGCCCTACACTGCAGTAATTGCCATGATTGGCGCCTTGACCATAATGGGCATTCCCCCTACTAGTGGTTTCATGTCCGAATGGATATTATTCAGCGGAGTTCTCCAGACGGCTGTAGACCACGGCGACCCTTTAAGAGCAGCTGCATTTGGCTTTGGTATACTTGCCACAGTGCTGTCCACGGCATACATCCTATGGATGTACAAGAGAATATTTTTTGGAAAAATACCAGAACAATACGTCAACGTAAGGGACCCAAATAGATATGTGATAGTAACGATGGCAGTTTTAGCTGCAATGACTCTCGTCTTGGGAGTCTATCCTGATCCACTGCTTACTCCTCTCACAGGATACATTCAAAGTATGTTCGAAGGTGATAATTCCGTATTGCCTATTCCTACAGCTATACCGGCTTCAGCTGGAAGTGACGTTCCTACCAAGAGTAATACTGTTCTTCCAAGAATCAGCTTAGGAGGGGGTACTTGATGAGAATGATGAGAATGCAGACGTTGAGAATGATAATGTTGGTTAAAGCTGAATGTAGGTGGAGAAATACCAGTCAATTGCAATGTAACATTTTGGAGGTTGAATGAGGAAAGTGGATGGAATAGTCGGTTTTGAAGGTAACGCAATAAACGTATGGCTTGTATGGATTTTGCCCTTCATTGGAGCATCGATTATACCGGCTGTAGCAAAAGCTGGTAATAGAGTGCGGAATTATACTGCCGTGGCCTTTGCATTAGCCAGCGCAATCGCCGCCGCGTCCATATTGTCGGTGGGATTATCTGGGTCCACAATCCATAGTGAGGTGAATTGGATCTCTGTGGTAAAATTACAGGCTGGAGTTTTAGCAGATCCCTTATCCATAGTTATGACAAATCTTGTAGCCTGGATCTCTTTTCTAATATTCGTCTATTCAATCGGTTATATGCACGGTGACAAAAATCTCACTCGATATTGGTTCTTCATGCTCTTCTTCATAGGATCCATGCAGCTCATTGTGCTTTCCGATAATCTTCTAATGGTATTCTTTGGTTGGGAGGGTGTGGGACTTGCTTCTTTTGCACTCATCGGCTTCTGGTACCAGGATAAGAAGAAGGACTTCGTTGGGACTCCAGGTCATTATGCGGGAGGAATACAGTTGTGGGCTTCTCCCACCCATGCTGGGATAAAGGCATTGCTAATGACCAAGGCAGGTGATGTAATGATGCTGGCAGGTATGTTCCTTATTTTTTCGTATGCGGGAACATTTGGGTTTACAGAATTATTGCAAGATCAGAGCTGGGCAACTGAAATGGCAAAGAACAACCTCCTTGTTCCAGCTGCTGTCCTGATCTTTGGTGGGGCTATCGGGAAATCAGCTCAATTTCCCATGAACGAATGGCTTCTTGAAGCTATGACTGGTCCTACACCGGTTTCCGCGCTGATACACGCTGCAACAATGGTCAAAGCTGGAGTATTCCTCGTTGCCAGAATAGCACCATTATTCTTTGCACTTGCTGCGCTCAACGCGTCACAATTCTTTGAGGTTGTGGCTTGGGTTGGAGCAATAACGGCATTTCTACTTGCGACTCAAGCCATTGTTAATCCAGAGATAAAAAAAGTATTGGCGTACTCTACAGGTTCACAGATTGGTCTCATGATGATGGCATTGGGAATAGCGGGCTTATCTTCCTCTTTTGTTGATGGCTACACTGCAGGCTTCTTTCATCTAATGAGTCATGCGATGTTCAAAGCATCCTTGTTCATGGGAGCAGGAGCTGTATTACATGCGGTAGGTTCAAGGTATATGACAGACATGGGAGGATTGAGAAAGAAGATGCCAAAGACATATGTGTTCATGCTACTGGCAGGACTATCATTGGCAGCTGCGCCCCTTATTACGTCTGGATTTTGGAGTAAAGACGCCATCTTCGCAGCGGTACTTAATTCTGGTTACACGTATTCATTACCTCTCTTCATTATGGCCGTCACTGTATCGATAATGACGGCGTTCTATACTTTTAGGATGCTAGGTATGACATTTTTTGGAAAGGAGAGTAAACATGTGAAGGAAAAAGAACAAAGAGGTCAAGTTCACGAGGTAGGACCCGTAATGTGGGTTCCCTTTGCTATATTGGCAGTTGCAAGTATTGCTGTTGGTGTAGTTGGATTTGCATTTGAGCATCAGTTGCATGAATTGTTCTCGGCTTATCTTGGAAATACGTTTGGTATAGGTGTTGGGGAAGAAGGTATAAGTTCTGAACATGTAGCGGGTGTACCGCAGTCAGCTATTTCACAATCACAAAGTGAATCTTCACAATTTCTAGGTCTTGATCCTACGGCGGCTACAGCATCAGTAGCATCATTTGCGATTGGCGGTACACTAGGGTTCTTGGTATACATTGCAAGAAAGATAGATCCACAAATTGTTTCTCGAAGTATTTTTACGAGAGCAATTTGGACGTTTCTATATAACAGATGGTATCTAAACACGGCATTGTATTGGGGTGCGGTCATTGGACCTATGGCAATATATCGTATAATATGGCGATACTTTGAAAGTACCATAATTGATGGCATAAATCCTGGTTTCCAAGGTACGATGACTTACTTTTCAAAAGTCATCAAGGCTGGTCAAACAGGAATAACACAGACCTATCTTTTCGTATTTGCAGCGGGGCTTATGATAATCGTTATGATGTTGTTCTTATAGGAGGGAATGGCGAACAAAAATGGTTGATTTCTTCACGACTCCTCTGGTTGTGACATTTATTCTAGGGGCCGTTGGTCTGGCTATTCCGGTAATTGATACCTTCAAAAAGGAACGGGGTTCTAACAATAAGCTGTACAGTGCTATAGCATCTGGTGCGCTGATAGTAACTATTGGTTACGTTATTTACAGAATTTTTTCTGGAGAACCACTGCCGCCTGTTGAATTTGGTCAGGGAATGCTTGCAAATGACATGTTTGGATCGTTTTTTGCTATCACTTTCTTAATTGTATCAATAATGGTAACAGCCTCTTCGTGGAGTTTCATGAAGGGTAGAGTTAATCCCGCTCCATACTACTCATTGATACTTCTGTCAAGCATAGGGATGATATTAATTGCATACTCTACCGACTTGGTAATGCTGCTTGTCTCATGGGAACTAATGTCAATTCCAACATATGCCCTTGCAGCATTCTCAAAACGAGATCCCATCTCAAATGAAGCGAGCCATCAAATACTTCCTATTTGGTGCCCTTTCATCAGCAATTCTTGTGGTGGCAATAGGTCTCGTATATGGAATTACCGGGAGTACTAACATAGGTGTTGCCCTTATGGCATTTGCCACCTTGCCACAGAATTTGGCACCAGTTGGACTCCTTGCGATAGCACTCTTTGTGGCAGGTTTTGGTTTCAAAATGGGTCTTGTTCCCTTTCACATGTGGCTCCCCGACGCTTATGAAGGTGCGCCTACCACAATTGGAGCGTTACTGGCTGCTGGTACAAAGAAAGCTGGCTTTGCTGCTGCAATTCGTGTCATTGTGTTGGGAATGTTTGTCCTCAACTTGGATTGGACGATGATCCTTGCTATCATTGCTATCTTTACGATGACACTCGGAAATCTGGGAGCACTAATGCAAAGAAGTGTTCCAAGAATTCTTGCATATTCAAGTATCGCACAAGCTGGTTACATAATGATAGGATTGGCTCTTGCACCGTATACGGACCAGGCACTTACAGGATCGCTGTTCCATATAATGAATCATGCAGTAATGAAGTCTGCTGCATTCATTGCAGCCGCAGCAGTAGCAACGGCTCTTGCAGGTTATAGTTTAGAAAGGTACAGAGGACTTGGACGTCGTATGCCCATTACGGCAATTGCGTTCTCAATATCTCTTCTTGCACTTGCCGGAGTACCTCCTCTAAATGGATTTTGGAGCAAACTAGTACTATTTGGGGCCGGTATAAATACTGGTGAAACAGTGTGGTGGGGACCTTACCTTGCTATTGCCGCGGTACTTAATAGCGCCTTATCACTTGGTTATTACGCGTGGATTATGCGGAAGATGTACATGGAGGAAGGTTCGGATATGAGCCGCGTTAAGGAACCTCGATCTATGATAGCTGTCTTGGTATTTGCAATGGTATTCATGGTCGGTTTTGGTATATGGCATGGACCTATTCTCGAATTTGCTTCGCATTCAGTGCCTGCGTTATCTCAATTAGCTCATGCAATATCAATAACACCCAGATAGGATCGAGATCTTTTTTGAATTGTAGGATTAATAATGCCTGGATTTAGAATAACAAAAGCAAAACACGACTTGTTGAATTGATGCTACTTTCTAACACCATTGCTAGAACATACTCAAAATACGTCAAAATAAAAATAGTTCTTCTGTCAATAGGGTTAGATTTATTCCACAGATTCGGTGAATGACAAGAAAATGAATGTGTGGAAATAGATTATCATTTCTTATCCTTCATTATCTTCATTACGTCCTCATCACTAACTGGGGAAAAATCTTCATAGAATTGACCAACCGATCTAAAATTCGTTGTGATTGGGATAATCACTGCTTCTACATGATCAGCTTCTTTCTTCAATAGTTCCAGAGTTTCCCTTGGGACAACAGGAATTGCTATTATCAATTTTTTAGGTTCTTGTTTCCTTATCCATCTTGCTGCTGCAACCAAGGTAGCACCGGTTGCAGCTCCGTCGTCAACAAGCACAATAATCCTTCCTTTAATTTCATACCTCTTGGCACTGCTTCTGTATAAAGATTCTCGTCGCTTGATCTCTTCAATTTGTTTTTGTTTCTCGTGTTCTATATATTCAGGGGTTACCTTCAGTGCATTTACTACATAATCATTCAAGTAAAGCGTACTGTCTTGCATAGTCGCACCTATCCCTAGTTCTACATTGTGCGGTGCAGACAATTTTCGTGATATGACTATATCAAATGAAGGAGCTGCTATTTTCTGGCTTATTACTTGGGCCATTATTACACCTCCACGAGGAATTCCAATCACAGTTACCTCCTCTCTTGAAGCGCCTTTTAGAGAATCCTTCAGAACTGATGCGAGAGTATGTGCCGCTTTTTCTCTGTCCTTAAATTTTAGAATAGAACCGTCCTTGATTGATGACAAGATATCTGACACCTTAGAGAACAATAGTATTTTTCCTAATCTCTGTGCTATAAGTATAGCGGTATCCCAAATACAAGTTAAATACTATGGTCATTTTTTACTCTATAATCCTTAGTAGAGTAACATATTAATATATAAGGCACGGAGTCTTATTTTCCCTTGAGTTGAGTTGCAGCCAAATTCGATAAAGTACAAAGTCCACTATAACCCATCCCTGTACGATCATAAAACCGGCAGGTATACAAATGGGGAGAAGACTTTCGAAACTTTCAATCAGGCAAGAGCTCACCAATGGAAATGTGAAAAGTGTGAAAGGACCTTTTCAAAATTTCCTGACCTCAAAAAACACAAAAATGACGACCATGCCTACTAATTTTAATTGCTGATTGTAGGTCAAGTTCATTAACAATCAAACTGAGGTTTGCAAATGACAGGCGGCTTAAATCTTCACTGTCACTTATTTCCTATCTGTTACCGTAAATAGCTTTAAATGACCACGAACGCAACCGAAAACGTAAATGTCTTTAGATACAACTACTAAGGCGCTGATTGAACAGCTTATCGACAGAAAACTAGCGATGATTCCTGTAGTTGCAAGTATGATTCGTCTGAGCAACAAGGAAAATAGATTGAGCTACACTAACGAAACTGATTTCATTTATGGATTTGTCTATTGTGAAATTCTAACTTCATGTCTTAGTTTTATTACTTCAAATTACGCGAGAATCCCTGAAGAGGAAGAAATGAACGAGGTAAAAAATATAATATCTCTTAGAATGTTGAATAAAAAGCCGCAAGACCATGGATAGGAAATAAAAGAATCCTAAATTAATACGAATATCAGGAAGAATCTCAATTCAGGAAGTTTATAGGTTTAAGGAACAGTTGAGTTTTTGGGTATTTGCATAAGTTGTAATTTACTGGAAAGTACAAGTTCACTTTTATCTTAATTTTAGACCTGAATATATGTCAAGTCAGTCAAATGTTCTAGGTGTTTCTTTGAGACGGAATCTGCAATCTTCCTTAGTTCATTTTTTGCCTTGCTGGAATAAGAAAGGAATAACTTTTCCATCTTCGCAACGAATTCTACTGATTGTTCATTGTTTTTTACAAGCATATTAAATAGTCTATCTTCATTATTCCAATCTAATAGATCGTCATGGATCTGGTATGCAATTCCCAAAAGATGACCGAAACTTCCCATGGCACGGATCTCATCTTCAAGGCCAAATCCCAAGATCGCCCCAATTTTCGCTGCAGCTTCAAAAAGCGATGCAGTCTTATGTTCAACCACTTTGATGTAATCGTCTTCCTTTAGCCTTGGGTCTTTTGCTAACATTATCTCCATCATTTCTCCCTCGCTCATTTTGGTTGCGGCTTTTGATAGTTCGGCAGATATCTTGGGACTATCTATTTTTGAGACTATGTTGAGTATAATGCCGAGGACAAAGTCGGCAGTAAGAATACTACTATTGTATCCATACTTTACATGAAATGATGGTTTTCCCCTCCTTAGGTTTTCTTCGTCTATAATATCGTCATGAATTACAGACTCAGTATGTAATAATTCGATGGCCGAAGAGGCCAAAAAAATCTCCTCTTTATTGTCATCAATTCCTTCTTTTTTATCAGCATTCACTGATTCTGATGATAGAACAAGTATGAGTGGTCTTATGCGCTTGCCACCATCGGAAGCATATCGAAGAGGTGCGTAAAATTCAGACCAAGAGTAAAGATCTAGTTCACGAGCTAAAGAGTCGTCTATCCTTGATAAATAAGAGCTAAACTGTTCTGTGAGTGGATTTGTTTCAGCATTTCTTCGATTCAAAGATGAAGTCTAGCCCACAATACTGAATTGGTCTGGATATTTATTCTTTTTAGAGCAGTTGAGTTCTCGTTTAATTTAAGAAATTATACTTTAGCGTCCTATATCTAAAAATTTTCTCGCATTCCAATTTATTTAACAAATCCAAATTCCACTCTACGAGTTGATTTTGCAAGCTTGTCTAGCTGATGATTGACCTGCAGGGGGAGTTATGTGTCTTCTTGCCGGTTGTTCTTACAGTCAGTATCATATCGTATGCTATTTGTCGCGATTTCCGATACTGATCGAATTACTTCTAAATGAGAAGTTATTTGGATTCGCTCCCAATCTGGTATTCAGTCAGGTGGTAGATATTTTGTAGAAAGACACGGAAGATAATCCATAACGGTAGAAGTTACTCGTGCCATTTCCGGAACGCGTCATAGGGGACGGGAAGGGGGGGATTGTTCTAAAGCAATCATGTACCCAAACTTTATTCATCAAAACACTTCTTGAGCAAGACTTCGAAAGAGTTTGAACATGAATGATATAGAGACTCAAATCGAGAGTTCACTTCTGCACACAACGGCTTCTACTCATCCATTGGAGGTCAAGTATGAAATGAGATTATCGAATAGGTTGAAGATGGAGGATATTTAGAGATAATGTGTGGGTCGATCGATATTATACTACTGTTGTGTAGTGCTCCGGCCGGGATTTGAACCCGGGATCTGCGACTCGAAAGGCCACAATGCTTGACCGTATTGTGCAGCTGGAATGAATCAACTACTACACCACCGGAGCAACCGTCAAGTAATTCAAATACTTGGTCATAAAATCTTTTCCTGAAGCAAGAAAAATGAGAAATTTCACAAGCAATATTGTAATCCATACATGCGTGACTCAAAATCTGATTCACGAGGTATTGGGTTGAGAAGTATTGATGGAATACTGATATGTGGACTAGGAAGATGATGATTCCAAAATACAAAAAAGTTGATTAAAACACCTAAATCGTCAAACTTGGTACTAACAATGAGGTCGTTCTAATCCATATTCTTCAATGATAGGAAACATTGCCAACTTTTCAGGACTAAGCAATAATAGACCATTGTTTTTAAGGATTATCATTCATGTTACTAATTATGTATGTGATATGGAATTAGTGTACTTGAAACCATGGAGTTCATGAAAATGTAAGCTCGTACTATAGTTTAATTAAAAAGATTGAAATGATATTTTCAGAACCAAAATGGACATCGAACTTGGGATTTAAATTGCATTTGGTCTCAAATTTGAAGAAAGCAAAGACATTCTTTCCATAATGACTTTCAGCAAATCAAACAATTCCTGCGAAAAGAATTAGAGGGATGAAAGTGGGATCTGGGAAGAAGAATTATTAGAATCACCTTTCGTAATCAAGAACAATGAACTACTATTGGATATGAAGATCAATGTCAGATTTTTTGATTTGACTGTGAATTCCATTCAATGCTTGGATCATGAATGATAGGAAAATAACTACTTTCTGATATGGATCGATATAATTAAAGATAGGTGGCAAAGCCCTAATGGTGCATTTGAAGTCTTTAGTGGCTAAAACTTGTCAAAAGATCTATTCCTCTAGATTACTGATAATATTAATCCCCATAGTACTTTCTGCTTTCACCCACTTATGGAATCTAGAAGGATTTCCTGGTATCTACAGAGATGAAGACCATTATCTTAGGAAGACTATGCATGTCTTGCGTGGGCTAGGTCCTCAAGAAGGTCCTAGTGAGTTAATCAGCTATCCAGTTCATCCCTATACGCATCCATACTTTGGCCAACTCTTTCTGGCTGGTGTTTTGGGTATAGTTGGTTACCCAAATTCAATCCATCCAACTGCGGATCCATCATCGATCAAAGAACTATTTCTAGTTCCGAGAATATTGATGGGAATTCTTGCAATTGCTGACACATTTCTTCTATTCAGGATAACAGAGATTCGTTATAACCGAACAGTAGCCCTCATTGCATCAATATTATTCGCAGTTATGCCTATCACTTGGATGTTGAGGAGGGTATGGTTAGAACCTATCCAACTACCATTTATTCTATCATCGATATTATTGGCATTATACAGTGCAAATTGCAACTCGAGAAAAAGTCATTTGGCCTTATTAGTCACATCATCTGGTATGCTGCTTGGCTTAGCAATTTTTACAAAGATTCCCGTATTTGCGATGATTCCGTTAGTAGGCTACATTGTTTATTCTACCGCCAAGAATAAAAAATTGTTAGGGCTATGGTTTATTCCAGTACTCCTGATACCGTCAGCTTGGCCCCTATATGCTATCTCTACTGGCCAGTTTGATCAATGGATCGATGGCGTGTTATGGCAATCGGAGAGAGAAAACAGTGGGCTTACAATTGCTCTAGGCAAATTATTTGCCATAGATCCTGTATTTATGATCCTTTCGTTGGGCGGATTCATCTATGGCGCATTATTAAAGAGAAGAGATATACTTCTACTATTATGGATTGTACCTTTCATTATCTTCAACCTTCTTAGTGGATATGTATCGTATTGGCATCTAACTCCCTTACTACCTGCCTTCTGTATTTCATCTGCACTGTTGATAGCAGAAACATCAAAAATATTCCGCAAGCAAAAGATTGCAAAAGTCGTACCCTATGCAATAGTAGGATCAGTGGGACTTTTTGGACTAATAACTACATCTATGTTGATAACTCTTGATCTTACATCATTTCACTATCAGGTTATTTCAGTTCTCGTTAATCAATTGCAAGACAGCAGTACCAGAAGAAATGAGGATAGTACCAGTATTAGCAATAATTTAGCAGGAAATGGAATCAATAGTGAACGAATAACAGTCTTGGGAAGTAATTACTGGCTATGGCTTCCGAAATATGTATTTGACAATAACCAGATTAATGACTATAAGAATTACTATAATGATGGCGATATTCGAACAAAGAATAATCTATTTGTCGTGAATGAGAATTTCATATATGAGATGACTAGAGATAACAATACAGAACGCAACATCGAAGGATTGCGGACACTTTACATTAATTCTTCTCCATTGGCAACAATCGAAGAGGATAAACAGATGATACCCAACCGAGGTAATTATCCATTTAGTAGTCTAGTCGATCTAGATCCGAAGGCAGCAATTAAGGTCGAAATTCGGGCGGATCATTAATATGACATTCACGAAATAAATGCAGATCGATCGTTACTAGAAATTATCTTTATTCTGTCATGGTGACGAACGTTCTTATTATTGAACTTAAATGTGTCTATTTCTATCTTGTCTATTATCATGAGTGCTAAACTCGGGGTAGTTCGTTAATTCCCCGTACATGATTCATTAAGATTACACTTTTCTTTCGTGTTTTTGGTTTTCCTATTTCACAGACTAGTACTTAGGCAGAATCCGAGTTACCGATTCTCTTTTTTCAATAAATTTCCCCATATTCAAAATTATCCGCATTGGGCTTTGGTTGATAATACTATGCTACAATGATTCCTACATGATATTCTGCAGAAATCTGATTTAATGGTTGAGGTGATGCTTACGAACATTCACAGATGAATCTTCAGCAGCGGTTGTTGTAATATTATTTGTGTTCGTGTCTTGTTGTTGAGATTGATTTCGATACTGACCAAATGAAAATTGAATAATTAGAGTGTAAAAAATGAATGTCATTGCCAACAAAGCCAAAACTAGACAATGTTCGAGCTTTGATTTCTTCTCAATGGCTAATGTATCTTGCTTCTAAGCTAGCAGTGACAAAAAAGGTTTAGAAAGACTACATGAAGGATCTATCGTTGATAATATTCTCAGTATCTGCTTACCCAAAGATTCTAAAATAAATTCAGCAAAAGTATTTGTATAAGGCTGAGATGTCATATATTATGTCCAGCCTTGTGGAACTGATTGACTTGGAGATACAAAATCGAAGTCTCTTGAAACATCCCTTTTATCAGAAGTGGTCTAATGGTGAATTGACCCTTGATCATTTACAAGGGTATTCTAAAGAGTATTCTCAATTAGTAAATGCAATTCCAAAGATGGTAGAGAACGTCGGCATGCTTACCACAGATAAAAAAACACATTTTGCTATTGTAGAAAATCAGAAGGAAGAATCAGAACATATCGAATTATGGGCTAAATTTGCAAGCTCCCTAGGAGTGTCAAAGAATATTTTATTAAGATATGGAGGATCTATTGATACCAACTTGGCTATATCTAAATTAATTAACCTAACATCGGGGTCATTTGAAGAAGCCATATGTGCCATGTATGCATACGAAATGGAATTGCCAAAGATTAGTAGGTCAAAAATAGATGGATTAAAAGGATTTTATAACATAACTGGCAGTGACGCTACAGAGTATTTCAAGACTCATGAAGAAGTAGACGTACGTCACGCAGAGCTATGGAGAAGTCTGATCGGAGACATTCCGAAAAGCAAGCAGGATGTTGCCTTGAAAGCTGCGATTAGTTCACTCGAAGCACAAAATGATCTTCTTGATGCAGTTTATAGCCAGTATATTACACCAAACAGCTAGTCGAATTAAGGTGTTTGTGATTTAGGGTTACTCACGCTAAATTAGATTTCGCTCAACGAATTTGGAACAGGAAAAATGATGAGGGTGTCTTGACTGAATTTTTTACTAACCCTACAGGATTCTGATTCATTTGTTCAAAACCTTTATACGTACTTAAATGACGAGTTCCCAGAGAGGGCCCATAGCTCAGCCTGGTTAGAGCGACCGGCTCATAACCGGTCGGTCAGGGGTTCGAATCCCCTTGGGCCCAATCAATATGGTCCCTTATTAGGGCCCGTCGCTCATCGATATTAGGAGAAACATTTGATTCGGACGGAAGACAAAATTAGATGCGTGGATAATGTTGAATTATTAAAACAGACGGGTAACGATATGGAACCTAATAACACACTGAGATATCTAATTGATGATTAGTATCTTCATAGTATATCAGATTGTTGTCTAACCCCACGACCATGCAAGAAGGGTTCGAATCCCTCTCCTGATGTTTGAAGATAGGCTCGAAGTATGTAGCTGAATTAACATCCACGTTTTTAAACATCTGTGTCTCAAACTAAAGTACAATGGCTCAGTTAAGAAAATTCTCGAAAGTTCTTGTCGCAGTTGACGGCTCTGAATATTCAATGAATGCAGCAGAGTATGCCATTTCGATAACCAAAGAGTATGGTTCACAGTTGATTGCTTTGCATGTTATTACATCCGATGTTAGGACCGATTGCGTCTACATTTTCACCTCAGATGGAGGAAATTAAAAAAAATGCTCAAGAATTTTTTGATAAGATACGGTGCAAAGGTGAAGCAAACTGGGATATTCCATTAAGAACAGAATTGATCGCATCTTCTTCCGTAGTAGGCGGGATTATAGATTTTGCCGAAAAGGAAAATATCGATTTGATAGTGGTAGGAACAAGAGGACGGTCAGGGTTGAAGAGATTATTACTCGGTAGTGTTGCGTCTGGCATAGTTAATTATGCACATTGTCCAGTAATGATAGTAAAGTAAGAATAAAGTTTGCAAATGCATACAACAATATCATATCGAATTATTTTCATTTCAACTATTTATTTAGATCGAAAGGGTTGTAATTGATACTGGCGATACAATGAGTTGTATTTAATGTCCTTTCTGCGGAACTAAAAATCCTCTCGAATTTGATTCACAAACAGCCAAATCTTGTCTGTGAAGTTAATTCACCTCCTTTTCAGATTCAATTTAACCGAATAATGCCTATGTGCTGATACAATTTACTTAGGGTAAATAACAAACTTGCTACTGGAAAGACAATACCAAAAATCAATTTCATGACAGTAACAACTGCAAAATTGATACCTCCCAGACATTAGTAATGTCACTGCTTCAAAACTGTCATATTTATAGAAGATATACCTGACCGTTCTTTTGTAACAACATTGTGAATGTAGTGACTTTATAAGACCACCAAGGTGCTATACCAATATCGGTCGGACCAAATACCATCGAATCTAGATTGTTATATCCTGGCGTTTTGGTCCCGATTATTGGGACCAAATACTTTTTCTTGGTCGCCCTGCCTATAGTAATAATAACTTACTCTTCTGTACATACGAAACAATGATGAGAGTTTGCACAATTTCTGCGGTAACTTTATTTATAGAAAATATGGAGAGGTCATGTAGTTTCTATTCCCGCATCCCGGGATTCAAGCTAGTGTATGGAGGTTCCGCAACCGATTCTTTTACAATATACGAAGTTGGTATTGGTCAATCACAAAATTATCCCAAGACATTTCTAAATTTGGAATTATCCAGTCCAATTGGCCCTGATTCGAAAATCGATGACAGAAGAAAGCATTTTGGAAGAATAATATTTCATACAGAGGATGTGGATAAATTATATTTCTATCTGAAGAAAAATCAAGACTTATCAACTGCTATATTGATTGAAGATGAGCCTAGAGATGCTCCATGGGGGGAGAGATATTTTCAAATACGCGAACCTGATGGATATCAGCTATCATTTGCAGAGCATTCAAAGAAACGGAAAACAAGGGCTTAAGAAATTGATTGTACGGAAATAATCAACCTTCCTGTGGAAACAAAAGTATTCTGGAATGTCTTTCATGCGGCAAGAAAACCAGAATCGAAATCTATCCCAATATTTCTACTTTCAAGACTTCCAGAACTGACTGTGTGCAATTGCTCCACTTCAAACGATTTGTACGATGTTAATTCTCCGATAGTCCCAGTAACAGTTGTTCCCGTGGAAATATTGAGAAGGTTCGGAACACAGAACTTGTCATTGTTCGCAGATGAAGAACAAGGTACAATGGAAACATAGGCACTGCCTCACACCGATGTTGAGTCGTTCCTCGGGAATAAGTAATATTTCGTTATCACTATTTGCTGTACTGCCAAAGTCATTCTCTGAGGGATAAGCAGAATAATTCGTTCAAATCCGACGACATCACTAACTAAAGGAAAAGCTAAAACTTCCACAAATCAAATTTCTGAAGGTTGTTATATCGCCCTCTCTTTTGATACAATCAAAATAGTGATGACTCTATAAAAACATGAATATGATGGCTATACGGATCATAATTATTAATGAGTTCGATTCATCGCTTATTATAACTCGAAGGATAGAACCTTATCTGCTACTAAGTACCAGACTTGAACACACTAATATTACATTCTTTTCTATAACTCATTCGCTCACTTGTTTGGAAGAAAGAGTAGAACCTCCCAATGGAAGATAGACTTCTATGATTCAGTATACAAAATTTACGACAAGGGTGGCAATTTAGCGGGATACCTTTTTCCGAACTATCCGCAAATACGTGAAGAAATTGAAGATAGCGTAACCTTGGAATTGGCCAATTCTCACAGTCCTGTCGCCGGAGGAAGGCTAATGCTGCCCATGTTAAGACTAGATCTATTCGATATTGAGGAAGGCCAGAGTCTAGACGAAGTAATAGACAAACTTGCCTATAATATGAAGAAAGCAAAAGAATGGCAGGACTGGTGTATTTCTAGTAAGGATAAATATGATATATTAGAGTATCAGGTACACACCGCAAGAGAGGATAAACAGATGCTTAGCATTCTCCTCGACTTAGGTTCCCAATTTACGTTGGGTACAAAAGAGGTTGCAAGCTTTCTTACGCCAATTTTAGATGATTTGTCAGCAAAAGGCATGATATAATTTGATATGAAAAGATTTTTGAGAATATACACGCATTGCGTAGCGATTAAATGATCTACATTCAATCTATGATTGCGTCTGTCGATAACATTTTTCATATTACTAACAACCCTACCAACTACACGATATAGAGGATGGGAAATGGGGAAATAGAATAAAAGAAATTGTTAGGCTCAGGTGGCTACACAATTGCAAAACTGACAGGTCAAGAAGAGAGGAGATGTCTAATTATTGTCTATTATTGTACCTGTGGTTGTCTATATATTTTAGAGCACGTTCAAACAATTTTCTGTATTGTCTTTTTCTTAGGACGATAACTGAAACTTAGATACGCTTTGAATGATGTTCGTTTTCTTTGAATCTCCTTTGACCATCAATTCTATTTTTTCAATGGTTATTTCCGTCATTATATCAGAGTAATCTTCAGGTTAATTATTCAATGTAAGAAGTCCTAGATCCAAGTCTGATGGTCCATCATAATTTAATGCTGGTGACTTATTCTTGGTCCTGATTAGAACTCGCTAGAATTGAATATGCCAAGTCCCGTTTAAGTTAGGCCTGTTGGGTGATAGTGATAGCTTATTTTAGTTCTAATGTAAGGAGCAGCAGAGAATAATATTGTAGAGCCTAGTGTGTGATTGAATGGTACGTCATTTTTCTGGTAGTTTTTCGAGCAATTTTTGGCCAACATTAAAATACCTATTTTTCTACATGAATATATCTCGCAAAGACAAAGCCTTTTTACAATTAAATCTGCATTATCATAGACCTGCCAAATCTAGCGCTTATATTATTTTTTAATTATAGGTTATATTCTGATAAGAATTTTTTATTGATCAATTTTGCAAACATATTTCGAACTCTGGATAGAATTTGAAGAATTGTTGTAAGGTATGCAAACACTCAAAACTTGTCGGGGTCAAGATTATGTCTCATAATTACTTTTCATTGTGATGAAACAATCATGCATTCATAGCCCAAAGGTGTGTTTGCCCTTCGCAGTTTGTGGCTGAAAAATATTCGATTGTCTGTCGATAGCATCAATATGAATAGGCAACAAATCTCAAATTCCTTTCGGCCAAAACATGTGAGTTGAAAGATGTTAATTTCAAAATAGTAGTAAGCCACATAATTTTGGAATATCACTTTTTTATCTGCAATAATGGCAAGAGGAATAGAACTGACGCATGACCGCCTGATTGGCTTGTTTATCACAATTATTATGTAGGTCAAATATGGTCTCTATTTTGGTATCAAACAATGTTTAAGAAAAGTCAGCTGAAGAGTTTTATTCGTAAAATACCTCGATTTTCGTACTCAAATTTGGTTTATCGGTCCTGTTAGGTAAGTAAATTTGCAACTTACTACATTATTTAAAATACTGGATAAATGTCAATATAGGCTGCTCTGCAAGTAAAAATACTGTAGCCGGGATTGTCAGTATTGTTGTAAAGGTTATATTTGTCGGGGATATCACGGTAGTTTGAACAATGATTCAGAACATTCCAGTTCTGGAGACGAAACTAGTAGGGTAATAAAATGGGACGGTGCTTTAATTGTGGTGAAAAGATATTCTTTGATGACAATATTCGAAACGGATACGGTATGGTCATCCCTTTGGATGATAATGGGGAACCTCACAGTTGCAGGCGCAATACTCGAACAACAGGTTTTGGTGAAAATCAAAAATGCTTTAGATGTGGAAAAAATATCTTCTTTGATGAAAACTATATGTCAATTTCAGGGAAACATGTTCCCCTGGATTGGGCAACTGGTAAACCACATGATTGTCCTGAATGGACATGATTAAGACCCAACACACATCGAAATTGACAGTTTTTGACCTTAAAATCTTTAATTTGGTTTCATTGAAATTTGTTCCGGGATTATATGGCAAATAACCAATTTTTTGTACATTAGCTTTTCAGTTGCTACTAGGGACGATGTGATTGGCTTAAATAAAACCAATTCTATCGGGTACTTATTACAAGACTAGGAAATTAGATTACTTTTTTTGTGTTCCCTATAACGCCTGGAAATTTCTCTATCAATTTCTTCATTCTTTATTATTTCACCTCTACGACCAGGCGTCTTCATTGCCTGTTGATTAACTTGCTTCCTTTCTTCCTCCAGTTCATTATGCCCAAGATTACTGTCATATACTCTTTGCTTCTTACCCCGTAACTCTCGTGAATATCTTTCTCTGAACTCGGCTTCTTCGGTATCCAAAGATACATTACTAATTGATTCCACTTTTACAGACACAACTTGATATAGTTGCCACGTCTATAAGAACGCATTGTAAATATGTTAGTATGCAGAGAAGCAATCAATCTCGTGATTTTCCATTTAATGCAGATAATGAGCATATAAGTTTGACAGAATATTCCTTCACAACATTCGTGCGCAGCAATAATATGGGTTCAGAATTGCCAATAACGGGCTTGACATTTGGATAATCATAAGTTGCTTCAAGACGGTAGTGTGAACTTATGGATTGCCTGTGTAAACTTATAGATGACACCAGGATATTCTTCGATTTCATGTTAATCCACCTGTTTGCCTATATATCTAGAAGAAAGTGATAATTTGCGCCTTTAGTTTCATTACGGCATGGTAGGTCCCATAATCGTAATAGTGTTTACTATGAATCAATTGAAGACTTTGCTGATTCATAGTCCATGTTATTGGTATGCGACTAACAAAATAGAACATAGCCAACAACAGCGTCACACTGAAGCATTTTAGGAAGGATGTGAAATTGCATATTGCTCTTCCCCTATGGTGGAAATAAAAGTAACACAGGAGCCCAATCACGATAGCAGATTAGTATGATGCTCCTAATCCACTGTACTGGCTAATCACGAGTCAAAGATGGGGATGAAAGTTACTAGTTTGCAGATAGATTTCTAAGATTATGGATTAAACCGAAATAGACCATCGACTCAATTTCCATACGATATTTACTATAGTTGGCCTACTGAATTCTTAAGACTATTATTTTTTGCTAGATCTGTAATATTTCTTGTCAGGTTTAAAAGTCTTGCAAGTACAATTACCAATAAGGCATTTCATCTTATCTCTTGTAGCTGCTCTATCGTGATCAACTTTCTGGTGTTTGCATCGCACACACTTATCCAATAAGTCTGATTCATTATCCAATTGGCCATACCACGATATGTTGGGAATTAATTAACCAATATAATACTATCCCTCATCTATGATCTCCATCAAGCCTATGATTTAGAATCTCTTGACCTTATCAATTGTGTAAACAAATAATTGTGAAACCAAGCTGATTTAGTTCTTTTCTTGGGGATTTTTGCGTAATTCATTTTTGTGCGGATTGTTGGGTCCAATTTTCTTAACTTATCATCATCCAACTTCATTACTCATCCAATGAAATATCATTTTGACATCCACATGAACATCGGAAGCAGCTATAGTGACTTTAAATCCAAAGAAATGATAAATTAGCCTAGGCAAGTACCCGTTGGTGCCTGCCTAGACTATTGTTCCCCATCGGTTTGGTCGATGTAATATATCCTTTGTACTGTGATAATTTAAATGTCACGTTCGGAGAAACTTTATAAAATCAATATTCCCATCAAATCTTGATTCTTTCGTATCGACATGCAGGTTTACAGAAACTATCATAGAGTGGTAGGGTGGATTGATCAAGAAGGAATTGACCAAACCGTCAATATCCTTGATTGCTGATATTTATTTCTCAGAAGAATTCTCATAATCATTTGATGTAGATGATCTGGTAGATTTTGGATTCAGAATTAGACAAATGCCAACTGATACACGCTAGATCATCTAACCTATGAATCCCAACTTATTCTTAAGTTTACTAAAAAAAGATTATTCACCGACTAGTTAATCTGATTACCTGCCACTTATTATCCGTCGTATTTTATATTCTAATACCTTTAGTGCCCCAATTTAGTATCCTTTGCCAAGGATAAAGGAAGTGTGAACTAACCATAATTTTGATACAACCAATTTCATATTATTTATCAAGATACTCGGTGTATCTGGGTGGCAAAAAGAATACCTTTTCTGCCTTTATCTTGAATATTATTCTCTTTCGTAAAGGAGAATGAGATGGATATTTCTGTATATTAAGATATTTTTTGGCAAGCTTATCTATGTGAACGTCCGCTCCTTCATTAGTCAATTCAACGACCGTTCCTTGAATCGTCACCATGCTGTACGGATTATTCCTGTCAACCATGGAAATAGATACTCGTGGATCACTTAACACATTCTTATGTTTAATACGCCCTTCGGCTGTATTTATCAGGATAAGATTATTTTCAAGATCAATCCATGTTGGGGCAACATGAGGTGCACCATCTTTCATCCTTGTTGCTAAAAAAGCAAAATTTTTGTCCTTGATAAGCTTGACAATGTGCTCATCCAACAATTCTATGCAGCCCCCTCTGTCCAAATCGGTTTGATACTCATATTAGAAGCCTTCCTGTATACACTGTTATGAACTTTTTGGCATGTTATTTACAACTGAATCTATACAAAACGTCCTCGATTGTCAGATATGTACTGTTAGACTGAACAAACTCTGAATAGGGATAGGAGTCTGATACTAAGCTACTACGAATTTAAAGAATTTTCCGACTAACCAAGAAAACATCAATGGATTTAAGTGTTGTACCATTCTTGGGAACGTTGAATATATTCATGGGACACTGTTATTGACGTTCTGAAATCAAAAAATACAAGAATACTCATTATTCTAATACTAATTACACTCTCAAGTCTTGTCAGGGAAGTTAAACCAATGTTCGAAGAAATGCCGGAAAAAAAATAGTTACAACCAGCGCCACTCGACCTGCTTAAATAAAACAAACGAACACGATTCTAGTATGTCCCTTCAGAGATTAGAAGATCCTTTCCAGCCATCTCCTTGAGGCCACTATATCTTGTTGTACAAGGTTATGTCCAGAGTCTTGCCACTCGAGAGTTGCATCGGCACGGGCTTTGGTAAATAATCTTAACAAATTTTCTGCCTCCCCTTTACTAACAATTGGATCATGCAGACCTTCCGAAAGTAGTATGAGTTTCTTCGATAGGTCAGGTAGCACCTTTGGAATGAAAGGTACCATAGCTCGAAACAAGATTGCACCTGTAAGGACCTCTGGCCGTCCTAGTAAAAGGCTAGCACCAATATTTGCGCCGTTTGAAAATCCTATTGCAATAATTCTTTCCGGATCAAACTCGTATATTGAAGAAGAAATTAATATGAAGTCTGCCAGTTCATTAGTTCTCAGGTTAAGATCATTCAAGTCGAAAACCCCTTCTTTTATTCTTCTAAAAAATCTGGGCATCCCATTTTCGAGAACTTTGCCCCGCACACTCAAGATTGAGGCGTTAGATGCCAATTCTTTTCCCAAAGGAATAAGGTCCTCCTCATTACCACCTGTGCCGTGCAGAAGCAAAAACGTAAGGTCAGTTTGTTTTGCTTTACTACTTGCAGGAATAAATCGGTGAATGAAACCAAGCTCAGTTTTTTTCATATTTTTTCAAACTCCTGATTTGGTACTTGCTTGGAATGATGTTAGCGCCGATTTAATCTTTTCTGGATTCATTCAGCATCAGCCCCATATGACATTCGGTGAGCACACAGTACAGATAGTTTTTTAATCTGTTAAGCCCAGAAGATTACTTGAAATTTCAAAGAAAAATCCCCTGATTCTATGAACTAAATAGAATGAATATATGTTCGCTCAATTTGTGCTTGCTTTTCAGGGTATCAACAGAGATTGATGTTTTTGAAATTTTTTGCTACCGACCACTTTTCCGACAAAATGTAACGGCGTGCAACTGGAACATATCTTGATTCAACAATTACTCTATCTTTCAGCGTTATTGAGGAACAAAGGAAAATAATGCGGTTATGTCAAGTGCTTGAAAAATAGGTCATATTATATATCCCTACGTTTCAAAGTGTAGTGATTTTTTTGACACAAAATAGTTTTCCAATGCGGGACTGGCACGTAAAGAATATGGAGAATATTGTTGTAAAATATGTGACGGGATTATCTGAAAATGCTACTAGATATGAAGTAAGAATCCACAAGAGATACGGCGGAATCGAAAAGGTTTGCAGAAGGATAAAATATGATATGCGACATGGAGTAAAAAACGATGAAGTTTTGTCATTTTTAGAGAGAATACGTACAGATTCGTCATTTTCGCACCTTCGTGAACTCGACGGCTATCTCGATAGATTGAATGAGATTGAAGCACATTTCGTTAATAACATAACATAAACAAAATGGATCACCGGTTAAGGACATTTTTTTTATAAAAGTCGATAACAAACTGTTCAATTTGGGGAGATAATTCTAATGACATGTAAAGGAAGATGTATTCGCCTTAGAGCTCAAAAACCAACCGGAGTTGGACGGTATATGGTAGGGCAGAAGCGATGTCAAGTATGCGATGTATTTATCATGTGGGATGGATTCTGGTGTCCTTGTTGTGGCTATCGATTGAGGACTAGACCAAGAAACAAAAAATACAAGTCGAAATTAAACGCCAGCATTTTAGAGAAACAGTGAAAAAAGATATTCCATCTGACGTATTAACATAGTAGCATGATTTGGTTAAACGGGCATGTGGAGTTCAAAATCATGATCATGCATGAATTGATAAGGTAAAGAGCAAGTTTCAATCTCATGAATCATGATACTTTATGATCACGGATTGGGATGCAATGAAAGTAAGTAATCTTGATCGCAACTACAGATCTTTTGTTTTATTTATCAATAAACTAATCAATGGTAATTATGTTCTCGTGGTCATTATAGGTCGGCTGTTCTATGGATCATATCAATACCATATATTTGTCCATGACGGCGAAACTAAATTCTCTAATCTGCGTCCTTTGGACCATCGATATGTCAAATACCACTGCTGCAGGAGACATGAACCATGGAATTAAAATAGAAAACACTTTATAGGGTTTGTAGAAAAGAATCCCGATCATAGTAATCATGTTGGGTCAATCCTAACTACAGAACACTCCTTGTTGTAGATTTCCTTGACATCAATCTCCAGATATAATTTGGAGGCCCAGAGGCAACAATTCATATTATTCCTTGTGAGGAATATTGGAAAATAAGGATGGATTAACCAGATTATAAATAAACATTAAACATTGTGTCTTCATTAGTACCTTGACGAAGGACGAATGTAATCCTGCGTAAACTTCTTCCAAATCAATAGTGTCGGTATTTGGAATAATTGATTGGAGTTAGACGATGGTACCGATATAAAAGTCATGGAGCTTGAATCTGGATCTGAAATACCACATATTTTCAATTTTGCTCAAGAGCAGAATGTCAAACGCAATTTTTTTTGATTTTGAGTTTACTGTCGCAACGATCATCCTGTGGTCAGGGTAGGCGTTATTATAGTAAGACTTGTACTATGAGTATATGGCGTTGTTGTTTGATGAATAGAAGAATGTCTCAATCTAAAGATAAATTGGCGCTTCTGCCAATTGTCTCGTGCTCATTAAAGTGGGCTTCAGAATAAATTTACAAAAAATTGAACCATTTGCGAAAAAATGAGTCTCTGACATTCGCAAGAGATCTAACTAATGATTTCATAAGTACAAATGATATGTCTTATGCTTGTTCTTTCGCCCTTGTCTGACACAAAAATATGTGATATATACTGCCAAGCCACCCACCATTTCCATTTTTGCCCAATAGAGGTTATTTATTCTAGTATTACTCTACTTTACGCTAAATTAGCCATATATAGATATTCTAAGATATCGTGAATGGCAAGGGATGGAAAAACTTCCAGAATTAGAAAATATACTACTGGCCATTGCGGACAAAAAATCACTAGACATATTTTGTGCTATTGCTGAAGGCATAGGAGAGAGCGACAAACTGAAATGTGAAAGAGGACTATCTAGAAAGCAGTATTATTCTAGAACTGGACGCATGTTGAGAGCAGGACTTATCAAAAGAAGAAGAGGTTGTTTTTTACTGAGCACGTTAGGAATGATAGTATATCAAGCACAACTTGAAATAGGTAGTGGAGTGAAAAACTACTGGAAGCTAAAGGCGATTGATTCCATTGAAGCATCACATAACATGAGCCAACAAGAACGTTCAAAAATCGTTAAGACCATTATAAATGATGAAAAGATAGGAAATATTCTAGAAAAGCGAATTGAAGCTAATACGTAGCAGTAGTTAAATTATTAACAGTGCATCATTCGTGAATAGGCCAACTATCAATACACTACACGATAATCAGTGGATTGGGTAATATTCATGATTGGCATTACACAATCATGCACTTCACAATTAAGCTAAGGTAAAAAATGACGATTCAGAGATACGACCAAAATAGGAACCTAACAATGAATCATTAATGTTCTAGTTGCTACTAACATAGGATAGTCTTTGTTGCCAATAAGGCATTTAGTTTTGTAATTAGATTCCCTTGTCTTCCCGAAGGTCATTCATCATTCGAATCAGAAGGTCAAAATCTTTTTGGTCAAGTAGTTCTATTTTGTTTATTCTTTCTTTAATGAGCCTTTTTGTGTCATCCCTGACTGTAGGGACGTCTTTTTTCAATTTTTCTGATATTAGTTTTGCACCTACTGTGGAAATGAACGTACCCAGAATTCCGATTCCTGCAAACATAATAATGGTAGCGATTATTCTACCCTCTGTAGTAACAGGATAAACGTCGCCATAACCTACGGTTGATATGGTGCTTACTGACCACCAAAACGCATCATCCAAGTTTTTTATATTGGCACCTGGGCTACCCGGTTCAACAAGGTAGACACCAATAGCGCCAAAAACTATAGCAAATATTGAGAATCCTGCGAGAAGGATAAATTCACTTCCACCAATAAGTGAGAGTAGGTTATAAAGCCGGATCACTCTGAATAGGGTAATAATTCTGAGATTATGTATTATAGCACCAACAAACAAAGACGTATCGCCCACAGTGTAAAGAATTAATGGCAACATTGCAGGGAACTCGTACCAGTGTCTTAGAATGAAGCTCCCTTTCTTGGACGAAGCTTTTACTCTAAGACTGAAGTCCCATGCGAGAATAATGCATACTATTAAATCAAATAAGTAAATTGCTAATTTTTGGATTGTAGAGAGCGTAAGTATGTAGTCTATTAATACTATAACTAATGAAATAACCGTTAGAGAAGCTACGATTATGTCGATCCATTTATTCACGCCTGATTATAGTGACATATTCTAAAAGGAGGAAACGTCTACCAAACTTGATCGATAGGAGAATTTGTTCAATGCTAGTTATCGCGTTAGCATGTAAGTCGTGACACTTGCCTAATATCACGTTGTACCTTATCTCCGCTCATAAATTACTTTTCACCATTAGGTTCGGCATGCTCAGTTTAATCTTTGGTTACAGACTGACAGGCTGTTTGTACCCACTACTCGACGAAACCTGCATTGCAGTAAGAAAATTTAAGTTAATATTTCACAATGTTTATTTTGATAGAAAATGAAGACCTTAAGAAATTATTTCCATCTCACTAACAACGAGAAACTATCTATAACAGCCACAGTCCATATTACAGCTTCAACGAGTGTAGAGACAACAAACACATCTGCACAATCCGCATTATTTTCAAATTCTAATTTCATGAACAAAATCCTTGAAGCCTTGAAGGCTGTAAGCATGCAAGAGAACGAAACAAGTACTGCTACATTTAGCATTACTCCATATTACAATTACTCCGCTAACACCAACCAGGGACGACTGATTGGATTTGCTGAAATTAATTTCCTACAGATCAAAAGCAGTAACATAGAAAATATATTAAAGTGGATTGAACCAGCGGTCAGCCAACGGCAAGAGCCAACAAAGAGAACAACATTTACTTCAGTGTGTGAAATCGTTTAACTTAATCATAGTGATGTCAGCATGTCACATACAAAACCCGATGATCCTAGCCATTGGTTAACTTCATGGCGCGTTAGACAGTATTTGAATAGGGCGAATAATATTCCCTACAGAAGCGATGGGGAACAGGTTTTACTCGATTTTATACCTATGAGTACTAGAAGAATACTTGATTTGGGAACTGGCGATGGAAGGCTGATAAAACTATTGAGGCAGAAAATTCCAAACATAAAGTGCATTGGAATGGACTTTTCACCTCACATGCTCAACATATTAAGGCGGCTGTATGAAGCCGACAAATCTGTTAGCATTGTTGAACATGATTTTGGTTCTCAACTTCCTGAAATTGGATTTTTTGATGCTATCGTATCTAGTTTGGCTATTCACCATCTAAGAGATCATCGTAAGAAGGCACTATATTCAGAAATTCATTCAATGCTCAGACCAGGGGGGATATTCTGCAACCTTGATCATGTTGCATCAAGTTCGGTAATCCTTAGTCAACATTTTAGGAAAAGGATGGGCAGTCTAAAGCCAGTTAATAGGGTGCATGAAGAGCGCCTTAGTTCAATAGAAGAGCAAATTGGTTGGCTGATAGAGATCGGATTTGTAGATAGCGACTGCTATTGGAAATGGTTGCAATTTGCATTATTGATTGGATTTAAACCAAACAAGCAAAAATAAATGAAAGTTGAAATTTAAACCATTTGAACGCTATGTGTTTCTCGGTACATTAATTCTAGTTACTTTAGATAGATTCAGCCGTTACGGGGGGATTTGGGCTTAACATTAACGCTCTTGAAGACAGTTTTAGCACAGGAATGATGGTGTTTTGTTATGATGATTAAAAGAGATAGTATATCGTAACAGTGAACTCTCTGAATTAAAAATAATTCATGTCGCTCTAGTCAGATGTGAGCCAGTTCTTCTCATTTTCACTATTTGGTTTGTCACTACCCATTTCTCCAATTAGCAATTTATTTCACCAGTTTACCATAGATGTCATCATTAATTCAAGACAATGGAAGTCATAAATACATTTAACACGATAACATATATTTTACATTCTTACCAGCATTCAGGAGGAAATCAATAGCATAGTCCGTTATTCAAATGCCCTTTTCATATTTCCTACAGAGTAAAACAACATTTTATTAACGGCACTGGACAATCTAACGATGCACTAACTACTTAATTCCGGATCTTGATGCAAGAATGACTCAGTACAAATACACATTAATGATAAAAACCAATGGTTTATCCTCTATGAATAATTTCACAATCATCACTAACTTGATCTCCATCGACACTGGAATTAATCCACACTTCATCCTGCCCATCTCCGCAAATGACCAAATCTCTACTTCCATCAGTCGTTGTTGAATTTAAAAACGCATGATAAATCTTGTCATCCCCATCCTGTCCGTTCATTATATCAGTTCCCATTTCACCAACTATCAAATCATCAGTGGGACCCCCCATTATGGTGTCCCCACCGTCGCCGCCAAAAACGGTGTCATTACCCTCTCCACCAATTAACTCGTCCGCTCCGGAGCCGCCAGAGATTTCGTCATTTCCGGTACTGCCAATTATATCGTCGCTCCCATTTCCACCCGCAATAGTGTCATCGCCTTCACCCCCTATAATATGATCCGCCAGATCGTTCCCACTCATATTGTCGTCTCCTCCAATTCCAACCATGTCGTCTATTCCTTCAAGGCCAATCATGCTGTTCGATGTGTTATCACCAACCATTATATCATCTATTTTTGTTCCTAGGCACAGTTTTTCACCGCCACAATCCAAGGTGTCGGTGAAAGCAACGCTAATGCTGGTGGGCATTAATCCGAGGACCAAGAAAATAAAGGGCATAACAAAAGCCTTAGAAGTCAATTGATACGTCATTGCTATTGAGAAATTTAACGCTAGTAATATTCTTTCTTTAATTCCATCTGGGGATATCTAAATGAGTTCTTGGAAGATCCCTTCAGATTGGAATTTCTGACGAAATTTGTACTCTAATAACTCGTTAGCAAATATGATTAGTTTCCGGTCGACAACTGGCCAACCGCTAGCAGATGACAACAGGCTACCAATACGTCCACAAGAAAGTACTCACTCGAAGAGGAATAACACAACACACACATACATTTATGAACTCATCGAAAATGATTAAAAATACCAGGTTAAGTAACCTTGTGTGAAGAGTGGTCATAATCTTTGTTTACGTACGGCTGACGATTTCACAATTGATGAAGGAATCACCTTCAGCTGAATTATAGTCTGTCGCTTTGTCTGATCCCAAGCCACAGTCAAAATAGTCTGCCCCGAACCCTCCGGTAAGAGTGTCATTTCCAGGTCCACCATAAAGACGGTCGTTACCTTCACCACCATTTAATATGTCGTTTGATATACTTCCATACATAATATCATCGCCAAGGCCTCCAAATAGTTGGTCTCGTCCCTCTGCACCGTTTAATTCATCATTTCCATCTTCACCATAGAGCATATCGTTATCTTGTCCACCATTCAAGTAATCATTACCTTCGGAACCATTAAGAATATCATTTCCTTGAGAGCCTTCAATTACATCATTTCCTTCTATCCCCGCCATATTGTCATTCCCTCTGAGACCTTCCATGCTATCGTCTTTAGGTGTTCCTGACAAGTTATCATTACCCGGGGTGCCTCTTATAACCAGAGCGTAAACAGAATTGTTGGAAAGGGCGGTAAAAAATAACAACGAGATCATGAATACTAGAGAAATGGGTAAAAGCGTTTTATGCAGTGTTTTATGAGACATATTCATAATATCAGTCTGTTGCACTCTCCATATATGTAAGTTGTCTCAATTTGCAGAAATGCCATCGGTCCTACCCTCTCCAATGTACTCTATTGATACAGAATAAGAATTATAGTACTTAGACAAAGTCTTCGCCTCTGTCGTTTGTTTCCTATCTATGTTATTCTGTAAATTGTCCCATCGTAGCCAAGAATATAGAGGTAACCGTCAGGGCCAATTTTTAGGTCAGTGATCACACCAAAACCCTGGCCAAAAGTTATACCTTGTTCTTCTTCTGGTGTGTTTGCCATACGATCCAAAAGTGGTCCTTCTAGAAGTAATGATGTTCTATCTGTATTTAATTTAAAATTGTAAAGCCGTCCGCTATTTACATCGCCTACAAATAAGCTGTTTTCGTATTGCTTCCCAAGTTTAGCTGAATTTAAGAATTGTAGAGCCGTTGGACCGATAGTCTGTTTCCAAATAAATTGCGGATCACTGTACTTTCCCTTTCCGTTAAAATTGACTAGATCCTTTTCAGGATCAAATCTCTTAGGAGGAAAACCCATAACTAGGCCCCAACCACTGTTAAATCCAGGTTTTACAAGATTGATTTCATCTTTGTCATCAGCACCATTTTCTGCATCCCAAATATTTCCTGTTACAGGGTCAAAATCAAATCCGAAACTATTTCGTATCCCATATGCATAGTATAACCT
The DNA here is from genome assembly GCA_963728595.1 of uncultured Nitrososphaeraceae archaeon. Classification (GTDB taxonomy): domain Archaea; phylum Thermoproteota; class Nitrososphaeria; order Nitrososphaerales; family Nitrososphaeraceae; genus TA-21. The sequence continues at coordinate 308,090 of CAVSLF010000011.1, forward strand.
AAGAGGAATAGAGTCACCGAGAACCCCTTCTCCTACTGGTAGACCAGCTTGTGTGACCCTCAATATACCACTGCTACCATCGACAGGATCACCCCTTCCATTATTTTGAGCTTGACCGTTTCTTCCTCCAACATCACCAATCACAACATACACATTCTGGTCAGGTCCAATTACGACTTTGCCACCGTCATGATTGTTTTCCTGTCCTTTTTGAGGGGATGTTGCCGGTAAGTCTAAAAGTAGCAATGGGTTACTGAGTTTGTCATTTACCAACTCGTATCTGTATAGACGATTACCCAAGACTTTTTGTCCACCATCTGACTCTGTATAATACAGAAAGGCATAGGTATTTGCCCCATTCTTTGAAATTGCTATTCCCAGCATACCCCATTCAATCTCATTTCCAACTTTTACCTGAAGAAGAGGATTTTTTTGTAACTGTCCTTCAATAATTCTCTGAACGGTACCTTTGTTTTTCTCCAAAACCAATATATCATTTGGTCCAAGGAATGACATACTGGTGGTTGGTGTATCCAATTTCCCACCATTCTTAAACACAACTTCGACTCTTAGGTTGGGGTCGTTAACCGTTGGTCCTCCAGAGGTCGGTTTAGCCTTCACATAAGCTCCGTTGGAATTTTGGAAATAACTGGGGTACAAAATCATGATACCGAAAAGTATGATCATAAAAAAGAACAAACCAGGGAGAACACTTGCATAAAATGACTTCACCATTGTAGAGTACCTTGTCATGGATCGGAGGAATTATGATTGGTATAATATAATGTTACGCAATCTTACTTACTCATTAGCGACTATCTGCTAGACTTAGAAAAGTGTTTAAATTCTTTACCATAATAATCTTAAGCTGACGTGCTCAATCATCAATGAGAACTAACTTTAATAATCCCTCTTTCTTTAGCTGCACAAACTTGATATCGTCTACCGCGCAGACCCCCGTTGGTAATTCGGTCCATTTTGTACCCCTAACAATCATTAGCAAGGCTTGATCTGATAATCTCGTTCTAGCTACTAATGTTGACATGTGATGCTTTAACTTTAAAGAAGCTGCTTGTCTGAAACTTCTAAATATTTAGCGCTCAGAAGATAAACACCTTTGATCATTCTCAAGGTAAACCTAAAAACAACTCATGACACACTGCCTGGGAGGGTATAATAGACATGAAAGAAAATTCCCAGACGGTTCAAAAATATTAGAAAAAACTAAGGAACAACTGATGTTGGATAAAATCAAACACAAGCTAGAATATAACTAGACCAAACGTAGTTGGTCTAACAATCCAGAGGCACGATTTCAAAGACAAACATCTCTGAGACAAGAAGGTCCTCGGTTTGGCCGTTACCGAATTCATACTAAGGTTAATGGCCTGGCTATCCACAAAAGACCAGGGATATTGGACCAGTCAGATGTGCATAGTTACAGGACCTAACGTTGATATCACGACCAAGTTAATAAGACCTCTGAAGAACATTTTTGAACGAAGGTTAGGTATATACTTTGATAACAAGGAGAAAGTACTAGAGCTAAATGGCTTTACTATTGAAGTCTTTCCCTCTATTCCACTTGAATTAACACAAGACAGCGTTACCATATTGAAGGATTGCATCTTTACGTTCTTTGGACTGAACAGCAAATTTGTTACTAAATGAGCTCGTAAACTTCAGTTCTCCATAAAGCCTGTTATTCTTCATCCATAAGTTAATTATCTCAAATGCATAAAGGCCCTTAACTAAATGTTGACCCAATGAAGGATCATTTTCATTTGTACCACATTCCACTTATACCAGCTTCATTACTCTGCTGGGATCATTTTCCTACTTCATAAGCAACTTATAGTTAAATATACGGTTAGGTATAATTCTCATGTATCTCGCTGTTGGAAAAAATCCACTCAAAAACCAACGATCCTGCAATGCTGGAAAGATTGTTATTTGGTATTTCAAAGAGATGGATTGCCGGGTACGCTGTGAAGGATGCCATATCGGCTGCACGAAAGTCAAACGAGTTGGGAATGTCTGTTATTCTTAACTATTTGGGAGAAGAAAATCTTGAGCCCATTCTGATCAGAAAATCGGTGTCAGAATATCTAATGCTTCCGGATCTACTCAATGCTAATAATATCTTAGGATGTATTTCTATCAAACCAAGTCAAGTCGGATTAGCGATAAATTACGAGTTATGCTTAAGAAATATTTATGAGATCTCAGAACACGCCACCAAATTAGGCAGATTCGTGTGGATTGATATGGAATCTCTTAGATATGTAGAAGACACCATTTCGATTTATTTGGATATTTTTAAAAAAAATAGACGGACAGGATTGGTTATCCAATCATACTTGAGGAGGTCTCACAGTGATTTGATGCACCTTGTAGAACATGGCGCTAATATAAGACTTGTGAAAGGCGCTTACAGTCAAGATCGAATCAATGCATTTCAGACTAGGCGAGAAATTGACAACAATTTTTCAATGCTGATGAGATTCATGCTTGACAATTTACATCCGGATGAAATTCTAGCCATAGCAACTCATGACTCAAAATTGGTTAAGGAAGCAATATCGATATTGAAGGGCTGGGAAATAAAGAATATCCAGTTTCAATTTTTGAAAGGAATAAGAGATGAACTAAAACGTGAACTTGTACATAAGGGATTTAGTGTCTGGGAGTACGCTCCATATGGAGAAAGGTGGTTCCCCTATTCGGCAAGGAGAATTCGTGAAAGAAAGAGGAACATAATTTTATTGGCAAGGTCGTTGATTCAGTCATAATTTGAACCTTATACAACATGAATCTTTTTTTCAGTAATATTCAGGTTAATACTAGAATTGTTCAAACAATCAATGTCCGGAAGTATATGGAAATTCAGACAAATCAGATATCAATGAGGTATAGACAAATTCATAAGAATCAGTTACAACATCCTTTCATTACAAAGTAGAAATTTGAAAATGATAAATTACCACCGAGTCCTTCTCAATTAGATGATTTAGCAATTAAATTTGTCCTGTAAAAAAGTCGTGATCATGAAGAAAATACATATCAAAAGGTTGTATTGGATTAGTTATAAAGCGCAGTAATACGCTAGTTTATTATAAATCTCATATTACCAGTGATAAACTGCTGTCCTCAAACCCCGGGAACCAGACAGCTTTGGCTAATTCTCAGGATTGACTTTCAGTTCTCGGGATTGTTTTCACCAATTGTCAATGGTTGTCTACCTCGTTTAACAATCGGTTTATGAGTGGTCACTTTAACAAGGATTTTAATTTTTTAGCTCTGTGATGAAAGAACGAGCTAATGATCGAACAGTCGCATTGATTGCAATGTAAACACATAATCCTTCCTACATTTGGTTCCGCGGCAGATGCTTATCTGAATAGTTCGTCCCTGACCTCAGTAAAGATAGATGCAACAAATCTTTTATCTCATTATAACTTGCACTTAGCATCTGATTAAGGAACATTCTGTGGCTTCGGCTTCTTAATTGCAGCAAGAAGAAGTATTGTAAGAGCAAATATGACGACTCCATTTGAAAGATGGGTGGCTACAAGTAGTGCTTGCAGGTTGGTATACACTACAAACATTCCGATGAAGATTTCTGCCACAATACAAGATAATGCTATGACTGCTATTTTCTTGAACTTAGACTTATTCAAAATTGAAATGGTTGTTGTTAACGACACTGTAATTGCAGCCATGATTGCAAGCAATCTATGAACATTCTCTGGAAAGAATTTTGGAGCTGGGAACATAAATCCGTTGGGACAAAGTGGCCAGGATGTACATGATAACGCTTGTCTCGAGGCAGTGATTGACCTTCCCGAGATCATGGTGCTAAAAATTAGAACTAATGAAATTAGTGTCAGTACAAAGATCTTGTTCAAATGTCTACGTAATCTTAAAAAATTGAAGGATTTGAATCTACCCAAAGCAAATGATCCGCCATTGGTTGAGTATCTGCGCTGGAGTAACATACTGATTAATATATCACTAGTGATATACCTGTTTGTAACTTAGTTTTGTCTGTTGTCAAAAGCACTCATAAATAATCTTTGGTTACTGAAGTAGGTGTAGTTTTATTTTCAATGAAGTACTCAAATCAGTACTCTATTCTTGGTTATGCTTGGTATTGGGAAATGGATCTATCTCTTGATTGCAATGACCCACATACTATGATGGTACGGGTCAGGTAATTTTCTTCTCTTGCAAAATTAAATATTTTACGTAAGGGGAAGTTTCGATCTACATCTATGGTACCACTGAGAGTGTAAAGTACTATTGCTTTTATTCGTAAGAGGTGGTGAACTATGTGATAAATTACAAAGGAACTTTCAGAGATGATTCGTATTAAAGCTCTAAGATTACTTAGGAATAACAATGGATTTTGAATATCCAGAAGTTAAATACAACACTAATCACACTCAAGACAAATAAAATTTCGCAGGATAAGCTCATTGAGCTCGTTACCAATTTGAAGTGTTAGATATATGAATTCCTGCAGCTTGATCGTATTGTGCATTAACTTGAATATTGTAATTCCACATAATTTGATAGCTATTAAGGAAAAATGAACCCATGATCCCTTGCTAAATAAGAACTGCAAGCTAACCCGACTGTTATATCGTCACCGCTACCCTGCGATGAGGTTTTACAAAGTAGATCTTCCAGAATATCCTCTAGAAAGTCTCTGCCAAGGATCCTTATCAAGTCTCGGTAAGCAATTCCAATCTTAGAGAACTCTTGATAACTCTTGAATGAGTTTGAATATCCATCTGTCGATGCAAGCACAAGCACAGGATTTGCCCCGTTATTTTTTTCAACAGCAATCCTGAAATGATCGGACGCTCCCTGCGTACAGAGAGATTTTGTCTGATAACGTGAAAATTGCACATCATCACGAAGCGGCTTCCTGACATTCCCCGTGTTATCTACCACCAGAATATCTCCATCTCCAATCTGGAGATACATCATAAAGTCTCCAAAGGATGCAACCACAATTAGAGTGGTTCCGTAGCCGATTTTAGGGTCTAATCTAACGTAGTCCAAAAATGACTCATTCTTTACTTCATCGGTACAAAGCGCTTAATTCATCTGAGGAGAATTCCTTATTCTTGTGATCAAGTAGAACTCTCCTATTCCATTCTCTAGTAATTAATGTAGGATATTTACTTATCTTGTTAGGAACTTTCATGTCTGTATCCCTGGCTGTTGAAAGTATATCAACTGCAGTATCAACGGCCATTTTAGAACCCAATTCACTACGAAAATGGACAGGAGAGCCGTGACCATCTGCCAAGGCAATTATGACAGGGTTATTGTCTTTGCCGATGTAAATTCTAAGAGCATCCTGATTCGGCAGACCGGATAACATGTGCTCACGCCCACGAACGCTCTTGCCAAAACAATAAAAAGAAGATTTACTCAATTTTAACGGAATAACGATGGAATGCGTTATTTGTGCTTTATTACGGAACCATTGCTAACAAGTTTTAATTCTGATAATAAATGAAGAATAATGTTTTTGAAAAACATTTTATTTCGCAGAAGATGCAACCTAAAATGGGTTAGATTTTCATAGCTATTTTTCAAATCCATCCCTTGTAGCATTGTGATAACTCTACACCCTAATTCAAATAATTTATTCGGATATGTTCAAATTCAAAGATAGACCATGGGACGTCTCTCAAAGGAGACTGAAATCATGGTAAGTTAATCTAGCTTAACCAGCTCATGGTCCTAGGCTATTACTTTTTCCTTCTTATTATTTTGGTAATGCCCCTATTCTTTTTGGATTTTTCAGGCTTCTTTTTATTGGTAATTTTTTTCTTGTTTTCTTCCTTTGTTGCTGTTGATTTTGACGATCTAGTTTTTGTTGCAGTAGATACTGTATTGCTTTTAGTAGTCTTGTAACTTAAGAACTTTTTTAATCTCTCCACGTTCTCCGGATGCAATGTTTTCCTCCACTTATCTAAATGAATTCCTTTGCTAGCCGCAGTGTAAACGTTCAAAATACCAACCTGAACAAGCTCGGCTTTCGAGAAACCCCGTCCTGTCCTGATACGACGCATCCCATGATGGAAAATTTTCACAATCGGTTCTTCTAAATTGTTTTCCAAATCTACCTGGTGTAATTGAAGAGGGGATTAAAAGGTTTTGATGCGATATAGTATGGAAATACTGTAAGTTGAGAAGTATGGCTAGAGATATCATATTTACTCGCATTTAGACTTGGGCCATTTTACTATAAATAAAGTATTAAGCGGGAATAAGGTCAATTGCTATTTCATAATCTATCCAAAAAAGTTTTCTAAACACGCAGACAATCTGACACGATGTTCAGAGGTAGGGATTATACATACGTCTTCTCCCATGGAGTTCTGAATATTGAAGATACCAAATTAACATCCGTAAAAAAGGGAAAAAGTTGTAATCAAAGAATTACCTTTATTGAAAGACAAGCTATTTCTAGTTATGATTATGTTCTAGACATTAGAAACACTGCCGATAATCTCCTAGGGATTTCCACTAAATGTAATTTACCTTTGCTTTCAGTCTGGGAACGCGTCATCTGTCAGAAAGATTGTAGGTCTTGGACTGGACAATGATGAATGATTTGTTCTTCCTTGGGAGATCATCAGTTAACCCGGAATTGAATGTATGAATAATCAAGCCGCATTTGTTTTGCTATTCTTGTTTCTGACCTGCCATTAAGAATCTCATATTAGTGGTGACTTTATCCCTTATTGATTTCGCTGGGACTCCAGCCACGATGTCTCCGTCGACAACGTCATGAATAACACCTGCCGATGCCGCCACAATGACATTGTTACCAATTTTAATATTATCCTTTATCATAGAGTTCAGTCCTGTCCAGACCATGTCACCTAATATGGTACTGCCACCAATTATCGTGCCCGCAGTCAATTCACAATATTTCCCTATTTTGACGTTATGTGCCACATGAACCAATGCATCTAACTTACTTCCATCCCCAATAACGGTGTCTGACAGTGATCCTCTGGCAACAGAAGAGTTCGCAGATATCTCTACATTTTTTCCAATCTTGACGCCCATAATGTGGGGAAAACGTTCAAGGTTTCCACTTGTATCGCGTTCGAATGCAAATCCGTCTGCACCAAGTGTTACGCCTTGTTGAATTACACAAGCGTCGCCTAAGGTGCAGTTTTGAACCATACTAACTCGGTCATAAACTATTGAATCGTCTCCTATTTCGCAATTGTCACCAATCACAGTAAAATCCCCAATGTAACAATTTCTTCCAATCTTGGCAGTTGGAGATACAGATGCTCTTGAAGATATGCCAACCAATTTTTTCTTGTTATAAATCATGTTTAAAGCGCGTACGAACGCCAATCGGGGATTTTTGGTGAAAACAAGCAGTTGTTTGGTTCCTTTAGAGTTCACCTTTGGACTTATCAGGCCTTCCATAGATGAACTACAGATAATTATCCCTGCATTAGATTGTGAAATCAAAGAAAATCCTTTTTCCCCAACATGATAACAAAACGAAAGGTCTGTATCCTGCGCAACAGAAATCGCTGCAGCTCCTTTGACTTTTCTATCCGTACCAGCACAAGTATATGAAATATCTTGACTCTCAAGAAGAGATTTAATGTCCCACTCCATTTGCTCAATGAATATGAGGACTAATCAATTAAAGTATTCGGCAAACCCGAACATTTTAAGCATTTTATTCGCTAATTTTCCAATAAGCTCTAGAATCACTTGCCTGTGTTCTTCGCTTTAGACTGGGATTGAGAAGTATGTTTAAGTACACTATTTACTTTTGTCAATGAATCATCGAAAACATTTTGTAAATTGAAGCTCTTTTAGGACAATTTACTACTATATCCATATGCTTGTAACCTAAATCTCTTCACAGTGGAAAATGAGTATCTAATTAGATATTCTCTAAAGGATTGATAACATAATCCGTCATAACGGGCATACTACCATGAAGGCTTCAATCTTTGTGTTGGCGAATAATTGATCTTAGTTCTTTATCCTCAATTAGCGTTTCAGTCAGTTTATTGAATTCTTCGGCAGGAAGACCATTCGTTGCCACAAATGAGTCTAAAGCCCTCAACTTCCAATAACTTAGTAAGGCGCTATCAATAGTACGTTGTGCGTGCAGAACAATTTTTCCAAAGGAAGTTAGGTAATATCTTGCATTCCTGCGTTCAACAACTCCGACTTTCAAAAGACGATTCATCCTGGTGTAAAATCCCTTTGGTGTAAGGGTCAAATCTGACATAAGTATATCGCTGTCAACATTAAGTAAAGATATCGCATGCAACAACTGGAGTGATTTTATGTCCGATATAGAGCTCAATACGTCAGATACTTTTTTTTCGTCCTGATGGACTGTACTTAACATATTTTGCATTGATCTATCTGACCCAGTTGTATCATGTGTGGAGTATAGTAGGATATAAATTTACTTGTTTTGGGGATCATACGATTGAAGGGCTAATTTTAGGCACAATACACAGTTGATGTTCTTAGCGGGTTATTGTAACTTCAAAGTGGTCAACGACAAACGATATACGATAATCAATAAAGATTATGTCCAATGGGATCACCACTAACGTGCTGAAATTTATTTGCTTTCGACTGCTCGCATTTGAGTAATTCTAAGAATTCTCCCTAGTATTCCAAGACATCAATACGTTTGCTGACGTTCTTAAATCATTGTAGATTGACAAAATTTAGGTAATAGTCAATCCTTCAACTGAGGGCAATGACGTTATCTTTACATGTCTAACAATTTACCTGACATGCTACTAAATTTTCTTCCGATATTATCAGTCACTCAAAATTCAACTACGTAATATGGAGAAGACTGATACGCTCAATGTTAAACTTCTAATTCTTGTATCTCCTTTAGCTGAAAAGAACTTGATGAAATCTTCACACGGAATATGATTCCTTCAAATCTTTTTGAAATTAACTTCAGATGTCATGGGGGCAGGGGAGGGACTATGAGAGACAACGCTGATAAACTTGAATAGCGATATTGCACTTTCTTCACTTAAAATTTCTACTTTTATCCTACATATTGGAGTAGGCAGCTAACTAATCCCGACTTTCTCAAATTTAGAGCTCGTCATCCAACTCTTCAAATGCAGTTGCCTTTGAGATTTCATGCAACCGCATAGCTACTATTCTCTCATATTCCTTCACGTTAAGAATACCCCGTTCAGCAAGTAAATTCACAAGAGCACTTAATCTTGCACTTATTTCTTCGACTTCTGTCAATTCTCTTCCAGTCGTTATCCGTGCTCTACGTGGTTCTTGTTCACCCCGGCTAGACGAAGGTTTTTCTTTTCTCATATTCTGATAGTATTAAGGTTCATATTTTAAGCAAGATGTGAAATTCATTCCTTCAAGTAAACAGAGTTTGCTGTTACCCATGACTGCCTTGCGACTGGTTCCTGGATCTAAAATTGGTCCGTTGGACGCAGGCATGATTAAATTGCTTTCATCTTCCTGAATGACAATATTCCAAGTATGCCAAGTACGAATGTAAAAAAAAGCAAAACCAATGTGTCAGTTTGAAAAGAGTTTATACCTTGTCCGAGAATCACTCCCCTGAGAGCATCTACTGCATAAGTTGCCGGATTAAGTTGGGTTAAAATATTCAGCCATCCGGGAAGATTATCTAGTGGGAATAATGCTCCGCTCAAAAAAAATAGCGGGAATACTACAAAACTTACTATAAGTTGAAAACCTTCCAGACTTTCAATAAAGCTTCCGAATGTAAGTCCAACTGAAGTTAGCGTAAATGACAAAATTAGGGCTATGACCACAGTTTGGCTGATCGAAAGAGGATCGAAGTGAATTCCAATTATGGATCCTACAACCAGCAGGATGGCGACTTGAACTAAGGAGTTTGTCATACCCCCTAACGTCTTCCCCACAAAAACAGTTGTTCTAGTTGCTGGTGACACCATGACACTTTTAAGGAAATCGAATTTTCTATCCCATATTATGTATGAACCAAAAAAAACCGAGGTGAAAATTATCGACATACATATTATCCCCGGAAAAATAAATAGTTGGTAGTTTGTACCTGTATTCATAGGGTTGGTCGATCCTAACCCCGAACCCATAACAAATAGCCATAACAGCGGAGTGAATATCGAAGCAACTAATCTGCTTCGTTCTCGTACAAATACCTTAAACTCTCTTAGCCACAAAGCATAGAGTTGTCCAAATTCTCTGGTTAAATTATGACTTATCGTACCTAGCATATCTCTCCATAAAACCTCCCTCTGCATTTTCGTCATTAACCTTTGGATTACCGGCAACTTGAAGAAAAAGGTCGTTGAGCGTTGGCTTCTTGTATTCAATCCAGTTCACCTTATCCAGGTAACTTAGAATTTTGGGAATATTCTTGTTTGCGTTATTCACAGTAATCACCAAACAATTGTCGGTATAGCTCACATTGTGAACAAAGTCCAACAAAGATAGTTTTTCAATATTTGACAAGACAGTCCTTTGATTTACATTGTCTTCAAATCTTATCCTAATTGTGTCACCACTCAAGGTCTCCTTCAATTTTGCTGGAGAATCCACCGCAGTTATTCTTCCATTATTAATGAAACATATTCTGTCACATAATTGATCGGCCTCTTCCATATAGTGTGTAGTAAGTATAATTGTAACATTTTCTTCTTCTACCAGTTTTCTTATGTATTGCCACATGTTGTCTCTACTACTCGGATCTAAGCCCAAGGTCGGTTCGTCTAAGAATAGGACCCTTGGTTTGTGAACAAGACCTCTGGCTATCTCTAATCTCCTCCGCATTCCTCCAGAGTATTTTTTAACTTGATCGTCTTTTCTACTGGTTAGACCAACCAGATCAAGTACTTCAGAAATTCTCTTTTCCCTCCACTCTTTTGGTATTCCATATAGTAACGCGTGTACTTTTATATTCTCGTATCCAGTTAAAATATCATCGCTACTTGGTGCCTGAAAAACTACTCCTATGCTGGACCGTACTTTACAGGGATCATCTAGAATATTATTCCCGTTAACCACAGCATATCCAGATGATGGCTTGATCAAGGTAGCTAGGATGTGGATGAGTGTAGTTTTTCCTGCACCGTTTGGCCCCAAAAGACCAAATACTTCATTTTCAGATACGTCCAGGCTGAGGTTATTAAGCGCAGTAAGATTTCCATAAGTCTTAGTCACATTTTTTATAGATATCAATGAGTGCCTACTCTTAGCTAGAATCCCTCTAAATTAAAGTTCTCCCATCACATGTTATTCATATTTTATCAGGAGATCTCTGTTTGCACCAAAAGAACTATCTTTAGTAAATCTAAAATCAGAAATATTTAAATCGGTGTTTTTATTTGTTCAAAATTCGCCTTGGTCCTATTACCTCTATTGTTATTTTACAGTTTTGAAACCATATTATGAAAGGTTTGTAATGTTTGGTTTGATAAAATCAATTTTGATAAACTGAGAAGCTCAAATGGAAAATTTATTCACTGATCAGATTTGCTAATCCTTTCAATGTTGCTCCTTATTTCATCGACGCGCCACGCAATTTCGGATAGTCCGTCTGCGGTCAGTGTGTCCCCCCATGCGTCGAGTACAGAGCGTAATATTTCTGTAGAGTGGTAAAGCAAAAGCGAATAGGGATGATGTTCTGTTGTCGAGTAAGCAAGGTCAAGTATTTCCGATACTGCCGATAGCGCTCGATTTAATTCATTTGTATTATTCAAGTATATTCGCACGATTCCGTTTTCTTCGTCAACATTCAATGTCGTAATGATGCCTTTTGCTTTAGAACTATCTAGAAGTAATCTGACTTCTCCAGAAAGGGTCTTCATGTGGTCAATTTCTGTATTCCTGTCTTCTTCATTGCTGTACTCGTTTCCATCTCCCTTCCGTATTCGAACCATTAAATTATTTCCCCCTTTCCGCAGACTCTCACTCCACTTGCATCAGGTTTTATAACAACAAAATGCTGATCCGGAGAGAAAACAAGAGGTTTAAGAAGCTCTAGTTCAATCTCATCTTCTAGGAATCTAATTTTAACAGGTTTCAGCTGAAGTCCAACGGCGAGCAAGTATGTATGTGTTTCACCCATCTCTTCTTTGACGTATGGATTTTTCTTAAATTTTGCTTTAGCTAAAGTAGTCGAAGTACTGAGATACCCTGGATTGCAAATTACGTCCCCTCTTGAGATATCGATAGCAGATATCCCTTTTAGTGCAAGCCCTACCCTAGCAGGACTCGAGGCTTCATCTGCGGAATCATCATGCATCTGAATTGACTTAACAAATACTTTTTTCCCTTGTGGAAGAATTGTTAGCTCGTCATGAACACTAACCTTCCCTTGTTTTATAACTCCAAGGATGACAGTACCTACACCTTTGACGTCAAACGAATGATCTATAGGTATTACCAAAGAACCTTCTTTCCTTTTTGGTTGCAGATTTGACATTTTCCCTCTCAACTCATCTGAGTCAGCTAGGAAATCATAGTTTTTTATCTCGGTGGTCTTTATCATTGACTTAAGTCTATCTTGATCTACGTCGTAGGAATGTAATATGTAACCCTGACTCATTGACAAGTGATCAAGAGCGATGATTTGTTCGCCTACGAATTTATCCAACTTAGTGACATTCAAGATAGCATATTCGGCAATGTTTATCGCCTGAATAAGAGATTGTATTTTATCCGGATATGTTATCGGGACAGTCCATGTCAGAATTGCATCGGAGGTCTTTTTATCATAAATTGATATATCGGTAGTCGTACCTTTTTTCCCAAGCTCTTCTGCAAAGCTAGCGTCACCCAATAAAACAAAGTTAATATTCTTCACAATTCACCGTGAACTAAAGGTGATAAATCATTTACTATTGACCGCCTTAACGAAGTAAACGGTCAATCAACGTCACCTAGAAGGGCATGAGGATATTGTCGTATGTCATTAAACTTGAATACAGCATGTTAGAAATTTCTGAGTTGGACACCCTATAAAAAAAACAATTTGTCAGGCGAGTTAACGCAAGTAACTCCGCACTTAATTTTTTGGATCCTGATACTCTGTACGTCTACATCGTTATGCGTTATCGTCATTGCGTTTACGAACTTCGTTGACACAAGTTGAAACTTCTCATTGCCACATTAATGAAAATGAGAAATATCTTTCAAGTTCCAGACAGTTTAACATTGAATTATCGGAGCTATTTCACTATAATCATTCGTTACTATATTCCGAATCGTGAACAAATGCATAGCGTAGGCAAAGTCTGCTAATAATTTTGGTGATCGTCATTCGTTTAACAGTCTACCTGTACTAGATTGTCAATTAAGAAAAAACTAATTCATGCACAGCAGTCTGAAACCCGAACCAAAAAGAACAAAATATGGGTGAACTCTTTCGTCGAATCAAGTCTTGTCCCAGTTATTTTAACTTCGAGTACCGTCTCGCCTTAGCATTAAAACAAACGCGAACGTACGGAAGGACTCTTATTTTAAAGCATATCGTATTTTCATGATTAATAATAAATAACACGGTGTCTTGTTAGAAAGTAAAAATGTTCTTCAGAAAGAAGAAAACACAAACAAGCATTCCTGTAAGAAGAGTGGTAGTTCTTGCGCGGCAAGCAGCTGACGGAATTATAACTTATGCTAAATCTTGTCATCCAAACGAAGGCATTTTAATATTGCAAGGAAAGCATAAGAAAAATACAACTTTTATCACAGGATTAGTTATTCCTCCATTCTCAACTCATGGTCCATTTTATTCGGGATTTTCAGGTTATGAGCTTCCTTTTGATCTCTCATATATTGGAACTGTACATTCTCATCCTAGCGGATCTATGAGGCCTTCTCTGGAGGATCTTCATAGCTACTTTGGTGTTGTCTCGTTAATAATTAGCCACCCATATGATTATCAGACTATTTCTGCATTCGATAGAAACGGCAATAGCTTAGATCTTGAGATATCGGCCGAATAAACTGTTAGTTTGAGTTCGTAACTAGAAATACTAAAATGAGTAACAATTTAACCTATATTAGTTAATTGACATTAGAAGATTTACGTCAAAAAGCATTATTCCAAAACACTATAGATGTGTGGATAATGTATTCTGAAGAGAAAAATTGGGACTGGTACGACATCACTGGATACACTGACTTCATCCGCCACATTCGTTCAAATGCCGTAAAGATGCAGAAATTTCCACTTTGTATTAAAGAATCAGGAGGAATGTTTGAAAGGGGAAAGGATAAGGCAAAATTTTTAGAAGAGTTATCTCAAATTTCAGGGGAAGATGTCGCTGCATATACGTTAAAGTTGGGTAATGATGTATTGCATGCAATTAGAAGTTACAAGAAGATGGAAGTACCAAACAAATCAGATAAATAAAATGTTAATTCAAAAGACATCAAGGCTCTATTACGTGCAACTGCAGCCGCTTGCAAAGAATAGTACATTTATCGCGTAGGTTCCCACCTTGAGCATGGACCCTATCTGAGCTGATTGAGAAATGCTGTCGTCATTGTGGCAAAATCGATAATTTTTCCGAACCACTGGGTAATAATTCTAATTCAAAAAGCCCCTGAATTAAAAATTTATTTAATAATTTTATTAGGGATACTTCAGGGAAAAAATATGCATTCTTTTTATAGTATAATCGATTAACAAGTTAATATCAATCCTCAAGAATATGTCATTAAGTGTCCGATAAATTAGGTACCGAGATTTTTGAAAACTCAAATCAAATGATTTTTGAGAACAAGATAATACGATTCGGAACAGAATTTTTTCTGTCTATTCCTGTTGATTTAGCTAGTTCATTAACAATTAGAGATGGGGATGAATTCGAGATGTTAATGAATGATGAAATGAATTTGATCTTAAGAAAGAAATCGGACCAAGGTTAGCCTCTCGTGTAATGGGAGGGTATTTTTTGCCATTTTGCAATCAATGCTTCTGTTCTAATGTGTAATGGTTCGTCATGTAATCTTCCTTTCGCCAATTTAGCATACTCGTTAATTATGTCAATCCCAATATACCCTCTTAAAAAATGGTGGGCAACTTTAGTTGTTTGGCCACTACCGTTAAATGGATCAAGAATTACGTCTCCTTCGTAGGAATACAGTTTCATCAAACGATAGGGGATTTCCTCAGGAAAGGGGCACGGGTGATTTATAAATCCAGGTGGAACAGGCGCAATATGCCAGACTGAATTTGCTATTTCTTTTGTGAATTCCTCATGTTTAGCAGGAAGTGCATCATCGCGCTGAGTCCTCCCACTATTTACGTTTCCTTTTCTAAGAACAAGAATAAATTCATGCATGATATTTGCCCTAAAATACTTTGGATATGGATTTATTACAAATGAACCATATCTGTTAGTTCCTCCAGTAACTTTATGCCATATTATTTCTTCATGAAGGCTCCAGTTCCCAAACGGTTGAACCAGATTAGATAAAAGCATATGCGGTAATGGAAGGATACTGCCATTAACAACCTCATTTCCTATGACTATGCAACAGTAACCACCTTCTCGGGTAACTCTAAAAACATGATTGTTAAATATTTCAATCATGTCATTGAGGTATTCAGTAGTTGAAATGCGAGTACTCCCACGATAGTATCCATTGCCTTCTACATGCATACTGTAATCTATTGCGTTCCTATAAGGAGGAGAAGTTATAGTGAGTTGAATTGAGTCTGCTGGTAATTTTTCAAGAATATTCTTGCAATCTCCTGTCAGTATTGAATTTTCAAACCCTTGAAGTAACATTAGAGCCCATATTTGTCACTTATGCGTCAATATTCGTCATACTCAAAAATAATAAACCGGATTATGAACTAAATTAGTTGAATATGGAGAGAGTATACGATTATTTTTCTATGATGAACTCATTGACCTGCATTCCGAAATGTCTTCCTGATGTGGGTATTGCATAAGTCACTATTTCGTCACCTATTTTTATCTCCGTAACAGGTATCAATTTCTTATCTTTAGATACCAACCGGATAGTCTCAGCATTCTGGACGATAACACTACCAAATTCGCCATTTGATTCTGCTCGAATTAATCTTAAAGGCCTTGTCTCTATCTTTGAACGTCCTACTGTGGATCTTCTTCCCACACCCTCATTATTAACAATCAGCACTTCTACTCCCGATTCCAATTCAGAAAGATATTTCGTTGTTCCGTTAGGCAATATCGTATAACAATGAACAGCTCCGGCATTTACTCTGAATGGTCGTGGTGAGGTAAATGATGATCCTATCGATTCATTATGTATCAAAAATAAAAAATTTGACTTATTGCCAACAAGCATCCCTTCCCCATACACCATGATTGAAGCTGTGTCAACGCACACTCTCTCGCCGACGCCTACATCTTTCACCTCAACTACCCTTGCATTTCCCAAGCTAAACAAAACATTCTCTAGATTGAACTTTGAATTTTCGACTTCCATCAAGTCGTCGGTAGTCAGTATTACTCCATCAACACCAAGTTCTAGTACAGAGAACATTGTTCTAACTTCGTCAGCATTGTTTGCATTAGTAAATATCTTTGTTCCACTCGTCTGAAGTTTAGCAATTAAGTTCTCAAGGGGAATTATCTTCCAATCTGTAGCATCAACAATAACAAACTGAGCTCCTTCCTTTGAGGCATCCGAAATCTCGTCAAGATCTTCATTAGTGACAACCTTCTTGTAGAAGCCAACAGATTTGTTTTTCCTTTTAATTTTCCTTAATGAATCAATCGAATCGCATATTACAAGATCTGCATTTTCAGATGGAAATATTGTCTTAAGTCTCTTATCTTTCACAAGTTTAGGGTCAGCGTATATCAACGATACCCCAGCAAGATTTGAGATGAAATCATCTAAACTGGCTCCATTCATTATTGGTCGAACGATCAGTTCCTTAGTTTGTCGTTGATTTGTCAAGATCTTTTAACAATCCTTTTGGTTTTTTCCCCTCAAAAATAACTTTAGATAATGCTTTCAATATAGCGGGAGGATTTCTATGCTGAAAAATATTTCGGCCGAAAGTTACGCCAATAGCTCCTGCCTCCATAGCACCAGCACACATGCCTAAGATTTCGGCATCTGTTGTAGCCTTAGGTCCTCCCGCAATTGCTACTGGTACAGGGCATCCTCTGACGACTTGCTTGAAGGAAGAAATATCTCCGGTATACACAGTCTTGACAATGTCAGCTCCAGCCTCAGCTCCAATCCTCGCAACATGTGCAACAATATTATGATCATGTGGGTTCTTTATGTTCTCACCCCTTGGGTACATCATAGCAATCAATGGGATATTCCATTCGTTACATTTGTCAGAAACCATACCCAATGCCTGAAGCATTTCTGGCTCCTGTCTGGATCCAATATTAATGTGGACAGAGACGGCATCTGCACCTAGTTTTATAGATTCCTCCACACTTCCCATAAGCATTTTCTTATTTGGATCCGGACCTAATGACGTACTACCGGACATATGAGCAATCACCCCAATGGTAGGCGGACGAGGAAGACTCTTGATAATTCCCTTATTAATCACGATGCATGTCAGACCTGTATTTTCGCACTGGTAGATAGCATCATGAATATTCTCTATGCCGGCTATAGGACCGTTGGTAATACCATGATCCATTGGAATACAGAGCATCTTACTTTTTTTAAGAATACGACTCAATCTAATCTCTCTTCCAATACTCATGATTACCCAAGAACTTCTCCCCCCGACTTAAAAGTGATATGCTCATCTTTTTCTAAAATACAATAGACGCCTAGATTTTTTAACTCGAGACGTCTGAACTACGATTTACCTTGACTTTACAATAATATCGCACGAATAGCAGGATTTGGTAGGAAATAAACTGTTATTCTTGGAGCAAACTAACTTATTGCCTCTTCCCCATGTGCCTTTGTGCCTATGTCAATTGCATCAATTACCGTCGATACAAAGATTTTGCCATCGCCTGCTGAACCTGTGCTTACAGTGTCTAATATGGTTTTGATGACCTTTTCTAATTGGGAATCTTCGACTACAGTTACAACATTGGCCCTAACAGAAAATTCCGCAGCGAATCGAGCAGTGCCTCTCTGGGCTTCTACCATGGGTTTTTCTCCTTTTCCTCTTCCTTTGGCATCTAGTATCGTGCATCCACCCACTCCAATTTGTTTCAAAGCAGCGTTTAATTCAGATATCTTTTCGCTAGCGATAATAGCTTCTATACGTTTCATAATTTGCTATAAAAAAAGGTCACAATATAAGGTTTTCAAATAAACTTTCATAAATAAAAAATATAACTATTCTTGAATCCTATTTAGTAATTATCATAGAATTTCTATTTTCCATAGCTTCTCGTACCCGAAGATGGCTTAAAGTGCCACCCCAAATTTTCATTTCAGAAAAACTCTAGCAATAGTTGATCTTGCTTATAACCTTCCGCGATTAAAGTTTAAAGAATTTTTTAGTTGCTCCGAGTGTCACTATGTCTATGGGAGGGATTATTGCAACTATTGGAAGATCTCGGACCACTTTTCCCACGACTAAACAATGTCTCTGTGGAAGGGTTCTAACTACTGATTTTATAGTGTCGTTGTCAATCAAAGAGACCCTCGATATCTTCTCAAGATCTGACTCATTAACAAAATTAAACAAAAAGATGTTGTCGACCTGGCGATATATGCTATCTCCAAGGGCATCAGGTTGATTCGTTATAAAAGTAGTGAATATTCCAAAATGCCTCATTCTAGTAATGATATCGTCCCAGTAAGTTTCCTTCACGTATAGATGTGCTTCTTCTGCGAATAAGAATATCGGAGGTATTAATTGCTTGTCTAGCAATTCTACTAGTTTGCTCAGGACAAGTTCCACAATCATCTTTCGAATTACTGCACTAACTTCATGTAAACTAATAATCAACGCTGCTCCATTTGGCTTGGCCTCGGTAATTTTTTCAAATTCAAGACCACTATTACCTGTTTCTAACGAGAACAATCCTGAGTTATGGAGTAAATGATGTCTTGATATGAGAGCATCACGTACTAGTTCATTCATATTTACGCGATTAATCATTTCACCCAGGGATTCCACATCGAGCTTCCCGGTACCTTGTAGCTTATCCCAAATTCTCCCGAACTCCCTCAATGATGCTGACGGCATATCTAAAGAATTTTTGAGTATATTCGAGATCGTAAACTTACCACAATAATCCAATCTAAATTTTAGTAGACCTCCTGGTTCTAGAATTAAGGTACAATCATTAATGGATGAAGGCTGGCCACTGCTGGTACATCCTAGCCCTCCATACTCGTTGTTGAGATCGAATACTATAACATAGGCACCATGTTCTACTAAAGATTTTATCAATAGTTTTGATAAATGTGATTTGCCTGATTCCTTTTTCCCAGTTATTATGTTTAGTTTTCCGTCCAAATCTTCTGCATAGATCTTAAAATTCTCACCTTTCTTTCCTGTTTGTCCAATATTAATTGAGAGGACACCAACACGATTCAATAGATCGCTCAATTCTGGTACTGACAGTTTTTTCACAGATGAAAAAACGCGAGAAGGGATCCACGATATGTCGCTAGTAATTCTTCCGTTGATATCCATAGTTGACCTAATTTTTGTTCGGATCAGGCGTGCATCTCTAATTAATTTTGAGAGACTGCTTATATTTAGAGGATCATGTAGATTCTCCTCACTACAGGCTAATATTACTTCATCTCTTACTATATCCTCAAGCAGGTTTTGGGAAGAAAGATAGTCTTCATCATAAATCTGGACTATCATCTTCCGACTAAATTTTCTATCGTCAACTATGAGATAATCTCCTTTATGTACTACTTCATTTTTCATTGCAATGAGAGTGAGTTCATTCCCGTTTTTTGAGAGGATCTTCATATCTATATAGAGCCCAGCAAGTGTCTTCTCACATCGTGTGACGGTAATTCTACTACTTCATAGTTATTCAAAATGTGCCCTCGAATGCCGAACATTTCGGTATTCGAGAAACACGAGATATGGTGAGCCATACTTAGACATTCTGGATAACCAGATGGAAGCAAATCATTACCGCGTATTTTGCCTAAAGAGCTTATCACCTCTTCATTATCCTTGGCTGCAACATCAGCCCTCAGTACTAAACTGTTTTTAGCAAACTTTACCATGGTGTTGTATCCAAAGGTATTCTTTACGAGACTTTTGATTATGAAGCTTACATCAAGTACTGCTGGATAATTAATTGCCCTTAGATTACCAGATACCATATCGAGTATCTTAAATTTAGTACTCTTCCCAATTCCCAATAACGAATTTTTGTGCAAAGCACAATTTTCTAGTATTTTCTTCACGTTGTAATGTCTATTTTCAAATATGGAAGCCTTTAACGCCCCGTCGACTAGTATAACCGATCCTCGTAGCAACTTTGAGAGCTCAAACTGGATTAACCTTTCAACATTAATTCTAATCATTCTCTTTGCGATATCTGAATCGAAGGAGACAACCTTCACTAATCGGGAATCAAGATCCGAACCAGAAAGGGTATTGTCTGTTATATAAAATAGTAGTGGCCCTATCCTGAAATGTAGTACGACCTGCATAGAAAGACAGAACACCACACCACACTTTACGGCATAAAGTGTACCGTCTTCAGTTTCCGCGATTTTTATGCAGCTTGAATCTGTGCCACATACAATAGATGGTTCTTTTGAAGCTGGAATTGGACTTATTGGTACCTCGCTAAATGCATGAATGTCATTCTTCCATCTGCCTAACGGAACTAGCGATTTATCATCTGAAGTGAATACAACGTTTTTTCCTCTTAATGCACCACCTACACTCAAAAATGAATCAAGCGGTGACATTTCTAAGATGCTCCCCAATAGTTTGGAATCCATATGTTGTTGAAGATTTAATTGTGCATTCATGTTGAACAACAATATACCTTCATGGTTATTTATTAATATTGCGCATGATGCACAATATGAACACCAACAAGTTTATGTTATTCTCACAGTTACCCAAAAGATACTTTAATGAGCGACCCCTCAATCGTGACTGAGTCTGACTCGGGTGAAGTCAAAGTCAGGTTAAAGCATAGGGATTGGGAGATCGAGATCACCTGCAAGGAAAATAAACTAAAGAGCGTGATTGAAAACGTGTTGTCGGGAGTTGATTCGACAGGGATTGAAACTCCCGGTATTGCAGATGGGTTAGTTGAGTTAAAACGTCAAATTGAAGAATTGAAATCTAGACTAATATCGGTTGAATCGTTGCCTTCGACGGTAGGTGCAAATTATGGCGAACGGCGACCATCTCAAAGGATTGGTATGACTTGTAGAAGTTTAATCAATTCGTTGCTAAGTGATAGTTTCTTTACTGAAGAAAGACAACTTGGTCAAATTCATGAGGAGATTTCAAGGCGTGGGTACAATTATGACAGAACAGCAGTATCACATTCACTCACAGACATGGTCAGAGAGAGGACTTTGGTAAGAGTCGGGACTATACGAAATTATCGCTATATTCAAAAGGAATACATGTCTCAGGACGCCAACCATCAAACTCTATAAGGGCTTCTTTCTCGAAAGGCTCGACGCAAGCCAGTGAATTCCTGCAGTGCTAATAATATACAATCCTATTTGTGGTCCGCTCTTGTTTGTTTCCTTTATGACATGTCCTGACTTGACTAATTCTGAAAGTCGGGAGCTTATTGATTTTGGATTTAAAGCCGTCGTTGATTGAATCTGTGGGATAGATACTTTTTCATTCTCAGCTTTGCCCAATTCCTTTGCTATTTTCATAGCAACTAGGTACAGAACAACTACCTGTTTGTCAGATAATTTTACGTGAGAGAAAGAGACATCCACCATAGGTCCTTCAGGCGTTATTTTTACGAAATTGCCAAATTGTTCAATAAGTTCGGTTGTAGAATAATTTAACGATATTCTTTTGGCTAAGTCAAGAGTAGGAACGTGCTTCGAAACGAATGTCATTACTGATGAAAGTACTGACTCGCTGGATCCGCTGAATTGAACGGTAATATCATTTATTGAAATGGACGCTATCAAATTCGGTCCCACATCAGAATTGGGTTTTAGATTATCACCCTCTTGCATGTTGCTCACCTAAAAGGCGCGAATGGAAGTATATACACATTACTTGGTTTATCGTCTAAAAGAATATTAGGTTTAGTTGATGCATCTGCAGCCTTAGGGTTGTATGGATAAAAACACGCTTTACTTCACTTGAAGAAGAGCTGTCTGACTTTGTAAATTAGATCATCAATAAAGTTGGTGGGTTTTACATGATTTGAACTAGTTTGATTTTTGGCGCTTTCAGAGTTACTATTATTGCTGTCCACGACTGAGGAATTATGGGGAATTTGTGTAGTAGCCTGACCCATGTCAGCCCGATTTAACTTAGCAGATTCATTTTGCTGATTGACGAAGACTTCATTTGTAGCGTGACTTTTCGTATTTTGATTTGTACTATCGTTATTTATTGAATTATTTGGCTCAATATTTTCTGTTTCTTGAGCTGGAGTTGTGTTGCTAGTAATCTGGGTTATATCTACACTTGAAGGGAGTTTGTTTTGAAAGCCTGTACTTGACATGTTATCGTTCGCTATAAGATTCTGCGAAGTGTTTTCCAATAAATTGTTAATTGTGTCCTGCATCATTCCATTCAAAGTGTCTGATACCACTTGATCAATAGTTTCCTTTATAGAGGAAGAAGCTGTCGTCTTTTCGGGTGTGGCAATTACATGACTTATCGGACCAACAATCATTCCAAATACTGTAATAAAACATACGAGTATCAATAATTCATAATCGAATGGTAAACCAGTCAAATCAGACTAATGTAATTTTAACTATTCAGTCTTAATGTGAGAATGTAAATAAGTACTAAGCATATACTAAGTTTATGTTAAATAAAATTAAATTGAGAAATAGGCATATATCGACCAGATTAGATTCTCTCTTCTTGAAATGCGCTCACGACTGTGACTAAACGTAAATTGGGTACAAAAACAATCAATTGTATATTCAGCTATAATATAACGATAACAATTGAAAATTATGTTCAAGCAGATAATATAACAAACTTTCACTACACGGAAACACTCAACGAACTACAATACAAGAAGTGTACACTAGCATAAAAATACAAGTAATTGAAGATTCATTTATTAGTAGCCATGATCGACATAATATTTGTATCTCTTTTCAACTTCTTTGTTACTACCTGATAGAACGTTTGATATTTGATATCTCAAAGATTGATCGATAAATTCTTTAAGCTCTTTGGTATTGACGCTCCTCTCCGGGAATCCTGATGAAAAGGCATTTTCGAATAAACGCATGAATGATACAACCTTATCCCTATATTCTTCGGACGAGGGATTTGTATTTTCCGTGACTTTAAACCACGTAGTTGCACACGGAGTGCAAAATTGCGAGCTAGCTCTTCTAACACTCTATTAATTTCAAAGAAATCCATTCTGCTCTATTCAATTAATATTCTGGAATTTACTATAAATCTATTATATTTTTAATTAATATAAATTGTGCAATTACCGGAAATCTTGTTATGGTGATAACGAATATGTCATTGCCAATCCATATTCGTACAGAATTATTATTCTGAAACGTTTAGGGCATTTTATCCAAAAATATAACATCAAGAGAATACTGGTTGACAAAAAATTCCATTTTTACCTGAAAAACGAGGGAAAATGTAGTTGAATAATTTGGGATCTATTATCCAACTCTTTTCATCTTTGAACCACACCGTGGACAAGATGCTTCCCTATGTTTGGTTCCACAGCTCATGCAATAGTAGTTAACCGAGTTCCCTGAAAATGGCGAGGACAGTGACCCAAACATTCCCACACCTCCTCCCATCTTTTTCATCATTCTATTCCGCATATAAAAATTGATCAAGATGAATACGGCGATGATTACGGGCAGAGACAAATAAAATGGCAATAACAGTGAAATTGATATGCTAATACCAAGTGAGATAGCTATCATCAAAAGGTTATACATAAGAAATTGCTTGTTATCCATTTCTTTTCACCTTCCTACCTGATCAAACAAGATTATTAAGGTAACTGTCTAAAATTTCAGTACGCTTCTCTAGAATGAAGAAATCGCATTAATTTAGGCTCGAAATCCCAATAAATCGATGGCTACCTAAAATAGAAATATAATCGAAATTGAATTGGTAGTCATCCATTTAAAACAGATCTTTCAGATAACCCTGACATTCAAAAAATAATCAGTTGAATTTAATTCTAAAAGTTCTAGTGACGAATTCATCTTCATAGGCGAGTTATTTTACTTCCACAGATAACATTCACCTAATGCTGAATGTCAGAATCGGTAGCTTTTTCTTCTCGTGATATGATCATTGTGAGAGTACTAATAACACTATCAAGATATCTTATGCGAAGAACAACTTTCCTGAGATCATCTTCATTGGTTGCGTTAATCTTAGAAAGAATATCGTAAACGCCGTCCACAGGATAAACCTGAACCACTTCTGGAATGTCCTTTAGCTGATTTATGACTTCATTGGCAGACTTAAAGTCGCAATTTATAAGGATAAATGCAGATGGCATTTGTTGATTATATTGATACTAGCCTTTTCCTAATATAGTATGCTAATCTAGAATAGAAATCTGAAGCAGGGATTACTTTAATACTCCTGGTATGCATGGCACTAAAATTTATGATTCTGACAGAATACTTGGATTCTGCATTTGAGATATTGGGATCGTATTTCCGTTCCCTCCAAAGGATCAGGATCAGATTGACCTACGAATAATTCTATTTTGCTATGAAAACGATGAGGTTTCAACATCTGCTAGATTTGGAATTCGGAATTACATCTGACAAGAATTAACCAAAATTAGATAGCAGTAAGTGTAATCAAAAGTCCAATTATCGAGCCTAGTATCTAATCCAACCCACTTAAAGACTAATTCGTCAAGAGCTAAATTAAGGTGAGTAATTTGTAATCGTGAAAACTTGTTTGGATTCGAGGATTATACAAATATTATCTATATGAATGCTTTCAGACAATATCCTTTTTCTCCGTTGATCTAATCTTGCTTATGGTTGACTGAATGAAATTAAACAAGGGCCTTACTTCTTCAACAGGGCCTCGAATATTTAATTTATTCCCACCTTGCAATGTCATCTTAGCTGTCTTGAAAATAGTCCCTTTTTCTGAATATTCTATCCCGTATAAAGTGTCTAGACGTTCACTTACAACATCACAGGATTTGAGAAGCCGTCCCCTTTCTGCGTATAAAACAATCCTGTTATCAGTAATTAGCACTTCGTATTTCCTCTGTGTGCAATGTAGCTTGGTCCTTGTCCTGAAGGCTATCTTTTCTAAGGGGAGCAAGATGTCTTGTACTGCCATTGTCTACTTGAAGTCGCTTCTTCCTAATGGGTATTTATAGAAAACAGTTGAACCTATTTACTTTTTGTGCTAACTTATGTGGACGATCTCTCCTTCTACTATAAGGTTTATCTTTCATTTATTGATAGGACAAGAGAAATAATTAGTTAAGACTATATTTATGGAAGTTTTTTTCCACTATGGGGCCGGTCTAAACACAATTAATATATTGTCTATGAAGAACAGTATAACATAATCTGGACAAGCCGCGAATGACTTCAGCCGAGCTCCCTATAACAGGACATATAGATGAACTACGGAGGAGGGGTATTCGAACTTTGATAGTCCTGACCATAATTACGATAATCTGTCTGAGTTTCGGCCTAAAATCGTTTACTGTGGTTTTATCGTTGCCTCCGGGTATTTCTTCTCCTAATTTCACTTCAGATTCACGTTCAACTGATCCGTCTGTTGTTTTCAGATTCTATTATCCTTATCCCAATCCGTTTGAAAATATCGCAGTGCAATTAACATTGCTCCTTAAGAGTACGTTATTGCCACCCGAAGTCAAGTTTATTCAAACAGCCCCAGGACAAGCATTTTTTGCCCAAATTCATATTTCGCTGCTCTTGAGCATAATGTGTTCAATCCCAATAATAGCGAGAGAATTTTTTGCTTTTATATACCCTGCACTTAGCGCTAATACAACAACGGCCATTTATAAAATAACGCTCCCAATACTTCTTTTATTCACCATGGGGATTATTTTTTCATACTTGCTCGTCATTCCATTTACGCTCTCCTTTCTATACCGGTACGGAGAATCACTTGGAGCTGAAACGTTTGTAACCGTTAGCGATTTTATGACCTTCGTACTTCAATTCATGTTGGGTTTTGGTCTCGCATTTCAGTTACCAATCCTAATGTATGGATTGTCATTGACCGGTTTGGTGGATTCAACTTTTTGGAGCAAGAATTTACGTTATGCCATTGTAATATTAGCAATCTTCGGGGCACTAATCACTCCTGACGGGAGTGGCATTACGATGTGGTTTGTCTCCATACCTATGATAGTTTTGTATGTTTTGGGAATAATGATCATACGTCGGGCAGAACGACATCGATTAGTTGTGTCGATGAGAAGGCAGTATGAGAATAGGACCAATAATTGAATTCAAAAATTTACCCACATCCTCTATTAGGACAGGTGAATTCACGGCAATATCCTTCAGATCTTATTTGGACTAAAAAAAATAATAGATTATCAAAGTCTTTTGGTAAGATAAGTGCTGACCACGAAAATGCAGGATTTTAAACTAAACGTGATTAAACCGATCAAATCGCAAGAAAAAATTGGACGGGAGAAATTTGAAGTAATGCACACTATTATGGGTAATGGTCGTCAACAGGGATGACAATCATACAGAAACGCGGAATGCGAGGTCAAAAAGGAAAAATAGAATTAACGAAAATTTTTTATTTTGTCTTAAGTCTATGGCGTTAGTCCTGACCATCTGGCCTTCTTGATACTTTCAAAGAAAGTGTGTAGCCAAATAAGTATTACGTAAAAATTTTATTTACACAACAGTACCTTCAAGAGCTATATGATTAAGAGAGAAGACATTATAATGATCGCAGAAGCATATGATATGAAAAATATAAGCATTGCAGTTTTGGGAAGTCACTCTGCCCTTGAAATTATGGATGGTGCCAAGGATGAGGACTTTAAGACAGTTTGTGTTTGTCAGAAAGGCCGTGAAACACCTTATTTGAGATACAAACGTCTCGTGGACAAAATGATCTTGCTTGACAAGTTCTCTGATATTTCTTATAAGGAAAATCAAGAAAAAATGCTTGAAATGAATTCTATCCTGGTTCCTCATCGTGCCCTTACGGCGTATGTAGGTTACGAAATAATCCAGAATGAGTTGTCAATACCAATATTTGGTAATAGAAAATTATTAAGAGCTGAAGAAAGAACGTACCAACAAAATCAGTACTATCTGTTGGAAAAAGCGGGCATACGTCATCCCAAGATATACAAGGATCCTTCTCAAATTGACGCCCTGGCTATGGTTAAAGTGCAGGAGGCCAGTAGAAATCTGGAAAGGGCATTTTTCCTAGTATCCTCTACGAAGGATTATTATGAAAAATCCCAGATAAAAATAAATAGACATATAATTGAAGAAAAAGATCTAAGGTCAGCCGTCATAGAGGAGTATGTGGTAGGCACTTATTTCAACTTTAATTTTTTTTATTCCCCGCTATCAGATGAAACTGAATTTCTAGGTATTGAGAGAAGACTTCAAACAAACCTGAATGATCTGAACTCGATGCCTGCAAGACAACAAATGGAATTTGAGTGGGACGTTAAACACATCGAAATAGGACATACTCCTGCGAGCATACGGGAATCCATGCTTGAGAAGATTTTTGATATTGGCGATAGATTTACCAGAGCCTCAAGGACGGAATACCCACCTGGCATAATAGGCCCGTTCTCTTTGCAGAGTATCGTAACACCAGATCTCGAAATCACGGTGTACGACGTATCTCTAAGAGTGCCAGGTAATGCAATTATGGCCACTACCAGTCCATACACAAAGTACAGCCATGGACAGACTTTTGGGGTTGGGAGAAGAATTGCCATGGAATTGAAGTCGGCAATATCTAATGGTGCGATAGACCGAGTAATTACTTGATGAATATTAATGTTCTATGGTTTCCTCGAACAGGGTTTTCCTTACTTTGATAGGGACGTCAAAATACGCCGCCAAAGCGATTGCATCGGAGGCACGATAATTTCTAAATATTAAGTTATCCCTTCTACTTTTGAAATAAAGATTAGCTCTGAGAACTGAACTAATTCGATATATTCTTACCTCCAAAAGCAGCAAATCCTGCATAGCTGATATTTCTTCGACCAAGTTGTATATAGTAGGCAGAGTGGTTTTATCACCTTCCTGAAACCGTAATATGTGCCTCGCAACTTCCCCAGAGAACGCACGCATTGGAAATTCTTTTCCATCACGAGTCTTTAAAATTAGAATGCCTTCAAGGCCAATCTGATCCACAAAGCCTACATAACTAATTTGGGCTGTGATGTATTCATCATTTTCGGGTGGATTTTTGGCCATGATAATGACAACAATTGCTGAGATTTAGATTTTTTGTGCTTTCATTGTCAATGAACTCATGTCAGATGAAGAAGAGCAGGTATATCATGACGCCTTGAAAAACTATCGGTCCAATTAAGTTAAATTTGCGATGACTCTAGTCATCAATTGTTTGATACCTGCAGGTGACTATCAGGTCTTCAGAAACAGGGGATTTAGGATTCTTGGATTAAGTGTTTTTTCCATAGCCTTCATTTTTTTTGCCTATTCTAATCTCACATCGTCAGAACTCCCACAAATTATGCCTCAAAAATTATATGGACTGGCTCAACTGGTGATAATTTTGACCGTGATTTGTTTCATTTTTTGTATTTATGGCCTATTTCTAGTTGTCAAGTTTTCAATTGTTGCAACACCAAATAACCCTGGTCTTCTATCATTCGCAGCTCGTATATTCAAAAAAAGAAGTTATCTCAAATTATTGATAATTTCATCTATCTTGTATGGCCTATTCTTTGCATATCTTTCAAGAATTCTTATCTATATCCCTCCTGAGGTATCACGTGATGATACGATAAACTTTCCGTCTTTTTTGCTAACTTTATGCTGCGGATCTCCGGGATATTTTCCAATGGCTACCATAAGACTAACTGAAAACTTATCCGTGTTATTGATACCATTAAATATAATCCTAGCTGTCTCAGTCTCTCTTTTGGTTGGTTTTAATATTGTATTAAATGTGTATGCTTTGCAGCTGGCAAGATCGCAGGCTAGAAGAAAGATCTCGGCTGTTTGCACGATGGGAGCATTCAGCGGGTTGTTCATAGGATGTCCAACTTGTGCTGGAGGTTTGTTCTCATTACTTTTGGGATTTGGTGCAGGTACTGCAGTTTCAATCTTGGCTCCTTTTCAAACACTGTTTATTTTGTTGAGTTTGCCCGTACTAGTATTGACCTCAATACTTCTTTTACGCAATGTCAGAAATAATGAAAGATGTGAATCGAAGGAGCGGCAAGCAGGTTAGTGATTATCAAACCGAAGAAAAATAGCCGAAACAGGATCAAGTTTCTAGAGCTGACAGATATTAAGTTTAGTTACTATGAACATTCATAGTGAGCCATTCGAGACATCGGAATAATAACGAAATTCTAATCTTTTGCAAATGGAGAAGAATAACTCATTCACAGTATAGATAGCTTGTTGACTTTTCCTGAAGGATTTTGCTAAATAAAGCGACATCAATGTCTTTAAAAGGCCGGATTCTTTGGAGCTGGGGAGGCTCTTTCTCGGCCTCGAGCAGTCCTCTAGTTTGCAATTCAGACTTAATTTTTTCTCGCAGTTCAGGGTGACAAATTTTACTATGAAATATGCAACCTAAAGCCTCCAGGAACATCTGCCGAACATGGGCATCACCTTTCTCTTCGTGAAAGTGAGGATTTCTAGTTTCGATCTGCATTACTTCAATTCCTTTATCCATAGCGTCTTGGTGTTCAGTTGGAATAATGCCTCCAAATTCTTCCAATAAATTTATTATTTCATAAGGTTCTACAGAAAACCCTGAAGAATAAGTTAGTGATTCAGCCAACTTCATAGAGAGACAATGTTCTCCTGAATTGCCAGTGCGCATGACTTCAGTTTCAAAGCCAGTATAATAGGAAATTACAGAGTTTAGGTACTGGTTGGTAATTTCTGACACTCTCCCCCATTTAGAGAAGTATACTCCATTATCTGATACCTTAGGTTTGTAAATCCATGATACCCTAACCATCGTGTAAGGTGTGGTTGACATGGCAATACCTGATGCAAAGATCTTTACATATTCATTGACAGCCCCTGGAACATAATTGTCAGCATCAATAAATCCGACGTAATCCTTCCCAGACATCTTGGACAGAAGCATCCCGATAATCATTCCTTCTGCTTTGCCATTCCTTACTGTTCCATCGTTCGAGAGTAAATCGGCATATCCTACTTCGCGCAGGGCCTCAGAAACACCTGGGTCTCTTTGATGGACTATTATAGAATTTTTCCCAGCAAATCTATTAAATTGTTCTATAGCTTCGCGCTCAAGTTTATAACGATCTATCGGCTGCCTCGGACTGTTTGAAACGATGATAGTCAAACAATCGTGGGGAATTCCACTCAAAACTCCTTCCAAGAGTTTTAAACGTTCTCCTTTAATGGGAATTACAATAGCCATCTTCCCCTCAATCTCAGAAATGACCTCGTTATCTACAGTTCGAATGGCTTCTGATTTACTTTTACCAGTTTTATAGCCCGAGTCAAGTTCATAAACTCTCTGAACTCCATGCATACTTATGGTGCCAAACCGTTCTGTGAATCTGGGTACGTCAAGCTTCATTATCGAAGATGGCGACGTAAGCCATATTTATTACAAATGGGATTGCATTGCCAATGACAAATAGGCATGGATCGATTTCAAATGCTTTCAATTATTTTTGAGACAGTCCTCTCGTAAGACGCAATATTATCAAGAGAAACGCAAAGATAACGATCGTTTCTAGAAGTCAATGGAATGGTAAGTAATTTTACTTTGTCGAATTCTGTCAGTTGGAAATGCAACTCACCCAGGTCCGATTCGAAACTTTTCTTAATAGCTAGTGTCAAATATCCAGAATACAAGGAGTTTTGAGAAAGATTTGAGGTGGAACTTGATGAAATTAGTGGCTTTTGGATATTGTTTCTGTACTTGCCTGCCAAAAGCTTTCCGCTACTGTCGATAACACCTGCGAACCTAATACTTTTGTCTACAGAAAGAACAACAAAACAAAGATCCATTAGAAACTCGTGTTCTTCCAATATTTACTTGAAATAAATGTTGCATCATATATAAATAACTCTAGAGAATTCTTCTGAAAACTTTCATTATTGTCATTAACCAGCATGATTGAATAAACCCAAGGTTGGTTGATACAAGTCTTTCACCACGTTTGGATGCGTCTGGATCTCTTGAGTAATCCAAAGAATCTTTCTGCAATTCTAACTTTTATGGTCTCGCTAGTGTGAGGCATCAGCTCTACCTTGTTTCGGTTTTGTGTATCTCCTTTTTCTGATTTAATACGATTGTTGTAAGTATGTGTTATAACTAGAAATGTATGGTACCTGGTATAGATCAGACACATTTTGGTCTCCTCTTGAGTAGTCCATCTATTGTTATTCTTTATTTGTTTGTCATCAGAAGTGGAACGAGCTTTGTACTTTCATATTCATTTCCAGATGCTAAGTCTACTGCCATTGGTAAAGTTTGTGGTGTTACTGCTACGTTTATCTAATGACCATTAAAGCCTATTTGTTGCTCCCTTTCTTGATGCTATTGTGGAGCAATCCACAGAATGGTCGTTTATCTTTGTCGATCCAGAAGAATATCTATGTGACACTAGGAAGTTCATAATAATTTTCCATGCACCTTTGACACTCCATTTTTTGTGTCGCTCCCAGACTATATTGTAGGAACCGTACTTTGTAAGCATGTCCATCGTCACTTATAACCAATACAAGCAGGAAGAATAATCGACAGCACTCTGAGCTTCCATTGATCTCCACTTTGTTCTTCAAATCTCACCAGCATACATCAACATATCCTACGCTAAGGTGAGCGGGCAAGAGGATCTGGAGTAAATGTATCTACTTAGTTTCCAAATGAGTTCAGATTTAGATCGAAGGTCTATTTGAAATGCCACGCATCAAATAGGAACACTTAACTGGTCATAGTCTAACATTTCGATACCCGTCGAACTCATACCAAAAGAGTATTTCTTATTCTTATGAGCTTGATTGGCAATCTAAACAAGTATGGAATAAAACAAGTGTTGCGTTCATACGCGCAGACATTTAAAAATTAGATTTCTAGGAACAACGTGTCTTCATCTACTACTACTTTGTACGATTCTTCTGATTTTAATTTCTGCGGAAACCAGATTAGTTCCCCTGTAGTCATATCCCATTTGGCACCATGCCATGGACATATTAGTTCCTTGCCATTCAATTGCCCTTCATGAAGCTCCGCTCCAGCATGATTACATATGTTACCCATCGCATAAAATTTTCCGTCTATCATCGTGACTAAAATCTCCTTGCCACCAGCAGTTACATGTGTCAGCTTACCTTGTTGAATGTCTGAGGTTTTTCCTATGACTACTTTGCTCATTTAGAAAATTGTAATTATGTAATATTTTAATTTGGTTACGTCTGTCTTCTTCGACAAGCCATATGCCATTTCAATGGTAATGATTATTGAGTATCCTAGCCATTGTATTTCATATTTCTGATGACTACTAAGTGATTGTATTCCACGAATCGAAGCGATTAACTGCATCTCCCCCAAATCTACTAACCAAACTGCCAAGCTGACGTGGCTCATCGAATTAATACAACGACTATTTTTACAAGTCTCAAGGCAAAATTCGATTTTCGACTTTTCTGATATTATTATGAGTATAATGATAACCTGTTATTCAGTACTCCGACATAATGTTGTCGGTAATACGGGAATATTAATATAGAATATTAAAGTGGTAAAGACCAAAAATTGAGAATGAGGTTTGATGACAGAAATTGGAGAAAGAAAACTAGGCCTCGAATCGATTACTAACAAGAGCTTGACGTGGGTAGATATCCAGAAACCTACGCGTGAAAAGATGAGTATACTGGAACAGCTTTACCCGTTCCACGAATTGAATATTGAAGACTGTCTCTCAAAAATTCAAATTCCCAAAGTTGACCGTTACGAGGATCATATTTTTGTTATACTTCATTTTCCTACCGTAGATAAGGAGAAGAGTATTCCACGTACAACGCAACTTGCTATATTTGCAGGATTTGACTATTTAGTTACTGTCCAGCAGGGAGAGTTAAAACCTCTAACCGAGATGTTTCAAATCTGCAAAGTAAATGAAAAACAGCGAGATTCATTCATGGGTACATCTTCTGGATACTTACTCCACAGTATTATAGATTTGTTAGTCGACGATCTACTACATATTTTGATGAAACTTGAAGGAAACTTAGATGACATAGAAGATGTTGTATTTGATGAAAAAGTTGCTGTCGCAAAGGAAATTTCGCTCCTAAGACGAGAAATAACAACACTCAGAAGGGTAGTCATTCCATTGAAACGCATTATTTTAGATCTGAGTAAGGATATACAAAAGTTCTCTGAAGAGGACCTTACTCTGTATTTTGATGACGTCAAAGATCATATCGACAAGGTGATTGAAGTACTCGAAGAATCAAAGGAAACCATAGAAATCTTCAAGGATACTGACTTTATGCTAAGCACCGAAAAGTCGAACAAGATCTTGGCAGTCCTGACGATCCTTTTCACGCTGTCAATTCCCGCAACAGTGGTTGCAGCTATTTACGGAATGAATGTAAATTTACCTGGTGGAATCGAGACTGGCCCTGCGACGTTCTTTGGACCATTCACATCATTCACTCTTCTGGTAATTGCCGCTATATTGCCTGCCGTGATTATGATTTGGCATTTTAAGAGACAAGGTTGGTTTGGGTGGTAGGGTCCTGGAACGTTAATTCCAGGTTATTAATTTTCGGCAGCATAATATTACTTATCAAACATGTCAGATAGATCAATGTTAAAAAAAGTTCTCAATATGCCCAAGTAGGACTCAACTGGTGGAGGAATCTCATCCTCGCAAGCTACACCCATGTTCCATGCATTTATCCAAATGATCATGCCATATAGGATATTAACAAATCTCCTGTACTGGCTTGGTACAGTTTCGATTCCGTCAATATATTTCTCAGCAAGTAGCCAAGAGCCAGTAAAGTCGATACACGGTTGTCCATAAATTTTCTCAAACTGTTTCTCAACATTTTCTGCATATGTAAACGGGGTACTAGAAACAAAAAAAGGAAAGTCTATTTTATCAGGTAATACCAATCCCGGCGGAGACCATATTGATATAATTCTAGTTCCTTTTTTCAAAGTCAGAGTAAATCTGTCTAGCATACGTTTAACAATTCGATCATCATAGAACCAAAATAAGATTACATCAGCGTCGGATATCTGTATCTTCCGAATGTCATCATTGATTATCAATGCATTATCAATTCCGTTGATTTTAGATAATACCTTCTTTACCGCCCTCTTTCTATTTTCGATTCCAATCGACTTCTTTACTCCATATTCATTTGCAGCAA
The DNA here is from genome assembly GCA_963728595.1 of uncultured Nitrososphaeraceae archaeon. Lineage (GTDB taxonomy): Archaea > Thermoproteota > Nitrososphaeria > Nitrososphaerales > Nitrososphaeraceae > TA-21. The sequence goes on from CAVSLF010000011.1 coordinate 342,857, forward strand.
TTAATATTGCGTTACTATTCCCACAACCCAAATCATAAAAAACGTCGGAAGACCTTAAATCAGCAAGGGTAAGAATTCTTCTTACCACTTTATCAGGGAGAAATACATGTTCCCCGCTCATAATAGACCTAGGTAGATGTGAGACAAATTCAGCTATCTTCAAATTCGAATATCCCCATAAAATAGCCATCCGCTGAGTATCAAAGGATATTTCCTGGAAATTATTTCTTTTTTATGAACCTTTGTGCCGACTCGCACGTGAGGAACTATTGAGAGGTTTTAGACTAGGTAGAAGAAAGAAGACTCTAATAGCTGAATTTCGTCATTTCACTTATCGTTCACGAGAAACATTGTGACCAGAAATGAATAATCCTTCTTCATATTTCTTATTCTTTGATCTCGGACAAACGTTAATCGATGAGTGGGGAATGATACAGTATTTAGATTCTATATTTTTGGAATTACTTGAAGGATTTGGAACAAAGATTGATAGATTGAATTATATTGCCATAAGAAATAACGTAATTAGAAATAGAATTATCGGTAACGGTGATTTTGAGGAGTTAATTTTTGAAGTATGCAGATTACTTAGACCCGAAGGTTATGGTAGAATTATTTTCCAACACTTTCAACCCCATATCCAATATGCAAGACAAAAACACTTAACCCTTTATGACGATGCTTTACCGACATTAACCCAACTTCATAAAGAGTACCGTATGGGTATTATAGCAAACCAAAGCGGTCACGCATTATCTTTCTTGCAAAAGTATGGGATGATAGGGCTCTTTGAAGTTATCGTTTTTTCCTCTCAAACTGGATTCAGAAAACCGGACAGAAGGATTTTTGATGCTGCTCTTCTAAGGGCCGGTAAGTCAGCGCCTGAATGTGTAATGATAGGCGATCGACTGGATACTGATATAAAACCTGCAAACGAGTTGGGAATGAAAACGATTAGGATTACTAACTCATTGTTCTCTCAGCAAGAACCGTTGACTGAAAGTGAGTATCCGACTTTAACAATTAAAAGGTTAAGAGAGGTTCCGTCGGAGATAATTAGAATCAGTTGATACCTCATATCTCGTATATCTTTTTCCGAAGTTTCTTTGTGCTTTCCTAGATACTCATAGCTTATCCTTAATTTTAAGCAAGATTTTGTCCATCTCTAAATCATCAATGCTTATTCTTGTCTTAAAGATGGAATGAATAGGGGCTCCGCCATCGTCACGTTTACGAGGTAAGATATGAACATGCAGATGCGGTATCTCTTGACCTGCTTGTTTTCCATTGTGAATGGCGATTAGCGTGGCATTTGCATTCATGCCTTTCTCAAGTGCATCGGCCACTATGCTAACTAATCCAAACAAAGAAACAATTTCGTCAGAATTTATTTCTTGCAGTTTTGCCCAGTGCATTTTTGTTGCTACAAGTGTATGTCCCTGCCTTAATGGGAATGCATCAAGAAAGGCGACTGCGTGCTGATTCTCACTGATAATTCTTGCTTTAGTTATATATTTCGCAATATTACAAAAGATACAACTTGAAATATTATTCAAAATGCCCACCTCGCGGTAATTATGACCATCATCAATTATTTTATAAACATTTCATATTAACCGCAGATGATTATCATAAATAGCTAAATAGAATTACTCAGTTCAAATCTATTAATCAGACAATCAGCTGCCATATAATACCTTAGTTTTTGACTAATGGTTACTTTTGCACCGTCTTTTTCTATTATGTCTCCTATTATTGTAGCATCGAAGTTATGTTTTTTCAAATCTTCTGCTATTTGATTTGCAACCTCATTGCATGCTATTATAATGTGGCACCCATTTGCTGAAGAGGTAGAATTTGGAATTATGTACTCAGTTGTTGCCCTGATCGCAAATTCCTCGTATTTCATAGGTATCTCTCTTATCTTCAAATGAGAATTTGAAATTCTTGCAAGATGGAGTAGAGCCAAAGCTCCGTCACTGCCTGCAGGATGAACTGCGACTATGTTTGTAGAAATATCAAATTCATTACCAAGTTCGGGACTATATTTGGCAACAATCTTGCCAAGTGAAAATTTGGGTTGAGTGAGAGACTTTATAATTTCATTCTTTATAACAGAGTCTGCATCCTCATTGCGGGCATTCGGTTTAAATTCCTCTACCTTCTCCATGGTGAAAATATTTAGAGGAGATAATGATCCAAATTTGTCAGTTAATAAAACTACCATTCCTGGTTTTATTAAGTCGTATCTCACAGGCAGCTGTTTCTCAGTATGAGCATATGCCGTTGCTCCTAAGAATAACTTTCCCGTTCTAATTGAACTGTAATCGTCGATAGATATTTCATATTTTGAAGCGAACATATCGTGGCTATTCTGAATGGAATTGATCATGTCGTCATTTGGAGCGTCGTATATGGGGATAATTCTGAAACCTGAAGTGCAACCCAGAATAAGAAGGCTTTCTAAAGATGCCGTCAAAGATATAGCGACATTAACAGGAGAATCAGGTCGTTCTGAAGAATCAATGACTTTGATGGAGGATGTGTTAATTGCAGTATTTCCAATCTTATCGCCTCTATGTACATCAATGTAATCTAACAAAACAAACTCACTTTCTCGATGAGAAGTTGTTGAGATGCCTACACACTTGACTCGGTATTTTGGATTTACCTTCGCACAGAAATTGGTCAATATTTTTAATAACACTTGGGAGTCACAGAGGGTATCAGCATGCACATTAAATAAAGAAACAATTCGCTTGTTTTTTAAGATATTTCCTTTATCAAAGTCTTTAAAATCATATACTCTTCTTATGATTTCTGGATTTTTTCCACTATAAGGAAATGCGTCAAACCAAGAATAATCTGTGAGATAATTTGATCTCTTTGTTTTCGCGAAAGAGTCAAATATTACAAGAGACTCCAACTCGTCAGAGGAACTCGCTATCCAGCGAGGTGCGTCTAATCCCAGTTCACGGTATTGATCTAAATTATTCCAGAATTCATCACTCAATCTTATCACTTGTTTAATTTTCGTTTATCTATAATCAATCAGCATAAGAGAGTTCTTCTTAATAAATAAAACGAGATGCCTCACCAATTTCAATGTATTGCAATCTATTTGTACATGAAAAACAAATAATTATAAATCTACTGTGTGAAATTTGTTATATGGACCTGTTAAGTTCTGACCGTGTTAACGGTTCTAAACCATCCTTTGACCAATTAAATTCAATATCTAAAGAAATGGAATCAAAGTCTGCTAAAGAAGTCATAAGATGGGCCTTGGAATCGTATACGCCACATGTCGCATTGGCGTCTAGTTTTGGTGCCGAAGATGCAGTGTTGATTGACTTAATTTGTGAGATCGACGGTGCACACGCTAGGATTTTCACACTTGATACAGGCAGATTAAATCAAGAGACATACGACGTCATGGAGGATGTACGAAAGAGATACGGTGTGACGATAGAGGTATTCTTTCCGGATAGTCCTCAAGTTGAGGAAATGGTTACAAAGAAGGGAATAAATTTGATGTATGGGAGTATCGAGAATAGAAAGCTTTGTTGTAATATAAGAAAGGTTGACCCACTTAAGAGGGCATTGATAGGATTGGATTGTTGGATCACGGGATTAAGGCGCGAGCAAACCATTACCAGAAATGAAATTAAAAAAATCGAAATTGATTCAGCACATGGAAACATTGTAAAATTGAATCCACTTGCAGATTGGACTTCAGATCAAATTTGGAAATTTATAAAAGATAATGAGATTCCGTACAATAAATTACATGACCTTGGATACCCGAGCATAGGATGCGCTCCATGTACCAGGGCAGTGAAGCCTGGAGAAGATTCTCGAGCTGGCCGGTGGTGGTGGGAGAATTCATCCCATAAGGAATGTGGCCTACATTGGGATCCAGTAAAAAATAAGTCGGACGGGTCAGTAAGTTAAATTGAATCAAGTATCAATCCTGCCGCATGGTGGGAAACTGGTAAATAATCTTGTTACGGCTAAAGATTTATCAGGAATGACAACATTTGACGTAAGTAGAGACATACGTACTGAAGTTGAAAATATAGCCCAGGGTATTTTTAGTCCCCTGGATGGTTTCCTGAATGAGGATGATCTGCAACAAGTTCTAAGGGAAGGAAGATTAGCTGATGGCACTGCTTGGACCATACCAATAGTTCTTGATGTTGATGATCACACAGCAAGAAGTTTGAAGGACTTAAGGGATGTAGTCTTGACTTGCGAAGGAGAAAGTTTTGGCATAATGCACGTTAAAGATATTTTCAAGTTCGACAAAGTCCATCTCTCTACTTCAGTGTACGGGACCAATGATACGAACCATCCAGGTGTGAAGAAGGTCCTTTCAATGAAAGATATGCTAGTAAGTGGAAAAACTGAAATTTTCGCGGTTCAGGATAGATTGGGAATAAGACAATTTAGGATGAGTCCATTAGAGACACGAAAAGAAATTGTACGCAGAAAATGGAATACCGTTGTTGGATTTCAAACACGGAATGTTCCCCATAATGCCCACGAGATGGTGCAAAAGGCGAGCACTCAATATCTATGACGGACTGTTCATTAATCCCTTGATCGGAAAGAAGAAGACAGGAGACTTTACAGATGAAATGATTGTAAGGTCTTATGATCTTTTGATCCGAAACTATTATCCACAAGAAAAGGTATTGTTGGCAACTCTTCACACGGAAATGAGATACGCAGGACCACGGGAGGCCATTCATCATGCAATCATGCGTAAGAACTTCGGCTGCACTCATTTTATTGTCGGTAGGGATCATGCAGGGGTAGGTGAGTATTACCCGCCTTATGCTGCACATGATATATTCAAGAACTATTCTGATTTGGGTATTGAGCCTGTTTTCTTCCCCTCTTTTTATTATTGCAGAAAATGCCTTGCATACGCGAATGCTAAAACGTGTCCACACGGTCATGAATTCAGAGAAGAGTTGAGCGGTACGATGATCCGAAAAATGGTAAATACTGGAGAGATTCCTGACAAACATCTAATGAGGCCAGAAGTGTCACAATTAATAATTTCGTCTGATCATCCATTTGTAAAGGAATAACTAGTGTCTAGAATAATAAATAATCTTGGTAGAATTGAAATCAGAAGTATTTGTATTGTTTGTTGCTATGGGTTTATTTAGTCAGGCGTTAGTGATCAACCCAGTTCAAAGTTCCATACAGTCTCGGGAAGCCAGTGACATTATAAGTACGAAGAATAGTGAAGGTTTTACTCTTTCTTTTTCGTCCTCTAATGCTGACAGAAAGAACCCCGTGGTATTTTCCTTCGCAAAACCTATTCCTACTAACTGGCAGTTAGTAATTCAGAATAACCTAACTTACTCTTCTTACAGTAACGCAAAAACGATAATAAAAATCCAAGAACCTTATCCAAGCGAAAAATTCGTAGAGCTTGGCATGTTTGGAGGAGAATCTGCCAGATTCTGGGCGGCAGTTAACACCAAGGATTCTGGTTACATTAGAATATATGAACGTGATAGCGATGGGTGGTCAAGAGATCAGCCAATATTTGTAGCACATGCAAACAATCAGGGTTTGACCATTACAAACGGGAAAAGAATTATCATAGACCGACTATCTATTAATGACTTTGTTGTAGGTTCAATATCTGTATATGGAAAGGACAGGCCAGAAGATCCTTCAAATGTCATTGGGGGAAAAATTTCATTCAGCATTATTTTTGGTAATCCTGCCAATTCGCCATTATACTATCTTCCCCTGGCGGTGTCAATAATAATGGCGGGGATTGTTGTTACTCTTCTAGTGAAGAAGAAGAGGGAGACTTAGCCTTAACAATTCTTTTGTAAAATTTACACATTTTTTTAAGTTGGCATAAATTACATTTTGGTTTAATTGGAAGACATACATTTTGTCCATAAGTAACGAAAGTATCATTTACCTCAATCCACTTTTCTTTATCGATGATACTACATAATTGCAACTCGGTCTCTTCCGCTTTTCTTGTATTCACTATGCCCAATCTATTTGATATCCTGTGCACATGAACATCCACGGGAATGGCCGGCTGGTTGAAAGCATAGACAAGAACACAGTTAGCAGTCTTTCTCCCGACTCCTGGCAACGTCAGCAATTCCTCAATACTAGAAGGTACTTTACTGTCAAACTTTTCAATCAGCAATTGCACCACCTGTTTTATTCTCTTTGCCTTGATGTTATAAAATCCAATACTGTGAATCGTATCTCTAATATCTTTTAGATCCGCTTTAGATATTCCATCGATGTCTCTAAACTTATCGAATAAGTATTTCAAGACCCGAGTTGTATTCTCATCTCTAGTACGTGCAGATAATATTGTTCCAATCAAGATTTTGAAAGGGTCTCCTTGCTCTTGTTGTTGCAAATTTTTTAGTGCTGTCAGTCTAGTTAGTTTGTTTTCTTGAATGGTCTTCCTCATAAGATTTAGGATTGTATTCGTGTTTGTTACCAATGTAATAATCTTGGAAATAAAAAAGGCTCGTATTGTGGCAACCCATACGTTTCCACAATAATGGTACTGGATGATATTGATCTATTAATCCTCATCTTCTATCTTTAAGCCTTGCTCTTCCAGTCTTTCTAGGTGCAATATTGCCCACTTTTGCTCCAGGAGGTGTAGTTCTTCCAACTGAAGACGGATGCCCAATATGTTGATGTCTTCCGCCACCATGAGGATGATACACCGCTCCCTGTGCTATTCCCCTAACTGTGGGGTATAATTTTCCTCGTGCCTTCATGTATTTCGCTCTATTGCCAGCTTTGAGGAATGGCTTCTCTTTTCTTCCTGCACCTGCTACCACGCCAACCATCGCCTTACAATTGGGGCTGAGAGTAATGAACTTACCCGATGGGAGCTTCACCGTAACACCTTGTGGTGAATGTGAAAAAACCAATGCCGATGAGCCAGAAGCCTTTACCATCTTACCACCGTCTCCAATATTTTTTTCCATATTGCAAATTAAAGTTCCATCAGGTATCGATTCCAAAGCCAAGATATTGTTGTGCGCAGCTGGAATATCATATCCTATTTGGATGTTATTTCCTACTGCAATACCCTCGGTGGCAGGAACATAGCTAACAGTTCTGTTGTCGAAACGTACCTTTGCCAACGGGGCATCCCTTCCTCTCTCATGGACTATGTCTATAACAGATCCAAAATGCTTTTCGGGAAACTTGAAATTGGGATATTTAGATGGTGAAATCTTTCCTACTATGATGGCTCTAAATTGTTTTCCTCCTCGTCCTCTTCTTCGTACTAGAGTTCTTTTTCCCAAAGTTCTTCGTTCAATTTGAGAAGCGTGGTGATTTTAAGCTTTTGATAAAGTTTTTTTGTTATTCAGATATTGAGAAACTGCAACATCTCGATGAAATAATGAATTAAGGACTTTGAATACTAATTCTAGGATCTGACAGAAGCGTCGCACTTTAATAGCAAATTGGGAAGAATTCACTCCTTTTTCTTGCTATTATTATTCTAACAAAGGTATAAAGATAAGTAAAGTCGTAAATGATATTGTGAGTCAGAATACTCTATCATTGAAGGTACTCGAAGCTTACACTCGTGATGTGGGCCGCGGCGTTGCACGTATCGATTATGATTCTATGGATTCTTTGAGTGCATCTACAGGCGATGTGATTGAAATTAGAGGCAAACGTAGAACAGTTGCGAAATGTTTACCATTATATCCATCTGATGAAGGAAAAGGGATTGTTAGAGTAGACGGGTTGGTCAGAAATAATGCCGGAGTTGCCATAGGCGATACGGTAATTGTTAGAAAAATTAAAGCTGTCCCTGCAGAGAAAGTAATTGTCGCTCCTTTGGAAGCTATTCCACCTATAGATGAAAGATACCTTGCTGACGCACTTGAGAGTGTGCCTCTGATAAAGGGTGACAACGTAATGGTACCTTATTTTGGGGGAAGACTTACGTTTCAAGTAATTGGAGTTACGCCTGCTTCTGATGCAGTTTTGGTAACTCAAAAAACTATATTTCACATTGCTGAAAAAGGTGAAACACTTAGAGGAGTTCCTCAGGTTACGTATGAAGATATTGGTGGCCTAAAAGAAGAAATTCAAAAAGTTCGGGAAATGATCGAGCTACCTCTAAGACATCCTGAAATATTCGAGAAGTTAGGGATCGAAGCCCCAAAGGGTGTATTGTTGTACGGTCCCCCTGGGACTGGGAAGACGCTATTAGCGAAGGCAGTAGCTAACGAAAGCAATGCACATTTTATAAGTATCTCGGGGCCAGAAATAATGAGCAAATTCTATGGTGAATCCGAAGCACGCCTCAGAGAAATCTTTAAAGAGGCAAAGGAGAAAGCCCCATCAATTATATTTATAGATGAAATCGATTCTATTGCTCCAAAAAGAGAAGAGGTTACTGGAGAAGTAGAAAGAAGAGTAGTTTCACAACTTTTGTCACTAATGGATGGTCTAGAAGCCAGAGGCAAAGTGATTGTCATTGCAGCCACTAACAGACCAAATGCAATTGACCCGGCTTTGCGTAGACCAGGCAGATTTGATAGGGAAATAGAAATAAAGGTACCCGACAAACGAGGACGTTTAGAGATACTCCAAATCCACACTAGAAATATGCCTCTTGATACGGATGTTGAACAAGATCGAGTGGCTGCAGTTACACACGGATTTGTTGGCGCTGATTTGGAATATTTGTGTAAGGAAGCAGCCATGAAATGTTTAAGACGATTATTGCCAGAATTAAACTTAGAGGATGAGAAGCTTTCTCCAGAAGTATTAAATAAACTAATAGTAACTATGGCAGATTTCGAAAATGCTGTAAAGGAAGTGATGCCATCAGCTATGCGAGAAGTTTATTTGGAATCTCCAGATGTTCCCTGGTCTTCTATAGGGGGATTGGAAGAGGTAAAGCGAGAATTGCAAGAAGCCGTAGAATGGCCATTACGATATCCTGAGCTGTACACTAAGTTAGGTCATTCCATGCCTAAAGGACTATTAATGCACGGACCGTCTGGTACAGGTAAAACACTTCTTGCAAAGGCCGTTGCCACAGAATCGGAGGCAAATTTCATAAGTGTAAGAGGTCCCGAACTTTTAAGCAAGTGGGTCGGAGAATCTGAACGAGGCATAAGGGAAATATTCAGGAGGGCAAGGCAGGCTGCTCCTTGTGTAGTATTTTTTGATGAAATTGATTCGATAGCTCCTACGAGAGGAATGGGTGGAGATAGTATGGTTACTGAAAGGGTAGTATCCCAATTACTAACTGAACTTGACGGAATCCAGGCACTTTCTGGTGTAGTCGTTTTAGCGGCAACAAACAGGGCAGATATAATAGATCCCGCTCTTTTGAGGCCCGGTAGATTTGATAAAATAGTATTTGTTCCAATGCCAGACAAGCTTGCACGACAAAAGATTTTGGAAATACACTCAAAAGATAAGCCGTTAGGTCCTGATGTAAATTTGGTACGGGTTGCAGAACTTACTGAGGGATTCAGTGGAGCCGATGCAAGTTCCGTAGCGAACACTGCTGTTTCTCTCGTTTTGCATGAATACTTAGCAAAATATCCTACACCAGAAGAAGGCAGCAAAGCACGTCTCGGAGGCACATGTGATGATGCGTCATTTTGAAGAGAGTGTAAAGAAAATAAAGACTCAAAGAGAAGGGAAACCAGGAGAGAAGGTGGCAGTTCCGTATTACAGGTGAATCAAGAATCAAATCACAACATGGTAGCTAATAAAAAAAATCAGTAGCGTCCCAACCAGGTATATTGTACTAGTCCTACTCTCAGTCCCGCATGCCTGCTAACTCTTCTCTGATTATCTCGTAGGCTTTAGCGGCGTCACTGACATTCAATATCAGGGTAATTTCATCATGAGAAAAGAAAGCGTTGTACAATGGGATTTGGCTGCTGGATAGGATATAAGATACTGTCGATAGGATGCTATATGTATTCTGCATGTCTGTTGGGATATTAATAGTGATTTTCGATAAGCCTTCTTTGATTGTGCCTTCAAAACTTTTAGTTGGAGCAAAAATCGTACGAACTTCATCGAGGTCCTCTATGAAAACTCGAATTTGTTTATTTGTTCTAAACATGCTGTATCCCTTGTCAGATTCGATAAGCTCGTCAAGGGCTTCAACTACAGCATGAGAAACAGTTCTGAAATCCAAATCCAAAATACTACCAGTCAAAGACATTCTAATACCATCAATGGTAGGTACTGACAAGTTTCTCTCACTGTCTTCCAAGGTGTCTGCAAATCTCTTAATGGCAACCACCAGAGTATTCAAATTAACATTGTTTTTAGTCAATTTTTCGACGTCAGGTTTTATTTTTTGAGCTAATGCCGTGTAGTTGACTATGCCTGTCCTTAGTGCTTGAAAAAACAATCCGTTAGATCCTATTACTTGTTTTACGGCATGGGGGACTGAGATTGTGTCTATGTACACAAAATTTGTGGTGAACTCAAATCGTAATAAATTTTTCGAATTCTTATAAAAAATTATCGAATGTATCAAAAATTACAAAATGTTATAGCCCAGATTATTTCTCGCAAGTACAAATTATTTAATAGAAATTTCTCCAAGGAACTAGTACATGAAGAGTATTGATGTAGATGATATTACGTACAAGCGATTATCGTCCGTAAGAGTTGAAATGATGGATAGTATGAAAAAGGATTTGGATTATGACGAAGTCATAAACCACCTCATTGATACCTACCAAGAAGGACTCTGGGGTCATTTAGGTGCAGAAGCGTCAGGTGGCTAAAATTATAACTAGACATCCGCATTTATCTCAAGTACATGCATTTAATTCCATTATTGGAATAAAAACTCATTCTCCACCGTCAGAAGATACAAAGGATGCTATTGTAACTCTAAATAACGGAATTGAACAGTCGGTTGCTAGGCAGGTACCGAAATAAGTGGTGGCGAAATTTCCTCTAATGTAAACACAAATCGAGAGCCCTCAAAATCTGTTACTCCCTCTCTTTCCCAATTGACAGCGTACGTGTGGGTAACGTTTTTTCCTACTATACTTATACTCCTCGGAAGGGCCGTGAAGATCTTTTCAACTTTTTCCTTGTCTTTGGTCATTAAGATCGATCTTCTTCGTTTCATCAGATATTTTAGGGCGACGTTTTTGTGTAAGTGTCCGAAAGTTTGTATTTTATCACCCTCTACTTGTATAGTAAATTCACGTTTTGCCAATTCAATATTTTTTGCCTGAAATTATTAAAAAATCTTATTGTCAATTTTGTCATCGCAAGGAGATAGCGTTTTTTCGACAGTTTTTAAGGCATTGGGAACGAATTGCAGATATAACGTCTCAACTTGTCCAAAGAAAATCACGTCGAAATATTCTCCTACAGCATCGGTAAAACTCGTTTGACTACTATCAGACTATACAAATGAGATTTATCTTGCTAATGAAAAGAGATTACTTTCCATAATGCCTTTTTCCAGCTGAAACTTTCATACAGTTATGACATATGGGACATTCGGCCCAATTTCCAGCGCCCTTGTAAATCCATTCATGAAGACATTTTTCATAAGTGCATTTCACCCATGTAGGCCTCCTTGAAGTTATCCAATCGGTTTGTAGTGGTTTTCTGGTTCTGCGAGCACTTCGGGGAAGCCGTTTTTCAAATCCTTTCATGCCAAGTAAACCGTTTGCAGTGTTTGAAATATTAACCTTGATCTGGTTCTCAATATATCGACATTTTGCCAAAATTTTAGATACTTGCAGTTCATGACATAAGGAGCGCCTCCTAGGCTGGATTCAGAAGTTAAGATTTGAATTATTCAAGAGAGGAGTTGAGTTTGGTATTTATAAAACACATATGATTTTAAATGAGGCGACAATGTAACTAGGTTAGGAACTTGTGATAGGTGGTTTGAAATTGAAGTATCCTTTACGAAACCTTATTTTAGAGAAAATTAGGGAGACTAACACTCTTACAGATTCAGATCTGATGAATAACTTGGAGAAGGAGGGGATACCAATTACAGAGTCCGACGTAAACAAAATTTTACTCGATTTAGAGATATTCGGGTTAATACGAGTGAATTGGGTGTCTAAGGATAAGAGGAGGATAGAGATAGTGTCGGTATCGAGAGAAGATTTGGTATAGAATTATTAGGACATCTGAAGTAGCAAATATGATTTTTGGATCCTTTGTTCTATGACTCGCATATACACTTGGTGGATGAATATTATGCGAATTTTTTACCACAAATTCTAATCTCAATGAGGGAATTGCGTATCAAAGCATGTTCAGTGACCATGGACATATCCACATCAAAGAGGGCCATAGACCTGTTTAAGGATGCAAATCGAGATGTAGTATTTAATTTTGTAGGAATTCACCCTGAATTTGCCCAAATCGAACAGTTTTCTGAATTTGAAGACCTCGTCGTGCAAAATCGAAACTTCATCGATGGAATAGGAGAAATTGGACTTGATCACTCGTATGACACTTCTAAAAACTACATCTACTCAAAACAACTGGATATTTTTAAGAAAATGTTGAACATAGCGGAGGAAATTGAAAGACCTGTTTCTATACACTCTAGAGGAACATTGGATGAAATTCTTGATCTCATTCCGTCGTACGATCACCTCGTTGTATGTCTCCACTGGTTTGATGGGACAGAGAAGCAGTTACAAAGATCAATGGATATGGGTATATTTGTCTCGTACGGTCCGCTCATTGCTTACTCTCGAAACAAGAAAAATCTTCTTGGTTTAGCTGATAGAAATAAGATTTTGATCGAAACAGATGGGCCTGTAAGATATTCTGGCTGCTTCAAAAATGTTACACCACTACCAACAAATATGCTCATCACTATACTAAATATCATGTCTCATGAACTTAAAATGACTTTTGAAGAAGCGATGTGCTTAGTATCAACAAATTCTCACATGTTCTTCAATGGATGATAGGATATATTTATTACCTCGAGAATCAGAATTCGCCTTGGAACTTTCCTGAATGAATAAGTATAAAATAAGCTTGTGTTCTCGTTAAATTCTATGCATCGTGTGAGAAGGATTGCTACAGACCTTATGAATAAATATCCTGATAGGTTTGGAACCAATTTTGAACAGAATAAGAAGACTATTGTGGAGCTTGCGATAGTAAGATCTAAAGAATTAAGAAATCAGGTTGCAGGATATATCTCCTCACATCTTAATAAGCAATTCAAATCCGGTGAGGAAAATTTGGAATCACAAGGAGAGTCGCCAGAATCCTTATCTCCTGAAGCAGAATGACAATTTGAAACTACCTTGATAATAGTGAAACTTCTCGGTCCAGTCCAGAAAACTGTGAATAGGAATACACTTTATGTTGATGAGCCTAACGCATCAATTTCATTCATAATGTCCTATTTACGCAACCATGCAATTGAGCCAGACCTTATTGATGAAAAGAATTTTTTGATAGCTATCAATGGAATCGAATCGTCTTTGTTTCCAAAGGGAGAATCAGTAATAAAATCAGGTGATACCGTCACTATTGCTAGTTTAGTACATGGTGGATAGTGAAATGAGTAAATTTGAGTGTAAAAGGCATTAATTTGAATAATAAGAAAGGACCTACTTTGTTAGAAAATAATACCCCTGCAGCAGACCGATCTTTATATCGAATAGGCACTTTTTATATTGCAATTATCGAAATAACGCATCTTGGAAGTGAGAATCTACACGAATTAATTACCAAATTCAGAGCGTTTTCTCCAGATGTCTTAGTTCAAGGCATAGATGCCGATTATGTATTTGGAGTAAGTCATCTGTTAAGGGTACTACAATTGACGGTTGAATCGTGGAAGCGAGGAATAAAGTTATCAAAAATAATGGAAACGGATATCCTAATGAGATTGTGTTGTACTAGTCAAATTTCAAAGGCTATAAAAGTTGGAGGATTAAAAAACGATAGCGCAGCATGTTTCGTATTGATGTCAGAGAATTTGGATTCTGTCCTGAAGATAAAAAAATACATTGAAGGTTACTATAACGAGATACATGCTTCAGTCCTTAGAATAGGAAAGAACAAAATGGCAAGATTATGTAGTGAATTTGGGATTACCCATAAAAAAATGGACAGGCTATTTTTTGAAAATTACCTCGTAGAAAAAGCAGACTCTGGTAAAGTTTTAATCAAAATGATCACTATAAAATTCAACTATTTATACTTAATCGGGACTGAGCAGTCCGGTGCTGATTTTAGCAATTTGCAAAAGAGCAATGCGACATCTCAATTCGATTCAATTATATTCTAACCAATCGTGTGTTTGAGCCAGCTGACTTCAAGGAGCTGGAACTGTTAATAGACTAGCAAAACTAAAATGTTAAAATCAAAAAACTTTTGGCATGGAGATTGGGAACTAAGCATTTTGGGTTGAATGATAATCCTACTAACAATATAACTCATATAAATCGCCATTGAATGTCATTTATATCTGTGTCCACCCATCTTTTCCTTTACTATGCTCAATAGATGTTCAGGTCTCAAAACTGATATTCCTGTCCTTTTCCCCAAAATCTCTACAAGTATAATCCAATCAGGATAATACAAATCCACTTTGTTTGTTATTCTGCTTGCTATGGCTAAAACTATTTCTCGAGATCTGATGCTACAGTATCGCTTTTCAACCACAATTTTGAATGATGATACACCTGACACCTTCTTAAATAACATACAAGAACCATCTATAATTTCAGTCAGGTTAGTAGCACAAACGATTTGTACCGGAATAACTCTAAGAATATACCTGAAGTGCCATGGTTCTTCAGTGGCCATTTTTTTGAACAGATAAATGATCTCTAAAGGATCAGTTTCAGTAAACGCGAGTATTATTCCTTGAATGTCACTTATTTCAACTATTGGACTTTCTTCCAGATTCTCCTCAATTAATTTTATGAATTCGTCAACTGCGTCACCTTCTCTGTTCCGAGAAGAAGAAAGTATCAAGTTAAATTTCATTTTACCGCAACCCTATGATAAAAAAGTACTCCACTTCAGGTCGAAATTTCATAGTCAGGATCTTATCATGATTATAGTGGAGATCGGTGCTATAAGGATCACGTTGTAACTTTTTTCGAAATTGAATACAAAGAATAGCGTGTTCTTAGGGACAATATTTAAAACCCTGAGATTGAATTAAAAGATCGTAGAGGAGAGTTTGAAATACCTGTTGGAGCAAAGATATTTTTATATTTCTCCTAGGGGATGAAAAATGGCTGAGCTTAGCATAGTACCCGAGTCGTCCCGCACTTTTAATGCATACAAAGCTGGAAGGCCAGAATCAATCGATACTAATAGTTTCAGACTTGCACATCGGTTTTGCTCATTGGTTTCAATCAGAGAAGGTATCTATAGATTGGTATCAGATTGCGGAAGAGACCGAAAAGGAACTCGAAAAAATTGTGATATCTTGTAAAGCCAATTCAATTGTTCTGTTAGGTGATATAAAAAACAATGTATCTGGAATCGCTAAGGGAGATTGGGAAGTAGTTCCTAAATTTTTGCAGTCCCTCTCACAGATATGTAAAGTCTATTTTGTTCCTGGTAATCATGACAGTAAGATCAGGTTACTCATACCTGACTCAATAAGTACGATAGGGATTACAGGAATGACAATCGATGATACCCTGCTTATTCACGGTCATACGATGCCTTCATCACTGACTTCAAACGTCAAAAAGGTTATTCTTGGACATGTTCATCCAGTATTCTTCAAATCTGATAGTGTTATGAATGGTCAAAAGGTGTGGGTGTTTCTTAGAGTTAGAACTGATGTCATATTTCCTAATAAAAAAGGATCGATTGATGTTATAATAATGCCATCTTACGATAGATTTATTGTCAATCAGTCAAAAGTTGGCAGACAAGGTCGAATCTCACCTTTAATAGATCGTATACTCAAAAAGAAGGCCGTAGAAAAGTGTCTGATACTAACCATGGATGGTGCTATACTTGGAAACGAAGAGCTTCTGGAGATCCTCTTCTGAAATAACAAAATTTCTTAAAACTCGACGTAGCCAGAAAGAGAATTGATTGTTGGCTTAAACTTCATTCGCCATCTTAGGCTCTCAACGAATGATGTTGCTGCTTCAACTGTTGTTAGGACAGGGATGCCCATTTCTACGGCTTTTCTCCTAATTTGGTATTCATCGTATAACATCCCAACATATTTTTCAATAGTTGATGTAGATGGAATGTTTATGATAAAATCGATTTCACGGTTATAGAGGAGATCTGCAATATTAGGTTTTCTTGAAGGCTCACTTATTTTATAAACTTCTTCAACATTTGCATTGGTATTACTTTTTATAAATTCGGCCGTATGTTCTGTTGCAAGGATTTTGAATCCCATGGAATTCACGAGGGAGATGAGTGGCAGTAACTTTTCTTTATATCGTTGACCACCTACCGTAATCAATGCGGAACCCGAGAGAGGGAGTGAATAACCTGCAGCTTCATAGGCCTTAGATAACGCATCGTAAAAACTCTCCCCAAAGCAAGCGACCTCTCCAGTAGATTGCATTTCTACTCCAAGGACAACGTCAGCTCCTTCTAACTGCATGAATGAGAACTGAGGAACTTTAATTCCAAAACCAGGGACTCGCAACCACAAATTGCCTGCCTCTTTTGGCAAAGGTTTCCCAAGAATGGCCTTGGCGGCAAGTGCTATAATATTGATCCCTACGATTTTCGATACAAAAGGCATTGAGCGGGATGCTCGTATATTGGCTTCAATTACATATACCTGATCATCCTTTACCAGATATTGTATATTTAACGGCCCCTTAACCTTTAATGAAAGTGCTATCATTTTGGTATATTCTGCAATAGTATTCATTGTCTTCCTGGTCAAACGCCATGGTGGAATGCACATCATTGCATCACCAGAATGAATACCTGCGTTATCGATATGTTCTACTAACGAGCCAATAATGACTTCCTCCCCGTTAGACACTGCATCTACTTCAACTTCTGACGCCTCTTGTAAGAACTTGGTAATTACTATTGGATATTCAGGGCTTAGGTGAATTGCCTCGTTCAAAAATCGCTCAAGTTGTTCCTCTCCCCAGACTACTCTCATGGCTGCCCCACTCAATACATATGAAGGTCTGACCAATATTGGATAGCCTGTCTTATTGCAAAATGTTATTGCTTCAGCCATGTTCGTAAATTTTTTCCATTGCGGCTGCTTAATATTTAAGGAATCAAGTAATTTTCCAAACTTTTCCCTGTCTTCTGCCATGTCTATGTTTGCGCTATCAGTACCTAAAATTGGAATCCCAAGTTTGCCCAGCTTTGGTACTAAGTTATTAGCTACCTGTCCTCCGACACAAGTCACAATGCCCAACGACTGTTCCTTTTCAAAGATATCTAGGACTCGCTCAAGAGTTAACTCTTCAAAATATAATCTATCGGAGATATCATAATCAGTCGAAACGGTTTCGGGATTGCAATTTATTACTGATACAGACTCGATCCCATTCTCCTTTAGGCTCAATACCATATTAACTGTACTCCAATCAAATTCAACGCTACTTCCAATTCGGTATGGTCCGGCACCTAAGACTATTACTCCTCGGTTATTCTTATCATATACTATGTCGTTTTTTTCTCCTCCATAGGTTAAATAAAGATAATTGGTCTTTGCTGGCCATTCAGCAGCTAGGGTATCAACCTGCTTCACTACTGGTATTATTCCGAATTTTTGGCGAAGCTTCCTGACATTCATTTCATTCAAACTAACACATTTTCCAATCTGATGATCGGAAAATCCATACCGTTTAGCGTCTTTTAGAAGATTCTCACTTAAATCAGAATCCCGCAATTTTTCCTCTAATTCTATGACATTTTTTATTCTTGTTAAAAACCAAGGATCTATTGCTGAAAGCCTATATATTGTGTCTATTGAAATTCCCAACTTAATTGCCTTTACAACGGTTTGTAATACTTCATCGTCAGGATGTAACAATCCCTCTTCTACTATTTCCAAATTTTCTTCTAGCTCGGAATCGTCGTTACAAACCAAGCCGTGTTTTCCCGTATCAGTCATACGGATCGCTTTTTGTACTGCTTCTTCAAAGGATCTACCAATTGCCATGACTTCACCTACCGACTTCATGCTGGTTCCAAGTTTCCTACTCACAAGTTCAAACTTTCTAAAGTCCCATCTTGGCATTTTTAAAACAACATAATCTAAAGATGGTTCAAAACAAGCAGTGGTAGTTTTGGTTATGCTATTCACAAGCTCGGTAAGAGAATATCCAAGGCATATCTTTGCAGCCATATATGCTAGGGGATATCCAGTTGCCTTGCTGGCCAATGCAGAGGATCTAGAAAGTCTCGCGTTTATCTCAATCGCACAATAGTCTTCAGAAGCGGGATCTAACCCAAACTGGACATTACACTCCCCTAGTATATTGCAATGTTGGACGGCTCTGATTGCTGCAGAGCGGAGTTTGTGATATTCTTCGTTATTGAGTGTTTGAGAGGGTGCAACCACAATATTGTCTCCTGTGTGAACACGCATAGCAAGAACGTTCTCCATGTTGCAAACTGTAATTGCATTTCCTGTAGAATCTCGCATCATCTCATATTCAATCTGTTTCCAACTTCCAACATATCTTTCTACTAGGACCTGATGCACTATGCTTTGTGGTAATCCTCTTTGGACTATTTCCTGCAGTTCGTATTCGTTGTGTGCAACTCCTCCACCTTTGCCTCCCAGTGTGTATGCGACTCTTATGATGACAGGATATCCTATCTTATTGGCGATTACAATTGCTTCTTCCATATTATGTGCTGGTGCACTATCTAAAACTGGTACCTTACTAGCGATCATCGCATTTTTAAATTCCTGTCTATCTTCTGTGATCTTTATTCCTGTAATTGGAGTGCCTAAGACCTTTATACCGTATTTATTCAACACTCCTTCATCATTTAGTGTTACACCACAATTTAGAGCAGTTTGACCACCAAAGCTTAGCATTATTGAGTCGGGCCTCTCCTGTTCTATTATTTTTTCAACATAGCTTCTAGTTACAGGTAACAAAAATACCTTATCGGCAAATCTGGTGTCAGTTTGAATTGTGGCTATATTGGGATTTATTAGTATGCTATGGATACCTTCTTCAGATAATGCCTTGAGGCACTGAGACCCGGAGTAATCAAACTAGCGGCCAGAATCATTAATACTGATTCTGACTTTCGCCGGCTTCTCCGATCTTTATTGCACCGCTGCCAAGCACTACCGTTTTCTTTATCGATTCATTTCTCGGAAACTCCCTTCCTACCTCCTGTCTTTTTTTCCTTATTTCCTGTCCTCGCGGATGTTGTCATATTTTCAGATGTTTGCCTTTGGTAACCAATACTATCATTCAAAATCATCTCCTTGAACTTTTCAAAAACAGACATGCAGTCATAGGGACCGGGAGAAGCTTCAGGATGAAACTGTACTGCTAATATTGGCTTTGATCTGTGTGTCACCCCTTCAATAGTCCTATCATCAGTATTGAAGTACCATATGTCAAATTCAGTTCCGCGAAGGCTTTCGGGTTCAATACCATATCCATGATTCTGGCTTGTAATGAAAGTTCTGTTAGTTCCAACTTCGGTACATGCCTTGTTTTGACCTCTGTGCCCAAATTTTAATTTTTGTGTATTGCCTCCTCCAGCCAATGCAATTATTTGGTTCCCAAGGCATATTCCCAATGTTGGTACCGATAAACTAATCAAGTCATTGGCAGTCTTTATTGTTGACTTACACATTTTGGGATCTCCAGGACCGTTGCTAATAACTACCCCCACGGGACTATATGACAAGATATCAATGGTGGGAGTATCCCAAGGAACACAGATAACTCTGAATCCTATTCTGATAATGTTACGGATTATACTATACTTTACTCCAGTATCGATCAATACTACAGGTGGTAAAGAATGACTTCCGTACTCCTTAGTCTCCGAGACCGAAACTTCAGGCATGAAATTAAAACCATCATATTCAGTTTCACACATAGCTCTTTCTAATTCGTTATTGTCTATTTTGTCATGAGATACACATAATGCTCCCCTCATTACTCCGTCAACTCTCAACCGTTTTGTTAGATCACGTGTGTCAATTCCGCTGATTCCAGATATCTTTTCGTCGTAAAGCCATTGATCCAGAGTACGTTCACAATCCCAGTGACTCGCAACAGTTGAAAGTTCATTAACAATAAGGCCATTAACTTGGATCTTCTCTGACTCAAAGTACCTTGGAAGGCCAAATGCATCCAAATCATCCCAACTCGGAACACCATAATTGCCTATCAGTGGATAAGTCATACACAAAATCTGACCTCTGTATGACGGGTCAGTTAAAGTTTCTGTATATCCAACCATGCCTGTATTAAAAACTACTTCCCCACCTACAATTTTTGGAAAACCAAAGCCCACGCCTTCGTAAGTGGTACCATCTTCCAACAGGAGTTGGGCTTTGTACCCTACATGAGTCGCTTGGATAGTCGGAATTTTGACCCTCTCAAAATTGAAAAAGTTCGAAATTTAAGTCTTGCTACGTACGACACAATCAAATTAATTCATGAGATGTCCCACGCGTGCATTCTCCTGCATCAATATTTCACTCGAACTTATCTTTTCTTGAGTCTCGTAACGTACATTGACTTATGACATATCCTCAACCGATAGGCAAAAACTTCTAGTCCATTTCATATACAAGACTGTTGGATAAACAGCCATTTATATTGTAAGAAAATTATTCACGTTATTTCATCCAGTCAATGGGAATATCTTGGTACAACCCGTTGGGCAAAACGCGTCGGATTGATATAGGTAATATCCTGGCATCAAGCTCTGCTGTTGCAAGAGAGATCGTGTCTCTAATTTCATTTGTCCAGGCAATTAGGGATGGTGCACCTAGTGAGAGTTGTAATGACCTTGCACCAGTTATTCTAGCCCTTTCAAATCGTGTCAATCTGGGTGGACCTATTAATACTTGATTACCATCAGCTACTAATTCTCGTATTTGAAAGTCTATTTCTGGATATACAACTACTTCGTCTATGGGTCTAGTACTTTTGTTAAGTTGAATAGTTTCATCCTGTTGAAGTTTCTTCTTATCTGCTGGCTTTGCCTTTGGTTTTAGACTTTTTTTGGTTTTTTCCAGCTGTTTCGGTTGCTTCTTGGGTGACTTTTCGCTGGTAGAAGGCGACTTTTTCGATAACTTTGTCGAAGAACGCTTTAAAACCAAGAACAAATCAAAAAGCAGTTGGATATCTAATTAAATGTTGCTATATCTACCAAATCGATCACGGCGCACAATGCTTTAGCTTTTACTCAAATGCTTCATGTGCAGGTATAAAGATTTTCTGCTAATTTGCAAGGTACCCTGCCATAATATACATCTTTATTTATACCTAATAAACAGGCTCCGCTGATACCCCTGGAATTATGAGTCGAAATCGTTAGTGCCTCGGTTTGGTTCATGTCTCGAGATCTAGAATCAGTTGATCGTATACTTTAAATAGGAACGCTAGACATTCCTGCACTCTTGCCCGATTACTAAGTAAAAATGTTCAAACTCAATAGTTATCTTTTTATTCAAACTAAAAATTTAGACACAAAGAGGCCTTGCTTGTTCTCAAGCCTGCTTGTCGTCTTCCTAATTGTCCATGAATCAGATTTTGTGAAAATCACTTCGACTTAAATAGTGTCTTAAATGTTATTAACCACGATATAGTTTACTTTCAGACCCAATCTGAGTGCTTATTTTAGGAATCACACAAAAAGTATCCCGATCTAGTATTCGCAAAGGAGTAAGAATTGGTCGGGATTGTCAAAAATATCTTGGCTACCATTAAATTAAATAGTTTGCTGGTGTGATTACTTCCGATGGATTTGGCTGGAAACAGTTCAGTCTCTAGGATACCAATTATCATGGAAGTCGTGGGTAACGGAAAAGTCAGGTGTGAATTGGTACGCCATTTGTCCCCGTTAACAGTTTCTAATATACTTCACTCAATACCAATTACCGGTAGGCTACACTACCTTGGAACCAAATTGGTATATTTTGAAACTGGCCTAACCATGGGGGCCGAGAAGCAAAAGGCCATCTTTAACAAAGGTGATATCGGATATATGACGTCAAACGGCTCACTGTGTATAGTCCTTCAAGATTTGTCCGGAATCATGATGAATCCAGTTGGTAGAGTCCTTGACGATCTTAGTCCACTAATCACACTACCCGCTGGTCAGACATTGTCGATAAAAAGAATATAGGTGTGTTTAAACTATTAACTTCGTTATTTCGGGATATGAGAAATCGCATGAAAAGCACCCGAATTTGAATATTTTTGATAGATGGAGACTTCTGTGATAAATAATTTATAAAATATAGGTGATATGCGATAGATTCAGAACCATTATATTTAAAGTGTCATTCATTTTTGCCAAGTGGTAGAATCATATGGACCATGATTGGTAACAATTACGAGTACTGGCTTGATCCATATCTAAACTACTGTAGCTGTAACGATTATTATTTTAGAACTCTTTCAGGTAAGGGATTATGTTATCATCTTAGTTTTGCTCACAAAAATGTAATCAACAAGAACTTTGAATCAATCTACTTCCATGATGAGGAATATCTTGATTTCATCTCAGCAATAATCTCTGATTGTTATTCAAAACTAAACAAACAATCGAACTGAAAGTTCGATCATTGTCTGAAAAGAAAGTTGAGAATAAGTTAAGTTTTTGTAGGGATCATCCAATTTGATAGTACAAATGGTTGATTACCGGAATATACTGGTTGTCGGGGGAGGCGGACGAGAGCATTGTCTTGGTTGGAAGATCTCCCAGAGTCCTAAGGTAAATAAAGTGTTCTTCGCCCCGGGAAATGGCGGTACAGGGATGAACGTGCCAATATCCCCTGATGATTTAGAAAAGCTTGGCGATTTTGCAGGGGATAACTCTTGCTTCACGATTGTTGGCCCTGAAAAACCTCTGTCACTAGGTATAGTAGATTTATTTGCAAGAAAAGGGTTACCTATTATCGGACCAACTCAAAAAGCAGCCCGATTAGAATCAAGTAAAGTATATGCAAAAAAATTTATGAAGAAATATAGTATTCCTACAGCACCTTTTTCTGTTTTTTCAAATTCCGATGAGGCAAAAGAATACGTCAAGTCCTTGTCAGAACCTCCTGTGATAAAAGTGGACGGTCTGGCACAGGGTAAGGGTGTCATAGTTTGTCATGATCTCCGAGAAGCAATTAGTACAATAGACAAAATATTGAAATACAAGGAGTTTGGAAGCCCAGGTAGCAGTATAGTCATAGAAAAAAGATTGTACGGAAATGAAGTTTCTTTTATAGCTCTATGCGACGGACATTCAATAGTGCCGCTGGATTCAAGTCAGGACCACAAGAATGTCTGGGACGGGGATAACGGACCAAATACTGGAGGCATGGGGGCCTATTCACCTGCACCCATCATCGATGAACAAATGAATTCCAACATCATGAAGACGATCATGGAACCCACACTAAACGCGTTAAAGAAATCAGGTCTGTCATTTAAGGGATTTCTGTACGCTGGTCTGATGATAGAACGTAGTACGAATATTCCACATGTACTCGAGTTCAATGTAAGGTTGGGTGATCCTGAATGTCAATCAATTTTGACAAGAATGGATTCAGATCTCGTAGAATATCTAGAAGCTATAGTAGAAACGAGACTTGCTTCCATGTCTCAGATAAAGTGGAAAAAAGACCATGCTGTGTGTGTAGTTATGACCTCGAAAGGTTATCCGGGGAAATATGAAGAAGGTAAGGTAGTTCATGGATTAAACTCTTCCATCGGAGAAAGTGTTTACATATTCCATTCAGGTACTGCTAGGGATCCTCAGGATAGGATTATTACAGCCGGTGGGCGAGTACTCTCAGTTACAGCTCTGGGTACTGATATGGAAACAGCAATCGGTCGGGCTTATTCCACCGTAAGAAATATCCATTGGGGAGATAATGAGGAACATTATAGGAATGATATTGGATATAAAGCATTAAATTCTAACAATATACAGTCCGAGTTTCAGTAACTAAAAAGTCCAATTTTTGATCATAAGATAATTTAGGTAAATCCTGGTCTAATATCTGAAAATCATGAGCAACCCCCACGGAACTGGTGTAAGTCTTTTTTGCCATAAATCTGTCATAATATCCGAATCCGTACCCTATTCGGTATCCCTGAGTATCAAAAGCGATTCCTGGTATTATCAGAAGGTCAAGCTTTTCAACCAGTCTATCATCTAATGCCTTTGGCTCTTTCAGGTTGAAAGTAGAGCTTTTAACAAGATTTCCGTCGAGATCTGCTTCTTCAATTGCATAAAAAGATAGAGTACCATTTCCTTCGATCTTGGGTAATGCCAGAGTTTTCTTATTAGCTAATGCATGATGCATTATCTTCCAAGTTTCGACTTCCATTCCAATCGGAGCATAACTTCCTATAATCGTTCCATTTTGGTACTCCTGTAAACCCATTAATCTATCCTGAATCTTAACGCTATTGTCACGAGCTTTATTTGCATCCAATAATTGCCTCATCTTAAGAAGTTGTCTTCTTATAGCATGTTTATTTCTTTGACATGATTCAGACATAGTGATACTTCTGTACTATTTGTTAGTATCTGCAGCAGTCAGAGTATTTTTCAATAACATCGTTACCGTCATTGGGCCTACACCCCCAGGTACAGGAGTTATATAGGAAGCTTTATCATATACAGAATCAAAGTCCACATCTCCATGGAGCTTTCCCTTGATCCGGTTAATGCCTACGTCTATTACAACAACACCCGGTTTAACCATGTCACCTTTAAGGAGAAACCTATTGCGATCTCCGATAGCAGTAACTATACAGTCAGCTCCGATTAATTTTTCATTGATATTTCTTGACTTAGAATGACATATTGTCACAGGTCCTGTCACGTTGCAAAAGAAGCAAATACAACGGTATACCTACCAGGTTGCTTCGGTTTATAATAACTACATCCATTCCGCCTACATCAATTTTATAATAATCCAACAATTCTATGATTCCTGATGGCGTACAGGGTTTAAGCCTTGCTTTGCCAGCAAAAAGAAGGCCCACATTATATGGGGTCAGGCAATCTACGTCTTTATTTTTATCGATTCTGCTAATCGCTAAAAATTGATCAATATGTTTTGGTAACGGTAACTGTAAAAGTATGCCATGAACATACTTATCAGAATTCAATTCATCTAATAAGTTTATTAATTCTTCCGCCGAAGCAGTGCTTGGTAGTCTTTTATCGACCGTTAAGATGCCAACATCAGTAGCTGCTAACTGTTTATTTCTTACATACGTAGCTGATGCTTCATCGTCACCCATTAGTACCTGTTGCTAGGCAAGGTTTAATTCCATGTTCAGTTAGCTTTGATACATCTTCTCTAATCTTATCTTTCAGATACCTCGAGACCACAAGGCCATCGATCTTTATTGCAGGCAATTGAATAAGGAAATCTAGGGTAGTTATTTTGCTTTGCTGTTAGAGGGACTCGTAAAGTGACTGTAAAAAGAATAACTATTTGTGAATAATGAAATAATGCTTATTGTGATTGTCTGAGCTCTTGACTTTCTCTTTCCTAGCAAGACTTTGTGCAGACCCGACGTCCTACACTAGACAACCTGCCTTGGGCAAACCGGTTAATACACTCGATATAGAGCTCGTGTTCTTGCACTAGTATTTTGTTTGAAAGAGTCTCTTCTGTATCGTGGTCTTCAACTTCTATGGTTCTCTGAGCTATAATAGGGCCAGTATCTACCCCGACATCGACGAAGTGTACTGTGCAACCAGAGACCTTGACACCATATTCTAAGGCTTGCTTTTGAGCGTGAAGACCAGGAAACGCTGGAAGGAGGGAGGGATGTACGTTAAGGATCCGTCCTTTGAATAACTTTATAAATTCAGGGCTAATGATGCGCATATATCCTGCTAAACATATTAAGCCATTTTGCTGATTTACCATGTGATCCCTTAATACAGAAACTATTTCCTTGTCGTAATCCCAACCTCTTGAAGAGTTGTATACTACCTTCGTTGGAACTCCCATCTTGGCAGCTTTGTGAAGACCTTGTGCATCTGATTTGTTAGAAATAACTACTCGAGGAACAACATTCTTAATCTTGGACATTTCGACAGCTCGTAATATGGCCTCCATATTACTTCCCCTTCCCGAAATTAAAATGCCCAAGTTTATCAAGTTCTCGACTATATTGTCTGCTGACTCGTAAATATATTGCTTGGTTCTAATATTTTAAGAATATATTTGTTAAATGATCGAGTCTTTACAAAACATGTTGTTCCGTAGCGTTGGTCCTTCTTATTAGTCAACCAATTTGCCTGATATGTAGATTATGACGTTTAGACGCAATTAGTTTATTTAAGTGTTTGAGAAACCATTGTTATGCCACTAATTTCAGTCTCGATGTATCCCGGGCGATCGAAAGAGCAGAAAGCGGAATTTGCTGCTCGCAATTACGGAAGCAGCCATTAAAATACTAAAAACAAAAAAAGAACACGTGATTATTTTTTACAAGGAAAATCCCAAAGAGAATTGGTTTATGTCAGGAGAACCTCTTTAATTAATTTTTTTAATGAGTAAAAATTGTTAGCCTTGCTGTTTTAAGAAACATTAGTTTTTTTTGTATAAATGGACTCTGAATTTGATGCTGAAAACGGATAAATCTGGTATAGGGCACTAACCAGAATGCCTACAAATAAGTCGTAAATGATCTTACTTTTTCTACTTTGATCATCTATCTTTTCATTTCCGCATATCTGTATTTGCCGATCTTTATCAATTCCTGATAGGAGCCAAACATTTTCGGATCAGCAGTATCAAGGGGTAAAGGAAGATCATCTGCCTCCTCACTAAATTCTTTTAATATTCGATAAGTTGAAGATCGTTGTGCAGGTATCTTGCCTGCTGATTTTACAGCATGATGAATCTCTTTGGGTTTCATCATTTGGCCATACTCTGCTCCAGCAGAGGTAGATATGCTTTCGTTAATTAGCGTTCCACCAAAGTCGTTGACTCCGGCTGAGAGGAGAATTTGTGACATCTTTAATCCCTCTTTGACCCAAGAAACTTGAATGTTTTTGATATAGTTATTCAACATTATCCTTGAGATTGCATGCATTTTGATTATCTCATTACCATCAGGACCTTGTCTCATACCGCGAATAGAATTTCTATAGTACATGGGAGCTTCCTTATAAATAAAACTCAAAGGTACAAATTCAGTGAAGCCTTTTGTTTCTTTCTGAATGGACCTAATGAGTGCCAAATGCTCTGCCTTATGCATCGAAGATTCTATATGACCATACATTATCGTGGATGTAGTAGGAATGCCTAACTTATGAGCACACTTGATGACGTTTATCCAATCTTTTGCAGATATTCTTCCGGGAGAAATTATGTCACGTATTTCTTGATTTAATATCTCTGCAGCTGTTCCAGGTAAACTTCCTACTCCTGCATCTTTGAGCATTTTAAGATACTCTTCAACTGGCTTTCCCAGACAATAGGCTCCATACTGTACCTCTTCAGGCGAAAAAGCGTGTATGTGAATCTCTGGATGTGCTTTTTTTATTTTCTCGCATATATCAATATACAGATTACCGTCCATCTTAGGTGGAAGTCCGGCCTGAATACAGACCTCGGTCGCTCCCAGTTTCCACGCTTCAGTTGTCCTCCTTATGATTTCTTCAACAGGAAGAAAATATCCTTCTTCATTCCTAAAGTCCCTACTGAAAGCACAGAATCCACATTTCTTGATGCAAACATTAGTAAAGTTGATGTTTCTGTTCACGACATATGTTACTACGTCCCCAACAGAAAACTTTCTAAGCATGTCTGCGACCATCGTAATTGCGCTTATTTCTAGACCACTAGTATCAAATAATTCAACTGCCTGTTTAACAGAAATATCTTTCGAATCTAGAGCTTCATTCAATATGTGGGCAACAACCGGATCTATATTCTTCATTATCCCTTCCAACATTGATGTCAATTCAAGTACTCCTCCCTTACAAGTCCATCTGAACCAGAAAGCGCTCTTATATATTTCCATAAATTGTCGTGTATGAACTCATTCTTGTCAAGGATGAATTCTGGATATACCGGTAGCCTAGGCTTCAAAATATAGCCTGAACTCTTGGTAACATCCATCAATTCTTTGATGTCGGGCCAAGGTGAGTGTGGATTCACATGGTCGATGGTAAGCGGAGAGATACCACCCCAATCATTAATTCCTGCATCGACGTACAACCCATAATTATTAGGGCTTAAATTGGGAGGTACTTGTATATTCATATCGGGCATAATAAGCCTCGAAATGGCAATAATCCTAATAAAATAATTAAGCGGAGGCGCTGGAATTTCGCGCATCTCGGTATTAGATTTTGGGACAAAATTCTGGATAATGACCTCTTGGATATTACCATATCTTTCATTAATTTCTTTAATCATAAAAAGAGAATCAATGTTCTCTTCAACTGTTTCCCCTATTCCAATCAAGATCCCTGTAGTCATTGGTATTTTGAGACCCCCCGCATTTTCAAGTATTTTCTTTCTTGCTTTTGGATTTTTGCTAGGCGCAAATTCGTGGGGCATATTCTTACCAAGAAGACGCTCAGACGAGCTTTCGAGCATACATCCAAGACTTACATTTGTTTCTTTTAAAATTGACAATTCCTCTCTGTTCAAGATACCTCCATTAGTGTGAGGTAACAGTCCAGTTTTTTTTAAGATCATGTTACTTATTTTGTCTATATACTCTGCAGTTGAACTGAATCCTATGCTTTTTAGCCATTTTCTAGCTTCGGGATACTTTTGTTCCGGGCGTTCACCAGTTACGATTAATGCTTCAGTGCATCGAAGCCTACTTCCGTTTTCTGCAATCTTCAGGACTTTTTCTGGAGACAACATTGACACATCAGAGTCTGTTGGCTCTTTCTTGTATGTACAATATGTACACTTATCTCTACAAAGATTTACAAGATTTATGAAAACCTTTCGAGAATATGTTATTGGTCCTGGTTTACAACGAAGACGAATTGTGCGGGCAAGGGAAATCAGGGATAGGGTGTCTAAATTCATCGTCAGATCATATATTTCCTTCTTAGACATAGAATTGCTCAAGATTTTTTCTTCAATACTATGAAGGTCCAGATTGTGCGTAGTTGACTGCAGTTCCAAGTATTATCCAAGACAATATTCCAGACGATGATTAATAAATACTTAGGATGGTTCATACATGGTTCATACATGGATAAATTGATCCATACGAGATAAACGAATAGGCAAACAATGTTCTATATTGCACCTTTTAATTTGCATCCTACCATTCCTATACCTCGGCTACGTAAATGTAAATTTCGCGCCGAGGGTATTTAATCATTAACGCAATATAACATTTGGTAACGTTAGATGTCTGTTATTATTACTTAGCCAATTTCATAATCACGATCCCGCCAAGACACTGTTCTTTTTCCTCTCATGTCGAAGAGCGACAAGAGAAAACAAATCGTGATAATTGCACATCCAACAGGAGAACCCAAACCATATCCGGCTCGTTGCAATAATCCATATTTCGACTGGATTATGCTTGCTGATATAACTAGAATTAAAGATGCGAGGGTTAGCAAAAAAAGTGACTTAATGAGTAGTGTAGAAGCAGTGTAAATAAAATAAGTAGACAGTGGAAATACAATGATTGGTTCGAGCAATATGAAAAATAAAGTAACGACAATTAGAATCGCAGAGCGCTTTTCTTTG
This sequence comes from uncultured Nitrososphaeraceae archaeon, assembly GCA_963728595.1. GTDB lineage: Archaea > Thermoproteota > Nitrososphaeria > Nitrososphaerales > Nitrososphaeraceae > TA-21. The sequence continues at coordinate 372,780 of CAVSLF010000011.1, forward strand.
TGATATAGTGGGATTATGAGACGTCGAAGTGCATTCCAGAGCGTTCTGGGATCACGTGCCCAGATCGCCTCGACATAGTCTTCTCCTCTAACAAGCTTTAACTTGAAATTCATCTCTTTCACCTTATGTCCCAATGCTCCATCCTCTACAAGCTCATGCTTGACTGATTCATGTGTGCCAACGGACTCGTAGGTAGTTCTTTTTATTAGATAAAAACTTCCGAAGAAATATCCAACTCTCGTTTTTGGGTCATTTACTCTAACTGGTGAATATCGGGAGTGGAGAAAAACCGACAATATGGGAAGTGTAACTCTGGTAATAATGTCTTTACACAAAAGTTTCGGAACTGCCGATATGGCATCAAGTTTTTCCTTAAGCATTGAGGCAAGAGCACTTGACAAAGCCTCAGGTGAGTGTACCGTATCCGCATCAGTGAACAGAAAAATCTCTCCAGTTGAATTTATGTAACCTTGATAACATGCCCAGTTTTTACCTACCCAATCTGCGGGTTTAGGTGGGGCGTTGACGACAATTAACCTGTTGTCTTCTTTTGAAAGATTGTGCATAATATTCAATGTATTATCCGTAGACGAATCATTCACGGCTATTACTTCGTAATTGACGTGCTTTTGACGCAATAGGCTTTTTAGACACCTGGATATGTATTGTTCCTCATTTCGTGCAGGAATGATGATGCTGACTCTACGGTCGGGTCCAGTATGTTCAAGGTCAAATTTCAGTCGAGGGGAATTTCGAAATGATTGAACAATTGAAAATGTAAGGTATATCCAGCACGACAAAACTCCGGTATTGAAGACGATCGAGATCGTTACCAAGATCGTGATTATATCAAACATGTTAGAACATCACCATCTCTAAATTCTGTTAACCATGCGCAGACACTTCTATCAGATTCATGCTTGTTGTGATTCAAGACCGGATCCCAATTCAAATAAACAGTGAACTTATTTTGCTCTTACATTTTTCATCCTTGAAATTATTGAGCGATTTTCTATACTCCCAAAATTTGCTTAAGAAGAGCACGGTAGTCTACGTTTTCTTTAGAACTACCGGGAGATGGAAGTTCAAATATTAGTGGTATCGGTTTCCTGGATCTTAGGTTTGTAAGTGAAATCCTAATTTCCTTGCCTATATCGTCGCTCAGAAGAATAAGTCCGACATCATTAGCCAATCCCAGATGATTGATTTGTTCTAATGCCTCGTTAGGTGATTCGACTTTGATTCCCTCCACCCCAGCCAACTGAAAACTTGTTATAAAGACTCTGCTTCCTATCGCAATCACACGCAATGTCTTTCTTTGTCAGCTGTTAAATTGCCCTTTTTAATCCTTTTGACCATTCTCATGAGCTCGCGTGACTAGATTTAGGAGTAATCTTGTCCACTGTATAATTTTTATTTGGCGATTAACAAGCACCGCCAAAGATTTGAAGATCATTTACGTCTTGCTGGATGGAATCGGAGACTTACCGCATCCTGATTTGAATGGACTTACTCCACTTGAGTCTGCCATAACGCCAAACTTGAATAGTCTTGCAAAAAATGGGTCTATGGGACAAGTTATCAGCGTTGGAAAAGGAGTAGCGCCACAATCAGACATTGCTGTATTCAATATGCTAGGTTACAATTTCAAAGGAGAAAAATATGCGGGACGAGGGGTAATAGAAATAATTGGATCTGCAGTAGATTTCAAGGTTGGGGATCTTGCACTGCGAGGAAATTTCGCAACTTTGGGTCTTAATACAGAGATAATTGACAGAAGGGCCGGCAGGATCATCGAAAAAGAAGAAGCGAAAGAATTGTGCCAATATCTTGAACGAAATATAAAATTTAGTGATCCAGAGGTCTCCATAAAAATAATTCCAACAATTGCACATAGGGTGATAGTAAGATTGAGGCACAACAACATTCCGTTATCCGCAAAAATAACAAACACTGATCCGGCGTACGACAGAATCGATGGGATTGGAATATCCAAGACCTTCGTCAAAGATATGCAAGTAAAAAATTGTGAAGCCGAAGATAACTCCGAATCTTCCATATTATCGGCAAGAATGGTTAATGAGTTCACAGAACAATGTATCTTGCTCGCGAAAAACCATCCGGTGAATTTGAAGCGTATTACAGAAAACAAAAAACCAATGAACATTATTCTACTTCGGGATCCTGGTAACAATTTACCATCCCTCCAACCAATTAATGAAAAATACGGAATTCAAGTAGCATGCGTTGTTGACATGCCTGTCGAGTTAGGGATAGCGAGGACGCTGGGAATGGAATTTTTTTCTGCCGGTGGCATAGATGACTATGAAATTAAGGCCGAAGAAACTGGTAGACTGCTCAGGAAGTTTGATCTAGTCTACGTTCATCTTAAAGGACCAGACGAGTACGGTCATGATGGCAATGCCGTGGGGAAGAAAGAAAGCATTGAAAGCATAGACCGAAGGTTCTTTGGAACATTGCTAAAAGATCCAACTTTAACTAATCCCACGATAATAGTTTCTGGAGATCATTCCACACCATGTATAGCTAAAGCTCACAGCGATGATCCAATCCCGCTCCTAATATCAGGAAATTTAGTGAAAAATGATGGTAGCAAAAGATTTACCGAGTCGTACGCATCACATGGTACATTGGGTTGCTTAACTGGTGTGGATGTGCTAGATGTGGCGTTAAGAATGATCAGGTAGTTCCTATCTATTCCTAATTAATTACATATTGCGAGAATACCGGCCAGCCCTCTCACTTGCCAGTCTCAGTCAAAATAATCTTGCATTGCTCGCAAATCTTTTCGTCTATGTTTCCTTCAAGACTATGATGGACATCACAGATTATAAAGGAATAACGCATGTAATTACATAAAGCTATAAACTTTGAGAGTGTTCCTGCTGTGTATGCCCTTTGTGACGAAAGATCTTCTACAATATCCTCAATCATTCTCATGATCTGCTGAAAAGAACTTAATTTAGAAATTAATTCCACGTCTCCTCGTGTACCTCGTATGTAGTTACTGACAGCAGCCTGTGTAATACCCAACAGTCTAGCCACTTCCTCCTCCTTTAGCCCTTTTTCTTTGACTAGCACTTTCGCCAATATGGCCCTAACCGCTGGGATCAGTGATTTCGATTCAATTTCAGAAGGCAGGAGCATTAGGCAGACCTAATTTTCCTTGCCAACTATATAAAAGTTCTTCATAATGGGGCTTAGTCGAGTACACATTCGCGAATTACTATTGATTCATTCGCATTAGTCTGGGTCGTTTTCAAGTCTAACATATAAAGTTGGCTAATTATAGGTTGTTGAGCTGGTTTATGTAACAAAAGAATTCCTTACAATCTATATATACTGACGGTATACATATCGATTCAATACTTAAAATGACGACAAAATTTGGTTTTACTCAAGGCCTAAATGTGGCCAGACTTGGACTCGATGAAACTCAAATCATGACAGCATGCCAGATTGCTGATCGTTTGGATTATGACTCGATATGGGCCATGGATCATTCTAACGTTCCTCAGTGGAAGAATGCTGTTGTGAATGACGCATGGTTGTTACTAGCGAGCGATTGGGGCAATAACTAGAAAGGTTGAGCTCGGTACGTGTGTGACTGACGCAATAAGGAGACATCCATCAGCAATAGCTTTGTCTACTATTACACTGGATCGTTTAACAGACGGTAGAGCTATCCTTGGAATAGGTGCCGGAGAGGCGCAGAACGTCGTAGATTTTGGGATTGAATTTAGTAAACCGGTTACAAAATTCAAAGAGCAGTTAGAAGTTATAGAATTATTGTTCAAGTCTGATCCTGATAACAGAGTTGACTATAACGGACAATATTACAAATTGACCAATGCTTGTCTTCAAGCAAAAAGTATAAGAAAACCGCGCCCTCCAATTTATATCGCGGCAGGAGCTCCTAAGACACTTGGACTTTGTGCTGCTTATGGGGATGGATGGATACCCATTGGGTATACTCCGGCATTATTCAAGCACCATGCGGATGTAATTAGGGAAAACGCAAGAAAAATAGGAAGAGATCTATCTGGATTCCAGTTCGCAAACGATGTGGATGTTTACTTTACCGAGGATGGCGAAGAAGCTTGGAATAAGATGAAGAATGCTGTAAAGGTAAGCTTATACAAGCCTGAGTTACTTACCGTGCATAATTTAGAACAGGATTCAGAATTTGATTTTCGTAGGTACTTCACAGAATATGCTATGAACAAACCTGAATTAATGGAACAAATGAAAAGGGCTGCACTGAAAATACCCGATAGCGTTGCCAGAACGGCGATTGGTGTTGGAAGACCTGATGATGTCATAGAAATGCTTGAAAGATTCATTGAAGCTGGCACAAATCATTTTATCATTAGGTTCTGGGGTGAGGGCTATTTCAAGAACATCGAATTGTTCGGAAGAAAGGTGATACCTTATTTCAGAGACAAAGAAAAATAGAATATGGCGGCGGGTAGTTAATTGTCCTGAGATTTCTTTTCAAAATAATCTGTTAGCACCATTGATTCTGTAGGGAATCCTTCTAGTTCCTGTTTACTCTTGAGCGAGGTAGCATCAAATCCTAAGCATCGGAGAGTATGTGCGAATTCGTCGACAAAGCCATGAAATGTGTAGACCTTTTCAGGACCACATCTTTTTACAAATGATATGAGATCGTTATAATCACAGTGATCACTAAACGGAAAACAATGATCTAGTCCCAGCAAGTATTTGAAATTTGGCCTAATGCCCCATCCGCTAAAACCAACAGTTGTTGGTTCGTATTTTCTCTTCACGTAATCCAGAAACCCATTTCTAGTCGAATTAAGCGGTGCAATAAGGATCCAAGGTTTGTTGGATGATAGCGAACCTTTATTCTCTGCCACAGAGAATGGTGTGTGACAAGTTATATCGATCCCAAGCTCTGAATAGAGAAGATTCATTTTGTAGATTGAATCTTCGACAAAAATTGGTTCCCATTGAGCAAAAAGTTGAGTAAGGATCTGTGCCTTCCCAAGTGGGTACCCTAACAACACGATCGGTCGACCTTGGGAATACATTTCAGAAATAAGAATATTAGCCTCATGTATTACGCTCTCGCTTCTAGGAAAAACATAGTCTTTATGACCAAATGTGGATTCAATGATCAGTGTCTTTGCTTTAGGTATTACTGCAGGTTTCATAAACGCCCTCTTTCGAATTGATAGATCTCCAGTATAGTACAAATCATCTTCTATCAATAGCCCAGTTGAACCCAAAATATGTCCAGAGTCCAAAAGTTCAAAGCCATGATCTTGGCATACATTCGAAAGTTCATATCCACGTCCATTTGCAATTCTCGATGTTGCAGTCGAAGTAATTATTTTTGCGTTGCTTTTGGTCCTTTTCTTTGTCCTATGAAGGTGGTCGGTATGAGCATGCGACACAAAAATGTAGTCGCAATCCATGTCTTTTCTTGGGTCTAGACAAATTTTCTGATTCTTATGATTCACAGTTATTGTAGACTTACTGCAAGAAACATTCGATGTCCTATCCAAAGCTGTCATTCATTTTACGTAATATTATATTAATTTTGATACAGGCTGATTGATGTTGTCGAAATAATTCACATCAAGGCATTGTAAAATTGTTCGATTGGTAAATAAGGCCTTTGTTACCCGACAGTGATCGCTTTTGTAATTTTTGATGGTCTTACCGGCAATTTATTTAGATCTGGTATCTTATTTTTTCGAATAAAATTTGTACTGATTGATATTTACAAGTAAGGTTTAAGTTTGAACTTAATTCGAATAGTTAGTAATGATTGCAAAAATAAATTTTGAGAATACATATTACAAAATTTTGGTCATTACATGCGCAATTATGGCTTCTCTAGTATTAGTTTCCTCAGACCTTTATTCGGTAGTATCAAGTACACCAGGCCAGGTTCTTGATAGCCATTTTCAACTTGTTCTTGATAGGAGTCAATCTTCGAATATTTCCTTCAATGTTGAAGGAACCATTAATACGGTCATCGCTGCATCTCCCTCGGAAAAGAGAGACAGACCTTCCTCACTTAATGACATTGCCAATATTAGCTCCGAGTACGTGTTGGGAGGCAAGTGGCGTCTAGACGTCATAAATAACAATGTAACATACTTCAAGTCTAATTTTACTATGGTTGGTATTAATGGAGATGAACCACACTTTCACCTTTTTATTTACAAACCACGCACAAAAGAGATTTCTATGTTGTTTTCAAACGGGAGCGATAACCCCGGATTTCTTTTGCACGGACTTGATAAAACGATATCCTTTTCGGGGAATTGTGATATAATAACCAATGGTGTTTTGGAATGGAGAGACGTACCCATGTCTGTATCTATACTTAATGATAAAGTAATTAAGATAAGTGTTGACGAAAAGAGAACGAATAATCACTTTTCGAAAAATTCAATTTTTGGATTAGTCAATCTCATAGAACCAATAATCCAGAACATAAGTGATACAAATTAAGATAACAGGGGGGAGAGTATGCTCGTTCGTATTATGTGCGACTGAAAAGGTCTTCATGCATCATTTTTTTTACCGCTATTCATTAAGTGACTTTTATGATCATCAGGCAAGACGATTCATGCAGATAAATGTTTTAATCACTTAAGTCAGTACCCTTATCTAGTAGCTGATTGGAAACTGATCTCTTTATCTCTAAAGCAATTCTTCTGCCGGTGCTCATTTCATTTTCAAAAAGCAAGTCCGAATACGGCGATCCGGCAATATACAAATTTGTTCCAGCAACGATTCTAGCCGAGAATTCGAACGTAATGAAGTCTGCCTCCTTTGTGTAGACTCCCTCGAGACAAAAAGGACCTGGTATACCAGGCGGAACTAATTTTTGTGTTGCCTTAACAAAATTTTCACCCATTCTATATACTTCTTCAAGAAGAGATTCTCTTAAAACCAAAGGAATATTTCCGATCACATTGTAAGTTGGTTCAATTGTAACATTCAATTGCTGCTTAGATGGTATTCGTGCAATTCCATCTATATCGGATTCATATCGCCTGTCAACACCCATGAATTCCACTTCATCTGAAAGTGGGGAATAAAAGTAATGCAGGAATACTGGGACTCCATGTATATACTCTTGTATGTATAGATCCTCTTCCCCCTTTATGACTCCTGAATTAACAAGCCTTTGGCATCCATCATTAAAACTCTGTTTATCCCACGCCATGAAATAGCCACGGCCACCGGCAGCCCCGCGCAGCTTAACAATGCAAAGTCGGTCTATCTCATTTTTCGTTTTTACGGCATTTGGAACATTTAGTCTAGCACTTCTCATCAATTTTTCTTTTAGAAGTCTGTCTGCTTCCCATCTTAAAATGAAACGATTACCAAAGAAAGGAACATTTATACCTTCGATTTGATCCGAATTCAAATTAGCTATCAATGTGCCATGAGGGATAATTATACAGTCTAACTCATTTAATCGATCTTGGTACGGTTTTTCTAATATGTTCTCAAATTTATCAACAAACAAAATATGATCAATAAATGCAAATCTTTTATAAATATTGTATCTTTTCTTCTCGCATATTAGAATCGTCGAAAACCCTTCATCTTTCGCACCCTTTAGTACTTGGAGGGAGCAATGGGAGCCTATAGTGCATATTTTGGGTCTTTGTCTTTTCTTTATCATTTCAAATTGCTTCAATCCAATAATATTATTTGTAATCACGTGAAAAAACTTTGTTTTTAACGAAATATTTTCGTTTATTCAATATATCCATAATTCATCTATTATTTCCAGAAAAGGTCAAAAATTCTGCTATTAGCTTAATAACAAAAGCTATCCCACCTACTACTCCCATGCCTAGAAGCACCAAGCGGAGGTGGGTCATATAATCATCCTTACTTGTTTTTTTTGCAAGTTTTAGAGTCTGAATTATTTCTGTGACCTTCCTCTGAATAACAGACAAATTATTAACGGTTGTTTTCAATAAACTCTATTTGAACTTAGCGGTTGACAGCGTCTCATATAATACGTGATTAACTTTATCTGATTTCTGGGACATCAATTGACCCAAAATCTAGATACTTTACCTAATTGAAAATATCTGTTCTTTCTCTGTCCGCTGCATCTGGACGAAGGTTTCTGTGTTTTGAATCCCTTCTATCTTTCCAATCTGTTCAATGACGACCTTATGGAGTTCTTCCAATGTAAATGCATTCACAGATACGAGCATATCAAATCTTCCTGTGACCTCCGAGAGGACTATTACTTCAGGGATTTTCAACAAGGCAATGTGAATAGCCTCCTTCAATTTGGGATCTCTATTTATACCTACTATTGCTTTAACGTTGATACCTAGTAGGCCGTCGTTAACTATTATAGTAAATTTCTTTATTAGATTCCTCTTAGTAAGCCGTTTTATCCTACTATACAAAACCGAGGCATTCACACCGAGTTTCTTGCTCAGTTGAGGCACTGAAATACTCGCATTCTTGGACAACTCTGATAATATTTTCATATCTAATTCGTCGAATTTTTGCAAATAATCCCCACCATAGTTCGTAATGATACACTAATAAATGTAGTTTCCAGTAGTCCATTATTTCTATATGGAAATACATACATATGGAACTGGTACACTTTTTCAGGAAATGACGATCAGATCCTCGCGCGAAGTAAAGAAACGGTCTGCTGATTCAGGGTTTGTACATGTACATATTTATATCACAGGAAAGGTTCAAGGGGTTTATTTTAGACAGAATATGAAACAAATGGCAGGAAATAGTGTCCAAGGATGGGTACGAAATAGAGCAGACGGTAGTGTAGAAGCAGTGATCGAGGGAAGACAAAGCGAAATAAATAAGATTATTGAATGGTCATACAAGGGTCCAAAAACTGCCATAGTTGAAAACGTGGATATTAAAAATGAAAATTACACAGGAGAATTTTCCTCATTTGAAATTGTTCCCGATTATTGATACATTTCAGCCCGAACATACGTTCAAAATGCTTATGATAGTGATAGCAATAACTGTAATTTTTAATTTGAAACACGTAATAAACATGACAAACGCTAGTTGGGATATGTTTGAAAGGCTGTGCATTTTTTAAATGAGAGATTATTCAGTGAAGGTCATAATCCTCTGTTGATATGGGCAAATTTCCTACCTTTGTTCTGCCGTTAAAGCAAATACTGACAATCGCATACATGACGGGGATCCTCTGGCTCCAGAGAAATCCTCTTTCATTAGTTTTTTCAGCCATCAGCCCTTTCTCACTGTTATTTGTATTATTCGTTATTAGTAACGGTCAATATGTACAGTTTGCGTTAGTCGGAAGCTTAGTTATGGCACTTGTAGGGTATGGGCTTTCATTGGGTCAAGACATTTCATTCTACAAGACAGAATACAAGATACAAGATATGTTTGTAGCTTCACCAGTTTCTTCCCTAACTTATATGCTGGGTCTTGCTCTTTCCCAACTTCTATTTGGATTACCGGCGCTAATAGTGTTAGCAATTTTAGTAGCGGCATTTGTAACCTCAATCGTTTTTATCCCTATTCTTCTGGCGATCATTTTCTTAACATGGGCATCTATGTCATCTATGGGTTTTTTTTTATCCTCTCATATGTTGCATATGAGAAATGCCACCCAAATTATCTCTTTTGTAAATGTAGTCCTGGCGGTACTACCACCCGTTTTCTACAGTGTAAATAAAGTGCCCGAGCCTCTACAATACCTATCGTATGCTGTTCCTACGACACACGCATCATTGATATTGCAATATATAATGGGATTAGAAACACCAAAAGAATGGTCTCTCGCTTACGGATTTATGGTTCAGATCATCTATCTAATTGGATTTTTGCTTCTCGCAAAAACCAAAGCTATGTGGCGTGAAAATTAGCTACCTTACTATGTATCCTTAGTGATAACATACAAAATTCATGAGTCTGAATCTTTAATGGCTGTGAATATATCAAATCAGACAAACTAAACTGGACTGAATCTAGTCCCTTAAGAGGACACTTTCTTAGTAGTCTCATTCTCAGATTGCTGTTTGATTTTAATGGCCAAAAAAAAGGCCTACCCAATTTATCCCAACAGTTATTAATTATGGATAAAGTGTAAGTGGATTTTGAAAAGATCAAAGATTATTTTATTAATGATGACAAGATAAGATGAAAATAACTTCTAGATGTTCGAAGATCCAAAATGCCTTCCAAACGGATAAATCCTATAATAATGTGATTTCAAGGCGTGTCAACTGAGCAGCTCTTTGTTAACGTAGTAATAATCTTAGTTGCAGCCAGGTTGCTAGGAGAGGTCTTCCAACGGATCGGACTTCCCTCTGTCGTGGGTGAGTTATTAGCGGGGATCATAATTGGCCCCTCTATACTTTCATTGGTTAAACCAGATGAGAGTCTAATAGTGCTGTCAGACCTTGCTGTGTTTTTCCTGATGTTTCTGTCCGGGTTGGAAATGGATCCACGCGAGATAAGGAAGGCAGGCATATCTGCCGGCATTCTTTCCATTATTGCTTTTTCGCTACCACTGATAAGTGGATTTGGAGTGTCGTATCTTCTCGGTTTGACACTTGTTCAATCTCTATTTATGGGATTGTTACTATCTATCACTGCGGTACCAGTTAGTGCAATTGTGCTCATGGAATTTGGTATATTGAAGACTAGACTTGGAACTACAGTGATTACGGCGGCGGTAATAAATGATATACTTTCTTTGATTGTCTTGTCGGTTATCTTCCAGCTAAACCAATCAGGGGCGAGTGCTGAAATTCATCTTGACCAGATATTTGACTCCCTTCTTAAAATAGGTGCATTCATAGGCGGGATATTTCTCGTGGACATTTTATTTAGGAAGACAAGTCATTGGCTTCCTAAAAGAGTCGCTCCATTGATTGAAAAGTTACAAACAAAAGAGGCAGCTTTTGGTATTCTATTAATCACAACTATAGTCGTATCGTTAATAGCACAAACCATTATTGGACTTCACTTCATCATAGGAACATTCTTTTCGGGTTTAATAGTTTACAAAGAAATTATTAGAAAGCAGAATTTTGAAAGAGTATATGGAATTATTTCTGCGATTACATTCGGATTTTTTGCTCCTATTTTCTTTGCTATTATTGGTATAAATATACAGATCGAACTTATCGTGAAATCAATACCCATTTTCATCTTGCTAATGGCTGTTGCTGTGCTTTCTAAAGTAGGGGGAGGATATATAGGATCAAGATTAAGCGGATTTTCCAAAGACGAGAGCCTGGCTATTGCTTATCTCATGAATGGGAGAGGCATGGTGGAACTTGTAATAGCATCAATTGGCTTCGCTGCTGGTCTTATAGATCTGACACTTTTCTCTATAGCAGTAGTCATTGGATTCATAACTACGATTATGGCACCAGTGTTCTCCAGGCCGTACGTCACAAAGATAAGATCCAAGGTTGTGACCAAATAATACTCGAAATATGTAGTATGCAACCCGCAAATTATATCTAGGGTAAATCTGCAATTGCAGTAACGTTTCCCTCTTATTGTCTAGATGACTGTAAATCAAGTGATAACTCTTGTACTGTATCTCTGCTTAGGCTCAATCCGTATCCTCGAGACCCAGCCAACCGTAACCCTTTTCTTCGAGTTCTTCTGCAAGCTCTCTCCCGCCAGATTTCAATATTCGGCCTTTAGCCATAACATGTATGTTGTCAAGCTTGGATAAATAGCGCAAAATTCTGGCATAATGGGTTATTACAACAATGCCGGCTCCTGTATTTATCAACTGATTTATTGCTTCCGCCACAGCTTTTACTGCATCTATGTCTAAACCTGAATCAGGCTCGTCCAAAATGGCTATCATGGGTTTCAAAACCAACATTTGCATGACTTCTGATCGCTTTTTCTCCCCGCCAGAAAACCCTTCGTTCAAATACCTTCCAAGAAATGCAGGATCCAATCCTACATCACCCAAATTTTTCTTCAAGTATTCGTGAAATTCCCTAACTGTTAAGAATACTTCTCTATCTTTCTGTTGTGAATCAAGGCTTTTACTTAATATGTTGTATGCGTTTCTTAAGAAATGACTATATCCTACGCCGGAAATTTCTGTAGGATATTGGAAGCCCAAGAAGATGCCCTTCTTTGCCCTTTCATCAGTACTTAAACCGAGAATATCCTGTCCAGAAACCAATACATTTCCAGATGTTACGGTGTATTTTGGATGTCCCATTATCACATTTGCCAGGGTGCTTTTGCCAGATCCGTTGGGCCCCATAATAGCATGGACCTCTCCCCTGTCCACATTTAATTCGAGGTTATTTAGAATCTCCTTACCATCGATGTTAGCAGATAAACTATGAATTTCTAAAAAAGGCATAAATCGTATTTGAGAATAACATAATATAAAGTATTACGGAGTTGCAATTGCCAGTAGAATTTCAATATTTGACGATTACATTTGAAATTATTATTCATTAATGTTTCTTCAATTAGGCACATTTGAAGTTGGATTGTTCGTGCAATATGTCCAAGGGTGCTCCAAGATGAGTTGCTATTCGCTTTCTTTCAAACTTCTAAACTTTGAACACAAAATGCTTTAAATTGTCGTTAGAATTATTTGAATAGAGTATTGTCAAGGGGGCTTTTTATTGGTAGATTTCAGCCATTTCATTTGGGACACAAGGCGTCTATTGATTTTGCTTTAAGCCAAGTCGAAAGTCTTGTAATTGTAATCGGAAGTTCTCAAAAGAGCTATGAAGCCAGAAACCCATTTACTTCTGGTGAAAGAATTCTCATGATAAAGGAATCTCTAAATGCAGATATGAACCTTGATCAAAAGAGATTATATATTATTCCTATACCGGACATAAATATCCATTCTCTGTGGACAGCGCAAATAATCAATTCTGTTCCAAAGTTTGAGTCTGTATTTACAAATGATGAATTCACTAGTATGCTTTTCAGGGAAAAGGGAGTTAGAGTGATAGGACCTCCCCCTCATCGTCGCCATGAACTTTCGGGAACGGCAATAAGGAAAAGAATAGTGAATGATCTTGAATGGCTAACTCTCGTTTCTCCTCAGACTGCTGTAGTAATTGAAGATATTGCTGGTGTACATCGCATAAAAAAACTTTCATTAGTTGACCCGCACTCCGATGGATAATATTTCTACCTTCATCCTAAGATGCCAAGTACAAACGAGATGGATAATAACGAGCAAGATTATGATAATGGTCATTGAAGGCACATACGCTATCAAAAAGAGAAATCCGTGACATTGCTGGACGTATTAGTAAGAATTGGCCAAAATCTATTATTTGTAACATAAAGAGCTTGAATGCAATCGAAACCGAAAAGAATGGTAGGCTTCTGGTTGGCGAAGGAATTACCATTGTCCAGACAAAGGATGATTTGATAGTTCCTCATTTGGTTGAAAAGGATCTCTTAAGTCATTTTCCTTATGTCATTGTTGACATGGGGGCAGTGGGGTTTATTTGCAATGGTGCTAACGTTATGAGGCCTGGGATTACGAATACTGATGGCTTTGGTGAGTCCGAAATTGTTGTGGTGAAGGATCAAGTTCACAACAAGTCATTGGCAATAGGTTATTCAAGAGTTGATGCTGAAACGATGATGAATTTAGAAAAAGGACCTGTGATTAACAATCTTCATTATGTAGGTGATATCTTCTGGAATCTAAAGAAAGAAACAAGGTTGTAGCCTACGCTATAGTGATACAACTAGAACTCTTGGTAATCGGGTTGGAATTACAAGTTTTATAATTTTATGGTATCTTCCTGAATGCCTTTCTCAGTTATGATTACCAAGTCGATACCATCACCACTAGCGGAATCGCGTTGAATTGATGATTTTATTGCTTTAACAGCTAGGTTCCTTGCGACCTCTATTGAAATATCTTTTTTATATTCAGAGTCTAACACTCCAAGAGCCATTTCTGCCCCTGTACCAACTGCAGCGTAATCATCAGGGAGAAGAGAACCTAACGGATCCAATGTATAGATCTGGGGCGATGGATCAGTGCCTCCAACCACTACCTGAGTCAAAAGGGGGAAATATCTCCTTTCGAACATAATTACCGACATTAGCTTTGCAATAGAGTTTGTCGCAACATCGCGTCGAATTTCAAGCTTCCTAATCCTTGACAATGCCGTGACTTGTCTCACCAATACCTGCATATCAGCTACCATGCCAGCACATGCTGCAGCAACATTGTGTGTAATGGCAAACACCTTTTTTGTATTTTTATTCACTACAAAATTCCCGTAAGACACACGTTTTTCTGCTGCCAGAACAATCCCATCACCACACGTTATACCAATTGCTGTCGCTCCAGGCATAAATTGAAAAGCCATACTTATTCAGGTTAGAAGTAAAGATAGTCAGATTTAGTCCTTTCTATCATTTCAATAAATAATGCAGTAATGTTTGACAGAAACAATAACCGCTCTGGCTTCAATCCAATAATTGTATTATTTGGCTAATCCTGACCAATAGCGTAAATTTTACGCTAGCCACTTCTTGACAAGCCATCGTGAATTCTAATAGCTTCTGAAATGAGCCTATTTTGGAGTTCTAGAGCTTCCTTTCCTTCAGGATGTCTTGCTTCCGCTATCGCCTGTGCAACTATATTCATTATGTGTCTGAGCAGGAACTCATCACCCCTAGAAGATTCTGCCTTGTATGTCGGATTAGCTTTATTTACAAATACAACATTCTCGTTTACAAAACTATATCTGGAATCAGATTCATCCTCGTAAGGAATTACTTTGTATCCTACTTTTTTAAGTACAAACGTCTTCTTAAGAATAGGTTTCCTAATTTTGGTTGTTGCAATATTAGCGGAATGCTCTGTTGTCTGCTCTGGAAATGTACCTATTTGTCCGCTTGGAATAATTCCACTCGTGGCCTGAACTTCTGCAGGCCCAGAGCCAATTTCATATTTCTGGTGGGATTTTTCCAACCCAAATTCATCGCTCCCTACTGCTGGTGTTCCATGACGTTCTATATCAGAATATTCGTTTTCTAAATCAATTGATTCCTTGATTGATGGAACTTCTGCGGGAATAGAAGTCGTATCTCCGGAAGTTAAATTAGCATTGCGTGTTTCTACTATTTCATAACCTTCTATTTCCTCTTGGGATTCTAGTGTTTCAATGACGGCCTGACCCAAGACCTTGTCAAGCTGTCTATATATCTTGGATTCCTCTCGGGTAATAAGAACATCTTCATATTCGGCAAGACTAGGGATCACGGTTTCTGTGACAAGAATTTTCATTTGCTTGTTGAACCTTTCGTACTCTTCATCCTCTATTATAGCTGATTTGTCAGCAAATCTGGAAGTAAGATTATCGCATCTTACATAACCAGTAACTCTACTCAATTTTGAGTCAAATCCAAAAGAGGTTCTCAATACGATATGGTTTCCTATCATGATGGCTATTCCCCTTTCGTCATCTGATAGTGGTCTACGTGCAATAGCAATTTCGCCAGTGATTTTACCATCGTCGAGAGTGACCGGAATTCTATGTCCTTGTATATCAGGTGCCTTGATCGGTTCCGCTGACGAAAAATCCCATTCACGGAAGTGGTCTGCTCTCTTGATACTTACCTCGAATAATGGATGTCTTAACACAGCAAGTTTCCGGATTTCTTTTATCAATCTAGGTTCATCAATCTGTACCTTGGAACCGCTTATAGTGAGCTCAGTTCCATTCCTCTTTAGTGGTGACTCACGAAGTTCCCTTAGTTCTGAATTCCCCGTAAAGAGTTTATCAAGTGAATTAGAATCAATTAACAAACTTTTGTCAAAAGTACCTTGACGTGTTCTTATCTTCATTTTTTCGAAAGATGTCAGAAATGATAGACGACCAGTACCATATCTTCCAGTTCGTACTCTTTTGAATTTAGGTGAAATAGTATCTATTCTCTTGTGTGGTGACCCAAGAAGCAGAAACTTTTGAACTCCTTCTTGGTTCATTCCTGCATCGTCTTCGATGCAAACAGAATCTCCGTTCAAAATCGTGATCAAGACTTTTGTTGCATCCTCATCAAATGCATTTTCCACTAGTTCCTTTACTACTTCCGCAGGAGAGACCCATGTCTTGGTAGCAAACTCCTTAAAAAAGGAAGGATGAACCTTTAATGCTGTACCCATCTATAAGATGGAACATTATGTTCTCACCTTTATTTATTACTGGCAAAAATGCAATTGATGTGTATAAATGTATACGGCATTCAATTTGTCTTGCTTTGTTCATGACATCATTTGCTAACCACCGTTGCTATTTTTTTCGAAATGCCCCGACCGAATGCTCGTAATGGTGAAATTGTTAATAACCCATCATTTTCCTGTATCGACAAAGGATGAAAAACTTTTATATATATTATTATAAGCGAATCAGCTTAAGTAGAAATCCCTACGAAATCACAAAATTTTGATAGCCCCAATGTTAACTAGTTCTTGACTTAGGCCGTATATCAATTGTGGTTTTGGAGAAGAAGTCAACCATATCATTACTGCAGGGACCGAAGCACACACGATTATCGTGAGGATTATCAACCAAACTGCAGTCATCTTTTCGGCCACATTCTACATCGTTTGCTCTAGATATATAAATTTTTGATTTTTGTCTATAACTTAAATTGATTTCACTATCTATTTTCATTGGTACTGTTTTGTTTCTCTAAAAATGTAATCAGCTTGTAATTATTGCATCCAACTAAAGTCAGTTCTCGCCGCCCCACTTCAGAATTCAAAGACAACAAAAATGACCAATAGGTCTCAATTATAACTTGCTAATAGTCTAGAACAATTAGCGTTTCTATATCACTATGTGCTTCAATGATAATAAGAATATAAGTGACCACTATCGCTTCAAAATCTTACCTAATGAGATTACTTGAATATCAAGGGAAGCAATTATTTTCAGAATATGGTATACCCGTCCCGGTTTCTCAGCTGGCGTGGGATGAGCAAGGAGCACTAGAGGCATCAAAGAAAATAGGTTTTCCCCTAGTGCTTAAGTCGCAACTGACAGTTGGAGGACGCGGCAAGGCCGGAGCCATAGTAAAGTGTTCTAATGAATCAGAATTTATTTCGAAGTTTAATGAACTGTTGTATAAAGATGTAAAAGGTGAATTACCTCAAGGTATTTTGGTAGAGGGAATGATAAATATTGCGAAAGAACTCTACGTGTCACTATTTCTCAATAGAGGAAAGAGATGTTATTCATTGATTAGTTCCAACGAGGGTGGAGTAAATATTGAGTCTGTCGATAGTAAAATCATTATTGATTTGCCCCACACAGGATTATGTAAAGAGGTTGTTCAAGACCTCGCCAGGAGATTAGGCTTAGAAGCAAAACCCTCGACCTTGTTTGTAGACTTTATTCTGAAACTCTCTCACCTAGTAAAGGACAAGGAGGCTGAACTTGCTGAAATTAACCCCTTGGCAATTCTTTCTGATGGATCATGTATGGCACTTGATTCTAAGGTAATAATAGATGATAATAGTATCTTTAGGCACCCAGAGCTGAAAAAATTTCAGCATGTATCTGAGCTTCAGGCAAGAGCTGAAGAGAGTGGTTTTTCGTTTGTTGAATTGGATGGAAACATCGCTATCATAGGAAATGGTGCTGGTTTGGTAATGTCTACTTTAGATTTAGTCAACGACAATGCTGGAAAACCCGGGGCTTTTTTGGATTTTGGTGGGAGAGCCACCACAGAGACCATATATCAAGCGTTAGAGGTCATTAGTAAGATCCCGAGAATTAAGGCTATCTTAGTAAATTTATTTGGAGGCATCGTTAGAACAGATTTAGTCGCGCAGGCTATACTCAATGCTTACAGTAATGGGATTATCGGCGTTCCAATATACGCTCGTATATCAGGAGCTGAATCGGTAAAGGCGAAGGAGATGTTAACCGGTAGTCGGGCCAAAATTTATGATAGCGTAGAAGAGGCAATATCGTCTCTCATGGGCTATGTAGGCGGGGGTTCTTCCTGAATGACTGGGAAATTCGACATTTTTGAACTACTAATCGGTGATCCAGGAGAGGGGGATTATAAGAAAAAACCCGTAATAATTCAGGGAATTACAGGAAACTTTGGATCCGCTCATACGCGATTGATGAAGGCATACGGAACTAATGTTGTTGCAGGCATCACCCCTGGAAAAGGGGGTCAAGATTTCGAAGGGGTACCAGTCTATAACTCTGTTCAGGAAGCCTGCAAGAACGTAGATGCAAGAATATCAGGAATATTTGTTCCCGCACCGTTCTTTTTGGATGCCGCAAAGGAGGCACTCGATAACGGAATAAAATTATTGATAGCTATTCCTGAACATGTACCTGTGCGGGACGCTATTGATGCCGTAGAATATGCAAGATCTAAGGATGCCAGAATAATTGGGCCAAACACACCAGGGGTCATAGTTCCTGAAATAACGAAAATTGGAATAATGCCGCATCAGCCCTTTAAACCTGGGACGACTGCAGTTTTTTCAAGGAGCGGAACTCTGATGTATGAAGTGTCTTTTCACTTGAGTAGAGCTGGGATAGGTCAGAGAATTGCCTTAGGCATAGGAGGCGATCCTATAAACGGAACGAACTTGATAGAGGCATTTGAATTGATAAGATATAGAGATGATGTCGAATCAGTTGTTATAGTTGGAGAGATAGGCGGAGACGCAGAAGAGCAGCTTGCAGATTACATAATGAAGATAAACTTCGCAAAACCTGTTGTTGGCTATATAGCAGGACGATCTGCACCAAAAGAAAAAAGAATGGGTCACGCGGGGGCGATAATTTACGGTAATTACGGTTCGGCTGAGTCAAAAATATCAAGTTTTACTAACGCAAATGTTCCTGTAGCAAAAAGGCCAGCTGAAATACCTGAATTGTTGTTAAGAAAAATGAAAAAATAAATTAAATATGATTTTTCTAAAGACTGCGAGGAAATGAACACAGGCTATAAATCATCTCAGTTTTAATTCCTTTTGAATTGATCTTTTTATTAACATCAAATTGTTCAAAGCAACGTAAATTGTATCTGTCATTTCATCTTTGTCTAAGTGGTGGCCATTTCTTTCGAAGTAACCCTCACTATAACTGCCAAGTAACCATCCAACAGAAATTCCTAATGCGGAATCTACTATTTCCTCGTCAGTTTTTGAATCAATTTTTTCTGCTAGCATTATCGCAAACCCGATATGCTTTGTTATTTCTTTAATTCGTGATTCCAAATCCTTTCTTTCTAGATTTTTGACACCCAATATGAGATCATTATCAAATTGAGGTGCCATAATTTGCGTGTTTTTCTCAGACAATTGTTTCCTTATTGGCATTTCGGACTGGAATAGCAATTCTATCGGACAATCCATGTGGGCAAAGGATATTTGGTTTGAATGTTAGCTAATTAGAAATGAACGATCCCAAATTGCACAGATACATGGCATATTTGAAGAATGAAGCATTTGGTCCAAAAGATGCACGCTTGTTACTTTCAAAGGCCAGGCAAATTGTCGGAAAATATGATATACTAATCAGAGATGTTCGCGTCTCAAATCGATTTATCGAATTTGATATTAGCTTGGGAAATGTTGAAGACATTGAAAAAATTAGATCAATATTTTCGTTCATTGGCCAATATATTGATGGATACAAGGTTGTCGAGAAGAATCTTAAAATTGAGGAATCTCTGATACTTGCGAAGAAATTATTCAATGAAGAAAAGTACTGGATTACACACGAAGTGCTAGAAGGTGCATGGAAAAAAGCCTATGGAGACGAGAAAGATTTGCTAAATGGACTCATTCTTGTTGCTGCTGCATTAGTCCATTATCAAAAAAACGAAAAAGATATTGCTCTCTCTATCATGAGAAGAGCGCTAAAGAAGTTAACGGTAGCAAATGAAAAATATTTTGGAATAGATGTCGTATCCATTAAATCCCAAGTGTCGGAAATGGTAAAATCTTCCACTATACAGAATTTTACAATTTAGAGATTGTCATCGGGCGTGGCTTACCATTTCTTCAGTGGGGTTTGACAAGTTGTACGTTACTTTATGTCTTCAGAGCAACTCAAATCATCTAATTTTTTTCCAAATAATCAATTCATTCATCTAACCTGCAAAACTAGAATCATTTCCGGAACTTTCTTAAAGCAATCGCAGACTGCTATCAGAATCCCAAGGATAGAAACCAAAATAAGAAATGTCGTTTCGTCTCGTACCGCCCCCTTTGGTAAGATCGATCCAATCACGTTCAACAAAATTCCATTCACAAATATCGGATCCCTTGATATTAGGCGGCCTTTAAATAGATTCTAAGGTTCTTGAACTAGAAGGTAAGGAATAAAGACATCGTTCAAGAAGATCTCGTAGTTGTGTCTAAAGAAGAAATTGCGTTAAGTGAAAGAGCCAAAATTGGACTAGAGATACATCAGCAACTTGCAACACCTCAAAAGCTGTTTTGCTCGTGCCCAATGGGGAAATCAGCTGATTTTAACTACGCGTTCGATAGAAAATTGAGACCAACACACAGTGAAGTGGGAACATTAGATCCAGCAGCAATTTTTGAAGCGAAAAAAAAGAGAGCAATAAAATACCTTGCACCATTGGATTCAACATGCCTTGTAGAAGCAGATGAGGAACCACCTTACACGGTAAATGACCAAGCACTGGAAATAGCTCTGATAATATCTTTGGCGTTGCACTCATCTATCGAAGATGAATTCCACGTAATGAGAAAAATTGTTATTGATGGTTCAAATACGTCGGGCTTTCAGAGGACTATTCTAATTGCAAGAGGTGGATATCTAAAAGTTGACGGCCAAAGCGTTGGTGTGCAGAGCATTAGCTTGGAAGAAGATGCGGCTAGAATAATTAGCGGCGACGCAAATCTCCGCAGTTATTCTTTGGACAGGCTAGGAACACCGCTAGTTGAAATAGCGTTAGAACCGATAGCGGGCTCTGCAAAAATTGTCACTTGTGTTGCATTAGCTCTTGGAAGGTTACTAAGATCAACTAAGAGAGTCACCAGAGGAATAGGAAGTATTAGGCAAGATGTCAACATTTCTCTCGATAACGGTCCTGTTGTTGAAATAAAGGGAGTACAAAAACTCTTTCAGCTAGACGAGGTAATTAGAAATGAACTACTTCGTCAGGACGGATTAATTCGTATCGCAAGAAAGATCCAGGAAAGGACGATAGAAAATCCATCGCGGCTTGTGTTTAGAACGAAAGATCTTACGGCCATTTTAGGTTCATCTCCTTCTATAGTAGTAAAGCGTATTCTTGAAAATAAGAATAACAGAGTTATTGCTCTGTGTATTAGCGATTTTAATGGGCTGCTTGGTTTTGAACCATATCCGGGGATAAGATTGGGAAAACAACTTAGTGAGCTTGTAAGATTTTTTGGCCTTGGCGGAATCTTCCATTCTGATGAGCTTCCTAATTACGGCATTAACGCTCAAGATGTATCCAATATTTCATCAGCATTAGAAATGAACTCTGAAGATGCATTTATTCTAATAGGTGGTCCGTCTGAAGTATTGCCGCTAGCAGTTAGAGAAGTCTATGATAGGCTGATCAAGGCATCCTCTGGAGTTGTTCCGGAAACACGTTCGGTTGCTATTGATGGTTCGACAGTTTTCATAAGGCCTAGGCCAGGTTCAGCTAGAATGTACCCTGAAACGGACATACCATATCTGTCAATTAACGAATCAAAAATAAAAGACCTGAAACACAAAATTCCAAGACCTTGGAACGAAATCATTTCAACTCTTTCTAAAGAATATACCATTAATAGAAAGTTAGCTGAACAGATCTATGATTCCGATTATCTTTCTCTTTTTGAGGAGATAGCCTCTCTTTCTGATATCTCTCCTAGCTTTGTAGTCTCAAGATTAACAGAAGACTTCGTTAATTTTGAAAGACAGGGTTACGACCTAAATGTACTAGGAAATGATATGATCAAAGATGCATTTGTTAGATTGAGTCGGTCTCAAATTGCAAAAGAATCATTACCATTAATTTTCGAAATGATCTTGAAAAAAGAAGCATCAGATATAGAAAACTCCATCGCCTCATTGGGTATCAAACAGCTAAGCACGAATGATTTGAAAGCGATAGTAGACAAAGTTATAAAAGACAATGAGCAAATTGTTAGAGACAAACATGATGCATCCTTGGGACTTCTAATGGGGCGGTGCATGGCTCTTTTAAGAGGTAAAGTAGATGGTGAAAAGGTAAGCAAGTTGTTAAGAGAGCGATTAGAATTTTTCTTAGGGAGTCAGTAAATATAAATTGAATCATTCATTTGCACATCCCGCTCCAGGGGCGTGATCGATTTAAATGATTTTTTCATACATGTGATGGCACGCAGTATTGGTTAATGTCACATTCGTTAGATTATCATGGTTTCACAATTCAACAAAAACTACGAATAACTATATTCTTTTGACTTGTATTTCCTTAGTATTATCATGATTGAACCTACAATTGCTGTTCCCGTGCCAGCAACAAGCATAATTACCCCTATCATGATCAAATAGATTTCAAAAATTTTTGGGTCTCCATTATTATAAAAGAGAACGCTACTCGCAAACAAAACGTCGATACTAGTTGACGTTCTATTCAAGTTTGTAATTGCTGCTGTGTAATTTCCATCAACTGTTGGTATAAAATTAGTATAGAATTTGTTTGAAAAATTTTGATTGACCACGAGAATGTTGCGTGGATTTATTATTTTTGCATTCAGTACATTGTCCCTCGGTTCATTCAAGATATATAGCGAAATACTCTTCCTTTTCTGAACATCCTTAAGTACAATATCGCCATGTTGATTTTGGGAGATTTTTCCATTATATCTGGCATTCACCGTGTGTAGAGGGTCAGGCACAAAAAATGAAGAGACCGCAAGAATAACAATCCCGCTGAAGAGCATGACAAGTCCAATTACTAATAAAATGTACTTCAACTGCAGTATGATTCCACTTGGAACAGTTGATAAGTATTGCTCTTTGAAGTAGTGAACCCGGCAGAAATTGAATTTAGTATGGAGTTCATGTATCACTTCTTGTCTCCACTCGTATTAGAAAGGATTGGTTTCGTTTTCGTTCAGAAGTTACACCCAAGTATTCACTTCATTTTCTCTTCCATATTAAACAGCAACGCGCACCAAAAACTAGAAAGGACGTATTGAATGGGAAAATCTACTAGCGGGCGTCCGCTGATTTTTGATCTCAAGATAGTGTGTATTCATAATTCATATCCTTTACGATTCTCCTCATCATTCTTAGATCCAACAAGATAAACAAACACATCATCCAAGGTGATAGGGGAAACACTAAAAAAAAGATTCTTCTTCATGGCAATACGAGACAATTCTTGGATACTTGATTCATAGGTGAATACCCTCATCAAACTCCCTCCAGTATCAACAACTGATCCAAAGGATTTTAACATTTCAATGTCAGCACCGTCCTTTGAGATGTCTATTCGTATGTTTTGAGGGATCTTGTCCTTAAGACTTCTTATTGTACCACTTTGAACTACAACACCTTTATCTATAATTGCAATTTCATCGGACAGGGATTCCGCCTCATCCATGTAATGTGTTGTTAGGAGCACTGTCTTTCCTTCATCCTTCTTCTCCTTAATTGACTTCCAGACCTGCCGTCTTGATATTGGATCTAGGCCAATTGTTGGTTCATCAAGAAAAAGCAATTCGGCCTCAACAGCCATTGCCATAGCCACCAATACCTTCTGTTTCATTCCACCTGATAAATTCATAGCTGGAATATCCTTTGATCTATAAAGGTCGAAATCCTGGAGCACTTTTTCTGAGCGTCTCCTGGATTCATTCTTATCCATGCCTCTAATCCGTAACCAATTATAAACATGGTCCCAAGGAGTCAGTGCCCTTAATGGTCTACCTTCTTGGGGTACTACTGATATATGGTTCCTGATCTTCTCTGGTTCACTTACAAGGTCGAATCCCAGAACCTCTGCAGCTCCTGAAGATGGCAAGAGCTGAGTTGCACAAATTCTAACAAAAGTTGTCTTCCCTGCGCCGTTCCTTCCAAGAAGTGTAAAAATCTTTTTGGATTGTATTTCTAAGGAGATGTTGCTCAGAGCAATTACAGGTGAGTTTTTGTATGTCTTAGAAATGTTCCCTGTCTTGATTGCGTGCATTATTTGTTGACCAGTAACGCATCTACTTACCGGAAAATTTTACTCTGACTTCATGTTTAACGACAAATACGGGTGCTGAGGTTTCGAAGGATAAGAGTAGAGCAGTCAGTCGACATCTATAGGAACGCCATGTTCCGTAGAATTCTTAAGTTTGAAAGAAACCTCAAGGATTCCATTCTTGTATGTAGATTTGCCTGTAGACGAATCTACCGGTTCAGGGAGATCGATCCGTTTGTGATATCTTCTTTCTCCAGAAATTGATTCGATAGTTAGTGATGTTTCATTAGCTGTTATTCGAAGGTCTTCCTTGCTAACCCCCGGTAGTTCAGCGATAACCTTGATGCGTTCGTTATCTTTTATTACGTCAATTAAAGGTTCACGTTGTTCGCTGACTGAAAACGTTCCTCCCAAAGGACCAGGAAACGAATTAATATTTCCGAATTTTCGTACTATAGGTTTTCCGTCCTCTCCTATCTTCACTGAATATCCATAGACAATAGGGCCAGTTTCTCTTACGATTGACCCGTCATCAAGTCTTCTTTCCCTTACAAGGTTTCTTGGAATTTGTTGGTCCATATTTTTTAGTGCCTCTTGCATTAATTTTTCCATATCCCTCATCATACTGTCGACATCAGGAAACCAAGAACTTGGTCGTCTTCGGCCTAACCATTCATCAAATGGTGATGACATAGATTATTAATCACATCGCTCTTCACATATACAGAATAATAATCTTTCTCGTGTGTGAAATATTATATATTCCCTGATTTTTGCAATTCTTCAATTAACCATTTCTGTCTTTCAGAAAGTTTCGAAGGAATCCCAATTGATAATTTCACGACTAAATCACCTCTTGAACGATTCCCGTAGTTTGGAAGACCTTTTCCTTTGATCCTGAATAATGATTCTAGTTGTGTTCCTTGTGGGATTTTCAGTTTCTCTTCCCCGTATAACGTAGGTATACGAGCTTCAACCCCAAGGACGATGTCAGTGTATTTGATCTTAAGATTGTAAAGCAAATGTCCACCTTCTAGTCTTTCATAGAGGGTATGTGGTTTGACATGAATACGCACAAGCAAGTCCCCATGCTGGCCTCCTTCACTTGGCAATCCTCCACCATTCATCTGTAACGTCATTCCTTCGTCAACTCCTGGTGGGACATCAATGAACAGCTTTTTTGTCGCATTCTCTTTTCCTGAAGCTCTACAGGACGCACATGGTTTTTCTATAACCTGTCCACGTCCATTACACACTCTGCAGGTTTCCAGGGTGACGAAGGTCGAAAATCTATTTTCGCTGTATACTCTTCTAGTTTGGCCTTGGCCATCGCATGTTCCACATCTTCTGATTTTGGTCCCTGGGGCAGCACCAGTTCCTTTACAAACATGGCATGTTTCGACCACGGGAACTTCGATCTCTTCTCTTGTTCCTTTTACTACCTCTTCAAGAGATACATCTAGATCATATAGTATATCTTGGCCCTTTCTTGTCCTTCCCCCGAAGTTGAATCCAAAACCAAAAGGATCTCCTCTCGGCGAAGACGAAAAACCGCCACCGCCACCGCCAAAGAATTGCTCGAAGATGTCTCTGAAACCCCCAAATCCAATATCTTTGAATACCTCTTCAAAATTAGATTCCGAGCCACGGAAGGCCTCGTCTGTTCCTACATGACCATATCTGTCGTACCTTTTGCGTTTCTCGTCATCAGATAGCACCGCATAAGCTTCGGATATCTCCTTAAACTTCCCCTCTGCTGAAGGATCTTTATTCCGATCCGGGTGGAATTGAAGTGCTAGCTTTCTATACTTGCTCTTTATTTCATCCTTACTTGAGCTTCTTTCAATCCCAAGAATTTCATAATAGTCACGTTTATTACTCATTGGTCCCTATCACGGAATTCCCTGAATGCCCTTGTGATCAAAACTACGTTGTATTCGATGGATTTTGAGTATCATTGTTTCCAACATTTCCTTGGGGACCAGTAGCTGAAGACTCAGGACTTGATGAACTTCCGGGCTTTTCAGCCGTGGTCTGCGCAGTACCTCGCTGCCCTATATGCTTCAGAACTAATCTCGCCTATAGTATTCTTTAGATCTTGCGTCTTATTTTTAACCTCCTCGATGTTGTTAGTAGACATTGCAGACTTCAGTTCCTGAATAGATTTGTTTGCTTTTTCAATTTGATCAGGCTGTATCTTATCCTTCAAATCTTGTTGAATCAACTTCTCCGCCGCATAAATTAGATTGTCTGCTTCATTTTTGAGTTCAGCTTCTTCTCGCTTCTTCTTGTCGGCATCTGCAAACTGTTCTGATTCTTTCTTGAGTCTATCCAGTTCATCCTTAGAAAGTTTGTTGTTGGCCGCAATAGTGATTTTTGCTTCCTTTGAAGTAGCCAAATCCTTTGCTGTAACATTCAGTATGCCATTCGCGTCGATGTCGAAAGCAACTTCTACCTGGGGCACTCCTCGAGGTGCAGGAGGGATACCAGATAGATTAAACATTCCAAGAGAAACGCAATCAGAAGCCATTGATCTTTCACCTTGTACAATGTGGATTGTCACTGATGTTTGATAATCTGCAGCAGTCGTGAAAACCTTGCTCTTCTTTGTAGGTATAGTCGTATTTTTCTCTATGAGCGGTTCTTTTAATCCTCCTAAGACTTCAACCCCAAGAGTCAAAGGGGTTACATCCACAAGTAGAATATCTGTAGATACATCGCCAGCAATTATCGCTCCCTGCACAGCCGCACCCAAAGCCACCGCTTCCATGGGATCTATTCCTCCTTCCGGTTCCTTCCCCATGACATTTGCAACCAACTGTCTTACAATGGGCATGCGAGTAGGTCCTCCGATAAGAATGATCTTGTCTATGTCAGCTGGGTTTAATTTAGCATCCTGTAGTGCTTGCATCATTGGTGACCTGCAACGTTCAACTATTGGTCTAAGTAAATCTTCCAGTTTAGATCTAGGCAGTTGGAGTACCAAGTTCTTGGGACCACTAGTAG
This sequence comes from uncultured Nitrososphaeraceae archaeon, assembly GCA_963728595.1. Taxonomy (GTDB): domain Archaea; phylum Thermoproteota; class Nitrososphaeria; order Nitrososphaerales; family Nitrososphaeraceae; genus TA-21. Next base: position 400,020 of record CAVSLF010000011.1, read on the forward strand.
GTTCGTATGCTAGAAATGGCAAATTTATTTCAGTCGTAATTACATTCGAGAGTTCAATCTTTGCCTTTTCTGCTCCTTCTCTTACTCTCATCAAAGCAGCCTTATCGTTGCGCACATCAAGTGATGATTGATTTTTGAATTCCTGAAGAATATATTCTACTAAAGTATTATCCATATCAGTTCCTCCGAGTTGTGTGTCGCCAGAAGTACTTTTTACTTGAAATACACCTCCCCCCATTTCCATTATGGTAACATCAAGAGTTCCCCCGCCAAAGTCAAAGACAAGGATCTTCAGATCCTTATTTGCTTTGTCAAGGCCATAAGCAAGGGACGCGGCAGTTGGTTCATTAATAATTCTAACGACTTGCAGGCCAGCTATCTCGCCAGCATCCTTGGTGGCTTGCCTTTGATTATCATTAAAATAAGCTGGGACAGTTATCACAGCCTTATCCACAGTTTCACCTAGAGAGGCCTCAGCATCTCTTTTTATTTTTTGTAAAATGAACGCCGATATCTGTTGCGGTGTATATTCTTTACCGTAAACTTTGAATTTAAAATCTGTACCCATTTTTCTTTTTGCAGCTATGACAGTGCCTTCAGGGTTGGTAATGGTCTGCCGCCTAGCAGGCTCACCAACTAATAGCTGACCGTCCTTTGTAAACGCAACATATGACGGGAAGGCCTTGCCTCCTACTGATGTACCTTCGGCAGCCTGAATTATAGTAGGTTTTCCTCCCACTAATACTGCAGCGGCCGAATTACTTGTCCCGAGATCTATTCCAACAATTTTACCCATTTTAAATTCTCACTCCATTTTTGCTTGTTCAGTATCTTTATTTGAAATTATCTTTTTCGATAACATAACTAGGCTTGGTCTTAAAACTTTTTTGTTAAGCATAAAGCCTTTTCTCACTACATTTATCACAGTGTTTTCCGTTTGATCTTCGCCCGACATAAAGCCTACCGCATCATGAACGTTGGCATCGAATGGCGTACCTATCGCCTCTATCTCCACCACACCTTCGGACTTAAGTATAGTTTCTATATTTTTTAATATGCCATTCAAGCCATCCACAATAGCAGGTGAGCAAGTATTATTTTCTACCGTATTCACAGCTCTTATATAGTCGTCATAAATATTGATAATCTTCAAAATCAATTCAGCTTTTGCGGACTCTACCTTTGCTTGCATCTGTTTTTCAATCTGTTTCCGATAATTATCATAATCCGCTAAAAGGTAGCGCAGTTTCGTGAGATTGCTTTCTGATGTCTGCTTTAGTCTAGATATCTCTTCTCGCAAAACTTCAGGTCCACTTTCCTGAGAATTGTCATGAGTATTTGTTTTGTCACTTTCCTCATTCTCCACATAAGACACATCTTCTTGTCTTTGAATATCTTGTTCGTTCTTTTCATCTTTGTGGATATCGTTTTTAAATTCCTTCTTTTCATTATCGTCAACATTCATCTTCACTTCCATAATTCCTCGTACATTTAAGAAATTACCAGATAATTACGTATCGCCCAAGTCGACGGAATATGGTTATCCCAATTTCCTTGCATTGTAATTAGTACGACAAGAACAGAATGTCATAATACCCGACCTAAAGCCATAAATCACTTTGAGGCAGAATTGGTTACCAGAGAGAAAAGAAATTAAAAGAATTAAGGTCTTCATGGGCTAATAAATATAATAGAGATTAAATTCTAGACGAAAGGATGGATTCTGATATCAAATTCCAATAGTTTGCGAATGGGTAAGTCTTCGGTGTCTCGGGGTATAAATACCTCACTGGTCTTATGGATATTTAAATCGCTCAATAAATCAACTAAATTTAGCCCTAATTAGTAAAAGTTAGTATTACCCACTATGCAAACAGAATGTTTAAGGAGAAGAATTCTATAGACGTTGCTAGGTACAAGAAAAATTTCGCTTTTTATGATATTCAGGTGATATTGCGACAGATTCATGTAAGGAGCTTGGCTTATCGTCATCTGTCAATTGGATGATGCCTAATGGTAGGGATGAAATAAAAAGTTGGTAAATTTGGCTCCTAGGGCATACCGATCGCATATTGACGTCTAAAATGAATTACTTTATCAAAAAAAGAATTGAGAAACCGCTTAGGTTATCCCTAGATTCGGAAAAGCGGCTACACTGATTCCAAGTTCACCTTGTATCTTTCTTATTTTGTTGGCATATTCTACCATCTTGTCATTGTTTGCTTGGACCTTCGCAATCCGATATCCTTTCCATGACTTGCGTAGTGCGCCCCAACTTTGTCCTACAGTAAAAGCCGAACCATTTGAAGTTGAGTTTTGTTCCTGAAGTGACATTATTGCTGTCATTTTATGCGAGATAAAATGAAGTATGATTACTTAGAATCCACTGTCAAATTTCTCAAATATGGAGGTAAAAATCTTCTAATGAGAAAGATGTTAATTTTGGAAACCGCAAGTGACCGCAAATAGCGGTCCTTATTTGTCATGGGGGCAAATTAGTGGCACTTTCAGTGTTTGCCCTATCAAATTCAGCATCTGCAAAAGTGCGATCCTATCCAGACTTTGTCCTGGCAATCATGCATGCATTTCATAAATCAATATTAAACAATTGCGGTGCGTAAATAGATCCTTCTCTGACTCTCTTCACCCGCGAGACAGATAGATAATGGGGCCAAATAGTCACCATGATTGAACCTTCTGGAACACCCTCTGGAACCTCTATTACCACGACATCTTCTGGCCTTACACCGTGAATTTTCAGGGCCGAAATGCTTTTTTCCACCATCTCCGAGGACATACCGCTACTATAAAGATAAACTTTATCAACATATTCAATCATGTTATTCATAATATTTGTTTAAGGTTTGCATCTTTAAAAAGAGATGTGCTTTCATAGCTCAATGTTTTCACTAATATGTCGTTAGGCGTCTATCCTATAAGCGTCGTGACCATAAATATGAGTTTTGAGTGTTACTATAATTTAATGAAATAAAAATAACATTAATCTAGTTTTAACAGGTTTTTATCTGCTCGCAATAGTAGGAGTGATCATGTATAACACACGAGATTATACTTGAAGTAATGGCATTATATGAGCCATGAATTTGACGATTAATAATTTTCTAGTCTCTAACTACAATTCGTCGATATGAAACTTAGACATACATCCTGTACATTCATAAATTTCGTCCCCTACCTGTCCGCCTACGTTGAACCTAACAATCGTTGTACATTTAGGGCATCTTCCTTCAACAGTCCTTCTCTTTTTCTGAGGCTTTGCCGCGCTTCTCCTTCTGCCCATTTCTTAAAGAAAGCCATTCACCGTTTTATAAACCACATGAATTCTAATCCGGTCTAGCAAAGCTTGCAGTACATTATCGAAGATTTAACGCTATTTCAGAAGCAACATACGCAATAAGGAATCAACTATAGTCCCTAGTATTCTTGAACTAAAAATTCATACTGAGAATTTGCTTTAGCTTCAATCTCTGCGAGTTTAGATGGAAAAAGCAGGAATTAAGAATATACATGATTAGAATCGAAATACATTCGTAAACTTGCCGTCTACTTGCCTTGCATTTTGAGCCAATTCGGAAGATTATCGAATAAATTAAATGCTAGACATGGATCATCACTTCGGCTGTGAATGTAGCAGACTACATTGAAGTTTCAAAACCCAGAATCGTGATCGTTCTCGTTATCACAGCTATTACTAGCGCTCTCGCGGCTACTAGATTTGACTCTACACCCTACATGCCATGGGATGTGCCTCTGCTTAAGCTGCTGTCATTAGGGGTGGCCGGAGCCTTAGCTTCGATGGGATCTAGCGCCTTGAATCATTATTACGATCGGGATATTGATGCCAAAATGCCAAGAACTGCAAAAAGACCCATTCCTTCAGGAAGAGTTCGAGCGAGGAATGTGTTTGGTTATGGTGTTTTACTCTGTGCCTTGTCCCTAATTTTGTCATCATTCACATTGAATCTTGTTACAACGGGCATGATAGGATTAGGCATTTTCTTCTATGTAATAATATATACCAGTTGGCTCAAAAGAAATAATGTTTCTAATATTGTTATCGGTGGTTTTGCTGGAAGCGCAGCTTCTATGGCAGGTTGGTCCGTCGCAACCGGAACAGTGGATACATTAGGTTTTCTAGTTGGATGGTTAGTGTTTATGTGGACTCCACCACATTTCTGGTGTCTTGCGATGAAGACTAGAGAAGAATATGAGAGTGTGAATGTTCCTATGCTGCCAGTTTTGGTAGGTAATAAAAAAACTTCTCAATATATTCTTACGAGTACTGCGATTCTATTGCCGTATTCTATTTCCCTATATTTTCTTGGCTTGGGGCTAGTATATTTGACAGTAGCTATATTAGCGGGCTCGCTTATGCTGTTCTACCATTATAAACTAACAAAATGCCCCACTCCATCTTTTGCATGGAAGGCCTACAAAGTGACTGCCCCATATCTAGTAATAATCTTTATTGCGTTGGCATTCGACGCACTTTTCTATTATCGACTATGATGGCATTTTTCTTTGTTGGTACTTGCGGTATTTTAATAGGCATTTGTAATATAACATGTCAGCACCAAGATAAAATTGAGTAGTATATTCGATACGATAAATTTAACTAGATACTGACATACGAAAACAGGAATTCGTCAGAATCTAATTGATCCTTACGGATTGTCTGCTCACATTTATTACTTCTATCTCTCCGACTCCTTCGTCTTTCTTTATGGATTCTTCTAATAAATCCATTTGACCTTCAGAATCATCAAGAGTAAAATCTGCAATCAATGAATTCAAACCAAATGCGATAGGTTCTGTTACATGCGATAACAATTTCATACCGACAGGAATAGATGTAGATAATCGTTCAGCAACCGATTCCAAATCCACCTCGACCTCTGTAGGGAGTATCTTGATTCTTGCTACTAACTTGGTCATATTTAAGGTCCTTCGAATCCGCAGCCCACGCACTTGTATGACCGTGCAAATTGTCTACAACTTTCGCATCTCCAAATCAGCACATACCCGCAATCTGGGCAGTAATACTTGACACATTCATCATTTGGCATAATAGGTCTGTTGCAAGAGGTACAGATCGGTAACTGGAGTGGCTTTGACATCGAAACATCAATGAAAGTGACGGGATTTATACCTTGCTTGGAATTGGGTGTTATTCTAACAGAACATTTTGTTATAGTCATTTAGCATCATAAATGGCGAAGGTTTTTCTTGCACGGCTATTGACATCGAAAAGTTTTCAATATCAACTGAAAATTTTTCGGAACTCGTTACCAAGTAGCGTTCTCGTCAGCTTTACTCCCACACCTGATCCAAGAATCAGGGACAATGCATTAGAGTGGTAGTCAAAATCAGTGGATTCAATAATTTCTCTTAATTTGTCCTCCGTCAATGAGTTGATTATCTCATCGAGCGCTTTATTGTCTAGTCTTTCCAATACCTTTCGCGCAATGGTCATTTTCCTAAATTCATTTTGGAAAAGGTTTCGCCATTCTTGCTCATATACTTTTAAAGCTGAATTTTCATTAAGATTAATGGTCTCTGCTATTGCTCTACCAGCCAGAATTCCAGCTATGCCGCAACTGTAAATTCCGCCAGCAGTAGAAGGCTTAGTCTGTCCAGCCGCATCACCCACTAGTAACGTCTTTCCAGTAACGAATGAATCTATAGCCCCCCCGATCCAAATGGGGGCAAAAATTTTCCTGATAATCGAGTACCTCTCTCCTCTAGACTCTACAAAGTGCTTCAAAGCAGTTGATACATTTATCCCCCTTCCAGCGACTCCTACCTTTCCTATCCCTTGTCCAGTTGGGATTATCCAAGCAAAAAAACCCGGGTAGAGATCACTGTCAAATGTTACCTGAACTATGTCATCTTTTATCCATGATGCATAAATCTCAAATTGCGCAGAGGGCAAGAAGTTCTCTCTGCCGCTAGATGCTAGGGATGCAATTCCCCTCGCATCAACAAAATAATGGCAAGATATGTCTCCATCAGTTGTTTTTGCGATAAAACTTCCTGCTCCATCACTGCCCATGGATTTAAAAGTGCATCCTGTCCTAATGGCCGCTCCAGCTCTTTGTGCTTGACGGGCAATTTGTTTATCAAGCGCGCGTCTATCTATGACAATCACATTTTGGTGATCTGAATTTAATTCGACGCGTGAAGAAGGTGACGTAATGATAGTTTTTGTAACAGAATTTTGGAATACATTAGAATCTGGCATGATTCCTAGTTTGTTCAATCCTTGAGCACTGACCATCCCTCCGCAGTGTTCAGGAGTCCCAATTTCATGGTGCTCCTCTACCACCACTACGGCGATACCTTTCGAAGCCAATTCTCTAGCTGTCAATAATCCAGCTACGCTTCCGCCGGCAACCAGAACATCATATTTCGACGGCGACATTGAAGAAACAATTAATTCATGATCTTATTAACTAAACTCCGGTCAGTCAAGGTGAATTACAAACTGGTCATTGTCATACGAAGAGATTTGCGGATGGGAATAGGTAAAACATGTTCTCAGGCGGCTCACGCAGCTGTACTAGGAATAGAGAACACAAGATCCTTACATTCTAATTGGGTCAGGACATGGCTAGAAGAAGGACAAGCAAAGATAATCCTAAAAGTGAACAGTCTACAGGAACTCGCTGAAATCAAGAATAATGCCGAGAACATAATGCTTCCAGTAGTTACTGTACAAGACATGGGCTTAACTCAGATCCAACCTGGTACTACTACATGCATCGGAATCGGTCCCGCACCTTCTAAAATCATCGACAGAGTGACCAACAGTTTGAAACTCCTTTGATTATTATGACAGAAAATACTTTTTTTGTACGCTATCGATTTCTTTCACAAATAATCCTTGTGTCATATCTCGGATACTAATCTACTAAACAGGTATATATACTGCCCTTTATAAAGCCAACCTAGTATGCCCCAGACTAAACCCATTGTCAGTATAGAGAACGTCGTTGCCTCCGCCACAGTTAATCAAACAGTTAATCTTAACTTGATCACTCAAATTTTCCCTGATGTAGAATATCATCCTGACCAATTTCCGGGGTTAGTTTTCAGACTAAAATCACCTAAAACTGCTACATTGATATTCAGTTCTGGAAAAATGGTCTGTACTGGGGCTAAATCTGAAGAACAGGCTATAAAAGCGGTAAAAAATGTAGTTCAGAAGTTGAAAAAGGGAGGGATTCCAATTGAAAATGAACCTCAGATTGAAATTCAAAATATTGTTGCTTCTGCTAGTCTAGGGGGTAAAATTCATCTTGAGCTGGCAGCAAGGGTCCTCCCACGCAGTATGTACGAACCAGAGCAGTTTCCTGGCCTGATACACCGTATGCTCGATCCTAAAACTGTGATCTTATTATTCGCAAGTGGTAAACTAGTTTGTACTGGCGCAAAGAAAGAAAGCGAGGTCTATAGGGCTGTTCACAACTTGCACACATTACTCGAAGAAAAAAATCTAATGATCTACGAAGGATGATATTCTCTCTAACAGTACTATATTGAGGCAAAAGTATAGATTAATGATAATAATGTCATTCCAATTCTTCTAAATCAAAGCATGCCAGAACTATGGCTTAATTATGGATCAGCAGATGTAGTATTAGACATAAAGGCAGAAAATCTGAACACTCTGGACAACGCGAAATTCAAAAAACTTGAAGAAGAAGTTATTGACCAACAAATTGCTTCAATTCCACTAGAAAGTATGAAAATTGTGGCACTAGGAAAGTCCAAATCTATTGCAAGAATAATCTCTTTACTATTAAGGTACGCTAAGAAAAAGGGAATCAGTAATGTGTTACCAGAATCTCTCCAAAAGGACCATTCTTCGCTTTCGAAAAACATGGAAGGGAATAGTTTGTCTATAAGCAAACAAACTGCCGAATATATCCTAGAGAGGGGAAATGATTCAAAAACTCTATTTGTATCGTGTACAAAGGTAAATCCCATCTTTGGATTCGGAGGTGTTCCCACTGCCATATTGCGTGAATTCTTGAGGGACAAAATGACGGAGGCATATTGTTCAAGGATCACAAATTTACCCTCTCCAGGAACTAGGCCCCCCTCTCTTGATATTGCAATAGATGTTTGCAAGAATATGAATGCCAAGTGTATCCAAGTGATCTCTGCCATGGATGGAATAGACAGTCTATTTTTTGGCTCGGTATCCGAGGCTTTTGAAGAATCCATAAAGAGGATGGAATTTCTGATGTCTGATGATTATAGCAATATCAGCTCTATGATAATCGGTGCAGACAATGATTCAGAGTCTCATCTCACACTATCTGATTCGCTTAACTATCTTTGGAATTCCGTTCATATTCTCAAGAACAAGGGTTATGGAATACTTATTGCAGAAAATAGAAAAGGACTTGGCTCCGATGCACTTGAGAGACTTGCTGAAGGAAGAATGTCTCTTGAAGGTTCTTCTTCAGCTAGCGAGTACATTGAGGGATTAGAACATTTGACATTTATTAGCGAACTGAAAGAGAAGTATCACTTAGGTGTGCTCTCTTCACTTCCTCATTATTATCTTCGTTCTAGATTTGGGTTTGAGCCTTTTTCTAGGAGTGAAGTTATCTTGGAAAGGCTTTTGGATATAAATGGCAAGAACCATAAGATCCTTGTAATTCCAGATCCCAATATGGCCTTATTCAAATACGTTGGCAAATAAATGGCAACTGATAAATCACATGAATAACTCCATACCAGCGGATAAAGTTAAAATAATTACGATTCATCTCTCATACTTGTAGATTGCAGACTGCCTTACGAAGAATGGGTGATTATGTTTTCCATAAATGTGAAGAAATAGATCTGTCGTCGGTGATACAGATCAATATGAGTTCACTTCCTGAACATTATTCGGACTATTTTTTTCATTCAATACTCAAGGAACTTCCGGATGCATTCATAGTATCTGAGTATTCAAAGGAAATTGTCGGGTATGTTATGTGTAAAATCGAGTATGGGTTCTCAAATTTTAGAAAGTTAGGATTTGTTAAGAAAGGTCATGTCGTCTCTGTGGCAGTTCAACAACAACATAGAGGCAAAGGAGTCGGGAGAGTGCTCATGGAAGAAGCTATCAACGGTGTCATCCTGAGGAAGGCTGACGAAATTTATCTTGAGGTTAGAACGAGCAATGACTCTGCAATAAAAATGTATGAACGAATTAACTTTCACACAAAATCAAGACTGAGGTCTTATTATCGTGATGGGGAAGACGCTTATCTCATGGCGTTAGAGCTATCTTGAATATCATTAGCCAAATTGGACGGAAGTGTTGATTTGAGAAAAAGTAAAACCGCTGGCGTCTCAGTTCTGGTAATTTCTATATTGGCTTTCAGTGGCTACGCCTACATATTACTCGCAACTGAATGGGGTGTATTGGCCATGGAAATCACCATACTTCTAATCGTAGGTACCCTGGCGAGCATAATGGCGTGGATAGGATACACCATGGCAACGGCACCTAAGGAATCATAATTAATTCAATTCTATTCATTCTATTTCATTCAAGAAATTACACACACGTCAGAAACTATTTGATATATTCTTGGCCCTACTTCTCTAACTACTCTTACTCCATCTATTAAGATTTTGTACCTTTTGAAAGCATCTTTAGTTTCTATGGCTCCTTTATCAATAGCATCTTTTTTCCTATCAGCTTTAACATGCGCAAAAAAGTGCACTATGCCTTCCCCATTGATTAAAGAATAAACTGCTTCATCAACAAATTCCCTTGCTTTTTCAGGCAATGGCATGAGTACTCGGGTTGCTTTTTCTTTCAACCGGTTGTTCACAACCAACTTAGCGTCACCAAAAAGGGAGATAACTCTGTCGTTGACTTTATTAATCGTGCTATTTTCGATGCATAATTCATGTGCGAAGATGTTAGAGTCTATCGAATACACCTTGGCAGTTTTGTTTCCCCGTGCAATAAGTACCGAGTATGTGCCAACGCCACCAAATAAGTTTACTATCACTTCATTATCTTTAACCATGTTCGCTATCCTCATTCTTTCTGTAGATAGTCTAGGAGAAAAATACGCATTAGCGACATCAATCTTAAATGTACATCCGTTTTCTTTATAGTATGTTATAGGACTATTAATTCCGGCTAGGAATTCGAGATTTCTCAATCTATAATCACCTTGCACTCCTGATGTTTGGCAAAATACTGAGTATACATTATTCACCTTTTGAAGAAGGACTTCTGCAATTAATCTTTTTTTTTGATTTAGTGATTCAGGAATTTTAATTATTATTATTCCCCCAATTTTGTCAAATGCAGAACAAACTTCTTCTAGTTCATCCTGGTCCAAAAGTTGTTTCAGAGCGTCTCTTAGCATCCTGGGCATAACAGCACCGGATTAAACCCTTCTACTGTAGTAATCTCCAGAATCTTTTTGTTTTCTATCTAATCTGCCACCCATTTTATTAATTCTTGGTCTACCGGTGGTTTCATCTTTTCGATAAGTTATAGCAAGTGTCCTTAAGAACTGATTCATACCATCCTCCTTGTTCATCGGATTATGTGCAATACCATCCATTGCTGGTGTTCCAGTAAATATAACAAGGGAGTCAGAAACTAAGTCTATCAGTTGCATGTCATGATCTATGATCATTGCCGATTTTCCTTCCGCTTTGACGAATCGATGTAGAAACTTTGCTAAAGAGATTCTATCTTCCACGTCTAGAAATGCAGATGGCTCATCAAGAGCATATATATTTGCAGGTCTAACAAGCGTGGCACATACGGCTACCTTCTGCAGTTCTCCTCCACTAAGAGTATTGATATTCTTGTCGTATAACCTCTTGATTCCCATTGGAATGAGAATGTGATTTTCAACTGCAGAACCTTCTATTGGTGCCTGATAAGCAGTTGAAAGAAGCGATCTTGTGTCGCCATCATGATCTTGTTGAAGGTACTGGGGCTTATATGAAATCTTGGCACTCATCTCAATATTTCCTGAATCAGGCTTTTCAATCCCTGCGATCATCTTCATCAAAGTCGTTTTACCCAATGCATTAGCTCCGACCAATCCAACAATCTCTCCTTCTCGAATTTGTCCAGAATTCGCAGTTAATTTGAAGGAATGGTATGATTTCGTTAAATTTGAATATTTGGCGAGTGGTTTTTCAAGCACGACATCCTCATTTTGTCCTGAATTGTCAAACTTGTATGATCTATCACGAAATCTAATATTTTCCGATGGGATAAAGCCTTCAAGAAAATTGTTGATTCCTACCTTGATGCTCTGCAATGGAGATACGATTCCATACGCACCAGGTTCACCATACAAGATATGGATATAATCAGAAAGATAGTCCAGCAAAGTCAAATCATGTTCAACTACCATAACGCTCTTGCCTTCATCGGCTAGCCTTTTGATGACTCTTGCTACTTGCAAACGTTGGTAAATATCATTATATGACGATGGTTCGTCGAAGAAATAATAATCTGCATCTTTGCTAAATGCTACCGCTACTGCCAAGCGTTGCAATTCTCCTCCACTCAGCTGGGATACTGAATTATCTAGTATGTTTGTCAATCCCAAATCGTTTACAAGAGTATCAAAAACATGTCTTTCATCATATTTTTTCAAAAGTTCGCGCGCAGTTCCCTTAAAAGTTTTAGGAATTAGGTAAACAAGTTGGGGCTTAATTGATACTCTTAAGGTTGCCGAAGAAATTTTTTCAAAATGAGATTTTAGTTCTGTACCACGAAAGTTATCAAGAATATCATCCCACGCTAATTGGTTATCATATTTTCCTAAATTGGGTATAATGTTTCCTGATAGAATATTTATTATTGTAGACTTACCCATACCATTCCTTCCTAAGAGACCAATCACAGTACCTTTCTTGGGTGTAGGTAAGTGATATATTCTGAACGAATTGATACCGTATTGGTGAATCTTATGATCTCCAAGTTCCTTTGCAAGGTTGACTATTACAATAGCTTCAAAGGGACATTTCTTCACACAAATTCCGCATCCAGTGCATAAATCTTCTGAAATAACTGCCTTTCCATCATCTTCTCTCTGAATTATACATTCACCTCCAGTCTTGTTTACTGGACAGTAGACAATGCATTCTAGACCACACTTCTTTGGTTTACATAGGTCTTCGTCTAAGACTGCTACACGATGTGTAGAGGTAGAATGGGATTCCATTATTATTGAAAAATTGTAATTAGCAAGATATTATAATCGTTGAGTTTTTACTTCTAGAGGGCTTTTCGATACCATTCAGCATCTAGACTCGACTCGATACAAAAAACGTCCTACTCTGTTAAGGAATCCCTTTCTCATGTCGGGTGTGTTCAACACAATAGGATTAAATTAGGAGAAGGCAAAAGATAGCTAAGCCGGCCATAGCGATAGGGCGCGACCCGGTCCCTTTCCGAACCCGGAAGTCAAACCTATCGTCGCTGCTGTGTTACTGATCTGCGTGAGCGGTTGGGAAGGCAGCAGTGCTGGCATTAGAATTCAAACGAATCCAATTTGTATTGAATTAATATTATGAACTAGACCTTGCTCGCAGTAAATGATGACTCTAATACTCGAAAACATCTTTTCGAGTACTAGAGTCAATTACTAATTTCTTCGCCTATATGAATCTCTTCTAACAAATTCTTGACACCTTTCCCGATACTGTCAATTATGTCGTATATAGTCACAAAACCCTTGGGATCCCATACTTTAGTCTGAATGAGACATCCATAGTTAACTACTCGTATCGAGATTGATCTAACTTCTTCATCGACAATGTTTCTACTAATTCTAGAGCATAAAATATTGTCATTGTTTAGTCGCTCGGCAAGAATACTTCCATACCAACCGACCTCATTCACTTTTCCTTTATTCAACTTGTAATATAGAAGAGCATTCAACAATTTACAGTGATCGGGGTGAGTCTCCATCAAATGAGTATTGTGTATAAGACAGTACATATTGTGAAAAGGTCCAAGTCTCATTATCTCCTCGGTACCAACATAATCAATATACCCCGTTAGTATTTTTACGAAACCATCCCTATTTGCCAACCACTGCTCATAATATGGTTTGTAAACTTCGTCAATGTCAGAATCAAGAACGCCCGCTCTGCTCTGAATCCCCAATTCACGCAGCATATTAATTATCTCATTAAGTTGTAGAATTGGCATTAATGAATAATTGTTGTTGATGTACTTTAATTTTTTAACAATTCAAACTCAAGGCGTTTTCATTATACCGTTATGCCTGCAAAGTGGACATTTCCATTAATAGTCTAATGATCGTCCTAATTCCGAATCCCGTTGCTCCTTTCGGAATATAGGTCTTCTCAGAAGATCCTTCCTGGAACCAAGCCGTTCCAGCAATATCTAGGTGGACCCATGGAGTTTTATCAACGAAATTTGAGAGAAAAACCGCAGCGGTTATAGCACCTGCGGATCTTCCTCCAATATTTTTCATGTCTGCAATAGAGCTTTTCAGTTGCTCTTCGTGTTCCTCGAAGATGGGAAGTTGCCACAATTTTTCACCTGATTGGTTCGCAGCATGAATTAATTTATCGACTAATCTCGGATCATTGCCTAATAATGCGGCCACGTTTGATCCTAGTGCAATGATGGAGGCGCCTGTTAGTGTTGCCATATCAATAATAGCGGCAGGTGAATATGTCTTTACTCCATATGACAAGGCATCGGCCAAAATTATCCTACCTTCCGCATCAGTGTTTCCCACTTCCACAGTTTTTCCATTATACATCTTAATGATATCCCCAGGTCTATACGAAGACCCTGAAGGCATATTCTCTACTGCAGGTATGATGCCAACAACGTTGATCTGTAGGCAAAGCTGTGCTATTGCCTTAATTATTGCGATAACGTCACAGCCACCGCATTTGTCAAATTTCATTTCATCCATCTTCTCTGAGGGCTTAAGGGAAATTCCACCAGTATCAAAAGTCACTGCCTTGCCTACGAGAAGGCAACGGACTTCTTTGTATTTGGTTCCAAAGTATTCCATTATTATTAACTTTGGAAGATGATTACTTCCTCCACCAACTGCAATGATTCCATTTAATTCACGAGATCTCAAATCGTCATATTCAATCACACTCACATTAACGTTAGGAATGTTCCCACCTTCGGTCGCAAATCTTGCCAGATCTGATGGTGAACAGTCATTGGGAGGAAGATTTCCAAGGTCACGAGCGAAATTCACAGCATCGGAAATTATAGAAGCTTGTTTCGCTATTTTTTCGAGTCCCTCGTTATCATCTGATGCAATGATATAGGCATTTTCTATTTCGTTCTGATAATTTTTTATTTTGTCTGTCTTATATTTATTGAAAGAATAGTCTGCTAATTTCAAACCTTCGACTAATGAAGAAATGAAGTCGTTACTCAATTCATTCACTAAAGCAAGTGAAAACTCTTGGCTTCCAAGTTCCTTTACTTTTTGAACGACTTTGCCAGCGAGTAATCTAGCTGATTCATGTGTAAAATCCTTCTTATTGCCTAGACCCACCAAAAAGATTTTCGTTACTGCTTTATGGTTGTTTATATGCAAAAGACAAGCGTCACCAAAATTTCCTTTAAATTCTCCCTTTGAAATCACATCCTTCTTCAAGTTTTCTGCGTCGTTATTGAATTGGTCGAGAGTAAACGAATCTATATCATCTTTAAAAATGCCCATTGCGATAAATGGACTATCAGAGTGGAAGACGTCCTCTTTCGTAACTATTATGTTTACCATGATCAAATCCTCTAACGCACTTTATTTTAAAGTACCGAAGTCTATTTTGCAACCCATTGAACCTGAGTTATTACCCTTTCCTACATTCATTCATTTAGGATGTCCGTTAAAGTCTATTTCACCCCCTTCGATATACTCTTTGATGGAGTAGATAAAATGAATCAACTTATGAAATATCATTGGAAAGTCTATCAAAAGACCTATTAAATGTCAATATATCACAACAGTATATCATTTAACAAAGATGAAAAATGTCAAAACCTAGTATAGATTCAAATGACATTCCCCCAGAATTAAAGCAGTTCCTGCAACGTGACACTTATTCACTGCTAATAAGGGGAAAATATGGGAGTGGAAAAACTGCCCTTTCACTCACTATATTAAGGTCATTAAAAGCAACTGACAATTTTTTTTACATCTCAACGAGGACTTCCCCGACGCAACTTTTTGACTATTATCCTTGGCTGTCAAAGTTTGTGAAAAAACAGGATAGTTTAAATCAATACGCAAGTTCTGAGGAACATCCAGTTCATCCGTGTTTTGAGGATGCACGTCTAGACGAACCAGAATCACTTTTTGAAAGAATTACGAATCAATTAATGGACATCAAAAGCCCTATTATCATAATCGATAGTTGGGATGCAATAGCATCTTTAATGGACAAAGAATCACGGATTAACAATGAACGCGTTCTTCAAACTTGGAGGGAAAGGGCAGGAGCAAGAATAATTTTTATTACCGAAGGTGTCCAAGACTCTGGCTTAGATTATATTGCTGATGGCATAGTGGAACTAAGTAACGATATTTCCGATAATACTGCAATCAGAAAGATAACGATTACAAAGCTAAGAGGCGTCCCTATAGAAAAAACTACTTACCTTTTCTCTCTAAAGGGGGGTGTATTTAAGTGCTTTAGTAAATATTTGCCACTTGAATATAATAGTCTTATTCATAATCTAGACAATCGATTAGGTACCCACATAGTATTCAGAGGAAGTAACATTTCTATGCAAAGTGGCTTTACAGATCTGGATCGGGCACTAGGTGGGGGGTATCATGAAGGTAATATTGTGATAGTAAAAGCTGATAAAATACTGTCACATATATTGCCATTGCTATTTCTGGAAAGAACAATTAAAGAGTTTATGTACAAGGACGGTGAAATAGTCGTGAGTGGATCTTCGATTCTTTATTCATTAAATCAAATAATTAGTGTTCCAATAAATAGGACTACAGGAAAGAGCTCTGGGTTCCTACATTTCAAATTCGAATCGCAAAAACTCAAGAGAAATGAAAGAAACCTCCGCAACAGAGCTGTCTGTACTGAGCTTACCTCTCTGTTGGACCTTCAAAAAATTAAGGAAAAAAAGAAGACCCTTAATTTGATGGGATTGCATTCACTTCAAAACATGATGACCAACGAAGGCATGAATCTTTATGATGTTTCGAGATTGCTGAAGAATAATTTTGCGCTGTCCTTCATCATCGTAAATCGCGATGACGATATCCAACGATACAAGTCTATTTGCGATATATACCTTAAGTTTGTAGTAATTAGTGGTACCCTTATTTTAAAATGTGTTATGCCGTCACTGGGTGCATTTGGGGTTAAGCTTTCAAATAGTCAACGGTTACAAGTGCTCCGGTCTTTGTAATTAAGTACTAAGTTTGTAGTACTCTTCTGTGTAATTCTCTTCCAAACCGACTGGCAATAATTCCTTCATCTGATCATAATATGACAAGAACGTGTTACCTTTGTGGGTAATTTTGTAGACCATCTTTGTGCCATTATACACTTCTTGTATGAGGCCACTTTGTAGCAGAGAATCAAGATATATCTTACACTGATCGTTACTTAACATTGCTTTGTACATTATTTTCGTCCGCGTTTCCTCTCTATTAGCAGATTTCAAGATAGCCGCAATAACCTCATATCTACTTCTATTCTTCATATTCGGAAAATTGAAGGATAACATCGCATTTAATGGGAGTGAAACTATCTGATAGAAACATTAATCTCAAAAAACAAAGTATTCATCCAATGACCTCTTTTTGTAGATATTTTAACAGTATGAAAGCTACGAAGATAATAGATTCTAAAATTGTTACTATGCGATAAAAAATCCATTTCAGTGAGCAGGACGAACTAGATAGACCACAAAATTAAACCAATTGAAGAATTCAGTGCAAATATCGTCTATATCAATAGACTTATTGAGTGTTATGCATCTGATTGATAAATTTTATTTTATCTACTATTTACAGGACAGTAAGGATAAATCTTTGTAATGACTATTCTAAGAGCAATTCTTAGAATTTAAGACGCAATCAGTCCCGACTGGTTTAATCACTTGAAACCGAACGTTGCCTTTGGGAAGCTTTCCAATTTCCTGCATATATTTTATTTGCTTCTTAAAATCCACAAAGTGATCATCACATAAAGTTCCTATCATGTATTCTTCACCATCTGTCGCAACTGATATTACGCAAGTAGAAGCTAATCCACATTGCCTACCTTCATTAATAACTGAGCAATTAGTTGGAATCATACAAGATTCAAGATGTTCACGTATTATAAGAGTTAAATGCAATTAGCATCAGAAGGACTCCATAATAAAATGAACTGTTCCTTTTGCCTCTATTTCGTTCTTTTGGATGAACTTCGATTTACATCAATGAGTCAGTACAAATATGATTCATCTTACAAGATCTTAATTTGTATCTTGACGGTCGGGAGAATGCTTAGAGATGGAAGGTGTCAATTTTGTAATTGGATTTAAATATATAACATGAATGGTAATTCGTGAATTCAGTTTCAAAGAGTTTGAATTGATATAGTACTCATTACACTATGTCTTTATACTATCATCTTAAAAGATGGATTTTTTTAAAAAGTCTTTTAACACGACAACTACAAGTGTTACTTGAATGGGAGGCTATGATGTTCAAAATGCAGACAAGGCTCTTGTCTCTACACTCTTTAGGACACACTTTATATATCACTGTGGGACACAATTTCAATATTATTAAGATATTAAAAGTTTTATGATATTATAATCAGAAAAACGAACAAAGCTTAGTCATAATATAGAAATTTCTGATTTCTAGAAAAACTATGGATAATAGAAGTACTGATCATCTCCGTCTAAATGGAAATAAGGGTGGATAAGTCTCTTCAAGCTGAAACTAGTACTGCTAATTCTAACTCTACCAAAACTAACGACGCATTGTGTTGCGGTCAATGCAACAATGATACGTTAATCTTTGATATGTTGTCTAGCGAATACGTTTGTAGCACTTGTGGTTGTGTATCCACCGAACGACTTTACAATGGTGAAGACAACTCGTATTCTTCCAGAACCGGATACAGTGATAGATCTCGGACGGGAATGCCAGAATCTCTTGCTATACATCACAAGGGACTTTCAACATTGATAGGCATGAATGATACTGATGCTCGAGGAAAGGTACTCGATCCAATTCAGAGAGTGAGCATTCAAAGATTGAGGACCTGGAACAATCGTTCACAACTCAATGATTCAATTTCGAGAAACTTGGAAAAGGCATTGAAATTTCTAAACAATTTTGGTGACAAATTATATCTTAGTCAAGCAGTTATGGAAAGTGCCGCGTACATTTACAGAAAGGCCGCTGTTAAAAAGCTAGCAAAAGGAAGATCAACCTTAGGTCTAGTCGGTGCGGCGATATATGCGGCGTGTAGAGAAACTGCGACCCCAAAAACAGTATCCGATATAGCATCAGTTTGTAATCTAACTAGCAAAGACGTGATGTCTCATTACAAATTAATATTACGGGAGCTCTCGCTGCAAATTCCGGTACTCCATGGCACTGATTATGTAACGCTTATAGCCAATCGATTGAGGCTTTCTGAAAAAACCAAAAGGGACGCACTGAGAATATATTCACTTGTGCAAGACAATGGAATTTCTATTGGAAAGAACCCAAGAGCTCTCGCCGGAGCTGTAATATATCTTGCATCACAAAATTGTAATGAGTTTCTCAGACAGGTGGAAATATGCCAAGTTGCAGATATTTCTACGGTTTCTCTAAGGAAAAGATGTAAAGAAATCAAGTCAGCTGTGAACATCTAACGCATCTTATAGTTTGAAATCCCCCATTTAGGGCATCAATTCACTCAAATAGCGTTCTGTCTACAGTGCTTGCAAATCAATAAATATGAACTAAATAGGAATGAAAAATAATTACATTGGGAACGGCTTACTATGGACCCTCTTGATAAAGCTATCTTGGTATCAATTTATTCTTCAGGATTTGATTCAGGGATTACACCTTATGACTATTTTAAAAGCAGAACAATGGTTCCCGAAGATCTCTTCAACTCTCGATTGAAGAAACTGAACAAATTAGGATTTGTTGATCTTACGGATCCTGTTTCATTATCATTTCTTGGCAGAGGTTCAATTAAGGTAGTTTTAGTAGGCGGCGTCTTTGATATCTTGCATCCTGGTCATATCCATACTTTAAAGGCTGCCAAGTCCTATGGTGATGTCTTAGTAGCTGTGATAGCCCGAACTTCCACAGCTATGAAAATCAATAGTTCGCGAGTAATATATCATGACGAAGTCCTTCGAAAGGAATTAGTATCATCAATAAAATTCGTAGATGTTGCCCTAATAGGATTTGAAAGTACGCTTTACCGAACAGTTGAATACGTAAAGCCTGATATAATCGCACTGGGTTATGATCAGGCACACGGGGAGAAGGAGATAGCAATGAACTGTCGAAAGCGTGGTCTCGATGTTCAGGTAATAAGATTGAATACGCCTACTCCTAAAATAAAAAGTACTTCTATAAAAGAGGAACTAGGTACATCCATTTACGATATTTAGGGATGAGGAAATCAGTCTTTAACTCTAACAAGAATCTTAATTCCATCTCCATTCGCTAATCCGAGTTGCCCTTTTAGATATTCAGGCGCAATCATTTCTACCATACTTTTGTCGTAGTGTGTCCTTTCAAGCAGCAAGAGGTGTGCTTGAATCGCTCCGTTCTCGTTGATGATTGCTGGGAAGCATTTCACCCAGCCATATGTCCGTTTTAAATCGCTAAATCCTTTTATGAAAATATATGGCATATATTCAATTTTCTCTCTGTTCCTTATTGAAGGATTACCTGAAATCTTAACATTCAGTGTACCGGGATAGGGAACATAACCTAATTTGGTTCTAAACTGTTTTCGATAGCCGTCAAGTGCCATGTAATATCCTCCTTCGCCCACGCCAGAGACGATAGTTCCTTCTATCATCATTGATTTTGTTGAAGAATCAACAGCAGTCATCAGCATGGAGGAAACGTCTTTAACTGCCATAAGCCCCTCATCGGTAACATGAATTCTATATCCATGACCCTTCTTGACACGTTCGATAAAATTTAGGTTTTCAAGATCTAAGATTATTTTTGATGCTGCTTGCTGTGACTTATTAATCTCAGTAGCAATACTTGTGCTCGTCGCTTCTATGAATTCCCTGCCAGCTCCCTTAGTCAATAATTTGGCAAGAGTGACAATATATTCTAGTTTGATATGTCGCATATCATTTTTAATTACCAACGCCCATTTGGCTGAATGTAATAATGTTAATGTCGGTGGATTTCTTTAATTCTCCAGTTCTGTGTCCCACAATGTACTCGATTCCAACCTTATCAGCGGCATCGATTAAACGTTGAGTTATGATGCCATCCATGACTAGTATTTTCCCACCCTCTGCAGTGTCAAGCTTCTTAACTATATCAGAGACAGGTATTTTCAAGAGTGTTTTCATAGAATTGTCTAATACTACAGCTTCCAAGGTCTCGTTGATCTGCGGAAATACCTCTTTCACTGTTGACAAAATTTCAGGGTTATTTTCGATCATTTGCTTAGTTTTTTCGTCATGATTGTGTGGGCGTCGATATTCATTATCGCGAGGCTCATATTTCGATTGTTGTTTTCTATCGGATTTCGGATATTGATGATGCACAGTTACTTGTTGATCCTGAGCTGGTTCCGCTATTTCTTTGAGTATTTCAGAGATCTCCAAGGGAGTGCATTCTTCTACCTCCTTCCCGGGAGGTGCTCTGAGTACCTTGTGAATATTAACAAGACCGTGTAATTCTTTTAAAATGAGATCCGCAGCCCTGTCCCCATCTAAGAATGCGATGACTTTCTTACCTGAGGTTAATTTCGTAATACTTTCGTCGATCTTGGCTCCCTCAATGGCTATTGCATTGTCAAAGCCTGCACGTAGCAGATTGATTACGTCTGCCCTACCTTCCACCAATATTATAAGTGGTGATTCAAACACTCCTGTACCACAAGCGAGTTGGGCGTTGCCATAAGTTGTTAGTTTACCGGGCTTACTAGCATCATAAACATCTCTTAACATTTCTTCTCCTTCACTAATTGTTTTTGTTGCCCATTCTTGAACTATTTTTTTTGCCCGGTCAACGATGATTTTTTTCTTAATCGCTCTAATATCGTCAATTCCTACCAGTGAAAATTTAGCCTGGAACGGTCCTACCTTGTCTATGCTTTCGATTGCCGCAGCGATTAGTGCCGCTGTCGAGATATCCGTACTCATCGGAATTAATGCGTCACCCTTTGCCATATTCGACTTGCTATCTACATTCACTTCGATCCTCCCAACCTTCGATACTTTTTGAAGCTCATTGAGATTCATTTCTGGACCCAATAAACCTTCAGTTTGACCAAAAATTGCGCCAATAATGTCTGCCTTTTCTACAAGTCCATCGACTTCAAATTTTAACTTAACATGATACTTAACTATACCAGTATTAGGCACTTTCTAACCCTCAAATTGAATAATACGAAGCTTAAGTGCGTTTGGTTGAATATAAGTGCTTTGAAATAGAGGTGTGAATTGCCAATTGTCATAACTTTGGAGCAATCCATAACAGATCAATGTTTGCTGAAATTTCAAATTTACGTTACTGAATCAACAAGGACCATCATTACAAACTAGAACATGTAATGATTTAATATATGCACAGTTCTATAACCACAGATCTATAACCTAAGAAAGTCTCCTCCGCCGAGCATTAAATTTTCATCTGAAGTTCGACCATCTTAATTATATTCAAGACCTGCTGCAAAAAGATCATTTATGCTTCTTGACTCTTGCTGATGGAGTATTGTCTAGAATTGATGCCGGTCTGAATATTTTCAGACTTGATTTCTATCAAATACTCTAGTTGCAAGATTATGTTACTATTAACAATAACAACAAAGTTTAGTACCTGAAAATCGCACTTTCGAATTAGAAAAATTATCTTTTTCAAGAGCGGATATTTGTTTTATTCAAATATGATTTCATTATCGTTAAGCCGTCACTTCTGTAAGTGTCTTGTCTTCACTAGACGGATATTAACAGTTCCTTGACAATGATCACTGTACCAATGTTGGAGAAATCTGTCTACTGAACGTTTGATGCAACTGAGATGCGATACATTTGGTGTAATGTATGCTGGATCACAGACAATATCATAGACAGGGATTGAAAGTTATCGAACTTAGTCAAACTTGAGATGATTAGCACAATAACAAAGGTGGGATCAAGAAGAACTAGTACTTTAGTGAACCGTTTAGTATGATAATCTGTTAGTGCAATCAGTTCAAGCATAATCTAGTAGTCATATTATGGTTAATTAGCCTCTGGTAGGATATAGCAGAACAGATATGAGCAAAGACGAGAACTATCCACTTATCACTCTGTAGCTGAGGAGTGTGATTCATCTCATATTTGTACTAATCTGCGTGATATGATAGCTTGGATCGTTGTCATGTTTAGGAAATTCATATGCTATATGTCCCACTTTCCACCTCAGAGATTATGAATTCCATGATTGTCATAATTTTCTAGATCCATTTGATAACTTCAAAAACCCTGGTATTTTGTATGGGGGATATGATTCAACGGGTAAATATGCCCAGATTACAGTGTCTACAATCTGATAGACATGTATCTAATCTAGATGACTTGTATAACGTAAGAAAAGATTAATTATGCGAATTTCGACTCTCCTATCATTAACGATGAGTGACTGGGACCTCTTGACTCCTGGGATTGGACTAACTTCCATAGGTATTGTGGGGGTTGGGATTTCACTTTCTGGCATTGCTAAAACTTTCATGGATGGGATGCATGCAGTCTCACTACTTACCTTATACATAGGATTGATTCTCCTTGTTTCGGGATTATTTAAAGACGGTTTTCCTTCATCGGGGAAGGCGAAGTCAGCAACGTTCATCACTCTTGGATTTCTCGTAACATTTGGATTTGCCGGAGCTATAACCATAGGTGCTCAAGTACCCAGTATTTTTGCATACATCGGGCTGATGTTGATAATATCCATTCCTGCAACAGTGCTGTCTGTTGCTTCTTATAAAAGGACACCTTATTTCAAAGCTTTAGCAATAATTTTCATTGGTGCGGCAATAGTTGGGGGATCAACATTTTATGCATTTGGACTAGTCGCTCCCAAAATTCCTCAAGTAGAGAATGCCGCACTAATAAACCCAGAAAGTACCGCGCCTGCGAAGAATATAACAAAATTGATAAATGCTACAATCCTTCCTGGGGCTTCTGCGCAAGGAAATCCAAGCTATGATCCTGGAAATGTAAAAGTGTCGAAGAATGGGGAAGGAGTACAATGGGTCAATAAGGACAATGTTCCACATACCGTAACAAGTTTAGTAGACGATGGTAAAACATTCGACTCTTCTATCATGAAACCAAATAGTACCTTTGTGTTAGATGCTTCGGGGCTAGCTACAGCTGAATACGCATATTTCTGTACATTGCATCCGTATATGAAGGGTTTGCTTACCGTGACAAATTGAAATTCTCACTTAAGACGAAGTGCTAGTTTATATTTTAACTATAATTAGTTGCGACAATCCCCTGGAAAGCCAAGCATTCAAAATGATAAATGGACTTAAAAATGACGGCATTCAGATTTGCAATGGTGATAATGATAAAACGGGTACGTGATATAACTGTCATCTGGTAATGAAGAAACAAACACTAGTTGTTACCAAATCCTGGTTGTTACCAAGAGACAGCTAAATGCTCTAAAGGATTTAGCATTATATCACATGCCATATGAGGCATGTTCACTTCTCCTAGGAATCTCAAGTCATTACAAATTTCTAGTTAAGGAATTATACCACATGAGAAATGTAGACCTATCAGAGACTGCCTTCAAGATGGGGCTCCCTGATCTCATTTCTGCGTACAAGTACTCGTCAGAAAGGAAATTGAATGTTATCGGGGTTTTTCACTCACATTTTCTTGGAACTACCCCATCGAAAAAGGATTTGACATATATGGAATTGAATCCAGTTGTGTGGCTTATATATTCAGTGGACGAGTGCAAATTTGGGGCTTATAAAATGAACAGCACGTTGGAAAAGGTACCGCTCAATATTGTCACGGAGTGAGTCTATCAGAATCACGTGGGAAAAGAACGACTTCCCGTATATTGTCGGAAGAAGTTAAGACCATCATTAACCTATCAAAGCCAATGCCACACCCTGAATGTGGAGGCATTCCCCAATCAAAAGCCCTCAAGTGATGTGAAAAACTCTCAGTGCTAAGTCCTTGTTCCGTAAGTTTAATTCTCAGAGTATTAGGATCATGTTCCCTTGTACCGCCAGAAATTAATTCTAAGTATCCAAATTGCAAATCAAAT
Organism: uncultured Nitrososphaeraceae archaeon; assembly: GCA_963728595.1. Taxonomy (GTDB): domain Archaea; phylum Thermoproteota; class Nitrososphaeria; order Nitrososphaerales; family Nitrososphaeraceae; genus TA-21. Next base: position 424,556 of record CAVSLF010000011.1, read on the forward strand.
GACTTTGAAAGATCCTTTCGCCCTTCGTGCTCTTGTATGTAAAAAGGCTTCAATTTTGTCGGCCAATCCTTTATGAAGTAAAATCCATTGTGTATTGTCCCTAGTGTCCTGAGCGCCGCATCCGATAGGTCGTCCCCAAATTCTAGATGCTCTCCACTGTTATTCAGTTCGTTCAAACATTCTTCATATGATAATCTGGGAATACCGTTTTCAATGCTATTTCCATAGTAATAATTTGTGCTTTTGATGTCTACTGGAAAAAGGGTTCGTAGACTCTCTATAATAGACATTATTAGTTCTTCCACTATGTCCATTATCTCATTATAGTCAAGATAAGCAGCCTCAAGGTCTATACTAATGAATTCAGAAAGGTGCCTCACAGTATGGGAAGGCTCGGCTCTAAAGTAAGGTCCCACTTCAAAAACTCTTTCTAATCCTAAGGTAAGTTGCTCTTTGTATAATTGAGGACTTTGGGCAAGATACGCCTTTTTCTTAAAATAGTCTAGCTCAAACAGATTAGCTCCACCTTCTGTAGCAGAGCCAATTATCTTTGGTGTGTTCACTTCAATAAACATCCTTGATCTAAGAACATTCCGAATCACATTTACGGCCTCAGAACGAATCTTAAATATAGTCAAAACATGCTCATTTCTTAAATCAAGAGCTCTACAGTCCAATCTCTTGTCCATGGAAGATTCGATTCTTCCTGTCGGATCTATTGGCAACGGGTGGACAGCTTTTCCATTTACGATAACCTCATCCACAGTGATCTCCACGGGTAGATTCTTCGACTTAGTTTTACCTACAATTCCCTTTATCAACACTGAACTTTGTCTAGGAATCTCTCTTGTTCTTGCAAGAACATCGCCTGTGACTACACCCTGCACTGTGCCTGTAAAATCCCTGACTTTAACGAACCCTATTTTTCCAATATCAGTAAAGTCCACAATCCATCCTGCTACGCTAATTTTTTTGCCTAGGGACTGTTCACCAAGACAAATGGCAAAAATTCTTTTGTGCTCACAATTAGACAATTTTTTACTCTTCTGATACCTGGACCATGAGTTCAATTTCCTTAATTTTTTCAGCAATCAATTTAATTTTGTTAACCTTCTGCGATATTTTGGCATAGTCCTTATCTGAAATAGTAACTTGAGTAACCTTTTGACCGCCAGGTAACCAAATCATATTTGAATTCGAAATTCTTATTGGAAAAAAAAGATTTTCCAAAAATTTTCTGGGAGAAGAATCGGCTTCCATAATCCAAACCTTGCCATGAAATTCTTTCTCTATAGTACCTGCCATCTTTTCGTTAGATCTTAGAAGAATAATATCCGACGACCGAAAAAATAAAACAAAGTCTTCTTCGACCTTTCTGGAGTTGATCAGGGTCAGTTTATCTAACTCCTGATTTTTGCCTGAGAGTTTTGTGAGTCTGATGGATACCTCAACGTCTTCCTGTGTTAGCCGTCCGTTCTTTAATTTATTTTCACAAAGGGAACACAGAATGCCCGTCTTGGCATCGAATGAGCAAATAGGAGTTTTCATTAATGATTAAACACCGTATTCCCCCTATGGTTCTGCTTCATTATATATCCTGTCCGAGAAAGACTCTCGTAAATATCAAAAACTTATCTTTAGGCAGTAGATGCATTACCCATGAAATCTTTATACCCCATAAAAGTTTTATTCGTTCGAGTTATGAGACAAGCTCTTATCATACGCCGTAGTGATATTACTCCATTGGATCCACTGCTGACAGTTAAAGGTCTCAAAGTGTATTACTTTTCAAGTTCTAACATTGTTAAAGCTGTCGACGATGTTTGCTTAGAATTATTACATAATGGATCTCTTGGACTTGCTGGTGAGTCGGGATGTGGTAAAACTACCCTGGGCTCAGCACTGTTAAGATCAATTCCATCACCAGGGAGGATTATGGAAGGATCAATTGTTCTAGATGGGAAAGACATTTCCGCAATCTCAGATCGGGAATTTGATAGATTGATCCGATGGAAGAAGATCGCAATGGTATTTCAGGGAGCCATGAATTCGCTCACGCCTGTATTTACGGTTGGTAAACAAATGAAAGAAATTTTGGATGAGCATCGATTCATGGGCAATGTCTCAAATACTATTAGTGAGTCACTGAGTCAGGTTTTGCTTGATGACACTATACTTGGAAAGTATCCCCATGAATTAAGCGGAGGACAGAAGCAAAGAATAATCATCGCAATGGCATTATTGCTAAAGCCTCAAATATTAGTTGCCGATGAACCGACGACATCTTTAGATGTGATAGTGCAGGCTCAGGTAATAAATCTCTTTAAGAGACTTAAGAAAAATGGCTTGTCCATAATATTTATTTCTCACGATTTGAGTGTGATTTCGGAATTAGCGGAAACTGTAGGTATTATGTATGCAGGGCAACTTGTCGAACTGGGATGTACGCGAGAGGTTTATTCAAATCCTAAACATCCATATACACAAAAACTAATTGCTACCATTCCACGAATCAAGGACAAAAATAATTCATTGCAATTTCTAAAAGGAAAACCACCTGATATGGCTGACCTACATGAAGGATGTAGATTCCTTGACAGATGTTCCTTTGCTATGGAGATATGTAATAAAGATCCACCGTTCTTTGAATACGAAAATGTCAAGGTTCGATGTTGGTTGTATGAATGAACTCCTATCAAAGTCCCGTATGACTTTTAATTTGCATAAAAAACAAAATGAGGTGATTGAATCCGGAGTTCATGAAATGTTATGACTTGGAAATTAAGACATTTGTGCGATGAGTACGATAATCTAACGGATCTCCAAAAGTTATGGTTAGTCTCTGACGAGGAAATTTTGTCGATGGAAATTGAAACTTGGTCAACCAGTACATTTATGCTTCCAGTTCTAAAACTAGCATAGTGATAATGCATTTTGGGATGCAAAATAGATACTTGGTTAAGCTGAACTACTAGAATAAGCATCTACTATCAGCGCGTTCTAGACCCAGATAACAACGAGAGCATATACGGCAGATACAATAACATGATAATTCAAATCACAAGAATTTTAAAGTCCACCAATTAAATAACGCAGCATGAAAGTTACGGTTTCAGCAATAAAGGCGGATATCGGATCTATAGGTGGACATACACGCCCCAGTGATGAATTATTGGATAGTGTAAAGAAGACTGTAAAAAAATATTCCCAGAATCTCTATGACTATTATGTTGGCTTCACAGGAGATGATATCCACATAATAATGAGTCACGCAAAGGGACCTGACAATAAGGAAATTCATAAACTTGCTTGGGATGCGTTTACCGAAGCAACTAAGATTGCAAAAGGACAAGGACTCTACGGCGCAGGTCAAGATCTGTTGAAGGATGCCTTCTCTGGAAATGTGAAGGGAATGGGGCCAGGTGTAGCCGAAATCGAAATGGAAGAAAGACCTAGTGAAGTATTCAGTGTCTTCGCAGCTGACAAGACCGAACCAGGCGCATTTAATTTTCCCTTCTGGCGGATGTTTGTTGATGCAAGAAGTAGTACCGGACTTCTAATTAACGAAAGTTTGGCAGAGGGTGTGTTGTTCAGAATTATGGATGTAATGTCTGGAAAGGTAGCTGATTTGAAAATGTGGCACGACAAGCCTGAATTGGAAGCAGCTATGATGTACCCTGGTCGATACGTTGTCCATTCTGTCTTCTCATATGATGGTGAACAGATTCTATCTGCGTCAACTGACAGATTACACAACATAGCTGGAACGTATGTTGGAAAGGACGATCCAATTGCCATAGTCCGTACTCAGAAGAATTTTCCAGCTACTGAAGAGGCAGGCGAGCGCGTTTAATGAACCGCATTTTGTTGCTGGAAACACGAGAGGTAGCCATCACATGCCCTTGATGCCGGTGAAACTTAATTCCTCTGCAAGTATTAATTATTCGATTCCAATAGTTTCATGCCTTGTCTTTAGTATGCATAAAGGCATCTTCACTGGACCTCATGATGGTTTTGGTACTGCTGATTGGGATCTTCAACGGATGTGGGCTGCGGAGAGGGCAATGATCATGCGAAATCAAGGGTTTGTGCATCCTGCTACTCTGGTACCAGAAGAATTGGAATACAACAAAGGATATGAAGCAAGAATGGCAAAGCTTAACAATAAATTTAAAGAATTGTAAATTTCTTAAAAGCTTTATCATGAAACTATTTTCCAGACCGCTCATAATTAATTTAAAAAACTATCTTGAAATTGGTGGTAACGATTCAATAAAATTTGCAAGGAAAGCAACCGGTGTCCAGAAAAAATATGACGTAGATATTATCATTTCTCCTCCACTTAGCAGCTTACTTGCAGTTTCAAATATCACCAAGTTGCCAGTTGTGTCACAACATGTGGACGACGAATCTGTAGGTCCCTCTACTGGTTTCATTGTACCAGAGATCATTAAGTCCTGTGGAGTTGTCGGATCAATTATAAATCATAGCGAACACAAAATTGATTTGCTGACCGTCAAAAACCTTATCAAACGCCTCAGAGGACTCGATTTGATATCAATTGTCTGTGCCGCTGATGTAGCAGAAGTTAATAAGATTTCAGCCTTTTCTCCTGACTATGTCGCAATAGAACCCCCAGAACTAATCGGAAAGGGCGTAGCAGTCTCCAAGGCAAATCCATCAATAATATCTAGTTCAGTTAAGGCCGTACGAAATAATTCTACCACCACTAGAGTGCTTTGTGGCGCTGGTATTATAAATAAAAGCGACGTTACAAAAGCTCTGGAACTAGGCGCTGATGGCATACTTGTTGCGAGTGGAATAATTAAATCATCATCATGGTATCACAAGATTGAAGAATTATCATCAGCATATGTTTAATGCTTCAAATTATTTTAGTCCTTGTTACTGATTCAACGCCTTTTTGCTTTGCAATCACTAGAATTTTCTTTCCGTCACTCATTAATTTATTAAAAACCTTGTTATTAACAGTTTTTCGTTCTACCAATCCCTTTTGCTGTGCCTTTAAAAGCAATTTGTGTCCGTAACCATATGCTCCTAACTTTGTCTACAATGCCCTCGTGGCATATTCCCTTCCGCGACCTATAGTCTTGAGTAGCTTAACTAAGGCTTTTTCCTCCACCAATATCTTGACTAATATTGCATCTTTCATACTTTAGTTCTAAATGTATCTTATATAATCGTGATTCGTTATTGGAAACATCGTTATAGGAATATTTACATAATGTAATGAAGTTGAACATATATAACACCTGTGATAGATGGAAGGACCAAATATTACTTCGGTTCTGTTGCCAAATAAAGAGTTGCATCTTAATCTAGGAACGTTATCTCTTGGCTCCATATTTTGTCCAAATTAAAGTGTTAGTGAATTTAACTAAATTGATGGAAATTTTATCCTGGACAATACCACGAAGTTCTTAGTTTTTAAAACAATATGAGACTATCAAAAGTGACTTAAAGATAATGAAAAGTTTTTACTTGATGAAAAATACACTGGCGTTACTAAAAGTGTTACATCATCACTTTAATTCTTATTATTTGAGATGACTGCGTCTAGTTTTTCAATAAAATTATTCATCCTCTCTTTTGGTATTACTGCCCCACAAGCCCTATCATGACCACCACCGCTTCCTCCAAGATCAGAGGATATCGCATTAACAGCCCTCCCCAGATGTACCATGCATTCTTTTGACCCTCTTATTGATATGATGTAGGAATTTATGTCCGCTTTGAACCTGTAGACTAGGGCCACCATTTTCCCAGATAAGCCTAAGACAAAATTCACAATTAGACTAGAAGACAATTCAACGTTACTTTCAAGATATGCAAGATTATTTCCCAATGATATACTATCTTCAATAGACTTTACTGCATTGGAAACTTTTTGCGCGTATTTTTTAGCTCTATCAAACCCTTCCTCTATATCATGAGGATATTTCATATCCGATAGCTTTTCAATTATATCTGATAAGAATTCTGTTTCATGCTGACCCGAAGAGATCATATACGATAAAGCTGATGCTTCGAGCATCAGAAATTGTCTATCATATTTCGAAACTATTGTGGAAGCTTTAGGTTTTGTTTCCATATAATCGGTTATGGCTCCTGCAGCCGCAAGGAAAGCCGCATGTGGCTTAAGTTTTTTCTTATATTTGTAGTATATTTGGACACTGGTACATTCATCAATGCTATGAATGAGCTTTACGCCAATTTCCTTTAATTGCGACTTCGTTTCCATTCCGAGGTCATGATGATCAATGTAGGTAACTTTGCATCCATATGACATTATTTTTTTAATAATGTCAACAAAAACAGTTTCGTTCTTTTTGCTTAAACCGAGATCGCATAAAAAAATATGATTGTATGCAGACTGGGAATCTCCCATTTCGTTTAGAACGGTTTCTAGAATCTTAATGAAGTTTGCATAGTCCACTAGGATCACTGAACTAACCTTAAAAGCAGCCTTGATCAAAGCAGCGGAAGATAGTCCATCAACGTCTTCTTTATGAGAAAGACAAAGTATTCTAGACATAGTATTGTCAAGATTTTGAATATAAGCACGTATTTTAAGCATATCCACAGCATTGAAAAATAATGCATTGATTGCAGTTTTAAGAAATCGAAAAAAATTGTACAAGCGAAGATTTATATTTTAATCGTGCAAGAGATTCGTAAGAACGTAACCTTATTGGCGGCGTCGAAGATGATTTTGGTCATGGGGCCAACTTATGATTCATCGACCTCCGGTTGCGCTCATAATATGGAGATTCGATAAAACAATTGAATCTGACGTTGGTTACATAACCCGCACAATACATGGTCATCCGGCCGTACTTCCTATTATGAAATTTGGATCGACTCCGGTTGATCCTGCCGGACCCGACTGCTATCAGAGTGAGATTAAGCCATGCGAGTTAACGTAGCAATACGTAGCGCACGGCTCAGTAACACGTAGTCAACATGCCCAGAGGACGTGGATAACCTCGGGAAACTGAGTCTAAACCGCGATAAGTGAGGATTTCTGGAATGGTTCCTGACTAAAATCTATATGGCCTCTGGATTGGACTGCGGCCGATCAGGCTGTTGGTGAGGTAATGGCCCACCAAACCTGTAACCGGTACGGGCTCTGAGAGGAGGAGCCCGGAGATGGGCACTGAGACAAGGGCCCAGGCCCTATGGGGCGCAGCAGGCGCGAAACCTCTGCAATAGGCGAAAGCCTGACAGGGTTACTCTGAGTGACTTTCGCTAAGAAAGTCTTTTGGCACCTCTAAAAAGGGTGCAGAATAAGGGGTGGGCAAGTCTGGTGTCAGCCGCCGCGGTAATACCAGCACCCCGAGTGGTCGGGACGATTATTGGGCCTAAAGCATCCGTAGCCGGTTCTGCAAGTCCCCCGTTAAATCCAGCTGCTCAACAGATGGGCCGCGGAGGATACTACAGAGCTAGGAGGCAGGAGAGGCAAGCGGTACTCAGTGGGTAGGGGTAAAATCCGTTGATCCATTGAAGACCACCAGTGGCGAAGGCGGCTTGCCAGAATGCGCTCGACGGTGAGGGATGAAAGCTGGGGGAGCAAACCGGATTAGATACCCGGGTAGTCCCAGCCGTAAACGATGCAGACTCGGTGATGGGTTGGCTTCGCGCTAACCCAGTGCCGCAGGGAAGCCGTTAAGTCTGCCGCCTGGGTAGTACGGTCGCAAGACTGAAACTTAAAGGAATTGGCGGGGGAGCACCACAAGGGGTGAAGCCTGCGGTTCAATTGGAGTCAACGCCGGGAATCTTACCGGGGGCGACAGCAGAATGAAGGTCAAGCTGAAGACTTTACCAGACAAGCTGAGAGGAGGTGCATGGCCGTCGCCAGCTCGTGCCGTGAGGTGTCCTGTTAAGTCAGGTAACGAGCGAGACCCCTGCTTCTAGTTGCTACTCCTGTTCTCCGGAATAGGAGGGCTAATTAGAAGGACTGCCGCCGCTAAGGCGGAGGAAGGAGGGGGCTACGGCAGGTCAGTATGCCCCGAAACCCTCGGGCCACACGCGGGCTGCAATGGTAAGTCCAATGGGTACCAATTCCGAAAGGAGGTGGCAATCTCGCAAAACTTACCTCAGTTATGATTGAGGGCTGAAACTCGCCCTCATGAATATGGAATCCCTAGTAACCGCGTGTCATCATCGCGCGGTGAATACGTCCCTGCTCCTTGCACACACCGCCCGTCGCTTCATCGAAGTTGGTTTTAGGCGAGGTGGTGCCATGTTGGCACTATCGAACCTGAGGTCAGCAACGAGGGAGAAGTCGTAACAAGGTGGCCGTAGGGGAACCTGCGGCCGGATCACCTCCTTAAAATAGAGGCCGGATGCCAATGTGTAAAGGGGTATGTAACCATAACTCCAGATATGCAATTTCTCCATGAAATATCGGGGAAATGAAGGACTTAGTAAGTGAGAACTTACAATGACCGTCATGCAAAGGAACAAGTAAATTCGCTCTGATTAATAGGAAATTTTTCCTAATCGACAGAGAAGTGGCACACTGAAGATACTGAAGTTCGCGTAGAACTTAAAGGATGACCAAAGTCAAAGCTAACTTTAGATCATATACTGGTGCAAAGACGCCGGTTGGAGGATGACTCGGCTTGATAAGCGAAGAAGGACGTGGCAAGCTGCGATAAGCCTGGAGTAGGTGCATGCGACCGTTGATCCCAGGATGTCTGAATGAGATCTCTCCTTGAACTCCCGTGCTTGAGCATGGGAGAGCGAACTGTCCGAAGTGAAGCATCTGAGTAGGACGAGGAGAAGAAATCAACACGAGATTCCGTTAGTAGCGGCGAGCGAAAGCGGAAGAGCCCAAACTGAATCTGCTGCCAGCAATGCAATAGAGATGTGGTGTGCTATAGAGTATAGGATGATTTGTTCATAGTCGAAGTGTTCTGGAACGTACTGGCAGAGATGGTGAAACCCCAGTAGACGTCTGAATGAGTGATTCTTCTATAGCGAGAGTAATTGGCCTTGGCAGTGGCCAGTGAATGTAGGTGAAAGTAGCATCTAAGGCTAAATATTCATCAAGACCGATAGCATACTAGTACCGTGAGGGAAAGTTGAAAAGTACCCCGGAAGGGGGGTAAAAAGCGCCTGAAACCAACCGGTTACAGACGTGTATGGCTCGAAAGGATTTAGGTGGAGGTTCCGTAAGGAGCTGAAGCCTTCTAGAGTTGTACGTTCCGTCTAGAAACACGGGCCAGGGAGCTTGCTGTTATGGCGAGCCTAACCTGTAAAAGGGGAGGCGAAGGGAAACCAAATTCGCGCAGTGTTTACGAGGCGAATGATCTGAAAGGGTCTTAGTCATAGCAGTAAGGCTAGAAACCGGACGATCTATTCCTGGACAAGATGAAGGCAAGCGAAAGCTCGCTGGAAGTCTGCAAGGGTCCTGACGTGCAAATCGGTCCCCAGATCTGGGATTAGGGGTCAAAAACCAATCTAGTCCGGTGATCGCTAGTTCCCATCGAATCGGATCGCAGTCCTACCTTAGCAGAGATTGCTTGCGCTGTAGAGCACCGATCGGACGGTAAGGGTTCGAAAGGACTCGCCGCCCATTCGAACTCCGAATGTGCAGGCGTCGTAGAAGCTAGGAGACGGGTTTATGTGGCGTAAGGCTCATAACCGAAAGGGGGACAACCCAGACTAAAGTTAAGGTCCCGAAATGTCTGCTAAGTGTCAAACAAAAGGGTGTTTTAGAGCTAAGACAGCAGGAAGGTAGGCTCAGAAGCAGCCACCCTTCAAAGAGTGCGTAACAGCTCACCTGCCGAGCTCTGGAGCCCCGAAAATGGACGGGGCTAAAGCAGACTACCGATACTTTAGACTACCAAGACAATTGGTATGTGATAGGTGGGCGTAGTGGTTGGGTAGAAGCAGGGCTGTGAAGTCCTGTGGACCGACTTACTATTGCAGATCCTGGCGGTAGTAACAGCATAGCCGGGTGAGAATCTCGGCGACCGCAAGGGCAAGGGTTTCCCGGCAATGCGTCGTCAGCCGGGAGTTAGCCGGTCCTAAGAACAACCTCAACAGAGTTGTCCGAATGGGAAACTGGTTAATATTCCAGTGCCTTGAAAGATCGTCATTATCTATCTCGTTGCTTCAGGATATGGCAAGCAGAATCGTCGTTCTGTCTAAGTTTTCGAGTTTGGGGGAGTGTCGTAATGACGAGATCCCATACGAGAGGTGAATGGCCTTCCGCAAGGAGGGTTTGCTCGAGTCCAGGAGACACTGAAAGCGAGATTAGAGAGATTCTTTCAAGACCGTACCGAGATCCGACACTGGTGCCCTGGATTAGCAGTCTAAGGTCTGTCGGGCATACCGTAAGGCGAGGGAACTCGGCAAAATAGCTCCGTATCTATGGTATAAGGAGTGCCTGCGGGTTTTGCGAGGAGCAGGATCCGCAGGTCGCAGTGACAAGGGGGTCCCGACTGTTTAATAAAAACACAGGTGGTCGCTAGTCCGAAAGGATTTGTACGGCCTCTGTATCCTGGCCAGTGGCGGTACCTAAAACCTGGGTTCAACTGGGCTAAGGGCCGCTAAACGCCGGGAGTAACTCTGACTCTCTTAAGGTAGCCAAATGCCTTGTCGGGTAAGTTCCGACGTGCATGAATGGAACAACGAGGGCCCCGCTGTCCCCGCCTGCAGCCCGGTGAAGCCACATAACGTGGACGAACAGTCCACGAACCTCTGTCGGGGAGAGAAGACCCTGTGGAGCTTTACTGCAGCCTGTTGTTGCGGTATGGTTGCGGATGCAGAGAGTAGCTGGGAGCCATCGAAGTTGATCTTCCGGGATCAATGGAGGCGACGTTGTAACACCAGCCATCTGTTGCCGTATCGCTAACCCGCTAATTCGGGGACATCGGCAGGTGGGCAGTTCGGCTGGGGCGGCACCCCCTTGAAAAAGTATCGAGGGGGCCCAAAGATTGGCTCAGGCGGGACAGAACTCCGCCGGTGAGGGCAAAGCCAGAAGCCAGTCTGACTGGATTTCTAATGATACGAAATTCAGAGGCGAAAGCCGGGCTTAGCGATCCATCATGTCCCCACTATTGGGGGCTGATGGTGACAGAAAAGTTACCCTAGGGATAACAGGCTCGTCGCGGGCGAGAGCTCCTATCGACCCCGCGGTTTGGTACCTCGATGTCGGCTCTTCCCATCCTGGTTCTGCAGCAGGAGCCAAGGGTGGGGCTGCTCGCCCATTAAAGGGGAACGTGAGCTGGGTTTAGACCGTCGTGAGACAGGTCGGTCTCTGCCTGACAGGGGCGTAGTTGTCTGAGGGGAAGTTGCCCCTAGTACGAGAGGAACAGGGCAACGCAGCCTCTGGTCTATCAGCTGTCCGACAGGGCACGCTGAGCAGCTAAGCTGTGTAGGATAACTCCTGAAAGCATCTAAGGAGGAAGCCTCTCCCGAGAAAAGACACCTTTCCGTAAGGAGGAGGGCGGCTATAGAAGATGGCGTTGATGGAACGGAGGTGTACGCATCAAGCTTCGGCGAGGTGTTCAGCCTGCCGTGACCAATAGCCCAAGGCACCTGAAAAATTTCTACTGGTTAGCATGGGAGGTCGCCTTTAAGAAACGTAAAGAATAATCAGTATCGAGTCGAAGAAACTTGTTCTTGTTGCATGACGATTTTTTATCTCAGTAAACCCTTGGCAAAAACTGTAATATGTAAGTAAACTGAAGAGAAGATAAATCTGATTACACATGTCACTTTACGATTTTCATTCTTATTTGAACAAAACTAATTTATCCAAAGCTTGGTATGAACGGGCATGTAAGGTGTTTCCGGGTGGAATCAGTCACAATATTAGATTCTTTCCGCCCTATCCATTCTTTGTAGAACGAGCTTACGGTAAGAATCTCAAGGATGTAGATGGAAATACGTTTGTTGATTTCTGGATGGGTCATTGGGCACTAATATTGGGTCATTCACCTCAAAACGTCATACAACCTCTTGAAAAGGAGTTGGGCCAAGGGACAATATTTGGAACTGTTAATGATACGAGTGTACTTCTTGGGGAGCTGAATTCAAAAATTCGCGCCAAGTGCCGAGCTTATGAGATTCTGTTCTACTGGGTCGGAAGCAACTATGTACGCTACAAGGATTGCTCGCGCATTTACCGGAAAAAGAATTGTTGCCAAAGTACTTGGGGGATGGCACGGATTTAATTCTGACTTGATGCACTCGGTAAACTATCCATTCGAAATGAATGAAGGGTTGGGACTCACTGGGGGTGAAGAAGGTTTTGTTCAATCATTACCTTTTAACGATCTTGCGAGTTCTACCGCAATTTTGGATACCATCAAAGATGACCTTGCTTGCATTATACTTGAGCCCATATTAGGAGGGGCTGGAGGCGTTGTTGGGGAAAGGGATTACCTAGTCGGCTTGCGAGAATATGCGAATAAAAATAATGTGCTATTGATAATGGATGAGATTGTCACAGGTTTTAGACTAAATTTTGGCACTTTATCTGCATCTTATGATATACAACCAGATTTATTAACTCTCGGAAAAATAGTTGGAGGAGGATTTCCAATAGGCGTTGTTAGTGGCAAAGAGGAAATAATGAAAATTACTGATACGTCTCTTAAGGAAAAGTCTGATCGATGCTATATAGGGGGAGGGACATTTTCTTCAAACCCAGTATCGATGAAGGCGGGCCTTCTTACAATGGATTATCTAAGAAGGAATAACGAAAGGATTTATACAAAAATTAATCGACTTGGCAAGGAAGCTCGGTCCAAACTCAATCAATTGTTTGCTGATTCTGGTATTGATGTTGAAGTTACTGGGCTTGGATCGCTTATTAATGTCCACTTTCTGAACCAGAAAGTGAAGATTATAAGAAATGCAATCGATGCAGCAATGACTGACCAGGAGAAACTTCTCAAATATCATCTCTGCCTTCTTGCTGACTATGGAATTTTCTTTCTACCAAAAAAAATGGGTGCCATATCTTTCGTACATGATAACGAAGATTTGGATCTTTTGCTTTCTGCCACCAATGACATAATTAATCGAAGGATTTTGAGCAAGGTATAGGAAAGAGAAAGTAATGGTTATTTGACTAAATCAGTTGGTACGAAATGTGAATATATCATTTAAGCCATCAAAGAGTTGATCAATAAAATTGATTTAGTACTCTTTATTTTGATTCTATTGATTTGATTCCAATTAAGATGTGTCTATCAGGACCGTGTGAATCTAGGGTGCACTCTATTCCGCTATCTGAAGTAGAATTATATCAAAGCGAAACAGTTGGAAACAAGAAAAGGGTTTGGGTGGAGACCTACGGATGTTCGGCGAGCATGGCGGACTCAGAAATTATAAAAGGGATTCTCGTGAGAGGAGGTTACGGTCTATCCACAAAACCCGGAATGTCTGACGTAAATCTTATTGTTACTTGTGGAGTGAAGGAATCGACAGAACACAGGATGCTCTCTCGAATAACAGCTCTTGCAAAATTAGACAAACCCCTTGTCGTAGCGGGTTGTCTTCCGAAATCAGATAGGGCCCTCTTGGAGAGGTACTGTCCAGAAGCTTGTTTACTGGGTCCCCACTCGCTGGATAAAACACTTGATGTAGTAAACCACTCAATCCAGAATAAAAAGGTGATAGCGTTAAACGATTCTGTTACTGACAAAGTTAACCTGCCTAGGGTTAGATTTAATCATGCGGTAAGTATCATCCAGATTTCAAGCGGTTGTATGAGTGATTGTTCGTTCTGTCAAACAAAACTAGCGAAAGGACACCTTAGGAGTTACCGTCTGGGAGACATATTACGACAAATGGAGTATGATGTAGCGGACGGATGTAAGGAAATCTGGTTAACCTCTACTGACAACGGTTGCTACGGTCTTGATATAAATACCAATTTGGCCGAACTGCTAGATGCCGGTTGCAAACTCCCTGGAGAGTTTAAGGTAAGAGTGGGGATGATGAATCCAATGTATTTACCTAGATTCATGGACAAACTCCTTGTTATTTTGTCAAAATCTGACAAACTCTTCAAATTCTTGCATATTCCAGTTCAAAGCGGAAGTGAGAGAATACTAAGGAAAATGAAGAGAGGACATACTTCAAATGTATTCCGGCAGATAGTGGACGTGTTCAGAACTGCTATCCCTGAAATTACTATTGCTACCGACCTAATAGCAGGGTTTCCGACGGAGACCGATGAGGATTTCCAAATGACTGTCGACTTGATAAAAGCAACCAAACCTGACGTTATAAATTCGTCAAAATTCAGCCCCCGTCCAGGGACCGTGGCATCAAAATTTACTAGGATTGATACCTCAGTAGTAAAGACTAGAACCAAGAAACTTCATGATGTGATTAGGCAGGTCACGTATAGTAGGAATTTACAATGGAAGGGGTGGGAGGGAGAGATATTGGTTGATGAGGTAAATGATAAATTTATCCAAGGCAGGAATTATGCATATAAGCCTGTTGTATTAGATGACGTCCTTCCTGAGGTAAAAATTGAAGGAAATCAACTATTAGGTAAAAAATTAACTGTAAAGGTTAAAGAAGTTTCAAATTTTTGCCTAAAAGGATCTATCTTGACATAAGACCTTTAAATAGAATCAATTTTTTTGAACCACTTGTGTGGATCTAGTTAATCAATAAAGCTTTTATCTTCATTTTCTATGCTCAAAACGGGGTACGGTTACTGTTGGATAATTTTGAATTTATGGGACCGGTGTTATTAGTTGGAATTGGAGGACTGGGTCGAAAAATCGCTCTCGAGGCAAAACGTTGTACAGACTTTGACTGTATGGTAATCAGTAACGACAAAAGTGATGTAGAGGATGAAAATTCACTGTACGTGGATTGTAGACCGTGGATCAATCCGGGCATCTTTAGAATTAGATCTTCCTTTCAGAATTATGAATCAGAAATCACGAAGATCTTCTCAAGATATGGGACGGTTATACTCATCTCAAATCTTGGTGGAAATTCAGGCACGGCTATATCTCCGCTATTGTCCAATATCGCAAAATTCTCTCTAAATCTCAAAGTTATTAATTTTGTAGTTATGCCTTTTCGGTACGAAAAGGAAAGGTTGTTTAACTCTGCTGTTTCTCTAAAGAGACTCAATTCTGCCTCAGACGCAGTATTTATAATAGACAATGATGCCTTTTTGGAAATTAATCCTGATTTGTCACTCGAAGAATGTTTCTCTATAACAAATAAAACATTAGTTCATATTATAAAACTGATGCCTTCAATAAATCTCCCGCCTGGAAAGAGAATAATCTCTACCAGCAGTTCGGAGGAACTGGGTGTGGAAAATGCGCTGAGGGATTCTCTTGCTATGCTTTATTCGTCATCAGAGCCAGACTCACTAGGAAAATCATTCTTGTATATAAATAACGGAATTGCAGGATCTATTGGAAATTTGAATTCAATTATAGATAAGCTGAGGAAGATTCAAAATATTGACAGGACCGCGGAAATCGATCTTTCTCCACCTCGTACTTTTGATCGTCCCGTTAATCTCGTAACTTTGGTAAAGGGGCACTCCAAGTTTGATTCATACGACCCGTTAGCAATAATTCCTGTAGATAGCTGCTTAGATTGGGAGATCCCGGAATCTCATCCTGATATTGTTCTCCCACTGAGTAATATTGAATAGTGAATCGACCACTACCGTTCTTCATAAAATAAAATATACATGATGTTCCAAATTAGCTTCGTAGAGATTTTCTTGTAAGGAAGTCTAAAATTCAATTGATAGGATGAAAATGACTATTCTGAATCTTTTTCTTTGCTTATTTCAGACCCGTGATCTTTCTTTTCTTCTACAATTCTTGGTTCTGTGAAGGCGCTCACTATGACCACATCATCTTCTCTTATCATTCTGACTCGAACAGTTCGAGGTGGATTAGTCTTGCCTTTTCGCCATACGTATCTATTCAAGTCCTGTTCAATTTTTATTTTGTCTGTTTTCATGTGCTTCTTTGCAAATTCCTTTATCATATTCAAGACCCTGTCGGTTCGTCTGTATTGTGGAGTACCCCATGCTTTTCCCAACCTTATTGTATACACACGCGTTAAACTTTCTTCATTCTCGGCCATCCAATCTCACTCCGAAATTATCCTACACCTACGTCAGACTTTCTCCACGCTCTGCGTTTTGGATTCGTCCTGACATGACGATGAGTTCTAATAATTACCCAGGCTGGCACTGGCCTATTCTGTTTGATGCGTTTGATCAATCGCTTCTTTCTAGATGTATTCTTTCGTGCAGCCATTTTTATCATTTTTGATATTCCTCCTTTTAAGTGTTGGTCTGAACGAAAATCTCTATCCAATCCTTATTGTTAAAATTATCACGTTGGGTATCCATCTTTTATGTGAATATTAAATTCAAAAAATATGAAGGATGAAAGGGGTAAAGAATAATAATTCTATGAAACTATTAGTGCAAAGGAATATCCGTTGGGTTATGAATCAGTTTGCCTAATTTGTTTTAAATTTCTCGCAACTATTTACGACGAGAAGAAGATGAAGAGTATTCACCTTATGTCGGAGGAAGAAATGAAGATAGCGACATGCAAGAGCATTTACCACAAAAAACTGACTGATGGTACAAAGTCAACGAATCAAGGTAGGTCCACGTGGATCACGTGGTGCGTATGAATTTCCATATAGTTGATTCGGTGCAACACTAAATTCGTAACCGTGAGAATTCCTTGAATATGCCAACGGATAGAAACAATTAGATAGTGAGCATACCCTTGCAATTTACAATCTAACTCTAGATTGATTTTAATCTAATTCATGAAACAGATCCAAATTCGGTGATAGAACAATCCTTAATACAGCAAACTGCAACTTGAAGCCGGCATTTCGAAGTTCCATTCTCTTGCTTTATGGAATTCAAGATACCTAATGAGGAAGATTCAAGCTTTTTCAATTATCAACAAAGATCCTACCATGCATTGTAGCGGGATGAAAAGAACAGTAATATTGATAAATTCCAGTATTGTTACTAGCTATAGCAGTAGTAAAATCTTGATCGCTGGATAAATATCCTGTATTCACATTCAATTCGTCAATTATAAAGTCGTGTTTTGTGAAATCCTTGTTAACTATCGTTATTCTTAGTGGAATGTTTGTCTTGGCGTGGATGTCTGGATTCGTAGAATTGAACAAGTTGTCTTTCGCGACCAGTATAGTGTCTTCGTTTTTTAGAGTCTTTATCGTATCATTTGATGAGATAAGATTACTTATTGCCCACATGGTACCTACAACGGTAAAAGATATCGCTACGATGGCGATGATATTATTCTTCATGTCTTGAAACTGGCGCAGCAGTTCTAAATTCTATTCCCTCTTTTGATATGCGATCCCGAGAAATAAATTGTTGAAGAATGTCACCTTGCGGGATCGACAACTAATGTCTGAGGCCCTACAAAAATGATATTCAAATACTAATTCCGATCATAATATTAATAAAAATGATAGTTGAGAGCTAAAATTAATGGGATTTTTTATCTAATTTGAATGCGCAGAAAGTATCATGTATTGTGCGTTCTTATTCAGTTGATTCAGGAGATGCCTCAGATGATTCACTTGACGCTGACTGTTGCTCTGATGGCTGAGAACTTGCCTCAGTTGCAGAACTTCCATCAACAATTTCAGCAGTTGCGAATCTGTTACCAACTTGTGTAACACGTATTTTCGCATTCTGTCCAACTTTTCCATCTTTAACAAAAATTACAAATCCTTGTATCCTCGCAATGCCGTCTCCTTTTCTGCTTATCTCCGTAACTTGCACATCATATTCCTTACCTGACTCAACGGGTTTTGGACCAAACATGTCGTTCCTTCTATAACCACCGTAACTCATACTTTATACCTTATGAATGTCATTCTACCGACCTAATATAAACTGTCAATATTTTTGCATATCAGGATCCTATCCTAAAGGTATCATAGCACAGACTACGAAGACTTTCTATCGCAGAAAGGGGCAGCAACCATACTAGTTCTTGGATTTTCAACCATAGGATTATTGCGGACAATAATGTGGATATCACCAAAATTACCGGAAGCAAGAATCTCGTGCTGGTTGATCTTTATGTCTGGATCAGCAATCACTCTGACTTCTGTTCTCTTTAAGCCAAGGCCAGCTAGTGCAAGAGTAACTGCCACGTTTACGTTTGCAGGAAACATCAAAATGGCATCTTCTGCCGGTCCCTCATAAAGCAGTGTCTTGCAAGCAATTGTTTCAGGTTTTATCTTAGATGAGCTAAAGAATGGTGCACCGGATAATGCTACTGGATTCTTGGTTGTCGTTATGCTAAGACTTGTCAAATTCTTTTTTACACTTCTAATCATATCTATTCCTGCGATAGCACCGGTAGGTATTACGATCTTGGCATTTTTCTCTTCGGCTAAGGTTACAAATTCCTTGAGAAGTATTGGATCGGCAAATACTCCAGTGCTTAGAACTAAGAATTTTTTTCCAAATTCAAGGATTTTCTTACCGTAGTTTCTGACCGCCAATTGAGAAGCTGCTTCCACTATTATGTCGACAAACGAAAAGATTGAGGAATTAAGGAAATTTTGGAAATCAAAAAAGATCTGAATACCGTGAATATCCAATTTGCCTAGGACTTCTTCTACTGCACGCTCTCTAGTATCTACAATGGCTACAACTTTTGCATGCGGTATTTCACCCTTATTGATTGACTTTATAATTTCAGTACCTATCGACCCACAACCTAATAGCGCGATTAGTGTGTTCATAAAGGCTTACAACATTTGATCTATGGGTACCACCGTAAGGTCGAAAATGGACAAGTAGACCCCAATTTTTGCTTAGACAATACGCTAATAGCGTCTTGGCCGGCGTTCAGGTTTCTTTTGTCCAGGCTGACGTCTCTTTTCAAACCTCTTCACATAATTATTCTTATTTCGAATTTTTGAAATGGGGCTAGCCCTGGGTTTTCCTTCGATTTTTGGAGTCTGACCTCTAACTTTGCCTGCTTTTGTTAATGAGCCATGTGTAGGCATTACCCATCTTATATCGTGGTTCTAATATATCTATTCCGGAATTAAATATACGAATTACTTGGAAATCCAATATGGCAAGTATTGCCCCAATTTACTCCAACAAGGCAACTATCTCCTAAATTATACTAATTTAAATCTCTAGTAGGAGTTAGAAAATTAGCTTTGATGAATCTTGCACAAGTGGGATATGCTGAGCAGATACAATCTCTCAAGAAGGAAATGAACGCAATCGTTCTAGCACACAACTATCAGTTGCCAGAAGTGCAGGATGCAGCTGACTTTATTGGTGACTCATTAGCATTGTCAAGACAAGCGGCGAAAACTAATGCGGACATTATTGTTTTTTGTGGAGTCCACTTTATGGCCGAGACTGCTTCCATCCTTTGTCCAGACAAGATAATTTTGATTCCAGACCTCCAGGCAGGCTGCTCGCTGGCCTCAACTATCAATGCTGATGAGCTTATATCTTGGAAAAAGGAACATCCAGAGGCCGTTATTGTCAGCTACGTGAATACTACCGCTGAAGTTAAAGCATTGTCTGATTACTGTTGTACATCTTCAAATGCTGTGAAGGTAGTTGAAAGTATACCAAAAGAACGTGAGATATTGTTTTTACCTGACTTTTTTCTAGGATCCTATGTAGCAAAAGTGACTGGACGAAGCAAGATGTTTATTTGGCCCGGAGAATGTCATGTGCACGCTGGCATCAAAGCTGAAGATATCAATGATAAGATGCAGAGGTTTACATCTGCAGAATTTCTAATACATCCAGAATGCGGCTGTACTTCCTCCACACTCTACCACATGTCCACTGGGGAGATCGACTTAAATGGTCATGTTTTGTCTACAGATGGAATGATGCGACATGTGAGAGAATCTAACGCTAATCAATTTGTGGTAGCTACAGAGACTGGTATATTACATAGAATGAAGAGTGAAAATCCTGATAAAACTTTCATTCCTGTAAAAGAGGATGCAGTTTGTAAGTATATGAAAATGATAACATTAGAAAAAGTAGTGAATTCTTTGATCAAAAAAAGATATGAAGTGAAAGTTCAAGATCATATCGCGGAGAAGGCCAGAAAATCGATACTACGTATGATGGCAGTTTCCTAATTCGGTAAAATTCATCTTCTGTGTTTGTTTTAATTAAAAAAAGGGGTGTTCATTCTTTCAACGACAAGAATCAACCTCGAGTGAAAAGTCAACAGATTTAACAGAGTGAGTTAATGAGCCAACAGAGATTATATCCGGATTTGACTTTGCAAATTGAGATACATTGGCCAAGCTTATTCCTCCGGAAATTTCAAGCAAACATTTGTGTCTTAATCCCAATTCCTTCAAGACTCTAGTAGCATTCTCTACTTCTTGTGGTGAGAAGTTATCTAACATTATGACATCGGCTCCGAAATTAATTGCTTCTATAGCTGATTGTAAATCCGTCACCTCACATTCTACCTTGATATTGTTACCGACCAATTTTTTTGCACTCGAGATTGACTCTCCTATGGAACCTGTTAAAACCAGATGGTTGTCTTTAATTAGGACCATTTCGTCCAGTGAATTTCTGTGAGATCTTCCGCCTCCAATTTTTATCGCTTTTTTGTCGAAAGATCTTAAACCCGGTGCAGTTTTTCGAGTACCAGCTATCTCAATATCTTTAGAAATTTTCTTGACCACCTCAACAAATTTCTTTGTTTCTGTAGCTATTCCACTCATTCGCATAAGTAGATTTAATGCTGTTCTTTCTCCCTTGAGAATGTCCTGAGCTCGGCCTTTGATTCTCATTACTTCGTAGCCATGACTAACCATAGAACCTTCATCAACCAATGCTGAGCACGAACATTTGCACAAATCAAATATTATTCCAACCTCCCTTAAACCTGCTACTACCGCCTGTTCGGAGTCCTTGCAGAGTATCGTTGATGACGCTAGTAAATCTGGCTTAAGAACTGAATTGCTTGTAATGTCTCCACGGCCAATGTCCTCCCTGAGAAAGTTAAGTAAAGCTTTTCGTTCATCAAAATAGTTCCTAAATGATGGAGAAACTTCGCGTTGGTTCAAGATACCTTTAAGGCATATTTATAAGGTGCCCCAATTTGAAGGGTGGATGCTATCATGGATTTATCTGCGTCGAATACCAATATTATCCCAGACCAATCAGAACTAAGATCTGTTGATTTGCATATCGGACATACCTTGCCTGTTGTTAAAGCCTTACATTTCCTGCAAGCTACTTCTCTTGCCAATTAAGCAGTAGCCACTCCCTTCTTTTCTTTTGGATGGCTGGGGACTTGTGTCTGTTTTGCCTTCTTTAATTCCTCTTCTATCCACTCTACAGCTCCCAGGAATGGCTGTCTACAAGTTATGCCTATTTTGCCCATCGCCGTTCCTTTCCCTAGACTCACGGCTGTTACTCTAGCTCGAATCCTTGAGCCGATCTTAAGAGACCTGGCTGACTGGTTTGCCACTATCACGCCTTGTTTGACGTCACTTTTAAGGTAGTCATCAGTAATCTGGGAAAGATGTAATAAAGCATCAGTAGGACCAATCCTGACGAATGCACCAAAATCAGTGATTTCTACAATTTCGCCTTCCACGATCTCTTGCAATTTCGGATAAAACGTAAGGGCTCTAAAGCTTAACTTTGTGGTATGTCAGCTCCATCCCCGGCGACTAGTTTTCCTACAGAATTGGTTTTGGCATCTATTATCATAATTACATATCCCAACTCAGGGCTTATCATGCTTTCATACTTTTCTTTTAGTATTTCAGTTGCTGTGACATTCAGTGAACTTTTCATACGGTTTGGAGGAATTCTGACAACATCGTCCAGATGCACAATGGCAAACATTACCTTTACTGCAGAGTGCTTCGAACGATCAATTTATGAACCTTTTCATTCCTTGGGGAAGACGCAGAATATGCCAAGTGTAATTCGGTTTTCTATATCCCGACAATATCACTCCACTTGAAGCAAATAAGATTAAAGGTACAGATACGACTATGGAAATTTTGTAATTTGTTTGGAGTTGCATTATACCTGTCAGTTATCCGGAGTGGAGCGTTGAATGTCCTCCGTAATACAAGTAAGAAACAATCCGTGTTACATTTTGGCAGCATTGTAGAAACTAAGACGTGTCAATGCCAACCACTATAACCAAGCCAAAGAAATTCACTGTATCAGAAAATTTGAGAATGGCGAAATACGAACCTGTTCGCTATATTTAGGTTAATTCCGTAGGTCTATCAGTTGAAAATGGAGTTTTGGGACAATATCTTTGGTGTTATTGAGGTTGTTGATGGACAAACCATTCACGATGTATGATTTAAATACTTTCTCGAGTGATCGTAAACAAATGGTATCACTCGAACAGGTATATTCTTCCTTAAGGAGGGTTGTTGACCCTGAATTGCATAAAGATATAGTATCAATGGGAATGATCAAGGATCTTTCTATTAATGGTGATAAAGTGGGTTTCACATTAGAACTTACAACCCCTGCTTGTCCGTTCAACACAGAGATCGAACAGGACGTGCGAAATTCGATAGCAGAACTGGGTGTAGCCGAACTGGATCTGAAGGTAACGGCTAGAGTTATGGAAGGCAGGGCAATTTCCATGGACGAGCTCCTTCCAGGTGTCAAAAATATTCTCGCCGTAGCCAGTGGAAAAGGTGGAGTTGGGAAGACAACAGTCTCGGTGAATCTGGCCATTTCTTTGGCGAAAACCGGTGCAAAGGTGGGATTGCTGGATGCAGATATTTACGGGCCGAGTGTCCCCCTGATGTTTGGCCTGAAAGACGCGCCTCAGGTAATCAACAACAAGATTGAGCCTATAGTTTCTGAAGGTGTCAAAATCATTTCAATGGGATTCTTCTATGAGCAATCTCAACAAGCCGGAATCTATAGGGGGCCTATAGTATCTGGGATTGTTAAGCAGTTTCTCACAGATGTCAATTGGGGTGACCTCGATTATTTGATAATAGATCTGCCGCCTGGTACGGGTGATGCTCCTCTTACATTAGCACAAACAATACCGATAACAGGAATCATCATAGTCACCACTCCTCAAGATGTTGCAATGAACGTGGCAGTAAAAGCGATAGGCATGTTCAACAAACTGAACGTGCCGATAGTGGGTGTGATTGAAAACATGAGCTATCTTGAGTGTCCTCAATGTGAAAATAAGATCTCCATATTTGGGGCTGGGGGCGGGCAGAAGGTGAGTGAAAAATTCAATATTCCTTTTATCGGCCAGATCCCATTGCACCCCCAGATCATGGTTGGGAGTGACAGTGGCAAACCTGTGACGATTGCAGAGCCTACATCACCCAATTCTATGGCATTTGATAAAATAACAAGAACGGTGGCAGGACGCGTGAGCATAATAGCTGAAGAGCTTAAAGAACAAGCAGAAAGAGATCGGCAGATTGAATTGAAACAGGAAGAAAAAATAGAAGGACGGGATAACGAAACAGTCAGTAGACCTACAGAGGATCAAAGAACAGCTGCTCCACCCCAGCCTCAAGATGCAAATCAAACCTGAGATTATTGAAGAATTAAAAAAACCCCAAGGAATTCTTATTCTAGATGAGCAAATAACACCGGAGAATATTAGGAAATATCTGATAAATGCGCACAAGGTAATTTCCGTGGGAGATGCCACAACAAATAAGTCTATTGTCATTTGGAATAGTTCCTGATATTTCAGTAATTGATGGTTATGAAAGGCGAAAGAGAAAGACTAGCAGTTCAACAAAAGCAACGATTTATTCACTGAATTCTCAAAAGAACGTATCTTTGCTCTCGTGTGCTAACCCCCCAGGAAGTATTTCTGTCGACTCTATCTCGATAATCAAGATTTCACTTAAAAGCAAGAAACCTGTTATCATAGAAATCATAGGCGAAGAAGATCTATTGGCTCTTCCGTTCTTTTTTTTGGCAAGAAACGACTCGATGGTTTTTTATGGACAGCCAGGGGAAGGGATGGTGGTTGTTAGAGTAACGGATGCGGTTAGGAAGAAAGCCAAGGAATTAATTGGAATGTTCGAATAGGAATGAATACTGTGGGGGCATGATGAGGTGGTGGCTGTATGAGGAAGGATTCAAAAATGATTAAGAAACTACAGATTTCTGACCCCTACTTTTCTACGCGATTAGACTCCGCCTTGAAATGAGATCGTCGTATGAGATGCTACGGCAGGCATCTTGAAAATCCTGGTCTCGTTAAAAGATCCTTCTGCGATCGTGATTAGATTGCTATCGCGAACTTTGCTTGTGACAATCGCATTCACATCTTGTCATTCTTATGTCAAACGAACAATCATGATCGGAATTACATGAATCCCCAATTGGCCATTCACCAGGACAGTCGCTATGACGATCTCTCTTACAAAAAAATGTCACTAGCATCAGCAGCACATATTCCTTTCCATGGGTTATTTTGTCGTTTATATTTGTGTATGTACGATCTAACATAAGGGCATCCGCAGGCTAATTTCAGATGAGTTTATTGTAAAGTAACTAATAACTACATAATCCACGATTTACTGAAAAAATCAAATTTCAGATATATATGAAAAGTGGAGGCGTAATCACAAAGATTATCTTATAGATTTTACCCTTAGTGAGGTACATTCATGAATGGCAGCATAGGCATAATTTGTATAACCAAACACGGCATAGAAATTGCGCGGAGACTTAAATCTTTCCTTCCTACTGCGCAAATATTTGCACAATCAAAGCATAGCGACTCACAAGGGGATGTAACGTGGTTCGATGAGAGTGCCTCAAGCCTTTTGTCAAAGGTTTTTAAAACTCACGAAGCCCTCATCTGTATTTTCTCGTTGGGTGCAGTTATCAGGCTCATATCTCCTCTGTTATCAGATAAGAAAAAGGACCCGGCTGTACTTGTTATTGATGACAAGGCTAATTTTGTAATAAGCGCATTGTCAGGACACTTGGGCGGCGCCAATGCCTTATCTAGAAAAGTAGCAGATTTTCTAAACGCACAAGCAGTCATTACCACAGCCGCGGATGTTAATGAGACCATTGCAGTCGATCTTCTTGGAAGGGAGTTTAACTGGACAATAGAAAATTTTGAAAATGTTACCAAAGTTAGTGCGTACGTTGTAAACGAGGATAGAGTGGGAATTTTTCAAGATTCAGGGGAGAAAGGTTGGTGGAAAGGTTCTAAATTACCTGCCAACATCACACCTGTTGGTACGATAGAAGAGCTCAGGACGCCAGAATTCAAAGCCTGTCTAATAATTTCAGACCGATTAGTACCATATGTGGAATTAATTGAAAAATCAGTCATATATAGACCAAAAAGTTTAGTCGTTGGAGTTGGATTTCATAGAGACACATCGGCCGAAGACATCAGGAAGGGAATGGAAGAGGTATTCAAGGAGACGGGACTTGCGCTCGACTCTGTGAGGAACATTTCTTCACTAAATAAAAATGATCCTGATGGGGGACTAAAGAAATTTTCAGAAATGTTTAAAATACCACTAGAGTTGTATGATAAGACTTTACTGGCAAAGGTAACAGTACCGAATCCTTCACAAGTGGTTAAGAAATTTGAGGGGATTCCAAGTGTTTCAGAAGCAGCGGCAATTCTAAGTTCAGGGGGCGATCTAATTATTCCTAAGCACAAATTTCCGCCCAATCTTACACTGGCTGTTGCTAAAATAAACTTTGGGTGAAGATTTTGAAAAAAGCAATGTTGATAATTGATCGAGGTAGTAGAGAACCTGAGGTGAAGGAAGAGCTGACGCGCGATTTGCGAGTTGGTAAAGAAAAAAGGCGGGTATGATTTTACTGATTATTGCTTTCTTGAAGTACTGCCTCCTTTTATCGAAGAAGGAATCAAACGCTGCATTTCAGAGAATGTTGATACCATCACTGTGATGCCTTATTTCTTGTATCCTGGAATGAAACTTAAGGAATCAGTAAAAAAATGTGCAAGATTGTGTCATGAGATGGGAATTAAGGTCACCTTCACAAAACCATTGAGTTATCATTCAATACTTCAAAACTTGTTGATTGAAAGGATAGAGGATCTCAAGTCTAAAATGAATATTTCATCGCTAAATGCGGACTGCGACATTCTAGTCATAGGACATGGTAGCAGCGATAAAGGAGCAAGAACTGCATTCGAATATACTGTGAATGGGATAGTGCCATTGTACAAGAGTGTCAATTTTTGTTTTCTAGAATTAGATAAGCCGAATATAGAAGAGGGTGTAAGAAATATCGTAAGCAAGGGAACAGGACTTTTAATTGTCGTTCCCTACTTTCTTCATAAAGGAGCACATACAAAGAAAGATGTTAGGGACGACCTGTACTCCGCACTTGAGAAATATCGTCTTAAAGAGGCACACGTCACAGAGCATCTTGGAGCGGAAGTAAAGATGGTGAATCTTATACTTGAACGTGCGAGAGAGGCAGAATCAAACATTGTTTGATACTGACGACTTGAAAACTCGCTCAGGGGCGAGGGAAATGTCGGAAAAATCATTGGGTATCGAAGAGCAAAGTATGAGAATAATCGATTCCGAGGTTGGAACACACAAGTACAGTCACCTCGAATGGTCCATCGTCAGACGAGTTATACATGCCACTGCAGACTTTGATTTTGCAAAATCCAATGGTATAATTTTCTCACTGAATGCAATTGAATCCGCATTTCAAGCATTCCACAAAAAGCAAAATATTGTAACCGATGTGGAGATGGTGCTTTCAGGCATCAACAAGAGATCATTGGGAAGGATAGGAATTAGGGCTCAGTGTAATTTATCTAATGAACAGGTCATAGAAAAGGCCAAAACATCTGAGAAGACACGTTCAGCATTGGCAATGCGGTACTCGCTACCAGCAATAAGCGACGGTATTGTGGCCATAGGGAATGCACCA
Organism: uncultured Nitrososphaeraceae archaeon; assembly: GCA_963728595.1. Lineage (GTDB taxonomy): Archaea > Thermoproteota > Nitrososphaeria > Nitrososphaerales > Nitrososphaeraceae > TA-21. The sequence goes on from CAVSLF010000011.1 coordinate 451,545, forward strand.
ACAGCATTGTACGAAATTATTAGCATGATAAGAGAAGACCTAGTTATGCCGGCCCTCATAATTGGTATTCCTGTCGGCTTTGTTTCTGCAGTAGAGTCGAAAGCGCAACTTGTAAACACAAAATGTGAATATATCACAAATTTAGGAAGGAAAGGCGGGACTCCTGCGGTTTCTTCGATAGTTAATGCGCTGATGCTCGCTTTACATAGATGAATTTCTGAAATGAATCACCTAAAAAATCTAGGTATGGAAATACTCATGAAGAAAGATGGTGCCCTATGCATGATAGCTTGCTCAATTCATCCATTTTGTGATCCATAGTAAAAATCGCCGGTTCTCATCGTGAACGAACCAAGATTAACTGTAAGAATGTAATGAATCATCGAAATGATGATGGTCAGGACGTAATCTATGTTGAATAGAAGATGTGAAAAACTTTTTCACAATGTATCTCTTGTAACGTAACAAACATGTCTAAGCATTGAACTGATTATGAAATTCAATTATCGGTTGGGTACAGAGCCGTCCATGAAGTTTAATCTTCCGCATTATTCACAAAACTCAATACTATGTAAGAACAGTTTGGTTCATATAACTATGCTTGTAGTGCTAATAAAGATACCATTTGAGTAGTATCCCACGATCATACCCGTACTATAGTAATGCTGAGGATTTTTCAACTCGAACTCTGGATGATATTCCCGCAATCAATTAATCCAACGGTATAATTTTTTGTTATAAAATCTCACTAGAATTTATAATTCTAATTAGTTTCCTGATTTCCATTCTTCGACTCCTCCCCAAAGTATTGTAATATTTTATTCTGTCCTGTATAGTTTGATAGATCAGACAGAGTAATTCCTATCCTTCTAACAGTAAGAAATGATAGAGAATGAAGATGTATTGCCTCTAAGAAAAGTGATCTTGCTATATTTTGTAGTTCCTCCAGGGAGGTAGAGGATAGTTTGAGATTTCGTGAACAAGTAACTTGTCTGAGATCATGTAAGACTATCCTGACAGTGATCGTCTTAAATGATAACTTCCTCTTCATCAGAGTGTCATAAACTAATGAAGATAGTGAACTCAAGATCGGGAATATATATTCGATAGTGGTGATATCATTTTTAAGTGTCACTATTCTACCAATCTGTTTACTTACGTGTGGTCTTATTGGCGTATCATCAATCCCGCGTGCTGCGTTTTGAAGATAAGTTGCAATCTTGTAACCAAATAATTCCTTTAATCGGAATAGATCAAACTTGGCTAAGTGGCTCACAGACTCGATGCCCAAACTTTCTAATTTGATCCTGTTCTTGGGACCAATGCCTGGGATATCTTCAATATCACATCTAGCAATAAACGCTTTGACTTCTTGAGGATTTATGATTGTTATTGCGTCGGGTTTTTGCAAATTAGAAGCAATCTTGGCAATGAGTTTATTGGGGCCAACGCCAATTGAACAAGTCAGGTTGGTTGAAACTTTTATTTCTTTTTTGATGAAATCAGCAATTGTTCTAGCCCTTGAAAAGTCAGACCCTGAATGCCTGCTGAAATCAGCATAACACTCGTCGATTCCCACATATTCGTATATATCAGCAATTTTTCTAACGGACTCCATAGCTAATATCGAGAGGTGATTATAATGTGACATGTCTACAGGAAGGAACTCAGCGTCTTCATTGGCCAGCTTAGATTTAGCTATTTTGATTGGCATACCGGACTTGACACCGAATTCACGAGCTTTGTAATTGGATGTACTAACTACTCCAGAATCAAGGTTTCTTCCAGAGTAGACACATACGACGAATGGACGGTTTCGGAGTTCAGGATTTCTTACCTCTTCACATTGCGCATAGAAGTAGTCAAGATCGAGGTGAAAAATTAAGCGCCATACATTGTTATTGTCTGTGGGATTCTTAAACAAAATGCTGCTCCTATTTTTTATATTTACCTGACAATATCAATGGCGTCTCTTGCATCAGACAACGATCTATTCTCTCTATCCGAATTAAAAATTATCGTGGCTTGTATTTGTATCGCTCAATGTATCTGTAATTTTTTATATTTAATGAATTCATTTACGTAGAATTCATTTTAGTAATTTGTTCGGCATTCCGTAAATACCTATAAACAGTGTTCATCTTTGAGCTTGCTTGAGGAGTAGAATAACACGCACAAAGTATGACAATAAATGGATTTTCAATTGTATCTTGGGAGCAAGCTTAATTTTGTTGATAGTCGCCGGTTTGAATCTAACTAGCGCCTTTGCCAAATCCAGTGAAGCCAAGAGTGTTGAAAGTGCTAATAGTAATACTGATATTAAAATCCCGCCAGTAAAATTATCTTATGGTGGTCATACTTACGAGATGCTTCCATTTGTTATAGTAGAAGGGGATCAAGTCAAGAAATTGAATTTTCCCCAACTTCCAGACGACTTTCAACCGGTAGTAAAGCTGCCATCAGAGGGTACATTTAATTTTGATTTCATTGAAAAACCAAGGGAAACTAATGCATTTGTGATTGACTATGATGCTGATATCACAGCAATAAGTCCCGTTAATAACCTGGGAAAGAATAGATATAGTGTCAATGATGTGTATGGTCCCAAAACTCTGGAAGTACGAGCTATATATCCTGATGGAAAATATGTAACTTACACTCTACTCATTGACATAAGTAGGATTGACTCTACTTCAGGGCCTTCTAGTTCATCACCTGAGTTGACTAAAAGCGTTTCTGCAGATGTAAACAGCAATCCAAAAAGTAATAATATTAACACTAATCTAAATAATATTAATACTGATAATAGTAATGGTAACGGATCACCCTCCACAATAGCAGACAGAATAATCAAGGAATATGGTGGAATCATCAAGACGGATACACCTATTAGCCGCACTCAACCGGATATTCAACCACAAGTTCATCCGCGTGAACAAGGCAGCAACGGTTGCATAGATTCGGAAATTCCTGTCAAAGGCGTAACAACTAACGATAAAAAGGCCAGCACTAACTCTACAAGTATGAACACTGGAGCCAAATCAAATTCACCGTGGATTCAGCTTGATCTTGGAAATAAACACGATGTATGTGGTGTCAAAGTTCAGTTCAAAGGGGGTGCCGAAGATGTTAGATTCTTCACAGTTGAATTATCTAGTGATGGAATTACATATTCCACACCAAAATACTATTCAAATACTGGGAGCAGTACTAGCCCAGAAATTTATAATTTCCACGAAGGACCTACCAATGCTCAATACATCAAACTTACGGAATTAGGCAAAAATGGTAGCGATAATGAATGGGTGTCCGATGTGAAAATATTAGGGCGAATAGACGGATGAATACTGGAACAATCTGACATTCAAATTCCTTTGTTTGATTTTTCAGAAAGGGCAATGGTCACAATGGTAGTTATTCATTGGAAATAAGACCGAGTCTTTGAGAATTCAAATGGATTTTATGTGATGCCTTGGATAATGAATTGTTGGAGTATCCTCTTTTAGCAGAGAAAGAAGGCATCAAGATTAGACCGGAGTTGATGGAGGTAGATAGGTTGTATCATTGTGTTTTCGATAATGCGGTTTTTATATTTTACAAGGATCGGGAGGAAATAATGCATTGTTATCAAGTAGAGAATTCTGATGCTATAAAGGAGATAGTGGCTGATCCTACAAAAATAGAGGACATACTCATGAAATATTCGTACGAAAAATAGCGATTCGCCTGTGATTCACTACTTTTTTTTAAGCCTTGATTGCGAGCTTTCACTCGTTAGCAATTACTAGTCAGACATTTGTCATTTTTTTACTCCTAAACTACACAAATCTCTAATTCATCATAGGCATCCTTTACTGAAAGTTCGAGAAGTGTATTCTCATAAATTAATAACCAGTCACTCACACCAATAACAGGCAGTTTCCTTACAAAAATATTATCAGTTTGGGTCAGCTTGGTTGACAAGTATGCGTAATGTAAATCATCTCCTTTTTCATTGCCTTTAATTTTGAAAAGGCTTTCTTGGAGTTCTATTCCTGGTCGGCCACCCTGAATGTTGATAGTAATCTTGTCGGCATATCTATTTTGTACTTTTGCTGTAACATAACTCTGTCCAATTTCAAATCGTTCAATATTTAACAATACTCTAGATCTGAACAATGGTGTCTTAGGCATCTCGTCAAATAATGCTTCAGATATTGCATCAAAGAACAAATTCTGATCTAATGATCAGGGTATGGCTAATAAATATAATCTACAATTTCTATAAATTCTTGTTTTTATTGCCTCGGGGCTATTCCAGGCAAGAATTTACGAATACGTTTGTGAATTCGAAGTAAGAGTCAACAAATATTCAGGATCGGTAGCTAGTACCTCGCATATTGGATAAGGGAGATAATGGGTCGAGGGAATTGTATCCATCGGAAATAAGATTGGCAATCCTTTTATCGCACAATACTTTTTATTCAGTCAGTTCTTGCATATAATTGAAATGACCCAAAGAAAAGCAACATCCTTGGAACCAATCCCACCGTCTTCAGGTAATGAAAGCACAAAGAAGGCAACGAAAACGTATTTTTGTGTAGGATGTGGCAATGTCGCAACACAAACAGCCTTTTTCAAGGTCGAAGGTGCTACAGTCATAGAAAGGTATTGTGATAACTGCGTCAAAACCGTAACTTAAGATTGTAATCTAATCTTTTTTATTTGTATTTGTAACTGCATGCTTTAACTTGTCTAACTAAAAAGAAAAAATTAAATCTTATATGTATCTCTGATCATGGTAAAGCCGGATCTGAATCTGAGAGTCTAGATCGACAAAGATTGATACTTGAGACCTATCGCCTTGGTTCCAGCTATCCGTTTCCCGGCTTTATCCATACTCAGAGATATCAGAAGCCTACAGTACATCCTTCACAAGAACTGATCTGTGGATTTAATCTTGCCTCATTCAGATCGCTATAGTAATCATTCTCTAGTCTAATTCCTAAAGGAACTGTTTGGAGGCAATTTATCAAATAGCCTAATATAATAAACTTGATAAGACATACCTATGGTGGGAGCTGTATTTCGCCCTAAGGATATCGACAAGACCTACAGGAAAGCCATAGAGAATGCGATAAAAGATCTTGCCCCAGATACAAAAGATAGCGTTGTTGAATTATTGAACTCTTGGCAAGGTCCTAATTCAAAAGAAGAGTTGAGCGAGATCTTGGGCCCGGATAATACAGAAAAGTTATTGAAAAATATTAATCTAGATGAAAAAATTGACTTGACGGAAGATGAACGAAAAAAATTAAGGGATATTTTGAGAGATTCTCTAACATTTGATTAGCGAATCGATTCGATGACTTCAATAGCCGTGTCTGCAACTGTATCAGAAGTTGGCGTCAGTATTACACAGTAACTCTTGTCTGTTCTCTCGACTGAAGAGACATTCTTCCATTTCTTAGTCGAAATATCGAATTCTATTATCCCAGGTTCCATCTTGCCTTTGGCATAAATCATCATTAAGACGTCACCCGAAAGAGGGGTAAGAGGTACTATGAAAAAGATATAGCCTCTGTAAGAACTTACCGGAAGAACCTGCTTCATATACGGCGCGATTGACACTAAGTACAAAAAAACCTCCTCTACCGTTGAAAATTCTTCAAACTCAAACCTCATGTGCTAATTGCTAACCCACAAGTGATATAAGTATAAGCATTGAGTTCTAGTACTCTAACCTTGGGAATTAAATATTACTTCATAGGTTCGTTATTCCCTTTTCATAGTTCCTTCATTTTCTGTCATAATTGCTAAAGCTCTTAAACAAAATGGAAAGCATTTCAGCATGTGAGGTTGCTCTCTATTATCCAATTCCCCAACTTATTTTTCCACTGCAGATCTAGCAGCTTTGGCAATCTCTTTTGGAGTAATTGGTCTCTTCCATTAGGTCGCTACAAATATGCTATACGAGTAATTGGTGACTACAAATATGTGCAGGGCAGACATTGATTACTTTCTAGATGGTCAAACCTATTTGATTTAGAAGCTAGTGTTTGGACTTTGGTCTTTTCAATCATGGTACTTACTGTCCAATCTGTTGGGATAATTTTCTAGCCTTTGATTTTTCAACCGGCTTTCTTATGAATAGGATCGAACATTCCTAATGGGAATAATTAGACCCGGAAGATTGGGAGATAAGGCAACACGAATTAAACATCTGACAGGCATGATACTTCCCTAGCAGATCATGGTATTTTGTTTGAAAATTCTCAATCACTTGGATAACGAAACAAAGGAACGTAACTAGTGATTGCTACCGAAATAACAAGATAAAAAATAGATGACAATAACAGTGCAACTGTATCACCACTTTACCTATTTATGGCAGATAATATTCCGCTTATGGCAGTTCTTAAATGGAGAAAAATAAACAGTGAGCAACTTAACTTATCTAAGACATTGTACGAGAGACCAGGGACAATAATATCTAAGCCACCTAATCCAAGGGATAATAGAAATTGTTATTTTTTCTTGATATTATTTTTAGACGTATTACCATGCATATTGCTATTGTCTGAACGGAGACTTGATCGAGTATTGCCATTGCACAAGCCAATCCCAATTTATGCATTAGGTTGCTATAGGAGGAAGAATTAATGCGGCTTTCGATTCAGTTTTAAAAAACTTCGATGGTTTATGTCAATTGCACAACGACGTAATATAGCAGAAACCATCTTGGATTCAGCTTTTCGTCATTCATCAAATTGAGCAGAACTAAATCTTAACAAACATTATATTCGGGGAGAAACAATTTTGTTTTGTCATGTCTACAATCAAAACAGGTTCGAAAAAGGCTAGCAATGAAATATTTATCGGAAAGAAACCTTTAATGACTTACGTCACAGCTACTTTAGTGCAGCTGGCAAACGAGCCGACGGTTGTAGTAAAGGCCCGCGGAAAAAGCATAACGCGTGCCGTCGACGTTGCACAAATCATAGTTAAGCGCATGAATACATTAGGATACAAAATAGGTCCAGTGAAGGTAGGATCAGACTTGATTCAGTCGGAAGACGGAAGGGAACGAGCAGTTTCAACTATCGAGGTGTCGATTTCGCGAGCAAAATAGGCTTGAATGAATTTCTTAAAGTAATTACCCGATCATACGGCTGAGCTCTCGTATTACAGATACCGGGTTCAATTTCAGGTGCCCTAATGGGGTTAGGAGCTCGGAGACTACCATCGGTTCGAGTGACAAGCAATAGCAGTGTTAGGGTTAGTATTCAATTACAGAAAATGATTTACCAAGTGTCTCCTCCACTAATGAAATTATCTCGTCGATATTTTGAATAAACCTAATGTTTTCACTCGGATGCTCCATGTTACTAGTCTTCACCCTTACAATCTCAACTACGTAGGAACCAGAAGGTCGTCTGTTCAAGAATAACTTTGTTCCTCTACTTGAATCTATTTTTATACCTTCGTCAGAATCAAGGGTTTTTATCTTCATTTTAAATTCCGTTTTCTTCTGTTTCGAACTTATTCTCGGGGTAGTCATTTGTAATAGTTGATGATTTAAATTTGCCACATACAATTAATACCTTTAGACTTATCATAGGTTATTTGAAATTACAGGATACCTTTAGTTCAAGCAAAACGACAGTGGGGGTCAGCAATAGCAAAACAAGAATTTTTCTCTGCGGACCCACCGTATACGATTATTGCCACATCGGGCATGCGCGTATCTTCATAATATTTGATGTGTTATCTAGATTTCTTAAATCAAATAATGTTAAAGTCACGACGGTGGTAAATGTGACTGATATCGACCCGAAGTTGTGCGAGGGTGGAGATCTAGGAAACTGTGGCTCCATTTCGAAAATATATTTTAACGAATTTCTTGAAGACCTGGCGAATCTTGGAATAAACGATTCAGTAGTATATTGCAGAACTTCCGATTATGTGAGAATAATCATTGCATTAATCAAAAGGCTATTGCGCGAAAAAAAGGCGTATTCAATAAACGGCAATATCTATTTGGATGTTTCAAAAGTCCGTAGTTTCGGTCAACTATCTCATCTGAAAAAAGAAGAAATGAATGAAATGAGATATGACATAGACAGTAACAAGAGAGATCCCCGGGATATGATCTTATGGAATACGACAGACTATTATGGTCTTACGTATCATGACGAAATGCTTGGAAATGGTGTTCCGTCTTTCCACATACAAGATACTGCTGTCGCAATGAATCATTTCAATGGATCTTATGAAATTCATGGGGGCGGAAAAGACCTTGTTTATCCGCATCACGAACTGCAAATGGCCCTTTTGCAAATCCTTACCCGGAGAAAGAAATCAGTGTCAAATTGGATGCACATTGGTTTTGTGCTAGTCGATGGTAAGAAAATGTCAAAGTCATACAAGAACACAGTTTATTTGAGACATTTATTAAAAATATATGATGTAAATGTCCTAAGAATCTATTTGCTTTCGCGTCACTATCATCAATCAATAGAATTCAAGTTAAAAGACCTACCAAAGTATCAAAAATTGAACGACATACTGGCAGGAACACTATTTGATTTTAGGTCATCAGACCAAGAATCCGGGAAGGATTCGAGAATTGTGAATCAATTCAAGTCGTATCTTGCGGATGATTTGGATACTCCAAATGCTTTAGAATTATTGATGGAAACGGCGAAAAATGATAACAAAAAGAATGATGTAAGAACAATGGTGGAAATTCTCGGACTCCGATACTAAGCTTCAATCGGTAATGGACTGCAACGAATCAGCTTTTTGTTCCCTGTGGGCTGATTACTATGCGGAAAATGGTTGCGCTCAAATGTTTTTGAATCTGGCTCTTGGTGACGATTATTTTTTTAACAGAATCAACCTAAAAAATTGCGTTGGTATTAGAGATCTACTCCAATTGACTAGAAAAAAAATACCTCAAGTCCGACAAAATTGTTATATACACGTATTGAAATCCGATGTCATCACACTGGATATCTTACAAAAAAATGGATTAACTGAATTTGGATCTCTGAAAATAATGAATCTGCAAAACGAATTGTTGGGTCCTAAAATTGGTAAACTTAATGTCAACATTCTCCGTGTGGGTCTTGATAACCTGTACCTCTGGATCGATACGTTCTGCAGATCTTTTGGAGTAATAGACATCAAAGCGGAAATTGCAAAATTATCTTTGAAGATTCTCAAACATTGTATTCTTATTATTGCCATTTCCCAATTTAGGGGGCATGTCAGGCCTCTGGGGTGTTGTGCGTTGTTTGAAAATAGCGGTGGAATGGGTTTGTATTGTTTGGGAACGCTCTCAGAACACCGACATAAAGGGGTCGCGACCGCATTGATCAAGGCATGTTTGGATATATCTAGGCAAAATGGATATGATTGTATGTTTGTTCAAACATTGGAAAAAGAAGGCCTTGAAAAATTCTATTTGGAACTTGGATTCAAACAAGTTTATGAAAAGGCAATCTTCGTACGCAATAGGAGAGTATCAATATATTAATTAAACCGGCGAATTACGATCTTCCATGAGCAAAAAGGTAAGGGTTGCTATAGCTGGTGTTGGCAATTGTGCATCTGCTTTGGTTCAAGGTACATCATATTATCATCGTTATCATAGTTCCGATGATCACAAAAAAGGTAATGAAAATGACGTTGACAATAACAATAATAGTAGTAGTAGTACCCGTAGTAATAGTAGCAGCAGTAACGATAGTACTACTGGCGGATCTCATCTTGCCCCTCCAGGCCTTATTGCTTACAACCTTGGAGGAATTGAACCCTCAGATATAGAATTTGTTGCAGCATTTGATGTTGTAGAATCCAAGGTTGGTCGGGATTTAGCAGACGCGATCTTTGCAAGTCCTAACAACACCATCAAGATATGTGATGTAAATAAGACTGGCATCACGGTAGAGAAAGGCGAAGTATTAGACGGTGTAGGAAAACATCTAAACGAACGGGTGAAGATATCTGACAAGACCCCTCCAAATATAGCTCAAATACTAAAGGACTCAGGAGCTGAGATCCTCATAAACTATCTTCCTGTGGGAAGCAGACAGGCCACAAAGTACTATGTCGAACAATGTCTTGATGCAGGTGTATCTTTTATAAACGCAATACCAGTCTTTATCGCTTCGACACCAAAATGGCAGCAGGCATTTGCAGGAAAGAACTTGGCCTGTGCTGGCGATGACGTAATGAGTCAGCTAGGAGCTACAGTTTTACACAAAACTTTGGTAAAACTCTTTGTAGATAGAGGTGTAAAGATAGACGAGACATACCAGCTTAATGTAGGAGGGGATATGGACTTTTACAATATGCTTGATGAAGAACGTCTTGAGGATAAGAGGATAAGCAAGACAAGTGCAGTGGCAGCCATGGTACCATACCCGATACCTATGCGCATTGGTCCATCAGACTTTGTAGGCTTCTTGGACAATGACAAAATATGTTACATTAACATGAGAGGAAAATACTTTGGTAATGTTCCAATAGAACTCGACGTCAAACTCAAGGTAGTGGATGCTTACAATAGCGCAGGGGTTATGATTGATGCAATCAGAGGAACTAAATTAGCCATTGACAGGGGCACCAGCGGACCACTAGAGAGCATTTCTGCCTATTGCTTCAAACATCCGCCAATACAGATGACTTACTCAGACGCTAAGGACCGATTTATGGAATTTATAGAAGGCAAGAGGGAGAGATAGATGTTATAGAAAATGCCAAATAGATCTAGGTATTCTTAGTAATGGATATTGTGTAAAACTTGGGTAGAAATGTAAACGATCTAGATAACTACATACGATTTCTTCTGATGAAGATGACTAGGAAACAAATTAACTCACCGAGGTGATTGTTATCACGAAGTGGACTGAAAAGAACCGGGACATACTGCAAAGGACGACTTATGCAATGAATATCTGAGCTTTCGCTAGAAAAATTGTTCAAATAAATTTAGTTCAGTTATTAAACCATTTCTTACTTAGATTAAAATTGGCGTTCATTGACCCTTTGATCGCGGGCTCGTGGCGCAGTTCGTTTCGAGAGTTCGAAATGAGCGTAAAATGGACAGCGCGGACGCCTCCTAAGCGTCAGGTCGAGGGTTCAAATCCCTCCGAGCCCGTTAATAATTCAAGTTCAGATTGAACAGACACGATACGACGGGGAATTTCTGGTCACTTGGGACACGTATATCGTGTTTTTCCGTCCTGCGATAAACTATTCCATTACAAACGTTCGCTGATTTTCCAACGCCAACTCCAGATGAATATTAAATCACTGGAAATCAATTATCACGTTTATGATTTTGATCGTAATGTTCTATATAATCTGAGTCAGTATCAAACAATAGATTGCATTTGCTGCAAACAATTGGCTCATCAGCCGGACTTGCATCCATTCCAACAATGCTCTTTGCATGTAAAATATAAATTAAATGAATTTAATTGAGGGAGATAAACTTCTAGTCTTCACCTTCAACAGTCTCTTGTGGCTGAGCGATCCTTGAATGTCGAATCCTTATTCGGATATTCGTTTGGCATGATTAAATTATTGAATACTTTCATTAACGACATGATATATTTGCATTAGAATTGTGAGGTAATATAATAATGATATGATCTAGGTCACAGTGCATAGATTGTCATCAACGAAACAAAATAACTTGGGTTATGGCTTCTTATTTCGTCGAATAATTGACAGTTGCCGATATGTATAACAAAGAGGCAGCTATTCCATGATATTAACCCAAACGGCAGAAGAGTGGTTACGAAATACAAACATTTTTGATATCAATAGGAACTAATCGATTTTAGTTAAAAGCCAATTAACTTATTATCAAGGTGAGAAGGAGAGGAAGATAATCTTGCCAATCGTGATACGTAAGAGTGCGAAATTTAATGATCAATTAAAAAATAATCTTAGAATAAGATACGAAGAAAGAAAAAAAAACAGGCTAGGGGTTGCCCCAATACACGTCTCCGATATTCTACCGTCTACATGTATAAGGAAACAATACTATTCGAGAGTATTTCCAGAAAAGGATCCAATCTCGGATGAATCCGTGCACCATTTTGTAAGGGGGGAGGCAAGCGAATTTGTAATCACACAGCTGGCCAATATGGGTGTATCGCAAGCTGATTTAGAATTTAGCGGAATTGTTGCCCATCCAGATATAATGGGCTCAGATTTAATTGTTGAACTAAAGGATACCGTAAATGGTAAACGCCTTGATATAACAGATCAAACATTTCGTTCTTACCTTAGACAACTCTTGTATTATATCGTAATAACCGGTTTTGAAAAAGGAATAATATCCATACGATACAATATTAAAGAATTAAGATGGTTAAGAGAGGATGAACACGGGGACTATTATTTTAGACCAAAAGATGCAAAAATTGTGGGAATTGAAAGTTGGGAAATTTCATTACATAAGGAAGATATTACAAGGGAGATCCTAAAGAATGAAATGGTCCGAAGAAAAAATTTATTCCTAAGTGCAATAGAAGAAAGGAATCCTTCTATTTTACCCAGACTGGTGGAACCAATGAAGTCCAAGAAATGCCCTTCATGTCCATTTTATCATACATGTATGGATCAAGACGGAGAAACTGAAGATGCTAAATTGATGGCTCTTGAGAAAGACTTACTGGACATATCAGGAGTCGTTGACTTTAAGCCATCCATAGAATAAGTATCTTATATCCGTGAATTAGAAATGTTTCTGTGCGCATATTTCGCTTCTGAGAATTGTTATAGTTTCTCATCTATTTATCCGGCTTCTGGCTTCTTAGATTAAAAAAATCGAACTGTATGATCAAACTTTGGTCATATGACAAGGATAAGTTAGTATAACGTCATCACCAAAATCATCCAACAATTATTTTAAACTGACTACTTGGTTACTCCTCGTCCTCTCCCTCCGATCCAACGTCCTCTCCCTCCGATCCAACGTCACCTGACCCAACGCTGTTCTCCAAACTTTCTGACGTTGATAGATCTGAAGCACTACCAAGTTCCTCAGCGGTTTTGGCCTGTGAGCTATTTTCAACTTGATTCGCTTCAGAAAAGTTACGCGCAAGATTATTCCTGATAATGTTACCATCAGCATCACCAACAAAATTTACTAATCCCAAAATTGGACTTTTAATTTGAAAACTATTGTCTTCATCAAGCACGATATTTGTCCTATTCAAATTGGATATCATCATGGTCATGCCAACGTTATTGTACTCGTTCTCGTCTTCGCTGAAAATCTTTACAGTACCTTTGATTATATTCGATCCCCGCGAACCCAGCTGAATAGACTTGTCTGCTGAAGATCTAAAATCGCTGAGATGAAACATGCTGCTCGATCCAGACTTCCAGTTTCCTACCAAAGAAGCATTAAATTTTTTTACAATTCCATTCTCCACAACCAAACTCCAATTTCCATCGCCGATCGAGGCAGAAGTGGCATTTGGGATACTGTCATCTTCAGTATCGGATGATCCTTGCATGGAAATTATAGTGCCATTTACATAAAACGTGCCAATTCCTTGCTGCGCCTCAGCGTAAAAAGAGCTAGTCGTGCACGAGCAAGATGTATTAAGTATTATCCAAAGGAACGTTATCCCAATGGATATGAGAACTAATGACGAGATTGACATCAATTCTAACTAGTTGAATGAGTTGTTTAATAAAAGTTCCTACAAAATAATAACCTAATTTATTTTGACACAAAATTTACACCGATCTTTTTTCAGATATTTCTATTCTAAAAAGAAACAAAGACAACTGGACGGGTTAAATGGAACAAAAATGGTGTTGATCTCAACTTTTTTCGAGCTGAGATATTGCTCCCTGAAATACATCATATGGTTGCGCTCCTACTATACCCAAAGGTTCTTTCCCCTCCCTGACAAGAATAAAAGTTGGAGCTGACTGAAGACCTATTGCTTGCGCAAGCTGAACATTCTCCATCACGACATCGTTATATTTTTGCGAGTCTAGACATTCTGAAAATTTTGTCAGATCAGGAACTTGTACATTTCTTGCAAACTGTTTTAGACTCTCCTTTGAAATCCATCCTGTATTTTCACCTTGGGAGTTGCTATAGAGCTCATCATTATATTGCCAATATTTACCCTGTTCGGCAGCACAATACGAGGCCCTGGCTGCCAGTGTTGATGCGTTATCTGACGGGCTATCATTTATTACGAAATCCTTAAACAAAAATCTTATTGCTCCTGTGTTTACATAGTTATTTATTATCTGGCTACGTGTTTCTTTGTGAAATTTTGCACAATCTTGACATTGATAGTCCCCGAATTCTATCAATGTGATTTGTCCTGCGTCACTCCCTAGTGCAGAAGCGTTGCTAAGCACAGGTTGAGTCAATTTCTTGACGATTTCATCGAACTGACCAGTTTGAGTGGAACGGTTGCTCTGGCCCATGGACAAAAAAGCAGTAGCAGAACCGCCTATTATTACTACAGCCAAGACCACTCCCAAAATCACAGCTTTCTTATTAATTTTACCAGAACGTGATCTCTTCTTCACTGCATCTATGGTCGTTTTCGAGGGATTTAAAAGTCACTATATTCAAGTAATAAAAGTAATTTGATAACGGGTTAACGTAATAAAAAATTTTTCTAGGAAAATCGTAAAATAATAAGCGATTAACAACATAATTAAAGAAATTAGAAAAAAACAAGGTATATGAGTTTACATCGCATTTCATTTAATTGTACCATTTCTTTTGTCCCAACACTGTCTACACAGCTGCCCCTCGACTTCCCATTTTGGTTTGGGATTGTATCTAACGAATCCCAATTTCGTGTTACAGCTCACACAAGAATTAATCCTTTTTTCATACTCTTTTTGCTTCTTGTCATAGCACGCAAGACACAAAACAATATTTGATTCCATATTCCATTGCCATTTTGGATTCTTCTTGTCTGATTCGATAAATATATTACACAAAGAACAATAACTTTCTTTGATGCGTTCCTGTTCCTTCAGTTCCTGTTGCTTTTCCATATATTCCTTCATCTTAACAGTATGACAGTCTGAGCATAATTTTCCCCCAATTTCCCAGGACTTGTCCGGTTTGTACTTAAATTCAAGCTCCTTCTTACAAACTGAACAATATTCTACCTTCTTGTGCAATATCCCCATATGATTTGAAGATCATTCATTGAGTAAAATATAGTTATTTCAATGATTCTATTAGGGAAATATCCAATCTCCTATTAACTCCGGGCAGTGATCGAAGAGACGGATCCATGCTATTCATGAGCTTATGATTTTAATCATGTTTCTCTGCGGTGCGGTTTTACAGAATACTCCATTTCCGCAAGAATATGTGTGGCCATTCGGTACATTAATTCATCGGTTTCATCGAGCAGTTGATGGAAGTCACTGTTATTTTAGAAATCGAAAAAGCCGTTTCGGAGAGACTGTATCAAAGCAATTTAGGAAGTCATGTTGGTTGGGACGGCGATGTCCTGCAGCAAATTGGTACCTCCCATCAGGTCGGGATTGATTAAAGATCAACGGTATGCTACAGTCATGGTTTGATGTCACAAACATTTAAATTATCTAAAAAGCAATAAGACGTGAAATACGTGATAAGGGTAAGAAATTATGCCTCTTGATTCGGTTAGACATTATTGGAGAGCACGTAAGTGTTATTACGAGGGCAGTCCTAGACGGCCAAGACGTTGGAATAAAGCCGTCGCTTCGCATTCCCCGGACGGTCCACCCAATCCAAATGCATTTTCACGCCACATTCGAAATGAGGCTGTCATGCATCATGCAGAAAGGAAGGCCTTCGTGCTACCCTGTCGCTATACTCTTGCTCAGTCGTGGGCAGCGCTACGAAAGGCCTGGCTTGCTTTCAAAATAGCGAACGCTAAGGGAAACATACAAGCGAAGAGAGATTATGCACGAATTATCAGAACGTTGCAGACACAGATGGGCATTCGAGGAACCATTTTTGAGGATAATATTTTTGATGAGGAAGATGAGAGAGATCTTCTTGTGGAGGTCTCCAGGTTGGAAATGCCATGGGAGAAACAAGGGCAAATTGCCTTGGATAGAGGCCCTGACTATGAAGCGTTTAGGAATAATAATAATACGTTAGACAAGCCCATTCAGGGCCCTCGCAACGAAATTTTTGTCTCACACCACGCAAAAGTTGTAGAGTACAAAACCAGTGGCAACTCGTGTCCTGTTCCACCAGATACTCGGCCAAAAGTTGTAGAGTACAAAACCAGTGGCAACTCGTGTCCTGTTCCAGTATATTACGGCAAGGCAGGAACTCAAGAACATAATGAGGGAGTAATTAAAGAAAACATAGAAAATGATGAATTTCAATATTATGTGGATACCTCTGACATCGACGACCAATTTACTGACGAGGATCGTCTTTTAGACAAGGATGATGTATATCCGGAAAATCAGTTTATATCACAAGTTCTCGATTATACAATACACAAAGACAAAGGTTGTAGTTATCAATCCTCTGATTCTAGAGTGTCAGATGATGAAAATGAAAAGGATATCAAATGAAGGCTTAGAGCTTGCCCTTACAATCCAAAAGGCATCAATCAAGATAATTGATTTGTTCATGTCTTTTCCAAAGCAATCAAATCAAAGAATTAAACGAATCTGGTGGTATACTTATCGTTGGGCACAGGCGACTTCATAGTGCGTGTCGAGTTTCGACTACTATTACCTGATGTCATCTATTGCAATTCTATATTTTTTAGAACCTGCTAAAAGCACTGTCATAATAGCGGGCCCGTCGGGATTCGAACCCGAGACAGCCGGATTTCTTTCTTTCGATAAAAGTCCGGTACTTTACCTGGCTGAGCTACGGGCCCATTAAGTTGGATTACCGTCCGTTACAGGATAATATATTGATTTATCAACTTTTAAAAAATATCCCCTTCACTCCTCGGAATTCATGGGATTGACGCTAATATTCATCTAGGGCCTATTGCCGAGTTTGAATTTTAAGCGTAAATGCTCAATTAAGAACATCATTAGTTAAATTTGAACTAGCCGTATTCAACCAAAAATCAGTGAAGAAACATTTAATTGGTCACAAGCAAAATTTTGAATGTGCGCCCGGGTAGTATAGTGGTGTGTGGTCAATAAGAATGTCTAACACCGTATAGTCCGGTCCAGTATGGGGGACTGTCACTCCTTCGACCCGGGTTCAAATCCCGGCCCGGGCGCCTGTTTCTTTTAGAAAATATTTTATGTTGTCTTCAAAATAGTCGAAAACCGTAGTGTGGGGGACCGCTATGTAAGACAAAGCGGTTCCAAGGTACACTGTTGAGTCAAAGGGCTTTCCTACGGGGTCAAATATTCTTCCGCCAGATTCATGTACAATGAGATAAGATGCTGCGAGATCTGTCGGACGGATCTTCATCCTTAAGTCAATGCACAGATCAAGGAAACCTCGTGCTAGGTAGCATAGTTCTAGTGCGTTCGCACCAAAATGCCTCACATGCTTCAGTTTTGTAATCAAAGGTGTTAATGATACTATAGTTTCCTCAGAGATGCCAGAAATATTGACGCCTGCAATCAAATCATTAAAGTCAAGATTATCAAATCGTGTAACGTGGATTCTACTTTCATTCAGGTAAGCTCCATGATTCTTCGATGCATAATATAGATCTCCAGTTGCCAGATCCATTACCGCAGCGTCAGTCACACTACTTAACTTGGGATCAGTTGCATATGCTAAGGAGCAACAACAAAACGGCACCCCCCTTAAGGCATTTGTAGTGCCGTCGACCGCGTCCATAATTAGAAAACCTTCATTCCCTTCTATCACTCCGCACTCCTCTCCAACTATTGTTGGGTTTTTAGAGGATTCTCTCACAGTTTGGATTATTGCGTTTTCCGCGACAAGGTCAATTCTTCTAGAGATGTCGCCACCTGCACCTTGATTGAATTTGGTACCTGCTTGGGGGGTACCCATTAATTTCTCTGTCTCTAAGTAAGCTCTTCTGCATGCATCCTTTAGGATCTGTAGCATTTGAATAACTCAAGCAGCACTGATATAAAATACTCTGTGCATATCAAATATGTTGTGACACTAGTACGATGAAGGATGATTTGGCCCGCTAAGCATTGTTGAACTAGATCTCATTTTATTAAAGCATCCATCATGAGGTAACACACGCAAGTATTAAGTCAGTCGGGAACTCAGCGTTTTATCGACTCCAATTCATATTTATATTGCAGTGTCCCATTAAGATTATACACTTCCGCCTTTATTGGTAACGGTAACTCTTTGACTAAATACAACTTGCTTTGTTTTTTGCCAATCTCGTAGCCAAGAATATACGTATTGAAAGAACCAGCGGGTGTATCAATCTTCTCAACTCCTGTAATCCTAACACTTTGGGTCGAAGCACCAATGTTAATGGTGTCCCAAATTGCACCTACGACTAAATATTTTGGCTCCCTGGCAATGTCCCTAATAGCGAAAATAGACTTACTGATAGGCATCAAGATCTTTTGTGTTGGTTCATCCAAAATCCCTGTGGGTATCAACAATGCTTTCGAAAGAATAAGGTTGTACTTTGACGAATTATTATTTGATATAGTCAGAAGTGCTCTCCAGTTTTTGCCCTCATCAAGAAATTTCATGGAGACATACTCCTTTGTGTTAATGGATGCCATAGATTGATCTGTTAGGGAATAGTTTAACTCCATGCCATTAGCAAGGTTATTTCCTATTGCCCAAAGATCTTTTGAGGAAGGTGGATTCAAAAGGGAAGGGCCGGGACCTGAAAAGCCACCTCCTATTGCAATAATAATGACGCTCACTAAGACACCCATCATACCCAATATCGCAGAGGAAAAAAGAATCAATTTTCTTGGAGTCATGCTGTTCTTCTAATTTCTTTCAACTAATACTTTAAGAGTTGGTTTCTTTCAAAAGAAACAATGTACAATGGATCCGACAGACCGCAAATTATGTATATTTGTATCTTCGACCGATCTTTGTGAGTCCCCATCCGGGACTTGACCTACTTCCATATTGTTTATCTTACTAGTGACAACTCTCAACATGAAGACAGAAATCTTTGAGAGGGTTAATAATAGACAATCTGGCGATGTACAGAAAGCATACTTATTGAGCCAACCCCTTCAGAATTCTGTTTTCTCAAATTTTTGATCTCTGATATTGTCCAATAATTATCTTACATTTTGCTTGTAGTTACGATGGAAAATCGGTAGTTTCGCAGCTATATCTATTTGTAGGCACCTTAATTTTTTAGAAATCTTAAAGATTAGTATGTTGGTCATTTTCACATACTCTCCGGCTTCTGACTGTTGAACTTCAACGTTTTGTCAATAGTCATGAAAAATTGCCCCCGATAATGTGATCAGTTTCAAAATAAGAGGATTAAAGCAAGCGGCAAAAATGGAGTGAGCGGTAAGAGAATAGCTGAGCAAAACCAATGTTTTTTTCATCCAACTATAAAGAAACCTGGACCAGGTGATTAGATAGACTAATAAGGGTTTACAAGTTCTATTTGGCAGAAAGATGTGCAAATGCCCCAATGTCCATTTCTATGAAGTAGATTTCAAGTTAATGGGTATGATGGTTGTGCCTTCACACAAAAATTGTGGTGACCCTCTTTCGGATGAACAATTCTCGAAATTTGAAAAGGAACTAGTCAAATACTGGGGATTTGAAGGGAAGGGATGAATCTGTGGGTTTTAGACCACCCTGTTTAAATGCGTGAGGCGTATAATTTTTTTTGTTGCGTCAACTTTATTAATCACTTTACTAGATCCCCCTTAGGTGATTTTGAATGACCAAAATGTTGAATGTAACAATAGATACTAACGGCATAAATCAAGAAGAAGCTTCTGCTTGGGCACAAGAACTTGCAAACGTATATGCAGACATGGAAATAGATAACATAAAGGTATCAGGCAACAAGTTATCATTTTCGGCAGGCTTTTCTGGCATGGATGACACACCACCAGAGGATATTAAAATGAGACTTGACGAATATCTTACTATGAATGAAGCCTTTCAAACGAAGTCAGTATCTGTACAATAAAAAAAACAATTTTTTATTTTATTTTATTTTAGCCATAAAGCGCATGTAAGTGACAAATGTTAATTCACTACTACACGACGAATTAATCACCGAGCAGAATGCAGGAACAAATCAGATAGTACTTTTTTTTACCAAAATCAATAAAACACCCTCAACTTAAAGCCTAACAAAAATACTCCCAAATTAAATTTGGTGAACCAGAGGTGCTATCACCCAGTTCCGGTTCTAATCTTAAGCTTGATACGTATACTTTTTCATTGTGGTAAAGTATACTTTCAGTATCAAAACATCCTAAAATTTAGACGCATCCGCTGTAGTTTTCTATGACTCTCAGACTCATTTGAAATAATGGTATTGATACCAATCTTTGTAAACGTAGTAAAAATCATCCGTGTAGAAGAAACTAGGTAAATGGGCAATTCTTGTTATTATGATGATGGACCTGTCCATACTTTGTTTACAATAATACATATGACATGATGCCTAAAATATTCCAATAATTGGTAATACGGCATCTAGCCAGGTTAATATTATTTCAGAAGGAAACTAATAGCAGAGAGTATTCTAAAATATCGTTAGAAACGTTAATAAGAATTGATTAAAGAAAAATTTCGATTTACCTTTGTCGATTAGACGAGAGATTTTCTATACGCACTCAAAACATAAATTCTAACTTGTGCCGAGACGAATAATTTCCACCTTGGGATTACTTGGGAAGGTAAGAAAATTTTCCAGAGATATCTCCCAAAGGGGTGTCTTCTTGCATAATTCACTAGAATATGTTAATAGTGTAGAATTTGGGCTTATGTCAAATCAGACTTCTGTCTAATCGACAGTACACAGTCATAATTAACTTTGATTTGAAGGATAATTTGTGACATGGACGTGTATTCGGATAGACCTTCCGACAGTGATTGTCCTCGAGGAGATGCTGTTTATCGCATGCGAGGACCATACCCGTTTGCCATTATACTATTTATCAGTTACAGATTGAGAAATAAGTATTAAAAATAGGGATAGATAATCATAAACAATTATGATTTATATTTAAATATCCGGAGAGGTAAAATATCATTGTAAAGTAGATGACTTGTAAAGGAATATGTATTCGTCACAAGGCTCAAAAGCCTGTTGGTTCAGGTAGATATGTTAGTGGCCAGAAACGCTGTCAAATCTGTGAAATCTTCATAAAATGGGACGGACTATGGTGTCCATGTTGTGGATATAGACTCAGAACCAAACCTAGAAATCTGAAGTACAAGGCAAAATTAAGAGCTAGAAAAGTGAATGATGTGGAACCTATTTTGACCGTTCCCATATCTTAACTTTTTAAGATCATTTTACAGGAATGCTTTAGCAGCGAAGATGTTTTTCTAATCAGCCCAATATCCAAGTTTAGATCAAATGTAAGATTACTAAGCTTTGGATATAGCTCTGCAATCTTGGTACCTTTACGATCCAGATATTTCATCCCTACTTTGCCAATAAAATAGTAACAGTCTGCTAATAATCCATTTGCCAAAAGATAATCGATCTTGGCAAATATGAGTTGTTTGTCATCTTCTACTCTTAAAATCTCTTTAAGTGCTTTATATGATCTGTTTATTGTTGTTTTAGATGCTCTTTCTATTCCCAAGCATTCAAGTCCGGACTTGATGGCTGTGGCAAATGCCTCATTCGGCTCGTCAAGGGTTCTAATCTGGTTTAATTCGTGTGTTGGCATCGGTCTAACTCCAGAACATAACAAAATACCCTCCAAAAGGTGATATGCCGCCATTTTTAAATGCAAAGAAGAGAATTCTACTCTTGATTCTTTGTGACTGTCAGCTCTTTCTATATTGAATAGGGAATTTACTATCATTTTCTTAGCATGGCCCATGAATACTCTATCTGTAGAAACATTCGTACTGTTAAAGCTGGGGGAAAAGAGGGGCACATTCTTGTATCCGATAGGTATCATGCTCTCCAATTGCATTCGATGTTGAATTCCACGGGAGGAAAAATTGAGAAATTCAATCACACTGTCTTCAAGTTTTACCACTCGATCGGGGGGATTGTTAGGATCAAGCAACGCAATGTCATATTCACAGCACTCGAAAGAATTTTCTGCATCCTGTGCTCTGCAACCGATGAGTGCTATTCTACCCTTGATATTTTGATCAAGGTATTCTATTATTGACGGAGGAATATCTTTAGTCATATTCTACTAAATCGAAATGACTTATTTGAAGCCAACTCGGGTGGCATTACTGCAAGTTTGCATCTAAGCTACGGAATAAGCGTTGTACAAGCACACATTATTGGAATTCTAATTCAGGTCGCCACTGACGAAAAGAAGAGAAAAACGCGTAGAAAATAATGACATCTATTTCAAGTCATCTCTATCATTTGCATTTTGATAATTCTTAGGATCCAATCTGAATCCACTTACAGCTTCATACGGAATTTCACTTATCTTCAGATGATATTCCAGTTGTTTCTTTTTCATTCTCTTTGATAGCCAAATGACAAATCTATCTTCTAGGGTATTACCTTCATGCTTATCAATCTCAGGATGAATCTGCTGGATCTTTTCTACAAGTTGCAATGGGAAAGAGATCTGAAAAAAATCCCATCCCAATGTTTTTTTTCCTTCAGAATAACACTTACAGTCACTTTCCATGTGAACTTCCATCGCTAAGGTATTCAAGTATTCCATGATCTTATGTCTTTGATTCTCAAAATCAATGCAAGATCCTGAAATCAACAATACGGCCGCACTGCTTTCTTCGGAGAGTTCCTCGGCACCTGTAGAAGTCTGTAAATTCACTTCTGACCGTTCAAGTGTTGTATTGTCTCTATTTTGAGCACGTTTAACGAAGATCTTATCTCCTATTCGTGTACCAAGTAATTCTCTTGCATCACGGTCCAATCGTATGACTCCGGTACTAGTGTCGGTCGGAATGAGTGCAAGGACCGTAAATAATTCGGTAGTTAATTGACTTATCACCTCTATAAGATCGCCATCGGAGACATTCATCTGACTCATTACATCTTGTTCTAAACGCGCTATCTTTCGTGCATTATCCTGGATTTCATTTTCTGCGATGATCAAAGATACCATATCAGCACTCTTATCCATAATAATTACAAATGAATGAGATGATATAAGAATATTATTGGTTGGCATCAGAGCTACAAGTAGCGACGGAGCTACGACTGCAACCAAATAATTATCACCCTAAACGTAATACACTAACTCATGCAAATATAAAAAAAGGAGAAGTTGACTGTTTTTTGGGTTCTTTTTGTTTGTCTTTGTTTTATGGTATGGACCTACTGTACAGCTTTCCTTCGAGTGCTAGCTTGTACATCTCGGCTACGTATGGATTCTTTGCTGGAGTTTCAGCACCTAATTCAACCAGACGTGCATATACTCTTACTACATAAGCAAGAGCGCCCATGAAAGCTACTACAACTCCCATGTTAAACATCCAGTGGTTTGGCACCGAAAATATCTCCTCGACAAACCAGAAGTGCCACATTTCATTTACACCAATCGTAAACATGGTTGCAAGATAGCCTATGATGGTTATCTTTAGACCAGTGTTCATTGAGTTGGCAGGACCTCTCAGTATAGGTACCCTTCGGTCATACATTGCCACAAATCCCCATCCAAGTGGCAGGGCTACGAAGTGACTGTACAACCACCAGTGAGCTGGTGTAAATGCACTATCCCTAATTGCAGTCTGATGTAGTGATCCGTCGACAAAGTTATCTACCTCTACGGATGCTGCGATTGACCCCAGCATTATAACCATGATATAGATTTTCTTTAGTCTCTGGATTTCTACTTCCTTTGGTATCAGAGCCGGCATTTGTGCCATATTAGTCGAGGTATGTTTCGTGGATGTACTATATTAACACAATGTAAGTAATATAGCAACATTATTTGTTGTAAAATGCTAAAAATGTAACATACATTGGCATAT
The DNA here is from genome assembly GCA_963728595.1 of uncultured Nitrososphaeraceae archaeon. GTDB lineage: Archaea > Thermoproteota > Nitrososphaeria > Nitrososphaerales > Nitrososphaeraceae > TA-21. The sequence goes on from CAVSLF010000011.1 coordinate 475,621, forward strand.
TGCTAATATTATGAATAATATAATATAGAAAATTCATAAGAGAACAGATTAGCATGGATGATAAGCATAGATGATATGCGTGATGCTGAGGTCTGACTTCCATTTTAAGACTTCGTGGTTGGCTGAAGGATCAAGCCTTGTTTTATTAAATACTAAAGAGACTCATTAACTGTTCAATGTTGATTTAATTGAGGGGATCTAAACCTTCTAGGATTCATAATTATTTATTGAGAATGTTTCCGAAAAGCGTTACAGGAATTTCCTCATGTTTTTCAACTCAAAATATAGGATGAGTATACATAAAATATAAATCACAATATTTGGACAAAAAGGTTTGGAGTAAAGTAATGAAATCAAAATTCGTGTTATTTCTGATATTATTACCTCTTTTTCATGCATTGTTATCAGGTTCAATTTCGAAAGTCGCTTTCGGTAGTGATGCATCGGGAAGTGTGTCTGGAGATATCAGTTGCACAAATGGTTCTGCATCATTTCAGAGCAATCTTTCCTTCTCAGCATTCATGACTGCAGACTCCAGTTTATGGAAATTGGGAGATTACATCGGACAACGGCTCAAGTTCTAGAACGCTCTATACTGCAGGGTACTTTAATGGGGGCAATTTAGGAGATCAGGTATTTGATCTGGAGGGTACAGAAACGTCTGATGATTTATGCGCCACACAAATTCCATCGGCTATTACCCTTAGCGGAGTATGTGGACCAACGGGAACTTTGCAAATCAACTCTAATAATGGCTGGACGGGAGAATTTCGTGGAAATATTGAATGCACAGGATGAAAGTAAAACATACACTTCTAACTAAATGACAAGAGTAAAACAAATTTAGATCCATGTCATCCGCTTGACGAGGCATTAAATTTAGAAGATGTTCCGGGCGGTTTCACAGTAGGATATGTTTAGTCTTCTTCATTGTACGATAATGCATTATCACGTTAGAGGTTCAATAAAACAATACACTGAATCACGATTACTTCCGTTTGTTTAGTGTCTGCCATTTCATGTTCTTCTGTTGAATTATGTACTCTGCTTCTTAAATGAATACTCCTTCATAATCATGAAAATCATCAAAAGGTCATTAATGTTTCGAAAATTAGAAACGTCTGTCTGCCAGCTTATGAGGGTTTCTTCAATCTTGAGTGATATTCGTATGAACCCCATAATAATACGCTGGAATTATTTTTGGTACGGAACAAATTCCTAATCTACATTAATGGAGAATGATGCAGTACATCAAGATCATGTTTAACTTGTCGACTATGTTTCTAATAATTGGGAGGGTGGACAATTCAGTTTCAACATCTTTTTATGTCTGGCAGATGATTGATAAAATTAATTGCCTAACGGAAGGATTGTAGTTATAGAAGGCATGGATAAGGCCGGAAAAACGACACAATCTAGAGTCCTTGTAACTGCACTTAGAAATAAAGGAAAATTATGTGCTTCATTAGATTTTCCCGATTATTCTACACCTGTTGGGAGAGAAATAAAGTCTTTTCTCGACGGAAAACGTGACTATCCAGATGAAACAAAACTTATGCTGCTCTCAGCAAATAGATGGGAAAGAAAAGAGACCATTGAAAGAATGTTATCCAATGGAACTATTTTGGTTATGAACAGATATTATCATTCAAACCTCGCATATGGGGTATCAAAGAATTTGGAATTAGATTGGCTTATGACCTTGGATAGAGGACTACCAAAGGAAGACCTATGTATCGTGCTTGAAATACGACCTACTATTTCAGAATCAAGATCCCAACACGCGGGAGATCTTTTTGAAAACGATAAAAATCTTCTAAAGAACGTTTATAAAAATTATAAAAAACTCGCCAAACTTTTTGATTGGAAGATCATAAATGGCGAAAGATCCAAGGAAGAAGTAAGTAGGGATATACTTAACATGGTATTGAAATTTGTCAAGATTTAATTCCGTCATGGGGCCAGAGGCACATTCCATGAAATATGTTGGTGAAATTACCGATCCTGTTCATAAATATATCCAATTTACAGAGCTGGAAAGGGATCTCATCGACACTCCGACTTTTCAGAGATTAAGACGGATAAAGCAATTAGCGGGCGCACATCTTGTTTATCCCTCTGCTCAGCACTCTCGATTTGAACATTCACTAGGTGCGATGCACGTTGCGGGATTGGCAGGAGAACATCTTCTGTCATTAAATATGTTGCCTAATCCCGACTGTATTCAAGAATTGCGTGTTTCCTCCCTCCTACATGACGTAGGCCATGGCCCCTTCTCTCATTTGTCTGAAGAGGTTATCAAGTTTAAGACTGACAAAGACCACGAAACAATAGGCGGGGAAATAATACGTCAAACTGAAATTAATGACATACTAAACTATTATGGTTATTCGTCGAAACGTATAAGCGAACTTTCATCTGGACAGTCCAGTTCAAAGTTCATGAACGAGATATTGGTCGGAAGTCTATCTGCAGACCTGATGGACTATCTCCCGCGTGATAGTTTATTCACCGGGGCAGAGTATGGCAGAATTGATTATAATAGAATCATAAATTCATTTAGGGTTCTAGATGGATCAAGAATTGGACTACATCGTTCTGCATTGTACTCCTTCGAATCTATGTTAATATCGCGGTACGAGATGTTCAAGGCAGTATATTTTCACAAGACCGTTAGATCAGCTGAGGTCATGTTACTCCACTCAATCTTGTTAGCATACGATTCAATAAATTTCAATGTTGCCAGCTTAGATAATTATCTCAGTTTAACCGATGAAACTATTCTCATAAGAATTCTTACCTCCAAGGGAAATCCTCTGGCAAGGCAGTTAGCAAGGAATTATCTGGAGAGAAAATTACTAAAATGCGTTTACGAGAGGTTTATCCAAAAAAAGGAGCGGCTGAAGGATAAATTGAACTGGAACAAAATAGCTGACGTAAGTTCAAAAATAGCGGAGATTGCAAAAGTAAAAAGCGACCGTGTATTTATAGATGTGTCGGGTATTTCTTCAGTTCCACTCGCTCCGAACAAACAAGAAATGAGGTCGATTTTGTTAGTTGGGGAAGAGGAAGCATTAAAAACACCAGTATCGCAATTGCCCCTGATTAATTCCATATCGGGTCATTTGGATATGCTTAGAGTCTATACTGATGAAGAGAACAGAAAGAAAGTAACAATTGCTGCTAGAAAGGTATTTGGAGACGAAGGATCAATTTGTGATGGTTTCTGACATGTCAAATCGCGAAAAGGAAAAGGATATTGTCGTTATGAAATTAAGCGGGAGTTTATTCAACCTCGACACTACAGTATCCACTCTCAAAAATTATGCTGAACTTCTATTAGATTTGGAACATAAAGTTCGACTCATAGTGGTTGCAGGAGGTGGGAAAATTGCTCGATACTACATAAATTTGGCGAGATCCCTGGGCTCGGATGAGTCGACGTTAGATATGCTGGGGATAAATGTATCCCGCCTGAATGCTATGCTACTCGTAACAGCGTTAGGGAATGAAACTTATCCTCAAATTCCTGAAACACTGGAAGAAGTTGCAATCGCCTCTCAATTTAACAAAATAGTGATAACAGGTGGACTCTATCCGGGCCAGAGTACCAATGCAACCTCCGCTCTTATCTGCGAAAAAGTAAAAGCGACTAGATTCATTAATGCTACCGATGTCGCTGGCATATATGACTCCGATCCTAATAAGAACTCCAATGCTAAACTATATTCAGAGATATCCGTAGCACAATGTTTGCGATTGCTTGGCAATGAAAAAAGTCAAGCCGGAACGTATGATCTTATGGATATCATAGCACTAAAAGTAATAGAACGATCTAGAATTCCCACAGTAGTCACGGAAGCTAATATAACTACACTCAAAAATATTATTCTAAACAAATCCTCGATTGGAACAAGAATCACTGTATAACACTAGAATAAGTGATTATGCTGAGATATTGAAGCACAGTCACATTATTACATTATCAAATATTAATGCAAAGTATGAAATTCAAATGTTGCATGCAAACATGACTCCATAATTGCTTTGGTTTAGATCTTTATACATTGAATCTATAGTAAAATGTTAACCATGAGATCAAAATAACGTAGCTATTCCAATCCAACCAAATCTTCGGAAGAAAATATGAACTCTAATAACAACTAGACTTAATAATTCATTATACATCCTGTTCACGATACAGTCTTGATTTCTCCATTGTATTCCGTAAACCCGTCATTCACCATCTGTAGATATATCTCATTTGCCTTCTCTGCTGGAAGAGGTTTCGATTGGGCCTTCGCGTACCCATCAATATCACATAATAATAGCATCGCCTGATTTTCTCTTACAATTTTCGCCAATAACATTTCATTGCCCACTGGTGCAAATCCATTTTGGCCTTGTTTGGTGGTGTATGTTAACATGGCAAAACCGGTGTAATCAAATAACTTCATCTGAGCCACTCTAGACCTTTCGTGCCCGATGTGTGATGCCTTATGATATTGCACGGACCAATTAATTACTTTGACCGTCTATAAGCCTTTCAGGCATTTTGCCAAGTAGGAGCCTCGATTAAGAATCCATTGACTAATTCATCACCCGATTAATTATTGACAATAATATTCAACAAATGCAATTGAGAAGTCATACTTTATCTATTTCTATTAACAGGCTTATGACATTTCCATCATACTCATGCATTCCTTGAAAATAATTACGCCCATCAAACATCATGGGAAGGACAAAAGCGACCTTCATAGGGTTAAATAAAAAGGTATTTTCGAAGCATCTAGAATGCGTGATTTAAGTATGCCTGAAACTCTATTGTCGTGATTGAACCATTTTCGAAGATAGAAGAGGCTATCGATCGGCCGATGTATACGTATACTTTTCGGGATTTTTGACGTTAATAAATTACTAACTAAAAGAACACTGTCAAAAGTCATGAAAACGATAATTATGTTGATTTTTCTTAATGTTGAAAAGGAATTTGCACGTCGAGATAGTGTACTCTAATCTGGGCTCGAAAGCTCATTCCATTCAAATATCGGAGTCATCGGAATATTCAATCAAAGATCTCAGAACTCGCAATGACAATGCGGATATCTTCTGCACTAAGCTTAAGCAGGACAATTTCGTCCACGGCACCTCTGGGCTTGATTTTCTCATGAATTCTAATTTCTAATGGTATCTGCAAATATTTATTATAGAAGAATTATTAGTACGTTGCTTGGCGCAAGGTTCGCTTCTTGAATCTAAGAAGACAAAAAATGAGTACTGGCTGGAGTTACCAGAAAATACTAGAGCAATGCTGGTGTCTGCGATATATTCAGGGCGAGGATCAAAAAGTTTATCTGAAATTCTATGTTCCGAGTTTAGATTCAATTTGTTTTTGGCCTGATGCAACCAAACATAAGCCCTATTGCTATACGAAATTAGAGTACAAGACAACTCTTGCGCAAATAATTAGTAACGATAAGAGATTTTCGATGGCATTGGACAATAAAACAGACCTAATAAATGATAGAGAGATTCAAGTTCTGAAAATTACTGCTCCTGATCCACTGTCAATTGGAGGAACAGAGAATAGCATTCGTGAAAAATTGAGGGCTTGGGAAGCCGACATAAAATACCACGAGAATTATCTTTATGATTCAAAATTAATTCCAGGGAGTTATTATATTAGAATTGGTAACAAAATAATTGAAGAACGATATGAAATTTCTAAGGCTGTTGAAGAGGCGTTAAAAAATCTTTTATGGGATCGAATGATAGATGGCGCCAAAGAAGCAGGCAACGACAAGTCCAGAAAATACATTACCGAATGGGCGAATCTTCTTAATCAACCCATACCAAGTATGAAACGTATTGCAGTCGACATTGAAGTAGATTCAGAGGAAGGCAGAATTCCTAATCCGAGGGAACATGATAGAAAAATCACTGCCGTTGGATTAGTATCAAGTGATGGTCTGAGGAAGGTGCTCATTTTACAAAAGGATGATTCTCGTGAGGATAATAGTATGCTGACGCCCACGGTAGAGATATGTAAAACAGAGAAGGAACTACTTCAAAAAGCATTCAGTATTATTTGGTCGTATCCAATCGTATTAACATTTAATGGAGATGACTTTGACCTGCCTTATCTTTACTCCCGAGCACAAGATTCCAGAATTGATCCTGTTTCCAATTCTGCGATACCCAAAGAAGAAATACCAATTTTGATCAAACGTGAATCATTCATAAAAAAGGGTATCCAAGCAGATCCTGTGCAACTCAAACATGGCATACATATAGACCTCTTCAGGACGTTTCAGAACAGATCCATTCAAATTTATGCGTTCAGCCATAAATATTCGGAGTTCAGACTTGGGGCAATTTCTGAAGCGCTTTTGAACGATAGCAAAATCGAATTCGATGGAAACATAAGTGAGCTCTCGACTGAGAAATTGGCTGAATATTGTCTAAAAGATGCTGACCTGACATTTAGGCTCACCAGTTTCAATGATGATCTTCTTATGAAACTTCTAATTGCAATTGCGAGAATCTCTAGATTATCCATTGAAGACGTTTCACGATTTGGTGTGAATCAATGGATACGGGGTATGTTGTATTTTGAGCATAGGAAGATTAATGCACTTATCCCACGTCGCGATGAACTTTTGACGAAGGGGCAGGCTTCTACGACAGCAATAATCAAAGAAAAAAAATATCGTGGCGGCCTTGTCGTCGAACCAACTGCAGGGATACACTTTAATGTTGTAGTGGTCGACTTCGCGAGTCTTTACCCTAGTATAATAAAAGTTCACAATCTGTCATACGAAACTGTAAATTGTCCTCATTTGGAATGTCAGAATGATCCTGCCCAAAACATACCTGACACTAATCATTGGATCTGCAAAAAAAGGAGAGGCATTACATCTCTCTTGATAGGATCATTACGAGATCTACGAGTTGGGTATTACAAATATCTATCAAAAGATAAGTCTCTCGCTTATGATGAGAGACAGCTTTATGTCGTAGTAAGTCAGGCCATAAAAGTCATCCTTAACGCAAGCTATGGAGTCATGGGTGCAGAAATATTTCCACTGGTACTGCTTGCCTGTGGCTGACGCAACTGCTGCTATCGGCAGGGATACTACAACTAAAACTATCCAAAAGTGCCAAGAGATAGGAATAGAAGTAGTATATGGTGATACAGACTCTTTGTTTTTGAAAGATCCCACTGAAGGAAGGGTTGAAGAGGTTTCTAAATGGGCCCGAGTCAATCTGGGAATTGATCTCGAGCTGGACAAGGAATATCGTTATGTAGTTTTTAGCGATTTGAAAAAGAATTACCTCGGAGTACTAAAAGACGGTACGGTTGATGTAAAGGGACTAACGGGAAAAAAATCCCATACTCCTCCATTTATAAGAAAAGCATTCTATCAAGTTCTTGACATTTTGAGTAACGTAAATACTGCTTCTGATTTTACCTCGGCAAAAGTGAAGATCATAGAAGTTATCAAAGAAAATGCATTAAAACTCGAGGCTAACGAAATCCCACTTCCTGATCTCACATTTAATGTGATGGTAAACAAATCTCCAGAAAAATACGGAATTAAGTTAGCCGACAATTTCAAGAATTTTTCAATAGATGGAACCGGGAGTGATATTGCTTCTTTCAAGGGATTGCCTCAGCATATCAAGGCTGCGAAACTATTGAGTGGCAGTGGCAAGGAAGTAAAAGTTGGACATATTATCTCGTATGTTAAAACAAAGACTACCGACGGTGTTAAGCCCGTGGAGTTGGCTAGCTTCAGTGAAATAGATAAAGAAAAATATCTTGAAGCCATAGAATCAACATTTGACCAGTTACTTTCTGTTTTGAACGTGAATTTTAAATCTATCATTGGCAAGCCTAGACAAGCGAACCTAGACGAGCTTTTCTGGAAAAGATCCTAGGTATGGCAACAAGACATAATTCTACCTGTTTCCAAGATAACGAATTTAAATGAAAGAAACACCCCTCTATGCATATTTTGCACACCCTTCCTAATGCAATTGAAACTTTGTTTAAGATACCCGAAAAAACTGTTGCCAGGGCATCTTTCGGGGACTTGGATATTGGCGTTACATTCGAACAGTCAGATGTCATCATGCTGGGAATACCACTAGAAGAAACAACTTCCTTTGGGAAAGGTACCGCAAGAGGACCGGAAGCCATTAGAACTACTTCAGCACATCAGATTGAAACATTCGTATTTGAAGAGAAGGTAGATATTAAAAACCTGATAAGAATCTTAGATATCGGAGATTTAATTATTCCTAGGAAGATTAGGGGTTCTCACGACGTTCCCCTTATTATGTCATATCTAGATCAAAATCTTACCAGCATTATTAGACAAATAAGAGATTGCAACAAAATTCCTATATCTCTTGGAGGAGAACATACTATATCATATTTTAGCTATAAAGGTCTTTCAAATCACAAACCACTTTTAATTCATTTCGATGCTCATCGGGATCTCAAGTCAGAATATAACGGAAACAGGTTATGTCACACTACGCCATTTTTTAGGCTGATCGAAGAAGGCTATGTCACAGGTAATGACATTATACAAATAGGGATAAGACAGGCTGATGAGGTAGAAGATCAATTTGCACATGACAATGGCGTGATAACGTTTGATGCTTGGGAAGTCAACAAAAATATCGAATATGTCATCTCGAGTTTATCGGAATTGACGAAAAATAGAAAAATTTACATTTCTTTCGATATAGATGTATATGACATTCAATATGTTCCATGTACAGGAACACCAGAACCTTTCGGTCTGAATCCGTTTGAAATAATTGAGATTTTTAAAGGCATACACGAAACTGCCGATCTAGTTGGTATGGATATGGTTGAAGTTTCATTAAGAAATGACGACTATCGCGAAGGAACCTTAGCTACCCAGACTCTTCTTCGATTATTGACTAGAAAATTTCTGCACACACAACATTAATTCGTTCGAGAACGTGCTTGAATCCTCCATAAAAAGCAACATCATTATGCCCATCGCGCTCTTTCATTTTCTCGGTCGTCTTTGGTTGCCTTTTTCCACTCTTTATAATGCTGCCTACAAAGATATGCTCTTTTGTTCGATGTGTTTATGACAAGATCACCTGCCATACTTGCTTTACTACTACTTATTGATCTCTCTGCAGAATTCTCACAGCCTTGTACACTACAGTGTACTCCCTTCTCTACTCTTCCCATCTATGAGAACTAGTACAAAGCTGGTGTATAAAAAGATGATCTAAAATAGAATCGTAATGCCTCCAACCCACCAACTCACCAAATAATTTGGGATAAGTAGAAAATTGTTTCTCAATTTTACTGCATAAGATTCGCATACCCTACTTTTTTGTAGGATTTGATTCTATTCTATGGACAATATGATCTGACTGTACGTATTTATTTGTAATCCAGAATATCCTAAATGCGCAGAAACTGGGATAATCACGTTTAGGAACGCTACTAATATAAGGAAAAAAGGAAAGCCGGTTACCACTAGTAGGATTGTAGTTTATGAATATTGGTTGATTTAAGATCTACCATGAAGTGGCAACTAATTCATTATTTTCGGACGTCGAGAAAGGTGAGATGGCAAATTTAATGGGAGATAAGGTCTGTCAACGATCTGTGATTCTATCATTTTGATAATCTCTTCAAGGGAGACATGATGCTGACTTTTGTTCACCCTGTCACGCAAAACAAGTTGATTGCTCTTAACTTCATTGTCTCCAATGACTAGACTGTAGTATATCCATTCCGTTTCAGAATCCCTAATTTTTTTCCCAACCGATTCATCTCTGTCATCTATGTCGGCTCTAATCTGATTTTTCGTAAGCTCGATGAATAGCTGTTCACAAAAGTCAATATGCGTCGAGGACACTGGAATTAGTCTTACATGTGTGTGGGTGAGCCATAACGGGAGAACCGGCACCTTACCTAATTTTGAATTGCGTGCAGCCTTTTCAAGAAGAGCGTATATCACTCTTTCAACGGCTCCGCTAGGGGAATTATGCAAAATTATCGGAAATTTCTTTGTATTGTCTTCGTCAACAAATTGGATATTGTACCTCTCTCCATTTTCTACATCGATCTGATCAGTCGAAAGTGCTGCAGCCTTACCAATGTTATCGATAAAATTGAATTCCCACTTCAAAGTGAAGTAGAAAAAACGCTCCGGCCACATTTCAACAAGTACGGGTCTCCCAAATTTACTTACCAATTGTTTAATGAAATTTTTATTTTCTTCATAAAATTGACTTGTAAATCTGATTGCCATCTCGACATCTTCACTCGTAGAAATTCCTAATTCGTTCAGAACTCGGAGCGATAAATCGAATCTTTCCAAAAATTCCTGTTTCGTCTGATTTAAGTCCTTGCAAAGCGCATGACAATCAGGCATACTAAACGCCCTTAATCGCCGCAATCCTACCAGTTCACCGCTCTTTTCTCTCCTGAAAGAATACCTCGTCAGTTCGTACAGACGCAAGGGTAGGTTCTTGTAAGAAATTTGAAAATCCTTTGCCATCAAGAATTGGCCGAAACAAGCAGCAAATCTTAAAAAAAGTTGTCTGTTATCAGAGAATACGTTATATTGTCTGGCTGGAAACCGGTTAAAGTAGCTCTGTAATGTGGGGTGTTTAGAATCATACATAATGGGCGTTTCTACCTCCATACCTCCATATTCTGATATCCTACGACTAATGTGTGACTCTAATAGAGACTTCATCAATTTTCCTTTGGGATAGAATCTCATATTGCCACTATCAGATGCAGGTTCATAGTCCGCTATTCCTAATTTTTTCATCAATTTGACGTGAGGCGGTATTTCATCAACTAATCTCTTTTTTGAAAATTCATAGTCTGCCAAGGTTTTGAGATTAGACTGATCCTCATTAAAGGAATATTCTGCAAAAGGGATTAGATGGCCTCCTGCTTCTAGAATATGCCAAGAAGATCTGACAGTTTCTTCCGCCTTCAGTGCAGTTGATTCATCATTGCCTGCCTTGTCAGGGCTTTTTGACAGTTTGAATTGGCCCGTTATTGTTCTAGCATTTTCGGCCAATGGATGACCTTTAACCTTAATGTTAAAAGACTTGGTCCAACCAAATGGTGCTCTTGCTACAATAGGAAAAGATTTTCGAACCCCCATTTCTAGTGATTGGAGAATTTGTAGAGCTACATTAGGTGAAGCCAAATTAGAACTTAGATGTGCGTACGGATAGATTAAGACTTGATCGCACTTTACAAGGTCTCCATATTTTCTTATTTCGGCAGATGAATCTGATGCCGTATTTTCATCATCTTCACTCTCGACAGCAGTTAGTACGACTATTACATCATCCATTCGTTTTTTAGCGATAGGGATTCCCTCTTCAGCCAACTCGATTTCTTTAGAAATGGGTTCATATTCAATAAAATCGGCATGGAGGAAAAGCATTCGCATTAGCAGTCAGTCAACTATGGGGTGTGCACAAATTAAATACTTTTGGAAAATCTAAGGAGATTTAATTAATTCATAAAAACTAAATATACGGGCCCATAAAATCCATTGATCAGACCTTAGATTAGTAATTAATAGTTTGATCGTATGTCTATGTACTTGAATTCAGGAGTAAGCCTAAGACCAGTATAAGGATACTTTGAATTGTCAAGATCACCGGTCATGTTCTGGTGGAATACGGAGAGGCTATGTGTAGCGTTGAGTGCAAGATTCAATCTTTCGCGTGAACGAGAGTTGCCGTCTAATATGTTCAGGAATCCCTTGTCTATGATCATTATGTACTTGTCAGTCTTGAAGGGGACATTACTGTAGTAACTACTCCCTACAAATTGTTTATCAAATATAAATTCTGGAATCCAAAAATACTCTGGATTACCGCTGACAGTTATCCTTCCACCTGCAGATTGAATATTGGAGTTACTGGAATTGGTAGTCTCGGCATCAGGGAGTTCTTGAACTAGGAATGCAAGAGCTTGATAATAAGTTGAATTCATATCAATTGATATTATCATGCTTGTGCTGATTAATCCAAAGAGACCAATTGCAGATATCCTGATAAATGGTAACACATTGCGGACACTTTGATTTGCCGACCTATTTCCGATTTCTGCAATCAAGCGTCCTCCAGCTATGCAGAGAGGAGGAAGAAGAGAAATGAGGTGGAATGATGAAACATAACCAATTAATTGAAGGAAGATAAAAATCGGAAATGTCCAAATCATGAGAAAATAGTCTCGTCTAAATACCGAGTATATGATTCCGCCAATGCCGATCACGAAGAATATAGGATCAACTTGGAACAATGTGTTCAAGGCATTTATTAGAGGACGACTCTCCCGATCTGTTTGATATAAAATTCCATCAACCCAATCATTCCAGTCTCCTACTGCCGCAGCATGTATAGGCCAAAGGGCTGGAACCAATATAGTAGGTATTAACCATAACAGGACATATCGAAGACGCCTGGTGTTAGAATATGTAAGGAATACAACTAATGGAATTGTAGTGAATGCAGGAACCTTCGTGAAAATTGCCAGTCCCATAAATATGCCAGAAACAATTATGGCTATCTTCTTGTGTTGCTTCATGTCTGCTGAATAAATGATTAGCATTATTGAAGTCAAGATAAATGGAAGCTGTATGGATTCAAGGAATACTCTTCTAGTCATCCAGGTGAACGGCATAACCGCAAAAAGAATCGAAGCTGCTAATGCGACTATATTGCCATACCTTCGCTGTGAAATTTTGTAAATAAGGAATGTATCGGCTATGGCCAGAACTCCCATCAGCAATCTGGGAATCATGAAAAATTGTTGAATCGAATTCCCATCAATGGTTTCCTTGATCAAAAAATCAGGATAGCTTATGATTTTGAATATTCCTGCCAAAAATATCTGCCCAAAATACGGCGCCAAATATCTATTCTGAGGCTGCAGCCCTTGGCCGCTTTCGGTTGAGACTGCCTTTCTAAGGTAATGCCCTTCATCGACATGTTGCGAGGGAAACCCGGCTGGATTCCATAAATGAGTATAGGCGGAAAGCAACAGGGGAATAGCAACAAAGACCATGGGCCATAACTTACTTTTCTTTTTTAGTGATAGTTGTGTAGTCAACGCCTATGCCCTTCGTCAGCTTCTAGATCAGTATCATTCGGAAATAAATCTTCTGGAATGCGCTGAAATTCAATAATGAGGTAAAAAAAATGACTTGCTGGCTCTGTCACGATATTCGATTGAGAGAAATCCGGCACTAGGCCTAACTTATCGTCCATACGTAGCATTTATAGCATTTTTGAGTATATCATAATACTGAGTTGGTTTTAAAGTACCGTTTGGTTCTGCGATCACGAGGTTGAAATTATCGACTCTATGCGAACGGAAATTCCAATACCAAAAGGCCCATCCATATACTTTAACATCGTCAAACTTGTTGAGAATGAGGGATGTGTCCGCTGGTGTAATATTACTAGTTTGAGGATTTATCTCAAAAACCACATCTCCCTCCTCATTAACCGTAAGGTCTCTGTCAACATTATTCCATTCTCCAACATAGATAGGTACACCCGCTAGTTGTCCAGTATTTACGAACATCTTAAGTCGTTGTTCTTGATAGCTTCCAGGTTCGGGTAAGCCATACAAGCTGAACTTGAAAACAACGTTTGTCTTCTCATTTGGGGTCATTTTTGCAAGATTTGTAGCGTTTACGCCTATTGGGCTCTTTAGATCAACTGGAATAGTCATGCTGAAGACAACGTCCTTTGCAGTTACGGTCCTGAGCTGATCTGTTATGAATGAATTGAACACGCCTATTTTTTCCCATTGGTCAGAGCTATGTACTTGAGGTTCACTTAATATCTCATAGCCTACAGTGCTGGCGTGAGAATCTACGGTATCTACAACTTTCTTTAGAAATTGATCTAGCAGCGTCCATCCGTCGGTACCATTCAAATCTGTTATCTCTCTATTCCACCAGTTCCCCCACCATGTAGAGGCTGTTGGGTATTTGGGACCTCCTCCACTACCAAATGCATATTGGGTATTATTCTGAAAAAAGAAAGACGGAAAACCAGTTCCTCTTTGAGGGTTAAGCCACGATGATGTGTGAAATTGATGGTTATCATAAATAACCTTGAGACCGTATTTATCTGCCGTACTCGCCACGAATTTTAGTTCGTTAATGAATGCGAGCGGGTCTTTAACATACGATTCCCAATAGTACACAAATCGTATGTGGTTCATTCCTGCTTGGCTAATTAATTTGAAACTATCATCAAAATAATTCTCAGGCAGCGGATCTTTAAAATCCCTGGTCTGCGGCATACTCGTGTAATATCCAAGCATATTCACACCTATTAAATGTGGTTTATAGGGAGAAGCTTGTGCCTGAAAATGAGGCATGGAGAATAAAACTGTCAAAATCAAAAAGATTGACAAAGGAAATGTGATGCGCGACAAAACCATCAAGGCGGAACGGTCTTCTACCAAATATAAATTTATTAAATGTCGCGTGGCACGGCTTCTGGAATATTATACAAAAAAAATTGTTATAATTAAATTATGTGTGTCGACAACTAAACTTGTACTGACTCCCTAATTCCTGATACAATTTGTCTCGTGGCAGTTATATCTTCAATCTTCTTGTTAATGTCAAGCACTACCTGCAGCAAATCAGGTTCAATATCGTGTTGTTTCATAAATGATGCCAGAGCTTGAGTATCCTTTGGTAAGCACATTCCATCAAACGGTCTCCCAGCTTCAGTACCGTACTTGCCTATCCTTTTATCTAGAGAAACTCCCAAACTGACTATCTTGTCGTCGACCCCCACGCTCCTGCAGATCATGCCAATTTCATTGAAAAATGAAATCTTTAATGAGAGGAAGCAATTTGAGGCATATTTTATCAGCTCGGCCGCTTCGAAAGTTGTAACAATAATCTTGTCGGTTAATTCCTTATACATTGATATCAGTGATTCTGATATTCCTTTGCGATCCTCGCCCAATATGACTCTGTCAGGGGAGAAAAAATCATCCAATGCCGAATTTTGCCTTAAAAATTCTGGATTATAGCATACTTCATAGTGAATACCTCTCTTCTTAGTACAATGTCTTTCTAAATAATTTACTACAAAATTGCTCATAGTTCCTGGCAACATTGTGCTTCTGAATACTAGAAGATGAAATCCATCGCTATTGTTGAGGAAATTTGAAAGTTGATAAAGCACAGACATGATTTGCGACAAATCTTGCTGTCCATTATTAGTGGGAGTATTGACACAAATAAAGGAGATTCCAGTTTGAGACATAGCTTCTTCTAGAGTAGAGGCGACATTGTACCCTAAGTTTTTGAGTGGTCTGATCTTTTCGCCTGCAATATCATAAAAGATTACGTCATGTCCTAACTTATGAAATCCTCGACCTGTTGCAGTTCCAACAACGCCGGAGCCAATTATGCTGATTTTACTCGTTCCCACACCCTCCTATCCCTTTTAATGTCATTATAATTGTATCCGTTTGTAAGGAATCATATATATACAATCCTGTCTCTTCTACCTTGATATGCTTTTGTTGAATTTAGCAAGAAATTTGTTAGCTCACTGATTTATAGAGCATAGGAACAGTTACTATTAAATAAAAATACTGGGATTACTAATCTAGAAAGGCGAACAAATTTAATAAATACTACAGGCATATTTAAGCACGAACCTATTCGTTCCAGATCAATACTATTCGATATTGTATTGATCTCTTTTGTAGTCGCATTAATTACTTCGCCAGTTTGGTTTGATCTCAATGATATTATCTATAACAGTGATGGTCTATCAAAATATTTAAGTCGCAATTTCATTCCTGCGCAAGGCTCAGAATTTTGGCTTCTGGTGCCTATTGGAATAATCGGAGCATGGAGATGGACAGTGTGGTTAATAAAAAAAGCTACAGCAACAGTATACCAAGCCTTGGAACCTAGAAAAATCTCAGAAGAGGTCAGAGGACTCTCTTTTGCAATAATAACGCCAGTTTACAATGAAGATCCACACATTTTTAGAAATGCTCTTAATTCATGGTGGGAAAACAACCCCGATGAACTTATAGCTGTCATAGATAAATCTGATACAGAATGCATAAGTGTTTTTAATGATTTTCGTAAACACAAGCCAAGCGCCAAACTGATTGTAACTTCTAAACCCGGGAAAAGAGCCGCTCTTGTGGACGGGATTCTGGCATCCTGCTCTGATATAGTGGCCTTGGTCGATAGCGATACAATTTGGGGGTCTCATATAAGAGATAATGTGCTAGCGCCATTTCAAGCAGATCCTCGTATTGGAGGCGTGACAACTAGACAGCATCCCATATCAAGAGGTTCATTGTGGCAAAAAATGACAGATGTGTTCTGGGATATGAGAAATTACTACGACTTGCCAGCACAGACAGCAGCTGGTCGAGCATTATCTTGCCTTTCTGGCAGGACATCGCTTTATCGTAGAAAAATATTACTTCACAAACTGGATTTTTTCCTTAATGAAATAATATTCGGAAGGAAAAAAGAGTCTGGAGAAGACAAGTGCCTAACAAGGCTTGTACAAGAACAAGGTTGGAAGACCTATTATCAGAGTAATGCTGTGGTCTACTCTTCTGCAGCTTCGGATTTCAAGACTTTCTGGAGTCAGCGGCTTCGCTGGTCTAGGAATAGCCACAACTCCGATTTTGTGAGCTTAAGGGATGGATGGGCTTGGAGACATCCGTACCTGGCATTTTTTATGTTAGATAGGTTTATCTCCACATTCACCCTGTTCTTAGGGCCGATTTTTTTTGGGATTGCTATAGCAAATCATCAATGGGTGTTTGCGACATTTATCGTTCTGCTCTGGATTATAGGGCGAGGGATCAAAATCATTCCCCATATAAGACGATACCCGCGAGACATCGTTTTCTTGCCGATTTACGTAGCTGTTAATTTTCTTGTTGCCTTAACGAAATTATATGCTCTAGTTACAATCCGTGACCAACGAGTCATAAGAGGATCCAAGCGATATAGAAAGAAATTCTTCTCAAAGATAAAGGACTTTCTCCTGACAGGTGAAATAATATTCGGAATAATAATTATCGTTTCAATATTTCACTGACCATTATAGGTCTTGAGTCATTATGTCATCGAATTCCAAAGGAGCTTATTTTTTATTTACATTTTTACTACGTCGCGAGCTACGATGGAGAACAAAACTTTAAATTTCAAAAACTGGAACTAGCAATCATACAGCTAATCAAATCTCATCTTAATTTGTCTGTCTGATAAATATTTCTTCACATTATCAACAGTAAGTTTATCATAGTGAAAAATAGAAGCTGCCAGAACAGCATCGACATCTGTCTCCCTAAAAACTTCCAGCATATGCGTCGAAGAACCGCACCCACCTGATGCAATAACGGGGATCCTGACGTTTTCACATATTGCCTTTGTAAGCTCAATATCGTAACCATTTTCAGTACCGTCTGCGTCTATACTTGTCAACAGGATTTCACCAGCGCCTAAATTCGCGACAGCCTTTGCCCATTCAATGGCATCAATTCCTGTCCCTTCTTTGCCACCGTATATTCTGACCTCAAAATAAAATTGTTTAGCGTTTTCCTTGGTACTGAAAATATTCTTCCCACCTCCACCATAGTTTCTCTTGACGTCAATGGCGACTACTACGCATTGTGTTCCGAATATTGTCATAAGATCAGTAATTAATTTTGGATGCTTCACAGCCGCGGTATTGATGGAAACCTTATCAGCACCGTTAAGTAAAATGCCTCTTGCATCGTCCAGTGTCTTGATGCCTCCACCAACAGTGAAAGGAATATCAATTACACTTGCTACCTTCCTCACAACATGCTTCATAATGTCCCTACCCTGTTGGGACGCCGTTATGTCGAGGAAAACAAGTTCATCAGCCCCTTGGTTTCTGTATTTTTCAGCAAATTTAACAGGATCCCCTGCATCTTTTACTCCAGAAAACTTAATTCCCTTTACTACCCTACCTTTGTCCACGTCAAGACAGGGGATGATTCTTTTTGCTAGTGGCATTATGTGATTGCACGTACCTTTTTGAGTTCCACCATTCCTTCGTACAGTGCCTTGCCCAATATGACTTCCTTGCACCCGACAGCAGCTGTCTTTACTATATCCTTAAGGGTCGAAATTCCACCGCTGGCTATAATTTTTATTTCTGTATTTACGCATACCTTGTTCAGAATTCCTATATCCGGTCCTTCCAAGGTTCCATCCTTGTCTATACTAGTTAACAAAAAACGTGATGCCCCTAATTTACAGAATTTCGTTATTGCCTCCATCACAGTAAATCCCGAAGAGGATTTCCATCCTTTTATCATGACTAAGCCATCAATTTGGTCTATTGAAATAACGATTTTCTGTGGGTGAAGTTTAATCAATTTCCGTACTATGTTTGGTTTCTTGTAGGCCAAAGTTCCCAATACCACCCTACTGCAACCAATCTCAAACATCTTAGCTATTATTTCCTCTGATCTTAATCCACCGGCGACCTGAACAGGAATATTTATAGATTTTACAATCTCTTCTATTAGAACAGTATTGACTTTTCCAGTACCGAGAGCTGCGTCAAGGTCAACCAAGTGAAGCATGTCGGCCCCTTCAGCTGTCCACCTTTTTGCGACATACAATGGATCATCGCTGTATATAATTTTGTTAGACTCCTGGCCCTTGGTAAGTCTCACAACTTTTCCATCCATTATGTCTATCGCTGCGAGGATTTTCATTTCTTGCCTGAACACATTTCAATATAGTTTCTAATGATCCTTGATCCCACGTCTCCGGATTTCTCTGGATGAAACTGAGTTCCGAAAACATTTTCTTGTTCCATAGCAGCAGACAAAGTCCCTCCATATTGTGAAGTGGCCACAACGATTGATTTGTCGGTTGGATTTATACGATACGAATGGACAAAATAGACCCATGACCCATCTTCTATACCATTCAACAGTTTACTATCCTTCCGAATCATCTCCAAGTTATTCCATCCCATATGTGGTACTTTAACACTGATCTTTGGTAACATCACTACGTCTCCATTCAGTATCTTTAGCCCTTCCAAGGTCCCTTCCTCACTGCGACAAAATAGCATTTCCAACCCAAGACAGATCCCTAGTATTGGAATCCCACTATCCATGACGTCCATAAACGAACTAACACTATTCTTTATGGATTCAATGGCATTGTCGAAATTGCCAACTCCAGGCAATACTATCCCATCATAATCTTCTATTTTCCTAAATGTATCTACGATATCAACATGAGCCCCGTTGCGAAGGAGCGATTGCTGCAGGTTAAATAAATTACCTGCGCCGTAATCGAAAATTGCTATCTTGGGCATTACATCACACCTTTCGTACTGGGAATCCCTGTTCTTTCATCAATCGTTACAGCTTCCCTAAATGCGACGGCAAAAGCTTTAATCGCTGATTCTATTTTATGATGATCATTACTCCCGTATTCAACTCTTATGTGAATACAAGCACACAAATTTTCTAATAACGATCTAAAAAAATGTTCGATATCTTCTTCACTGATTCCTTCAATTTCTTTTCTCTTTAATCTGAGATTCAATTTGGAGTATTGTCTCCTGACTAAATCAACTGATGCGGAACTCAAGGATTCATCCATCGGCACGGCAGAATATCCGAACCTTCTTATTCCAGATCTCTCGCCGAGAGCTTTATCCAATGATTGGCCTAGAGTGATACCGACATCTTCTATGAGATGATGCGAAATAGAATCTAGAGATTTGGATTGAATTTTAATATCAACCATGCTGTATTTGCCAATAGAGGTAACAAGATGATCTATGAATCCGAAACCGCTTTTTACCTGAACTTTTCCGCTACCATCAATATTTACAGACACGTCAATTTGTGTTTCACCGGTTTCTCTTTTGACACTTGCAGTTCGCATTTTTTCGCTGCTTATATTCACTTGCACCTACAAATAGTTTCTAACTTTATATAATATGTTCGGTATCTCGTTAACGTTCTTAACCGCAAGAGATTCGTTCTTTGAAAAATAGTCTTTAGCTATGTTCGGGCAGACGCTCGCGCCGTACACACCAATAAATTGGATATTATACCCGTGTCTCATATTCAGCTTTGTAGACATGATAAAGTCTTCTACCGAATCACCAACGTAGTAACCTCCTTTAGATGAAAACACCTTGAGGGCCTTGCTCAAAGAGTATGGATTTGGCTTTCCTAAACTTCTTTCCTCATCTTCTAGATAAACTGAGGCCTTTTGCCTGAACATGGAATACATGTTCCCCAAAGCATATCGAGAGGCAAGTCTACTCCTACCAGAGATGATAGCCATTCTTCCAGAAAAGAGATCAGAGATCTCATGTAAGGACTCGGTTTTAATTATGATTTTGTCACTATCAATTAAAGGCTTTCCAAAATAATGTTTGGCATTCAGAAGATGCCTTTTTTTAAAGAGCATAGGACCATAAAAATGCTCATCAAATATTCGTGTTACCAAACTTATCCTTACGTTGTTTGGATAGTTGAGTTTCTTTTTGATGGCCTTCACAATCGAACGGTTGTAGTCAGAAAGGTGCTTTTCTACAGATCTTATTCCATTTGAGGTTGCTTTGTCTGCGATTTCCTCAATAAATCTATGAACACGCCAATGCGGGTCAGGTGCGCATAAGATACTCAGTAATAACGCGTACGTTGTATCTACATCATTGTTGAATTTGCCCGATTGCCTGAATTTAAATATCAGATCATCTGTAACGAGAGCAATTACGTTATGGAGTGAGGGGTTGATAATACTTGCGATGTGCTTTACAGCCTCTTTGATCGTTTTATTGTAAGACCATCTCGTGTCTACCAGTACTCCATCGATATCAAAAAGGATACATTCATTAGAAACCATCAAAATGTTCTCCTAAATCGAAGAAGGAAATATTGGAGAGCAAAATAGTCTTTCATATATCATTCAGAGCTGAGATTGTTGCATCATTCATTTCGGGAGTCCCAACAGTAATTCTGATACATTCGCCATAACCATACAAATCTCCAAGCTCTTTTACCCCTACTCCATGGCGGCGCAATGCATTAATGATACTTTTGTACTTTCCCATACATCTTATGAAGATAAAGTTTGCATCAGATTGATATGTGATTATCTGGTCCATTCTAGAGATCCTATCGTATAATCTTTGTCTCTCTCTTTTTATCAGATCCACGCATTCTTTTATCTTCTGAACATTTGAAATTACTGATATTGCTATAGCAAGAGACAGACTGTTGACTGGATATGGTGACTGAATATTCGTTCTAATGAATCTAGCAAATCGTTTATTAGAAATAAGATAACCTATCCGCGCTCCTGCCAAACCAAATGCCTTAGAAAAAGTCCGCAGGATCACCAAGTTATCATATTTTTCTATAGATCTTGTCATGGAATATTTTGCAAATTCAACATACGCCTCATCAAGGATTACCAGTACATCCTTCAGTTCCAGTATCTCTTGGATGATGGATCTATCTAACTGATTTCCGGTAGGATTGTTTGGAGAACATAGATAAACTAGTTGAGATTTTTTTGCCGATCTAATGAATAATCTTCTTTCAAACGTATTACTTTCGGGTAACAACGGTATCTTCGATATCTTAATTCCATGTAACTGACAACGGCTAACAAAATAAGAAAAAGTAGGAGTGGGTAGGGTAACTCGCTTACCTCTTCCGATGAACGTCAAAATCAGCTCTATAATTTGATCAGATCCGTTACCAATAAGCAAATTTTTTTCGCCAACCTTTAGATATTTAGACAAACCTTCATACAGTTTGTCATACAGATCAAGCGGATATTTTCTCAAATCAATCTTGTTCGCTTCCACCATAGCTAACTGACTTAAGAAAATTCTATCCAAAACCACATTTTCGTTAGCATCTAATTTGATTGAAGGGCTTTTTTCAGGTTTAGTGTATCTTTCAATTTTGGAAACACTCTTCATTCTTTGAATCATCCAATCCATCATCCATCTAATCGCTCCTTTACCGCTAGGTAGTGATTAGGGAGACCCTCCATTGTCGTCAATTCTCTTATGAAACTTGCGACTGACCGTAGCCCACGTTTGTTAACCGAAATGTGAGTTACGATCTTAACAAAATCAAAGACGGACAGCCCTCCTCGGTACTTTCCAACTTGAATTGTTGGAAGTACATGGTTCGAACCTAGGCAATAGTCGCTAGCCGAAGAAGCTGTATATCTGCCCTCCAGAACTACACCCGCAGAATTAATTTTTCGGGATATATTTCGTGGGTTGCTACAGATAATCTCCAAGTGTTCCGGAGCAAATTCATTAATGAAAGAAATAGCAGCATTCGAGTTTCTGCATAGTGCTATGAAGGAATTATTTGAAATGCTTTGGCGTACTACTTCCTTTCTTGGTAAGGAGTCATCCGACAAAATATTTCTCAAGCAAATTTTCACCTTTTTTACAATGTTCTTAGATGTAGTAACTACGCCACAGAATGTGTCCGGGCTATGTTCGGCCTGCGAAATTAAATCCCTGCTGACCAGTTTTGGATCTGCGTTTGCATCTGCATAGACAATCACCTCTGTAGGTCCCGCAAACATGTCAACACCCACATTTCCGCTTACCAGTAACTTTGCGATATTCACGTAGGTTCCTCCAGGACCTACTACCTTGTCCACTTTGGAAATGGTTTCAGTCCCATATGCTAAGGCAGCAATAGCCTGCGCCCCGCCAATTCTGTACACTTCGTCAACATCACATATGTCCGATGCTACAAGCGTCAACGGGTCAATATTTCCGTCTCTGTGAGGAGGTGACATAATCACCACCCTCTTGACTTTGGCAATCTTGGCAGGAATTACGCACATGATAAGAGTACTTGGATATCGAGCCATTCCACCTGGGATATAACACCCGACGGATTCCAACGGTTTAATTATTCGTTCTAACTTAATTCCATGTGAGATTGTTGTTAGGTTCCTGAGGAGTCCTAATAGTTTACTCTCATTTATACGAAGCATTTCTTTCATTACTTCCAAGGATTTTATTTGTTCATCAGTCACAAATTCATAAGCACGGTCAATCTCTTTATCAGTAATTCTTAAAGACTTAGTTTTTACACCATCTAGTTTTGCAGTGTACTCGAAAACTGCGGCATTACCAAATCTAATAACTCTGTCGATAATTGACTTTATTTTTTCATAATCTTGTTCTGAAATCATTTTTGACTTACGTAGAGCAGCAGCTTCAGCAATCCCATACTTCACCAATAGGGTCCTTATCACTAGTAAATTACCTGTTTCAATTCATCAAGTGGAAGTATTTGTTTTGGTTGTAACACAACCAGCCCTTGTGCAATCTCTCGCATCTTGGGTAACATTTTTATGAATTCTTCCTTGTCTATTATGGTATTTACCCCAAACCATCCATCTTCACTTAGTTTACTTATCGTTGGCCGCCTTAAAGCAGGTAAGTTTTCAAGTAGAATCTTCAAGTTCTCTTCCTTGACATTTACAAAAATGTGTAGTTTCTTTCTAGCTTCTACGACGCCCTTCAATAACGCAACCATGTCAGCAATCTTTTCAGCTTTAACGGGATCATTCAACGAATTCTTGTTAGCAATTAACACCGCGCTTGACTCAAAGACAGTCTCAATTATTTTCAGATTATTTTGAGTAAGCGTGGTGCCAGTCTCGGTTATATCAAGGATTGCGTCTACGTCTTCAGGCGGTTTGGCTTCTGTGGCCCCAAATGACAAAAAGATTTCTACTTGTCTGTTTGTTCCGACCCTCAACCAAGGCGTAATGATTATGGGGTCGGCACTGCCAAAAAACTTCTGGTACGCTGGATTTGAACGCATGTAAGAAGATGCAGTAGTAAGATACTCTGTGGAGATCTTTAACACTCGTTTTTGTTTTACAAAGTCCTCAATTAGTTCTGTTGCGTTGTTAGCTTGAAAATTCTCAGGGACTGCTATTACCTGTTTAACATGACCATATTCAAGATCAAGCAATAATTTAACATCTGCATTTGCTTCTCTAATCCAATCCTTTCCAGTAATTCCGATATCATAGAATCCTTCCTGTACGTAAGTGGGTATTTCCTGCGGACGTAGAATTTTCACATCAATTTCTGGATCGCTCAATTTCACTCTGTACGTTCTACCCCGTCCTGTAACTGTCTGCCATGCTTCCTCCAGGATTTTGAATGTCGCTTCTTCGATACTACCTTTTGGTACCGCAAATTTCACTGTGGCCATTTAGATGGTGAATGAATTATTCCTGATATCCGATATATATCTATTGAATCTGATATTCTGGTGGGACCACCTCTTAAATAATTGGTCTGGATGCTAGTCAACTTGGCTCTATTTAGCTGAATTGTCAGACTAAAAATTAAAAAGACGAGGTGGAAGCCAAACCTATACATCTGATTTCTCTGAGATGGCTAAAACTTTTGAGTACTTGTTCAAGCTTCGTCTAATATTCTCCGAGCATTTTCTATAGATATGTTCGATTCATTCGACATCTTTTCTGCAACAAGATCTATAAGGGGACCAGTCGCACCTGCTGAAATGGCAATATTTCTTGAATGTAATTTCATGTGTCCTTTTTGTATGCCTTCATTCGCTAAAGCTCTAAGGGCTGCAATATTCTGAGCTAGACCAACTGCGACAATTACCATGCCGAGCTCTTGCGCCGATGAAACTTGCAAGGTTTTTAGGCCGATCTTTGCCATCGGATAAACCGAAGATATTCCTCCGACAATTCCGACTGCAAGGGGCATCTCTATTTTACAAGCCAAATCACCATTCGTATCTTTGTAAAACGTTGAAAGTGGTCGATAATTTCCATCTCGAGATGCATATGCATGTGCTGCAGCCTCGATTGCACGGTAATCCTGTCCGGTGGCCAATGCAACCGCATCTATGCCATTCATTATACCTTTGTTATGAGTAACTGCCCGATATGGATCCATATAGGCAAAAGCAAAACCTTGAAGCATTCTATCCACAGTCTGGTCGCCTCCTAGATCTCCCTTTCTTATTGTAGTTTCACATGTCGCAATGCGTTCTGTTGCGTAATTTGACAATATTTTCAGGACTACTTTTCCTTGAGTTATTCTTTCTATCTTTGGAGCTAATGATTCACACATAGAATTTACCGCATTTGCGCCCATAGCATTTTTAGTATCTATTATTACTTCGACTACGAGCATCGGATCGCCAAAACTAAGACTCTTGTCATACAAGACTTTCGTCTTAATATCTATAGCCTTTATGGTTCTAGCGTTAGCGTTCGCTGTCTTAAGTAGATCTTCTTTGTTTTCAGAGATATTTTCCTGGGCAACTTGCATGTTTTTAACTGAAATTATTTGAATTTGTCCCCTCATGATGGATTTGTCCATCTTGCATCTGAATCCTCCGTTCACACCTGCTAACTTCGCAGCATAACTCGCAAGCAGCTATTACTGAAGGTTCTTCTGTTGCCATGGGAATCAAGTACTTCTTGTTATTTATCAGAAAATTAGTTGCAATGCCAAGGGGAATGGGATATATGCCTATTGCATTTTCTATCATTCTGCTTAAGTCTTCAAATTTCGTAATAGCTAATGGATTCTTGATAGCTAAAATGTCGGCTTCACTAAGCGCTATCTTAGAACGGAGTTCTCCGAGCCTTTCGTCCAGATTCATCTTTCGAAATTTTTTTTCCATCTTCTACACTGATTCACGGTTTGAAGATTCTTAAAATTTTGTCGTCATTTTCCTGTGGAATGCCTCTTCCGTCTGTATTACTAGTTAGTACGTAAAGAAATCCATTGGGTCCTTCAACTACGTCTCTCAATCTGCCATATCCTACCAAGATATTGTTCTGTTCGCCCGTCTTAATGTTGATCGAACGGAGGTGCGAACCCTTCAATGTTGCGACAACAAGGTCGTCTTTGTACCCTAGTTTGTTTGACTTGACAAACGTAATGCCACTTGGGGCTATTGAGGGGTTGAAACATATTATGGAAGCTGCATCTGCTTTTCCCTCAGAACATTCTTCATATGGCCAACCATAATTCGAACCAGGATGAACGATATCAATTTCGTCATTGCCAGTGGATCCGTGTTCCGTTGCATACATTAATTTTGTTTCCGGATTCCACGTCATTCCCTGGACGTTCCTAAAGCCATATGCGTAAACAGGAGATCCAGGAAAAGGGTTATCTTGAGGAATGGATCCGTCGTCGTTTATTCTCAGAATCTTTCCTGCCCATGAATTCTTGTCTTGAGCGAGCTCTGGCTTAGACGCATCACCTGTTGATACATATAATTTACTGTCGGGGCCAAACTTTAATCTGCCTCCGTTATGAAATGTTCCACCTGGGATCCCATCGAATATCGTCTCAGAATCAATTATTGTGTCTTGTTTCTCTAAAAGCATTAGAACCTTGTTGAAAGTGCCGCTGTTGTTAGAATAGGTGTGATAAACATACATTTTATGATTTAAGGTAAAATTTGGATGAAGTGCTATGCCTAATAGCCCGCCTTCGCCAATTTGATCAACTCTAATGTATGCAAGGGGGTCTTTCACCATTTTACCAATTGAATTGATTTCTTTTATTGTGCCACCACGTTCAGTAAAAAATCCTGTTCCATTTTCAGAAAAGGCAATAGACCAAGGTGTTTGCAATTTATCTGCGATTATCGCAATTCCCTTGGAATCGTTGACCTTTGTTGACGAAATTGGGTTTGGTAATGGAAGGGGAATAGTGGTCTCCGAAGGACTTCTTAGAATAGTGACAATGCTCAGTACTATTACAGCTATGATTGGCAAGATGATTTTCGCAAAATATCTCTTCTCCATTTATTATTTAGTCAGACAAGGTTTTTAATTAATGATAGCGTCTATCTTTATGTCTTATGAGAGTTTTAGATATCGCATATAAACCTAAATTTTCCTTATACGATGAAGATCCAGTTTCGAAAGCCGTCAGTATCATGGTTGAACATAGGCTTGAACAAATGCCGGTTACAACAGAGAATGACAAGTATACTGGTATGTTGTTTTCTCGCAAACTAGTTGAATCACACAGCGGCATCAAGGCCAAAGTGAAAACACTCATCTCTACGACACCTGTTCTGAATCCAGATAGCGATTTGATGGACTCGGCACGTACTTTGATTCTAACTGGACACAGAGCGTTACCTATTGTAGTTGACGGGATGGTGATGGGAGTTGTTAGCCAAAAAGATATAGTGATCAATTCAGATTTCCATCGCGGCTTAGCGCATGAAGTAATGTCCGGCGCAATAGTCATTCCAAAGGATGAGAATATGGCGAATGCAATCACAAAGATGAGGAGATATCATATCTCACGGCTTCCAGTGATAGATTCCAAACGTATGCTAAAAGGTATTATCGATAATTTGGATGCGATCAGAATTACTTACGCACCCCAAGTGAGCATGAGATCTAAAGAAACTAAGAAGCCGTTCGGAGCAAGACAGGTCCCCGTCAGAGAGGTTATAAGAAGTACAGTTACCACTGCGTTGGGATCTGGCTTACAAGAGCTTGCGAGTCTTTTAAAAATGTCGGAAGAGGTAGTAATAATTGCAAATGCTATTCCTGTTGGCATCGTTACGCCAAAGGACATGATCGAAACTATGCTGCCGAAGAAAAAAGGTCCCACTATTCATATCGCCCACGCAGAAAATGATGATGTACGCAAGGAAATAGAGACAGTTCTCACGAAATTCCTGAATAAAGTTCATGCGTACACAGACATTCAATACATTATCGCTTACGTTGACCGCCATAAAAAACGAAAGTATTCTGTTAGGTGCAGAATAGTGACATCACGTGGAGTGATTTCAGCAAGGTCTGTAGGCTTTGATGTTTCTTCCGTAGGAAAACTTCTAGTCCAACGATTGTACAGGAGAGTTATTTCACTTCACAACCAAGAAATAAGTGCAAAAACACATAGCGCACCAAGAATGATTCTAGGTCGGCCGGAATAACACGCAGATGAGGAGATTCGAACTCCTGATCGCCCGAAGGCGAATCGGCTCTCTTTCGACCGCGTGACTCAAGGCCGACGCATTATTGTGTTCCCTAATAAGAGAAGACCACTCTGCCACATCTGCTTAGTCACTATGGAATGGATTTCCTATTTTTATTTGTTTAACGAACTGCATCGTCTTATGAATTATCTGCGCCATGCCTGCCGATCAATGTAAATGTTGTTAACGACTGACAAAGAATTATAACGAGTTACAAAGAGATGCCTACCAGAGGGAGGAATTCGACTTGATCCCTATTAATAAACCACAACTGGACGAGCGTGAAAAGGAAGAGATACTTCTCGTATTGGAAGAGGGAAACTTGACTTCTCCTGCGATGGATGGAGGAAAACGTGTCCGAGAATTTGAAAAACTATTGAAAGACTATTTGAAGGTCAAAAATGTTGTCGCAGTAAATTCAGGCACATCTGCACTGCATTCGGCCCTACTCGCAGCCGGGATTGGTCAAGGTGATGAGGTCTTACTACCATCATTCACCTTTGTTGCGACTGCTAATGCTGTTATGGCAACGGGTGCAAGACCAGTGTTTGTTGATATTTTGCCATCAGACTATTCTGCAGACCCAATTGATATCGAAAGGAAAATTACAGACAAGACTAAAGCAATAATTCCAGTACATTTGTATGGTCACCCAGCATCGATGAACCAGATTCTAGAAATTAGAGAAAAACACTCTTTGCTAGTCATTGAAGATGCATGCCAATCACTAGGATCATCTTATTTCGGAAGACAGACTGGTACTATTGGGAATATGGGTTGTTTTAGCCTGTATGCAAGCAAAGTGCTTACCGCTGGGGAAGGTGGAGCTATCTCGACGGATGATGACGATCTGGCCAATAAACTTAGGATGATTAGGAATCATGGAATGGTGAACGGGTATGATACACGTGTCTTGGGTCTAAATATGCGATTGCCCGAAATAAGCGCCGCAATTGCAAAAGTACAAATGCAAAAATTACCACGAATTTTAGAATTAAGAAGGAGAAACGCCAAGCTATTGCACGAGGTACTTGGTGCAGTGAATGAACGGCTAAGTTTGGGATTGCCTATCGAACCTAACGGATTAAAATATAATTGGTATCTTTATACAGTAACTATAAATAATAAAAGGGATGAAATTAAGAAACAGTTGAATAAAGCAGGAATAGGCGCAACAGTTTATTACGACCCCCCGGTACATATGACACCATATTATTCTACTATGAGTGATGGGATTAAATTGGAAAATACTGAATTGGCATCTAAAAATGTTCTTTCTTTACCTGTCCATCAATCACTAACAGAAGAGGAAATAAGATTTATTGCCAATATGGTTGTGGAGGTAATGGATAACTGAACAAATATAGAACTTTGGGCCGGTACGATATACTTTCGTGATATTGGTGATACTAAATACTAGAAATGTTATTGAAGTCTTCGATTGATCTGTTAACTCTGACGGATTTAATTGATACCATTAAAAATAATGCACTGACTTGAGACTCGTTATTTACACAGGAAAGGGAGGCACAGGAAAAACTGTTACGTCATGTGCCACTGCCATCAATCTGGCTGACAAAAATTACAAAACAATATTGATATCTTCAGATCCTGCTCACACACTAAGTGATGCCCTATCAATTAACATAGGAAATGAAGTGTCAAACGTACTGCCTAATCTTATGGCCATAGAGATAGACCCTATATTTGAGATGCAAAAGAATTACGATACCTTTCTTTCCTATATTGCTTCTACTTTCTACGGGAAGGGTGTTAGTCGAACTATGGCTTACGAAATGGGTATGTTGCCTGGAATGACACAACTCTTTTCGCTTTTAAAAATTGAACATGTCTTAACACGAAGCGATTGTGATGTGGCAGTGGTGGATATGCCTGCTTCGGGTGAAGCTCTACGGTTTCTGCATTTTCCAAAGTTGGCTGGTTCTATGGGGCGAAAGCTTGTAGGCATCGGTGGGTTGTTAGGGGGTTTTGCTAGATTGTTTCAGTCATTATCCGGATATTCTGGTCAGCTGGGCCCAATCTTGAATCAAGATACAGACATCATGAAACATCTAGAAAATCTTGGTAGCATAATGTCAAACCAGGCAATTACTAGTTTACGTCTTGTAACAAATACAGATGTGTTTAGCCTCAAAAATGCCAAAAGGGCTTTGATGTCAGCATCATTATTTGGTATAAACGTCGATCTTGTCCTTATAAACAAAGTCGATAAGATGCGTTATGACACAAAAAAGATTTCAGAAAATATACCGTTTGATTTCTTTCCAGTGCCGTGCAGAATAGCTGAATTAAGGAAAACTGAACTTCAGGGAATTCAAATGTTAAGAGATCATGCCCTTGAAATTTTTGACGATTCCGACCCTTCTAACGTTTTTTTTCAGGGAAAGGTATACTCTCTAACTGAGACCAATGATTCAATTACCGTCTCGGTGAGACTACCATTTGTTAAAGAATCTGATGTAAATGTAATTAAAGATAATGATGAACTAATAATTACTGCAATGCATGAAGCAGGACACGTGGCAAATACAGTCATGTTACCACTTGGAGCTATTGGAATGAAATTGCATTCAAGCAAATTAAATGGAAATGAATTATCCATCGTCCTAGTAAGATGAAATTGAGCCAAAGAGGATAAATCAGGCTCTCTACACATATGGTTTATATAATATTTCGCTGGAGAATAAATCGAATAGAATGCCTATAGATCCAGACTTTCCAAAAAACTACCAAGTTATCGGTAAGATACCGCACGCTGACGGGGAACATTATCATTTCATGTGGGGCCCCGGCAAATTAAAAGAGGCTGCAGAAAACGAAGAGGTTAAAGCTCGCATATGCTGCTAGAGGAGAAGAAATTGTCCCACTCGGTGTTAGCGGGACTATGGTTGCAATTGACTGGGATTCCTGTGTCGCAGATGGAGCGTGCATTGAAGCGTGCCCAGTACAAGTCTTTCAATGGTATAGGACGGAACATGATGTACCTGCAACAGAAGTAACAAAACAAACGTGGGCAGGGACAGGAAAAGATGTAAAAGATGAGAGAAAAGATTTCACCGATAAGGCAGATCCAATTCGAGAACATGATTGCATTTGGTGCATGGCTTGTGTGTCGGTATGTCCACCCCAGGCAGTAAAAGTAGATCAGGCCGCATTAGAATACCATGAGAAGGCAGACGGTACGTTTAATGAATCATTATCAAAAGGTAGCGCACCACCACCTCACGCTCACTAAGCTTCCCTACCTTTTTTTTATCACTGATCTCGTTAAACACATTATCAAATTTCTTGATATTGAATTAATTCATTCATTGTCTAAGACGTACACCTTCATTCGTTGTGTCAATGCCCGACAGTATAATTGCAATAGTTAAGCATGATAATATCAGATTCTTACATGGGAATATTTCTGCCCAGCGACCTTCCGGGTAGAATTCTGGAGTTTATGAATAGCAAAGTCGATCTACCAATTGTGATCCGAACTGAATTAATGGGCTGCTTCTACCTTTTTGGCAAGAACCACGGTGTCCATGGTGAAATTGAGATCTTGAATGTGAAAAATCTTGCTAGGAAGACAGTCACTCAGATTTCTAACGACGTCAAGCGGTTTGCAAACCTAAATTCAACAATGAACCAAGAACTAGTACGCCAAAATTTTCTCAAAAGAGCTATGCAAATAGCAGTAGATGTAAAAGAGAAGATTGCCTCAGGTGACATCGATTTGAAAAGGAGAATTTCGCGAGATCCTACAATTTTAACTGATATCTTTACCTTTCACATTGCATTTTACAAGGAAGATTACTTTTTTCACTTATTTGATCCGCTGCCTGGAAATCAATTACCTGCAGATGTTAGAGACGTACTTGACGGAAGGATGTTAATGCTTGGTTTCAACACCAAGGATTCATCCCTTCTTCCGTTTCCCTCACTGTTGACACCGTTCTTAGAATGGATCCGTAGTAGCTGAGAATGACACTATTGTTCTACAAGAATCAGCATATTATTTACCCTTTGGCTTAATTAATCAATGTTGGTAGGCCAAGAGTTAAAGTACTACGAGATACTTTGATCGTTTGAATTATTAAAATCTATGGTGAATTGGAAAATTGCGGCAGCTTAGAAATACCTCAATTCGCCAATCTTGGAAAAAACGCGAATTTGATTTAGAACCACTTGTGGTTCCAGGGATACATTCGAAGGTTTATGATGAAAATCTACTGATACTTGCAGATAATTTAAAGGCAATGAAACATTTGTTGCTAAATGGGTTCAAAGAAAAAATAGACCTTGTTTATATTGATCCACCATTTTATTCAGGAGCTAGGTATTACCATAGGGCAAGTAAGTGGACAGATCTCGCCTTTAAAGACACGTGGAGTAACCAAATTAGTGTATACATGAATATGATATATCCCAGGCTGGCTTTAATCAGAGGCCTTTTATCTCGGGAGGGTTCCATTTTCGTACATCTCGATTGGCATGCATCTCATTATGTAAAAATTGCCATGGATGAAATCTTCGGAATCGAAAATTTTCGAAACGAGATTATTGTTAAGAGAGGTAGAAAAAAGAACTTGCTCTACCAATTTGAAAAAGTTGATCGCATGCACACAGCTAACGACATTATATTATGGTATTCAAAGTATCCATCTACGAAATTCTGTAAACCTTTGGTTCCGGCAGATTTGAAATCAAAATGGATGAGCTTTTGGAGCAATACCAATAGACCAACAATGAGATACAGTATATTTGGCTCTGCGCCTCAACGAGGTCAGTGGAAATGGTCAAAAGAAAGGGCAACCAAGGCTATTCAAAACTACGAACTTTATACAAAAAAATATGAAATGAGCCATCCATTGGAGAAGTACTGGGAAAAACAAGGAAGGATTCTGGAATTTATAAGAAAGCGAAGTACGGTAAAATACCCTGAATACTGGATACCTCCAAAGACAAGGAAGATCATTGATAATTTATGGCTAGATATTGAGTCGTACAACTATTCCACAGGTTTTAGCACGGAAAAACATAAAGCTCTACTGGAAAGGATTATCGGTCTATTTTCCAAACCTAATTCAATTGTTTCTGACCTCTTTTGTGGGTCAGGAACCACTCTCGTGGCCGCAGAAAAAATGGGAAGGCGCTGGATTGGTTGTGACTCTTCCGAAGTAGCACTCAGTGTAGTCAAAGAAAGACTTGGAAAGAGCAGGTATGACTTTGTAACCTTGTGACCTAATAAACGGGCCTAGAGGCTCATCGCTCTACATTTACGCAAGATTTACTCTAAATCAGGGTCACAAATTCTGGCTAATTTACACATTAGAAAAACTGCTGGTGAATCACTGGACAACATAATTTATCGTAATCTGTCGTCAGAGGCAAGCACAAAGAACATTAAAGCCTTCTTCATTTCAAGTAGTAGATGAATAAGGACGATAATGACATGGCATATGAGGTCTTATTAAAGAGGATACAAACTAATTTGGGTGACACCGCCAAAAAGTCTGCAGCTAGACTTGAAGTTCCAGTACCTCAAGTTATGTGGGTAGGGCAACGCACAATATTCAGGAATTTCATGGAATTTCCGAAAGCATTGCGGAGAGAGCCGGAAAAGATCTTGCTATACCTCAACAAAGAACTTGCATCCGCGGGATACATAGCCGGAGAACGCGTCATATTTCTTGGTCGAAAAGAACCATCCTCTTTTAGCGCTCTAATAGATCGGTATATAAAGGATTATGTGATATGTCCTGTTTGTCAAAGTCCAGATACTAGAACAGAAAAAACCAAGAAACTAGGTTTCCTTCACTGCGAAGCATGTGGTGCACGCTCTTCGATCAAAGCAACCTATGCTTAGGGTTACCAAAAAAAGAAGGCGTTGCTTTACTCATCCTCACATGACATTCTAGGATCGATCAATTAACTGATTTGCACAGATATGGCTTGGCTGACCATTGAGTATGTATAATGTCGTACATGAGGTATCAGAAGAGGAAATTCTAGTTTTGCAATAGTTATGAGAACTTTATTCTGTGTTTTGACTAGTAGACTTAGTATATTTGACGTCTTGCTTTTTCAACATTCCCAAAAAAATTATTTTGATATAAAACGAAGAGTAAAAGAAATAAAAATATGAATATGTCAAAGGTTCCCCCAAATTCTAAAATAAAGACACAGAATCTGAAAATTGAGCATGAGATAGAATGCCCTAGATGTAACGACATGATGACATTGTCTTCAGATTTCGATCAGTTGTATTATTCATGTGAGGCTTGTAATTTCTGTCTCTATACATTCAAAAGGAATTTCTAACTACCACAAATCAATCTTTACGTCTGAATCAACGCTTAGAACGAAATCTGATCTTTCAATGCCAGAAGAAATTTGAGACCATGTACGATGATTGTCAACTAACGAGGTATCCAATGAGTAAAGGAAGTAATAAACAATAGAGCACCTGGAGAAGCTACTAAAGTCATTGTCTGGTACGCATGTGCCTAATTGATTAAAATTAACTCACGAGATTCGCAAATGAAAATCAATATTAGTGAAAAGGATCTCTTATTTACAAATGAGCGAATTAGGTCCTGCCGACTTTGATGATCTTTTTTCTAGAAATGAAAAGGCTTTGGTCCTATTTTATGCTGTATGGTGCTCATTTTGTCAGAGGTTCAAGCCAATTTTTGACTCTATCGAAACAAACTTTTTCCTGTTTAGTACAAAATTGAATGATGATGATAGCCCATTGTGGGATCGTTTTTCCGTAGAGACTGTCCCGACTATCATAGCTTTTGATGGTGAAAAAATTATAGGTAGAAGAGACGCACGGAAAGGAATAGGATTAACTAAGGATGATGTCGATACCCTCTTAAAGGAATTAAAATCGTGAGATTATTTGCAAACTTGGAAATGCATCAACTAATTCTAATGAATCAAAGGAATTAAGATGGCGGGCCGCTTATCTGAGTAATGATCTCACATTTGATGGGGATGAAATTTTAAGGTTTGCTGAATAGACTAAGAGAAAAGATAAATCCTCTAACTTCACGACTGGGTACAAAGCTAGGTACGCTAGGGCTTTCCCCAACATTTTGCAGCAACGTTGGATTGGTGATGGCCATCGCTTCTGGTTTGAGTTTCGGGTTATCTTATCAATTAGCCGGAATAGTATTACTTTCACCAGTTGTAATTGGAAGTATCTTCTTGTTAATTTCTGGTTTTTTTGATCTCATAGATGGTAGCGTTGCCAGAGCTACTAACAAATCTACTCCAAAGGGTTCTTTTATCGATTCAACTTACGACAAACTTGCTGAAATTATTGTTTTTATTGGAATATCCGTAGGTGGCTTAGCAAACCCAGTAATCTGTCTGATTGCGATATCCATGTCCATGATGGTCAGTTATTCCAGGGCGAAGGCAGAGTCACTTGGAATCGACTTGAAGGGTATTGGTCTGGGGGAAAGAGCAGAAAGACTTTTAGTAATAGCTGTGATGGGGCTCATTCCCATACCTAACTCTATAGAGATTGGCACGATAATAGTGTCTATTCTATCATCATTTACGTTCCTTCAGAGACTACATTATACATTAAAAAAAACTTAATTAGCGTAATCTTCCAGTCATCCTACGATCTGCCTCCGATCTTACTTTCACTATCCCTCTATGGACCGCGCAGGAAACACAATAGAACTTTACATCAGTTGATGGAGCTATGTATGCACCCTGAGCCCTTAACTCCTTTGCCAGTGCGGGTTCAACGAAAGTGATTCTTCCAGTCACTTTTTTTGCCTTATCTCGGGGGACCATAGCGCCGCATTGACTGCAGTGCACCGTGCCGGAGCTGCCCTTTCCGCCTTTAGTACGTCCTCTGCTTGTCCTCTTCTTCGGCATATTAGGGTGATTCAGTTTCTATGCTTTAAATCTTCTGATATGATTAGGTTTATCTGCTGTTAGATTCCAATTTTTGTCATCACCGCAGCAAAATCTTTTACGTTTTTATAGTTACGATTGGACGATGAAGAAATAAATGATCTTGGCTGTATGGTATACCAGCTAATAAATTTGATCAAAGCACTCATCGATGTATTGAGAGACTTGGGAAAAGTAGAATTCCCTGGGTTTTGTGAAAGCAGATCTCAGAGAATCACTAAAGGTTTTCATTCCTTTAAATGAACGATAAATGATTCTTGAGGATGGAGATATATACGATAAGGTGTGTCCTTGACAGGGAATGAATCTAACAATTGTGTCCAATTTAGTCATGGACACGATCCTGGGTGAAGATGGAGTTCAAACAGAAAGTATTGGTGGACCATCATGTTATGCGGGTCTCACATCAACGAACCTTGGTTTTACTATAAATATTGTAACTAGATTTGGAATAAACTTGAAAGATGAGTATGTATCTATTCTCAAGAAAAGGGGTGTTACGTTGGAGCCTTCAGGCATGTCGAGCTTACCTACTACTAAGTTTCTCATCCAAACTCTGGGACAATCTAGGACGCTTACACTGGAATCAAACTGTGATAAAATAAGGCTAAGTGATGTAGAACATATAAAAACTGATGGTTGGCTCATAAGTCCAGTCCTTGACGAAGTCCCAGAGTCCGTACTGGAATACATAAAAAACAATCCCGGAAAAAAAAATTTTGTGATGCTAGATCCACAAGGATATACAAGAATGGTGGGTCCATCGGGTGCGATTGAAATAAAGAATGAAACACATTTGAACCTGAAAAATATAAATGCAATCAAGCTTGATACCGCAGAACTTGGATCTATGACCGGCGGCGTCTTTGGACTCTCTGGGATGAAGAAAATTCATACCCATTATGGTATTAAATTCGTGATACATACGGAAGAGGGAACTATTCACGTTTCTGACGCAAATACTCATTTTTGGTTGTATCTTCCTCATGTAAGAATACCTGATTCAACAGGGTTAGGTGATATTATCTCTTCTGCCTTTAGTTGTACCTTTATGAGAGAGAATGACTTAGTGTGGGCATTTTGTTTTGCAGTCGGTGCCGCCGCCGCAGCATTAGATTCCAAATGTCGTGGAGTTGAAAAAATACCAAAAAGATCAAAAGTTGAAGAAAATGCCTCATACTACTATAATACATTGAAATACGAAAGATTGTAAAAGACGTTATCCATTTTAGATTTAAATTGCGGTAGCATAGCGGTGTTATTATTCTGAAAATGAAGATCGCCATCTCAGGTCAGGACTGGAGGGAGGGCAGTTTGGGTTATAAGATAAAAGGAATTTTGGACGATCTTGGCGTGGAGTCAAAAATTCTTAAGGATGGTGATAGCCCCACAGCACATAATGCAGACATTGTTCTAGTTGCTGGAGGCGATAGAGTGATACTTGATCATTCTCATAAAGTACGTGATTTTTCAGTTCCGGTACTAGGCATTTACGAATCTGATTCCACAGGCTTCCTTGGGCAGGTAGATGTAAGCGAATTGGAATCTGCGGTCATGAGATTGAAGAAAGGAGATTACGAGGTTGATGAAGTTTTCAGACTCTCTGTGAAGGTAGATGGAAAAGAAGTGGAACCAGTACTTAATGATGTTGCCCTTTTCCCCAGAAAAAGTGCCACGTTGTTAGAATACGTACTTAAAGTGAACCACGGCGACCTCTGGCATGACAATAGTGACGGTGTCATCATTTCGACACCAATTGGCTCAACTGCATATAGTATGTCCGCTGGCGGACCGATGGTTCTACAAAAATCCCAAGTTTTCATAGTCGTTTCCGTGAATTCTCTTGACAATACACGCAGGCCACTGATCGTTCCAAACGATTCCAACTTAGAGATCACGGACATCCTGTGTAGGTACTTGTGCGATGTAGTACTAGATGGAGGTAAAAGAGTTACTGTACGTAAGAAACTAGAATGTAGCAAACACGACTATCCTACAAGATTTGTAAGGATGATAAAAGATTCTTCGGCAAAGATAATCGAGAAAAAAGTAAAATTGGCAGAAGAGCTGACTTGATATGCCGCCAAGCGCAAAACTAATCTTAAAAACAATGGAATATGAAGGTGCTTTGAGTCAGAAGGACCTAAGTAAAAGAACCATGCTGCCAGAAAGAACTATAAGACTTTCCTTAAGTCACCTATTGCAGCGGGGCTACGTCAGAAAGAAGACCTCCCTAAGAGATGCAAGACAGAAAATATATGAGCTGAGGATATAGAGATTTATTATCGATAAACACAAGCTTTCACAAACGCACCGAATGACTCTTCAGGTTTTCCTGGTCTACTTGTAAATTCTGGGTGATACTGGAGTGCTAGATAAAATCTGTGGTCTGGAATTTCCAACATTTCAATCCGCCTCCCGTAGTCAGAATGACCTGACAAGACAATTCCATTTTCTTCAACGAGCTTTCGATAACGCTGGTTGAATTCATATCTGTGTCTATGTCTGCGCTCGATCATTGGCCTCTCGTAGATGTGGCTGGAAAGTGTTCTAGGCACAATAGTAATCCTATGTTTCCCCAATCGCATTGAACCTCCATAGTTACTTACATTCTTCTGTTCTGGCATGAATTCGACCACAGGATCGTTCTTTTTAGGATTGAACTCTTCAGAGGTCGCGTCAGTAATTCCACATTGATTTCGAGCGAATTCCACTATAGCAAGCTGAAAGCCAAAACAAATTCCAAGGAACGGGATATTTCGCTTTCTAACAAAATTTATCACTCTGATTATTCCCTCACTACCCCTTTTTCCAAATCCACCCGGAACTAAAATCCCATCGAATTTCCTTAGTAATCCTGTCTCTTCTTTTTTGGTTTCAAATATTTCAGATTCTATCCATTCTATACTCAACTTCTTGTGTAGCTTTGCAGAAGCGTGCAATAGTGCCTGATATACACTAACGTAACTATCTGGGAGACTAACGTACTTGCCTACTATGGCAATTTTGACTCTACCGTTGTAGTTCAAATATCCACTGGTAACGTGTTTCCAATTTTCCCACCCAACTTTTGAATTCTTCAAATTTAGCTTTTGAGCTATTACTTTTACAATTCCTTGTTTCTCTAGGATTTCAGGTACATGATATATTGAAGGTGCATCGTGACAAGAAATCACACAATCTTCCTTAATGCTCGCAAACATGGATATTTTATGTATTGCTTCGAGATTTAGAGGGTTCTTGCATCTGACTGCCAGTATGTACGGTTGGATCCCTATCCTCCGTAATTCCTGAACACTATGTTGCGTTGGTTTAGTTTTTTGTTCGCCTACGACATCAAGAATGGGGGCTAATGTTACATGTATGAATAGTGCACCAGAGTCGCCACACTCCAATTGCATTTGTCTGAGAGCTTCTAGAAAAGGCAAGCTCTCTATATCACCGACAGTTCCTCCGCATTCTACGACCAAAACATCACGACCTGTCGCCAACTTTCTCAGTTTGTCCTTTATTGTATCAGTTACGTGAG
The DNA here is from genome assembly GCA_963728595.1 of uncultured Nitrososphaeraceae archaeon. Classification (GTDB taxonomy): domain Archaea; phylum Thermoproteota; class Nitrososphaeria; order Nitrososphaerales; family Nitrososphaeraceae; genus TA-21. The sequence continues at coordinate 515,238 of CAVSLF010000011.1, forward strand.
GGATTATCTGCACACACTGTCCAAGGTATTTTCCTTCGCGCTCAGCCTTGATCACTTCAGAGTATATCCTGCCTGTGGTAATGTTGTGGTTTTCAGTCATTGAAATATCTAGAAACCGTTCATAGTTTCCTATGTCCATGTCGCATTCCCCACCGTCATCTGTTACGAATACTTCGCCATGGGCTATTGGATTCATTGTACCGGCATCGTAATTTACATATGGGTCTATCTTAACACAAGAGACATTCAGACCTAATAATTGCAAAAGCTTGGCTGTAGATGATGTAATTACTCCTTTTCCAAGACCAGACATTACACCTCCTGTAACAAAAATAAACTTGGGGGTAATCTGCCTGTCTGATCTTATCCGCACATAGAACTTTGAATTCTCACCTTTTTAATCCTTTTTCAACGAAACGATACGCAACTTCCACCACAATCAACATCGATAAGTGCGTCATTCCTTCATGAATGCGAATATAGGTAAGAGATACTAATTTCGATTAGCTCTGTTAGTAATAGCAATGATTTGATCATTTTATAAAATTCATTGGACCAAATCCGTCGAAACTTGAGCGTTTGGATTAGTCTATCTTACCCCAATATATCCCACATTCAAAAAAAATGTGAAAAGATTCTTAATAAATTCGTTTTCTCTGTTTACGTAGTACATGGAATTCACCATTTTCTTTTCTCTAACCCAGTCAATACTTATTAGATCCTTCAGATTTCGTTTGATGTCTTCCCTTTTCAAACCAGTTCTTTTATGAAGAACATAAATTGTAACCATTTTTCTTTCTTCAGCAAGGGCTCTGATTATCTTGATTTTACCTAATGTGCCAATTCCGTTTTCAATTATAACTTTGCTGTCTATTTCTGCCATTCTATCTTTTCTTCTTCAATTGGTTTTCTAATATGGGTCCAAGCTCGTTCAACGCTGCACCGTTTATTCCTATCTCCTTTAGTGATTTCATTTCTATTATATTTTGGTCAAGTAAATCATCCAGATAGTCTTCAACTTCAAATTTCTTCATCTTGTATTCATCGGCTAATTCTAGTGCATGTAATCGAATTTCTTTAAGTTCAACATACTGCTTTTTTCTTACACTAAGCGTTTTTACCACTGCCAGAAGTGCTACTAGGTGATTTTTTGGAAGACCCATTACGTCCTCGGTTGTGATCGATGGATGGCTTTGGCCATGCACTTTGCGAATCTGGTCCAAGGATATTCTTCCACTACCTTGTGTTTCTGCAAGTTGTCCGGCGTATAAAATAAGATCAAGAGCATATCTTACGTCTCCATTCACCTGAGGTGAAACTGCAATAGCAGAAACTTCATCTATAATATCCGAGCCAACTACGTTTGGATTAAACGATTCCAAACATCTTCTAATTAATATGTCACTTATCTGCTTGTTAGAATATGGTGGAAATTCGATAGGCACCCTACCTAGTGTGCTTAGTTCTGCTTGATCGATCCTGTTGTAAAATTCAGTACTCCTTGCAATAAAAATCACTCCAAATATGTTACAATGTTTAGTCAGGTCAAATTCATTAAGGCGGGTAAAGTCATATATGATGCCACTATCTTTACTAGATCGTACCAGATAATCGATTTCATCAAGGATGATCAATGCATATGTTTTATTTTCTCTCAAATATGTTAATAAATATCGTAACATTTCCTCAGCGCTGAGGCCTTGAGCTGGAAGTTCCGGTGCAATTTTTTCAAGCAGAAACCTGTATATTGCGTACTTATTGCCGCCTTGAAGTTTAAGGTTTATGTACGCAATTTTCAATACTAGGCCAGATTGATTAAATTCAGTTTCCAATGTTTCCGAAAACTTGAGCACTGTGGATGTCTTACCAATCCCTGCAGGTCCTACCACTTGAATTGTAGTAAGTATAAATTCCTCCGGTTTTATGTACGAATTTTTGAAAATTGTGTGAATCATGGAGATTTGTTTCTCCCGGTGCGGAAGCTCCTTGGGTATGTATCTAGCTGATAATTTGGATCTATCGAGGAATATTTCGCTCTCCGGCAAGTTTGGATTGAGTTGAATTATGATGAAAGATACTATATTAATTAATCTAGACACGCTCATAAACTGCCAGCTTCAGAATTGGCTGTAAATAGTTTGCCAGGCAAATTGCTAATGACATATGTGTGATGGACTTGGCACAGCCCGTCGTAACTGATAAATTATTAAGACCAATCTAGTGAAATTAATAGCAAATGATTGCGGTGAGAACATTAGTCTTTGAGCAAGTTTTTTAACAAAAATGGTTTACTTTCGACCCTGGTTGCTAATTCCTATAAGGCCGTTGACGAGGGATATTATGATGCCGAAAAGTATCATCTGGATAATCATTGTGCTATTTCATTTAGAAAGTATATCCTTTCTTGTACTCACGTTCCAATAATATCTGAAATCAAATTCTCTTCACCGTCCAGTGGAACAATAGTGGATCCGGCTGATGTAGATTTAATCCAACTTGCAGAAAGATTAGTAAGTTCAGGTGTAGTTGGTCTTTCAATACTGACTCAGCCTTACATGTTCAATGGTTCGATAGACTATATCGCAAAAGTAAGAAAAGCTGTCAGAGTGCCAATCTTGATGAAAGATATCATAGTCAGTCAGGTCCAGATCGACGCTGCAAAAAGAATTGGAGCAGATTGCATTCTACTAATAAAAACCATATTTGATGACGGAATGACTGAGGGCACCATCGAAAAGTTTATGCAATATGCACGAGACAAAGATTTGTACGTCTTGGTGGAGATTCACAAAGAATCAGAATTCAAGGAAGTCATGAATAGAATCAAAGAACCGCTTTTAATTGGAATTAACAACAGGGATTTGAATAATCTTAACGTTGATTTAGATGTTACCAAAAGACTAATGCAAACATTTCAGAAGGGAAACAAGGTCATTATCAGCGAGAGTGGTATTTCCACTCCGGACCAAATAAGAAGTTTGAGGCCATTGGGTGTTGACGCATTCTTAGTGGGAACCAGTATCATGGAATCGAAAAATCAAATATCTAAAGTCGCAGAGTTATGTCATGCAGAGTAAGTTAAATCGAGTAAGAAATAAAATGATATTCCTGAGGACACGTTCATGATCAATTTATCGAAATTTCCGCTAAATGGAAAATATGGAAGTTATGGGGGGAAATACATACCTGAAACGCTCATACCTGCTATTGATGAGCTCACGGAAGCCTATTACAAGTTAAAGAAGGATCCCAAATTTAAGAAGGATTTTTCATCCTATCTGTCCCATTATGCTGGAAGGCCAACACCACTTTATTTTGCAAAGAATCTCACAACCCACGCTGGCGGAGCAAGAATTTTTCTCAAGCGGGAGGATCTGCTACACGGTGGTGCCCACAAGACCAATAATTGTATTGGACAATGCTTACTGGCAAAAAGGATGGGCAAAACCAGGATTATAGCAGAAACTGGTGCCGGTCAACACGGGGTAGGCACTGCCATGGCCGCAGCAATGTTAGGATTAAATTGCGAGGTTTACATGGGAGCGTTAGATGTTGAAAGACAACGACTTAATGTTTATCGTATGGAATTATTGGGTGCTAAAGTACACACAGTTAATTCTGGTACGAGAACCCTTAAGGATGCAATAAACGAAGCCATAAGGGACTGGATAGTTAATGTTAAGGACACTTATTATCTAATTGGATCTGTGGTAGGTCCTCATCCATATCCACTGATAGTACGAGATTTTCAGAGTATAATAGGTAGAGAAATAAAAGTACAGATAAAAGAAACCACAAATTCGTTGCCTGACGCCTTGGTAGCATGCGTTGGAGGAGGAAGTAACGCGATAGGGACATTCTACCCATTTATTGACTATTCAAAAGTACTTCTTTATGGTGTGGAAGCCGGTGGAATGGGAATGAGATCTGGGCGGCATGCCGCTACATTGGGCGCAGGTTCAGAAGGAATTTTGCATGGTATGAGAACATATATACTTCAAGACAAGGATGGACAAATCAAAAACACACATAGTATTTCCGCAGGACTCGATTATCCTGGTGTCGGTCCTCAACATGTACACTTAAAGGAGATAAAAAGGGCTACTTACGTCGCAGTCACGGATCGTGAAGCCCTAACTGCATTCCATACACTCTCAAAACTTGAGGGAATCATACCAGCACTTGAGTCCTCACATGCAGTTTCTTATGCAATGAAACTGGCGAGTAAAATCGGAAGGCGTAAGAATATTGTTGTCACTCTTTCAGGAAGGGGGGACAAGGATATCGAGGAGGTAATGAGACATACTAAATTCAAGAGGTAAAACTTAAAAAATGTCTCTCGAGGAAAATAATCGAATAAACAAGAAATTTACTGACCTAAAGTCAAGAGGTGAGAGTGCACTCATTTGTTATGTGGTAGGTGGGTATCCTGATTTTAGCCACAGCGAAAAAATAATATCTGCATTGGTAAGCGGAGGCGCAGATATCATAGAAATTGGAATTCCATTTTCAGATCCAATTGCAGATGGACCAACAATTCAAGATGCGTCATTTAAAGCCTTGACTAAAGGGATGACACCTGAAAAATGCCTTCTACTTACAGCGAAGATACGGAAGAAATTTCCTAACCTCCCTATCCTCGCAATGACATACTCGAATATTCCATTCAAGAAAGGCTTTAAGGAATTCATGTGCAGTGCGAAAATCACAGGGATAGATGGTTTTATACTCCCAGATATGTCAATCGAGGAATCCGAGGATTACGTAAAATTTGCAAAAGATCTTGGCTTAGCAACAGTATTTCTTGTGTCTCCAAATACTGCACGAGATAGGATAAAAAAAATCATCAAGTATTCTTCAGGCTTTGTGTATGTTGTTTCGGTTTTTGGAACAACAGGGGTTAGGAGTTCGTTTGCGAAATATTCTATTACCTCGATCAGGAACATAAAGAGCATTGCGGGACCCACAAGGAACGTGGCAGTAGGATTTGGGATCAGCACTTCGTTCCATGTGAAACAAATGATAGACGCTGGTGCAGACGCAGTCATTGTTGGAAGCGCTATTATAGAGAAGATTAAGCAGGGTATATCCAGTGATAATATGGAAAGAAAGTTAAAATTGTATGCAACAACCATGAAAAGACCATGCAGACAATCTCTTTGAATAATCCACCTGTTTTGAATCAAGACCGTAATGACAATATCACCAAAATACAATGCCTGATTGATCATTCGCAAATAGGATGTTGTTGATACTAACTTGAAACCTTCTCCCCCCTGTCTCCACGATAACTTCTATATTATCCAGCGATTCAGAAGTTTGAGAATTTTCTATTCGTGATATTACAACATGAATGGATTCATGTGAAATCAAGGCAGGAATGAATTTTTCAATATTTTCAAAATCACTTTTTCCTAATTTTGCTGAAGCCTTAGATTGAATAACCAACATACTTTCTTTTTCATACGTGAAATAAGCTGGCACTTCGTCCACTGCGCAAGCAAAGAAAAAATCAGTAATAGCCATTTCCCAACAAAGATTCTAAAATTTTTCGATTATTCAAAGTGGGGGCATTCGCTCCTTTATACAAGGTTATTTATTTTTTCCTCCTTCGCATAACAAGGGTTATACGTACGCTCACCCCAGATTATAATAGAAAGTATTCAGCTTCTGGATGGTGAACTACTATTGCCGCTGTTGACTGTTCAGGAATTATCTGCCCAGCTTCCGTCAAATTCATGCCCGATTTGACAGGGTCGATTAGTTTCCATACAAGTTCATGTTGGGAGACATCAGGACAACTTGGGTATCCCCAACTGTACCGAAGTCCCTGATTTGGATCAATTTTAAGTTCATTTCTGATCTTCATGTGAGTCCATTCTGCCAATGCCTCGGCAGTTTCAACTGCTAATCCATGTAAATAATAGGCATCGGTGTATTTATCTTGAGAATTGAGCTCATCAATCTTTAGGGAAACTTCAGTCCCTGCCGTGACTGCCTGAAATGCAACTACATCATTTTCACCAAAGTAATCTGTTATACAGAGCCTTTTTCCTTTCGATGATCTGGGAAAGTCGAAGACAACCGTTCCACCTTTCGATTCTACTGCTAACTTTCTGTCCTGATTATGGCATCTAAAATACCCGTAAACGATACGCGGAGAAAATAAGTTCTCTTTGACTACTCTGTCTTTCCATTCCGCATAGAGTCGTTCTGGCTCCACGCCAAGATCCTTAGCACCCTCGCCACGAATCCCCCATGATAAGACAAACAACGACTTTTTATTCAGATATTCCCAAATCTTGTAAAGATCGATATCCTTAGATTCCAATCGTGTTTCAACGTCCAGACGAGGTGGAATCGGCGGAGAGACTGGCGTTATCTGGCTTGGTTGAATCTCTTCTTTAGCAGATGTCGTCGATGGTTTGTCTTTCCATGATTGGATTTTATCTCTCCATTTATTCAAGAAAGCTTCTCTTTCAGGAGACATTAACGTATTCATGACTCGAAGTCCGTCAAAGGCTGTCTTGCAGTAAAACACTCCAGGGGCGTAAATGGAATCACTCTTGGCTACCCGATTAATGTAGTCGCTGTTTATCGCTGCCCCTCCACATAGAACCGGAATTTCTAGATTCATCTGCCTTGCATTTTCTACGAAAACATTCATTTGTTTAGATGTAGAGACCAGGAGAGCAGATAGCCCAACTGCGTCTGCATCTACTTCTTTTATTTTTTCCATAATACGTGCTATCGGGACTTGCTTTCCCAGATCGAACACCGAGTATCCGTTATTTGAAATGATTGTCTTTACCAGGTTCTTTCCAATATCATGTACGTCTCCATAAACAGTACAAATGACCAATTTACCTTTGGTGACTCCCTGTTTCTTTATCAAATACTTTTCCAGCTCTGCCACCGCTGATTTCATACACTCTGCAGATTTTAACACAAATGGTAATATCAATTCCCCTGCACCAAATTTGTCACCTACATCCTTCATAGCTGGCAACAACACATCGTTCAATGTTTCGACAGCTGCCTCATGAGCAAGATCAAGATGTACTCTCAGTAGTGATACAGTCTGATACTGATGTGTTTCTCCACCCAGTTTTTTCAACACCCTATTAGTTATTGATCCAACCACATCAGTTTCAATTCCTTCCTTAAGACGATTTACTATACGAAAGTAACATTTTTTGTCATAGTCCCAGTCTGGGTTAAGGTCTGATTTTTTGGGTGCGTTAACCGAGCTCGCTTTGGTACCTTCAAAATATGTTATGAGGTCAGAAAGAGCATTAGTATGTTTGTTAAAAATCAGATCCTCTGCTAGCTTTAACTGTGTGGGTTCGATATCTGACATAGGAATGATATCTCTAGCGTTAATTATCACTGCGTCTAGTCCTGCCTTTATTGAATGTTGCAAAAAAACGGAGTTGACTATTTTTCTTGCATTTGATGGCAAGCCGAAACTGACATTACTCAAACCAAGACTGGTAAAACATCCTTTCATCTCTTTTTTAATAAGTGATATTCCAGAAAGTGTTTCTACTGCAGAATTTGCATACTCAGCTTCCCCAGTTGCAAGTGTAAAGGTTAATACATCAAATATAAATTGCCAAGGTTTTAAGTTATAATTCTTGCCTGTCTCATAAAGCAATTTCGCTACATCGCTTTTTTCTTGGGCAGTTTTCGCCATCCCATCGGGTCCTATGCACATAGCTATTGCGGGAACACCGTATTTTGACATTAACGGAGCAAGGGAGTGAAATCTGGTACCATCTCCTTCAAGGTTTATAGAATTGATGATTGGTTTACCGGGGATCTGCAGTATCGCATCTTCTATGACTTTAGGATCCGTAGAATCTATTACTAGAGGCGCTTCAACTTCAAGACTAAGGCGTTTTACCAGCTTTTTCATGAAATCTATCTCATCAGATCGTTCTGTTGTTGCAACGCAGACATCAAGACAGTGAGCTCCATCTTCGACCTGTTCTCTGCCAAGGGTTACAAGACTATCAAAGTCTTCTTTCAGGACCATCGCTTTTGCTTTCTTTGAACCCTGCGTGTTGAGTCTCTCTCCAATTATTAAGGGGGGTGGGATCTGTGCTAGGTCGATTACCTTCATTGCGGAGCTAACCCGAGGGATCTTATGTTTCAAATTCATCAGAGGTTAGATGGTGAATAATAAAATTTGAGAATTATATGTCCTATTGTCCAATCACCTTTGAAAATTCCAGTATGTGCTCTGGGGTCGTTCCACAACAACCTCCAATCATGCGTATATTTTTGTACTTACGCAAAAAATCACTAAGCGCTGATGCCATGCTCGATGGACTCATTTTATAAACCGCCTTTCCACCAACATTTTCTGGCATTCCTGCATTTGGCATGACTAAGACAGGAAGCTCATCCTGCTCATCAAGCCAACGTATACTCGGATCCATCTCCAGAGGTCCTGTTGAACAATTCAAGCCAAATGCAAGTATTCCCATGTCGCATACTGTAGTATATGCAGCTTGAACATTTGTTCCCAATAGCATTTTTCCATACTTGTCTAGAGTAACATTAGAAATTATTGGAATTTTTTTTCCAGTTTTCTGGATTGCCTGAAATCCTCCCTCAATGGCAAGTTTAACTTCTAGGATATCTTGACTTGTCTCAATGAGTAACGCATCAACTCCTCCCATGATCAATCCCTCTGCTTGAAGGGAAAATGCTCGTATAATTTTGCTTAACTCTATTTGCCCCAAGTCAGGATCATTAGAGCTTGGCAAATAACCACTCGGACCCATGGAACCAATCACAAATCTTTGTTTATCGCTGAATTCCAGAGTTACTGAAACTGCAATTGAAGCGGCCAATTTATTTACTTCTATAACCCTATCGCCATAGCCATATTCTTCGAGTTTTAATTGGTTGCTACCAAATGTATTAGTCTCAATACAATCTGATCCAGATCTCAAGTAACTTCTGTGAATTTCTTCGATTATTGTAGGGGCGCTCATAACCAAGCCATCATTGAAGCCGTCCATATTGTCAGGATACCTGCTAGCCTCCAGATCCAGTTTTTGGATTTCAGTTCCCATGGCGCCATCAAAAAGGAGAATCCTGTCATTGATAGCTTGAGTAAATGATTCTTTCATGTTTTATACAACTAATGATTTTTTAAATCTCAAAATAGATCCTGTCGTGTGGGTTTTATAAATTTGATTCATACCGCCTTAAATTAGGATATATGTAACCCTCTTTCGTTCAACCTTTATGAAGAGGTTTTGTTCTTAATCTTTGTTGAGTTGCGAAGGGAAGTTCATATATGGAAAAATTATCTGTAGCATGGGGTCCATAGTTCAGCTTGGATAGAATGGCTGCCTGCGGAGCAGCTGGTCGAGGGTTCGAGTCCCTCTGGACCCGTGACGATATAGTACGTTTTTATAATTCTTCCTCGTAAGATAGTTAATGCTAGAGGACGCAAAGTCTCGTCAGAGTGAAGCTTATGTAAGGTTTAGCTATGGTATAACGTCCGAAGTTACTAGAAAGAAATATTCTAGAGAATTACAATTATTTTTAGACCATAGTGGGTTCGATGGTTCTACTCTTCAGCAAAAAGCACAAAATTTCTATGATTTCTGTATCAAATCTAACGCTAATCAAATTTCTGACTTTATAATTAAATACTTGCTTTTCCAGATTAAGAGAGCTCGAGTAGGAGAAATTGCAAAGTCCACAATCCGTAACTATTACAAGCCATTGAAACTCTTCTGTGAAATGAATAATATTATATTGAATTGGAAAATTATCTCCAAAGGTATTCCAAAATCATCCGATACGTCTAATGACCGTATCCCCACCATTGAAGAAATCCAAAAGCTAATTGAGTATCCTGACAGAAGGTTGAAACCCATATGTTACACTATGCTGTCATCGGGCATTAGAGTTGGAGCGTGGGAGTATTTACGCTGGGGAGATGTTACTCCAATAGAACAAGGAGGTGACGTCGTAGCAGCTCAAGTTATTGTATATTCTGGAGAACCGGAACAATATTTTTCATTCATTACGCCTGAAGCCTATTTTGCGCTGAAAGAATGGATTTCGTTTAGAACTTCACATGGTGAAAAAATCACAACGCACTCTTGGTTGATGAGAGACTTATGGGATACAGGATTAATACTGAAAGACCCGGTAAAAACTAGTAATCTTAGAAGAGGTTCTTATGGTATTTCTACTGTCTCACAGAAGATAAGTGCTGATGGCATTAGACAAATTTTCAATAGAGTTGGAGAGTACAACATATACGAACAGCTGAATCTTTGACTGAAAGTCATAAAAGATATTCCTTCAAAGCCACGCATTCATTTAGAAAATATTTTGAAACTAAATGTCTTAAGAAAATGAAGTTATTGAATGTAAAATTATTGATGGGGCATGATACCGGATTGGAGAAATCATATTACAAGCCAAGTGAATCTGAGCTTTTACAAGATTATTTGCAAGCCGTGAACGAGCTTACTATAAACGAAGAATTTAGACTGAAGATGAAGATATCTGACTTGGAATCAAGGCAAGACGAGATCGACCTTCTACGGCTGAAATATGAACAAGATAAGACTGAAATGGATCAGAAGCTAGATAAGATAATGTCTATGATACGAGAGAATCCTAAGCTAGCAAATGCTAAAGTCGATTCTCTTAAAAAGAAGATGAACTAACCTTCCGTTAGAAAGTTGTCAAAATCAACTGTCCTAACTAAAATCTGTTTACCTTCTTTATTCTTAATTACTTTTGTTGTATGAGGAATTGCCTTTTTATTCTTGTGATCATACATCAAATCTAAATCTAAACCCCCGATATCTTCAATCCATTGGTGCACGTCCGATTTCCTAGATTCCTCTGTTTCCCTTATTTCGTTTCGTATCTCTTCATCAGGAGGGTCAAGGACCTTATGACAGACTTTATTGATCATATCGCGAAGGAAGGAATACTTTTCTATTACTGGCTTGAAATCAATTTTGAACCTCTCAATTTCGTTATGATCTCTGCAACAAATAGATAGTCTCTCCATTTGGGTTTCTTGCTCTCTTTTTATGTATGTTCGATATTTTTCTATGTCCCTCCTATGATCTTTTTTACCCAGCGGCGTTATTCTCCTTTGCCTTTTATAACGATCTAACATCCGATCTAACATAGATTCACTCAGGTCGCCTCCTAGAATTCCTTCTTTAAGAACTTCATTATACTCATCGATATTATTACACGTTTTTATTCTCTGCTTGTGTTCATGTAATTTTATTTCAGATAAAGTTTCAATTTTCTTAAATTCTTCTTTACCGAATATTGATTCCATTCGGCTCAATTCTTCATCTGTCGGACGCTCAAGATATCGCCATCTGTACAACAAATAATCTATTTCTGATGTAAAATATTCCTTCAATCCTACAATGTAATGATGCAACTCTTCATCGACTATAACATAGCGAACTTCTCCCCCAAAACGGATGGATTTGATTAATCCGAATTTACTTAACATGCCAATTGCCTTTAGAATAACAGATCGGTTGAATGTGTTACCATTATACTCAACTATGTCCTGAAGGGATAAACCGGGGATAAATATATTATATTCCCTTGAAATTAGTAATGAATCAAATTTGCTGGTTTCAGTTTTTTCACTTCTTCGAATATCCCATTCTTCAATTCTATAAATCCAGAAATTATTGACCCAGAATTCGTTATCCAATTTAGGACTGCAGATAAGATAGATATTTTCATTTACGTGTGTTGAATTATTCTGCCTATTCCAGAATTCCGTGACTTGTGTCGGAAGATGCTTACACTTATTTTTTGTAAATATTTTTTTCTCTTGTACTTTTGTATCTAGGATTTCGTCTCGCCATATTGAAGAATATAATATCTCAGAAATCGGAGAGGAGTATGCATCGGTTATTACTCCCCAGTCTATATTTTCTTTGTTGATCTTTATGTTCGACAGGAATAGATCAAATTCTTTTTCACTATGAATCCTGAGTTGCTTTACGGTCCGATCGGGAATGACTAAATCACGGTCCATTAACCTCAGAAAACCCGGTCGCTCTAAGTCTGTCTACTGCCAATAATTGTAATCTCTTGAAGAAGTCATAGAACAGAATCTTTTCATAAATTGATCGGAAGATTTCTTGTCTATTTCCGGCCCCAAGAATTCCTATTTGAATTTGATCTAACACTTCTTTTGTTAGAGAATACCAGACAGGTTTCCCTCTCCGCCCTGTATGCTCCTTATTTATTGTGTTTTCATTTTCCATCCGTTTTAAATGAGATTGGTATGGATCAAAAGACAGCGTCCGTCCTAAAACTTTATCAATATCTCTCTTAAGTTCCATGTATCTCATACGCTTTTTTGCCATTAGCACCTTAGTAATTGCCTTATTGATTTTAATGTCGTACTCTCTCGGCAATGATAGTACTACGGATTCAGAGATTTTAATAACTTTATGCCTAGAGATAGTATGCAACTGATTCAAGAATTAGTTCAAGAATGTGACGCATACGAATGCATCGCTCAGGCGACAGAGAGAATACAAGTTAATGCGGGTAAGTTTGGGTTTATAGAATTATACGTTTGCAAAAGATGTATTTGGAAATTCTGCGGGTGAAAAAGAGTGGATGGGATTTCTTTGATCAAAATGGAAGAAAGCTATATGAACCTCCTGATAGGAATTGTAAAAGAATTCAATCGTAATTTTGTAAATTTCAAATGCAGACTACAAATAGAAGATTCACTGGACGAAAATGATATTTTTAATAAGAAAGAGACTTGCTTTGAAACTTGCCCTGAAGCTGAACTCGTTAAACGAATTAAGAATCATATTACTTCCGGTCAGTTTAACCTCGAACACTTCGAAGGGGTGTCACAATGACTGACTTTGACTTTAAAGAAGTTCAAAGTGAAGCGATACAGCAAGCTCGGCTCTTGCCAGCACTGAAACCAATGAAGAAATAAGGGAAAAGAACTTGAAGCATATCGCAGAAATCTCTAAACTTCTTAGCGGGCCGAAGACAGTACTTGAAGTTAAGCGAATACATGAAGGACACGTTACTGTATTAGGTACAATTGTTAGCGCTTCGGAAATGTACGTTGTGGAGGAATCGTTTTCAGGTTCATTGAACTACAGGGATGCAAAGTCAATCCAATTAGAAGATATTGAAAGGCCCAATGAAAACGAACGACTAGATGTAATACTTTATGACGATATGATAGACGATGTGCCCGCAGGTGAAGTCGTAGAGGTATCAGGAGAGGCCAGAATAGAAAATAAGAAAGGGAGTAAAAATAAGAAAGTCACTGTTTTACATGCAGAGAGTATCAAATACCTAAACAGGAAAGAACTTGTTATCTCTGATATTGACATTCAAAACTTTCAGAAATTCGCTAAACTTCCTGGCCTGAAAGAGAGGTTAGTCTCTATGTTTGCCCCAAATATTATCGACCATGACGATGCTAAATTGGGAATACTTAGGTCAGTTGTTGGAGGAATTGAACATGGAAAGATAAGAGGAAGGATAAACACCTTCATGGTTGGAGACCCTGGGACCGCTAAAAAGTACTCTTGCTAGAGAAGCAATAGACATTAAACCAAACTCTAGATATGTAAGTGGGCCTCATTCAAGTGCCAAAACTATTACCGCCATAATGGAAAAAGAAAATGATGGTCTTGTACAACTAAGATTAGGAGCAATACCTCTATCGAGAGGCGGCATATGTGGCGTTAATGAAATCACCGAATTCCAACTTGATGATCAAGCACGTTTACTCGATGTCCTTGAAGAGGGGATAATTCCATTAAACAAACATGGAACACATATGATAATTCAATCACCTACAACAATAATTGCTACTGCAAACCCCACACAATCTACCTGGAATGACTCACAGAAAGTTTCGAATGACGAGATCCCAATGTTGCGAACCCTCCTAGATAGATTCGATCAAATATATCCTTTCAGAGATAACATGGATCTAAAACAGACTTACAAATTTGTAGAACAGGTAAGTGTTATAAGAAAAAGAAGGCCGCACAATTACAATTTTCTTAAAAAATATCTTATATACGCAAGCAGCCTTGAAGTTACGATAACCACCGAGGCTGAATTTATGTTAAATCAGTTTTGGATACATGCGAAAGTACAAAGAACTCTAACGATAAGGGGTTATAATGCTCTGTTCAGGATTGCAGAAGCACAAGCGAAATTACAATTAAAGAACGAGGTTGATGCGGAGATTGCCACGCAAACCATGGAGTCAGTTCAGCTTATGATGGGACAGTACGACCAAACGATAAAGAAGATCAAGAATCCAAGGGACATGACGTTTGATGCTTTCTTAGCAATTCTCCAGGATAATAAAGGCCCTGTAGAAATCAAAGAATTATGCAAGATGGCCTGTAAAAGAGATATGTATATTGAGGCATATCTGGGGTCTAAGTGGTCTACTGCAAGCAACTCCAAACTTCGTGAGGTTATCAGGTTACTGTTAAACCATCCAAAAGTCAAACAAATTAGTATGAAACCGCTAGTCGTTGAGTGGCTATTTGATGCATGTGATATATTTGATGAAAATCAAGGTAAAGAAATATCGAAAGGCTTTAGAATTGTTGAACCTCTTATGATCTCACATACATCAAATACAACAAATACAACAACTTGACATCGTACTATTATTCCGGAGGATCCAATTTTAGCTGTAGTATGGAGTATGAAGTCAGATACGTGATTCTTCTTGCTGCAGACGTGATTCTTCTTGCTACAGACGTCAGGCCTTTCGTCTGAAGTATTGTCATTATAAAAATAATAAAATCAACTACAGTTTGGATAAGTAGCATTATCCTATTGTTAACACTGGTTGCAGTTAAAGTATCAAGCACGTTCAGGATGGGAGTCATTCGTGAATTACAATCTATCGAATTCTCCAGTTCTTTTTCTCTCTAGATACATTGTATACCTTGTATATGCAGGGTATACTATGTACATGGAATGTGTATCAAAGTTTACCTTTTTATAATTTCACCTAGTATCAATTTGGACACATAAACTTGAAAGATTTGAGGACAAAAGTTATCTCATCCAAAGTTACAGACGGAGAATTTGAGCTATTCAAGATTTTCGCAGTAAGACAATATCACGATAAGATGCTAAACCGCTCGACAGTTTCATCATTAATACAAAAGGCGTTATACTGGTACATACAGAGAATGGGATATGACATGCAAGTAGTCAAAGAATTTCTAGATACGAGAGATACTAGAATATTTGGCTACCTACCTAACGAAGATATAGTTTTGGCAGTCTAAACAATTTCTATATATTTCAAAGACTATTTAGAAAATTACCTTCTGCAAGTAACACAGACATTATAAAACCATCCATATATCAACCATATTCGTTGTCGAACTGTCTATCTGTCTGGCTACGTCATATTCCGTCCCTGCCCCTGCCTGTATTTGTTGATTTAGAACAGTGTTGTATGCACAATATGCACACCTGAATTACATTTTCACCGATTTTTCGACGCCCGATCTTTAAATACCGACAAATATCAAATTCTTTACAGGCATTGTGGGATGACGCAGCGGCAATCAATTCTTTGGAAAGATCACTTAAGGAAATTGAAAGGCTAAAAAAAGAATACTCTTATTCTCCCCATCATACTAAATGGCTTTCAGATACATTATACCTCCTAGAAGACATTTTTGGCCGTAATTCTAGAATATTTCTAATGCTAGCAGGTCTAGACTGTCGCTTTAAAGGAGGATTCTACACAGATATGTTTTCAATGGATCAAGAATTGCAACGTAGAGAAAAAATAGCGTATTTGGAGCAAATCGGGATTGCTAAGGGCCTCATAAGTTCAGGAATTCAACAAATAAGAAACAAGGGTGTTAAGAGTGTCTATGAAGGCAAAGATACGCCACCCGAGTCGAGTGAAATAATTAAAATACTTTCTTTAATTAATAACAAGCTTCGAAAAGTTATAAGGAACCCACCATTGCATGAGATCGAAATTCAAAACGCTCTAGAAAATCTTTTTATCGGAGCAAATCTTTATGGCCAGTTTACAAGAGAAAAGAGAATATTATTTACTCTTCGAAAGTGTATATACCTGATTTCATATTTTCGAAGATTGATACCATAGTTGAAACTAAACTATGCAAGACAAACGATAAGGAAAAGGCGATAATTTCTGAAATAAACGATGATATCGTTGCATACAAGACTAAGCATTGTAATATTGTCTTTGTAGTGTATGACATAGGAATTATCAGAGATCAAGATCTCTTCAAGAATAGTCTGGAAGCTAGCGAAAACGTTATAGTATCTATTGTGAAACACTGATTAAGCCAATTCTGACTACTGAACTAAAGCATTTTATAATTTCAACTTTTGACTTTTCGATTCCTTAAATTAAGATCGGGATACCACCATGATCATATGCTCCCCCACATCCTTTGTGGCACATATGGAATTCTGGATCCACCATGATCATATGCTCCCCCACATCCTTTGTGGCACATATGGAATTCTCGGATCCACCATGATCATATGCTCCCCCACATCCTTTGTGGCACATATGGAATTCTGGTACCCAATCTTATTTTTTGTTTTTAATTATATTTTTTGTTTTTATAGAGAGGACTTTTTTTTCTTGCCTCATTTTTGTTTTTATAGAGAGGACTTTTTTTTCTTGCCTCATTTTGTATGGTATCTGAGCTGCCTTATAAATTAACCTCGATTGTTTATGGTAACGACAACAAAATACAAGAAGCTGTGAGAAAACCATCAGAAACAAGGTACAAGTCATCAACTCTACTACAAATTAATCAAAAGTTGTTGAACACAAGTCAGATAGAGCTGTCGTGCAATAAGCATTTGGTTAATTTGATTTGTTAAGCCCGCTATATCATGTGAGCCTGAAGGAACTATATTCACCATCATAGTATTGGGTCGTATGCCACTGTACCTCTAATTTTTAATGTACGAGGAATATGTCAGCAACAGGGGAGTTTGATTTCTTAGATAATGTACTGACGTCTAGGCGCCTATCGCCTGAAGATATAAAACAAAATACAAAATCTAACACAGAATCTCAAAGACGGTACCTTAGTCGGGAAGATGCTCAGCAATGAATAGCCTACCAGAAAAGGAACAGTTACAAATTAAGCAGTTGAACGAATTGATAGGATTAGGGGCAATATTATTTCTTATAGGTGCGGTAATTGTTTTCGTATCGGAAGAGGAGTTCTAGTCATTTAGAATAGTTAGTACTTTCTAAGGCATAATTTTGCCCCATCTTCTAAGTGTTTTTTAGTTAATCGTTACCCGTGATTAGCCATCCGACGATGTTAGATAAGTAATACACTATGCTGGACCATAGTTAGAACAGTTACACTTGTAACAATTATGGTCTCCAGTATAACCCGATAAGAATTTGTGGTCATTACCTCTATGTCCACATTTGCAGAGAATACTTCTCGAATCCTTTGTGGTTTTATCTGTATAGACTTGACCGTATGTATAGTCGATGGGTACTGCCTTTACTTTATCTGAAATCTTTACCTTTTTTTCTATAATGGGTTCCATTATTCTAATCCTACTTGTGTGACCACAACTTAGTTTCTGTATATACCAACCTTCTTCACTAGGAATTAATTCCATTACCCCAACAGATTCATTACAGGTAGGACATTTGCGTTTTTCTCCTATCGTAGCCAACTTATTCCTATTCTTTTGTGGCTAAATGTTGTATAATAATCTCAAGGGTCTTACCATCAGACTTACAAATATTAGGCTATTACTATTTCTCTATCTTCTAAGGTAATATGTGGTCTGAATTGTTTAGTGTGTCCGTCAGCATCTACAGAATCTTTCATTTCAAACACACCAACAGTTAAGTTACCATTTCCAGACTTTAAGTTAGAATCAGCTTTGATATTCCATGTGCTAGAATACGAATCGTTTTCCATATTCAGCATCCCTTTTTCAATATATTCTCCTTTATAATTAAATCCACGTTCAATGCTTTTCTCGTAATCACCATACCAACAATAGTTTCCTTGTGAATCCTGAATTCTACAACTAAAAAATGCAGATTTTCCGTTTCCTTTGTATGTTGATGACAGTTCATACCATTTCTCAATTATCATTTCATGTGGATATTTCAAGATAGTAATTTTTCCAACATCATTCTTCGTATCTTTTACTTTCCGCTTAGTCCATTGATACAGCTCTTCCAACCTATCACCCACAAATCTAGTTCCCAATCCAGTTAGAAATCCCAGTATAAAGTCATCTGTCAACTTATTCTTGCATATGCATTTCATAACTAAATAGTTAACTTGGAGACTTTAAGAATAAGTTCTCTATCTTGACTCACCATTATTCTTTACCAATTCCTTACTCACTTATCCATCTCTATTCTATTTCAATTCACCAAAACAGCTAAAGCTTTGTACTGTATTTACAAAATAATGAATAAAGAAAATTCAAGAGACCAAACAAAGACAAACCCTCTAGACACAAGTCCTAGTGGTAAACAATGCAATGACCCAAACTGTAAATTTTGTTATGCACTTAGAATGAGTGCAGTAAGTATGATTAGGGAGTTAAGGAAATGAATCATTATTCCGATTTGCCTAATAGGACAATTTGTCAGATATGAGAGCATGATATGATTAAAGCATTCCTAGCTATGTCTCTGACTCTTATTCTAGGAATGGTTTGTTCGGCACATGCTCAAACTAATGACATAAGTTCAGTATCCTATTGACATGAATGACTATCGTTTGAGGTAGTGCTTAAGTTATTGTCTATTACGTGTTGTCCCAATTGGTATCCATGACGAAGAAACTATTCTTAGTCTAGCCACGGGCGGTGAGGGGTATTGGACAGTCCACCAAAATATTATTTCCAGGAAATGCATAGGAGTGCATCACCCAAATTGATTATAGAGCATAACTCGATACTGAAGTATAGCAGTACGACATTTCATAAAGGAGTTAAGAAATGATAAAGGTGAAATCCTAAACCGGGGGGTTGCTTGCTGGCATGTACACACACTTTTGTGAAATCTATTGGTTTGTCGTTGTCAAACGATCTGCCGTTCTAACAAAAAATCTATTATGCCAAAATAGACCTGCAGCAAATAACAAATATCCTGCAATATATATAGGATTCCAAACTCTGTCGGCTGCAATGTTTGTAACCGAAGTGTACCCAAAGATAATATCAGCTGCCGCTGTAATTAGCATGGCCAAAAATATCCAAGGAATCGATGTTAGTTCACCCTTGCCTGAATTTAGCACTATCAGAATAGCTGGAACAACAAAAATAAGATCTCCTATAGGATATGCTGCGCTAATCAGAAATTCTACCACGAGATTTGATGTTGATAAATCAGTGCTGATAAAAGTCTGATAAATATAGAATGCGGCAGCGACAACAACAATGGAAGAAACTACAATTATTTGAGCTGACCTAACTTCCGTGGTATACATTTTGTACGTCTTGAACATATAGTAAATGAATGGCAGATATCCAATCAACCAGAACAAGTCTGCAACTGAGGGAAAGGGGCTTTCTATGCCCAGATCGACCTGGTAGTATGTCCAAATCATTTCTGCTATGAACCAGAAAGAAATTCCAATAGCTAAGGCAGTGTATGCTTTCCCTAAGAGACCGTCTAGTCCCTGTCTGTACACTATTACAAGTGACAAGATAGCCGCGATTCCCGCAGAGGCACACCTTAGAAAATCATTCCAGAATGTTGCACTCTTTTCTGGTGAAAATACAATTAGAAAGGTGCAAATTGTAACGCCTGTAATTAATGCTAAAATAATATTCTTTCGAACTGTCCTAAACTCACTATAAGGCGAAGTTATCTTTTTATGGAACATATTTTTTCCCGCATACCACCATTCTTTTTTCTTCGCTAGATCAACTCCATTGGCAAGTTATAGAATTGAACTAAAACAATATTATGGGGGTCAAAAGATGTTACTTCATTATCTAAATGCCGGAGTAATAATCGATTACTATAATTCCCCAAATGATATTGCAAACCAAGAATGGTTATAAGAATCTCATACCCCCGTTGGCCATGTACTTTCACTTTGAGTTTGTTTGTATTTGATCTTTTTTACTTTCTGATGAACTATAAAAAATCGATTATGCCAAAATAATCCTGCACCGCTGTCATGTAGGCTGTAATAAAAAACATGTTAGATAACCAACTTAAGGTTTTCGCTGAAGAAACATTATAAGTATATGCTAAGAGGACGTCACCTATGGTTAGCAATAGGACCGCAGTGAAGAACCAAGGAATCGGGGTCAGTGGGCCCTTTTTAGGGTTCAACAAGATCAGGGCAGTAGGTATGAGCAGTGCAATATCTAGGGTTAGAAAGGTAATGGGAATCAAAAACGATATGGTTCCTTGTGAGGTGGATAAGTTAGCAGTCCCTGAGATTAATATTATAACAGAAATTAGAAATGCTATGCAAATCATTGTTACTGAAATTTGATGACTTCTCGAGTGTGACGCCCAAAGTATATTATACATTTTAGAAATAAAATAGAAGAACGAACAATACCCCCCCAACCATAAGGCATAAGATATGGACAGAAAGGGGGTTTCTATTCCTAATCCAATTTCAATATAACTCCGGACTACCTCAGCAACAAAGTATAGCACAAAGCCGGCTGCAAGAAATGCAAATGCCCTACCAATCAATCCATCTATTTTTTGTCTGTAAACAATTAAAATAGAAACTGATGCAGTTGTCACTGAGGCTAGTAGCTGTAGAATGTCCGAGGACGCTACTTTGGTTTCTAATGGAGAATAAATTATTAATATATTGGCAACCACAACTGAAGCGGTCAACGCAAAAATGATACTTTTTCGGACGTGAGAAGTATCACCAACTAAGTCTCCCTTCACTTGACGTTCATAACTTTTATTCATGGCGAAAGGTTGGTTTAATAAGCTTGTAAACCGTGAAATCAGGTTCTTCTATTATTACATAATCATAATATCGAATCACTGACTTCATCGTAGTCAGCTCTTTTGACGGAAAGCTTCGAAACATTAAACGCACATAAAATGGAGGTCCTGGCTGGCGTTTCTTTGTGTGCCCACTCAATTGAAATAAAAGTACGCGCATGCCCATTTCGTATCCACCAAGTTGCATCATCTTCTGCAAACCTAGTAGGGATGACTGACTGTGATTCTGTACTTGTTACCCTTACTTGGGAGAGCCAATCTTGAAGTTGAGTAACGGCGTCTGCCTTTAACTTGTCCGAAGAGGTTCCAAATAATTCTCTGTATGAAATGGACTTTGATAAATTAAGGTGATTGTATTTACCCACATTTTCGGTTAGAAGTGCCCTTGGAGCGTCTTTTGAACCAAAATATTCCGCCAATACCTTACTAAGTGAATCTTCTGTTGAGTAAAGGAATGCTATTTGATTGTATGACGCCATTTTATTAACGAAATCCAATGCCTCTACACGTCTGATCTCTCTTAGGATATCATTTAATGTCAGTGAAGGATCAAGTATTTGTGATACTGTTAAGTCGGATTTATTTGCGAGGATTGCAGTTCGCAAGGCTGATACCTTTACTTTATTTATGAGAGATATTGCGCCATGTCCAAATAATCTGTATATCGAGTCTTCAAATAAGTCACAGTTGGTTAAAATTTCTCTCTCAGATAACCCATTCATTTTGCATATATGGTCAATAACTGCTTTAGAGTATGCGATACCT
This sequence comes from uncultured Nitrososphaeraceae archaeon, assembly GCA_963728595.1. Classification (GTDB taxonomy): domain Archaea; phylum Thermoproteota; class Nitrososphaeria; order Nitrososphaerales; family Nitrososphaeraceae; genus TA-21. The sequence goes on from CAVSLF010000011.1 coordinate 537,046, forward strand.
ACTTGTTCTAAGGATTGTTTAATCGAATTATAAAGAACTAATTCAGTGATTGAGTCAATGGGAATAAAATCCAGATCGTCCAAAGTCTTTAAAAATAGATAATTATTACCGACGTTTGGAGTCACTTCTGTTTTGCATTCCCCTCATCGATATAGATCTGCCAATTTGTCGCGCTTTTTTCTATCCGCTAGCATTGAATGGTCTTCATTACCTATTTCGATCTCATTTGCCAACAATTTATTTATACTACTTGCCAACGTAAAGCGATTTAGAATATTAGAAAATTTTGCCGTCGAATCTGTTGCAGTAAACTTCCAAGGGTTAAATGTTTTGTAACTGGCTATAAATGAGGCAATGCGGCCCTTGAGTAAAAAAACTTTCGAGTAATAATTAACGCATAGTTTATCATACGCGCAAATAAGTGTGGTTTTTACCAATTCTTAATATAATTTCTAATTTGGGAGTAGATATTGCTTACTAGCAAATCTATTCATAAAAAAGCTATCTTTGGACGTCAAGCAGATTTTTATCCAGATTGTGGCATTTTTTACCTGAGACCAATTCTGATACTTTCATCTCGAGATTCAAGGATTAGACTGAAAAACTAGCATTTTAAAATTAATATATCGTTGATTTGCTCTTGAAAGCCCAGTGTTTTGATAATTTCGCATATATTTAGTTCGTTAACTGAGAATTCCTTGGTCTAATGACGGATAATAATCTTGAAAAATGAAATGGCTTTAGTAGAATCTCTTCAATGGACACACCAAGGGGGGCCACGTCAGACCTTATCTTGTTTATTCCCGACGTAGTGGTAATTACTATTCTCATACTTGGAATCACTTCGAGTATTTTCTTTGCCACTTCGATTCCTGATATGTCACTCAAGTGAGTGTCAAGGATAATCATATCAAAATGATTTTGTTTTTTAATGAGTTCAAGACAACTTTTTCCGTTATCTGCAACTGCAATATCAACACCGACAGACCCCAAATATTCCCGATAAAGCGTTTGCAAATCTAATTCTGACTCTACAACAATGTACTCTTATAGACCTTGGACTATCTCTTTTTGTTCGAGGTAAGAGAAAATCTCCCTCATCCAAGTCTAGACAAATTGTGTGGAATGCTGCGATGTTAGATTTTTTTTCTCTCAGGGATTTATCTTTCAGCACGATACTCGGATGTGGGCATACTACGGTAATGTCTAAGTTTTTTTCCATCCATTCTTTGTGAGTGTCACTCCACCATTTTTCAAGAGCCTCACACTTTGTAAATTTTCTATTCCTTGTTAATTCACATGCTGCATCGGCAAAAACAATAATTTTATCTACTTTACCCGCTCGCCCTCCGTTCCAGTAAAGTTTTTTCCAACCTGGACTTCAGTTCATTGAAAGGTAGAATTCCACCCTTAAGTGCAGATTCGTAATGCGATCTAAAATTAACGATCTGCAGGTTCCCTTCCCTGATATTATCTTCATAGTTCAAAATTATATTAGATAAATTAGAAACATGGGAACTTGTCCAGCGGTCAAAGGCATCAACCGAAGCGTAAACACATAACATGTCTTTTTCTAACCCTTCATTTATGCACTGAGCGGTTGCATCAGCTCGAGAATTCTCATCTTTATAAAGGAGCATTACATGGTTCCTGTGAGAGCGCTCTACTAAACTTGAAGCATCATTTAAAGGCATCAGTCTACTCTCCCAGTTATAGTGGAAGATGGTATATTACAGTTGTCAAACAAATCTATTGGCTTACCGCTAGCATCGATAATCGACTTATGGTACCTCGCAATTTTATCCTTATAATCATTGTAGGGATATGCTCCTAACAGTAAGGCACTATAAGGGCACATGTAAGAACCATTCATGGCTCGTTCATGCAACCAGGTTTCGAGAGCAATCCACTCTTCAAAGTGTCTATTTTGGAAAAGAAAGAACGCACAATCGCCGACGAAGCGAACTTTTCTGTTGGTGCTTATTGACCTACGTATTACAAGACTGATCATACCTTCAAAGAGGGTAAAATCGCCTATCAGCGCACTTATATAATAAGGTCCCATGTCTATGAATACTAAACTGCCATCGATAATGTTCTTCTCGTATTCGACAATTTGTGAAGTGATCGTTTCGAACTGGCCATCGTCTCTCAATCGGTACTGAACCATGAGGGCCCAAATTAATATAGAAAACCTAATGTTAATATGACAAAGATTGGTTTTGAAGTCTCCAAGTTTTGATGCGATGCTTGTTCATTTAATTCAGTCTGATGCCAAAGAGTTTCAAATAATGAGCTGTACGATGTAACTATGTGCTTACTGTTAGATAAAATAATCTATGTCCTCTTCAAAATTTTGTTTGGTATCATCTTTTAATTCAATTACAAGAGTGCACTTTATCAACCACGACGAATGTCATGATGTCTTCTGTTCTTTTATCCTATGTTCTATTCTAGGCAGTTGAGTACTATTTCATTGTATAAATTTTTATTATCTTTGGGGAGGGGTAATAATACTCTGACTTTTACGCTTGAGTTTGTTGAGAGTAGAAGTTCAAAAATGCCACTTCTCCGGTGTTGAAAATATGCATTAAGACTCGGATAGATAATGAGCCGTCGAAATGGTAAAGGTGATCTCGTCCAACCATCCAGGAATGGCGTTTTATGAAATAAAAAAACGGTTCGGATTACCCTCAACGGATACATATGAGCTTATTTTGCCGCTAGCGTTCGTGTAAAACCTTGTAGAACGGTCTGACAAGAGCCGAATCTTAGCTACACCAATGTCCTACTTACTTCAAGGGAATATACGGTTGATTATCATCATCTATCTCGCTTGCAATGGAATAAGAGAAATTTTTTGCATCCGATCTTCGTTAATTCAGCCCATGAGTTTGATAACGGAATAGGCATAATAATTTATTGGAACCCCCTTAGTAGGAAGGTTCTGGAATACGCTCAAAATAGTATTGGCAATGGCAATAACAATGACAAAAACAAATACGAAGATATGCTGAAAACAGACATTACCAATGAACAGTGGCAGGCTAAACTGATTGAAAAATACGAATTACTTCGCCATAAAGTAGAGGAAAATCTTCCCAACTTGTGGGATTCATTAGACTTTGAAATTTCAGTGCTCAGGATCCTTAATATCAAAAACTGTACTTTACCATTTGCGGGAATTTTGCTTGGAAGACCTATGCTCAATGAAGTAGGCATAGAATTATTCAGAAAATGGCATAACATTTTCTATACGGATAATTGCATGCATGACGACTATAAAGTTTGAATAGTTCCAGAACATGACCAGGATAATCACACTAATAACATTAATAGCCATATCAGTCCGTGTATGGAAAGGTGGTGGTCCATAGAGTGATCGTCTGTGCCTGACAAACTATTCGCGACTTTCATCTTATGTTACCAGTAACGGGTCTGAAGAACTTTTAGAATATCATAGAGATAACATCATTTAGGCTCTCATTAATTTTGTATTATATTATCAATATACTTTATAACCTTCTCTCGTTCAGGTCCAGAAATGTCGAACACAACAATATCCTTTCCCTGCACAGCATCTTCAATAATATTGATCGCTTCCATTATACCCCTTCCCAACGGATTGAGTTCATATTTTTTTAAAGAGTAGAAAATTAAGCCAGATTCAATTAGGCTCAGTAGAACGCTGTACAAGTCCGTTTGTGATTTTTTGAAGTCAGTTATTAATTCATCAAACCCAATTCCTTCTCTACACCAAATAGTCTTCAAAATTTGTGTAGCTAACGGTTTCGAAAGTAGTTTGAAGATCTCGTCAGTATCCACGTTTGACGGAATAGAGTTCGTATTCGTATTCTTAGTCGTACATTATGAAATACCTGATACCTTATCTTAGTTGTATTCTTGCTATAAATATTACAATCAATGTCGTATAATCATGATTGTAATATTTAACTGTCTAGTCCAACATGGATTAATAAATTGTAAATATATGTGATGTACGAAAAATTAAGCGAAAGGTCATTAAAGCTTGTTTATTATTTTTCCTGCCATAATCCAAAGGTATTTTTTTGTGGGTCCTCTAATACTGAATAATATCCTTCTGATATCTCCTGTTTATCTTTTATAACTCTGGCTCCTAGTTGTTTTGCTTTGCTGATATATTCTTCTATTGATTCGACATTAACAAATTGTGTCGATACTTGTTGTGGGTTCTCCTTTTGAGCTAATGCTCCACTGATTCCTGCATTCTTTATCATATAGTAACCTTGTGTCTCCCCTTTCTCAAATTGCCAGCCAAATAGTGAACTATAAAAATTCTTTAAGCTGTCGACATTATCTGCTGGAATTTCAAAGTGACATACTTGGTGATTACCTACACTGGTTGTCATTTATTTTCAATCTTCCGAGTAATCTATTGTCCTCCGTGCAGCTAGGATTCCAACTTTTGCTTCACAGTTTGAGCGGCTTGTTCTAGTCCTTGTTTAATCTTATTGTCTGCTTGATTTCCTGAAAGTGTATTTGCAATCTTTCCAGTGGTAGGAAGTTCATAATCTATTGTATGTCTTATGTGTGTTGTATTCCCATTTCCTTGAAACTCTTGAATGCTTTCCCATTTCTTAAATGGTCCATCTGTCTGTTTTGTTACTAGTTTTCTATTCGGTTCCATATCTACAACTTGGAGTATCATTTCTTCTTTTTTACCCATATACTCCCCCTCTACTTTGATTTCAGAGCCTTCTTCACCTTTTGAACCTGAAACTGTCTCAGATTCCTTAACTACATCACGTGGCCACGCTTCTTTGATATTATCTGGGTTAGTATAATATTCATATACTTTTTCCACTTGTGCTTTTATGTCTGTTTCATATTCAATTCTTGACATGTAAATACTATTTGTTCACTATCCGTATTAATACTAGCAGATAATACTATCATAATACTATCATAATACTATCATCTATAAGATAAGATACATTGGGCGTCGTTACCTACATAAAATTTTGCGACTTTGAGGTATTTGTTTCAATGTTATAATATGCTTAACCTATGAAATGTGCTGTGGTTTTAACCTTGACTATACGAATCAAATTTAACCTAAACTGTGTTGATTTTGGTGCACATTCCACCAAACCAAAGAGTATACGTATTATTATACTTCGATTGAGCATTATCAAATAGACGATAGGGGAACGAAGGGAGCGACTGTTAAACGCAATTAAACTGATTACCACATTAGGTAAGATAGGTCCATATCTTGAAACATTGCTCTGAGACCTAAATGCATGTCGCATGAGTTTTCATTGAAGGGGAAATTCCGCCACTGGGCCACTTTTTTTAACTCTGTTTTATCTGATCATCCTCTGCTGATGGTAAGTCTGTATCTTTATGTAAGCCTTTATACACTCCAGCTGCAATCAATCCTCCCATAATTGGAGCTATCCAGTAAATCCAGTGAAAATCAAAATTTCCGGTGATCAGTGCTGGACCAAAAGAACGAGCCGGATTTAAAGACCCACCAGTTATGGATCCTCCGAATATAACGTTAAAACCTAACGTAAAACCTACAGCAACGCCTGCCAACGGTGCTATCTTGGAGTTTTTAGATGTGGTCACTGCTAATACTACATAAACCAGAGTAAAAGTCATAACAGTCTCTAGTATAACCGCTCTAATGACATTATCGTCTGCAGGGAGCGTCACACTAGCAGCCATAGAAGAACCATAAATAGCATAGACCACACCTGCGGCTATAACACCTCCTAATATCTGACTTCCAATATATAATGCCGCTTCTTTTACTCCGAGTTTTCTAGCTACTAGCAATCCTATTGTAACAGCCGGATTAACCTGGGAGCCAGAACGATATCCTATAGCATAGACTATTGCAGTTAAAGCCAAAGCATGAACTAAACCTATTCCTATTACTCCAAGCTGTCCACTGTCAGAATATACAGTAGCTGCTGAAGCAATAGCATAAACTAAAATGAACGTGCCAACAATTTCAGCTAAATATTTGCTTTTTGAATTTGTACTCAATAGTCAATCGCTGTCATAATATTATTAAACAAAACAGATAAGGATTACATAGACAAAGGTGGAGATATTTAGGGTAAAAATGGTGTATAGATGTATGGTAAATAAGTAGAACAATACTGTCGTTACTGTTTCTTAATTATACTTTCATCTGAGAATCAACAACTTGCTTATCGAAAGTTGAATTCATTGTCGCATTCATTAAGTCATTCGCAAGCTCACTATGAATCTGTTCAGCTAGTTCTAATAATTCCTTACTCTGCTGCAAATAATATGGTTGGTACCTAACATCGTTTGATACCTGTTTTTCAGGATCGTGTTTGATTGCTACACATATACATAATTCATTATCTGGAAATCTTGATAATACAGGTGGGTCTGACAAGAGGGATGACATGTATCTCGCCAGTCTGCTAACAAGACTAACCACATTCATACACGAACAACACCAACAAATTCAGTTACTTATTGATGAGGTTACAAGAAATGTTAATCAAGTTACTAATCAATTAGAACAAACATGACTTGCTAGCGGCCAAAGATTGATTCGCTAGAACAAAAGATAAAAGATCAGAGCAATCGACTGGACATTTGAGTTCAGTTACAGTTAGGTAATGCTAACTTGGCTGGGATCTATTTTCGGCCACCCTATCGCGGGCTAATAGCATCAAAACCTTGTCCGCAGTATTCTCAGGGCTTAATGGCTTTAGAGTAAATTCGTCGGCCCCATAATCTAAAATCATTGTTTTATCGGTATTTTCGTCGCCTATTACCAGGATTTTGATATTAATGTTCATTTTTTTGACATTTGTAATCAGCTTTGAGTCTCTGTCGAGGGCTATCTCCGAACTAGTGATCACTGCGTCTACCCTCGAGTCTAATTTTTTAATTTGTTCCAAGCACTCGGTTGCCGTCTTGGCCTTATGCACATTACATCCTTTCAACCACATGATTCCAGCCATCGTGCTCAATGAGTCTTCATTTTCTAGAGCAAGAAGCAGAGTAGGTTTCTGTGAACCCATTTGAAGAGTTAAACTAGTTATGATATTAAAGGATTATTTGATTTTCTTAGGACTTCAGTCTTTTTAGTTCTTTCCTTGCCAGCATATTGAGAATTTTGTCTGCTAGGTTCTCCGGACTGATGGGCCTAACAACCACTTCATCTATATTCTTGTTCGGCAACCACTCCCCATCATTGTCGCTATCTGCTATGATTACAATCATAGTATCAGGAGCCATTGCTTTGATTCGATTCACTAGAAAAAAATCGTTTGCGATCGCTGATTCTTTATCTGTCAAAACTACATCGACCTTATCATCCATCTGGTTTATTGTGGACAAGCAATCGTTGATTGAATTTGACTTGAAGACTTTGAAAGCCTTCAGACTCAGGACGCCCGCAAGAAGGTTATTAGCATCAGGGAAACCGACTGACAAAATCAATTTTGGGACTGCAAATATCAACGTACTAAACGGCACAACAAACTATAAGAATCGCAAAGCGGATTCCTGGCAGCATAATAACTAAAGACTGCTCTAATATTCCTTGATAAGGTAGGAGGATTGAGCAAAACCAATCACAAAAATGTGACTAAGAAGCGTCATGATTTCACAAAATCAGAAAGAGAATATGTTTTGAAATTCCATCAATATATAGCAACTTTGACGGTATACCACTGTTTCAGGAGCCTTTATTTAGGGAGTTCGGAATAATGATTCATTTCCTTATCTGTACGTCGGTATGGTTAATTGAAAATTTAGTAGACGGTATAAGAACACTGTCATTTTTAAGCATGCTCAAATCACTGTGACAAACCATTTATCCTTGCGTCGGAGATATCCTTGATAAATAATGATCTCATGATGCCCCACTATTTAGGGCTAAACCTGTGCTATTACGAAAACTTCTCATGATGGATCAGCTACTTCTATTGCTGATGTGGCCACAAAAATGTTATTCGACATGAGGGAATTGAAGGTTGCAGATTAAAGAAAAGCCGCTATCATGAAGCCAAGCACAACGCCGTATACGACATGACCACCAAGGCTTACAAGAGCAGGGTAATGGCCTAGAGGATGATTCCAAACTTCAAGACCTGTTATTGGTTTATGAATTGGAACAAGTGTAATAATCCACAGAAGCCATCCATAGACTATCCCTGATAAGGTAACCATTATCATAGAATGTAGATTTACCAAGTAAGTTACGGCAAAAGGAAAGAGGAGGCCGCCAAGAGTACCATTTAAGAAATGAAGAAAAAATATTCCCCTGTATTGCACAACTCGGCTCGAGATTCCGAAAAATTTGATGCTCAAAATTTGATTCTCATGCCATTCAAATACCCCCTTTAGACCCCATTTTCTCCAAAATGGAATTTCATATAGCGTCATAATTGTAGTTGCAACCAGGCTAGCAAAAATTCCTAAAGTAAATAAATTTAGCATATGCATATGGCGGACAACTAACTATGCAAGAGAACAACAAGAAGTAATATAAAAATGGGTGGTACCGTAGACGACGCAGAGTAACTGGGAGTATTCAGCCAACATTCTGAGTAGTGAATCTGTAGTTATTTTCAGTTCTTGGACAATAAATAGAGAGCAATTTTTATAATTTGTGAGACAATGGTATAAACAACTGTATTTGTGAAACAATTTGTGATGAATATAGATAGATAGATTAACAATACAGATTGCGATGCCAAGTAAAAATAAGGATGAACAGATTAACGAATTAACTTACACTCGGGGTCTTGAAAGGGGACCTGTGATAATAACTACCTATGATGAAAAGAGTGTACGCTAACATCAAGCTAGCACTAGCTTAGAAAAGAGGTACTAGTTTAAATGTGAAAGTCCCTCTATAATTGACATGAGCAAATCACATCAACGATCTACTGGATTCGACCTACAAATGCGACTAGCTGAAAGTTATATAGAGGGCAAGGCGCTCTCGGACGATGGTGTATACACCATCAATATTCAAGGAGGCAAGACTTGCCTGGTTCTACCAAGTGAATTTGCAGAAAGGTGTGAAAATGCAACTATTCATTTCTTTACGGAAAAAGGAACTGAGCTAAAGATTAAGACTGAGGTAGCGTACAATCGCGATTGGATAGAAGTTTATGACGATTATTTAACAACAACCCTCTCAAGGGATTTGCCAATTGCAATGACCATAGAATGCCATGATGCCAGAGTTTAGCGCCTGTAAAGTGCGAAGCATACCAATCGTTACTGGCTGATGTACACTATCATGGAAAAGATAGTATCGCATGGTAATGTTTGACAGGCTCGGGTTACTCAAAGTCAGTTCGATTCATACATGCATAGATAAACTCCTCGACTTCAGGAAGGCTATTTGATATTTTAGATAAACGAGCAAAAGAGTATGAAAATAGGATATCCATGCATTAACACTAGTATCGTGAGGGAAGGCCCCTCAACTTTTAGACTTGCCTCATACAATGAGGATTGTCTAGTTAAAGTTGTACGAAATAATCTTGATCATCTCGAAAAAATATTGCATTATAATGTGAAAAACAATATCTTGTTTTTTCGAATCTCTTCAGGCCTCGTACCCTTTGCATCTCACCCTGTATGTAAAGTCAATTGGCAGAAGCGTTTCAAACATCGATTTATTAGATTAGGCGAATTCATAAAAGAGAACAAGATTAGAATTTCAATGCATCCCGATCAGTTTGTATTAATAAACTCACCCAAAGAATTGATCGTTGAAAGTAGTGTTAGAGAACTGACATATCATTGCTCAATTTTAGATTTGATGGGTCTTGACGAAAGCGCCAAAATTCAAGTCCACGTTGGCGGTGCGTATGGTGATAAAATGCTGGCCATGAAAACTTTCGAAAAGAACTACGATACATTCCTTTCCCGTAATGTAAGGAAGAGACTAGTCATTGAGAATGATGATCATTTATACAATGTTGATGATTGTTTGAGTATTCATGAAAGAACCGGCGTACCCATATTATTTGATTCATTTCATCATAGATGTTATCAAAGTGACGATGGTCTGAGTGTCATGAACGCATTTCAAATGTGTTGTGAAACGTGGGGTAAAATGGACGGTCTGCCGATGGCAGATTATAGCGATCAGGAGTTCGGATGTCGAAAAGGAAGACACCGCACAAGCATTGATATAAAGGATTTTAGAAAATTTATTTTACAAACACATGGTCTTGATTACGATCTCATGCTGGAAATAAAGGACAAACAAATTAGTGCAACCAAAGCCATATACACGTTGCACAATCTCTCGGACAGCAACATGCTTCACGATAAAGTGCTTAATGCTGGAATCAATCAGACAAATATAATCTCAAATTTTTGACTATACATCTTTGTTGACTTTTATAGCCTGCTTGATATTAAGAAGAATACCAGATAATGGGACATTCTTCAAGAATTTCACGCCTGCAACTTTGTTACTTCGTATTTTTTTTACCGAGCTGAATAGAATTTACAAGATATGCGATAGGTTGCCTTTAACTTTTTTATCTCTAATGAATACCAATCAAGCGCACTTTATCCGATCTTGCAGGCAACAAATAATGGAATCAGATTTCTGCGTTAATAACTACCCAAGTACCTGATAGATGCTCTCTGTGAATATCAAACAAAGGTCATTAAAGACCATGGATTCGTAGCTTATGAAAAAGGTTATGAGAGGAAGCAATTACTAGTCCTGCTATTAATGAGCCCACAAAATTTCTAATCGCCATGACATATCCCGGAGGCGATGCTATCACAGAAGTACCAGATACGATATAGAAATTGTCAACAAGCCAGAATGCCAGTGTAATCCAGCCTAACACCCCTGCAATCATTGACCCAAGTCGAGCTCCTTTATGAATAAAGTAAATTGAAAATGCGATACTAATATACCAAAGACTTCCCAGCATCAACCATACTGGCTGGAAGATTTCACTTCTTGGATCCAAAAAGTAATAGGTGGATCCAATGAGGGCTAATGCGATCGTAGATATCATCAAAATTCGTTTATTTAGAGATGAAGACGCCCGTTCTTTTTTAATCACCTTGTCATTCTTCTTTTGTTCGCTCATTGCAGTCATAATTGATTTTTCAAAGTTCATCAGCTCAAGTGGAATAATACTTGTGATAGCAGCGTCTTTTACTGTAGCCTCATGTTTCAGACTATCGATAAGAGGCCGAGCAAGCGATGCCTTTACAGGTGTTATGAGGTCAACCCAGTAGGAGGAAAGTCTTGGGGTCAGAAATGGAATTATTATTATTCGAATTGTTTTTTTTAAGATAGAGGCATATCGTTTCATCATGTCCATGTAGGTGAGGACCTCAGGGCCTCCAATATCAAAAGTCTTACCTTCGGTTTCAGGCACATTAATTGACCGGACTAGATACTCAATTACATCGTCAACTGCAATTGGCTGGGATTTAGTCAATACCCATTTAGGACATATCATTAACGGCAGCCTTTCTACAAGATACTGTAACATTTTAAACGATCCTCCCCCTTGACCCAGAATAACTGCAGCTCTGAATATCGTTACCTCAGCTGTAGATTTCTTTAGGATTTCCCCTACCTCTTTTCTGCTTCGCATATGCTCTGACAATTCTTCTTCTTTTCCATAAGTAAGACCGCCAAGATAAATAACCCTCCGTACTCCACAAGCAGTAACTGCTTGGGCAAAATTTTCTGCAGCAACTCTATCGCGCTCTGCAAATTTTTTCCATTCCTTTGATGAACCTTCCATTGAATGTATAAGATAGTATGCAATATCGACTCCTTTCATTACTTTGATCAAGTCAGAATAGTTTTGAACATCAGCATAAACGATCCTTAAACTTTCATTATCTTCTTGAAAATGGCTTGAAAGTAAGTCTGTGTCTCTCGTCATACATTTAATGTTGTAGTTGCTAGGAGTAGTAGCGATAGCGAGCAATTTTTTAACTAACCTGCTTCCTATAAATCCGCTAGCTCCAGTTACCAAGATAGTAGGCCTTGGACTTTCTGAGTCTGAACCTTTCATTCTGGATGAGGACTCTTTACTTTGCCTGTTTAGTTCTGACAAGTTCTGTTCTGACAACACATTCGGTTTATCCAAGGCTTCTTGTTCTGGTTACATTGATTTCTGTGGGGTAGTCGATTTCCTTCCTCACTCATTCTACGATTCTATTATCGATGATATTTCGAGAAGAGAGTCTGAGTTCTGCCTCGAATGTACCTTCTATTTCATCTGCCATACAATTGAGTATCCAACATAGTACATTAACCTGTCATAAGAAGACGTTAAAGTTGGATTATTACAATCCAGCTTTCTGTTTCAATTCCTTGTCCATTCCAGGGGAGTATTCTTGCGGAGCTTCTGGCATTTGTGGAATGTCGAATCCTTCTGGAAGACCATCTAATGCTTCCACTTCCCCATCACCAAATGGAGATTCTCCATTGAATATTTCTGCTAGCCCTGATTTTTCGTTAGAGAATGTCCATTGCTGATTGTGAAGGTTTCTTTTTCTAGCTCTTTTACTTCGGGCATTTTTGAACTGTCGGTTTTAGGAACTGGAAACGTCTTATCCCAGTTGATTCCCAGAGATTGTAGTGCTTTGGCGAAGACCTTCTCGTGGGCTAAGTCTCTTACAATAAGGTATGAAACAGTAGCACGGAATGCCTTGTTATCGCTCATTGCATACAGCCGACACTTTTGAAGCCTTCCAGTACACTCTAACATAAGGTTGTAAAGAAGGTCCAGAACAAGATTTCCACTGTCATATGCATATGATCCATACCAAGGATTTCCTACAGAGTCAACTGGCATTGCACTCTGTGCGCCAACTAGAAAATGATGTATGTAGGCTACGTCTAAAGCAGGAGATAATGGAATCTCATTTGGAGGAGCGTTGTCAGTTGTACCTTCTAATAACAACCACATGACCTTTTCTTCACCTGCAACGCTCTTTATTAGATCCTGATACGGTTTGGCTTTGCCTCTAAAGTTAAAGTTTTGAAACAAGTATTGCATCATTGTACGCGTTTCCCCAAATTGTCCTCCAAGACCTTCTTGGAGTGCATTTGCGGCACGGTTATCTGGCTTGTCTTTTGGCAACTGATTTGCAAGTTTATTTATGATCTTTTGGATAACAAAGATAATAATCGCTGCTAGTAAGCTTTCGATTCCCACGAACAGAATTGGCCGAAACCTATGCTACTGTTATGAACAATAATGATCTAATATCTTGACATGGCAGATAAAGAAATGATTGAAGAAAAGATAGGTGAAGCATTAGGTTTAGAGAAGGGTGCACAGAAAGGAGTCGAAGAATTAGAATCTAGAGGATTATTAAAACCAGAACACATGAAAAAATTAGGTAAAATGAAGGAAGAAGCTAGTACACAGGAGCAACAAATGGAAGAACTAGTCCAACAGCTTACAGAAACTGACGGATTGGATGCAGAAAAAATTGAAAGTACGGCGGAGGAGACTGCTGAGAAGTGTTCAAAAATGATGGAAACTTATCTAGGGGAGGATCCCGACACACAAGAAGCACTAGAATTTCTGTGTTTAGCTGAAGGAGGCGAAGTTACACACTACGAAGTATTGGCTTCGATCGCCAAAGATGTAAAGAACAAAAAATTCGGAGCAAGGGTAAGATCCATACTGAAAGAAGAACAAGGACACTTGGAATTGTGTATAAAGCTAGCGAAGAGTAATGCTTCCGCCGAATAAACTTTTTTTGTCCTCAACCAAAACTAGTGCAATCACCTAAATTGAACATGACTTGCTTACCCTATTGATGTCTAGACAATAGCTCCTAGTTGTGCGTAGCCCTGTTGAATCACAGGTGTTAACATTCAGATAAATTTTGTTGTCCATATACGATCAGACGTAAAATGAATGGGCGGAAGAATCCAGTACTTTTGATTTTTGGCTATCCGCTTAACTTCCACAACTAAAAAGAAGTGAGGCGAATTCTTCACATCAAGAGAGATTGTAATATGATTCAACAAGACGTCATCTAAGCAATTATTGCATTGCCATCTAAATTATTTTATGGAACTAGCATTCCCGGTTGTATTTTCATTCTGAATCAAAAAAAGCCACTGAAAAGAAAACATAACATATGCCGTAAAAGAATATCAAGAGGGAAAGGTCAGAAATATTCTAAGAGAATTAGATATTTAAAAAATCGACTCCGCCTTTACTAAATATGAAATTATAGATGGTTATTGCTATATAGCCGATTTAGACGGCTACAAGATGTGTAAACAATTTTGAATTAGAAGAAGAAATAGGAGCCTAGATGATTTGGGAGAGCATCAAAAAGAAAAATACGGCATGTAAGGAGTGTAACTATTTGTTGGTAAGTCTTGATTTTTGTCCCAATTTATGTAACTCACGGGAGTGGTACACTTGCGATAATGTCCCTCTACCAGCTTTCTCAGCAAAGCTAGTCAAAGCTATTAGAAAAATTTGGTAATACTTCGCTGTCCTATCTGATGTGTTACGTGATACTAAGAATATATGACGGATTCTGTTTAATACTTATTTTGTTTAATGTACCAGTATGGATATGGGAAATGAAACGGTTGATAATAGGTTGACAGATTTTTTGAATGAGGATAAGAACTGGGAGAGAAAACCGACAAACGTACCAGTATTGAGAAAATAAAGCGCTCAGGTGGTATTGACACTTTATTATGAAACCTGACCAAGAGCGATTACCCAGCTTTCCCTAACCATGTCAGAAGGACCCGAGGTAAAACGAACAGCAGACAAACTGACAGCAGTATTGGTAGGCGCAAAAATTGTCGATATCTATTCGAAGAGAATAGATGCGAAAATTAAAGAGAAGATTCTGGGTGCAGAAGTAATGGATATTGAAACATTTGGCAAAAACATCGTGATTTCTTTTTCATCTGGGATTTTCCTACGAAATCACATGATGATGTGGGGTAAATGGAGGATTTATGACAGGACTACATTCGATCAAGGGCTCGTGCGTCCTCCTCCTAGGAGCGTATGGCGTAGTAAAAAGGCTCTCATAAATGCTGATGGGAGTTCGAACGGAAATCCACAAACAATAGATGTTAGAAAGGATTCTCGTGTTAGACTTGTACTTATCACCTCTAATCACGCAATAGTACAATTTAATGGGCCTGTTATCCAATTCTTGAATAATCATCCATCTTCTGTTACGCCGATGTCTTTGTTAGGACCTGATCCATTGAAGGGAACGTATGATAATAAGGGAGTTCTGAAAAGACTCGAGGAAAGGAATGAACTGATAGTTGCTGACTTGTTACTAGATCAAACCTTTGTTGCAGGCGTAGGTAACATGTATAAATCTGAAATTTTATTCCAGGTTGGGCTGTGCCCGTTTATCAAAACAAGTGTAATTTCAAAGGAGAAGAAGGTAAGACTAGTTAATCAAATTCCAAAAACTCTATGGTACGGATACTACAATATCGGCAAAACGAGGCCGATACGTGATAAGGACGGTCAAACAAGCAAATGGATAAACAACCATTGGGTCTTCAGAAGAGCGGGACATATTTGTTGGGTTTGCGGTAAGAGCAAGATTCAGATGGACAGGAAAAGAACACGCCGAGTAAGTTACTGGTGTCCTAATTGTCAGAACTGTTCAAACATTCCTAAGCTACGAACTCATTCGTAATTAAGAATGATAGGATGTAGCTGTATATCTAAAGCGATGCTGAAATGCTAGCGCATCGGTTAATCAAACTACAACAGAAGTGGGACAGAATACATTTAACGCAGTAGGCAGTGTTCCTCAACCCGCAAATCAAATTGCTGAACGTGGAGAGAATGCATCGATAGCTCTGAACAAAATATCCGAGACTGCGAATGCCACCCTGTCGGAGTTTGGGAAGACTGTCACTGATGCAGGCAAAACTGCATTGAATAAACAGTAGAAGTTGCTAAGGGTATTGGCTCAGGTGCAGCAGATGTACTAGGTAACATAACAGGCGAGACTCAGCAAAGATCAATGGGACGAAATAGCTTAAGACAGTATATTTCTATCTTTTCTTAGGTTTACCCCTTAGGTCCACCACAACATCTTGTTAGGCAGCTCAGCTATTTGGCGTGATAGCTGGAAGATCTAACTCAAACTGACCCCACGTACCAGCAAGGTTCAAATCCCACCGATACCGGGTGAGGGTATACTGACCCCACTTTAGACATTTAGACATGCTTGAATCTGTAATTATGTTCCTGTCAACAATAAGGAAATTGGCTTTCCGTGTAAAGTATCGTATTTATCGCCAATATCGCTGGAAACAAAATTCTAAGCACGAATTTCCAACAATTCCCCGGGATACTATCAATCCCCCTCATCATATCACCCGAAGTATCATCTGTATATTCAAGTTAAATTCATGCTCTTTTTCCCATTTCTTAAAGTCTCTCTTTGTAATTTCATGTTCCTGTACGCTAGAACCAGTGTCGTAAATGAAGACGATCAACCTATAATATTTATAATCTGATGTTGGATTAAGATAGTTAATAATATCAATCTTTATTTCGTCTTCAATTTTTTTGAAGTCTTTTGAGTCACGTGCAAATTTAGCTTCAATCATTAGATTCAATGATGGAATTTTGAAGTCTACTTTGGAAGAAGTATGGCCAACCTTGATCATTGGTTCTTCATAAATCAAATCTTGAAAATAGGATCTGAGTATGGGGTACAAGACACTCTGAATATCAGATTCATCTTCTACTACCCATTTTTTCTTATCATTCCAAACCCATCGTTTCATTGCACTTTCGAAGTTATTCAAAATAAGAGAGACATCTTCAATAGTAAGTTTCAATAGTAAGTTTCTTCAATAGTAAGATACTTTGATCCGGTTTTTCAGGGTCGAATTGCTTAACCTCATCTAGAAATTGTCTTGTAACCTCTTTTGTATTGTTATAGAGAAGGCCTTCTATTTCAGACCGATGTTTTCTTTCCCCATGGAATATAATATTCGGTGTGAAATAGATCTGAATCTGCAGGATACAAATGTGAAAGATGTGGTCATGTTTGGCTTCCCCGTAAATATGAAACATCTAAAAAGAAAGACCCTATTATTTGTCCAAAATGTACGAGTCCATACTGGAATAGGCCTAAGGAATTAAAGAAATGAGATTGAATAATCCATTAAAGGTAACAATTGAGGAGATCCTTGAATGACACATCCAAGCAATTTAGCTAAATGGGTGACTGGTGTATCAGACTTTGAACATATGATTAAAAACATGCAGTTGGATGTCAGACTAGATAAGCACGTTATTAACACTGATCTGTGCCATGAATGGTTTAGTAGCAAACCAAGAATATCACCATATGAGTTTCTTTATAAAAAATATAATATTCCAAAACTGATACATAAACGGTGGGGCCCTAAGAAATTTATAAACAAGGAGTTAACGAAAAACTAGGTATGCATTGCCTTCCCTATACCTACAGCTACTTTAATTCTGGGTTAGTCTGATTACCTGTTGTATTCGATTCAACAGACATTTTCTCACCGAGAGAAGCATTAGAACTTCCAATCGAGGTGTTATTGGACAGCATCTCACTGTTATTTCCCAATGCTTGGCTTAGTTCTTCAGCACTTCCTATACCTTGTGATGAAGTGTTGCTTTGGTTACTTCCACCTGAATTGTTACTTGAAGGCTGACTATATGCAGACGTAAATAACAAGCCTGACATTAAGCCCAACGTAACGAACAAAGCTGCTACATAGTTTCTTGTATTGCTATTCATTAAGTAACCTATGATCTATAAAATATAAATCAGTTATAGGATTTGCTATCTTCAGATTCAGACATTTTTTAATTAAACTCTGACAGCTATTTATTATTTGAGAGAGGGTAGTTCATTCCGAAAATTTACCTTTCTTATAGCCATAATAATCGGTACTCATACAAGTTCTTCGCATATCTTTGTTGTTCGGGAGTTCCTTGTAATGGTTCTTCGCCTCTTATATTTATCATATCAGGACCTGTTGATAGAACATTTGCGCAAGCAAACTTCACTGCGACTAATCTACAGGGTCCAATGCAAGGTAAACTTATTTCCGATTTAGTGAGAGCAATGCAGAACGGAGAAACATACACAAACCTTCACACCGTACCATTCCCGGATGGAGAAATCTCAAAGGTGTCTTTTTTGATATTAGTTGCAAAGAGCGTTTATCCTGATGTGAAAGATATCTCCGTATCCAAAGACAATCTCGCTGGGCAACCAGCCTATCGGAACGAACATATGACATGGATGTTAGACCATTGGCAAAAGAGTGTAAGCTTGTTTACAATTAAAAATGGAAAGCTTTTTGAAGTTTCTATTCAACTCTGAACCAAAAGAAATTGAGAAAAATTCTAAGGATATCAATAATATAATACAGTCTGTTGAGTTTGGACAACCTGCTCCAATCAAAGTATCAATGACTGACGTACCCGACAAACCTGTCGTCAAAACAAAGAACTCTCCTAACGTAGTTAAAAAATCAACGAAACAAAGCAATTGTGATGCTTCTTATCCTGATTTCTGTATAGCACCACCTCCACCAAACTTGAACTGTCCTGATATTCCACAAAAGAGATTTACTGTTACTGGGTCTGACCCACATGGATTTGACCGGGACAACGATGGAATAGGTTGTGAGAGCTAGTTAGATTAATGAACGGAAAAGGAGGGAGGAGATATTCAAAGCAACCCTCCAATCCGCTGTTATGCCATGACGACAGTAAATAGTATGTCTTGAGATGAAGTTTTAATGCTTCCTTAACTTTGTTAACACTGGTTTGACGGTTCCGAACAGAGTAAAAGAAAATAGGATTAAGACAACGGAAAGGAGAGGGTGATGATGGCAACTCCCCAATCCGTTGAAGTGCCTATGACACCATATAGAAGTACTAGCAATAGTGGTTTAATGCTTCCTTAACTTAGTTAATCTATCAAACCACAGGTTTCAGTTTCAAATCAGGAATAGACTAGCATCTTTTTCAGTTAAGATAACGGAAAGGAGGAAGAGATATTCAAAGCAACCTCCAATCCGTTTGCCTATGGATATAGGCGATTCAACGTACTGGGTGTTGAAGTATTAATAATTGGCTTAACTTAGTTAATCTGTTAAATTAATAATCACATTCTAAATCTGCTGTAACTAATTATTGATAACAAAAAAGATTAAGGAGATGTTGTCATGTTTGTTGGACCTGCCATATTGTCACTAGTGGCATTTCCACTGGTCATATTTCCACTCATTGTAGCGTTGGACATGTCTGTCATATTAGTCTCTGGAGTACTCATGTTCTGTGCGTTTACGGAGTTCAGACCTACTATTGCAATCATGCCTATCATGGCTGCAATGATAGGGATGATTAAAACTAGTTGTGTTCTCATAGATAGCTCTCAGTGTTTCTGACCTAAAAAGGATTGGCTAGGTGAACTCTCCATAGAGAAGCTTAGAATATCCAAAAATAATATTATAGTCGGTTTTTTTAGTTCTAGAAATAACCAAAAAATGACCTAAAACTTATTACAAACTTAGTAGTTAGTGGCATCCCAAATGCTACCCAGTGTAACATTTTTGCTTAGATGGAATAGTAATAACTCATGTTGAATATAAAATAATTGAGCGGTATGGTACATGGAGTATGTAGTAACTAATGCCTAACCAACTACTCAAAACTAACATCTGTCCAAAATGCGGTAAAATGGATAATGAACCGTTATGCTCTCAATGTAGATTATGTGGAGCGTATGTTAACGATAATAGATAATTGTACTTAGCTGAAAACTGTACCTCTTACACTAGTATTTGAAAACCCTTAAATGGGAGGATCCCAAGTACCGACTGTAAATCGTTATAAATTTTGTTGCACATACTCCATTAACTAACAACTCCTCATTGAACCTGACGAATCCAAACTCCTGCCAGAAACCCCAAGGATTCGTCAGGACTTTTCAATTTATATTTCATAGTCAATTAAAATCAAGGCATACAACAAAGAAAACATTAAACCGATAACGGATAAGGCTCAGTGAGGTCGTATTATCGGCCAAGCTGTAATGACTGCTGGATGGTAGGTCAACTGGTTCCATTCGTAAAAATTAAATTTTAAATTCTAGGTTGCCTATTAGATAGTACCTAAGTAGTCATTTACAACTGCTGAGCCAGACCTTCTCCACACATGACTCAGCAGTTTTTTCATTCTACTAATTTTTTATCCTAATTTTTAAATCCTAGGTATTCATAGTTCAGATTGCTCAACTAACTTAACTGCTGATGTGGGGTTTCTTCGTTATCCCCATGTCAGCTAAGCAAATAATCTTTTTATATTTACGCTATGTAGGTAAGTATACTATTACGTCATGACTGCTTGTAGGTCTTCGTATGGAGTCCAAATCATAGAGGACCTACCAGCTTTAAATTTGAATAAAATTTGCTATGATGTAAATTTATCTGGTTCCGTTAGAATATTCTAGCGAGTCCCTCTGGACCCGTGACAATAATCGTGCATCATATATGCCTCAAATATTGTCTTGATTGGTTCTACGGGCATCAAACTGAGCATTCTTTGTGTATCAGGTTTTAACCTTACACAATTTTTTATCGAAAATTTTTGCTAGCCTATTTCCGTTTCAAGTGCTTCGCTTGGCTAGTTATTTGCTGGCTGAGACAACAACCCAAATAGAATCGAATTATAATAATTCGAATAGATTATTCCATTATAACCCTCTCCTTGTTTTTGACTGCCTCCTTGATTGTATTTTTTGTTATTGTAGTAGCCGAGGAAATCACTCCAGCAGAAGCATTCGATATGGCTCATTCGACCATATCTCTGCTAATACAAACTATTTGAACGAAACGCGATATCTGAGCGATAATATCGATGATTCGGTCTATTCTGAAGTAGCGTCTTCTGGAGATAATCTATATGTAGTGTGGGAACAGTCTCTAAGAGACCCGAACGCAAAAAACTATGATATATTTTTCATGGTGAGTAATAATGGAGGAATTAATATTAGTGATCCAGTAAATTTGAGCAACAATAAAGGATTCTCTGAACATCCACAAATATCGGCGACAGAAAACAGTGTCTGCATATTGTGGATAGGAGACAGTAATGAGACGCGGCAGATCTTATTCAGAAAAAGTGTTGCTGGAGGGGGAAAACTTTGATCATACTATTAAATTGAGCAAAAATATTAGTAGTTCCAACAACGCAGAATTAGCTTCATTCGGGATCATGCGTAATTGCAGTATGGAATGAACTTGATATTCAAAAGGAAATGTGATTTAATTGAGAGAAAGCAATTACGGAGGATTTAGCTTCGAAAAGATAAAGGAACTTGAAGCCTCCGAACGTCAATCTTGTCCAAAAATCGCAGCCTACATGGATCAAAAGTTTGTGACCAGGAATACAAATGGAACCCATACTCTAACTCGCCAAATACTACTATCTAAAGTATTAGATGATGTCCATAATCTTCCCATTGTGCAAAAGAGGATCGCAAATTACCTGGACGATGGTGAATCACACATCGCTGCCCTTGATCGGAATGTTTTGGTATTTTGGACGGATGGCAAGGCACAAGGTCACAAAAATCTTTACTACACACGTAGTACCAATTATGGTAATGATTTTGGAGATATTGTTGACATATCTCAAAGCTTTAATGACTCATCAAATGTGGGATCTGCATTTAAAGATAGTAATAGTAATCTCCATGTTTATGACAAGAAGGCGTTTCCGGAAATCAAGAAATCTTCATGAGGAATAGTAGCAATGGTGGAGTCACATTTCGCTAACCTATTAACATTAGTAATAACAGAGGAACTGCAGAGTGTCCTTCAATATCTATATCTATTAACAAGTTACATATTGTATGGGAAGATGATACCCTGGGAAATCACGAAATATATTACAAATCAATGGATGGGAACTATCTGGTCAGCCCTGCATCATGAAATCAGAGTTATTATTATGGAGAATACAGGAGAAAGCACACTGGGCTGTTCAATCTACCAAAGGAATAATTCTAATTAGAATCAATGAATCAAGTACCGAAGACTCTAACTGGGATATAATACTTTGCAGGTTTGTTTAATATTTCTGTCCACTGTCTGGTAATTGTTTTTTATTTCTAATCCTATTCCTAAAGAGTCTAGCCATTCTAGTTTCAGGCCGCTCGGAGAAGGAATGCGGAATAACTGAGATCCTTTCCATTGTTGGAATTTCAGAACGAATAGCACTTTGTATTTCCGCAGACAACAATTCTATATCTTTTAATTGTTTATTGCCATCAACTTCTACATGAACTTCAGCCTGAGTTATCATCCCAGCTGAACGTAACAATACTGACCTGATGCCTATCTGATCGTATCCAAATTTCTCTTCAATTATCTTCTTTATTAGTTGAGTCATTTTTGGACTATGCCAAGCGTCAACAAGAATTAGTGATGATTGTTTCAATGATATGTAAGCAACAGAGAATATGTACCCCGCAATTATCATTCCTCCTATTGCGTCTGCCTGTAGGATACCAAATTGTGTTGCAACTAATATACTGAAGAATCCTATTACAGAAGCTGAACCGTCCTTGATGGAGTTTTTTGCATCAGTCTTCAAAGATAAAATTTGATACTTATTGGCAATGACCCGCATTTGAAATGCTCTATACAAGGATATGGCACTTGCTATTGCCAAAACTATCATTGTAATTAGTGGATGGTTAATGTTCCTGGGGTGAATAAAAGATTCATAAGAATGATACAAGATTATTGACCCTATTACTATCATTCCTATAGCAGCGAGCATTGCTGCCAAAGTTTCAACCTTGTGATAACCAAAATGAAACTTTGTATCTGGCGGGCGCTGGGCAATTCGCAGACCAAGAAGTACTATGAATGAAATCATTGCATCAGACATGGAGTCGATACCATCCGCGGTCGCAACTACACTACCACTTATATGTCCAACGAGCAATTCCGCTATACCAATACAGATTAGTGTTATAACGGAAATCTTTGCTATCCGCTGACCTGCAACTATACCTTCATTAATTATAGAGGGATCAAAGTTTCTCCTTTTCTGAATATGAGTATCATTTGGGTCTGACTCAGGGCCTAGGGACTCGTCCAATCTTAAAATTAACTATTGATACAGATCGATCTTATTTAAGGGTTAAAATAAGATTGCCAAGCATAAAGTGATCTAATAAATCAAATTTCAAAGTGTCGTTAAGGATGCTTCCCCTCACTAAGAAAAGCATGCAAAGATATCTTTAGCTATCTGTAATTGAGTATTCCATTAACTAAATCAGGAATTATGTATAATTGAGACCGATCCATTAGAAAATGTTATATAACAATGGAAGTATATATCTTATGTAACAAATATGATAAGTGACTTGCGTTGTGAATCTTGTAAGAAGCCAACACATTCCCTTAATTTCTGGTTTGACAAGCTGTTGTGTAAGTCTTGCTACAACATTAATAGATCGAGTCCGCAGACAATCCTAGTAAGCAATCTGCAGGACTAAAAAATTTATCACGCACCTGCACCTAAACATAATTAATTTGAGCACTTGGTTGGGTTGCTTTTGACTGAAGATCTGCTGCTCAATATTAAAATAGTGATGATGAAGCACTAACGCCCCTAGCTGGAGTGTCAAGTTAGTAACAACTCAAATGGAATTCTTTGACAGATATTACCTACAGCATGAACAGAGTAAATTTAGTAAACACAGTCAGGCAAAGCCAATTTGGATATTAGCGTGGCACTTGGACCCACATGATTGCAGATGATGCATCGTGGTGTCTGTCAGCTTGTTCACATTGAGTCGTACCATAATTCTTTGAATATACTCATGCTGAAAATGCTCCATTAGGAGGAAGCTGCTTATCTGTAAACCTAAAAGCAAGCCTTTCAATTGTACCATCGCCTGTCTTTGCGGCAATTCTTCCAACGTCAAGAGACTTCGATTTCTTTTTATCTGTAACCTCGGAAAGAACATACACTGTGACTTTGCCACTATCATCTTTTCCATCGAACAAATTTACTTTAAGCATGAATCCCCTTGCCTGTGCCATTTGCGCTGGAACTAAAACAATGGCCACAAGACAAAGTATGCCAAGGAACAATTTCAGATTGATAAATCTAACGTTGGAAATGTGATTAGTTTGGATCAACTTATCCACCATTTGAGAACGTACTCAGTTCTCATAAACCCTCTCGGAAAAATGAATTACTTTTTATTATTTTTGGGAACAGTGATATTTTATATCGAATTATGGAGAAGCTCAGCTAAAAAACGTCATTTACGGTTGTTTTTTCTCTCACAAAACATAATCCATTAGGGAACTCCCAATGGTTACGACTACGTCCTGTTTTCTTCGATGGTTTTAGTGTGCAATGTGTCTCTTACAGAATTTGGTACCTTTTTCAAGACATTTCATAGTCTGGAATAGAGAGATATTCCTGGCAACACCTCAATATCTCTAATATGTGATATTTTGAGAAGTATTTGTCTAGATTAGAATAAATTATCCATATATAGCCACTCCTCCCATAGGTAGTATCAGCATGACCGCTATGTTGTCGGAACTAAAAATAATTGAGGCCATAGCTGATAGGAAGTCACTCGAAATATTTTGTTCTATAGCCAGAGGAGTTTTTGAAGGCGAGAAACTAAAACAAACGCTAGGATTGTCTAATAAACAATATTACTCGAGAACCGAGCGCATGTTGAAAATAGGATTGATAAAGAGAAAGAGGGGTCGTTTTTCACTAACTGGTTTAGGCATAGTAGTTTATCATGCCCAACTTCAATTCGAAAGTGCAGTCAAAAACTACTGGAATCTTAAGGCAATTGATTCAATACAGGATTTGCATAAGATGAACAAAGAAGAACGTGTTAAAATAATTAAAAGCCTGGTGACTGACAAATTGATACAAGACATTCTAGAAGCGAGGGTTGACTATTTTGAATCGGAAAGATAAAAGTCATTGAATTAAGCTGAGTTTACTTTGTTATTAATGACCCGGAGTCATTTGTACCATGTTGGTGTTGGTTCCAAGATTAGTACCTGTAAACTTCTCAACTGTTAGCTCCATTCTATTTTAATTCCCCGAAAAAACCTAATTTCTGTCGTATTTATCGTATATTTCATGGGGCTCATCTTTTGAACTTCGTCTTCACACTGATTAATTTGAGTGAATTATTGTCTTAATATGCAATATTCAAATGTGGAAGAAATACTGAAAATACAGATCAAGTGACAAGATTCATTTAGAATGATACTTTTTTGCTCGAAGTTGACAAGATTTAGCTAATTATCTTAATTACAATATGATACATGGCTAATGTGTGACCAAAGCCAAAGATAATTTAATCAATGATAATAATAACGTTTTACGAAAGATGAAGCGGTATTTCGATATTGTAGATGATGATAGTGACGTATTACAATATTTTAAAAGCATAGGGATCAAAATAGATTAATTGGAAAAAAACTAAAATTGCTACTACTCTTCAGTTGGCTCTATAGTTAACATTTTCATTATTAGTTCAAGTTTTCAGTCAGATCAGAGCCTCATGTAGTTGCTTCTCATGATTGTTTACTATTGTCATGTTGACATGACAAATATTCCATTAATGTGAAGCCAACCTGCTAAGGTTTAGTAAATCCAGTTAGGCAATAAATGACAATAATGCCATTAAGAATTTCAGTAATTATAGCTGACTATGACGGAACGCTCTGTCCTACAGCTTCTTTAAAAGGAGTGAATAATCAAATACCGCCTGACCTGGAGAAAGTATTGTGGGACATATCGGCCAAGATCCCCGTTTGTATACTTTCCACAAAAGATTTTGGTTTTTTGCGTAAAAAGGTGCAATTCGCTAAAATAGTATCTTGTATAATGGGACTAGAGATCTTTGAACTAGCTACCTTAGCGTCTAGAGCTGCGAATGTTGACATTGACCTATTACCTAATAACAAATACTATCTGAGTGTTAAAGATGAATTCTCAAATGTTATAAGTCAGTATCGCCTGTTAGACGTGAATAAATTAGTAAAAAATTCAATGTTATTAAAGAAATTATCTGTTAAAATAACAAAAGAGTTTCAGGATATTTCTATTGAACCGAAATATAATTACGTGGATGGCATCTTGGCTGCTATTTCACTAGATTACAGACAAATACAAAAATGGGAACATTATAAAACTAACATCGAACCATATATACTAAATTCTATCCAGCAATTCGTTCGCTCTCTGCCTAACGATCTGTTCGTCCAGACATATTCTGATCATCCATTCGTAGATATTTATTCAATGCACCTTGACAAGGGTCAGGCAATTGACGCCATTTTCCACTTGCTAAACCTTGGTAAAGAACAGAAGGTACTTTATCTCGGTGACTCAGAAAATGATAATCCTGCATTCCAAAAGGCAGATCTCTCTATAGGAATTCGTTCTGATGAAAGAGTGAAAACTAAGTTAGATTCAGATTACCTGATCCAGTTCAACGAATTAACAACATTCTTACAGAAACTTTGTGCAGAAGATTTCGTTTTTAACCGGATGTCGCAGAACATACTATGATAATTAGACTCACTTGCCCTTCCCGATATCTGCTTCTATCGCTTTGCGCAATTCATCGTCGGTCTTGTTTGTATAATCTATCTTCAACTTCTCTGCTATAGACTCTAGTTTTTCTCGCTCTGTATCGTCTCCATGCTTAATTCTTTCAACTTCTTTACGCATTTCAATCTTAGCTTTCTCGTATTCGCCTTGTGCTTTGCCAAATGACTTCGCCAATTCTGGAATTTTCCTAACCCCAAAAATGAGCAGTATCACAATTCCAATTATAATTACCCACTCAATTCCTCCCAATCCACCAAGCTGTAGAACAAAATCTGACGGCGTAATCATCTGTAATTACCTGTTCACATGACACCAATTTAAGTTTGGCGCCAATCAACTCTCCATGAGGATGTTGGATTTAATAGGCAATGTCGCCTGGAGAGTTAGTTGTCATCAAAATCCGTTTACAAATATCATTTACCACACTCTAGATGTTTTCTTGGCAGTGGACATTCTCTACCGCAATCCACTCTGTGGCCAATAATTCACTACCTGGGAGCGAAAATGAACATCATAATATCAATACAGCGGCGCTAATTACAGTTGTCCAAAGACCATCCTTGTGCCCTTCGGCTGATTGGGTAAAGTTTTGTGTCTTGTATATTTTTCCAGAGAGTCTCCATTGCTCTTCACGTTCGTCCCATGCAAGTGAAGGATCACTAGGCAATCCCAAGGTAGTCGCTAGCATTTCCATAGCCATATCCTCCGCGTAGTCGCCCGCCCTCTGGGCGGTTTCCCCGGTTGAATGGTGCTCTGAAAGGTAACCATATTGATCTTCATAAGCGGGATTGGCTAGACCGATAGAGGCAGCAATTAATCTGTTGGGTTCACTGGTCGATGCTCTGGCCATAACAGCAAATGATATCTGACCAGGTAAAAGAAAATTTCTGCCTTCTTGAATGCTCACAATCTTACATTTAGGAGGCTTTATACTTGACACTGAAACTATATTAAGATCAGATATTTTTGCGTCGCGCAAAGCTAATTCAAAGCTTGTAAGATATTCCTTATGAATTCCCTTGCCTTTGGTGAAAAACATAGCCTTTGGCACATAATGCATAGGATCAGATAGTGACTCGACATTTACGGTCTTCTCGTTCATTACCTTGAATTTCTATTAATAAAATATTAACATTACGCAGAGGAATACGGCAATTTCTCATCTTCAATTAGCAACTTCCAGAGGGGATGGTAGTGGTATAACATGATATCGTTCAAAGTACAACTTGCAAATCATTAATTTATGAAGTAATGATGTACTGGAGGACCATGAGTGATAAGCAACATTCAATAAGTGATATGGTGTTTCGATAAAATTCATAATATCTAAAAAAGGAGTTGAGATTGACACAAACGGTACGCTCACAAATACTTGGCCGGAAGTTCATTTAATGTTACTTTGACAGGAAACATGGTAGATGACTCGATCATCTTGTCAATATATATTTTCGTCCTTCTCAGTTGATCATCTGCAAATTCCTTTATATTGGTCTAGCGATATTTTTCCAATACCTAAAATCAATAATTAACGATTTATCCCAACTTTCCGATGACCGATTACTTTTACAATATTCACTCTTCACAAATATTGAAGACGTGAACATTTCAGTTCCTCCCTTCTCACTTGAAGATAAAAGCAAAGGACGATATCCATGATTTAAGGCCATTAATAGAATTCTGAGTCTGTCGATTCTTGTAAATCAATTCGCTAAACCTGACATTGTTAGGTTATCATCAAGAATTTGAAAAAACAATAATTAAATCGCTGTAAAAGAACCTAAATTCACAATATTTGAGACTCGGCCATACTTTTGCAGTGGGGATGCCTATTATTGCCTGATCTAATGAAGAAGGATTTATCTTATAACAACCCACTTGATATTTACTTGCGATGATATTGAATCTTATTGACGACATTATCTATAAGGCCTAATGCTAGTCCCCTTGCCGCTGCTTAGCTGTAGTAGTAATATTTTCTTCTTGAGTTGGTAGAGTATTGATTATTGGGGTGTTTTTGCAATGGAATTATGATTCATAGTTGCTCAAATCTGCCTTCAAAGTTCCATTGTTGCGATATTTGGGAATCATTCTGATACTAGGTGAAACTATCAAATTCTAGCCACATGACACGAATAAGGCAGACATTGACTCCTATTCCCATAATTGATGTTCAGAATCCCCTGGAAACTATTAGTATCTTTTTTCCTCAATCATAACCATGAATATTTTGGCAATCGGCGCGCATCCAGACGATATTGAACTGGGGTGTGGTGGACTGTTGATTAAAGCGGCTAGGAATGGTCATTCTGTATATTTGTACAATATAACCCAAGGCGAAAAAGCAGGAGATCCTCGACAAAGGATAGAAGAATTAAGAAGGTCCGCAAGGTACATCGGCGCCAAGGCCCTTTATATAGACAGATTTCCTGACACACAGTTATTCCTTACAAGCGATTTAATCAATCATATTGAATCATGCGTCAACATGTGTAGACCCGACTTGGTGATTACTCATCCAATGACTGATACTCATCATGATCATAGGGTTGTAGCCGAAGCCAGTATAGAAGCTGCAAGAAATGTGTCGAATATGTTGTCATATGAAATGCCTCTGACGAAGGATTTTAACCCCCACATATACTATGATATATCAGACTCCATGGATGCCAAACTTGAATTGCTCAGTTTATTTCAATCGCAAAGTCACAAGATCTTTTTAGAGTCAAAAGCGATCAGAGGTCTAGCACAGTATCGAGCACTTCAAAGTAGGCTAAACTCAGATGTATCTTATGCAGAGTCATTCCAAATTGTCAAAGTCGCTTTAGATGGAAATTTTACATTTTTGAACAACTCGTCTCGTATTGACGCAAAAGAAAATATAGATACTCACGCTTCAGCGGCGCTTTGCGAGTGCATTTATGTGTAGCTCGCAAGAAGTTTCGTCATTTTTTTCTATATTGTAGAAATTTCTTTTGAAAGACAACTATCGGTACTCTCTAAAGGCATTAACGATAGCTTATTTATTCTCAACTCCAATTCATAAATTTGGGTAAACTGTGAGTAAACTTCCACAAAATGCCTAGAAAATTCCCATACGCCTATTTTTGTTTTTAGCTTATGCCGACACTACTCATATTGCTGTTACCACTTTCTACGTGAGTCATAATTTTTGCTTCCATTTGAGATTTGGACGCTGCGCCTACAAAGCCATCTATGGCCTTTCCATTCTTTAATATTGCTATAGTTGGTATGCTCTGTATCCCAAAAGCACCGGCAACTGTTGGGTTTTCATCTACGTTTACTTTGCCAAATACTACTTTTCCTGCAAGTTCCCTGGCAAGCTGTTCTATGACGGGCGAAACCATTCTGCAAGGTCCACACCAAGGAGCCCAAAAATCAACTACCAAAAGAGGATATTTCCCTACTTCATTATTAAAATTAGAGTCTGTCAGTAAAATTGGGGAGTCTATGACAACAGTAGATGCACTGCCACCTGTGCTCTTAGCCCTTTCAATCAATTCGTTTCGCTTCCTAGACAATATATCATTTAATTCCTTATCATTTTCATAATTTTCCATAGTTTTTATCGCCATTCGATGTAGATTGTTGGAAACTATTAAACGTTATGTGTTGGTATTGCCAATCCAGTACAAAACCTTATTATCTTGAACTATTCTTTTACAATGTGATCGTTTCTTCCCTTACTCCATTAACACGCATAAATTGTTCTTGTGAGGACCTTTTTACCTGTCTCTACAATCTGTCCAGTTCAGATATTCAGATATTAGCGATTTTGTTAAGATCTAAGGACCAAGAGGGATTGACTTTGGAATTTCTTCGAAAAAATGTTAATAGAGACAAGGGTACTGTATTTAGGTCATTACAGAAACTAGTGGGATTAGGTTTCTCTACTAAGCATACAAGAACTTTGAAACAAGGTGGATATTACCACGTCTACGCAGCTGCGGATGTCAATACTATCGAAAAGAACGTAAATCAAAGAATATTAGAAATTGAATCTTCTCTGATTAGAATCAAAAGGAAGTTCAGAGCCGATATTAAAAAAATAGTCTCATCTAAATTAGTGTCGCAGACTAGTGTTGCAGACTAGGGCAAGTGGGACTCCTTTGCGAATATTAATAGAGCAAAGTCATCCATTGTACTTTGCCAATTGGAATGTAGGGATGATAAACTAAATTGTTATTTGTTCTGATAGGCTTGATGATTCCGCCTTTTAGCCTCGCTGTTTATTTCCTTTCCTCTTTATGTCATACACTTAAAGGACAAGAACTACCATTAGCCAAATACTTTTCTTCCTGTATCTATTTTAGATCATTTAACAAGGGTATGATAATCTGACTACTCCTTTCGTAAGTTAAAATCGTTCTCACCAGTGATACTGGGATTATGCTAAACTATATTGCATTACATTTTCATTTATACTGAAAAATTGGCCGCCGTTATAGCCTGAGATTTATTTCAAGAGGGAAAAAATAGTATCTATTTTATGAGTACGTGTCGAAATTTCATTTCACACGTTTACGTGGACAATATGTAGGAGTAGGCTGGCGCGCTAAATCATGTTTATATTGTGACCAATGCATGAGCGGTCATCACAATCGCTGCTTGAAAGGTGAAGACGTCATCGTTGGGAGACATGGAGGATATGCAGATAAAGTTCGCAGCCAGGAAATATTTGCTTTTCCGTTGCCTCCCGATATGGATACTAGGGCTGCTGGCCCTCAATTTTGTGGTGGGATTACAGTTTTCAATCCAATCATCCAAAATAATATTAGAGGGACAGATTATGTGGCTGTCGTTGGTATCGGTGGTTTAGGACACATGGTTCTTCAATTCCTCAATTCATGGGACTGTGAAATAACTGTTTTTTCTACAATTTTTGAAAAAGAGAATGATGCGAGAAAGTTGGGGGCCCATAATTTCTTGAATTCTCGTGATCCGGTTGCAATAAAATCTGCCATAAATAGTTTCGATTTAGTACTGATTACTGCTAATGCAGATGTTGATTGGAATGCATATTTAAATTCCCTAAAGCCGGGAGGTAAATTACATGTTGTGGGAGCAACTCCTCCAGTGAAGGCGGATGTATTTGCACTAATTGCAAGTGAGCGCTCGATAGGGGGATCACCTACCGGTAGTCCAATACCAATCAGGATGATGCTAGAGTTTTGCAATCGCCATAAAATCAGTCCGCTTGTCGAAAAGTTTCCGCTCTCTAGTGTTAACGAGGCAATGGATCGTCTCAAGTTAGGTGAAGCACGTTATCGCATTGTTCTAAGAAATTACTTTCCATTGACTATAAAAAATTACTTTCCATCCTACTGGCATACGCTTAGCGGAAGATCCTCATCTGGAAAAGATAAAGGAATATCATAAAATCACACAAAAAATTGGCATTCATTAATTAATAAAGACAATGCCTTTTAGCTGATGCAGTTCGTCACATAATTAGAACAACTTAACCCTGATCAATCAAATAAATATAACATTCCGAATTGCGTGAATAATAAATAAGCACAAGACGAATTCTATTGTATAATAAAAATTGTAATTTCTTACCGTACTAGAAATATTAAAAATCTCCTCTAAGCACTTCATCTCTATTTGTTATAGCACACGAATCCGATTCTCACTCCGCACTTCTTATTATCCAAATCATCTCCATTAGTTCGATATATGCGAAGAGTTAATTGTGCAGCAACTGCTTTTATACTGTTTACAGTTCTTGTTGTTGGAATTATTCCTCTAACGAATGTGTTTGCAATAGGTAACAGATGTCCAACTGTGTGGCAAAGATCAGAAGGAGTACATTTGTGTGTAGGGACTGAGCTTAACGATCACGTAGATGGGAGTAAAGCTCCTGATATAATTATAGGTCTGGCAGGCGATGACTTGTTAAGAGGAGGTCCCGATAGTGACGTTCTACAAGCAGGATTTGATGACGACAAGGCGTATGGTAATTCTGGAGACGATAATATGCAAGGAGGTCCAGGTCTTGACCAGCTATATGGCGATTCAGGTGATGATATTGTATTTGGTGGATTTGACGATGACTTTCTAGTAGGTGGAGACGGTAACAATGAAATGTATGGAGGAGATGGAGATGATGTCCTACAAGGTGGTCCAGGCGCTAACTACTTTGATTGTGGCGGAGGATTTGATATAGTCGTAGGATTTAATCCTGCTCAAGGAGATACAAACGCAAACAACTGTGAAGATGTAATTCAACATCTTTAGATAATAACCCTACATGTCAGATAGAGTTTTCAAACAATAATCACAATAACTACAATAGAATCTTAATTGAACCTATCTGGGTAAACGAAACCCAAAATCAGACAGTTGTAGAAGAGATCTTTGTATAGTCTGGAGAAACCTCACTGCAGAATTATCAACAGTGCAGGTTACACTCTGGATGAAGGCGTCGAGAGCTAGTCTGGGAGATTACCTACAGATCGCTTGATGACTACTCAAACTTCTTACAGAAATACTATCCATAGTAATAATAGTTGCAACACGAATTTGGGCTTTAATTTAGTTTTTTTCATAACTGTTGAAGCATTGACATCTCCCACATTTGCCTGAATTCATGATTAATGACCGTCATGCTTAATTGATACTCCTCACAAATCTTTTCTTACAGACTTCTGAACAAAATTTTTGCACTTGGTGCAATGATTAATAATGTGCAATAGAGAAATCGCCTATCCATATATCACCTCTGTCATTTTATTCTCAGTTTCATTGGCAACCTTTGCATACGCAGTAACACTTCATGAAGAAGATTACTTTGTAACTAATATCGGAATGAAGAACGGAAATAAGTTTGTTACTGTTGGAGGTGCTACAGGACGTCTTATGATCCTCCACTGGATGACGAAGGTTATCAGGCATATGTTTTCGACAATGACAAGGGCACTTCCGAAATATCCGTTGCCGAAGGTAGTTAAAAAATTTTTCAACAGATCAAGTCCTAGCGAGAGTAATAAAATTGAATGAATGTTTGAGAAAAACTAGATGAACTCATGGTAAGCCTTTATTTGAAAATAACACAGTAATGTACGTAGATCGCAATCTAGCCTTCACAAATGTTAACAAAGTGTATAACATTCAAGTGATATCGGATACTCCTGATGAAAAATGTGAGACAGGACAACACATATGAAAATACATCTAAATCAAACAAATACAACTATGACTAAAACGAACAAGTAGGCAGAATCTTTTTCAAAGATTTTACAGAAACTTGATGGTGATACTATATTGAAGAAGGTGGATGCAACTCAATTATTAAAAAAAAGAGTGAGTACATCTCTAGGTCGTATGACCTAAACACTTCACGTTACCTGTGAAGGTATGACTCAAACCGTTAATGGTTTTATAGTTTATCAATACACCTTTGCCACATTTTCCACTTATGATTATATCTTTCGGTACTTTGGCATGGCATATTCCATCGTTTGTTTCTTTCCCTTTCAACTCGTATGATTTTCCGTCACTTTTACCATCATGTATTGTTCCGCCTTTATTTTCTGCACCCGTGAACGGAGATGCAATGTCCCAGTATCCTTTCAGAATTCCTTCTCTCGTATGAGCAGAAAACTGAAGACCGTGTGTATTTTTGGATGACCCTGTGGAACATGATATTTTCTGGTTCTCACTTGTACCAATAACTACAGCTCCGCCAACGAATGCATGTTTCGCATATGCCCCAACTATTGCACCATACATGAGGCTTGAGCCAGCCACCATCCCAATTGCAATTAAGCAGATCGTAACGGCCATTTTCATAGATCCCTTCTTTGAATTAGTAACCATTGTAAATTGTTCTTTTATGTGGAAATATTTAAAGATTGTAACTAGGATAGGAAATACTTATATAAATTATTCTGGAGAATGTTTTAATGAAAAAAAGTATAAAATTGGTGGCGTTGGGAGCTGCATTAATTCTCTCAGGAGTTCTTGTGGCGGGCATAAGTCTGAGTAGTCACACATCTGCTCAGGGATCAACAGTAGATGTCGAGAAATTGAAGCAAATATTGAATGAAACTCGTATGGCCCTCGAGGCTAACGATGACCCTGGAGCAATGACTCAATTAGATTTGGCCGAGGGAATGTTAAGTGGCGGTAGCAACATGACAGCTGAAAGTAATATGACTAACACTACGGCGATAGTTACTGGCTGACTTCCAGTATATTTTTTCAAATACTTACTTTTTTTTATGAGATTTTGAATCCGATAAATTGTTTTATTCGTTCTATTAAATAAAGGATAGATAGGTTGGCCTAGTACTAGCCCGCATGTACGGTTTCGTAATTGATGACAGTATCAAGGTCAGATGAGACGTTGATCCAAGCGCTGTCGTTTCCGGGACCACCGTCTCTAATACATCTCGGCTTCCATCGGGAAGTAATGTGAGGGGAGTAGTATCACCACTTTGGAGAAGCACATCGTTACCATTTTGACCGATATTTTGTCTGCCCCTTCTCTTCCAGCTAAAAATATCATTATTACCTCCACCGCAATCTCTATCATCACCTTTCTCACCAATTATGATATCCTTGCCATCTTCACACGAGGAGGAGAAATAGGGACAATGTTAACATGTGGTACACTTACCAGCGATTCGGAAACAGATAAAGTGAACAAGATTAATTCATTTGTGCGGGATTTTATACAAACCGAGACAGAGAAAGAAAGGACCGAGTTCTCATTCCCAGAATACTTTACCTGAAAGATGTTAAAATCCATCATTGTTCCCTGAAGATTTTTTATTTACATTACACTGGGTTTGTAATTAATCATCTGGACACACGTGATCCCTGGGAACGTCGCGTATAGATGAAGAAAATTCAGATTGAGTTATCTAAAGGAAATTTCTTGAGCAGGGAGTTCCAACTTTAGCACGGAGATCATGAAAACTTCATAGTTGCTAACATTTTCACTACGATGGGAAGATATTGATAAATTTTATCCTCCGTAGCGACATAACTAATTGCGTATGGTTTTCCGTTTTTTACAAGGGCAAATAAAAGTCCAGGCATTCCTCTCGAATTTATGAATTCCATGGAGTATGCAGGTAGATCACCAAGTTCAGTTTTATGAGGCTCTGAATTAGAAACAAAATCAGTTCTGTTTTCTAATCTTCCTTTAACGTATTGCACATATGATTCCAAAGTGATATTCTGAGATATAACTGAGGTATCCTGTGCTATAATAAAAAGAACTTCTTGTTCTGTTACTTCTTTGTCAAGTTTAGATTCATTGCCCGGTATGAAAAAAACAATTTCTAAAAAGTCAGTATATACCCATTTGTCGGGATAATCAATTTCAACACCAATTGTATTACTTTTATAATCTAGAAATTGCTGACCAAAAGTTACACTTGCAATACCTATCGATAACAATACTCCAAAACCAAAAACAGAAAGGGAGAGAAGCACCACCAAATCAACTCCCTATCTTTCTTAAAGACTCTGCTAACTTCCCATCACGACTAGTGGATGAGTGTGAATACAATAATAAATAATATTTCAACGACCGCAATTTTAACATTGTATTGCTCTCACTAAATTATGGTGGGTCGTGTCTTTGTCCTCACATTTAGTGTGCTCCCTTTTATGCATTTTCTGGAAGGTGTAGGCTGAATGACTCATTACAATTGGAACAAGAAAATATTCGGGGTGCGAACTTTTGAGTTTCCTCTTCTCCTTAAACTCCAATTCTTGTTTTTTTCCATGAACAATAGTGCTAGTAACGTTTGCATTTCTTACGACAACAACCATTTCATTGTTACGCGCTTCCCAAGACAATTTTAATATATCGCCTGCTTTCAAATTCAATGTCGGATAATATTTACAGAGACTGCAATTCTTAATAGAAGCATGACCGGACATTCAATACAATCGTCGATATTTCACCCATCCCTTGATAATACTATTTTTCATTATGCTATATGTTACTCGTGTTATTATTTTATAGAATGCCACATAAGATACCATGCAAAATACCAAAGTGTCTAGTTATAGTCATACCATATGTGGCATGACACAGTGCAGGAATAGCCTATTCAAATAATACTTCAAATATAAATTGATGTTGGTCGAAAATTTGTTTCGAGTTGCTGTAGATGAGATGAGTAACCAATGGTTTTTCTTTTAAAGGAACGTTTGCAATATTTGCCCTATCTGTCACTATGAAATTTCCTTTGATCGTATCTAGATGATAGACCTGGGGTATTGTGCAAGATCTTTACAATATTCAATGTTTTCATTTGTTATTTTTGTTTAGTATCTTACTGGTACGCCATGACGTTGAGTCCATTTTTTTAGTCTAAGGCAGAAATGCCGGTCGAAGTGGTACTATCTAAACATAAATTAATGTAATTTTTCGCTCGAGATAAGAAGGTCGAAAGAGTTTTTCTGTTTATCCTATATAATTGATTATTTCGAATTATTCCTGAAGAGAATTTGAAGATGCAGACAAATGCAGTACGCTGTCAATTTATAGCCTGTTCGGTAAATTTAAAAATTTATGATGTCTTATTGGTTACTAGAGTATTCCGCATTATTAATACGAAGGAAAGAATAGAATGGAGAAGAATGAAGACTCGAGAGATTGATGAAAACTTATTTCCAACGGAAATATCCTCCTTCTTAAAGATTGATCACATGACTTTAATGGGTTTGTTAAACGTATAAACCGATTTCAATCCTTATTAGAAACTTCTTCTCAATTGTGTTAATGAAAGCCATAGGTACGTCATTCTTAGCAATTATAGCGGATTTAGTCTTGCCGGGGTCTCTGAGTACAATTACTATTCAACAATTCTTTGCGTCTAGAAATTGTGCAGGTGTGAGGAACTCCTTAAATTGACAGTAGAATTTGCAAGAGCTGAAGGTGTATCCATACACGAATTTGCAGTTGAAAATGCTCTAATATTCCTCAAGTAGGTGGATCTAGGAAAGTGATGGGTCGCTTCGGAAGAGACATGTTAGATGCTGGCGACCCACATCAAATTGCAGGTTTGCTTGATACTTTTGACCGTAGC
This sequence comes from uncultured Nitrososphaeraceae archaeon, assembly GCA_963728595.1. Taxonomy (GTDB): domain Archaea; phylum Thermoproteota; class Nitrososphaeria; order Nitrososphaerales; family Nitrososphaeraceae; genus TA-21. The sequence continues at coordinate 574,820 of CAVSLF010000011.1, forward strand.
ATTCGACTAATTTTAGATGGCCGAGACAGAATTCCGGAATTGACGGGGGAATACAGACTACGAGATGGTGACATTTCGATGATATGTGAAATTGATAATAAAGTAGCAACACAAACTTGAGTTGCTATTTCAATTAGAACAAAATTCCTATGACCAGAATACTCCAGATCCTGAATAAAATCTTCGCGTTTAGGAAAGAGTCGAGGCATTATCCTAATATACGGAAGGTAACCTTACACAAAAGTGGTTTAGTATTACTAGGATTAGGAATTGTTATCTTCCTCTTTGGTCTAAGTGTTCATGACCAACAACTAACAGTAGAGAACGGTAATGCTATTGTAGGAGCCCTTTTAGGTATTATTGGTATTATGTTAGTCTACCTCGGATTTTACTCGAGATTCAGCACGATGAATGTATAGAAGATAACCACCGAGCGGGACATCCGCGCACCCTCTTTTGGATCTCTTCTATTGTATGCAGTTTCGGGTCCCGTTGAAATCCCTGGCATCAGCCGGTCTAAGCTAGATGGAGTAACCGTTCTTCAAGCAAATACAATGCCTTATCGATGTAGTCATTCGTTATGAAAGAAGGCAGTTTTATCATATTCTCTTTTGGGAGCAGACGATTCATACGTTCTAACATCTCTACTCGCTTATCGATGTCCTCGCTATCTATACAATTTTGCATTAGTTCAACCCAAGAAGGACTATTTGTCAATATCTCCAATATGATCATGTACGTCAAAATTTATAAAGAAGATCGAAAAATGTTCAGTTCAATTAGTTATTATGAACCTACGAGAATGGCCCAATCGGTTCACTATGGGTGAAGTAAATAACACTACAGTCATTCAAAAGTAAATATATGCACCTGATAATCGCTACAGATCTGAAATGGAAAATTTTTAGTTGGTATCAGTTATCCTTTATTCGTATATTGTTTTTATTTCTTCAATGCTTTCAAATCTAACTCCGACCACTATAGTTTCAGCATACTAATTGCGATTTGGTCCCGGTACTTGTATCCATATGCCCGCTGATCTAGCGTTATAATGTCTGTCCGCATGTTCGCATATATTCGCATGAAAAGTATTTGAATACACACATGCAGAAAATGCTCCATTAGGCGGAAGTTCCTTTTCTGAGAACTTGAAGATAATATTTTCAATTCTGGAGTCGCCTGACTTAGAGGTAATCTTTCCAACATCAAGTATCCTTGATTTCTCTTTATTCGTTGCCTGTGAAGACACAGAAACCTTTACTTTACCACTATCAATCTTAGCGTCATATAGACCTACATTTAGCTGGAATGCTGTTACCATCTGTAGTGGAACTAAAATTAGAGCCACGGCACATAGTAAACCCAGACATAAGTTCATGCCTACGAACTGCTTCAGTATGAAATTGCCTCGTAAGAACAATATTTCCATAAAAGGAAGATCTATCCTAAATCGGATAAGAGTTGTTCCGGAAAAAGACTGGTTTATGCCTAATTTCTGGAAAAAATATAAAAGTTTCCTCAATTCTATATTTCTTGTTCGTCATCCGTAGAAGAAATTCAATTGCGGAAGCTACAGTAATAAGCCGTTATAGCCTTTGATTTAAGGTTTAATTCAGGATAATAGCTGGTTAATTGACTAAATAAACACGGAATATTTTATATGACATATATCTAGACAGTAAGACCTACATTATATCCTAAACTCTACTTTTTTATAGGCCAAACTTCATTCAGCCAAAGAACGAATTATGTTTATGTCATCATTTTGATAACATATTTTATCATTATTTTTCCGTACTAAATTCTGCATCTTGTTAAGGAAAAAATCTAATTCTGTTTCTTATCGTGGAGAGTAAAATACCCCACATAAAGTATAGTCGATAAACATAGCTAGAAGAATAGAATGAACATAGTAAAATTAGCAGTGATGTTGGCATTATCGACTGGATTGTTGGCGGCCATTGGTGGATCTACTTTACCAGTATTCGCTGGTGGAAATGGCAATCATAATGATGGTCATGACGCAAAATGTAAACACAATGATGACAACAATTGCAATAATACTGAAATAAACCAGAAAGTAGATGCAAAGAACTACTGTGAGATAGAGAATGAAAATAAAGATCACAGCAGAGACAATGAAAATGTCAATGATCTGGCATGCGAAAATTTTGCCCAGAATCAAAACGACGTAGCATCAATTGACGATTTCATATTTGGCTTAACCTAACAGGTCAAATTCTGCGCATCTTGACAATACCACAATTTTTTTTCCTTCTCTAGATCAAACTAAGTAGTGGGATAGACGATCACGACTATTGTTTTTTGATTATTGTTTATTACGGACACATAATTGGTACTTGTTTCACGTTTGATTCGATCCAACAAATGGTTCAGTACCGGGAAGATAAACCAAAGTTATCATAATTGATCTTTTAACTAAACCACGGCAATTTGGTCAAGTGTCATAACAATAATAACAAAATCACAATGGAATCCAGGACCAGTAAGGCTGAGTGATTATCAATCCTAGAAGAGGGAAATCATGGTGCCTATAATAAGATTTAAAGTATGAATATCTCTTATTGAAAATATTTAATCTAAGCTTTGTCTATCATTGATTTTTGAACTCATTGGTAGGCTGATGATATGGTTTCATCCAGTTCAGATTCAAATTTCTTTAATAATCTATCGAAGCTCTCCTTAATTTCCTTCACTCTCTTTTCGGTTTCCTTCTTGAATGCTGCAACATCCATTGCCTTATACACATGATACCAACCTCCTTCCTTCAGTGTCTTAGTATCTTTCTCGCATATTCGAAGATTAACCATTTTTTGCAAAGATCTAAAAATAGTAGTCTTATCTCTGTCTAATTCTTTAGCAAGGGTTTCAAGTGAAACAGGTTCGTTCTTGGATATTAGGACAAACAACAGCTCTAATTCTAATGGGGATAAGTCATACAATATCGTAAAAAGGTCCTTAATTGATGAATTCATTCTGGTTATGGAACTTACAGAAGAGGACGGCATATTCCCTAACTTTATATCATTGCCGTGTCTAATAAGTATTGCTAAGTCTTGTCCTGTCATGCTTGGTATTGCTGTATTGACCCAATAGCATGAAAGTTTATATAGACGAGTGACATGATATATTCGCAGATGACGTCATCAACAATGTTCATTCAAGGTGAAGTATCAGAAGTAAAAGAAGGGCGGATGAACAGATCTCCTCAAATTTCTGAGGTATTGAAAGCCATATCTGATGATAAGGCACTTACACTTTTTAATACTGTAGCGCTAAGTTCTGGCAAAACCGATATGTTATTGAGCACAATGAATTTGACACGTAAGCAATATTACTCAAAAATGGAGCGTCTCTCCAGACAAGGTTTGCTCGTCAGGAAAGGTGGAAGATATTACCTTACAACTCTTGGCAAGGTGTTATATGAATTACAAAGTACTTTAGGGGTAGCACTTGATAATTATTGGAAGCTCAAGGCTATAGACTCCTTGTTAACTCCACCTGGCTTGCCTGAATTTGAGCTGAATAAGATGATTAATACTCTACTCGAAAACGATGAATTGAAAAAGTTAATTTTGATGAAGTTAAAATAAGCAATACAATATGTTCTGACAAGTAGTAACAACATCATCTAACTACAAGTAATGGTTTTTCTACTCGCCCTATACCCTTCTTGAGTCGGTGTTTCTAACAAAAAATCAAGCCAACTGGCCCTAGCGAAGCTATTTGCTACACTGGCCGATTGCGGTCGTATCCGAAAGTGCACTTGACTCAAGACCCACTATATATTTGGTCCCACGAAACATCTTCATTATGTTTACTAACATGAGTTTACTTATCAGAACAACTCTCCGAGTTGACAATTGTTTCTATATCTTTAGTAAAAATTACTCTTGTCGCTTCAGAAGGCACTATCTGGATAATTTATCCAGTGTTTCTTAATTATCTGTTTAAGTTGCTCGAGAATTTGTGAAAATAAATCCACGGCCTCTCCTAACATTGGGCAGTGTTCCTAATTTAAAAGACATCACAAAATTCATACTCAAACACGTTAGCTCGTAATAACCTCGAATAATAAATTAATGGCAAGATACTCACAATTATATTTTGAAACTAAGATATTCGCGAGTCTTACTTATTTCCAGATTTGCTAGGCTCCAGACCACTCAATACCACGGTATCTACGGAAGTTAATCGACAACTGACTAGTTCGTTCATGAGAATATCTAAATCATCCCATTTCTCTACGGATTCCACAGATCTGAGAACCAAACAGGATATAACCAGCTATTTTCGTGGAATATCTGTAGGGATAAAAATTGTTATTATCCTTTGGCATGAGTTCGTATTTCACTACACTTGCATTTTCTTTAGAGATTTGCAAATGAAGTAGTGTGTCGGTCATTATATCATTCCAAGGTAGCGGCAGAGCATCTTTCTTTGCTGCTATCAGCGAAATCACTCTGGCTAGATTTTTCCTATCTAGAACAACTGAATAGTCATAATCGTCATTTGGCTCCAATGGATCTCTTGTAGTATAAGGGTCTATGCCGACATATTCCCTGATTCTCTCTTTAAAATTAGCAACTCGCCAGGTGATCACTCCAAGATCAGATGAACTTAAAGTTCGGAGTTGTGCAGGTGTGGGAGGTTTTGCATCCACTATTGAAAGCATGAACATGAATAAGCCTCCTTGTTATATAATGTATTCTAGAAAGAATTCAAATCCATTACCCGAGTTGCATTTCGTTATATTATCAGTTCCAATTTATTTATTCAGTACTCTGAGAAGTCAGATGAATCAGCTTTAAGCAGAATCTTCAAGGCAAATTTCATGGAGCTTCTCTACAGAAACAGATAAAAAATATCCTCAGATCACTTGCAAGTCTAGGATGACTATGCGAAAGAGAATGGACCAGGGTTAGCCATCAATTACTCAAGTCTTGTCTGCAGCATCAACAGAAGGCTTTATCATATAATGCATATGGAATTTCAAATTCTGTGTGTCATTATGTTTTTGATTGATTCTAATAATATGCTTATAATTTCCCTTAGAAGATAAGACAGGAGTTCCGAATCGATGCTACAAATAAAAAATACAAATTTTTGTCTTGCACGGTGGGGGGATGTCTTACTAATCTTTCTATTCTAGATACACAGTTTCACGGGTTAGATTGTCCGTTATGGACAAATTCTGACCTACCGACCCAATCAATAAACCTTATAATCACCAGTACCCGGAAACCCTCTAATGAGGCAATCAACCCAGTATCCTCCAGGTCCGGCATATAAAATGCCAGGTAAGCTGGTTCGTGAATTTATTGGTGATCCTATCAAAATGTTAACGAAAGTACTCAACAATACGGCGAAATATCTTATTTCAAACTTGGACGCGAGAACGTTTACTTAATTAACAATCCTGATCTAATAGAAAAGATCCTCATATACGATCATCGCAATTTCAAAAAGGGGAAGAGATTACAGATCGCAAAAGGACTGCTAGGAGAAGGATTAGTAACAAGTGAAGGAGAGTTCCATAACCGTCAAAGACGATTAATACAACCAATATTTCATCCTAAGCAAATTAGGTCATATGGAGATATCATGACAGTTTATGCCGAGCGAATGAGTGATATTTGGAGAGATGGAGAGGTATTAGATATCAACCAGGAGATGATGGAGCTAACACTTGGCATTATATGTAAAACTGTACTAAATTACGATATAACATCAGAAGCACAACAAGTCGGCAAAGCGTTGACCACGTGTCGTAACTACTCAAAGAGGCTTCAGAATCCGATAGGCCAGGTTCTTGATAAGGTACCTATACTGCCCAAAGTTAGAGGCGCTCGCAAAGCAATGAAGGAACTGAATACACTAGTTTACGATCTAATAACAGATCGGAGAAGTAAAGAAATAGAATATGGTGACCTCCTGACCAGATTACTTCGGGCACAAGATACAGATATCGACCAGAACTCCAATAGTGCTAATACCAAAAATTTTGCAGGCAGAATGTCTGATCAACAGGCAAGAGATGAGGTTATGACAATATTTATCGCAGGTCATGAGACCACGGCTAATGCACTCACATGGACATTTTACTTGCTTTCTCAAAATCAGGATGTCGAGAGACAACTACATGAAGAACTAGACTCTATTCTTGCCAATAGTAACAACGATGGTACTAGAACCAGACGAAGTGTCTTAACTGATGACATCCCAAAATTACAATACACGGAAAAAGTCTTTAGAGAATCAATGAGATTGTATCCTCCTGTTTGGACTATTGGCCGTTACGTTGAAAATGATTATTCTGTAGGAGAATATCATATAGCTTCTGGTTCTTCGATACTGATGAGTCAATTCGTTATGCATCATGATCCAAGATACTTTGAGGAACCGAATCGATTCAACCCGGATCGATGGACCGAAGAATTCAAAACCCGTTTACCTCGATTTAGCTACTTTCCATTTGGAGGTGGGATAAGAGGATGTATCGGAGAATCATTTGCGTGGATGGAAGGAATTCTTGTCATAGCAACCTTAGCACGAAAATGGGAAATGCGAAAAGTCCCAACTCAGCGCGTTAAATTGGATCCTGCAATAACTCTGAGACCAAAATATGGTATGAAAATGAAGCTTAAATTTAGAACCTGAAACAGCTGCGAGCGGTAGAATAATCGATCCTGCCACATACTCATTTTATTATTGTTTACTACTGAAACTATTTAAGGTGTCAAGTAGACAATGTGACACAAGGTGTCAAAATGGAAACTAAGAAAAGAGAAGCAAATCAATTGCCGACGTATACTAATGGATGTAATTTCAATGGATATGATCCAACCACGTTGATGTTAGAGACTGCAAAATTAAGAAAACTAATCACCAAAAGGGGAACATTAGAAAGGCTAGTTCCTCTTTGTTGTACCTCTGAAGCCGTCAGACACAAAGAGTTCAGAATGCTATTGAAAGGTTTTAGCAGCAAAACATTAGCTCTCAGATTAAAAGAGCTAGAAAAAGGTGGTATACTTAGAAGGCAAGCATATAATGAAATTCCACCTAGAGTAGAATACCAGTTGACCCCTAAGGGTCAGGAGCTGGTAGAGGCGATAATCAATCTAATTCAATGGATGAGAAAATGGATCAAAGTCTTAACTTGCGATTCCTATTTTCCTGTGAACAACTGGTAGGACTTGTACTTCAACGGTCTACAAACTAGAATAAATATCTTCCAAAGTAATACATCTCCTTAAAGCACAACAAGATTACAAAGGATTTTTCGGTCTGATTCACTTATTTATTCCTAGACAAGGTAATATCATGAATTTTCGTTCCCGATGATCCCCGTAAATGTCCAATGTGTAGTCCTGATTTTGGTACTAGTTACATTTTATGATGATGTCAATTGTGATGCTCAAGAATTGTCATTTTGACTTGCAGCAATAGAATCCGTGATTGGCAACGTAAACTTGATCGAGGTACCTTGTGTATGCTTTGTATCCACCCAAATCTTTCCACCATGACCTTCTACAATGCCTTTGCATATGGCCAGACCGAGTCCAGTGCCTCCATGTTTTCGTTTCGCGCTTGTGTCCACTTGATAAAACTTTTTGAAAAGATTAGTAGTTTTTTCAAAAGGTATACCACTACCATTATCTTCTATAGTAAATACAATATAATTTGAATTACCATCATTAATTTGTTTTGAATAGTCTGCTTCTGTTTTTATCGTAATCCTTCCCCCTTTCTCGGGAACGAAATCTACAGAATTCTTTATCAGATTTGCTAGGACTTGTCCTACACGTCGTGGATCACAAAGTACATTGACTTTTTCAGATGGCGGTATTATTTTTACATCGAATTGAATCTGTTTATCTCGCATTAGTAGTTCTAATTCCGGAGTATTCTCTTTAACAAGGCTTGCTACTTGAACCACTTTTTTGTTCAGCTTCAGTTTTCCTATGTCAAGTTTGTATACGTCGAAGATATCATTTATCAACAATTCCAGCTGGGATATACTACGGAGGATCATTTTCATAGCTTTTATCTGTTTTTCATTTAATTCTCCTACTGATTTTGTTTTGAGTAACATCTCAGCATACATTTTTAGAGGAGTAAGAGGTGTTTTTAGTTCGTGACTGATCATGGACAGGAATTCTTCTTTTGCTGTTTCTGTATTCACCAGTTCTTCATTAGCCCTTCGTAGGTCTTTTTCTGTTTCAGTTAATTCATCATTTTTGAATTCAAGTGCCTTTGTTAACTCGCTTTGTCTTTCATTGTATGTCTTAATAGAATTCACCATCGAGTTAAAAGAATCGCTTAGAACCGACAGTTCATCATTACCTTTTCGCTTTACTGAAACGTCAAAGTTTCCTTTTTCTATTTCAGATGTCGCCTGTGTTAGAGCAGATATTGGTCGTAGGATTCTTGTAACAAAATATATGACGAGTACGAGAATCCCGATAATGAGAATTGCAAAAAGTATTTGCAATAACATTAGATTCTGTGAATTCGTATCCGCTTGCTGTCCGAGCTTGGTAACTAAGGCGTCAGATGAACCAATCAAGTCAGATGCTAATAACTCTAAATTTTTTCTTTCTGTTGTTGACTGGTCTGTGGTATTTGATCTCAGCTTCTGTTACTTGTCCCCCTTCAGGTCGTTTCAGTAAATTATCAGTAATATACGTATTGAAAATACTCCAATCTTCGTCAATCTGTCTTGAGAGATCCAGAAAGTCTAATGGAAGGGCTCTTAAATTTATTCCAGATATCGTACCTCCTTGTTTCAAGGTCATTATGTTCGTTTGCAATTTATACATGGCATCCTCTAACTGGGAAACATTTGAAGACCCATCCAGATATTTTTCAGTTTGTAATAATAAATTGGCCGTAAGATATCGATTCTTACCTGCGATATTTATCGAATTTCCTATTGATGATCCTTGAGATTGAAAATATGCAAGTATACTAAAACTCCCAATAATTAGAATAATTACAATGATAATAAAAATAGAGATCTTTTGAATGATTTTAGAATTTAAATTTCGTAACATTCAGAACTCAGGAAAATACCCTATTTTTTGGATCCATCATATAACCATATTGTCAAGGTAGCGAGACATATTCCTAGCGGGGTTACATAATTTACAGTATGTAGAGTCAATCTCTTATTCCTCTTCATAGAAGTTCCCATTGGGTTTGTGAGGGTTGCTTGTTCAATGTCGTTGACGTCCGACGAAACATTTCAGGTATTTTAACGTGAAAACATCTAGCTGCTGTTACAATGTATAATTTTTGAGGCAAAGAGGAATTCGGTAAGGATATGACAATCCTAATAGCTTTCAAGGATATCTTTTGTATTCTTCTCCTTACCATCAAATTGACCAAGTGATTCTCCTAGATACAGCTTATTATCATTTTACTTTAATAACTTTGATAATGTGAAATCATGTTGAATGCTAGGAAGAATTCGTCACAACCAATACGTTTACAATTATTCAACAACGACCTTTATTTGCCGTCTATTGATTGCCGTAACTGAACTATGCGATATCAGTTTATGTGGGCATAAAAAGGGTCTTTATGATAGAACTCAGGGATTGGAATTTTTTTCTTTTGAACTTTTTTTGGCTTCATAGGTTCTAAATCCTTGGCGTCCGCTTTCTTTTCATCGTTGTCCTTGTCTTTATCCATTGCCTTTAACTTGACTGGTTGCGTATCTAATACCTTGCCATCAGCGATAATGCCTTCTTGAATTGTATTTTTAATGTTGTTCTGGAATTCCGATAATGCTTTAGCGGTGTCTCCTTTGTCAGAAAATGAAGTTTCATCTTCTACTTCAATGTCTTTACTTGGAGTATTGTCAACGAACGAACCCACATCTGCGTTCGTAATGGGAAGAGATGTATCTAATTCAGTCGCATCAAGTGTATTCGAATCAGCAATATGTACTTCATCAATATTTACTTCAGACTGACGCTCTAAATTAGCATCGTCAGTTGCATTAGTGTCGTCATCCAGTTCAGGTACATTAATCTCAGGGAGATCAACTTCAGTAGCATGTAGTTCGGTGCCGTCAGTAACGTCAGTGAAACCATTTTCACCATCCCCTTTCTCCATAGTTTTGTCACTTTTATGAGCAATGGCAGCATCGCTGTCGTCGCTCAAATTAACAATATTGCCCGCTGCGGTAGTTTTGCCAATTTCAGTCCCATCACTTATACGAGCTATATCTGCCCCCGCACTATTTACTTCATCGATATTTAGTTCAACGTTCCCCACTTCAGAGTTCCCCACTTCAGAGTTCCCCACTTCAGAGTTCCCCACTTCAGGACCAATCTCGCTTGGTCTCACTGTATCTACTTCGGGGGCATCTGACGCGTCAATAGCACCACTTGGCTTAGGACTACCTACCTGAGCAGTAACTAAATTAGTAGTATCTGTTTCATTGTCATCATCTGTGACAGTGGTAGCTAGATTGGCATTTTGTTTATCGCTGTGATCGTTTTCCTTTCCATCTGAAATACCTGATTTCGTATTTGTATCCCCTTTGTATTGAGGAAGCACCCCTTGATAAGTTACCGTTTGGAAACCATCAGATTCATAATTAGTTTGATTTGCACCAGCGGGTGTGCTGGACGAACTCGAAGAGATATTGGTATTGATTCCAGTAACATTAATACTATAGAACTTTGTTGTGATGTTTCCTAGAGAATCATCTAGACAAACTATTTTTGATGTTAATTCATTTGTTCCCTCAACGATAAGGTGATAATTTTGAGAGAATGTAAAAGTCCATTTTGAATAGTCGTTTGTGCCATTAATACCCGCAGGAGTTACATTCTGCATTGGTTTAAGGTCATTCCAGTCGATATGCACTCTGCAATTAGTTTGTGAGGTGTCCGTGGAAGTGCCATTAACTAATAAAGGTCCAACAGGGACAGTACTATTTGTCATTGGAAGCGTAATTTTGATGCCTACTTTCGAGGCAGTCCCAGGCATGCCAGTTTGAGCAAATATCATGGGATTGCTAGCAAAAATGTAATGGGCCAACAATAACGATGCAAAGAATAACACCCCTAGTGATGAAATATATCTAACTCTCATGTGAGAAGATGGGAATTTATCGTTTATAACAAGTCCTTAGTGAGAATATATTTGAAAAATTAGTTATAAGATCCTGTTATGTTTCCTTTTTAATTGTTCTCAGAGTTTGTAACTTAACACTTTTAGTATATTCAAAGATGTCACTTGTTCGTAGAAATATTAAACTTTGATATTGACAAAATTTGCAATCTTATTAGACACTTGCTTCTCATTCTTGTTCTTATTTAAGGACCGTAATGTTTTTGGTATTTTGTTGAAGCAGCTGCTGATTAAGAGTCTAATCTCTCATTATATTCTATCAACCTAAACAAGCTCAAACATTTCTGTCACTTGATCTAATTAATTTCCTAATCTAAAGTTTGTCAAATACAGAACAAAAATCTAATTTAATTTCTCAAAACGCTTATTTCCCTCTGAATTAATGGACTGTATGGAATATTTCCATAATAAAAGCAAAGCAAATCTTGCTGTAGCAACAGCAATCGCTATTCTTTCCATCGCAATTCTAGCTGCAATCGAACATAGCTTCACCAATGTACGTGGCCAGACAGACCTCACAAATAGTACACTGTTTGTATCAGGTTCCGCATCAAACCAGACAAAACCCGACAAGGTTATCGTCTCTTTAGGTGTAGAGACAACTGATACTACTGCGCAAGCAGCATTAACATCGAACTCCAACATGATGAACAAGGTATTAGAATCATTGAAAGCGAGCGGGGGTTCAAGAAAATGAAACAAGTACTTCCACTTTTAACATCACTCCAAATTATAATTATTCATCTAACAATAATCAAGGCAGGTTGATAGGATTTACTGTAAGCAATTCGATACAAATAGAAAGCAGTAACATAGAAAGTGTATCAAAATGGATTGATGCAGCGGTATCGGCGGGAGCCAATAATGTGAATAACATTTACTTCAGTTTATCAAATCAAAAGTCCGACATGATGAAAAACTCTTTGTTAAAGGAGGCTATTGATAATGCAAAATTACAGGCCGACATAGCTGCGAATTCTGCAGGTCTAAAAGTGATAGGAGTAAAGTCAATAACAGTTGGAGAGGCAGGATCGCCTCCTCCTGTGCCCATCTACAATGCTAAGGCTTTTGATGGCGTAGCAGAATCACCTACACCAATAATATCAGGAAAACAGGAAATCTCTGTAACGGTGAGTATTATCTATCTCATAGGATAGACAATCTACTTTCTTTTTTTGCCAGAAACGATTAAACACAAAAGTAATAAATCAAGGAATAAATTGGAGTAAAGGTAATTTCTGGATTTCTAACTGAATTACTCGCCTTTAATTTTGAAGGGCTCGACCACTTATCCAAGATGATTCATGCTAATTGCGCAAATAAACGAAGAGTCTGTATTTATCATAGTAGTGTCGCCAAGAAAACATCTTCGAATAAAGACCAAAATTTGCTCGTTCTATCTTTCTAAAAATGAATTGCCATATGTCTTCTTAACCGCTATAATTGCGACGTCAGCTGGAATGTGGCCTCATAAAAGGGGATTTTCGTATAACTTTACTATTCGGGAAGATGGTTCTAATCGTTTCAGTTTTGCAGAATACATGCCTGACTTGTCCGTAATATTGGCCTGCTATAGTAGTCGTACAAAAGTTGAAAGTTCCGGTATCGGTACACTGTTTTTCTTCCCTTTATACCGACTGACAAGCTACTCGAGTTTTTTTAAAAACCAATCAGAAAATAGGCCGGTCTCTGTAAATGTCGCGCCTCGGTAGGTCACTATCCATATTTTGCTCCGCGCTAGTTAGATACCCAAGCATAAGGGATTCGATTTTTTAGGAGAAGTAGGACTGCTGAGTAACAATCCTTAAATCCCCTAAAGGATTACAGAAATAGGATAAAAACTAACGAAATGGTTGAATCTATGATACAGCTATGGACAGACGAAACGCAGGCAGAATTTGCGATACTACTGAAGAATTCACATTATGTAATAAAAACAAATGAAAAGACCGAATTTACAAAAATGATTGACGAATCAGCATTCATGCAAGGATATAATTACGATTGGAAATATACACTTGCCCAATGGGTCAACTATCATTTTGGTAATCAGGTACTGGTAAATATCTCCGAGACGGCAAATATTCTGAATCCGGAACCCCAAAAAGAACAAGTATTGTCAAATCGAAAAGGGATTACTTACTTTTTGCCTCGCTCCAAACCTACTAGTCTAATTACTGAATCCGGACTAGTGTTAAAACCTAAAGGATTAAAATGTCACTTTTGCAATCTAAAATATTGTCTGGACGACGAACGCAAACAACATGAAGAATTCTGGCATAGTGACAAATTATCACCACGTTAGGTTCATGGTTCTAGAAAGAACTCCTATTAGAAAAGCGGTAACTGCGATTTTTGTTATGGACCCGAGTTATTATTACACTCAACTTATTTTCATTCGTCGTTGCGGCGAATTGAGCGTCATACGTATCTTAGCTACTCGCCAGTTTTACATTATTTCTTAATAAATAATGAATATTAACTTAATATCATTCGAGTTCTGGTATTCGATGAGTAGACCATACACGAAAAATGATGAGAATACGACAGAAGAGTATTTGAGCACTGTTGAATCCTACTTACCTAAACTCTGCCAAAGATGCTCAATCTGTTGAATTTGAAATGGCAAAACCATAATGAATTTAGACTTTACTTATTTTATAATAGAGAACTCTACGCAATATTACGGATTGTAGTCACCGGTATTCGATGAACTTGATACGCATTCTAATATATCATTTTCAGAGAGCCTTAACGAATGACATGTGGGTGAAGCACAATCGGATACAAATTCCACCAGCAAACCATTAAAACATTGAATGTTTTGCTTTTTACCAACATCTAACGGTACCAGCCAGCCAGTTTCAATGGATTCATCTTGGGCATTGATCAAATTAGTGAACGACAGTATTAGGAGAAACGAAAGCAAGTACGTAATACTGCAAGCAAAGCAATGATTTCTAGTCATTATCTTTCGCGACATCAATGTCTCATAACCACTATCAATCTTATCCGTTAATACAATGATGGAACAATCATGATGTTGATGAACAAGGTTGATCTCGCTCGGTTTCAGTTGTACAACTTATATCTGTAAGAAATTTGTGAAAATTTTTTCATAATTTGATTTATTTGTGTAGTGCTGATACATGGTTTTACTTGGATAGCTGTCCCATTGTTATTGGTAAGTTCAGCGTTTTCAAACTTGTTGCAAAATTCAAGACTACTCGAAAGACATCCTGAAAGTCGAATCAATGAGTAATTGTAAGAGTTTTTACTTATTATCTTGGATATCTACGACTTGTCGATAGTTTCAAGAATGATTTACGACTGCAGTCGTAAATCATTCAATCCCGAATCTGAAGTAAATGATCATATTCGTTCAATGTTGGATTGAAATGTTACTAGGTATTAACTCGATCTAAAAAATAACCATAATTTAGAAATATTGATTTACAGGATTTTCATAAATAATTCTTTGTTAGATCTATGATAATTTGTCAATTTTGTCTTCTTTCGCTTCCAATAAATATGGAAGAACACCTCATGTGTTAAATTGTTTAACCCACTTGCGCTAAAAGTTGGTCCCTAGTCCATTTCCCTGCGAGAACTTTTCCGCTTTTAGATTTGTATCCAGGCACGCCGACGCCCATAGCTATCATGGTGCTATTGTCTGTGGCATGAGGTGAAAAAAATTCCGTAACTGCGTCATCAAAAAAAGTAGAGCCTGATGCACCAATATTCTGAGCATAAGCCGCAAGATAAATTTTACCTGCAATTATGCCAGCTTCGAACTGGGCAGCCCTGTAGCCACGGTTACCATAGCTGGCTATAACTTGCTCTAAAGGAGTCATTAGAAAGAATACAACGCTAGCATCACTAAAAAGTGACTGCCATAGACAGAGATAACCAGAAACATCCCTATGAATATCTCTTTTTAGTAGGTCTAATGATTTCGAATTCCTGTTGAAATAATAACTTCCTCGTGGCAATCCTTCGACATCATTAGCTATGAAATAAGTGTCTGTAATACTAACTTTACCTCTTTTAGTAAAATCCAAAGGCACCCCTACAGTAGAACTATGTAATATGTTGCATAATTGTGCAAAAGAAATTGGTTTACGGGCAAACCGACGAGAGGAACCCCGTAAAAGAATAATATCGCTCAAAGGAGGATCTTTGGAATAATTTGCAGGTAACAATCGAATACTGTCTAATGTCGATGTGTATGTGGTAGAATTTTGCCTAATAATTTTATCGGCGTCGATCCATTTTTTGACTTCATCTTTACTTTGTAAATTTGAGGCTTCATGTATTTTCCAGATCATCGGATATTCCAGCTGACCTTTTTCTGATAAGGGGAGTGTTTCGTGATTAAGCATAGTGATCTCTGCTCTCCCTACTTTTTCTTTGCAGTTAGATGTATTTTTTTTTGATAGGCCTACGCCTATAGGCGCCAATGCTAATACTGCTTCTTGTCGATTTTCCACACAAACAAGTCTGTTAACCACATCGTCGAAGAAACCGACGTTGAAATTCATACGCAGTCCTATGGAGTTAACGGTGGCAAGAAGATTTGCCGCCATGACACCAGAATCCCAAAACCAGTGACGATATGAACGATCCCGGTACTTCCATGCGTTTCTCCATGCAATTGAGGAAAATACAATCACAGCTGGAGAAGTCTGTATACTAGTATCGTCTCCTGAAGCTTCTGATAGATGTAGTCTGTAATCTCCTTCACGAAGGAGCGTAAGGCTAAAATCGCCGGGATTGAAATGATAGACACCAGCTTTTAAGCCAGATATATCTTCGCAGACAAGGTATAATTCGATGGGATAAAGAGCACCTGTTGCAGAGGCAGCCCGCATAAAGATTGTGTCAGTATCATACTGGAGAGAGCGCGTAACGCCTGCAGTAAAAAACAAAATCTCGGCCATCACCTTTATGTTTATCTCATTAGGCAGTTGTCCTACCGGTCCAATTCTGCTAATTGCAGTTAGGGTACCCTCTTCGGGTTTAGGAAATACAGTTGGTAATGGTATGGGTAGAAGCTTGGTATAGAATTTAAAAGGACGGGGTTTATTTCCAAAGTCGAGACGATGACCTGGAGTCTGTATACTAACCTCTGAGTGTTTTGTAAATTCGTGAAAATCCCTTGAATGCGAGATTTCTTGATTGCCCATGACCCTATCAATAACGAGCACCTTATACTATATTAGCTGTGAAGCTATTGTAACGGTAATACAACTTTGCAAGATTTCGAATCCCTAACAAATCAGAATAGTCCAGAAGTAAGAAAAGTCGAAGAAAGATACAGAATCTGCTTAGCAAATGAAGCAATAACACAGTTCCAATAATCTTAACAGTGAATGAATCAACATCATCAAGATGGATTAGATTCTGCGCATTTTTGAGGCCTAATTGTCACAGAGAAAATGAACGCAGATTATTTAGAAGCATAAACAAATTGACAATTGGATTTATGCTAAGTTTTGTTCGATTAAATCTAATTCGTTATATTCGGGACTCCCCGGTTTGTCATTTAGTCTTATTCACAGAGGATATTTTGAAAATTGTCGGTGTCTCGAGATATTTAGAAAGGACATATAGATTACCATCCTGACCTACATCGATATCAGTAATTTTGCCCAAGCCATGAGCAAAAAAGACATTTCTAACATCCAGTTTTTTTGCTAGTGTCTTGTTGGTCATGGTGTTGGTAAGTTCAAGTTTAGATCTATTCTCATTCAAGTCAAAATCGTAAATTTCGCCCAGATTAAAAGATGCTACAAATAAGTCATTTTGGTATCTCTTACCCAATTGTTCTGAATTCAGAAATTTAAGAGCAGTAGGTGCTACCCTTTGCTTCCACACAAACTCCGGAGCTCTGTATTTGCCTTTTCCACCGAAATCCACTAATCCGTCAGGTTGATCCAGTACAACTTTTCCTAAGCTCGATAAATTCTGATGTAGGCTGCCTATTCCTTGAATCTTGTTCCAACCACTATTAAATCCAGGTTCTACAAGATTGATCTCATCACCAGATTGCGGTCCATTTTCGGTATCCCATATTTTTCCCGATACTGGATCAAAGTCTAAGCCATAGCTATTTCTTATTCCATAAGCATAGTAAAGATTTAGAGGATATTTTTTTCCTAGTATGCCGCTCCCAACTGGTTCTCCATCTTGGGTAAATCTAAGCATACCAGCTCTGCCGTCTGGAATTACACCATCCTTAAAGTTCTGGGCCATCGTCGTTGTACTCTTATTTTGGTCACCATGCATGTCGCCAACTGTAAGGTACAAATTATTGTCAGGACCAATTTGTAGTCCGCCTCCAATGTGAGAATAACGATTTGGTGTGGGTGCAGTGAATAAGAGTTTAGGATTTTTAAGTTTGTTATTTATTAATTCGTATCTGTACAGCTTATTGTATGAAGGATCAGTCGAAGATGCATTAGTTCCGTCCCCGTTTGTTGATTCAGTATAATAAAGAAATACGTATACTTTGTCGGCATCCTTTGAGATCGTAATACCCAGAAGACCACTTTCCCATTGGTTGGTGACATTTACGTCCAGCAATGGTTCGGATAATAGTTTATGATTAAGGACTCGCAGCACTTTGCCATCATTCTTACTTAACATCAAAATATCATTGTTCCCTAAAAATGCGAACTGAGTGACTGGAGTGAATTGATTTAATTCTCGCAATCCAGGAGTATAATTTCCCTGATATACTATCTCTAGTTTCAGATTAGGATCATTTATCGCGGGTATTTCATACTTCTTCAGACCTGCTTTATCTGCGGCGTCTCCAACTCCACTCATTAATATTAGACATATAACTAGACTAAAAAAAATAAACAAAAAGGATGACGCAAAGTTAGGGACCAATTGTTACGACTTGAATGTCAATAACTTACTTTTTAATATGTCCATTTTTTGCTACGCACGAAGATGTAGAACTAGCCGATATCCATTATATTTTAGCAACCATATTGCTGGGCCCAATCCTTATCTGAAAACTCACTGACACCGCAAAATTGTGCTAGTACTTTAGCGTTGCCAGAGGTCAAAATTGCCTTGTTCAAAGAAGGATCCAATCTATCACAAAATACTAATCCAATCATTCTGCCATAACTCCCAGCCTTCTGACCGTCATCTTCATCAACCATGGCACGAGTTCCGACTCCACAATTTGATTCTACATATTGCTTCGCCTGTAAATACCCATCTTGATAAGTTTCAGGAGTGTTCACCAATGCTAGACGAATTCTTACATTATTGATATCTAAAGTATCTCCATCTATAACTTTGGTTACGGTCCCTTCAAAACAACCACTAAATCCTTGACATGTTCTGTTAGTGAAGTTATTCAACTCCTTAGTCGTTAACACATCTGTTTGATCTTGTGAATTTCCAGTACTTCTAACAATAATCTTTATTTGAGTCAAAGTTTTATTATCGTTGACTTTCTCGCACTTACCAGTATTTCCATCCCTACTATAGCCACTTGAACACTTTTTGGACGAGCCGTTCGACCCACCGATTTTTTCACAATGTCCAGATGGACTTCTGTGATATCCATTATCGCATCTTGGAAGCTCTTTTTGGGGAACATACTTTTCACAATCTCCTGAAGGACTTTTGTGGTATCCGTTAGAACATCTCGCAAGGATTTCCTGACTGTAGGTTTGTAAAGTAGCTATGATAACCACTACTCCTAAGCATAAAAGTGCGACCATCTTAAATTTTTTTAGACTAAGCTGATTGATATTACTAATACTACTACGCATGTCATGCCAAGATAATTGTCCATGTGGTCAGTATATTTCTATTTCCTCAAAGGTCGTAACCATTACAAGCAATACACGTACCTTGAGTTTTAACCTATGTGAAATCGATGGGCAATAACAATGACAAAATTCCGACCCACCTAAATAGGGCAAATTCATGATATCTTAAAATTGCCTAAATAGTGACATACATACACAATTTAAATAAGCCCCTACTTTATTTCAGTTCCAGTTTGGAAATAACAATATATTACATTACATTTTTGCTTGAAGTCAGTGACAATACGCGCTACATTTTCGACAAATGACAAGAAAAGAGGAATTATATGGAGATGAGTATATGAGCGAAACTTTTACATTTGAACGTGGAAAAATAGATCATATTCTATCCGACCTCGCCTCCCTCATGTTATACTTCAAGGACCTCCGGGATAAAAATCTGATAGAAGAAGATACTCTTGAAAGAATTGTTACAATATATGAGCACTTGCATACGGCCGTTGTCAACAGCAGATTAGACAATGATAAACTAGGTAAACAGTAAGGAAAAGGTTCTCACGCTGCGGAAAGCGGTCAAATTGGTAATGTCTCAATTTGAATGCTTGGGAAGTATCAGCTATCTGCTGTCAAAATGCTTAAACATTTTTTAGAACAATTGCATTGGATATATACCATTTCGTATACTATAATACATGCCTAAAACTAAAAGTGCCACGAGCCGAAGAAAATCTGAAATCGATACAAGATTATCGACAAGAACATTAAAGCAAATAGATTCTTTACCAGAACATGCACAACACATTTACAAAAAAGTACATGCAAGTGCCTTAAGACAATATCAAGATCCTGAGAAAAGACGTGGTGGTAAAAGTCAAAGTGCCGAGGAAGTGGCACATAAGGCAGCGTGGGTTGCAGTAAAACAGAAATATGAGAAGAAAGGCGAAAAGTGGGTAAGAAGGGATTGACTTATTCATAATGTCAAATGAAAAAACTGGTATCCTGGCCTAGAACCACTAGTCATCCTTTTAGTCTTCACAACTGGCAAATGGTGCGCCTCACTGACTTGAATTGAATAGGCATATCAAAATTATTATCAGGACCTAGTCAAAATTTACGCAGAGTTTCCAATCGGTATTCCATTCTTGTTTCTAATAGCATTTTTAAATTACAAGGAGTCAGGGTTTAGTTTAAGTTCATCATCGCTAATCCATTTCTACCCTATGCATCAAGTGGACGAGACCATCCGCCGGCACTAAGGGCTTTTCCAGCCTTAGAATCGGCTAGGTTCCAGTTAATTAAGTGGTCCATGTGAACCATCACGGTTATGTCGTCACCTTTCGAAAGATATGAGGCGACATCGGTATCGTTTAGCCCTTCCCGCGTCACGTATTTTAAATGAATAGCGCGATTGATTTTTTGTGCTTCATCTCCTTCAACAAATTCTACGCGGCCCCTGATTAATACACCTTTGAGGTTCAAGCCAGCTCGAGAAATATCAATCATCACCGAAGCCCGTGGCCTTGAGCGTAAGTTCTTGTATTTGCGTGTCTGGCGAGAAGTCGGAATACAGATGTTGTTACTTATTCGAAGGAACCACATTGGAACAATATGTATATCTCCGTCGTCATCGAGTGTGGCCAAATTAGCTATAAGGGTCATCGAAAGTAGTTTGTCAATCTCGCTAGAGTTAAGGGAAGGAGGCCTCCCTGAGGCTTCGTTAGGGGAACTATTTGTCATTCTTTTACCCTCTGGTGGAATTGCCAATCAAATAGAAGCATATTACTCATAAAATACTCAACTTAATAAAGTCAATATTTCATGTTTGAGTGTATCTGAATAGTCCTTGATAAGTTTTAAAGAATCGACTTTGATAGTCTCAATATTTAATACAGAATCATTCTATGAAAACAAAATGGCTGATACAATTCATACACCATTCCGATCAAACAGGGATAGTTGGACTGCTTGCCACTTGTTTTTCATTTCAGTCGCCCACAATCTTAACTTACTAATACTGTCTTTTTTTCAACTGAGGAGCTACAAAGCCGATAGACTGTTCTGGCACCTATTTTTCACAAAATGGTTTGGGCGTTTTGAAAATCAAAGCATATACAGGTGTTCATATTTTGACTGCGAATCAGCGCTCACATATATCTGAATTAGAATCACTAGCCCTGAGGCCAAAGCGAATAAACGAATTAAACGATAATTTTGAAATGGAAAATCTGGTTAACAATATCAAACAGACCATGTTCCAGGATTACAAATCGGCATACGATGTTCGTAACGTCTAATATATTCCCTTTCTGTTAGCACAAATGGATCCTGGGTAACTATAGGCATACAATATTCCAATCACTTCCTATACATAAATTGGCTTTACCATATATGTTTAACAAACTTTGGGTCAAGAACACGATGGTAAGGAAGAAACAGTGGAAGATATCAATAGTTAAATTAAAAATAATCAAAGTAGGTCGCCTAGTGCCTCAGACTTTCGGGCACTGGCATTCATTTTTCCATTGGTTTTCTTTGAAAAATTTAAGTGCGATGAATTAATCTACTATATTGTGGAGAAGGCAAGAGTGAAGAAGCGGGTACTTTATGATGATGACACACTCGAGGAAATGAAGCGATATTACAAAATTGATAATCATGATGAGCTTTTACGATTCATAAAAACTCACGGATTGAAGAATGATGATTCTGAAGTAGAAGCCTAGTTATATTAGGAGCAATAAAAGCAATGAAAACTATCTCGAACTCATTATGAAATTTTTTCTCCTTCTAAATCAATTAGATACGAACCTTCTGATTCAAGATTTTGCAGTGGTTATAATTGTAGCCGCTGTGATGGGATTTATTACATTCAAGTTAAAACAACCGACAGTAGTTGGATATATACTCGCTGGAATGGTCATAGGGCCATATACCCCGCCTTTTACACTAATACATGAGGTCAATACTCTTAACCTTTTGGCCGAACTTGGAATAATCATACTCTTGTTTGTAATCGGAACAGAATTTCCTATAGCCAAGTTGAGGTCTGTAGGAAGGATTTCGATCGTTGTCGCTCTTGCCGAATCATTAGGAACCATGCTTATTACATTCTTTGTGGCAAAGACATTGGGGTTTTCACAATTTGATTCTTTGTTTCTGGCACTTGCAATGTCAGTTACCAGTACCATAGTTACAGTAAAGATACTCGAAGAACTGAATATGATCAAGGATAAATCGAGTTTGTTGATAATGGGTATATTGATCGTAGAAGACATCATAGTTATTACCGCATTAGGTGTTCTACAATCGCTAGCGATAACAGCCGAAGTATCTTTCTTACAGGTATTATTGTCCGTAGGAATAGTAGCCGCTTTCATAGGAAGCATTCTGTTCTTCGGTTCGAGATATATACCACCATTAATAGACAAAGTGGCCAGAAAGTCTGATTATTCTGTTTTGCTAATAGTTATACTAGGTCTAGCCTTTGGGTTGTCTTTTATTGCCATTCAACTTGGACTATCGCCTGTCATAGGAGCGTTTTTGGCAGGCGTACTCGTCGCTGAATCCAATAGTGCCGCAATAGCGCGTGTTATAACAGTTCCCCTTCGAGATATATTTGCAGCATTATTCTTTGTATCAGTTGGAGCGCTTATGGATATATCAAAAATACCAATATTTATTATTCCAGCCCTGATCCTTATCATAACATCCTTCGCGTCTAAAATGGTGATTGTCACACCTGTCTTGATTCGGGCTGGGTATACTAGCACTACTGCAGTCAGAACTGGACTTGGTCTATCTTCGGCGCGTGGTGAAATGTCACTCATAGTTGGAAAAGGTGGTCAGGATGTAGGAGCGATTTCTTTATACATACTTCCCATTCTAGGTGTTGTTACAATAATCACTACATTCATTACCCCCTATATTCTGAAATTGGGAACCAAGATTAACATATCCTCCCAATCAACTGAGGAAAAAAATAGCACATGAGTTTATCTGATGTCGGTCTAGATAATAAATTGAATATTGTGACGACCTACTTTCAGCTACTGTTTCACGAGCTAATAGCATTAAAATCTTATCTGCAACATTCTCCGGACTCAATGGTTTTAGCGCAAATTCATCTGCTCCATAATCTATGATTCTTGTCTTATCGGTACTTTCGTCTCCTAAGGTGCCCACATACTATATGAACCTCACAGCCATATAGCTAGGCGATCATCCTTTCGCTTGATCAAGTTAAATTCAGATGCATTAGCAATAAACGACGAATCAAAAATTGTGGACTAAGATCTCTACATTACTCACACAATTACAGATTACACACGTAAATACAATATAACGGCAATAGTTCATTGTACTCTCGTAACGTCAAAATCATTCGGTGAATCAATCAGGCTATTTAAACCACTTATTGCTGCAGGAATGATACTTGTCGCGTTTGGTATATTGTGCATTTGGATAGGGACCAGCGTCATTCACTTAAGGAAGAAGGCGAAGGGTTTAAGATAATCGGCATAAGGTTTCTAATAGGTGGAATAGTTTCCATCACTCTTGGTTTTCTGGCAAAATACTATGTATTCATTAAATATCTCTTAAAACAGATCAGTCACAAAAGAAGACCCGAAGAGGATGAACACTCTGGTTGGTATAAGCCCTGATGGGTTGTACATATTTCCTGTAAATGTGGGATCTAAATAATAAGAGTGCTTAAAGTTAGTCAATGTTGCAATAATATTGATACCAACAAAGAAAAAGAAAAAATAGATCGCAATGCCCAGAAAGGCAGAAGGGATATTAACTATCTATTTTTTGTCTAGTTCCTGACAGTCCTTATTTCTACCCGTTAAATGCACTTGCAACAAATTTCTATTGACCGACTAACAATGAGTTAG
The DNA here is from genome assembly GCA_963728595.1 of uncultured Nitrososphaeraceae archaeon. Classification (GTDB taxonomy): domain Archaea; phylum Thermoproteota; class Nitrososphaeria; order Nitrososphaerales; family Nitrososphaeraceae; genus TA-21. Next base: position 598,683 of record CAVSLF010000011.1, read on the forward strand.
TTACCTCCATCGACCAAACCAAATCCTTCTTCTATTGAGTAACTATTCATTTACTCCTGTTTAGTAGCCATTTTTGGTATATCCTACTAGTGTAATGGTTGTCTTAATGCCACTGACATTCCTAATTTTTGAATACACATGTTCCAGATCTTTTGGAGATGGACCTGACATCTTTACAATTATGTCATAAGCCCCACTAATCATGTAAACCTCCTTTACCATATCAATCTCTTGTAGGTCTGAGGCAATTTCTTCTGTCCGTCCAAGATCACAGACTATCAAAATATACATGTCAACCATTGGATTGTACTTCATAGTCTAAGTCATCTGAAATACTTTTTCATGAAATTTCTATATTTTGTTTTGGATGATGACGTGCTACCGATTGACGCTCCCTAGTGCCATATTCCCTCAACCATTGGAGGTTTAGTATTGTAATTGTTAACCAAGGGCAACATTTATTAATCTATCCAAACAATTTGTATAGAGTTAATCAAGTTTGAGGAGTAATCAACTCATAGCTCTAGTTGGTGTTGCAGTATCTATTGCCGTTGTCGTCACTTTTTCTACAGCATTTAACCGGGGTTCCATAAGTGCCCAAGACTCATCTAAGAGGGACAACTTTGGAGGTCATAGTCCCGGATATCCTATACTTGGAACAACAGGCGACGTTTTGGATCCGACTTCCCTTAACATTGACCCAAAAACCGCGGTAGTAGACCCAATGAAATATCTCAGGGAATTTAATTACGGAAGAACATCAAATCTTTCAAATGGAACATCGCTGAGAGAATTCACATTAATTGCATCAGATCAACAGACCAAAGAGGTGTCTCCCGGCGTGTTCTATAATGTGTGGACATTTAACGGCACTATACCTGGCCCGACCATACGAGCCACGGAAGGCGATTTGGTTAGAATCACTTTAATTAATAATGGAAGTAAATTCCATTCAATACACTTTCACGGCATCCACAAGTCTGAGATGGATGGCGTATTTGAAGGAATTGCGCCTGGAGGTAAATTTACCTATGAGTTCACAGCTGAACCATTCGGTGTCTTTCCCTATCACTGCCATATGCAGCCTCTCGAAGAACACATCACCCACGGCCTCTATGGGGTATTCATAATTGATCCCAAGAAACCTCGAGCCGACGCCGATGAAATGGTGATGGTCATGAATGGATATGATACCGACTTTGATACTGAAAACAACTTTTACACAGTCAATGGAATTCCCTATTACTACATGCACCACCCGATTCAAATTGACAAGAATAGATTGATTCGAATTTACCTGCTCAATATCCTTGAGTTTGATCCAATAAACAACTTTCACCTACATGCCAATATGTTTGATCTTTATAGGACAGGAACCAAATTAATTCCCGATGAATATACAGACATTGTTACCATGAGCCAGGGAGAAAGAGGAATATTGGAATTTAGTTACAAATATCCTGGGAAATACATGTTTCATGCACACAAAACAGAGTTCGCTGAAAAAGGATGGGTGGGATTGTACCTAGTAAAAGATGGTACAGCTGAGTCTGCCACTGAAAATTCGAACGTTACCTCAATAGAAGGTAATGCAAGTTATTCTACATCTGAATTTAGCAATACCGGTAATGGTACAACTACTTTTGTGAGAACAGGTGGTTTGAAATAATGGAAAGAGAGGATGGCAGTGTTAGCAGTAGTTCCCGAATAACCAAGAAGACTATACTTTTTGGAGTTGTTCCATTCGTTGTACTTGGGGTAATGGTAATGATACTAGCGTATTCTCCGGGAATGTTGTTTCAAAGCTCCATCAAACCACTTCCTGAGGTTTCCATAGAAAAAGTAGAGTTTTTAGACAACACTATTGTTGCTTTTATAAGAAACACCGGACCTTCAGATATTACCATTGCACAAGCAGATGTGAATGATAGGATACATCCTGCAGCAATAGAACCAGGTCGGACGTTATCCAGACTTGCAGATGCTAGAGTAACAATACCTTTCATCTGGAATGCCGGCGAGCCGTACGAAATTGGAATAACTAGTGATGATGGAACTAGATTTAGCAAAAGCGTTACTTCTGCAGCCCCTGCTGCCGCAGCCAACAGTTGGACAGGCTTCAACATTTGCACTCATCGGTATATACGTAGGTGTTATTCCCGTGATGATCGGTCTTTTATGGTATCCCTTCATTAGAAGGTTAAGTTCTAACAAGTACAACTTTTTTCTTAGCCTAACTGTGGGATTGTTAGTTTTTCTTGGGATAGATGCGCTACTTGAGAGTAACGAAATTGCAGCAGCCCTTGCGCCTGCCTTTAATGCACAGATTTTGATTATATTGATTACTATTCTTACTTTTATATCGCTGGTCTACGTTTCGAAGAAACTGGTTGAACGTGCCTCAAGACAATCCAATCAAGATACTAAATGTGAGACTGGATTTGTCAGCCATTCTAGACCAGATTCTGAACATACAATTGATATCCAATCTTCGCGGCCTGCTCTTGGATCATCACAACAACAGTTATTGATAAGACCAATCGCGATATCTATGATGATTTCAATTGGGATCGGCTTACATAACTTCGGAGAAGGTCTTGCAATAGGAGCGGCAGTCTTACTAGGAGAAGTAGCTTTAAGCTCATTTCTCATTTTAGGATTCACACTACACAATACAACAGAGGGATTGGCTATTGTTGCCCCTATGGCTAAGAGTAAGAGAATTCCAGTAACAAAGTTATTGATTATGGGACTGATAGCTGGAATACCTACAATTGTAGGGGCATGGATAGGCGGATTTCTATACTCTCCAATTGCAACTATAATTTTTCTGTCAATAGGGGCAGGGGCAATTTTCCAAGTGGTTTACTCAGTCGGCTCTTGGATGCATCATACTACTGGAGGAAGAGGATTAATGACCAATGCCGCAATTATATCGGGCTTTGCAGCTGGAATGTTGATAATGTATCTAACAGGACTCTTAATTTAGTGGAGACCAGCCCATGTATATTATAAATTTATTAAGAGAGAGATTGAATAGGTGGAGGCGGGATAGCGCTGACAAATAAACTCAACGGAATGACACCACTGGAGAGAGCCAAGAACAATAGGCTCGAAGTTATTCGTGATGCAAACAGTGCAAAGAAGGAGGATCGAACGGACAGGATGGAAGATTATCTTGAAGTTATTTATGAATTAGTAGAACAGAAAGGGTATGCCACAACTGTGGATATTTCTACTTACCTAAACGTGAGTTCCCCTAGCGTGACGAAAATGACGCAGAGACTTGACGAAACTGGATATCTAAAATATGAAAAGTATAGAGGCATCAGGTTAACCGACGAAGGAGTTCGTATTGCCCAAAATATTCGTAATAGACACGGTCTGCTAGCCGAATTTTTCAAAATGATAGGGGTTGACGAAGATTCCGCGAATAGTGACGCAGAAGGTATAGAGCATCATTTACATCCTGAAACTATCAAGAGACTTGAGGATTTCATGAATGTTCTAAAGAAATACCCCTCATTATTCAAAAGAGTTTAACGTTCGTCACGAAGCCTCTGCAAAGTATCAGTCTGTTATTGGTTAGAGTCTTGACTAGCTGCAAGTCAACTGTATTGTCACAATCATTTTGAGGAAATATTTCTTATCATGCGAGTCAAGAGATTGAAAAACTATTAGGTCAGTCTATCATACTATTCTTATTTTTTTGTTGACTTCTTAATGGTTTTTTCAAATATATAATATACTAACTAAATATCAAAAGCATAGTTAATCTGATATTTGGTAATGACTAATGGCTACTCATTTTTTATTTTTTTCACAGACAGTTTTAAATATCTCTAGTCATATAAAGTGAACGAAATAAGAAAATGATGAAAAATTGGTTTGTGTTTTCCTTAGCGTTATTCATATCTGTTACATCAATAGTTGTTCCTCATTCATCGGCACAGGGGACCACAATTTCAGACGTACAAAGCCAGTTGGGAAATTCTAATGCTAGCAGTAGTACAGACATTGTGAGTTTGGTAGAAAATGTTACTGTTACTAAATTTGATATTCTCTCTCCTCGTGAGCTAGGTGTTGAGTTGAGGTATGGTGGAACTGGAAATGCACCTGCTGTTAAAATTGATATTTCTGCTATGACTATAGATTCTAATCTAGCCGACGATATTACAAATGAGATCAATCTCCTAAATGCCAGTACTAGTGATTCTAATTCCAACCAATCGCTTACAACAGATTCTACAAATGTTACGTCATTGATGCTTGATAAACTTGACCAGCTGACTGCAAGTATCTCTGAAAGTAACGGGACCAAAATAGTGGGTGCTGATTGGAAATCACCCAGAAACGTTGAAATAAAAATGGCAGGAAACACGACACTTTATGACGCAAATATTATTGGCATTCTAGTCCATAAATGACTCGACTTCGAATTGTGTGCTTCTACACTAGTAGCAGTAGCGGTTGTTCTGAACTGATGTTAGAGAAACTCGATTAATTTTTTTCGGTTTCTATTTAGATCTAGTGTCTTTTGATGAAATTAAGAGTAGGCTTCTCTTTTCAAATATACTTCTCCAGGTATTTCAATAGGTTAATTTGGATCAAAAGAAACGAGGTTCAGACCTACAGTTGATGGATCTGAAGATTTATCAAATAGTAGCTGGAAAATTGTCTAAAAGCCTGAATGATAAAAATTCTGTTATATTATATTACATTTTCCTGTGAGTTCATTGAAGGTCTCCTTGACTCATTTAATTTTCAGACTTATACTATAAGAAGATCATTAACATCAGGAAAAAAATGTGATCGCGGCTTCTTTAGGTGCGTTAACCACTAATTTTGGTGCCCTTGAATTCATCTGTATTTCTTTATTTAGTTTCAGATATCATTGTTGATGTGTGACTTCCCACAATGCAAATGCATTATTTTCTGTATCGGTACATACAGCAAAAAAACCATATCCTTTGATCTCAGTTTTTGGCATTACAACTTTGCCTCCTAGTTCGGTAACCTTTCTTGAATATTCGTCAATTGATGGTACACCCACATAATTCAAAACAGGCTGTTGTGGGTCCTTTCTCTTCATCAAACCTCCACCAAGAGAAGATTTGTCACTACTATCTCCTGACTGAGATATTATCCAATACTCCAATTCACCTTCACCTTCCATTTTCTCTATCTTCCAGCCAAATAAAGTCGAGTAAAATTTTCTTGCACGTTCTACATCATCGGCAGGAATCTCAAAGTGTACTATACTTGGATTTTTATTTCCTTCTGTCATTATATAGTGTGGAAAAAGGAAGTATATTAAGGGATAAGTGAAGTAGTGGTTATCTAATGAAGATGATTTAACTGGGACAATCGTACGAGCGTATAACTTATATTTTTTCCAAACACCATAACCTTAGGAGTTTTACGAAACTACTTTATATTGCTGCATCGTTGCTCGACTCACTAGCAATTATCTACAACAAGTTCAAAAGAAAAATGAATGGAAGGTTAAAAGTAATCTGCAGTTTTCTTTATTATTTTCTTTTCTGTGTCAGTATATTTGCCAGTTTGTTGTAAAGTTCTTGTTTGGCCTGAGCAGTTGATCCCAATGCTTCCCATTCTTTTCCTGACGCTTCGACAACTGCTTCGGCAGCTTGGTCCAAGTTAGATCCCCATTTTGCTTCAATTTTCTTTTTCAGTTTTTCAACTTTTAGATCAAAGAGTGCTTTAAAGAAGGCTTTCTGAAACATAGTCTGCGACATGGTAACAGGATCTGAGATTTGCATTCCTGTACTTCCGTGTCCACAACCATGATGTCGACCTGCAGATGTAGGACATCCACATCCACAATCTTCTCCAATTTCACATTCACATTTATTTTCCATTTCTACCTTACCTGTGTTTAGTACCTATAGTAAGGTAAGTATATAAGTTAGAAAGTTTCAAGAAGGTAAGTTGGTAACTTGAAGTTAAGTGAGCCAAATTTAGAAGGTAGCGGACAACCGCAGCAGCAGAAACCTGATAGTCTATGTAAAAATATGAAATGTTGTCCTATTAACAATACTCTTAATATAATTGGTAAAAAGTTTACCCTCTTGCTTTTACGAAATATGATGTTGCTGAAACAAACTCGATTTAACCAGTTCATGAACTCTATAGAACAAATAAATCCAAAAACTCTGTCCTTGAGACTTAAGCAGATGGAGAGAGACGGATTAATAAAAAGGAAGGTGTATCAAGAAACCCCTGTCAGAATTGAATATGTGATAACCGAAAAAGCTATGGCCTTGACTCCGATCTTAGAGCAAATGGCAATCTTCTCCATGCGATACTGCACTAAAGATGTATTCAAAGGGCCACCGCCAAAAGACGTGGAAAATATATATTCTAATATTATTACGAAATACAAAACGGCTGCATCAACTTTATGAGGAAAAAATCCAGGTTAATCTTACCTCATTTTGAATAATAAACGAACAATTGAATTCAAGATCCTGTTATGTTACAGGAAACGAGAGCATAAAATTATACCTCAATAAGAAATGCATATAAGTTTAGTCCTTATAGAAATAATTCTATTATATTTTATAATTCTTTAATTTGTCACATCATCGGGTAAATAAAAATAAACAACTTGATTATTAAGAATTTTATTACTAAAAATCCTGAGCAAGTTTGAATCTACCTGTCTGTGAATCAAAAAATTGAAGCTTGACACAAAACTGAATTCTTCATGCCGCCATCAGTGTATAACATGCGGAGTAATCTACAAATGTGGAGGAATTGGGTGTAGACTGCCTTTCCAATACGAAAGGTGTTCTTCGTGTAGACAACTTTTGAATTTCTGATTCTTCAGTACCGAGTTCACCACCAAGCCTTGATTCCATTCCATACGATATTATGTGGTTAAATTGAATAAATAAAAAGTAATGACCAAGAGTGTCATTATTGATACTTCAAAGTATTTGGCGGTAAATCGAGTACTATCTATAATAAAAACCAGACAGAATGGAAAGTGTCATTTCTGTGGAATTGATTTTGTCCTAGGAGATATCATTATAGGTTGTGGACACCGTAGAAGTTATTATCACAAGAGATGTGCTAGAAGACTGAATATAATTTAATCTTTTTTCAAAGTGAAAATTTTTAACCCCTTGACATGATATTTTTGGATTCAGTAGGATGGACTAATGTCACTTTTGCCATTCCTACGGATATTACTGTGATAGGTAAGACTGTATAATCTGTCATGAAATTCATATTTTATTTTTATGGTGAGCTCTGATACATGTTCTTTCATCTTATTCGTTTATCAATATTCTAAAAATAATGGAATAGAATGGGTCAAAAATAAAGAAGGGGAAGTGATCCCTTTCACTAGCCCTTGCGTAATATTTGGGTGTCTTCTTTACTAAAGAGGGACGGCGCCATCAGTGAAGATGTCTAGCGTTTCTACATCTTTCCAATTCTGGGCCTCGTTAACGCAGGTCAGTTCATTCAAGTTTTCATTGTCGTGACTGTGGTCTTTGTTCTCATTTTCTATCTCACATTCATTCTTCACCTTTATTTTCTGAGTTTTATGTGTGTCATTACAGTTGTTGTCATCATTGTCCTTGCATTTCTTGCCTCCATCGTCATGATGATCCCCGCCAGCGAAGACAGGTGATACAAAACTCAAGCCTGCCGTACCCATTACTACTGTCGCAATTGAAAGCGACAGAATCACGAACATACATATTTTTTTTGTATACATAATTTATTTTCAACGTTTGATACTAAACAAAGTATAAGTAAAGTGCGAAAGACGCGTTGCTAAGAAATGAGGGGAATTTTCTATACTTTCCTATGTCTGAAATTTCAAATAGAATATTATGCAAACTTATCATATCTAATTTGATATCCTAAATAATATTGAAAGCCACTAATAGTCGAGTAGACATTCATGACTTGGTACCCTAGGAGAATTGACAGCCGGTCAATCCCTAGTTTATTTCCCCATTGTTAAACAATTATCACTTTTTCGCTCTGCCGCAGTGAGGTCAAATTTATGGTATTTCAAAAATTTCGGAAATTATGCATAAGAAATTAGTCCTAAACTTCTACTAGAAGTTTGTCGTTAAATCCAATTGTATGAAGTAGTGATGGTATAGTTAGATGGTTGTAACGAATAGTCTAGGAATAGCGGTAATCTTCATGATATTGGTTGTCATGTCAATAGATAGAAATTACACCGCATATGGAGACAAGACGCTGGATGTCACCGTTAACTTGAGTAATACCAAAGATAGCATAGGAACATACAAAGTACATATAACCATCTATGGTAAAGAAACCCTTGAACAGTCAAAAATAATAGATACTTCTACTCAGACCTGTCCAGATGACATAGAGTCATTATGTTATGTGTCTGCAGGAACATTTTCATTTGCAAGTCAGTCAGTACCTGTTGATTCAAAGATTCAAGTATGTGTCATAGAAACCTCATCTGAAACACAAAATTGTGTATATGGTAAAAATACTAAGGAAAATACCCCCGAAATAATAACGGTAGGAGTTCCACATTTGAACTAAGTCGATGTTGGACCAGCAAGTTCCACGGTATTTAGAGATGTCAAGATTAATAATAGTAAGATTGGGAGCTGAAAGCAATATCATAAAAGATGGAACTTGAAGAATTCAGATCACTAAGAAAAGAGTACCGAAACAGGTGTGTTATATGATTTTAAATCGGGATAAAGTTGGTCCAACAATAGCAACGATTTGTAGTTCTACAGTGCAATAATGCACTCTAAATTATTGAGGAATTCATTACTATTCCTCTTCTTGCGATTCAGTATTATGCCCAATTGTTTTCAAGTAATTTAGCAGCTTTTCCTCATCTTTGATCCCATAATATTTCAGCAGGGTATCAACCCTATAGTGAATTTGAGTTCTATCCTGAGCCATAGTTTACTAATGGTCTACATCACTTATTAATTGTCTGGTTGTTATTTCTTAGCTTAAATAGCAGTTTTATTAGAAATTCGTTACTAAGGGCAGTTTAATGAACAATCTAATAAAGACTTATATACATAGAATCAATTGATACTCATTTCACTGTCAGAAACAAAGGTTTCCTTTACGGTACGAAAATTCTAGTAAATGTCTTGGCGTGTGTGGACCGTATAAGCCGTATAAGGAATGTTACTTATATTTACATAGGTGAAAAAATGCGTTCAGATCTCATTATGGTTGTTGATGACGATGAGGATCTCAGACATCTGTACGTAGACGCATTAAAAACGAAAGGATTCAAAGTTCAGTCGTATTCAAACACCAGAGAAGCCTTGGATGAAATTAGAGATGACCCGAGAAAATATAGGCTAGTCATAAGCGATGTTATGATGAAACAGATGAATGGTCCAATGTTTGCTAACAAAATAAAGGAAATCAACAGGGACATGAAAGTGATACTAATATCAGGATTCGATTACAAGACCATGGATTTGTCACATAGCCACTATGATAAGTTTGTTCAGATTCCTGTGACTCTTTGGGAGCTTTTTTCCGCCGTAAATGAAGTTTTAGAAATCCCTCCACAGGTCGAATCAAATAGGGTTACTTGAATGAATATTTGTAACAAAGCACGAAAGGTACCGTGATGAAGAGAGCCTTTAAATCAAGAATTAACGATACAAATAACTCAGTTTTTTATTATCAAAATTCAATCCAGGTAGTAAATTAAAGTTCTAGCGATTGTACCGGCACACCTTAAAGGTTTTATTGTATGTTCACATGCCGCAAGCCTTTTCCAGGCATCAGCTGACTTAGAGCGGCATTTATAGCTTTCATGAAATATTGATTCAATTTGTCAATCGCAAACTAAACCTTTCAAAGTCAAATTGATTACGTAATCCAGTGGAGAAATAACAAAAACAGCCGCCTTTATGCCAGATTTCACTTCAATGCTCTGACAGCGCAGAATTCAATATCAATGTAAATTGACCTAGAATGGTTAAGTTAGTTTTATTTTCCAAACCAGAAAGAAAGTTTAGGAAGAGTTTTATAAAACAAATGAACAATAAAGATGACATGGAAACCAGCATGAGATGTCAACTGTGTGGAAAGAAGACACACGAGCTACGCTCCTGGCTTGATAAGATGGTTTGTAAAAAGTGTTATGAATTGAATAGGGTCAGTTCAGAAGTTATTCTAGAAGCGTCTGCTACATTAATAACCCTCCTTTTCATTTTGTAATCTTTGATACTATGATCTTTATTTGGTTGTTCATCAAATGTTTTCTTATCAAAGCTAAACCTTAAGAATGGTATAAAATAAAAAAATTAAGGAAGCTATTTGTTTCTATGTAGTATTAGACACCATTGGACTCGATGAATTCGTCATGTTTTCAAGCCCTGTCATATTTCCACCCATGGTGGCGTTAGACATGTTTGTTGTGCTTGTCATGTTAGTCCCTGTTTCGTTTCCCATCATGGTCTGTGCATTTGCTGAACTGACGCCAATGGCGGCAAACAGCGAAACGACAGCTGCTAGGACAGGAAGAATAAGAACTACTTGTCTTCTCATCATTAATTCTCTACGACCATCCGTAATAAAAGGTGAGTTAGAAAGTTAAAGAAAATCACTCTAGATCTCGGATAGTAAATTTGTCATAGTTTTATCTCGTATAACTATGGTAAAAAAATAAAGGAAATGAAACTAGATGTTTTTGGGGCAGACATATACCATGTGTGCCGATTCTAAAGCTTGGGTTAATGGTATCTATCTTTTATTTTATGAGGTGTGTTCGCGATTGACGGATGGTCAGGACAGCCATCATCTATTTTTCCGTTAACATTATTATCTATTCCATCTCCGCATATTTCTTTATTCGTATAGATGGTTGGGCCATCAGCCAGAACTAATTCCAAATCAACTATCAAAACAACTGAAAATAAGATTACTGTGATTGTAGCAAGTTGGTACGAATATTTTTTTGTTCCTGGTAGTTTAGATGCCGTAGTACAATTATACGCGATGGTACAAGATAAAGTTACCGCTTACAGTAACTGGATCATGCCATTTTTCTTTGAGCAAAGTACTCCAATAATCAAAAAAAGTGGATATTCCTGCCGTCAATGTAGAAATTAATTCACTTTTTTCGACTGATTGTATCGGCTAGTTCACCCAACCTAATATCATTTCAGATTAGCATCAAAGTAGAGACCTGTGCCTGAGTCGAATGTTGCTTGAGGAGGAATTAAATTCTCTTAAATTCAGTGTATCGGGACCGCTTAAATGATCTAGTCCTGACTCTTTTCTTGCAATCATAACATATCAGAATCTTTTTAGGGAATCTGATGTTACAAGTCGCACAATAGTTATACATGCCATAATTTATGAACCGTGAGGGCTGTCGTCCAGAAGCCATATGGGGTTCTACTTTATCCATCGAAGCCGACAAGATCAAAAATGGTGTGGGGACTTGAATTTAATAAGTTGAAGTGTGATTGATCTTATTACTTCATGGATTCATCTATGTCCATATCGGGTGAATCTGTGCTTTGACTTGAGGCACTAGTTGCGTTTGTCTCGTTGCATTGTCTATACTTTCAGAGGCACTAGTTGCGTTTGTACTCGTTGCATTGTCTATACTTTCAGAGGCACTAGTTGCGTTTGTGCTCGTTGCATTGTCTGTACTTTAGAGCACTAGTTGCGTTTGTGCTCGTTGCATTGTCTGTACTTTCAAAGCACTAGTTGCATTTGTGCTCGTTGCGTTGTCTGTACTTCAAGCACTAGTTGCATTTGTACTCGCACCGGTGTCTGTACTTGCTGAAGCACTAGTTATCTGACCTCGAATGGCTCCGTCAGGATACATGTCTAGTGTGGACATTTACATAAGCATTTCCATCGTTCATGAAACTCAACTAGGTCAGAAATTTCTTCGATCCTCTAGTGGACCTTGTAGTTCATTACCTGTTATATTTCCTGTGAATCCGATTTCGGTGAGTCATCTCCTTCCGCTGCTTCTCCCGTTTGATAGGGTCGCTACAATATATCCATTTTCTCCTGTCGTTCCGTTATGAATATGAGCTGCGATCTACCTCCCTAATTCCAGTAATTTACCCAGTAAGATACTTGCGATTGGTTATCGTCGTTTGTATTAACTTGAAATTGAGCAGTTCCAGTTGAATTTGATTCTGTTGGAGGTACTTCTTCTTACCTGAGAGTGTTGCAGAAAAGGTCTGCTCCTCCTGAGCCTTTACTGTGTTCAAGAGTATAGACATAAATCCAATAGACAGGATAGATCGTGAACAGCAAGACTACGAAAAGTTTGTTAGTTTGTATCATTATTTCTTAGTGTGCTTCATGGCTTATAAGACTTTTAAGAATCCAAACAGGGTTTCCTCGTATCATGGCTGTCGATCATTTATTCAATTTCCGTTTTATAAGCACAATAATAATAGTTTTGAAAGTCATGTGGTAATGTTTTTACTTGTACATTAACAAATCCGGCTTCCTTTAACATAGAGATTGCTTTTTCTTTTCCCCACATGGCTCCCAAACCTGCACCATTTTGAGACAATGAAACACTCATGCAATGCATGCAAGAAATTGTGTAAAGAAACGTTCCTAAAGGATGGGAAATATTGTCTTTCAATGGAGTTGAAGCCAGAATATCCTGCATAAGAAAAACTCCTTTATCAGAAAGAGCTTGATTGATATTTTTTAGAACAAGGTCTGGTTTAGGTTGATCGTGTATTGCATCAAATGCTGTGATTAGATCAAATTCGTTTTTTAAACTTAAATCTAAAATGTCATGAACTTTAAAAAAAACATTGGAATTATTCATATCATTTCCTTCTTTTATGGCACCGCCGATAGCCTCCTTTGAGAGATCGTATCCATGAAAGGTACTTTTTGGAAAATGCTTTGCCATAAGATTGACTGCTTTTCCTTTACCACATCCTATATCAAGGACTCGAATTCCCTTTTCGAGATCAGCAACAAGATTAGGAACTAGAGGTAAGATGTGATCAATTAAACCTACTACAACTGTCTGATAGCTTTCCTCCGCCATTACTTCATGAAATCGTTTGTATGAAGAATAGGGAACACCTCCACCCTTTTTAAAACATTCAATAATTTCATCTTCCACCTGAGATAAAATAGGAATCCATTGCATTGAGGCGGCAAAATTATAAATGTTTTTTTCTCGTGTCAAATATTGGGACTTTTCTTTTGTGAACCAAAATTTGTCATTAACCGAATCGTATTCAATGATCTTTCCAGTTACCATTGCTCCCAGCCATTCTCGGACATATCTTTCATTCAGTTTTGCTTTGAATGCAATTTCTTTGACTGACGAAGGTGGGAGTTCCGATAATATATCAAATAATTTTGTTCTATGCCCTATAGATAACATGATAGACAAAGAACCTTTGTTTATCACGTCAATCATATAGTTAGAAAAGTCATTATCCATATTGCATAACCACGTACAATAGTCAAACTATTATGTATTTCGAATCCATTTCCGTCATGTGAGTCAAACAAGACTTTTTTTTATAGCAGTAGAGCAACGATACTATAAATGGTAATTATATATTTGTGCAGCATATCTAGTTGATATTGATGTTCATCGAGTTTGATTAAAATTCAATTTGAAAATATTAAGCACTTATTTACTCTATCTGGTCTTCTCGTATCTGGTGCCTATGGTTGAATGTAAATGACGCTGTACTCGTTCGCCATTCTTTTTCAGTTAATGGCTGGAGCTCTTCACGTCTTGATACCGTTTTTTGGCCGATTTGTAGATTTACTTATTGTTTCTACCTCTGCCAGTACCTCGTGAAACTTGCACATGATAAGCTCTGCATTGGCTGACCGTAAACATACTATGACAAAGTGAATATTCATTGAAGGTAATGGCACTATCAATACTTTAACATCCTTATAAAAGGCCGCAAGTGCATCACAAGTTCCAAAATGCGTCTTGAATGGCTTTATCATCTCAAGCGAAGCCCTCGTCCACGCGCCAAAATCATCCTGTTCACTAGTTCTCTTAGGAGCGAAAACGTCCTTTGCGCCGAACTTTTTCTGAGAAACCAAAGTCCTTCCATGAGTATCCACTATGGCCACCGATAGAATTGAATCGTCCATTCGCAGAATTTCTTGAGTCCTGTCGTCTAATACACCCGTCTGACTCTCGGTTTTCATGCTATACAATGGCCGAGGTATTTTATAACGATTATACGTTGATTACAAATAACCACGAAGGAAACCACTAGAAACCTTGGAACGCTATTACTCACCATTTACGGGGTTTAGCTGGTCCTTTGTCTTTTTTCTTGTTTATTCACTGAATTCCTTGTGTCTGCAACAAAAACATAGATAGTACATCGTATTGTCCTCACGCTCATAAACAGGAGACATTGGGTGTTTGCAATTATAACATGGACGGTCTAGATTAAGGTCGCCCAGCACAAATGATTTGCTAATAGGAAAACATTTATTTACAATTTGGAGGAGTCGTTCCACTTCATTAGTAAACGTGTTTGAATCGCTTTTCATATAATGTCTGAGAACCTCTTCTTCTGGAGCATTAACTACCTTATGAGCTTTCGGGTACTATTTATGACTTCTTTCCCTTTCGCAGGCAATTTCCCCTCCGAAAGAAAGTCAATATTTTATTTTTTCATGTTGTCTAAGTATGGTATAGTTACTGGAAAATAAAATGATCTGGGTTCATGTTATGGGTAAAAATAAGTTATTGATTTTTGTAATTGGCTCGGGTGATGATCTAATTTCTAGCAAATACAATGTTCATCATTCTAACGGTGCTTACGACGTTTAATATTGACGACAATTTTTTAATTTTTTAGAATTACCAAAATTTTAGACTAGAGATAAGTTGTATATTGGTACTACAGATGGAAATATCCTTAACTCGAGTACAGGTTATTCCTCGTTTATTTTGTATAGAGATTAAAACAAATTGTATCTTCTAATTCGGCTGCATATTGTCGTTGACGCTACTATTATTTGCTATATTGGCACCTTGAGGCGAACGTAATGCCTCTATTTCCATTTCTTCAGGACGATCGTTTGGGACTTTAGCTTTTATTTTTTGTGCCATCTTATCTTGCATCTCCTTTTGCCCTTGTTCGTTTACAGGGGGATTCATGTTCAGTGCTTTTGATGAACTTGGTCTGCAGAGACACGTCGGGCTGTTTGTCGTCTGTCGCCCTTCTAACATCGGCAGACACCTTTCCTTCATCGGT
Source organism: uncultured Nitrososphaeraceae archaeon (assembly GCA_963728595.1). Lineage (GTDB taxonomy): Archaea > Thermoproteota > Nitrososphaeria > Nitrososphaerales > Nitrososphaeraceae > TA-21. Next base: position 613,943 of record CAVSLF010000011.1, read on the forward strand.
GTTTCCTTCACTATCTGCTATGACATAAGAAAACGTATCTGTACCCACGAAATCCGTTGATGGCTCAAACGTAATAGTATCATTCTCATTTACTGCATCAGTAACAGTCACTGTACTAGACTTATTTAAGAGCAATTATACGTTCAACTTGCAAGTAGACGAGCATAATCCTAAGGATATACCCATCGATAATGTCATACCGCCATCGCTAGGATAGACTGACAATTATTTTATCAAATCATATTCGCCAAAATTAGTGGATATGACTCTTAGCCTTGGATTGACTCTTGATTGGCAATTGAATGGACTCACCGTAGATATCTCTCAAGGCTTCCACAAATGATTCGGGAAAAGTAGGGTGTGGATGTATCGTACCAAATATATCCGAGGGCCTCAATTTCAAATTAACCGCTAAGGCAGCCTCTCCTATTATTTCGCCAGCATGCGCGCCGATAATATATGCTCCCTCCAGTATTCCTTCTCTCTCATACACTTTAATCAATCCTCTGGTATCTCCCATACAGTTTGCCTTTGCACTTGCTGTGAGTGGAAATTCACCTGATCTCCCACTTAACGTTCCTACAAAAGCGACTTCTGGATACGTGAATACACAAGCAGGCACACACCTGTATTCAATTTTAGAATCTTTCATTCCCATTATATTTTCGGCCGCGACTTCGCCCTGCTTTGCTGCCTACATGTGCAAGCTCGTACATACCAGTTATATCCCCTATCGCATAAATGTTCTCTTCACTAGTTCTCATTTTATCGTCAACTATGATCCCTTTTTCGTGAAAACTTACACCGATGTTATCAAGCTCCTGTTGATTTATGTTGGGTCTCCTGCCTGTACAAACAAGAATTTTTTCAGATTCAATTTTTTCTCCATTTACTTTTACTATATTATTTACTATATTATCAACTCTTGATTTTGTCCTTACATCTATCCCGTCAAGTGTCATGTACTTTTCTAATGTATTTCCAATTTCCTGAATTTGATTTGGCATTATATGATCTTCGGCTTCGATTAAAGTAATTTTGGATCCTAATGCATTTAATACAGACGCAAATTCACATCCACTATATCCCGCCCCTATAATCGCTATTGATTTAGGCAAATAATCTAGTTCTAGAATGGATGTTGTTGACAGTATATTGCCTCCAAAGTCGTGGTTGGGCAGACAGACAGGATAACTCCCTGTAGCAATAACGATATTTCTTGTGTCTACCATGCTCTGATTTATAGCTACCTTAGTCTTTGATACAATATGTCCTTCACCTTCAATTACATCGATACCATTACTTTTCAAGAGAAGTTTGATTCCTGAAGCGAGCCTGGAAACCGTTGCCTGCATTTTTGACACTAAAAGTTTGTAGTCTAATTCAATTTTGGCATTTAATCCGTACCTATTTGCCAGTGCAGTCCTTCTCACCAAATCTCCCATAGAATGAAGATACTTCGTAGGGATGCATCCTCTTTGTGTACAGGTACCACCAAGTCCATTTTTTTCGATCAAGCAAACGTTACCACCAAGTTGCGCTGCTCTGATGGCACATGTGTATCCACCCGGACCCCCTCCTATTATTACTACATCATACATACTGCTTGCACTAGCTTCTATATACTAGGCAATAAGTATTTTAATAATCTAAACACAGCCAGTTTACTTTCTCCAGTTCCATTGTCTTGAAGAATATTTCTCAATTACGAACTTTTCTGTATCTTTCTTTTCTTTGGTGCTTGGTGTATCTGTGATAATTTGAGCACCAAATATTTCAGCAAATGATTCCTTTAGATTGCTGGCTACTTCTTCAAATGACCTATTTATTCCAGTCACCCTTGCTTTAACATCGTTAATCATCTTATCCTTAATCTTTTCTGAGGGAACTTTCAGCATAGAGAACATTTTTTCAATGTCTACAGCTAGCAAGATTGTACCATGCTGAAGTAGTGTATTATTTTTCCTAGTCTGTGCATTACCTGATACTTTCTTGTTATCAACGACTATATCGTTTAATGGAACGTATTTTGCGTTATATCCAAGCCTATTCATACATAATACTACTGGCTCACAGATCAGCTCATAAGACTCTAGAATATTTGCAGGATAGTTCTTTGTAATGAACGTGTACGTCAATTCAAACTCATGCAGTACTGCTCCGCCACCAGTTATTCTTCTCACTACGTCAACACCCATATTGCTGCACTTTAGTACATCTACTTCTTCCTCCATTCTCTGGAAATAACCAATTGACACGCACGGTGGTTGCCAACCATATATTCTCAAAATTGGAGTATCATGGTCTGCAGAGTTCGTCAATAATGCTTCATCGAGGGCCATGTTCCATGCCCCCGGATTGCATCCAGTCTCGAGAACTCTTATTTGTTTAAACATTTGACTCAAACTCTACTAATCACTTTTTTTCTCGTTCTCTCTATTTTTTATTTAGTTCTATTTTTTTGCAGTTATTTCGTTTTCTGCTTGTTACCATCCCTCTCTCTGTTCAAGCATCCTATAATTGCTTCAGTCAAAGATTCTGAGTCAAAACCAAATGCCTCAGAATGACTCAGGCATTTTTCGATAGTTTCTTTAATCGAATTTCTATCCATCTTTGTGCCGATTAGGCTGGCTTCTATTTGGTCTAAAGTCTCTTCGGGGTAAAGAAAGAAATCTCCAGTTATCCTTATTGAACTGATTATTTTACTATCTGTATATTCGAGTGATATCTTGATGAGTTTTTTTGATTTGTAAATATTATTTGCCTTTATCATGGACTAGTGGTTCCGCCAGAATTTTTGATTTTGTCATTGTCTTCATTCTTTCTATCTGCTAGTGAAAGCCATCTCCATCTTAAATTCGGCTTTCGCGCTGCCGCAACTTCATCCAGCCTTCCTACAGGCCTTGTGTATGGAGCTCCTTTTACCAAGTCTGGATTTGTTTTGATCTCATTTGCAATCGCCTTCAATGCTGCAGCAAATTCATCCAGTGTTTCTTTGCTCTCTGTCTCGGTAGGTTCTATCATCAGGGCTTCAGGTACTATCAATGGAAAGTAAATTGTAGGTGGATGAAATCCATAATCCATCAGTCTTTTAGCGATATTAAGGGCACTTTTTTGGCCCAGATTCTTGGAAGATAGAACAAACTCATGAGCACATCTACGATCAAAAGGAAGTTCAAAATCGTTTCTCAACAGACTGAGCAGGTAATTGGCATTTAGAGTGGCCTGCTCAGATATCCTTCTCAAATCTGAGCCCCATGATCTTAAGTACGAATATGCCCTTACAATCATGCCAAAATTTCCATAACAGTACTTTAGCATTCCAACTGATTTACGTTTGTTGTAATCAAGGATATACCCCTCAGTAGTGTTTACTACTTTCGGTAACGGTAAATAATCTGCCAAAAACGACTTTACCCCTACGGCTCCTGCTCCAGGTCCACCGCCACCGTGAGGGGTTGAAAATGTTTTATGCAAGTTCAGATGGATAAGATCAAATCCCTGATCGCCTGGCCTGGTAATCCCCAACATTGCGTTCATGTTTGCACCATCACAGTACATCAGTGTACCGTTGCCATGCGCAAGATCGCTAATCTCTAGAATTTTTTCTTCGAAAAGCCCCAGCGTATTAGGATTTGTTAACATTACCAGTGCCACATCCTCTCCTAACAATTCTTTGAATTTGTAAATATCCATATTCCCGCGCGAGTCAGAGGGAACAGTAACTGTTTCAAGTTTGCACATGGCCGCCGTAGCAGGATTTGTTCCATGTGCAGAATCAGGAATAAGGACCTTGGTTCTTTGTTCATGCTTTTGTTTATAATAGGACTTGGTTATCATCACACCTAATAGCTCTCCTTGTGCTCCTGCTGCAGGCTGAAGAGAAAAGGCGTCCATTCCAGTAATTTTATTAAAATCCTGTTCAAGTTCCCACATCAATTGGAGAGATCCCTGAATACAACTTTTATGTGAGAGTGGATGTAGTTGAGAAAATCCTTCCAGTCTTGCCACGTCTTCATTTATTTTGGGATTGTATTTCATCGTACACGACCCAAGTGGATAAAATCCAAGGTCTATACCAAAATTCATCCGTGACATGTTAGTATAGTGTCTTACTACATCTAGCTCACTCACATTGGGAATTGGAAGTTCTTTCCGAGCCAAGTTACTTGGTAAATCGGCCAGGAAATCTATATTCTCTGTATTTTTATTTTTATTTTTATTTTCATTCTGCTTTTGAATGCTAGGAACATGGCCCGAAATATTTTCTTCGTATTCGAATATTAGTTTCATTTCTGGTCAAGTGTTTCCTTTATTATCGAAGTATACGAAGTGATATCTTCGAAAGTATTCATTTCGGTACAACAAATCAGAATATTATCGTTACCTAAATTAATACCACCAACTATTCCATTCTTTAGCAACTTTGACAGAATCTTTTCAGAGCTTTTTGCAGGCACTTTCATAAGGAATTCGTTGTAAAATGGTTTAGTGTTTAGGGGTTTAAATCCTATTCTAGTGAGTTTATCTTGCAGTAAATGGGCCCTACTGTAACTGAGTTTGGCCACATTTCTCAATCCGCTTCTGCCCATAAGGGCCAGATAAATGGTCGAAGCTATTGCCATCAATTCTACATTCGTAGTTATGTTGCTAGTAGCTCGCTCTCTTCTAATATGTTGCTCTCTTGCCTGCAGAGTCAAAACAAAACCTTTCTTTCCATTTGAATCAGTCGTCATGCCACAAACTCTTCCTGGAATTTTCTTTAATAGAGGAGACCTGACTGCAAGGAATCCAAGGTAGGGGCCACCAAAGTTTATTGGAATGCCAAATGATTGTCCTTCGCCAACTACGATATCGGCGCCATAATTTCCCGGAGGAGTTACTATTGCAAGAGATGTAGGTTCAACAACACATGTAATGAAAAGTGCACCAAACTGGTGTGCCCAATCTGATAGGTACTGGAAATTTTCCATGTTTCCATAGAAATCAGGGTTCTGAACTACTACACACGCAGTCTTTTCATCAATTTTGTCTACAATTGTAAGGTCTGCGCCTTGGCAATATGTTTTCAATACCTGTTCATATTGAGGGTTCAAACCATCCTTTAGAAAAACTCCATTTCGTCCACTATAAGATGCTGACATCAGCACTGCTTCTGCTAGGGCAGAAGAACCGTCATAGAGTGATGCATTAGCTACATCCATGCCTGTAAGAAGGCAGATAAATGATTGAAATTCGTAAATGGCTTGAAGTGTTCCTTGGTTGATTTCTGCTTGGTATGGTGTGTAGCCAGTAAGGAACTCTCCTCGCATTAAAAGATGATTTATTGCAGACGGGACGTAATGATTGTAAGCTCCAGCACCGATAAAATACTTTAATATCTTATTTTTCTGTGACAATTTCTTCATATGATCTGCCAACTCGAGCTCGCTCATTGGTTCAGAGAGGCTTAATCCTTCAGTGATTTGTGGTTTCAAATCGACCATCAAGTCATCTATACTTTTCACCCCGATTTGCTTTAACATCTCTTTTTTATCATTTTCTGTGGCAGGAATGTAATTCATGACCTTTTATCTGTCTCCCACTTTTGACATTGGTTTATCGCTCATCTTTTTGACCTGCACTTCCTCATTTTTCCTATTCATTGCTTTTTTCTGCCTCGCCAATGAATTCATTATATTTTTCGAGTGTAAGCAACCCTTCAATTTCAGCGGTGTTCGAGGGTTTTAGTTTGACAATCCAGCCTGATTCATAAGGAGACTGGTTTATCCATTCGGGATGTTCATATAGCTCTTCATTAATTTGTACTACTTCCCCACTCAAAGGACAATATATATCTGAAGAAGCCTTTACCGAATCGATTATAGCCATTGCCTGCATCTGTCTAAATTTGCTCCCTGACTTGGGAAGTTCTATCGAAACTATATCGCCAAGTTGCTCCTGAGCAAAATTTGTTATGCCAATAACAGCAAGGCCCTCATCTGTTATTGATATCCATTCATGTTCTTTTGTAAACTTTAGTTTTCCTTCTGTCACAAAGATCCACCTCTAACTCCCATAAAAAATCTTATTTTCTCCTATAAAACCGGGTACTATCATTTACCCTGGCCTCATAAGGTTTTCCCCCAATATTAATTGCAATTAATTGATCGGTTGGGACGTTTGTGGGAACGAAACAAAAGCCAATAGATTTTTTCAAAGTTGGCGAAAAAGTCCCACTAGTTACCATACCTGCCTTACTGCCGTCTTTCAAAAATACTTCATTACCTTGTCTTGCTATCCTTTTTTCTAGCATTTCGAAACCTACAAGCTTTCTACTCACCTGAAGTGTTTCTAAAGCCTTCTTTCCGATGAACTCATTTTTTTCCATCTTTACCGTCCACTTGAGTGGGACTTCCAGCGGAGTAGTATTTCTGTCGATATCATTTCCATACAACATCAATCCTGCCTCGATTCTCAATGTATCCCTAGCCCCCAGTCCGGCAGGTTTGATATTAAATTTGGCTCCCATATCCATGAGTTTGTTCCAAATGTCTGTTCTTGAAGAATCAAAGAATATCTCAAATCCATCTTCACCTGTGTAACCAGTTCGCGATACCATGCATTCTACTCCAAAAATACTTGCAATAATAAGATCAAATGGTTTTAATCCATCACTCAAGCTTGCGCTACCTATCGCTACTTCCATCAGCTTTTGAGCAAGTGGTCCTTGTACAGCTAAAAGAACGGTTTTATCACTAATATCTTCAACTTCTGTCGCTGATGATAGCGAACCACATTGCTTGAGCATCCATTGTAGATCCTTTTCTCTGTTCGATGAATTTACAACAACAAGAAAATCATCTTTTTTAATTTTGTATATGATTAAATCATCTACAATACCTCCATTTTCATAACACATAGGCGAATAAATGGCCTGACGATCTTTTAATTTAGAAACATCATTAGTTACCAATATTTGAAGACAATCGAGGGCATTAGTACCTCTTACTTTGAATCGACCCATGTGAGATACATCAAACAAACTAACATTTGTTCTCGTATTGATGTGCTCGTCAATTATTCCAGTATATTGTAGGGGCATTTCCCATCCATGAAAGTTGACCATTTTTGCTCCAAGTGATTTATGAATATCATGAAATGGTGTCCTCATCTGGATCTGGACCAGATAAAGGTTAACAATCGATACGTATTAAATTAATCCTTATTATTGTCGAAGTTATTGATTACGACGTGCAAGCAGAACTCACAAAAAAACCAATTTGGCTACGAGTATCTCTACCAGGTGGGGAAATATTTACAAAAGTTAAATCTTCCCTAAGGTCACGTGAGCTTCATACTGTTTGTGAAGAAGCTAGGTGTCCCAATCTATCTGAATGTTGGGGGTCAGGAACAGCAACAATCATGATCATGGGGGACATTTGCACTAGAGGATGTAGATTCTGTGCAGTAAGCGGTGGCAAACCAGTTTCACTTGATGGGAATGAACCGGTTAGAGTTGCAGAGGCAATAAGAGAGTGGGGACTGAAATATGTCGTAATTACTTCTGTTTGTAGAGACGACCTCGAAGACGGAGGTGCCAGTCATATTGCTAGCACAATAAGGGCCATAAAAAACAGATGTTCCACGACAACAGTGGAATGTCTGATACCTGATTTCAAAGGGGATATTGACTCGATAAAAATGATTATTGAATCTGGGCCTAAAGTTCTAAGTCATAATATAGAAACTATAAGAAGACTTACAGCCAGGGTCAGGGACCCAAGAGCTTCGTATGAACAATCACTGTCTCTTTTAAAAAAATGTAAGCAGATTGACCATAACGAAATCTATACTAAATCTTCTATGATGCTTGGTTTAGGAGAAAGTGAAGTTGAAACCATCGAGGCAATGAGGGATCTTAGATCAGTTGGAGCAGACATCTTGACCTTGGGACAGTACCTTCAACCAACTGCCAGGCATTTTCCAGTTTGCGAATATATTCAGCCAGAACATTTTAAAAAGCTGAGGGAAATTGCAGAAACCATGGGATTCATTTACGTTGCTTCTGGCCCGCTTGTTCGAAGTTCATATAGGGCGGGAGATTTTTTCGCACAAAAAATTATGCCAAAACCTGCCTCCGTCTAAATGCTCGATCTGATACCATAAATTGAAATATTTTATCTAGTACGAGTTATATCTCCTGAAATATCAAGTTCAATTCGTGACTAGTTCACAGTCTATTTTCTGAAACAAGCAAAGAACTGTGTAGATCAATGATGCTTGATGTTTCCTCGATGATCTGAAAAACAGAAACAATATCCAAAAATGGTGATAAATATTATGACGACTCTATTGTTATACAATCATGATAAAAACCTCATGTTCGCATTTCACCAGTTAGATTGAGAAATTTCGCTTCTGGTGTATATTTTGTTCTTAATTTCTAGTAAACTGCTGGAATAATACCAAGTCTATTAAATACTCTCTCTATCGATAACTCTAGTTAGCTCGTTCACAAATCGTCATCAATTTCATCGACAACATCAAATTCGGCATCGTCCTCTATTACTTCATTTTCGCCGCCAGGTCCGGGTTCTTCGGGATTTTCTGGTTCTGGACGAACCTCGCCCGGATCAGGTTCTACTTGTCCTAATTGCTTAACTAGACTTTGAATCAAATATGTCATCAATATCATATCGGCAATATCAGATATTATGATTATAGTCGAACAGTTATGGCCCCATAGAAGACAGGTTTTTAATTTTAAAATAATTCATTTGTTCTAAATTCTCACAAACGAGATATTAGTTGAATTCGCATCCATTAGAGTAACTCATCCCCACGCGCAAGTTTTGTTCCAGACAAACCCAAAGTTCTTAACTGATTTATGACTATCACAATTGAGGTTGAACTATAATAGGCTCTCCTGTGATCTTGCCGAATTAGAGCAGTTTGTAGAATTTTTAAATTATGAGTCAAAAATAGGTTCGATAGTCGTTGTAGAAGGTAAAAGAGATCTGGAGGCCTTACGTTCAATCGGGGTTGATGGAGATGTTGTTGTATTTCATAACTTTAGAGGAATAGGTGAGTTCGTGCATCACTTGTCTATCAGAAACAGGAAAATAATATTGCTTTTAGATATGGATAGAAAAGGAAAGGTACTTACTTCAAAAATATTAAAACATCTAAATTCAAGTTGTCAACACGACTATCTACAAACTAAGCGAAGACTAGCGCAAATAACTAGAGGTCGCATAAAACATATAGAAGATTTGAAATCCTTTTCTAAGGATCCCTGTTTTAACTGGTTCTGATTCGACTAGACTAATGTATCAAGTGATTACAGCGACTATCAGGCTTTGATTACTGGTGGTCTGTAGAACGGAATATTAAAGCAGAGTCCGAAGACGAATTCAAGTATCGTATGGGAATCCTGCCAATAATAGTAAAATTCGAGTATTAGAATCAATCATAAACATGTTCAGCATTACGAACTGTAGGAAAAAAGAATATCAATATAGATACAGTTTCTTTAAAGTGTCTCTTAAAGTGTATACTTATTATTAAATTCAGTTAGCAAGTGGCTCATACCCTATATATAATTTACAATTAACTTGTTCTTGAAAAGATATGAAATCCCTACGTTTGAGATCAGCAATAACTGCAAGCATAGCTTCGATGCTAATTTGTACCATGCTATTGGGCTCTGTCCTGATATCTAATGTACATGCAAAGGGAAGCGGAAGCGAGAAGTCACAATATAATCTGGATGAAAATTGTAAGGATGATCATAAAGGAAAACAGATCACTCTGACTGGTTCCAGATCCGAAGATGACACTACAAGCATCGTAGATAATGACGCTAAGAAGGATAAAGATGCAGCTGACGACGGTGGGCTTGCAGGTCAGGTGGGTTTACTTAATCCTGAATTTGGCGTTTTTGGGACCACTGTTGCGCCTGGTGATGAAGCCTTCTCCTTCAACGACTTGAACGCTCGAATTGGGTCAGTTCTTGATGATGATCATATTGAAATAGGCCAAAATATTTTTACCCTTACACCAAATCCAAACTTTGACCCCAACGCGACTGAGAGTTCATCTAATTCTCGGTTCTTAATAGATGAAATTATTCCCCTAAATACAAAAAATGAAATAAAGGAGAAGAGTACCAATGAGTTCAAAAAGAGTCTGCCACTGAAAGAGAGACGTGAATTCAATGTTTGTAATCTTCCAATTGGTAACATAGTAGATGGCTACAAGTACAATGAAATAGATGGAACGAAAAAAAGTGATATCTTACTGGGAACTAGCGCAGCTGACGACATCAAAGGTAAGGGTAGCGGAGATGTAATTCAAGCGAGAGACGATGACGATATAGTTCATGGCGGAAAAGGAGACGACTCAGTTCAAGGAGGCTTTGGCAACGACAACATCCATGCTGATGACGGAGACGACGCAGTATTCGCAGGACCAAATGATGATTATCAAAATGGAGGTAACGGGAACGATGAACTATATGCACAGGATGGAGATGACGCACTAGAAGGTGGACCAGGTGCTGACTTCTTCGATTGTGGCATGGGATTTGATACAATAGTTGACTTTAGTCCCAATGAAGGCGACATTACAAACGACAACTGCGAGGACGTAAGAACCAAACTATAACATCACTTTAATTCCCTATTTTTTTGTCAAAGTCATCCACTTATTTTATTAAGGAAAAAGCAAGACATCATCTTTTCATGTAAGTACTTGACATTTTCTTATTCAGTTTATTGCCTCGTTGCAATATAGAAAAAATTTTATGCTTTAACAAGATATTTTAACTGTGTTACTAGGATTGCAAACGACAATGGCACCATGTCTTTGGATAACGTAAAAGGATGTTATTACAAGTATTTTGTCGAACTTTTCGAAAAAAAATGCGGCGGATCCAGATACAGTAAGTTATTTACCTATGTACACGTTGTCAAATCCAACTGAGGCATCTTCTGTGTACAACCCAATAAAACCACACGACATCTTGGCGCTATTGTATGAAGGATCATCCATGTCTACTACTTTGACTCCCCCCACCCAAATTGTCGTGTGCTTACCGATACTTGAAATCTTGACATGGTTCCAAGCGCCTACTTGAAGCTTTGGAGACGTTCCTGTCTTTAGGAAAATCTGCTTCTCACAATTACAGCTCGTATCTTTCTTTCCAAATTCGATTCCGTTCGTCTTTATCACGAAATAATAATGGTGATAAAGATCTACCCACCTCCACATGACCCACGCTGCCTCCCATGCGTTGGGAGGACTAGTCAAGCCGAACATCGAGAATTTGAAGAAACATATTCATGGCATTGTTACCGCAATACGTACAAAGTCCATGAAACCGTAAGCGAAATAAAACGTAAATAATTAAAGAAAAATCACGAGTTTGTGGTCTATTCAACCGATTTTCATACTGTTTTATCTTCCACCTAAAGTTCACTTGCCACAACGTAAACCCATGGCTTTTCTCCTTCTGAGACTTCTGTTATTCATTGAATAATTATCAGTTTACTATTCTATTCTCAGGCTGGTCAGCATCTTGTCAGCTATAGGTAGAAACAGGTGAAAGTTCTCGGGTGTAGAATAATAGGTAAAAGTATAAAACTTGTCAGCTCTTATAGCGGATATTTGTATCGCCCTGTAATCGTAAACATCAGCACCCAAAAACTTTGGTACTTCTATTTTGAATTGATAGTCAGTGCGATTTGCGGGAATTTTGGAAAGAGTCGTTATGTTTGACGACGTTACGGTTAACTCCTTATACGACTCCTTAGATTGTAAAAGCTGTTCCTGAACTAGCAAGCCTAGCGATGCGTTCAGGGATTGCTGACTTTCTATCCTCACGTTTCCCGTTTCGTCCACGGGTGATACAAACCACACCCCTGAAGGGTCTTCTGTAATTTTCCAGTTTTCTGGATATTGAATGCTGAAACCATACTTGGCTCCATCATATGTAACAAATTTAGTGGTAGTGGGACCCTGGGCTTGGACAATTACTAAGGAGGATAACAACGCAACAACTGCACAATCTATCAAAATCATTCTTGACACCTTCATAATGGCTGATAACCCATACCCACTGAATATAAACTTCATTGGACTCCAGCTTTTTCGGTGAATCATATTATGCAGTTTTATTGAAAAAGTATTATTATACTAATTATAGTTCAGAAAATCAAAAACAAAACGGGGTTTCAAATTTGGACATACTATTTGACAATAAATAATAAAAAAGAAGGCTAAACGCCTAAAGTCCCAGCAGTCGGTATTGGTGAGCCGACAAACGGTCCTGAACGCTAGCCAAGTGTGAGTCTATTCGCTGCTTGTGATCGTCACTGAGGTGTATGTTTGCCTGAATCCTTGCTCTAATCTCTGCTATTCTATCTATTGCATTTTGAAGTCCGGGTGGGCTTATGGCAGAAACGATTTGATCCAAAGGAATTACGTACAGTGTAATTACTGCAAGTGCTGCGCCTAGAACAATCATCTTCTGATGTTTTCGTATTGAATCTACTATAGTCGTCATGTACCTTTTGATCTGGAATAACGATATAAAAACCTTTATGAGGGATTATATAGACAATTTTTCCCGAAAAATGGCATTTTTTTTGACCGTAGGAGTGATTTCTGGATTGTTCGACCGATTTACATGATTCATGTCAATACATCTCCAAACTATTTTCCATTTGTGCACTTACCCCGCAAAAGACTATAACAACTCTAGCTTTCATCCTTTTGCGATATATCATGTACAAAGTTTGTCTATTGTGATGGAAAAAACTTGCCGTTAGAGACTTATCAACCTTTCTTAAATGTTTGATTGATCGATAAATGGTTCAAGTCAATAATAAAATTCGGTCCACTTGAACAACTTGACATAATAGTTACAGGTCGCGTGCATATAGTTGGTTAAATAAAATAATGATCGATTGGACTTGAAATTCAGATTCTAGATCTATTTCTTGGCTATAGAACTGGTAATTTTTAACTAGGATTTGAAAAAATAAAATAGGTTAAAGAACCTATTATTATGCTAGGTATTGCTGTCTTTGTGCTGATGTGAAGAATGATGACCATGCATTGGCAACGTTATTATTAAATTCAGTTACCGCATCGATAGCCTTTCCATAGAGCTTCACATTCTCTCTTGCTGCGTTTATTGCATTTATTGCTAGTTGATTTGATGTGTCAAATACACTCAATGCTTGTGCAGTGATTTCGTTAGATTGTCTTCTGAATTGTTCTGCGTATGGTGCATATGTAGAAGTTGGGAATGTTGTGCTAGTAGATGTTACGTTGCTTCCTGCCCAATTTCTTTGTGCTGCAAATACTTTGTTAACGAATTCTTTTGTCATTTGTATGTATTCTTGCTGTAAGTTTGAAATTGATTGTGCATATTGTGGTTGGAATTTTGATATTCCTTCAGTAACTTTTAACATGCCGTGCTTATATGTATCAAACATTTCAGAACTGTCTTGTGCAATAGTAGTTGTTTCTTTATTCTTAATTGTATCTGTCATTTATAACCATTATATGGTAGTGTATGGTGACTTATAAAGGTTGACATTATATGGCGTTAATTACCACTGCACACCACAAGTTGCCCCCGTTTTAGTCTACGTGCAGGCCGTAGACATAATGAGAAGCTCGGATCAACTATAGTCTATCGTCTTAAAGAAAAGAACTCCCGTGCTTTTCTAGCTCTTTTTCTATCAATGCTACAGGAGGGGAGTGATATGGACAGTAATTTGCAGAAGTATCGTATTCCTTGTTACATTTAGGACAAATCCTGATTGTTGTTATGTATTCTCCTTCCCAGTCGATCTCGGAGCCACATCTATGACAAACGATAGGTCGAGGTTCATTAGTATGAAATATAATCAATGTTCCACAATCAGGATTGCCGCAAAGATATGAGCGCTTGCCCAAAGACCCCTCCAATCCACTAACAATGGACTCTAACACCTTGACCATGGGGTTGTCAGCATCGGCAGGTGGTCTCTTGACGGCTTTATACCGTCTAACTGACGCATCCTTAATATCGGAAGCAGATTTTGATTTATTGTCGTCCATATACTACTTCATAGGAACTATGTCTTAAATATACAGCTTCTTTAGATGTGTTAATTTTAGCAATTTGACTAAATCTTTCACAGGCGCACGAGCGAGCTCTATTTCTGTGCCCTCCAGTCAAGCCTAATCGGAATTGATTATATTATGGGGGCTGTCCATCGAGGTAGACTCAAGTTAGGTGGAGTATAACCAACGAGGTTTAGTTACCCTCAAATGTTTATTCGCTGTGCTTGAGGCATATCAACGACGACAAAGTACGGTGGAGCTTTCAAAACTGTCCCCCTCGCTATTATTACCGCTATTCTGGTACTTATTAATGGACAGTCATGCCTTAGAATCAGTCATTGCATAAAATAGATGATAAATAATAATATTGATAATAATAATGAGTCGTATTAATGTAACGTAACCACGTGTAGTGACGTTATACACCCGTTTATCCATTAATGGTATTTTTTTGGTTTATTTTGAAAATTACCCTATTATTACCTGTTGAGAAATGATGCTAAAATATAATTGCTGAGTGCAAAGATACACGAGGCAAAGATACTAGAAATAGCAACGTCGCATATGAAAAAGGAAAATCGAGAGGATAAACTTGACTCGAGATTATCGTTAATTCTAGTATAAGAAAATTGGTTTCATTCTCATAACTTAATCCTTCATTTAGTAATATTTTGATACCTTTTTATAGCTTAACGCATATCATTAATTGATGAAAAAAGATAGATGTATGTTTGTATTGATGTTCGTATCTAGTTTGGCATTAGCTTCTGTAGTGGGTTATGTTGGCATTGCCAGCGCTCAAAATATGTCTGCAGGCAGCAATATGACTTCAAATGCAACTATGGGAACCACACAAAATGATACAGGTATTGGCACTACCAAAGAGCTTGAGAACTTGACTGGAAGTAACACCGAGGAATTTAGCAACAGTACTTTAGGAAACCTCATGGCTAATATTTCAGAAGGGGTATCTAATGCTACGGGAAACAACAGTGCTCTAAAAAACCTCACGACGGGTGTGATACAAGAGATGTCTAATATTACATCAAACATGGTACAGAATCAATCTGGGAATTCAAGTAAGTAACACAAAGAACTTGATCGCGAACTACTAGTGATCTAGTTTTTTGACCTTGGACGCTTGTTTCTTTTATTTTATTTTTATACGAATATTCATAAATAATTGTTCGCCATATAAAGTACTGAGTGAAAGGAAGATCGCGTAGTGGTAACAAATTTCTTTAACAAATTCTACAAAAAGTATAGCAGTACCATTTCTCTCAACAAGGATCTACTACTCTCAGGTACTGTTGGTTTTATTGTTAGTCTCGTGGTTGCATATGTGTCTACGAAATATTCCACTAACGATTTTGCAAATTCTGCATTAACAGTAATAACAGGATTCGTATTCTCAAAAGTTGTTTTTGTTATTCTCTTTCATCTCGATAATAGGAAGAAATATACAAAAAGATTTACTGGAAAATTAAACCTTCCAGTTCTAAAACAGATAGTAAAAAAGATGATATTTGCTGATTCTGTATTTGATATAATCAGTAATGTAACAAGATTTTTTATTCTACTGGAATTATTGAGAATAGAATATCCTCCAGTACAAGCCGCAACAATAGCATCCCTCATAGCGTCCTCTTTTTCATATTTAGCCATTAATTTAATTGTCAGACGTTTGCATGTATTTGGCTCAACGAAAAAACTATTCGGAAGAAGATAATTGCCAAATATTCCTGCAAATAATCGGCGCCAATTTATATGTAGAAGGATGGGGGGTAAGGACGAAAGTAAAGCTACTGGCCGGAAGAACTTACAAGTCTGCCCTTACGCTTTGTTTTACGTTCTTTCTTTTCTGCAAATGTCTGATAATTAGCCAAGATTGTATTTTAGTTTTCAATCAATAATAGGACGCAGGATAGTATCTCTTTTTTTCCTTGAGTTTGAACATCTGTAATGACAATCTGAAAGTGTCTAAGACATTATCGTACGAAGTGACCTCTTTTCAGTTAGCTCTAACGAAACGCAAGAGAGTATCTGGATATAGATAATATCAGGCAAATCTAACAATATACTTGATCACTAGCACTTATATGATGATTCCACCTTATCATGCTTCGCAAACCAGACTATGTCTCACACTCGCATGCCACGACTTCCGGGAGTTAATAAACTAAGAATAGCTGCCGTCGTAATCACAGTGATTCTTATCATTGTTTTTACGATCGAATCAGTGGTAACAGTCCAAGCAGGCTATAGAGGCGTAGTTCTATATCTTGGGGCTGTGGAGGATCGTGTTTTAGGAGAAGGAGTCCACATTGTTACTCCATTCGTAGAACAAGTCATCCAGATGGAAGTGCGAACTCAAAAGTTCGAAGCCGAGGCTTCAGCTGCCTCAAAGGATTTGCAGGAAGTCAAAACAGTGATAGCGTTGAACTATCGAATAGATCCTCAACAAGCTAACAAAATATATCAGCTTCTAGGCATTACTTACCAAGACCGTGTTATATCTCCTACCATACAGGAGTCAGTTAAAGCCAGTGTTGCAAAATTCAACGCGGAGGAACTGATTACGAAGAGAGAGAATGCCAAAGATGTCATCGCTCAGGCTATACGGACAACTCTTGCTGCAAACAATATTGATGTCCAGAACATATTCATAACAGATTTCCAGTTCTCGCAGTCATTCGCAGATCAGATAGAACAGAAAGTAGTAGCGTTTCAAAAATATCTTACTGAACAGAACAATCTGAGGGCAGTACGAGTTATTGCTAACCAGAATGTAGTCCAGGCTGAAGCGGCAGCCAGAGCAAATGTCGCCAAGGCCGATGGTGAAGCCCAAGCTATCAAAATAATTACGCAACAATTACGATCTAGCCCTGAGTATCTTCAGTGGCAAGCAATTAACAGGTGGAACGGTCAATTGCCCTACTCATTGGGAAATGAGGGAGGATTACCTTTCTTCAAATTACCAAACTTTAATACACAAAATGTAACTAGGTCATGACCTACCTATCGGCTTATCCGGATTGAAAACGATTCAATTTATCGTTCCAGATATGGGTAAATAAAAATGGGGTTATCTGATACAAATGAAATGTGAGTTTCTGACTTAGTTTTTTGGAACGAATCGGTCCTCTTTCTTTTTTTTATTTCTTTATCTTTTAGATTCTAATCTTGTGTTCAAGTTATGATTCTTCATTTACTTTCCTATTTTCGAGCAGTTTCTATATTCATCGTTCGCAGAGAAGGGTGAGAGTGGTTGCAGATAGAACAAGGAAACTAGAACACTACACTAAAAAGAAGAGAGCATAATCCTTTTTTTCTTATTTAATTAGACAAATTCATTTGTAAATCATTTTGACTAATCTACATATTCCGTCTAATTGGCATCCTCAAAAAAATCTTTTAATAACCGACAGCATATAGTATTAGTACCGCAATACTGCATTGTCAAACGCAATGACTTAACAATCAGAGCGAATTAACGTATATTAACAATTTCTCTTGATAAGTAACACAATAAATTGAAAATACTGTTTGAGCCATCAGAGATTCAAATTTTTTCTTAATTACAAATAAAGATTTCTTTATCAGTAAATATCTGAAATTAAGAACAGACGAGGAGGGGAAAGAATAGAGATGGCTACAAGCATCTACCGAAAAATAAGCATTTGTTAGAATGTGTTCTAAAATAAGGATTGTTTGACACTATCTTATCTTAATTATTTTTCTACCTCATCAAGTTATTATTTTCCTGATGCGACACGCAGACTGACTAGTTGTGGAAGACTGCTGAATTATGGATGGAAATTTTGAGCAAGTTAATTCTCCCATATGTAAAATATGTGCAGTTTTTTGAGCATCTTGGTCATGGGTGGCTGCGTTTCTATAGTGGTTTAAACATGTCCTCAATGCCATCTTATGCCATGTCAATCATAGGTAAATATTCCTTGTATCCCTTAGGACAAAAGCACTCGCCAATAAAATTAAAGATCCATATAGAGATCTCGGAACAAGTACCAGACAGAAAAACTTAGAAAAAGGGCAGATTAGGACTTTTCCTTTTTTTTGATGCAGGACTTGTTGCACAAGCTCAGGAGAGTACCGTCTCTTTGTTATCAAAGTATATACTTGACATTCGTTCAAAAGTGTTTTTCAGACGTCTTATTAACTTCCTTGCTGTATCGATATTAGGCCCTGTTACTATGCACAGTTGATAGTCTCCACAATTCTTATCCTTGGTGCATAGCCAGGCCAATAATCTTGACATTATGTAACTTATTATTAGTAAATTATTTTGCACTATTTACTAGGCAGAGAGATAAATACGATGAGATGTACTATAAGATGATGACAAACGAATTTGAAGTAGAGACAAAAGCGGATACTAAGAGCGATACTGAAGAAGGTTTAGAGAATGCAGGAGACAAGATTAAAGCTGGAGCAAAAGCAGTAGCAAATAAAATTAAAGATCCAGACAGAGATCTCGGCACGGAATACGACAAAGAAAAAGTGAAAGAAAAAGTCGATTAGGGACTTTCCCTTTTTTTGACCTAATACTTAGCTCTGCATTAGAAGTAAAGATAGCATATGCTCTAAAATTATTCCTGCTATCCTGAGATACTCTTCTCTTCACTTATTCTAAATACTAGAAACAAGATTAATAATGATAATATCTAATTAGCAAGCCAAGTCAATTTCGCATGAAATTAAAATATTGATTCATAATCGGTAAGGAAAGGACGTCATTTATTTAAAACTCCATACGTCAAAAATTCCCCTATGTTTTTGCTTACTTTTACCTTTACCTTTGCCTTCATCCTTTCCATTACCTTTGCCTTTAGTCGCACGCTCCGAGGTGTTTTGGCGCATTACTGATTTAGGATGGTCAAAGATGGATAAATTCTTATCCATTTCTTTGACCAAAATGTTTTATTTCCATCATATCTTGGCGATATGATGTCGTATATCTGTCAACATTTGACCGATAGGGTATTGATATCCGCAAGGAATACCTGGAATGAAATAAATCTTTGACCTTTTCTATTTTTCAATAAGTACTTTCCCTTCTAGATGTTCGATATTTCCGGAAATCCAAAACATATCGGATCAATGTCTGGTAATTTACAGCGGAGGTGCTATTTCCCTAATAGATAGTTTCTTGAAATCGTATGTTACACCAGTAGATTTGAAAATGATCATAGGCGAACCCCAGGATATTACAGCACCTGATGTTTTTGCACTGCAATGCGTCATATCGTCGCCCCATTTGCCAGAATCTATCAATTCAGCCGCTTTTTGCCAATTATTATTGTTATCCTTGTCTACGTATGATTCCAGTTTTACACTTCCATCAGGTAAATTATAAACAACACCCTTGAATCCGACCCATTTATTGATTATGGAATCTATACCATTATCTGTAGGAGGCAGGATATCATAATTTACGTGCCACTGTTCTTTCTTGTACCTGGAATGTACCCTCAAACCTAATATTATTATGATAAGAGGAACCTCCGCAGCCGTCGTATATATCTTCATTGTGTCTAACACTTCTTGTTACAAACGAAATCCCGTCGCCTGATTTCGTGGATATTACTTTAAAGTAACCCGTCATCTCAGTGTTTTTCCAATCAGTCGGCTTATACCAATGACCTATCTGTGCAAGCTCAGAATAATCATATGTTGGCAAATTTCCTCTTGCATCGTCAGACAAGAGTCCTGCGCTCTTGGGGAATACTAGCATCCTAGTCGTTCCAGGGTCTAGATGCCAACTACCGTCAACATTTTTCGAAATATCTGCGCCGTTAGGATCGAATTGACCATCTTCAGGATTTTCTGGATTGAAGAACCAAGAGTCTCCGCCCTGAGCTGTAGGATATATCTTATGGACACCGTCACTATCAGGATTACCATTTGGAGGAGGAGCGGGGGGATTTGAAGGACATCCCTCATCTATCTGTCCATCATTATTGTTATCTATCCCATCTCCGCAAATTTCTTGTGGAATTGGTGTGGGTGTGGGTGTGGGTGTCGGAGTCGGAGTCGGAGAAGGGGGAGGAGAAGTTGAATCAGGGGATCCTAATATTTCTACTTCCGATATGCTTGCCCAGTTGTTTTGAGTATTTCCTGTGACTGTTATCTTTACATATCTTGCTTCTGTTTCGCTAAAGGTATATTTTTCAGGGGCGTCTGTAACAGTATTGATACCTGAAAAGATTTTACTAAATTCGTTACCATCTTGTGAACTAGAAATATCAAATGTGTATTGCCTTTCATTTCCTTTATACCACGATATATCTGCCGAACAAATCTTCCTTACATCTCCGAGGTCAACTTGTATCCATGAACCAAACCCTTGATTTGACCATCTACTAATGGGATCGTTATCAGTTGCACTTGAAGCAGGGTTTCCTGATTGACTTCCACTGGATTCAACACCAGATACGGGAAGGTCAGACTTACACTTATCAGAACTTGGGGGAGGAGGAGAAGGATTCGGTGATTGCTTTGATCCAACTGTTATCTCCACTATACTTGCAAAATTATTCTCGGTATTTGCTGTGACGGTAATTCGTACAATCCTTGCACTAACTTCCTTCAGGTCATATGATTCAAGACCATTCGTTTTCCCGCTGCTCTTTAGCTTTGCTACGTCGGTGAATTTCTTATTATCATTTGAGATAGACACTGTAAAGCTATAAACCCTAGAGTCTCCTTTATTCCATTGAACATCAATACCACAAATAGTCTGTGTCTTTTCTAGGTAAAGTTTTATCCAAGAGTTTTTGTTTTCGTTTACCCATCTTGTTTTGCCATTATTATCAATCACGTTATTAGGAACATATGCCTTTTGGTTCCCAGATGCCGTCACCTTTGAGACCTTCGTTTTGACGCACTCCTCAGATGCAGTTACACTCTTTTTATCTAGGTGATTGCTGCTATTACCTTCGTTGCTATTCACCTTTATGTCGATTATACTGGCATAATTGTTCTGCGTGTTACCATTAACAGTAATTTTTATGTACCTGGCAACTACATTTTGGAGATCATATCTTTCAAATGTCGCAGTTGTTCCTGTGCTCTTTGAGTCAAATAGAGTTTTGTACGAAGATCCATCATTTGAAATTGAGATGGCAAAATTATTATTTCGCTGATCTCCTTTATACCAACTTATATCTATGTTGCATACGGTCTTTGCCTTTCCAAGATCGAGTTGTATCCATGAAACTTTGCCATAAGTTGACCACAATGTCATTGGATTTTGATCTAAGACCGCCAATGCTGGAAAGTTAACATCCGATGCGCTTGCTGTTACTCCTTTAATCAGTGTATCAGTACATTTAACTGGATTTTTGGCGGCCAGGACTGGTGCAGATAAATTGAGTCCAAGTCCCGTAGTCGATACAAGGAGTACTGCGATCAGGAACAATCCTATGAATCTCGACGATAAGCGGACAATTTCTTTTTTCAAGATGTATTTGTCCTAGTTGAATCTGGGGTGTAATTCATAAAGAATTTGAAATGAATCAATACTATTGATCTTATATAATACGAACAAAATTCCCTTACAATCAATTGATTACATTGAGTAAAATAATTTCTTGATACTTATGCAAAGTCGTTATTTTTAATAGTCTAACATACTAGCATTATTGAAAATAATTGTCTACTCAAGATAATAGCAATATGTTATTCCACTTAACAGTGTCAACTATTACAATTAAAAGTTATTGAACTATTTGCGATTTTGAGATTGTGGTCGTGGCCTCAATCATGGTCTTGCCATTGCTATTCTATTGATTGACTGAATAGTAATATGGTAGAATAAATTTAGATCATTTTGGATCTTTTTCTTAAAAAAAGGCTGCCAAAATCCCTTGGGATCGAAATCCTAGACATTTTCGGCAAAAAGACGGTCTTGACCGTAAATAACTTCGATTTGTCTGAGTAGATTAAACCAGGATTATAACCTCTAATATCACTTTATATAAGCATGGAGTTGCCCGTATATTGAAAAACTTGAAATTTATTATGTTTTATTTTGCCTTCTCCCTGTTAATAACCTGGACGGTTGGTCTGCTGATTGAAGAATTGAGCCCTTTGACCTTGGCATTGGGCACAGAAGATGTGATGCAGGATTCTATTTCTAATACTTACCTAAACGCCACAAGAAACCTTAGCAATAATAATGAGGATTCCGTTTATTCTCAAATTGCTTCATTTGGAGACAATGTTTACATTGTATGGGAACAGTCAGTACCAGGCCCTGATGCCAAAAACTATGATATTTACTTTATGAGTAGCAAAGATGGGGGAATTAATTTTAATGATCCTGTAAATCTAAGTAACAACAAAGGCTTTTCCGAGCACCCTCAGATTGCAGCAGTAGAAAATAATGTGTATGTTTTGTGGGTTGACGATAGTACTGGTGCTAGGCAGGTGTTCTTTAGAGGTAGTGCCGACGGTGGTGAAAGCTTTGCTCGCGCTGTCAAATTGAGTAAAGGCAATAATACTTCATCTAACGCGGAATTAACTGCTGTCGGCTCAAAAGTGACAGCAGTATGGAATGATTATAGTTCACACGGTGGAAATAAAATAATACTGGCAGAAAGCAGAGACAGAGGGTTAACTTTTGAAAACATAGATAATCTGGGCTCCTCAGACAGCCAATCTTTCCCTAAGGTAGTGGCGTTTAAGGATCAAAATTATGTAACCTGGAATACAAACACAACCAAAGATAAGAGTCATCAAATAATATTTACTAAACCTGCAACTACCACAACCAATCTTCCCGTATCGCCGGTGAAAATTGCAAATTATTTTGATGATGGAGAGTCGCAGATTAGCGCTTTTGATAATAACGTTCTGGTATTTTGGACAAGTTCCAACTCAACGGGTCAGCACAAACTTTACTATGCTCAAAGTATTGACTATGGAAACAATTTTGGCAAAATTGTTGATATTTCTGAAAACCTTAATGACTCTTCAAATGTAGAGACTGTGTTTGATAGCAAAAACCTCTACGTAGCTTGGCAGGAGAACGTTTCTGGAAACGAAGAAATATTCCTTAGAAAAAGTGTCGACGGGGGAGCCACATTTGGCCAAATAATAAACGTTAGCGACAATGAGGGAACCTCAGAGTGTCCTTCAATATCTATATCTAATAACAAGTTACATATGGTATGGGAAGACGATACCCCGGGAAATCATGAAATTTTTTACAAATCTATCGACAGTACCCCCACCTAGAAAATATGAGTTGTTTGCTTGTTCCTTCTTGCAGAACACCTACGTATATACCGAAAAATTTGATAAACTGATAGTATCCTTAAGGAATGCTTACGCTAAAGAAGTTTGAAAGGCTACGACATTGCTTGATTCAGGTTCGTTAGTTTTCAAATGAGAATCTACCGCTCTACGAAATTCTAGTTGTACATCATAAATCACAGTACCAAAAAATGTCAGTAAGTACCTTCCATTTACCCGTTTAACCAGACCTGCTTTAGTCAATTTAGAGAGTCTGGCATAGTACTGCTTACGGCTTAAGTTGACACAATAACGTATGTTGACATTATTGATGGATGTATAGTGATATGTATCAGCCGCTATAGAATCAAATAAATCGCTTCCCCATCTGATGGCGTCTATAATATTTTGTGTTGTTAGTTTTTTTGTTGTGTCCTTTTCATTCTCATTTAATCAAGAGGATTATTATATTCGGCTATTTCGTATTTCAGGATTACTGTTCTTTTGTGCTAATATCATGGGTGATTTATCTGCAGTTTTGTGACGTGTTAGTTTTGAGGTTATAACAATACAGAACTTAGTAATGATCGTAATCGGTGTAATCGAAAACCCTAGTCCTGATTCTATACTATCCTAGTTTAACGTTACTTTGCCTCTCTTTTGTAACCTTTATCCAGAAATCTATTGATTTTATAACCGGTGGAAAATAGCAGAATAGAAAATTTACATTTATTGATTCGAGTTCTGAGAGGTAAAATTTTATTTATGTTATTATTAATAGTGTAATTTATGGGCGATGACGAGGAATATTTAGAGTCTGTTAGGAGGGATAATCAAGAAGCCGCTGAAGCTCAAGAGAGAAAAGAAAAAAAGAAAAAAATACGAAAAAAGTTAGTCGCTATTGATTGTTATGCATAACAAAATAGTTACCTTTTATTAGTATCTTTCTATTTCGTAGTCTTGCACCAAATACTAAATTGAATTGATGGTCTCTAAGAAAATTTGACACTCTACTTGATTGAATCGCTGAGAATAACCTTTTCGCCAAATGATCTGCCATTGTCATCCGAGGTTATGTAGACTGGAATCCTCGATGCGTTTTCGTAATTTTCCCACCATGAAACATACACATTGTCTCCCTCTGCCTCAAGCGAGACATCCTCTGACACCGCATTAATCGAGTTACTAAGGTTCGTTGCATTTTCAATAGTTTTTCCCTTGTCGGTGCTCCTGGTAAAAAATACTTCGAAATTGCCTGTTTTGTTGCTAGACCACGCAAAGTAAACATCATCGCCTAGAGCATCAATTGGAACCAGAAGAAGAGGCGAAATAAATCCCTGACTTGCTGCAATTTTGAAATCTAAGAATTGTCCAGAACTGTTAGACAGGGCTGTTGAATTGGTGGACGATAATTGTCCAAAGGTGTCAGGTACGTATTTTCGTATTGATGCAACGGTGTTAAACGAAATCAACATCAAAACCGAACAGATCAAATATTTATTTAGGAATTTCTGTGGATTAGCTGATTTAAAATTCACTTTTATTGCCACATGTCCCCTCATATTTCTGTAAATAAATATGCTCCTACAAGAAAGAAATATTATCCTGCCAGTTTACTTTTATCTATCGTTTATTGGCAATTAGCTATATCTATACTAATCATGCTAGCCTTATCCGGCAGCTTATCAATTATGGTTTACTGCCTGCCAGCCCTAGCGTCTGACGTATTTACGCCCTTTCCACGACAAGAAATTGCCACAGGAGTTCATGATGGAATCCAAATAAATAGTACGAACGGGAAGCAGACAATAGCGGATTACAAAGATTTTCTTGACAATTCTTCAGATATTCGGAGAATTACTTATAGGCAGCAACGGTAAAATTCTTAATGCTACCCTTTGGCTAAACGGGCCAATACATGCCACGCCTTCAAATTATGGAGCGAATACTGTGGTTTACGGCGTACTGATTGATATCGATAACAACCCGACAACCGGAAAATTTGGGGTAGACTATCAAAAGGAAACCCAGTGGACAAACAAGACAACTGAGTTGGAATAGCTTTTTAGTCGAATATTCATCTACTGAGAACTTTAGAGTATTGGACTTCCAAAGGAATAGCACAGGATTCTTTTTGGACAACCAAACTTTTGCCCTTGTTTCTATTGATTTAAACCCTTTGACCTCGCCAACGGTCTTCCGGGTGCTATACTACTCTATCTTGGTCTATAACAGTTCGCCCGGTCAAAACGTATTTGCGGCCGCGGTCTGTCCACGAAATGGTGTTGACCTGCGCACTCCTTGCAGACAGTACCGTCGCTCCGGCCACTTGACCGCTTACGGCGGTCTCACGTTGACCGGCCGCTGCGGGTGGCACGGGTAGCGCGGGTGCGCTCGGCGGCGCCGCGACTTTTTGACGGATAGCGGCATCTCGCTCGGCCGCAGTCTCGACTGGCGAATCAGTGAGAACTACCTCAACGCCCTTTGAGACTTCGTAAGTCGTCCGCTTGATACCAGCCGTGCTGTCCGCGCGAACGATGCGCAATGCTCCAGCTTCAGCAGTCTTGCTCATCGCCGCACCAAGAGTCGACATCGCAGGCGCTGCGACGGCGCCTGAAACGACCACCTCTTCCAGCCGCGTCTTGCTCGGAGTCAACGCAACAGTGTTGGCCGCCTCATTCTCTCTCGATTCTTTTGCAAGCGGAACCGTAGCGACTTCATAGCCGAGCCTGCGCACGCGAAGGCGCTGATCGCCCGGCGGCACATTCGCGATCTTGAAGTTCCCGTCCTTGTCCGTAGCGCCATCGAGCGTGGTCCCTTCAACGAGCACCTGAGCCTGCGGCACGCCCTTGCCACTCTGTTTGTCGATGACTCGCCCCTTCACAAAGTCAGGAGCCTTCGTGCCTAAGCGATCTTCGGCCGGCGCTGCCACGATTGGCGGCGCGGCAGCGCCAGCACGAGCGAGCGGCGATGCCGGTAGAGCACTCGCAACATCGGCTGCTCGTTTCCGTGGAGCTTCTTCCATTAACCTTCGCGACTCGTCGCGCGCTTGAAGTTTCGGGGATGGTGCATCTGCCCTCGCGTTTTCCTGCGCGACCTGATCCCTGGGGCTCGCGAAGCCTGACTTCGCTTCCGCCCCGCGCGCTGGAGTTCCGGACACTCGCTCGGACGCTGCTGGTTTTGCCTGCTCCGGCACTCCTATGAAGGCTGAATTCGGTGCCGCATCAGCCATTGCTCGGCGGTTACCCGTAGCCGGACCCGCGGCTGATGCTTCGGCACCAGCCGCTGGAGTCGGTTGACCTTTGTCATCCGTCGCAAGCATGGCACGCGAGGCACTCGAATCCGCGCCGCGCTGCACCATAACCAGCGAAGTTCCCGCCACAAGAAGCAGCGCCGCTGCGGCGCGCACATCGGTCCTCTGGTACCAGCGCCGGCGTACGATCTGAGCCGGCGCGATATCAGGGACGGATGGAATCACACCTCCCGGAACGTCGTCGAGTGCAGTCAGGATTCGCGTCGACGCCGCAACCAGTCCGTGAGCTTCAGCAACCATCGCTGCACACTCGGGACACTCGGCGACGTGCGCTTCTATTTCCCCGCCCTGCTCGGGCGAAAGCTCCCCGTCGATCCAGGTGTGAATTGTTCCTTCATCAAGATGCTGCATTCTTCTCCCTCGCTTCGCGCTCTCGTTGCAGCGCTTCGTAACTCTCCACCAGCCGCCGTCGAGCCCGTGACAACGTTGTTCCTACCGATCCCGGCGACAGCTCGAGCGCTTCCGCGATCTCCGAATAGTCGAGCCCTTCTTCACGCATCAACAGCGCGAGCCGATCCCTTTCTGCGAGCGCGTCCACTGCCTTTCGCGCCAATGCCGCTTCCTGCGCGCGCTCGAGCGTCGACTCAGCGGGCTCGACAGCAACTTCCCTCTCCTCTTCCGCGAGCAGCGCAAGATGTCTGCGCTGACGCGATGCCTTGCGTGCTTCGTCACTCACGAGATTGGTCGCAACTGCAAACAGCCATGCTCTTTCGTTCGTGAGCGACTCCTGCCGCAGCGCACGCAGGAATGTCTCCTGCGCCACTTCTTCCGCCCAATCGCGGTCGCCGAGTCTCCGCGTCAGGTATCGCACGAGCGCAGCGTTGTAGGTTCGGAAGAGACGGTCGACGTCGGTCAAATTGTCACCATTTCGATTGCAGACTTCTGAGCTCCGACTCGCTCAATGATCCACGCCTGTCGGACTGATTTCCACTGCCACGGAGCGACCCGCAACGATCACCTGATCGCCAAGGGCAAAAGCTTCACGCAGCTCGGGCAGCAGATCGACGAGACGGAACCATGCGGCTCGAATATGCGCGGACCTTCACCCGCTGCATCGAGTCCTTGAGTCCGGTATCGGTCCACACGCTGTCTCTCATCACGAACAGTCTGTTGCCGGCTCGGCGAAGACCGTCCTTGTCCCGCGAGACTCCCGACGCTTCATCGGCAGCAGACAGAGTGGTAGCAGCTCGCTGATCGGCCGATGTGCGAGCGGACTCGAATGTCGATTTTGCAGCGCCGGCTGCAGCGGCTGGGGCCGTAACGGCGCCTTCGATTCGGCTCTGAAGTACCGCGGGAGGTGGCGGTGCATTCAAGTTCCCGCGTAGCCGCCGCGGATCCATCCCCGGCTCGAGAACCAGATATGACGAGAATTCCGTCGGTATCCCGTACTGCTCACCAAGCTCGCGAATCTCATCGTCGACCTCGCTCGATCCGCCATGCCTCCGCTTCTCCGCGCTCAGGTAGCCAACGCGCTGCGTCGCCCACAGACGCGCGATGAATGAATTCTCGCGCGAGCTCTCCGGAAATACCACTCGGCTGGTCCATTCGACTGGCCCACTTGCTGTCGTGCCGGCGAAACGAAGACGCGTAGCTCCGTCGCGCTCGTACCGTGCAAGCATCACAAAATCCTGTCCCGCGAAGATGTCCGAAGCCTGGGACGGATGCGCTTGAGCAGCCGCACACCGTCGGCGAACACTCTCATGTCGGTGATCACCGGACTTGTGAGCCGGCTCGCAACTATGGATACCGCGCGTTCCACGGATTCGTTCGGCCGCACGAAGTGCGCGGTGCCGCGGCCCTCGAGCGCCAGTCGCTCGACGAGCGACACATTCAGCTCGGCCCCCACACCAAATGAAAAGATTCTGCGCGCTCCTCGGAGTCTTGCCACTCGCGCCGCAATTGCTTCCGGATCGCGCTCTCCGACCGTTGGCTCGCCATCGGTCACGAACAGAACCAGGCCGAGGCGCCCGGAAGTAACGGACGGACGAGCGCCTCTTCGAGCGCGCCGGAGATGTTTGTCGACCCCGATGCGTCCAGCGACTCCAGATACTCGGACGCAGCTCGCACGTTTCGCGGTGTCGCGTACACGAATTCGTCGCGGAATGTTCGCACGTCCGTCGAGAAATCGACCAGACGGAATCGGTCTGACGAGCCTAGAGTCGCCAGCAGCTGCTTTCCGGCCTCCCGCGCCTGTCTGATCTTGACGCCGCTCATCGACCCTGACACATCGAGCACCAGTGTTACGTCTCGGTCGGTGATTCTCGGCGCAACCGCCGGCGGCGAAAGCGTGATCAGAGCGAATCCCGGCTCCCGCGCGGGCGCATACGCGAGCATCGAGATAGAGGGGGCCGTTGATCGGCGCACGGGGACGAGGAGCGTTATCTCCCTACCGTCTCCGTTTACACGTCACTTCACGCTTTGACCCGTTTCGTACTCGTGCGAAGTGAATGCGTCGGGGAATACGCATTCCCGTACGTCGCATCCGTTGGATAAGTCAGAGTAAAGGCCAATCGACTTTCCGGAATGTTCTGTCGTATCTCCGGTCCCGGCTTCGTGCCACGGAAGTAGTCCATTCGGAGCGCATCGCCTTCGCGCTCGGCCACTGATCTGAAACCGCACGACGACTTTCTTCTCCTCCCCCGGAGCGATCGGGAAAATCCGGGCGCGGAGCAGGCCATAGCCCATCCATTCGACCAGCGCAGGGTCGCGCTGTTGTCTTACGATCTGTTCGTAAATGCGCCGCGCTTCCGCTGGCGCTCATCGTTTCGCCCGAAACGAGCTCGCCGTTGATCGAGAGCTTCAGATCCTGGAATGCCGCGCCCTCCGGCAGCGGAAAGATGTAGTCGGCCTCGCCGAGTCCTCCGTCCGTCGGTTAACGAAAGTCTCGGTCACTTCGTAGCGCAGGACGCCGATTCGACAGCTCGGCGTCGCACGTCACTCGACTGTCGCACAACGCTCTGGCCACGTGGGTCACACGAGCACGGGCCGTCCGGGCACGGACGCGGCGGACAGGGTCGCGGAATAATCCATCCCTGGCAAATGCAGGGAAGGAGCTGAATAACTAGAAGGAATGACAGCGGTAACAGCCTGCGCATGGAAACCTCGGTGGGTGGCGTCTATGAAGGGACGCGCGCCGAGGCAGTTCTTGCACACTCGGTAGTTGCGGTAACTAGCAGGTGAGGGTAACGCAGGGTAAGGCTAGCGGCCAACAGGTACGTCGGCAACGGCTAACGGGCTCTTGTACAGTTCTGTTTCGGCGTCAGTTGACGCTCGGGTCATCGGCCTCGCCGCGGTGTACGTTCCGGGTCGCATAACGATCCGGACCTCGATGAGCACATGGTCGGCGCGATTCGCCGTCTCCTCGAGCTTCTCGGCTTCCCTGCCTCGCGCGCCCATCCAAGCGAAAACGAAACAGGACCGCGTCTCCGCGCCCGCCTTTGCGAGCCGGTGAGCCACCCGCTCTGTGGCCTCGGGTCCGCGCCGAGCAGAATGATCAGAAACTCGTCGCCACCCATTCGCACCACCGGCTCTTCCGCCCGCACGTGCCGCATCAGGAACCGGCTCATCTTGAGCAGACGGCATCGCCCGCCGCGTGCCGTGCTCGTCGTTGTACTGCTTGAAATGGTCGATGTCGGCGTAGATACAGCCCCACGTTCATCGTCCGACGCTGGTCGCTCGTACAATGTCTGGAGCTGCCGGCGGTTGAAACATCCCGTAAGAGGATCACGAATACTCTGTTCGCGTAGCTGGGTCTCGAGTTTCCTGCGCGGTGATGTCGACGAGGATTCCGTGAAAGATCAGTCTCGCCGGTACCGGGATCCGTGATGCTGTACCACGTGTCGAGCAGCGTGCGCACTGTTCCGTCGAGCCGCGTGATCTCGAGCTCGCGGTCTCGGAGCGACCCTTCACGCTCCATGAGTGCGATCTCCGCTTCCGAAGATCTAGCGTCGACGAAATCGCCGACTCGGTAGTTCCCGCATTCTTCGAGACTGGGGACGCCGAAGATCTCGAGAAAAGCGGGGTTTGCGTCGAGGATCTCGCCCGTCCTCGTTCGTGATGTAGATCCCTTCCCGAAGATTCTGAGCGAACTTGGCGAGCGTCTCGGGATCGCTCAGGCTTCGGAGTGAGTCGCCTGATCGCTGCAATTTCTGACTCGCGGAACGAGGGTCGTTAAGCGGCATGTGCATTGCCCCAAAGGAGCCATAAACTTGAGAGCCCAAATGTATTCCACCGAGGCACTGCAAGGAACAGATGGTTGATTCGGAACCCGGATACGAATGACGGAGGTTCACGCCGGCATCCACCACGTCACGGCGATAGCAAGCGACCCTCAGCGAAACCTCGACTTCTATGCCGGGATTCTCGGCATGCGCCTCGTAAAGCGCACCGTGAACTTCGATGATCCCACTACATACCATTTTTACTTTGGCGACGCTGAAGGAGCTCCCGGCAGCATTCTGACATTCTTTCCGTGGCCCGATGCTCGCCGCGGCCGCCAGGGCTCCGGTCAGGTCGCGGTCGCCTCGTTCTCGATCGTACCCAGCTCAGTGGGCTTCTGGATCGAGCGATTCATCAAGTATCACGTCGAGTTCAGCCAACCCGTGTCGCGCTTCGACGAAGAGCGCGTGATTGCGTTCAAGGATCCGGATGGATTCATGGGCGAGCTGGTTGCCCATCCGTCAGCAGAATCACGCACTGGATGGGAAACACGCGCTGTTCCGGCCGAGCATTCCATTCGCGGCATCTATTCCGTGACGTTGTGGCAGGAGAGCTGTGAGCTCACCGGAAAGCTGCTCACCGACCAGTTGGGATTTCATGCCGTGCGCGAGCAGGCGAGCATCTTTCGTTATGCAGCAGAGTCTGGGGATGACGGGACGCAATCGGGGTCGATCGTGGACTTGAGATGCGTACCCGGGCTCTGGCCTGGAGTTATGGGCGCGGGAACCGTTCACCACGTCGCGTTCCGTGCACCCGATGATGCGGCACAGGCGGAAATGAGAACCGACCTGGTTGCGCTCGGATACAACGTGACGCCTGTGATCGATCGCGACTATTTCCACTCGGTCTATTTCCGCGAGCCCGGTGGAGTATTGTTCGAGATCGCAACAGATCCTCCTGGCTTCACGGTCGACGAGCCCGTCGATTCACTGGGCCAGTCACTCAAGCTTCCTACTTGGCTCGAGCCTCGCCGATTCGAGATCGAGGCGCTGCTTCCGAACATTCGTCTCCCCATGATGCTGCGCGGCCCGAATGCCTGACACACTGCAAGGGACTAATTTGATGACCGATATGGAGCAGACTTCTTCCGCAAAGCTCGATAATCTCTGCATCAACGCCATTCGCGTCCTGTCGATGGATGCAGTCCAGAAAGCGGACTCGGGCCATCCCGGCACCCCAATGGCGCTCGCGCCTCTCGCTTACGTGCTATGGACCCGGCATCTCCGATACAATCCCGCCGATCCAAACTGGCTCGACCGCGACCGGTTCGTGCTCTCGGCGGGCCACGCTTCGATGCTGCTCTACAGCGTGCTCTATCTCACCGGCTACGATCTGACTCTCGACGACATCAAGCAGTTCCGGCAGTGGGAGAGCAAGACGCCGGGTCATCCGGAGTACGGCTATACCCCTGGAGTCGAAACGACCACGGGCCCGCTCGGTCAGGGGTTCGGAAACGCCGTTGGAATGGCGGTTGGTGAAGCGCTGCTCGGATCGTTGTTCAATCGCGAAAGCCACGACGATCATGGACCACCACACGTACTTCATCGCGAGTGATGGCGACTGATGGAAGGCGTGTCACACGAAGCCGCTTCCTTTGCCGGACACGCGGACTCGGCAAGATCGTCGGGATCTACGACGACAATCACATCACGATCGAGGGCGACACGGCTCTCACGTACAGCGACGACACTGCAGAGATTCGAGAGTACGGCTGGCACGTTCGCGAGTGGATGATGTGAACGACTCGATGCCCTCGATCAAGGCTATCACCGCCGCAAAGGCAGAGCGCGATCGCCATCACTGATCATCGTGCGCTCGCATATCGGTTACGGAAGTCCGAACAAGACGACACAGCCGAGGCGCACGGGTCGCCGCTGGGCGAGGACGAGATCAAGCTGACGAAGCAAGCGCTGGGGTATCCGTCTCAGGAGCCATTCTTTGTCGCACCCGAAGCGCTCGAGCACTGGCGGAAGATCGGTGCGCGCGGCAGAGAGTTCCAGTCCGAATGGCAGAAGCGTTACCAGAGCCTACAGGTCAGCAAATCCCCGATGTTGCAGCGGAGCTCGAGCGCCGTATTCAGGGCGAGCTGATGGATGGCTGGGAAGATCTGATTCCCACGTTCACCGCCAACAACGGCAACATCGCCAGCCGAGCCGCCTCGGGCATGGTACTCAATGCCATCGCGCCGAAAGTGCCCGAGCTCGTTGGTGGGTCAGCCGATCTCGCCTCATCAACGAACACGATCGTGAAGGGTGAGCCGAGCTTCGGTCCCTGACAATCACTCCGGTCGCAATTTCCATTTCGGAATTCGCGAGCACGGAATGGGATCGATCATGAACGGGATGGCCGCTTCACGGCGGGGTAATCCCGTACGGGGCGACCTTCCTGATTTTTTCGGATTACATGCGGCCGCCGATTCGCCTCGCGTCAATCATGAAAGTGCATACGGTGTACGTTTACACTCACGACTCGATCGGGCTGGGAGAAGACGGTCCGACCCATCAACCGGTCGAGCAGCTGGGCGCTCTCCGTGCGATTCCCGGGATCACGGTGATTCGGCCAGCCGATGCGTCGGAAACGGCCGAAGCGTGGCGAGTCACGCTGAAGAACAAGAATGGTCCTGTCGCGCTCGTGCTCACGCGGCAGAAGCTTGGCTTGATCGATCGCACGAAATACGCGTCGGCGAGCGGAGTTGCGCACGGGGCGTACGTGCTTGCCGATTCCTCCGGTGGTGCGCCGCAAATCATTCTCATCTCGACTGGATCGGAAGTGGCGCTCATTCTCGAAGCCAGCGAGCGATTGGCGAAGGATGGAATCCGGGCTCGCGCCGTGAGCATGCCGAGTCACGAGCTGTTCGCCCGAGAAACGCAGGAGTATCGAAACACGTTTTGCCTCCTGGAGTCAGGCGCATCGCTGTCGAAGCAGCTCACCCGATGTCGTGGTACCGGTGGGTAGGTGATGACGGCATGATCATTGGAATCGACCGCTTCGGTGCATCTGCTCCGTACAAGGACATCTATACTCACCTCGGGCTCACCGTCGACAGGATCGTCGACATCGCGAAGCAGATGGTAAAACCTGCGGAGTCCACTAAGGCGTGAGGCTCCGCGACATCAGCATCACTCTCGCGAATGGAACTCCGGAATGGCCGAATGACACGCCTTTTTCCTGCACCTGGAGTGCAACCCTGGCGCAGGGCTCGAGCGTCAACGTCTCGGCCTACACGACGAGTCCGCACGTAGGTACGCACGCCGATGCACCGCTTCACGTCAGGACAGGCTGGTCAGGCTCCCACGAGCTTCCCCTCGAAGCGTTTTATGGACGTGCAGCAGTCGTCGATGTGACGAGCATAAGTGAAGAAATCGAGATTGCCGCCATCGACGCTGCAGTCGGCGACGGAAGCGTGGAGCGCATTCTTCTCAAGACCGGCAGCACAATCGGCGCAGGCAGTTTTCCTGAGTCATGGCCGCGGCTGTCGGAGACATGCGCTCGAACGCTTGTTGGCCGCGGGCTTCGCCTGCTGGGAGTCGACGCGCCGTCGGTTGACGAGCGCCACAGTAAGAGTCTGCCGGTCCACAAGATGATCTTCTCCGGCAACGCCTGCATTCTGGAGAATCTCGATCTGCGGCGGATTACGCCGGGCTATTATGAGCTGATGGCGTTCCCGATAAAGATGATGTCGCTGGATGCGGCGCCGGTGCGCGCAATTCTAAAGGACATCGAGTAGGTCTCAACGGGTAGCGGGCGGCGGGCGGCGGGCGGCGGGCGACGGGAAACGGTAAGCGGATAACGGCAGGCGGGTAACGGCCAACAGGTACGGGTAGCGGTAGTTAGTATCATAATGATACTATAGTCAGCGCCGAACTCCGCGAAGCCCCCGCCGCAGCCATTCAACAAGCTCGGGATCGTCAGCAATGACATCAGCCGAGACGACAACCCAGGTGCTCATGGGGTTCTCACCATCAGGCGCGAACGGTGTAACTCCACCCTCCGCAAGACATTCCTTGTACTCCGCGGGATTCGTCTTGACGATGATGTCGGAATCCCATGCGATAACGAACGCCGACTTTCCGTCCATGAATCCGCGCCCACCAAAAACGTTCTTCTCCCGGATTCCACCTTCACCTATTTGGGCAAGCCCATCCGCAATGCGAGCAACAAGCCCTTTGTCGTAGCTCATGGCACTACCAGCGCCGAGGTGATCTCCGCCGCGGTGCGCCGAACAAGGCTCCCATGATCCCGCGCGTTACCGCACCAGCAACAGTGCGCGCAACAGGCGACTTTAGAACCTGCTCAAACGTGCTCGGTGGCTCCTTGGCGCTGCGCCGACCCGCCGGGGCTGCAGATGCGGGCGGCGCGGCAGGCGCTTGCTGCCATGGAGCTCGAGGCTCAGGAGCAACCGCATCAGGAGCAACTCTCGCGGCCAGACGCTCCCTCGCACTTTCCCTGTCAATCGCCTGCGCGTATTCCCGCACCTGCGGTGAGCTCGACACGCGTTGCGCGAGATCCGCGTCCGGCAACGGCGACATGCTCGACGACGGAGGAATGAGCCGCGTCGCAAATGGCGGCGTCGGAACCCCTTTCGGTGAGAGAACTGTCGTGAACGCTTCCCCTATCCCGAGTGTCGTGAGTGTCTCTTCTACGTCGTAGAACTTTGTCTTGGGAAAAGTCCTGGCGGCCGCGCGCAGCGCCTTGTCATCATCCGGGGTGAATGCACGCAATGCGTGCTGCACCCTGTGGCCAAGCTGCGCCAGCACATCCTCGTGAATGTCCTTTGGACTCTGCGTGATGAAGAACACGCCAACACCCTTCGATCGAATGAGCCGCACTACCTGCTGAATCTGATCCAGCAGTGCTTTGCTTGCGTCGTCAAAAACGAGATGAGCTTCATCAAAGAAGAACACAAGCTTTGGCTTGTCGATGTCCCCGACTTCAGGCAGCTCGTGATAGAGTGTCGCCAGCATCCACAGCATGAACGTACTGAACAGGTCCGGCTTGTCCTGTATGTCCTGCAGCTCGAGAATGCTTATCAAGCCGCGCCCGTCACGCTCCTGCATCAGATCCTGAATGTCGAACTCGGGCTCGCCGAAAAACGTCTCGGCTCCCTGCTGCTCCAGCTGCACCATTTCCCGGAGCAGAACGCCAACGGTTTGCTTCGACATTCCACCATACGTCTTGAGCTCGGCAGCACCATCTGTGGTGAGATACTGAAGCACCGCGCGAAGATCAGCGAAATCGAGGAGCAGCAAGCCCTTGTCGTCGCAGTACTTGAACACGAGCGCTAGAACACTCGATTGCGTGTCGTTGAGACCCAGCACTCTCGCAAGGAGAAGCGGACCGAACGACGAGACAGTCGCTCGCAGCTGCGCTCCCTTCGACCCCGAAAGACTCAGGAATTCTACCGGGAAAGCGGAGGGCTTCCAGTCGTATCCGGTCTCTTTCGCCCGTGTCGTGATGCGGTCGTTGGACGCGCCGTTTGTGCCGAGGCCCGATATGTCACCTTTGATATCGGCTACGAAAACCGGGACGCCGGCACTGGACAGCTGCTCCGCTATCAGCTGCAGCGTCCGCGTCTTGCCCGTTCCAGTCGCTCCGGCAATGAGACCATGACGGTTCATCATCGCAATTGGAATCGAAACGATCGGCCTCGGATCGGCTTCACCATCATGGATGATTGCGCCGAGCGTGACGGCGTTTTCGGCCTTGGGGAACGCGGCCTCCGCCGCTTCGAGAACCTTCTTGTCCATTGTCTTAGCGTGTGAGCGTTAGTGTGCGGGTGTGCTTACCGACTTGTTCGGCTAGAGTATCACGTGGCATACCCTATGCGCCATAGCGCCGCTGCACTCCTCGAATCTCATCAATCACACGCAATTAACAGGCAATGCGAAGCGACTCCGGCCACACTACGTCTGTCTGGATGGCTACCGATGTCCCGGAGCTTCCGACAATCTCCCATGACATCCGCACCAACGTCTGTATAGTCGGCGCCGGCATTGCCGGAATGACGACCGCATATCTGCTGGCCCGGGCAGGCCGTGCCGTTGTAGTAATCGATGACGGCCCGATTGGAGGCGGCGAAACGGGGCGCTCAACAGCCCACATCACCGCCGCGCTGGACGATCGTTACGCTGAGATCGAGAAGCTGCACGGCGAGCTCGGAGCCCGAATGGCAGCTGAGAGTCACACTGCCGCCATTAACCGCATCGAAGCGATCGCTTCACTCGAGGACATCGATTGCGATTTCGAAAGAGTCGACGGCTATCTGTTTCTCGGACCCGGCGAAGACAGAAAGCTTCTCGAGCGGGAGCTCGAGGCCGCGCATCAGGCAGGCCTTGTCGATGTCGAGTTGGTCGAGCGTGTGCCTGTTGACTCCTTTGACAGCGGACCCGCGCTCTGCTTTCCGCGACAGGCTCAGTTTCATCCCCTCAAATACCTGAATGGCCTTGCTCGCGCAATCATGCGCGACGGTGGCCACCTCTTCTCAGGCGCTCACGCCGAGAGCATCGAGGACGGAGAGCCGGCCAAAGTCATGACAGCAGAAGGTTATACGATCATTGCCGACAACGTCGTCGTTGCCACTAATTCGCCTGTCAACGACTGGGTCATTCTGCACACGAAGCAGTCGGCGTATCGCACTTACGTTATCGCAGCGAGAATCCCGCGAGAATCGGTTCCACGCGGACTCTATTGGGATACGGCTGACCCCTACCACTACGTTCGCCTTCAGGAAGTTGACCCGCTGATAAATCCTTCCCGTACGGAAGAGCTTTTGATCGTAGGCGGCGAAGATCACAAGACCGGACAGGCTGATGACGCCGAGGAGCGGTTCAAACGCCTCGAGGAATGGACGCGCCAGCGTTTCCCGATGATCCAGAACATCGACTTCCGGTGGTCAGGCCAGATCATGGAGCCGGTTGACTACATGGCTTTCATTGGGAAAAATCCCGGCTCGGACCAGCACATCTTCATTGCCACCGGAGATTCCGGAAACGGCATCACCCACGGAACGATCGCGGGTATCCTGCTCACGGATCTCATACTTGGCAAAAAGAATCCGTGGTCCAAGCTCTACGACCCATCACGCGTCACGCTTCGCGCTACCTCTGAGTTTCTCAAAGAGACGCTCAACGTCGCCGGACAATACAGCGACTGGGCGACGAGCGGCGACGTCACCTCATACGATGAGATCGCGCCGGGAACCGGTGCGATAATCCGGCGAGGGATGAGCAAGATCGCTGTGTATCGCGACGAGCAAGGCAATTTCCACGAGCGCTCCGCGGTCTGCACTCATCTTTACTGCATCGTCGACTGGAATACCGCCGAGAAAACCTGGGATTGTCCCTGCCATGGCTCGCGGTTCGATCCTTATGGCCAGGTCGTGAACGGACCGGCGATTACGCCGCTGACTGAGGTGGAATCGGGGGCCCCAGCGTCACAATGACTTCGTGACGCTGGCCGTCATCGGTAAGCGGGATCGGGCCACCTAGCGTCACGCCATCCAGCGTCGTAGTCGCCACCCCGCGCTCGGCGCCATGCGGATTTCGAACTGTTATCGAGTAGCTGCTCGAGCCGCATTTGTACACGACGCTGAATTCCGGCCAGCTCGCGGGAATACAGGGATCCATTTCGAGCGTATTTCCGCGCTTCGTGAAGCCGAGAATTGCCTCCAGCCCAACACGGTACATCCAGCTTCCGGAGCCTGTGTACCACGTCCATCCTCCGCGACCGAGGTGTCCTTCGGCAGTATAGACGTCCGCCGCCACGACGTATGGCTCGACCTTGTACCGCGCGACCTCGTCCGGTGTCCCTGCGTGCGTGAGAGGATTGATCATCTGGTACAACTCGAAGGCGCGGTTCCCGTGTCCTTGCAATGCGGTGGCAAGCACGACCCATAGTGCCGCGTGAGTGTATTGCGCGCCGTTCTCTCTCACGCCCGGCAGGTATCCCTGGATATAACCCGGGTCGTGTTTGCTGTCTGTGAACGGCGGCGTGAGCAGCATGATCAACCGCGCGTCTTCCCGCACGAGTTGCTCGTTCAGGGACTTCATCGCGGTTCGCGTGCGCGCGGGCTCACCGGCTCGTGAGATCACACTCCAGCTCTGAGCAATCGAGTCGATCTTGCAGTCGTCACTCTCTGCAGAACCGAGCGGTGACCCGTCGTCGAAGTACGCCCGGCGGTACCACGCGCCGTCCCATCCCGCACGTTCTACAGCTTCGTTGTATTCATCCGCAATTCTCACGAGCTCAGTGCAGACTTCCCTGTCACCGCGTGCGTCCGCGTGCTCAGCGAATTTTTTTAGCGTCACTATCAGAAACCAGGCGAGCCAGACACTCTCACCTCTTCCTTCGATGCCGACGCGATTCATGCCGTCGTTCCAGTCACCGCTTCCAATCAGCGGAAGGCCGTGTTCGCCTTTGGTGCACGCTCGTCTCAGCGCTCGGACGCAATGATCATAGAGCGGCTCTATCATCTCCGACACTTGCGGCAGGTCGTACAGCTCGTGCCTCATCTGAATTGAGCTGGCGCATCGTCAGGTACGGCACCTTCTCGTCGAATATCGAAGTGTCTGCGGACAGGCTGACGTAATGGTTCACCACATAGGGAAGCCAGACGAGATCGTCTGAGAACCGCGTACGGATGCCGCGCCCGCTTTGAGGGTGCCACCAGTGCTGCACATCCCCTTCCTCGAACTGACGGGACGCACTTCGGAGGATGTGCTCTCTTGCCATTTGCGGCTCCGAGTACGCAAACGCCATTACGTCCTGAAGCTGGTCACGGAACCCGTACGCCCCGCTCCACTGATACAGCCCAAGCCGGGCCCACATGCGGCGACGAGAGCGCCTGATACAGGATCCAGTAGTTCAGCATCAGGTCGAATGTCGGCTCCGGTGTCTTCACGGAAATGAGATCGAGCCGGTTGCGCCATGTCTGCGCGGCTTCGTCCAAAGCCACAACAGCCGCGGTCGGCGCACGATGCTTTGCGACAACACGTCTTGCTTCTTCCTCACCCACGCACGCGCCGAGCAACACGACGATCTGATGCGTTTCTCCAGGAGCAAGCTCCAGGCGCATCTGCATTGCGCTGCAGGGATCGATTGTGTCTCCGCTGTCCTCCGTCATTCCATTGCGAGACAGCGCGGCTGGAGCCGAATACGCGCCGTTGCGTCCGAGGAATTCACGCCTGGCCGCCGTGTACGCGACGACCGGATCACTGACTGATGCAAACGCTACATACTGCGAGAACTGCGGATCAAAGCGGCTGTACGCGAGCATCGTGCTCGAATCTTCATCCATCTTCGTGCGGACGTGCTGCTGGGTCTTCTCGCGGTCGGTGCCGAGCAACCACTCGGTGTAGCTCGTTACCACCAGGCGTCGTGTGGTGCCGCCATTGTTCGTTATCGTGAGCACGCTGATTTTCAGCGGGTCTTCTTTGGGCAATCCCACGCGCAGTGACGTTGCTATTTCGTCATGCTCGTGCTCGAATACCGTGTATCCCGCTCCGTGCTTCACTGTGTACTGTGTGGTTTCTCTGATCGGCTCCGGCGTAGGTGTCCACAAATCGCCGTTGTCTGTGTCGCGGATGTAGATGCAATCGCCGGTTGGATCCTCCACCGGATCATTGTGCCACGGAGTCAGCCTGAAAGAGCTGTTCGAGGCCCACGTTGCTCCGCTTCCGTTCTCGCTGATGCAGAGTCCGGCTGCAGGATTGCCAATGACGTTGACCCACGGCACTGGCGGAAGCGTGTCACCGGAAATTCGGATCTCGTATTCGTTGCGATCGTTGTATCCGCCGATTCCATTGAAGTATCGCAGGCCGTCACCGGACACGCTGACATTCTCGCGTGCATCCGCGGCAATGGGAGCGTAGACGGATGGAGTCGACGTCACGGGGGTCGTTATCGGCACTCTCGTTGAAGAAGTGCGCGTAGCTGCAGGAACGCGGGCAGACACAGGACGGCTTGGTCGCCTGATTCCAGTCACGACCGGAGCGACAAGCTCTCGCGCCAGAACCTCCGGCGCCGCAGCGGCAACCCGGGTCGTGTAGTCATCCTCCACATGGGGAAACTCGAGGAAGTTTCCAAGTCCGAGCCCGTCGCAATCCACCTGGATGCGGGCGATGCTGTAGAGAAGCTCTACATCTTCCGGTTTCAGCAGGTCCGCGCGCCTGATGTAAGACGCCTCCCGGACGGTCGAGGAATCCGGATTCGCTCGACGCCATCACAGTCGCCAGCAGCTCGTCGGCGAGCTCCTGCAGATATGTCGGCGGATGAAGGTTCAGAATCACCAGATCGCACGTAATTCCCTTGAGCCGCCAGTACTGATGGACGCGAAGCAGCTGCCGAACGCTCGATAAGCCCACTGGTGCTTCGAGTGTCGCCAGGAGAATCGGCCAGTCGCCGGAAATGCCCATTGCCCACAGCTCGTCCTGCCCGAGCTGTGTCTCTTGCCCTTTCTCCGCTAAACCCCTGAAGCCGGGGTGAGCATACAACAGGTGACCGGCGAGCTCCTGATATAGCGCTGCGTCCGCCGGGCTTATCCCGAGGTCGCGTAGCTCAGCTTGCGCCTGCGCCCACGAGAGATCGAGCGCGCGGCGTGCGCTGTACGGGTCATGATAGAGGTCGGCGAGCTGAATGGCGCTCTCACGATCCTCTGTCACGTATGTCGTGAACGTCACTTCGGCGGAGCGGCCGGCTGCGATGCTCACCTTCGCCCGGAGCGCGAAGATGGGATCGAGCACCGCGCCGACGGTCCCCGAGAGCTCGGCCCCCTGGTCCAGCGCACGGGGTCGCGAGTCGAGCGACCTCGCCCAACGAATTTCGCGCGATCCGTCTCGCACGTAACACCGGTCGTCGAGCTGGGTCCCACCGCTGCGACATGTGCCGCACCATCTGACTTTCTCCGTAGCGGAGCGCGGGCGGCGCATCGCGAGAATCGCCGAGCTGCCCGGAAGCCATTCGGTCTGCACGAAAAGATTACCGAACGCCGGATGCGCCCGGTCGACATCGAGCGGCTGCGAGCACTATCTCCGCGTAGCTCGTCATCTCGATCTCGCGTGCAGCGGACGAGCGGTTGTAGATGATCACCCGACGAACTTCGGCAGCGTCGTCCGAAGCAACGGCGATCTCCATCACCGTCTCGATGTCGCCGTCGCGACGGATGAACGTGACGCGATCGCTGGCAAACAACACGCGGTACCAGTTGGCTTCGGCGCGCCACAGGCTGATGACGCCGCGGACCACAGTCGTCCGTTCGACAGGTCCTTCACGTAGCACCACTGCCCGTAGTTGTCGCGCGTTCCGTCGTTGCGCCATCGGTTGACGGCGAGTCGTCCGTACCGGCTGCACGCCGCCGCCCGCAGTTGCTCATGATCGATCGTATACGGAACGTTCCCGAGAATCCGATCCGCGGCTGCGGCGTGTTCGGCCGTGTCGAGCTCGCGCACGGCCGGCTTCTCCGTCTCGCTCGGCACGTGCGCACGCGTCGTCGCGCTGCACGATCCTGGAGCACGAGCCGCCGCGGAATTCTCTCCTGCAGCATCAGCTCCGCCGAGCGAACAAGCGGGTCGGGGTGAAAGCGGCGCTGCCAGATATTCCGTTTCAGCGCGTTGTCGAACGCGACGATGCTCATTCCGATGTGGTGCGCCATGTAGGCGCCGACCATCGCTTTCTGATGCCCGGGAGCGGACGCGTGTAGTCGACGCGTCACGGAATCCGTACGGCCCGAGCGCTCCCTCGGCTTCGAGCACCGTAAGATTCTTGATGCGCCTGCGTGCGGCTCGACCAGCATCGCGAGCGCCGTCGCATACGGAGCGACGACCAGCTCTTTGCTCAGTCCGCGCTTGAGCGCGAGATCGGGAACGCCGAAGCCGCGGTACTGATAGGTCTGGGGCGGTCGCGCACGTTGTACGCGATTCTCGGGATTCCCCACGGCACGCCACGCTCCGCGCCATACGCGATCTGGCGCTTCACCGCTCCGTGATGGGTCTGGTCAGCAGCGTGAAGGGAATGTCTGATCACCAGCGCCGGCATCAGGTACTCGAACATGCTGCCGCTCCACGAGATCAGCGTGCGTCGTTCCGCCGGCAGAGGTCAGCGAACGGCCGAGCCTGAACCAGTGATCGACTGACACATCGTCCTTCGCCATCGCGATGAACGACGCCAGCCGCGACTCCGAAGCGAGCAGATCGTAGTACGAGTTGTCGAAGCTGTTGCGCCGAATGTGATAGCCGATCGAGAACAGCTTCCTCCTCTTGTCGAACAGGAACCGGAAGTCCATCTCC
Organism: uncultured Nitrososphaeraceae archaeon; assembly: GCA_963728595.1. Taxonomy (GTDB): domain Archaea; phylum Thermoproteota; class Nitrososphaeria; order Nitrososphaerales; family Nitrososphaeraceae; genus TA-21. Next base: position 657,113 of record CAVSLF010000011.1, read on the forward strand.
AGGGCGTACGCGTGCGCGCGCTCGGCAATCGCCCGCAACCGCTTGTCGTCCTCGGGCGTCGGCAGCACGCCGATCTGATCATCTCGTAGCATGCCTGCTTGAGAGCGATGAGATGGCCGGCGAAGTTGCCGCTGTCGACGGTCGAGACGTACGCCGGCTCGAGCACCGCAGATCGTCGCAGGTCGTACCAGTTGAAGAAGTGTCCGTGGAAGCGCTCGCATCCGCTCGAGCGAGCGGAATACATTCTCCACCCGGTCGATCATGTCTCGAGCGTGATGAAGCCGAGATCGACGGCGCTATACGATTGAGAGCAGCTGAAGGCCGATGTTCGTGGGCGAAGTCCGATCGCGAAACGGGCTCGGGATCCTCCTGAAAGTTGTCCGGTGCGAGCCAGTGGGTTTCTTCGGTGACGAACTGCTCGAAGAACTCCAGTGCAGCTTCGCGTACCGCACTAGCTGGCGTCGCTCGCGTCGGTAAGGCGCATTTCGCGGAGCATCGCAGGCGCGCTCAAGCGAACGCGATGTCGGCGTCGCCGAGCCACAGCACGAGCAGCGGAAGCGTGGTCGCACGAAAGCAGAAGCCGCTCGCGGATTGCATCCGGCGCCGACGTCTGACGTGATCGACGCGATCGCCACAGCTACAGACAGCGACAGCACTACCGGCCACATCGCCGCCAGATTTCGAGCGCGACCCGCGAGATCGCGCGCTCGACCTGCGAGGCGGTCTGCCACTCGAGAAGATTCCGCTGCCTGATGAGCAGGCGGTACAGGGTGCGGACGATCGCGTCGGCCGAGACAACCGCCTGGTGCGGGAGGAAGACGACCGCCAGCCCGAACTGCTGCAGGTTCGTGATCGCGTCGCGCGCACCGCGTGCATAGTACGCGAGCCATGACTGGTCGCGCGGCGGGCGGAGCAGCGAGAAGGAGCGAGAACAGCCACGGAAATGCGATTGCCCGAGCAACGATGCCGTCCACTGTGACCGGATCCCGGCAGAAGGAACCAGCCCGCGATCAGCAGCGCGAGCTGGGCGATCTCGACGAGACTCGTCGCAGGTTGTCGAAGATCTTCCAGCGCGAGATCGCCGACAGCCGGTTTGGCCCGGGCCATCCGGACCGGGAACGCGTCCCTTCAGCCAGTCGAGGAGCTGCCAGTCGCCGCGAATCCAGCGGTGCTTGCGGCGCGTGAATGTGAGATAGCGCGCCGGATAGTCGTCGTAGACCTCGATATCGGTCGCGAGGCCGGCCGCGCGTACGCTCCCTCGATCAGGTCGTGGCTGAGCAGCGTGTTTTCGGGAAATCGTCCGTGCGTCGCGTGCTCGAACGCGTCGACATCGTAGATCCCTTTCCGGTGAAGCTTCCTTCGCCGAAAAGGTCCTGATACACGTCCGAGACGGCCGTCGTGTATGGATCGACGCCCGGATGCCCGAGAGATGAATCGCCGCGAAGTACGGATGTGCGCGCTCGTGAGCGATACTCCGACTCGCGGCTGGAGTATCCGTAGCCGCGCGCGATCCGGCCGATTCTCGGATCATAGTGCGGCGCGGTTCAGCGGATGCGCAATGGTCCCGACCAGCAGCTGTGCCGCATCCCGGGGCAGCACCGTATCTGAATCGAGAGTGATGACGTAGCGAACGATTCCTGCGGGCGCCCGTGTCGCCGACGATGGTGCGTGAACGCGTCGGCCGACCCGCGCAGAAACCTGTTGAACTGTGCGAGCTTGCCGCGCTTCCGCTCCCACCCCATCCACACGCCCTGCCCCGGATTCCAGAGGCGCGGCCGATGAAAGAGGAAGAAGATGTCCGGGCCACCTCCGGGCATACTTCGCGTTGAGTAGCTGCGTCCCGCCGTCGCCGCGGCGAGTATTTCGTCATCCCTCGCGCGTTTCCGTGGGTGAATCGGTGAAGTCGCTCAGGATCGCAAAGCGGAGGTTGGGGTCGCGGTTGGCGAGGTACTGCACTTCGAGGTGCTCGAGCGCTTCTTCCACCCCGTGCACGCTGCCGAGCAGGGTCGGCACCACTACCGCCGTCATGTATTCTTCGGGGATTCCCTCGTCTCGGAGCTCGAGCTTCGGACATGCGCGGCGGCATCAACAGCGTGATCAGCTGATTCATG
>CAVSLF010000012.1:0-105585 GCA_963728595.1 uncultured Nitrososphaeraceae archaeon
TGCAAAGACATAGTGAAAAGATAAAATTTTTTGGTTTATTGAGCCTGAGCATAACTTTACTTCTGGTCTTTATATTGCCCTCGTATTATGGCTTCGCCAGCCTCACAGAATAAGACATTAATGCAACCTCAAGGAGTATCGGACTTGCGACAACAAACGCTACGAATATCGTTTTAGTTCATGGTTTATGGGCAGATGGGTCTTCATGGAGTAAAGTAATTCCGATACTACAGAACGCAGGACATAAAGTTATTGCAGTGCAACTTCCAGCTCATTCTCTAGCAGATGATGTTGCTACTGTAAAGCGTGCAATCGACTTAGTTGGTGGAGCAGCAATACTCGTAGGGCACTCCTATGGGGGATTTGTAATCACGAATGCCGGTTATAATAATCAAAACGTAACAGGGCTTGTCTACGTTGCAGCCTTTGCTCCCGATGAGGGTGAATCTACCGGTAATTTCGTCGATGTTAAAAAATTACCTCCAGGATTATTGGTTCCCGATAGCGGAGGATTTGTGTACCTAAACCCAAAGATGTTCCACGGAGCGTTTGTTCAGGATGCAAATGCGACTGAAGCTGAAACCATGGCCGCTGTTCAAAAGCCAGCACATCTATCACTTCTTACCGAACCATCTGGCCCTCCAGCTTGGAAGCAACTTCCCACATGGTTTGAGGTGTCTGAGGCCGACCACATTATCCCTCCTGACGCAGAACGTATGTTTGCAAAACGAATGAATGCTACTACTATATCCCTTAACTCTAGCCATGCGTCACTTGTAACTCACCCAGATGAGATCGCCGAATTAATCCTAAATGCAACAAAAGGAAGCACAAAATAACTTAACTTAGAACCCTGACTTCCATTATTTTTATGAGCCCAAGGGACCAATTCCTTATTGACAAATGCTTGGAAGGAAGGATCAAACCAATTCTCTGACTGTACTAGTTTCCAATGTTCAGCTATAGTTCCATACCTAAATGAATTTCTCATCCATTGTAACCATCCTGTCCATTCATTATCCTTGAGCACATTTCTTTGACGCATCGCATAAGCATTAGAAGAAATAAACAAAATATAAAACGCAAATGCTAACTCTTCTGAAGGCATTTCAAGTTTATACATGACTTTTTGCAACGATGGTTTTTCAATTATGATTTCTGCCATCCTGCGAACCTTTTCATCCAAGTCATTGAGAACCTTTGTTTCGATATCCAAGTTGAAACCCTGTGTTTGCTTCCTCGAAAAATACAGAACTATAAACATTGTACCAATTATTCCTAGTGGGGCTCCCAACTCAATAATTTCGAATAAACCAATTTCAACCATTATTTGGATGCTGCAATCGCTTGTTTTTAAGTTTAAGTTCCAATACCGGAACTAGTATCCTCATAGCATGAATAGCTTTGGTAGATATGGTGGAATATTTGCAGCCATATTATAGAATAAGGATCGTAGTATTTTAGTTAACCCACAAGTTACTTGGGCCGACCAATGGAGTTTCTGCAGGATAAGGAATTGATGGCCAAGATAGCGCTAATTGTCGGGTCCGTAAGGCGAAATCGCCAAGGTTATCAAAGTTGCGCGATGGATGGAGAAAAGCTCTGGACAGAAACCATACTGTATTTTTCATTGACCCACTCGAATTAAACCTCCCTCTATTAGATAGAATGTACAAAGAGATGATAAATCCACCACAGAAATTGAAAGATCTTCGCACAAAAATAAAAGATGCGGAAGGCTATGTGGCTGTTACTCCTGAATATAATCGTAGTACATCTGCTGCTATGAAGAATACTTTGAATTATTTTCTGGAGGAATATTTCTTCAAGCCTTCAGCAATTGTTGTTTCCTACTCTCCAGGAATATATGGAGGAGTGAACGCCACACAGCAGCTCAGATTGGTTTTTGCCGAACTGGGAGATCCTTCAATTCCCTCAGCCTTTACCATTTCAAGAGTCATGAACACCTTTTCTGAAAATGGTGAGCTGTTAGACGACGTTTACGATAATAGAGTAACTGCAATTTCTGAGTTATCGTAATTTCAATATCATTGAATCTAGAAGTTTTAAATAGAATAGACAATAAATGGGTATGATGAATACTGAGAGAATCTCATTATTTCATTCATCAACGTCTCTAATAATCTCCATTAGTATAATCACAACTAGTATCATTTTACTTGAAATTAGTTTGAACAATCATCAAACTGCGTTAGCACAACAACTAGAAGGCAAAAGCTCAGTCATAGGTGGTGGTGTTCATTCGCCCGAACTTGAATTCGAAAGAAATTATACCAATATGGGGAACGCCACCCAAAAAGGAGTGTCTCATCCGATAGTAGCAACTGAAATGATGGAAAATCGTACCATAATAACGATTAGGCTTAATGCTACCATATCCGAGCAAATCGACAAGTCGCAATTCACGAAGGCGCCCGAATTCGCTCAAATCGGTGGTTACATTAATACACCTAATAATAGTCCAATTACACTTTCATCTCTTAATGGAAAAGTAGTGTTAATGTACGTCTGGACATACACGTGCATAAACTCGATTCGTCCAATGCCGTACATTGACGATTGGTATCAAAAATATTCTAAGAATGGTTTGGTTGTAGTTGGTGTTCATTCACCTGAATTTCAATTCGAGAAAAACTATACTAATGTTAAGGATGCTGTCCAAAGATTTGGGATAGCCTATCCAGTGTTACTAGACAGTGAACATGGAACTTGGACCGCATATGGAAATAATTATTGGCCTAGATACTACTTGATTGATAGTCAAGGATTTATAAGGAATGATCATATAGGAGAGGGTGGCTACGACCAAATAGAAAAATCAATTCAGTCCCTATTGGCCGAACGCGCTCCTCTCATGGGCGCAAAAGAAATAAGCCTCGATGCAACTCCAATGGCGCCAATCAAACGAGGCAGTTTGTATTATGTAGACTTAGGACGGAGCACAACACCTGAAATATACATAGGGTATAAAACAGCCAGAGCTCCACTTGGAAACCCTGAAGGCTTTAGACAGGATCAGACAGTTTCATACTCAATCTCATCAAGTACAAATTTTAAACCTGACGTAGTATACCTTCAAGGCGAGTGGAAAAATAATCCTGCTAATATGGAATTACAAAGTGATACTGGACGAATTGTTTTGGTATATTATGGAAAGTCTGTAAACATAATAGCTGGAGGAAATGGTAGGGGAGTTGTTTTTAATGATAAAGAAAAAGATGCAGCCGTAGGACCACCATTGAACAATTCACTAGGCGAGGATTTATCATCTGATAGCAGTTTCAGAATTGATGGACAAAGGCTGTATAATTTAGCTATCCATAATAACTACACCGGTCACTCTATCGTAATTGATGTTAAAGGAAAAGGATTTCAATTCTATACCTTTACTTTCGGGTAGTTGAAGAGATGATTCATTATTAATAGAAATCGGCCTTTTTTCCTACCACAAAATGTTTCTATTCAGATGTAGGCGAGGTAGATATTGTTTAGCAGGTTTATTTGCATTCGGTCAGAGACTTGTAGAATGACAGATCATCAAAATGATTATTGGTATTATACTAGTTGCCGGAAGTCTCTACTGATAATAGACTTAAACTATATTGATTTGAAATCTGGCAAATGCTGAATCAAATAATATTATATGCAAGTAAATAGACAGAGAAAGTACTTGTCAATATCTTATATTAACAAATTTATATTCAGGTACGATATTAGCCCGAGTTTTCTGCTTATTGGAACAGCAATTTTACTTGTTGGAATCAGTTACTTGCAACTCCAACCTATAGTAGCACAAGTGCATCCGTCAGAAGGTAATCTAACCTCTACAGATAAACAAAGTCTACTGGATGGCATATCTTTTCAGATTGATAATGTAACTTTTTCGCATCATATGGCAACTGTAAACGGCATTCAGATTCATTATGTAATGGGCGGCAAAGGAGATCCTATTGTATTGTTGCATGGATATCCACAGTCATGGTATGAATGGAGACATGTTATGCCAGCTTTGGCCAAAAACTACACTGTTATTGCACCTGATCTTCGGGGATTTGGTGATTCTTCAAAACCAATGACTGGTTATGATGGTAAGACGATTGCAGAGGACATTTATCAGTTGATGACCCAGTTAGGTTTTAATAAAATTTTCCTAGCAGCGCACGATGTCGGAAGTCAGCCAGCATTTTCATATACCGCGGAGCATCCGGGTAACGTAACCAAATTGGTGATCATGGATTTTCCATTCCCCGGCTTTCTACCCCTAGCCTTCGGTCAGAATGGGCCTTGGTGGTTTTCTTTTTATCAAACACGTGACATACCAGAAGCTCTCATACAAGGTAAAGAGCGAGAATATATTTCATGGTTTATGAGGGGATTATCTTATAATCCGGCTGCAATAACGGAGCAAGACATTGATGTATGGGCAAGTCACCTTGTAGCTCCAGGTGGATTGCGTGGATCATTAGAACATTTTCGAGCTTTTCCTATTGATGCAGAGCAGAACAAAGAAACGGCGAAGGCTAAGATAACAACTCCTGTATTAGCACTGGGTGGCGATATTTATCCGGCTTTAGGCGGCGATTATCCAGGTAACTTTGCATACAGCTCGTTACAATCATTAGCCTCAAATGTAACTGGCATCACAGTCCCACTTTCGGGACATTGGATTCCAGAAGAGCAACCAAAATTTGTAATAGATCAGTTATTCAAATTCTTTGGTGGTAATACCACTAATACTAAATGAGAAGTATCCCATAACCCTTAAAATACTATGAATAAATAAAAAACATTCGCATTGATGAGCCCATGCAGATACCAAGTGATAATCAGTGGATTACCTGCAGTCCAAATAATTAGCTTGAGCGAATTTAGCTAGAGCTTCACTTTGGTACCTAACTAGTACCTGGCGCCCTTCTGTAGTCTTAGCGGATACGGTTAGGGGAAGGGATATTGTGAGTAAATTTAGTTCCAAGAATGGCGATGTAAGAAAGTATTATCTGAAACCTGATAATTAGACAATTAGATTTTGATAGGGTTCTTATGCATATAAGACCACTCTTAACTAGAATCATTTTCATGAATTATTTTCGTAAAACAGGTTCATGCATTGGGTAGACTTCAAATCTAAAACCGACCGCACTTTAATCGCAGGATCTTTTGTGGCAATTTCATCGACAAAAGCCTCCTCTTCTACTTCTACGATCGCCAGACCGTATGCACCTTTAGGATCAGAAACTGGGCCAAAGATTATAGCGATTCTTCTGTCAGCCAACTGTTGCCAGTATGCAAGATGATCTTGTATTAATTTCCCTTCGGCCGCAGTAATATCCTGAGGGAAGGTTGACCTAGGTGAAATCAGTTTGTATAAAAAATATTTCAAGTATTAACATACGGTAAAGATTTGCTTGTATATATACTGACTAATCCATATTGCCTAATTACCTCCCGTACAATTAATCCCGTTCATTATTAAGAGAAATAGCTTTATCTGGCTCAGCTAGTTTGTAGTTGTTATGACAGTTAATCCTGATCAGAGGGTTGCAGTAGTAACTGGAAGCTCAAGTGGTAGTACACAACGACGTTCCCCTAAATATATCTGAATGGTCTTCAAAGGATAATAGAAATATTGAGTAAATAATGAACTGACCCCACTTACCAGCAAGGTTCAAATCCCACTGGCCCCATCTTCAGTTGATAATTTGCAACTATTGACAGCCGCAATAAAATTGCAATTAACGTGTACTATTTATCTGGAATTCAGCTCACGATTTTGATATTTTAGAGCAATGTTACATGCAGACAAGCTTCCGTATACCGAAAGATCTTCGCGAAGCTGAGCAAAGAAAAGGCCATTTGGTACGTTCTCATATTCTCGCATCACGTGCTCAATGACATTCAATACGTTCGTAATCGCTTCTTGCGTGTAACCCCTTTTAGCAATTCTTGTGGAAATTTCTACTGATTCTCTTCTAACCCAGGATCTTGCCTTAGCCACTCAAATTTACGATACCCCAAGCGCCACATTATTGTTCTGCTTGAGATCTTTGTATTTCCGAGTATTATGATCTATAGCAAGGAAAAATGAATTTTCCTACAGGGGTAATTGCGTAATATTGTTCAGAAAGACAGGTCCTACACGACAGACTTAGTTATCAACAAGGAATTTTTTTCTCCGGTTCATAAAATTTGGCATTATCGTATGCCTACAATCTCCCCCTCATTAAGATATCCTATCCCAGCTAACTTACCTCAAGGGAGATTCTTAAATAGGAATAAGAAATTGTCTAATATTTCATGTAATATCTATTAGACGGATTAGAAAGGATTGTAAAGACCCTCTAGTCGAAATCTGATGAAATTTCATAAAGATAAATTCATTCTGGTTTAAGTCAAAGTTCTTTTCGCAGTTGGGACACTTGAGGCTCCTTATCGGTAAAGGCTGACCTATTTGAAATACCTGGCGACGCGTCATTTATTATTGCTCGAGCATGATTAAAATTATTTCATTCCTTGCATCCCAAAATAAAGCTATAATAAACAACAATAGTTCTATGCTTTCATGTCTCAGGCCGAATGGTTTACTACTTATTTAGAGTATGAAACGCTGAAAGATATGTTGAAAGTCATTTTGTATACATCACAATCGTTTATGAGTATTACACCATTGCTTTACTCCATAAATTATCAAGATAAAGATATACTTTTTATTCACACGGGCATAGTCGGCGGCGTCGTTGCCCATTATCATATTCTCGGTGAAAAACCGACCAAGAAATTTATTGAGTTAAACAAGTTGACGGGTGAGTTTGAATTTGTAGAAAATATTGGTAGCAATACCCATTCAATCTACGTACCAATAGTCGGTTTGACAAGATCGACACTCAGGTTTCCTACGGAAATCCATAGCTCCAATTCTCAATTATAGAACATTAGTTTAAGCGACTAAGGACCGCCTAAGGGCCTAAAAATGGTTCGCATTTCTTTCCTCGGCTATCAAGACAGCTGATGGCTTGTAACAAACAAGCAACGATGTAACCATCCATCCTCGCTACTGTTAGTTCTGTCCAATCTCTTGATCTGCGTATTAGTTAGCACGAATTGTTTGGAGGCATAGAGGGAATGAGGTACAAGTAAAAGTATAAAATTAACGGGTAAATAAAATCTAATTAATCGTTAATCTTGGTTTTATCACCGAAAGCAGCGTAGAAAATTTGAACGGCTTTAACAATACATCTTCTTTATTGATTCCAGTTGAATTCAGGACGTTTCTAATCTGGCTCAATGGCAACGTCGTAGTGAGAACGATTCTTTGATTAGGCATCCTTTCATGTATTCTTCTGGCAAGGTCAAGTCCGCCAATGTCATTTAAGTGGCTATCCAATATAATCATATCATAATCAACACCGTTGGTATCGAAAGCGGACTCCAAGCATTTGTTACCAGTTTCAACAGTCATTACCTCTATACCTCGAGAATCCAAAAATGCATCATAAAGATTCCTGATATCCATTTCTGGTTCTGCAATAAGGATTCGTATCTGTTTTGTTTGTATCGCAGATAGTGGAAAATCCTTTTCCAAATCAATCGTACATGAATGCTGTGCACCAATCTGGGTCTTAATGTCTAGAGATGGATCCTCCATCAAGATGGTCCTTGGATGAGGGCAAATAACAGTGATATCTTGATTATTTCTTAACCATTCTGTATGAACATCTTGCCACCATTTTTCTAACGCTACACATTCCCTAAATTGTCTATTGTGAGAGAGATAGCAAGCAGCGTCTGCAAAAACCATTATCGTGTCCCGTTTTCCTTCACTTTTGCGCTGTAGTAATATCTTTTCTAATTCTATTTTTAGCTTAATAAAAGGAGTGAAATCTCCCTTCAAGGCAGAGTCATAATGAGGCTTAAAATTGACAATCTTAAGATTACCGTCCTCAATATTTTGGTCATAGTTTATAATTTGAGAAGAAAGTTTCGATAAGTGAGAACTATCGTACGCATTTACTGATGCATATACGCAAAATTGGCCATCCTTTAATCCATCATTAATACAGGCAACCGCAGCATTGCTGCATCTGTCCTCAGTCTCATAAAGCAACATGACGTGGTGTTTAGATGACAAATCAACTAGACTTGGAGACACTTTTTCTAATCATTACCTCCAATAATCATTATTATGTTTTTATATATGGACAAATTCTTTCAAACCAGCAACCTTCACTCTCTATGTGTCTCTCATGCCTTTTTAATGTATCATCTTTACGACGGCTGTATAGTGATAGGTCAGTGCTTAGGAATATGGGCATGAACAAGACGCAATCAGGGGTTTTTGCTCGCACCAAGCTTCCCCTGGTAAACAGTTGAGAATTTGCTTGTTCTCAACTAGAAATGTCGCGTAATAATCCACGAAACAAATCTCTTATTTGTCTGTTGTTTACTTGCTCATTAAGCTTTTTCTCGTCATTTCGAAAGGTCAAAAGTCTTCAGTAATCGCGATGTGGAGTTGGATCACATATCTTCGAGAATCAAATTTTTATTCGCTAACTTTTCCATTAGGGTAGTAAATTTGCGATGCGATTTTATTCAAATTGTCGGTATTCTAGCAATGGAGAACCGTATACAATATTATTTCTTTTTCAATCTCGATTAGCGCATCTGAAAGGGACTTTATCTGTGACTGTTGTACTCCATGACTGGAACTTTCTACTTTCGCAAGACCGTTTCTGTTTGTGGGGAATTATTCGAACATCATTATTTTTTGCATTTATGTGACTTGGGGCAGAAGGATGCAGATACCTATTTTTGGTAACCATTAAGATGATGAGGATATATCTATCACGTCAATATCACAAAAACTAACCGTAATTAGAATCGCCTGAATTGGAATAAGACCAATGGACTATTCAGGGCAATGGTAATAGTGCACGGTACTAATGATTAGATATCAACAAATACTAATGACGTAGAACCGTCATTATCCGAACCGAAAGGTAAAGATGGGATGAGGATTTATTCCGATATCGCAGTATTATTGGCGCGAATAAATATCATTTATCAAAAGTTTATAGAAATTAATTGAAATATCACGTCACGAAGTATCGGTTGGGAGTACGATTCGAAATCAGTAATAAATTTTTCTCTATATCAATAGCAGCCTACATTATGAATGATGTAACAATGCCCAATAAAATGAATCTATTTCAGGATATTGGATTCAATGGATGTAAAGCGACTTACATATTTTTCATTGAAAGACTTTATAATAATGCCGACAATAAGTCCATAAAATACGTTGAAGGGAAGCGCAAGAACTATAGTTTCCCAGACCGTTGCTTGTAAGCTGTTTGTATTTATACCAGACATTATACCGGTAGGTGTCTGCTGCAATATAACCATACTAATTTGACTAATTTCAGGTAAGACAACCATCAACGATATAGGAACGAAAAATACCGCCCAAATAACAAAACCGAAAATTGATCCATACAGTTCAGAATACTTTGTTAACTTTACGAAATATTGCTTGTTTCTCAAAAATGGAATAGCGATAATGAATCCCAGTAAAGTTCCAGTTACTAGGTGCAGAATGAATCCGTAGGCTACATATGATACTGAGGTCGAGGAAGAATGTAATAATGCATCAGTTATTATGAGATAAAACGTCCCTACCGGAATGCCAATCACTTTTTCTGTTAAAAGGATCAACGAACTTACGCAAAGTGAAGAAATTGCTCCTGCAATCAACCCAAACATCAAAACGTTGAGGCGCCAAGTCAGTGTGTGATTACTAAAACTAACTTGTGAGATATCCATAGTAATTATACCCTAAAGTAATATTTTTATCTTTCTGATCAGTTTCTTATAGAAATATATATTTCTACTAGCAAATAACAATAAAGTGCAAGAAATTGCAAAATATTTCAAATTTCTATTGATTATAAATTGAACTGGTGTGACATACTATTCCTTGTGCAGCCCAGGACAACACCTATGAAAAAAGAATACTAGGCCGACGTATTTATAATGTTTAATTATTGCTAGCAAAGTATGGGTGAAAGACGGTCCGCTGACAATTCCAAATTCTCAAGAAATAGGTATACAACGCACATGTTAAAAATAGACGACGACATTGCTTCAATAATTATGTCACTCCTAGACTATGACATGAAAACATCGTACGCTGTTTTAGGAGTACAGTTGTCACAAATTGAACATCCTTACCTTGCCTTTCAAACAACTAAAATGCTAGGGTTCGCAGCAGGTTTGAATGTTCCCAAGGTCTCGAAAGATTACATCTCGGAAGGGTATGATTTTCTAAAGAACCTATGGCCTAAATTAATACCCCCAATATGTAGATGGTGGCAAACCAATAAGGGTAGAGAAAGAAAGGAGCTCGTTAAGGGCACTTGCGGTGTTATCACTTATGTATTACCACCCCCTTATAACCTAATTCAAGGACTAGTATTGATCATTTCAGTTATAGTCATAAAATATGGATTAGACAAGATTTGTATTCAAAAGGCCATCCAACCTCCATATCCTTAGTCAGCAAGAGAATAGGTCCAATCTTCTAAAAGTAGTCAAGATCAATATCTCAAAATAACCCAGGTTGTTCCCTATTTGGGGTCTAAATTATTTAATTATAACGACTTTTTTTGTATAACCAGACGTGTGCAATACGTCTACTAATGAATTCATCAATCAATCTAATTCAAGATAGCAACACATTCTTATCAATGGAGCGATGATTATCATTGCCAGTTGTCAGACAAAATAAAATGTTCCCATATTCTTGTCAAAAAACAAAGTGAAGCAATTGCTATAATCGATAGACTAAAGAAAGGTGAGAGTTTTGCAAATTTAGCCAGAGAGCTTTCCACGGACAAGGGAAGCGGAAAAAGGGGAGGAGACTTGGGGTTATTTGGAAGAGGAGTCATGGTAAAAACTTTTGAGGACGCTGCTTTTAAACTCAAGAAGGGAGAGATATCAGAACCTGTGAAAACAGAATTTGGCTATCACATCATCAAGAGGGCTGGAAGCTAATTAACATTTTCCTAGCGGTTCAATAAAACAATCTTGCTGATAACAATTGAAAAAGTGGTCTCATGAAATGGTTTTATTTATTCTAGTCAAGTTACAAATTTCAGGCGGCATAATGTAGTGACTTAATAAATCCTAGAATTGAAAAACAAGTCATTGGACAATTTTTGGTTTAAGCTTGGTAGATAAACTAGTCTAGTCTCTCAATATCGTTACAAAAAAAATGGCATTTAGTAAATTCACCGTTTTGTTTTTCGAATTTATTTATCCAGCAGTCTGTAATCTCGTACGATTCTTTATTTTTTAGTTTTAATAATAATTGGTATTTTGGAACCTCCGATGTCGCTTCCTTTATTTCATTTGCTATAGCTGCCAAGCCAGGATCGGATGAACTAAGAACAAAATGACCCTCGAATTTTGCGCCGGTTCCAGGAAAAAAGAATAGCTCCTGAACACTCATCAGTCTGTTGGACACAATAACACTGCATGCAGTGCTTATTTAAATTCTAATGTATTCCCATATTGTTGATGGAAGCAACAAAAGGAGTAATAATATTAGCACCAATGTTTATAACACAAGATTTTTGACTAAAATAACAGATGGTCTAGCGGTAGCAATATTCTGACTATTTGGTGAACCTTAGTCGAATGATCGCTTAAGTGATTAATTGAAATATTTGGAAAGCATCACGGCTTATCTAAAATCATTTAGACTGAATTTGGTTTTTGCTAGAGGATGGTGGTTCCAAACTTGAATAATTAAATGTCAGGGACAAACTGAGCCTACTTACCTTCCAACGGTTTACGGGTGTATGAATTTCTCTGGGCACAACGCTCCGCGGTTACCTGTTATTGGGTTCAGTCTGCATACAAATAAAATCTCAAGTTCTTACCAAAATCAATCAAAAATAATGCTTCGTAAAAAGCTCCTAAACTGGCTCGCGATGCATATTGATATTATCCCGTTGTTAATGTTCCTAGGCATCTACAGTCTTTTCACAAATTCTCAAAAACTCTACATACGCCCCAGAGTTTTCAAAAGACCATCGACCCAATCTTGTCCCACATACGAGATGCGGGAACAATCAGAATTAATTTAGAGACCTATTAACAAAAGTAAACTGATTAAAAAGAGACTGAAAATACTACTAATTTTGTAACCTTTGCCTCGGACAAGATGCATCATTGCAATAGGTATGCCAATAACAATGGCAAATAGATAGTGACCGACTCAAAATACTGGAACCTAATTATTCAGCCAATATTTACTATTTTCTACGGACAAAAAAAAGTGACAAATTATTAGGTTTTGATTAAGAAGAAGTTAAAGAATACAGTTACTACCAATTCGAAACTTAAGGTAAATCATGGTATCAAGGAACAAGACTAGTAGTTATCAGGGTTTTCCATGATCTCTTCTGAAATAGATGCGGGTCATGTCCCCCTAAATTAACCTTTTCAGATACCCTCTTAGTAAGATAGAGGCCAATAGCTCCAAGAGCATGCCATAATGGATTGTGAGGATTAGATACGTAGTAATTAAGAGTCCATTTTGCTGTCTTATAGAAACGGGGATAACGGCTCAATGCATATTCGAGTATCGATTCTTTTGAGCTAGAAAGCACATAGTGTGCATGTTCATATAATTCGTTTCTGCTGATGTATTCCGATTTCACAATGTCGATTTTCCCTGACCTCATTGATTCAAGGATTGAGTCAAGATTGTTTTCACATTCGACTGAATTCATGCAACGTCCTATAGTTGATGCAATATGAGAGTCGCTGCCAGCAACATTAATGAGATGATTATCACTTGCGAACTTCGTTGCAACCAAATTTGAGGCATGATCTATATTATTACTGTTGAAAGATTCGATCAAATCACAATGAATTGCCTTTTCTCTGATGCCATTTGATACAGCAAAAGGATGTGCGGCAGAGGAAACACCGTTCAGACTTTTGATTCTGTCCAAAGTCTCTTCCAATGACAAACCAGGTTCAACTTCTTCCGTTATACCATACGCAAGGACATGTCCTTGATTATCTATCGTGACCTCTTCAGCAGGATAAATGCTCAAATCATTATACTTTGCATGATTGTTTTTGAATTCTAGTATCTGCCGATAACCGTCTGTTGTATTATGATTTGTAACAAATAGAGCATTAATGCCATTGTTACGAGCTCTCTCAAGTTGATCCGTAAAGCTTATTCCACAATCAAAAGGGACAAGGGTAGATCCGTTGCGAAAATTGGAGAACAAATTATGAGAGTGTAATTCAAGGAGAATTCTTTCTGTCGTATCGTCTTACCTAATAATCATTCAGATATTGCCAAATATATACCAATTCTGTAGAAATAGTCCTTTAGAATATGATTATTCTCGATATAAATAGCGCCTGCATCGATGTGATTAAAAGCGATTATTACATGTCCGAACATCTGTCTATCAGTAAGAATGACTCTCTACCTTATGCTGATGTAACTGTTTCCATGTTCCGAACGATAATGTACATTTCTCGCAAGAATATTTGAAAATATTTCTACTATATACCCATTTATTGATAGACTCACTTTCTAATTTCCTGTTTTCAGGATTTTTTACGTTAAAACGTATAAGTTTCCTAGAAATCCTCACCAATCTGAATGCATTGGAAGATAGACACAGCAATTTAAACTAAGCAAGGCAGCTATTAGGTTGCTATCCCGCATACCATGGAAGCAGAGGACAATAAACTTATTTGATTCCATAACTGCTTGCCTGGCTACAAAGTCCCGCGACTTGAAACTATAAAAACGTGGACTGGCACCGCACAGCCCTATGGCAACTAACCAAGTTCTTCTATCTGAATACAAATAGTATACTCGTAGATCTCCCTTTGGTAAGGATAAGTATGGAATGAAGTAACAATTACAGAGTGATAAAAGGAGTAAACCCTTCTAACTTACTCCCCGCCACTTTTTGTATTTCCATCAATGCACTGGCCACTTAAATTGTCCTAACAGATACCTACAGGAATATTGAGTCGGTATTTCAATCAGATGTACTCCACCTTTTCTCCTGCAACTTCTATTTCACAATATTCATATCATATCTAGCCAGCCAGTTTATTTTCCACAGGTCATATCCCTTTTAAGGTAACTTAAATGATCTCTATATCAATTTATACCCGCAATGAAATTCTAAATGTACAGATCTTCTAAGTTTTATCAAACTAGGAATAGATGGTCTTCAACTAAGAATGTTCTTTAAATCTCCGTCTTAAGTAGACTGATGATTCTGTATTCGCTAAAAGGGAGGAAAGATTCATTTTTCTAACCATGTGATGACCAATCAACCCCAATGACTTCAATACTGATGACCATGTTCTTGAATATATATCAAATCAACTCAACTCTAGTAGTTTTAGATAAAAATTCAGAGAAGCTTTTATAATTGCTATGTCGAGAAGTTCTAATGGATAAGAGTATATGATAAATGTGGCCAAGTATCAATTCAAATCTTTGCTATATTTATCATTTTTATCCTTAGCACTTTTCATGGGAATAATCAAATCTCCTCTTATGGTATTTGCCGCTGACCTAACTGGGACTAGTAGAGACGATACACTCTATGGCACAATGGCCGATGACAAGATAACGGGCAAAGATGGCAAAGATAGTCTTTTTGGTAATGGAGGTAAGGACAAGATCGATGGTGATACTGCGGATGATTTTGTCCAAGGAGATCCCGGAGATGATACATTGAATGGAAACGATGGAAATGACATGGTCCTTGGGGGCTCAGGATCGGACAAAATAGATGGTGGTAGTGGCGATGATTATCTTGAGTCTAGCTATGTAGTTGGTTCAACTTCCGTAAGCGACGGGAAGCCCGATACCATCACATGTGGTTCTGGCGTGGATACCGCTTTCATCAATCCGTCCGATGGCGACACTGCTTCGGCAGATTGTGAGATTGTTGTATCGACTCCTTAGGCAGATGATTATTTCAAGAATTTCTCAATGTTTATTAGTTGATGCTAAAACTATGGTCAGAATTGAAATCCCAAAAGTATACAATATGTATAGTTTTACCGCGGAAAGAGTTAGTAGCCAAATAAAACATATCGATCTATAAAATACATTAGTCTAGGTGAAAGGAATAGGAAAAAAATAAAACTGTTAGGAATTACCTTGTGAATATCACATACAGGTGTAAGATTTTTAATTTGCAATTTTGAATAAAATAGTCGTGGTGAAGTCCCTTGGATGTTAACTATGTTAGAATAAATGGAATTAATATCAGATACATTGACCAGAATCAGAACCGAGAACCGGTTCTTTTTATCCATGGCTTAGGGGGTTCAATAGAAAGCTGGAATTATAATATCGGACCGATGTCATCACGAAATTTGAGGATCGTCGCTCTTGATTTGCCTGGGTTTGGTTTAAGCGATTCGCCTAAGATGAACTACTCGATCAATTTTTACTCGGACTATGTTGCTAAATTCCTGCAAACGATCGGAATAGATTGTGATATATCCATTATAGGTTCCTCTCTTGGAGGCCAGATAGGCGCGGAAATGGCGATAAAAAATAATGTCCCAGTCACCAAACTTGTCTTGATAAGCCCTGCGGGTGTCCCTCCGAAATCTTTCAAAGGTACGCCTTCCTTGCGCAGGTATTTGAGCATCCTTCAAGCCAAATCATTCGAAGAAGTGAAAAACATCTTGTCGTCGTTGGCTGATGGAACCGTTAAAGACTCTTATGCGAAGATTATTTTTGAAAGACTGTCAAGGCCAGGAGCAAAAGAAGCCTTTGTGTCTGCTCTAAAAGAGAGTAGCAGAGCTCCAAGATTTACAAAAAATATCGGCAAGAGTAACGCCAAGATCTTTGTTTTATGGGGCAGAGAAGACATGATGATCCCTTTGAAATTCATCCGACCCTTTGTTAAGCAAAATAATTGTAGGATCTTAATCATAGAGAATTGTGGACATCGTCCTCATGTAAGCCATCCACGCTTATTCAATTCCTCAGTGTATAATTTTATCCGAGAATGAGGCTTCAATTTTTCAGTTAGGAAGCTTGCGAATTTAGGAACTTCGCATCACTATGAGAATACTCTGATGAAATCTATTTCTATAAGATTGTCATTTTGGATGAGTAATTAGACTATAACACATGTAGAGGGAAAAACTAAGTATTTGATAAGAGAAAAATTCATAGTGTTATTTGTAGGTGAGCAAATTCAGACAATACTTATAATAATTAAATCAGATACACTTGCGTGAAATATTTTATTCTTTCTCTGTTACTAGTTGCTGTTTTAATACCCTTCGTAATGGCTTCATTCATTTATCATGTCTACGGTGCAGAGACTTTGTCTGAATTATCACAAAGCGATAGTACTTTGGGACTAAAAATCATAACGCCGATTAATGATAAAAGCGTGCCTGTAGGGAGTCTTACGATTATGGGAACGTCGACTGACAATGAAAATTCAAACTGCACTGTGTTTGTAGATTGGAATAATCAAAAGCCATTCCAGAAAGCAATAGCCACAGGTCCTTATGGTGAAGGTGACTATTCCTCATGGACTTATACTTACTCGCCATCATATCACAATATTATCAATGGTACTAATAATCTCACTTCAAAGTTAGAGTGCCAAAAAAACTCCGTCATTACCTCGAAATGGAATAGCATTAATGTTACAGGTATTCAAAGTGAATCCTCCCGTAAATCTAATCCCACTTCTGTATACAATGGTGGGAATAGTAAGGTGCTTCCTCAATTGGCTTCCCATCTCAAAGTTTCTACAAATAATTCATCTCAAATATCTGCTTCCGAGATCCATCCTGTCCCCCCACCCAAGATACTATCTACCTTGTTTAGTGATCTAAAGGTTGGAAAAAACATTGCAAGTCCTGGAGAAGCTCAGAGTATTGTCTTAAAAGTTATGGATGCAAAATCACTTCGACTGATATCTGGTGCGAACGTACAACTTCATATTACAGATGGTAAGAAGGAAAGTGAATTTCCTGGCATTACTAATTCTCAAGGACTATATAACCATTCGTGGACACTCGATCCTACAAAGTTTGGAATGTACAAGGTAGTGGCGAACGTGTCCCTCCCAGGCTATGTTCCACGTACATACAGTGCAAATTTCCAAGTTCAGGGACAATTATTGGTCCAAGTGAATCTTTCGAAGGGAGTGGTCAATCCTGGTGATCCACAGAGTATAGTTGCAAAAGTCATGGATGCAAAATCACTTCGACTGATATCCGGTGCGAACGTACAACTTCATATTACAGATGGTATGAAGGGAAGTGAATTTCCTGGCGTTACTAATTCTCAAGGACTATATAACCATTCGTGGACACTCGATCCTACATCAAAACCTGGCGCCTATAAGGTGGTGGCGAACGTGTCCCTCCCAGGCTATGTTCCACGTACATACAGTGCAAATTTCCAAGTTCACGGACAATTATTGGTCCAAGTGAATCTTGCGAAGGGAGTGGTCAATCCTGGTGATGCACAGACTCTGACAGTCAACGTATTGGATGCGACAACTAAACAAAAAATCTCCGGTGCAAGCGTTGCAGGAAAGATTTCTAGCTCCAAAAAGTTTTCGTCTATTACTGATGGTAATGGTATAACTTCGTATTCATGGAATATCTCCCCCGTGAGCGGAGGGACTATGAGTAAAGTAACCTTGAATGTAGTCCATGAAGGTTACTCTGCGTTATCAAAAATAGTAACATTTAAGACCGGCAAATCCATGAACCTATTGGGCCCTCCTGAAGAAGTCCAAACTAAACAGATTAAAATTCAGCCAGTTAAAATAATTGAGGGGAATGCCTGTATGGGACATAAACAAAATTCAGATTGCGCTGATAATTCAAAGTTAGGACAGAAGGCCAAAGGGGTGGATAGCTTTTTGGAATCACTTACTGATCAAATTACCGGTTGAGTCCAAGAAGCCATCCAAATTGTGTGCCTGATTTACATGTACCTCATTGAATATGATTTCCACGTGTTCCCATGTCAATTCTGTAAACTTTCATCGACTAGTATCGTTATCTTTTAGCAATCATCTTTTAATAATAAATACTTGAGGGAATAATTAGTCGTTATCCAATATTAGAAAACTCCGTTAATTAGTACCTATTGAATTCGTTATACATTTTGAAAAGTATTCAAAACTATCAGTTGAAGAGAGATCTCTCCTCCTTGTAGAGAAATAAGGAATATGTACCTCCCACTTTATTAATCCAACTGATAAAGAATCCTGTTGCGACTGGTAGTTTCCAGGAGATAAACAGACTTATCTGTTGACAGTGCCAGATAAATTGGATTAAGCTATTCTACACTTGGTCAAAAAATTTCCCAAATTAGTTAATTCAATATCCAATGAATGCGATGCCAAATATATCAAAAAGGGATCCTCGGAAATAAAATGAATCAAAATTACTTACCACGTCGTATTGCTTTCCTATATGCTTGAGAAGAACTAATTTTCAGCGTATGTAGGAAGGTAAAGATGATAAGCCGAAGACATATAGCAAACCATCCCTGGAGGCCATGAATAGACGGCCATCAGCAATACATGGTGAGGAATCGACCATACCCATAGTAGGAAATTTCCACTCCTGTCTCCCTGAACTGATGTTTACCCCGTAAATGTGGGAATCAAGGCAGCCAAAGAAAAGCATTGTGTCGTTCTCAACTAATGACGGTGACGACCACACCTTATCCCCAGTTTCAAATTCCCACACCCTTTTGCCATCACCAGAATTAAGACAGTATACAGTATTGTTGGAAGTAGCAAAAATGACTTTATTTTGAATCAGAGTGGGTGATGAAAGTACCGGTTTAGGAATTTCTTTACTCCATTTTATTGAACCACTGTTTGAGTCTAAACAATACATTCCACCTTCATGGGTACCACAAAATAATACCTTCTCCTCTCGTGACAAACATGGCGAGGATGATCTAATCATTCCATTTAGCTTAGTTTTCCATCTCAGAGAACCATCTATATTTAATGAATAGATGTTACCGTCATCTGAGCCTACGAATACGTATTCCCCATCCAGAGAGGGTGAAGACCAGACTTCACCATCAGTCTCATAATCCCACAGTATGTTCCCCCTTAAGTCTACACAATATATTTTATGATCCAGGGAACCAATAACTATAGTTTCATTCACTATACAAGGTGACGAAAAAACATCTCCTGCGATTTTAATATCCCATATAGTATGTCCATCATTTCTACTAATTGCAAAAATGCTATTATCGCCAAAGTTTTCTCCATTGACCCAGCCATTGAATGTTCCCCCAATTAATAGAGAATCTGTAATTAACGGTGATGAAATCAAAGGGCCAAAATTTGTGTTCCATCTTATCACCCTTTCAAAAATGTTCAAAGAAAATATTCTTCCTGTTACTGTTGCAACATACAAACTGCCTCTATCAAAGACTGGAGAGGAAATGGTAGGTCCGACTTCTGTTACCCATAGAAGGGATGGTTTTGTTATTGGCTTAGACTTAGAGACTCCTGTTCTCTGTGGATTTCCTCTAAACATCTGCCAGGAATGCACATCACGATTTATGTTTTTCATGAGCTATCTGTTTTGTTGATTTGATATGTGGCATATAATTTGGGAAGAACATAGATTCGAATAATATCGATCTATTAGTTTTTACAGCAGTTCCCCATTGGAATATCAAAATTATGCGGACATTTTCGTGGATGCTTAAGTAGCGTACATAACGCGTCAGTGAAGATATCTTTCATGTGATGCTCTATTCCACATACCATTTCTTCATCTATTTCGATTTTTAACGACTCTTTCATCATAACCTCTAATAGTCTAGTGTTCCTGATCATTCTTTCTCCTACCTTCTCACCTTCAAGAGTCATTTCCATTATTGTATTGCCTTTCCTATACTCGACCAACTTAGAATCGTTTAGCTTGTGTAGCATTTGAACTACCGAAGGTTGGGTTACATTAAGAATCTTGGCTATGGAGCTAACCTTCACTTGTTCCTTCTTCTCACGTATATGCCAAATCGCCTTAAGATACATTTCTATGTGTTCTAATTCCGCAGTACCAACGTAAAGTTCTTCTTCTTGATTCATGTCAAGAGCCTTTCGTTAGGGTTCTCATAGAGAATATCATTATGGGCATTTCTGCTTTGATCTTTGTGAAACCGAGAGTATGAAAACAAAGAAGAAATCCTCACATCGTGTTAATCACAATGAAGTAGCAATGCTACTCGATAAAATATATCTAATCAATGACAAGGAAATCCAGCTGCATGTCGCATATCGTGGTAAAATTCATGAAGCCATTTTGTATCAAATTCTTTTACCCTGAACCGCACTTAATAGGTGTCCCTGATCAAATCCAACATCAAAAACAGATAGTAAAAAAATGCCCAAAAGCAAATATATCGCTATTTTCGGAACATCATAGACGTCTAATTTAGCTTGCCTTAATGCATACATTCAGTATCAAAGTGTCAACCAACTATATAAACTCTAGTCGATGGAAATATAAAATTAAATGATTTGTCTTTGGTTGATGTTCTAAAATATTCTGCAAGAATTCTTATCAGCTGTAGATTATTAAGTAAACAATGAAACAAACTATGGTCTTGGGTATAAATCTCCATCACATGTAATCCTAATTAAGGCTGGAAATTCGTGTGTTGCAAGAAATCACTCAATTTTTGAAGTTCAAACGAGAAGCATCTATCGAAGAGGGTCTTTTTGATATTTGATCAGTAGACAATATAACGAGTGTTATGTATCTTATGAGGGACCAGTAAATACTCATCTGTAATGGAATAGTCTTTCCAGGATCTTGTTGTTACTGTTACATTGGTTAAAAATATTATGAAATGGCACTTTGACGATTTTCATGACAATGGAGCAGAACTTGAACCCTGTGATTGTAAAGGCCCTAGCAATTTATACTCGGATTTTTTAGATGATATGGGAAGCATTCACTTCGTGTTAGTGAAATATATTGAGATCATTGTATTTCTATATTCAACTTTGCAGGCTCAAATTTTTAGTTCCATTTAAGTAGTTGAAAACACAATTATCACACGAAAACATTGCAAAAAAAAGTTGCAATAATCACGGGGAGTTCAAGTGGAATAGGTTATGAGACATCCTTATTGCTTGCTAGAAATGGGTTCCATACTTGCGCAACTATGCGGAACACGGAAAAATCTGAATCTCTTCGCAAGATAGCAGAAAAAGAAAAACTTCCAATTAGGTTTGTTCAACTAGACGTAGATGATGATGATTCGGTAAATAGTGCGATTGGAGAGATCGAAAATGAATTAGGGAAAATAGATGTTTTAATAAATAATGCAGGGTACGGTCTAGTGGGGGGTTTTGAGGATCTAGCCCCAGATGAAATTAAACAACAGTTTGAAACCAATTTGTTCGGCGTAATAAGAGTTATACAAAGGGTTCTTCCTGGCATGCGAACACGAAGAAATGGCATAATTGTTAATATTAGCTCGGGTGCTGGCATAGTAGGATTTCCATGTATGTCAGGCTATGTGAGTACGAAATTTGCTTTGGAGGGGCTTAGTGAATCGATTGCGCATGAGCTGCTTCCATTCGGAATCAAAGTTATCATAATAGAACCAGGCGTTATTAAGACTGATTTTGTACGAAATTCTGTTACTGCAAAAAGAGCATTGAACGAATCTTCTGCATATTTTGATATTCTAGGGAAAATCCGTGAGAATCTCATCCTTATGCAGGAACATGCTACTAGTCCCGCGGATGTTGCAAAGATAATTTTTGACGCGATAAATCACAGGGAGCCGAATCTGCGATATGTTGTAGGTAATGACATTGCCTTGGTCGCCGAAGCTAAGAGAAACTTGCCTGAAGCTGAATTTCGAAAAATGATGATACAAGACATTCTTCGGGACTTGTCAAAAGACGACTGACGACAAATCAGCTGACTTATTCAACTTACTTTATCTAACGTCGCCATAATTAGATCTCTTGGGTTCTATTCAGTACTATTCGAAAAGGGAAAATCGAAATGAAGTGTCTTGGAGATTGTCTCACCCCAGTCTTCAAGTTGATGTCCAATATGGTGAAGCAGAAACAAAACTCGGAATTAAAAATTTACCTTTTAATATCCAGATGGAGATATGAAGAGTACGATGTCTTTCCTTAAGTTTGCTCAGCTCCTCTCGCCGGATCAATGTCCGCAGGAGTTTTGTTGGGTCAGGATGAGTGTTAATTGCCGTGTAATTAATATTCGGGGTTGTCGTTTCTGACTCAAGGACCTAAATCCAACTGACAAGAGAATCCTTAATAAATCAGATCATAAACATATTTTGGTTATCGATGCCTGATACCAGTCAATTAATCGTTCGAAGAATCAGAAATGGAACTGTAATCGATCACATTGAGGCAGGAAAGGCTCTTTTTGTTTTACGGGTCTTGAACATAACTGGATTAGAAGGTGAGGTTATAACGGTAGCGTTAAATGTTCCGAGCAGTAAACACGAAAAGAAAGATATCATAAAAGTAGAAAACAAGTACTTGGAGAAAGACGAAACCAATAAACTCGCATTAATATCTCCTCGTGCCACTATCAATATTGTTAAGGACTATACATTAGTAGAGAAACGCAAGATTCAGTTACCTGATGCGATCATTGGAATTTTTAGATGTCCAAATTTAAGGTGCGTAACAAACGGAGAGAATGTAAAATCAGTCATTGAAATACTTGATAAGGATAGAATTCTATTACGTTGCAAATACTGCTCTCAAACATTGACCATCGACGAGCTCCTGTTTTGAAAAGTTAATTCCTATGAGGCTGTCTTTCAATATGCTTCCGACGCTCCGGCAGTCCTCTTAAAGTCGAGCAGGTAACGATATGAAGAAATAATTCTGATATGTCTATCTGAAAGAGAAATATAATTACCGCTATCACCTCAATTAGGCTGGGCAGGGTGCCTGAAATATGTATACTTTAGTTCTAACAGGGTAAACTCAAGAAAGCCATGGGCCTTTGAACTCGGTAATACATTTGAATGATTTTTATATCAAAAATACCATTGAGAAAATAATTGGATGAGGAAAACAATTCGAGGAAAGGAGTTAGAATTACGCCTCTAAAAATTTTATTAAATGGCACAGTACTGGCAGTAATAATCGCAGTTCCAGCAGTTATTGTTACGATCATGACCCATTATGTCTTGCAGACCAACCTAATTATTACACTATCCTGTGGTATCATTACACTCTTCATTGCGATGGGATTAGGTTACAAAGTAGCCAAAAAACTTGCGACGATTTAGAACTCAGATGTCGATGCCAGGCCTTTTTCCCGTAGATCAAACGCAGGGTACTTCATGAGTGTTAATGAATCGAGTCCAATAATAAATTGACAAAGTAAATAAATTTGGAAGTTGATCTTTTCTAATTAAACATTATAAGTTCAAAAATGAATACAGGATCAAAGGGTGCGGCACAAGGACAATGGAAGAGAGGATAACTTTTACAACTAGTAATGGACAATTAAGTGCGTTACATTTTTCGCCGTCAGTTCCTTCCAGGTACAAAATTATTTGTCTTCATGGTTTTTGTTGCGATTCCAGAATATTCAGGTATATTGGTGCAAAAATGTCCGAAAAAGGATTTGATATTTATGCATTAGATCTATTCGGTCACGGAAAATCTGATGGTAAGAAAGGAGACCCAAATTTTTTTGATACCTTGAAAAGTATAGACGAATTAATTGAACAGTTCAGGAGCGTCGATTCTTCTGTCTATATCTTGGGTCATAGTCTAGGTTGCACCTATGCATTGTGGTATAATTTACATTATCGTGATAAGGTTTCTGGAATCATCTTATTGGCTCCATTCATTTGGATGAAAGGGCTGAAAAATAAAGGAGAGGCTGTACCTGGATTTTTTAAGTTTCTCGGTCTTCTGTGCAGGCGTGTTTTGACTCCATCTAAATTGATCTCTGCGACGAAAGTTGTACGGGATTCTATTCTGAAAACTGATGAGATTCAGTTTATGATGCGAGATCCCGAAATAAACTACTACTATTCATATCGGTATATCGTAGATGTTATTGGATTCAAGAATACAAAGGTAAAACTCCTATCAAGTATCACCAAACCCACTCTCATTCTACATGGCAAGAGGGATTCGAATGTATATTCCGAATTATCTGTCGGTTTTTACGACTTATTGAAAAGCGATAAAAAACAGTTGAAATTATTTGATTGTGACCATTGGTTTTACCATTCCATTTTCTTCAATCAAAACGATCAAAGATATACTGAATCAGACCGGCGCCAAATTGTGGAATCAATAGTAAGTTGGATAGTGATGCTCTAAGATTTAACCTGCCTAAATTATGAATATCGTACTATTGGTAGTTCAGAGTAAATCTTGTACAAACCTTCCGGAATTCAATCGTTCACCATTCCATCCAATACGTTCTCGATAATAATCCACCAAACGTTTATGTTTTAATCGCTCCGCAGGGAAATTGGTTTTTTCCATCTTACTTAAATGAGAACGCAGTTGACTAAGGTCGCACATACATACTCCTGTTAACGGTTTGTATTTCAATTTAGAGATCTGGTGTTTCCGGTAGTCAAAAAAAAGTATCGCAACCCTGGTCACTACTAATGTTGCCACGATTCCACCAATAATCCAGAAAACGATACCGCCTGAAACCATCGCAACAAATGGATTAATGTGGAAAACGTAAAGCATAATCGGAACTGGGGACAGCGTTGACAAAATTACCCCTACCGGAGTAAGCAAGAAAAATATCGATGACAGCCTGTCATACGGTTTCACCTCTTTCTCAAATAAATTGAGTAGCGTCTCCAATCGGGAATCTATTTTATCTTGTAACTGAACTGATTCCATAACCCATGCTAAGCTTATAGTAATTATTAACATTATCTGACAGAATTGTACATATTCCAAATCACTATCTTTCAGATTGTCATTCTTAGATTATATACCAAATTACCACATAATAATTTTATTATTTTTCGTGTCAGTATGATAAAATTATTAAATATTCATCTCAAAAAAAGAACGAAGCCCATTCGTATAATCGTCTAACGACGCTATAATATAATATTTACATGTTTTTACAATTTATATGCCCAAATTTACAATGTATATATATAAATTTGACACGAGAGAAACAAAATATTGAAAGAATATAAATGTTAAACGATGGATTAACCTTTCCGCGACGAAAAACTACGAATATGACGTCAGACGCGTTTGCAAAGTCGATCTGGGTGAGCACAGGCCTTGCTATGATATTTGCATTGCCACCTTTAGTAATATTCCTTGGAATTTACTTGCACACCACTAATTTGATCGCCGGTGTGATCGTAGGATTTGGTATTCACTTTGTATTGTTGGGCTTATCTCCTAGAATTTCTGAACGACTTTCTTCATTCTTGGAAGACTAAGATTCTATCGAAAAGTTGAATCAGTTACACTCATCAACAAACTGGGGTTATAGTTTACTTGCCAAGTATACCATATGGCTAAGTTAATGCCAGATAAGCATGTTAAATTACTGACATTAATTTGACTCTCAATTAGGTAAATTCAAGATTTACTTAGATATTTATAGCGATATCCTTGGTCATCGTTACAATAGATGATAGAGACTAAGAGTATCTCTGAGGAAAAGAAAGACATAGTTAAGAATCTCTATATTTCTGGTATTTCCGAGGAATTCATTGCAATGCAAATTGATTTGGAAATTCCCGTAGTTATAGCTATCCTGAAGGAACTTGGCGTTTATAAATTGTCCGAAGGATGACTTAAGGCGCTGCCCACAAGTATTCATCTATCCCTAAGACTAACATTTGACCTATTGTAAGTTGGAAAGCTGTTTAGATTATGTATACAGAATATTAATTATCATGAACAAGTTGATGACATGTGCCATTGATTCTCACGACTGGATACTAAAAATTAAAATTAACGCAGAAGTTAATAATTAGGAGTTCAGGATGTGTAGTTATTATCAATGAGTAAAACAAGTATGCCTAGTAGAATTTTCGGTACTGTTATGGCGCATGGCATGCGAGGACGTATGCTTTCTAAGACGGAGCTTCAGACACTGGCAGAGTCAAGAGATGTAGACGAATTAGTTACGAGAATAAAGAATACTGTATATCTTGATGCCTTAGCGAAAATTTCGAAGCCGTACACCGCCGAAAAGATTGAAGGAGCTTTAAGAGAATATCAGGTCAATTTACATTCCAAGATGCTGAGTGTTACGGGTGGATCATCGATCCTTAGCGCATATTTTCTAAAGTATATTATTTGGAACTTGAAAATAGTTCTGAAAGGTAAAGCTCTAGGCAAGTCATACGAAGAACTCGTACCGAAGGTAAATTTGAGAGCTGAAGAGTTACTTGGCAGACGAGATATCGTCGTCAAGGCGCTAGTCTCAAAGAATTTAGACGAAGCGACTGGTGCATTGGCTGGAAGTGACGTTGCTGAAGACGCCGCAAAAGCAGCGGCAATATATAAGGACAAGCGTGATCTCAGAGTGTTTGACACTTATCTTGATCGAACATTCTTTATTCATTTAGGGAGAGGGATGAATTCCGAGTCTCAATCCTTAGACGTAAAAAATATTGTGTCTACCGATATAGATTCCTATAATATTCTTGCCGTACTCCGAGGCAAATTCTGGGGCCTGGCACCTAATGATATCAGCGACCTAGTGGTCACTACTACATCAAAGGTTACGAGGGATACCCTAATGAAGATGATCAATACAGAAAAAATCTCTGAAGCCATAGGAGAACTCGGTAATACAGTTTATAAAGAAATTATCCCACAAACTTTTACTAGTGACATAGATGCGATCATGCAGCTTGAAAATGGCTTTGAAGCTATTGAACTAAAAAGAGTGGTTAGCGCATTTAGATCGATGTTCAATCTGGGTATAATGGTTGCCGCACTAAAACTATTGATGATTGAAGTTAGAAATTTGTCAGCGATAGCTTCTGGAGTCGAACAAAAAGTTCCTACAGAGGCGATAGTGTCAAGATTAATCATACCAACTTGAAAGTGCACTGTGCCTTAATGGCAAACATTGATTACTGTGCTGGATAGGAGTGTTAGGAGAAGTTGATACTTTATTTATTCTATGTATCTGGTGTCCTTAGGATCGTTGATCTTTCCAGATAATGTTCGAGTAGAGCATTTTAGGAACGAGCTTCTTGAAATCAGTTCCTTCTCCCACATACCATTTTGGAAACCATTCATATAGGTGCAATCTGATGGTCTGAATATATACAATTAATCCCTCGATCAGCATTATTCCTATATTTCCACCAATCAAAACTGCTATACCCCCGCCACCTACATATGACGTGTTTACGGTCACAAGTAACGCTGAGTGTACTAAGAGCATGATTCCTATCCTAGTGTAGCTAATCACATTAGAAAGTACCTCAATAATTCTAACAAGAATGACTTCTATTATAATTCCCATGAGCCCACCCCCTTCATCATGACCGTGTTTAGCAGCCTCTTCTTCTTCTTTCTTTGCACCGTATATCATTACTGCTACTGTAGCTATGATTATTGGAGGGGCTGCCTTTGCAACTAGATCAACAGTAACCCAGTCGCCAAATATGAAAGTGAGCCAAGGTACTGGTTCGTTGTGAATCTGGCCTGTAACCCCGAACATTCCAATAATGTCATAACCTGAGCCTATAGCAGCCAGTATGAGCGCAACTACTGCTAGAAATTGAATAATTGTAGGTATATCGTGTGTCAATACGAAATTCTTGTTACCATCCTGTATATCTTTTCTAAGCCTGAGGAAATGAGCCATTAGCATGTGAACGATCCCTATAGCTACTGAAACCTTCAGTATCTTAATTACTTGATCGAATGACAATTCTGAGACATTTAAGACCCCAACTATACTTCCTAATGGTTCAAACACCGGTTGCAATATGGCTATCTCTGCTACGTGAAATCCAAACACTTCTCCTGTTCCCAATCCTGCCAGAGCAGCCGCTGCGCCACTTGCAGCTAGTAGCGTTCCCCAAGTTATAATCGAACCATTTCCTCTTTGTCTCAATAGCATACCAAGCCCGAATAGAAGTAGTCCGTGTCCCAAATCAGCGAACATGATACCATAAAACAAGGGCCAGACAAATGCTATTATTGGAGTGGGATCTGTTTCGCCTACTCCTGGAGTACCCTGACTTTGAGTGATGACCTCGAAAGTTTTTATATATTTTTTGTTAGAAAGAAGAGTGGGAATTGCAGTCTTTTCTTTTTTAATATCCGCCTCCGTCCACCCACCTGTGGCAACCATCTCCTCCTCTTTTTGCTTATTCTTAATTGAGACATGCTCTAGGATTGATACATAATCTTTTGTCAGATTATTGAATTTTTTTTTCGAGTCGTCAGGTATATAGCCCTGAAGCATTGCAAAATTCCTAGTCCCTGCTGGTTTTCTAGTAGTTTCAAGTACATCTTTTGCTGCTTTTGCGGCCTCGTGCAGAGACAGGATCTTTGGTAATATTGATGATTTCTTTGTTGCTTCAATCTTCTTTGACAATTCCTCTGACTTTTTCTCAAGTTCCTTTACCTTGGTTTCACACTGGGCGTAGGCAGAACTTGGATTTTGTGGTAAGTGTGATGGAATTTGTATGGGATGTACATTGAAACTTCGGAGTATTTTGATAATTCTTTCTGAATCTTCTTTTGATCCTATGACTACAATTGATGTTTTTTCATCATTCAGCTTGTTAGTGTAAATTGTCAAGTCACTAAGACTTCTTTGAATTTCAGCTACGTCTTTTGAATCGACAATGAAAGTTTCAATGTAATATCTTTTGAGATTTTTAAAAGAAGAAAGGTCCAAATTGAAATTCGCTGCAGCCTTGAGAGCCGTAGCAGTATTCCGGTATTCTTCCAGTTCTTTCGCAATATTATTCTGCGTTGCAATTAAGGACTTTGGTTCTTCAAGTATTATGCTACTTTTCTTTTCCAAGTTTTCTATGAATCCTCGGATATCTTCAATAGCGTAATCGGTTTTATCCCTAGGAGCACCCTTGAACATAGTTGACATTACACCTATTTCCAAAGGGATGCCCAATGCTCTAACAACCTCGTCTATATCCTGGAACAATCTTTGGGCCTTTAGCATAAGATCGTCCATGTAGGGTTGTGAAAACTCTGATGAGCTTGGGAGTGAATGGAAAAATTCAAGGCCCGCCAACTTGCTCACTGCTTCCTGCGTTTCTATTCGTGGCAAGATAACAGTCGCCTTTAGTAGTTTGGCAAGTCCCATCTCTTTGGGTTGTCTGGTGGTTCAGACTCTTTAAAAGCTTTCCTTTTGGTATCTATGAAGCGGACGTAGCTTGACATTAGAAATCGGATGCATGTTATATGCTGTAAAAGTGATCATAAAATGGCATCAGCAACTTGGTGGAATGAGTATTTATTTTAAGTCCAATATAGAAGAATCAAACTTAGGTAATGAAGACATAGCCTTGAATATTATTTACGGGTAAAAGCAATTAGTACGCTCATCTTGTTAAATAAGAATTCGCCGCTCTCTATTTCGGCCAGACTAATATTTTCTGCACACTATTTTAACTGCAGAGTATGGGCGCACACAATATACTTCTTTCATAATATGAGCATACAGAGGTTAAACACTACAGTATGCCTGAAATTACTTTATTGGCACTGATTCAAACTTCGTTCTATTTTCTGCTTCTTCTACTGTCCCAAGATAATGAACATCATAACGATACCGTAAATTGCAATTGACTCGACCATACCAACAAAGATAAACACTCTAGACTGCATTTTTGGATTATCACTGATTGCGGCAAGTCCTGCAGCGCCCACGAAACCAAGACCGATGCCTGATCCAGCCGCTGCCAAGCCAAATGCCATTCCTGCGCCTATTAGCTTTGAACCTGAATCGACGACAACTGCATTTTCACTGGCGTTTTGAGCATATGCATGAAGATCAGCGGCCAAAGCACTGCCGAACACAATTGTTAAAATGGCTAATACAATTAGTATGTACCTATGTCCATATGCATGACAGTTCATATTGGTTCGACACTTAATGCCATATTTAACTATAACTGCAAACATGGTACGATTCAAATGTCAATGGTCAAGGTCAAATCCCCAATTGCCATGAGAAGAGAATACCGAAATAATCCTTTGTATTTTACATTATATCAGTAAGTGTTCGTAATCGCGACATAAGAATTACTGTTAGTCTTTTGAAATACAATATCGCTAATGATGTGAATAATCTACTGGCTAGAAATTTAGATTTTGGAAATTGGAATTTCTCTTTGTTATGTTAGAACACATTTTAGTCCTTTTAATAAGAGGTTCTAAAGAGAAAATTTAAGGCATTTCCAAGTACTTGAGTTTGTCACGGAAGTTCACCTTGCATTAAATGAGGATATGGTTATTTCTGTATTTTTGAGAGCGCTTTCCGTCTAATAGAGGATATTTCTTCCTTTATTTGAGATATCATTGAATCCTGTTCTTTTTTTAATTTTTCACGGGATTTTTCAAAGAAATCTGCTACTTGGTCGAAACCCATTTTAAAACAACCTCATCCCAATGACTTTCAAACTTGTTCCAACGCCTTTTTCCTATCCAGTACTACTTTAACTTTCTTTAACCTCACAAATTCTTCACGTTCGCGTTCCTCCAGAGTGGCTTTGATAAAAGAAATGGCCTCCTCATAATGCGGTATAATCACGAATTCTAAAGCATTAATCAGCTTTTGAGTACGTTCCAGCTCTTTGGCTAGGCTGAATATAGCGTTTTCGTATTCTGCTGCTTTGCAAATTTTTGGAAGCATATTTTTTATCAGCCTTGCGGCCTTGTCTACAAAAGCATTGGTCTCTGTAAATCCGTATGAGAGATCTTGTCCACCCTCTCTAGTTTTAACACTTAGCGTTGGAATTTTTACATCTACAATACGTCTTACATTTACGTCGACTTCCATTATACTGGGAGTGGAATCAGCAATTGATTCGACCGTAGTTGTTCCAAGCGTCATATAAGAGTCATACACAGCAGAGTAGACATTACTCAGAGGAGACCAAATGTCACCACGTGCCTTGTTTGCCTCTTCTATAATTTCGTCTATCTTTTTCAAGAGAACTTCTCTTTTGTCATCTAATATTTTATGCACCATTCTACCTACCTGAAGTGAACGTCTTATCTTGATTAGTTCGATTTTTGTAGCAGTTACCCGTTTGCCAAATGACATTTTGAATTACTCGCTTCCATCACTTGTCGGCTTTCTTATGGTACTGTTTAACGTGCTTATCCTTTATCTTGGTTAATTCCCCTTCGGGGAGAGTGGACAATATAGCCCAAGCTCTCGCCATGGTTTCCTCTAGATTCCTGTTTTCATCGGGATTTTGTTTTAAAAAATATGACTCAAACATGTCACCTGCGTCAAGATACTTGAGGTCAACGCCAGTCAGGCCAGCTTTTCCCACAATCTCAGCGAGCGCTCTTACTTCTTGGGCCCTGGAGTATAGATCGTAAAGTTGATTGCCTACTTCCATATGATCAGATCTTGTCTTTCCTTCACCCACACCGTCTTTCATTAGTCTCGAAAGAGACATCAAGACATTCACTGGAGGATAAATGCCCTTTCTGAATAAATCACGTCCTAGGACAATTTGTCCTTCTGTAATGTAGCCAGTTAAATCAGGGATAGGGTGAGTAATATCATCTGCAGGCATAGATAGTATTGGCACTTGAGTGACACTTCCGTTCTTTCCCTTTATCCTACCGGCGCGTTCATAATTATTTGCCAAGTCTGTATAAAGATAGCCCGGGTAACCCTTTCTTCCAGGGACTTCCTCTCTGGCCGCGCTAATCTCTCTAAGGGCTTCAGCGTAGTTTGTCATATCAGTTAGAATAGCCAATACATGCATCCCAAGATCGAAAGCCAGGTATTCTGCTACTGTTAACGCCACTCTAGGAGTAATTATTCTCTCTATTGCTGGATCGTCTGCGAGATTCAAGAATAAGACACTTCGCCTCAAAGCTCCTGACTCTTCCAGACTCCTTTTAAAATATTGGGCCTCAGAATACTGCACTCCAATTGCTGCAAATACAACCGCAAAATCTTCCTTTGTTCCCACAACTGTAGCCTGTCGTGCGATCTGTGCAGCCAATATACTATGAGGCATACCTGAGCCAGAGAATATGGGAAGTTTTTGGCCGCGAACGAGAGTCAACATCCCATCGATAACCGAAACGCCGGTCTGAATGAATGAAGTAGGATATTCTCTGCTTTCAGGGTTCATTGGCTCACCATTTACATCAAGAAACTTATCGGCTACTGGGTCAGGCAGACCGTCATTTGGCCTACCCAGTCCATCAAATACCCTCCCTAATAGCTCTTGAGATACGGGCATCGTCATTGTTTTGCCAAGGAATTTGGCCTTTGTGCCAGTTATTGCAAGTCCGGTGGTACCTTCGAAGACTTGGACCACAGCCTTTCCGTACCCCACTTCTAGTACTTTACCTAACCTTCTATCTCCTTCAGTCGTTTCAATTTCAACTAATTCGTCAAATGATGCCTTAGTGACACCATCAATTATGATTAATGGACCTTTAATTTCAGCTACTTTAGTGTATTCTACACCGATCGATTCAGACAGTGACTTCCACCTCACGAGCTATAGTACCCTTAAATTCTTCTGACATACGTCTGTCCAACTCATCTAATTTGGACAACTGATCATCTGGGATTTCGAATTTGGCCTTTAACAACGAAGTAATAACAGGCATGGCCCGAATATCTGCAAGTGACTTTCCTCCTTTTAGAGAATTTTGGGATTCTTTGTAGAACTTTACCATCAATCTTACTAGTTTCAATTGCTTTTCAGGGCTGCAATACGTGTCGATTTTATCGAATGAATTTTGTTGAAGTATCCCAATTTTTATCATCCTCGCTACTTCGAGAACTAATTTTTCCTCATCGGGCAACGCTTCTGGGCCTAGTAGTCTGACTATCTCCTTTAGAGTATCTTCTCTCTGAAGTATGTGATACGATTCTGCTCGAAGGTCATACCAATCAGCACTGACATTTTCTTTCCACCACTTGGATACATCTTCCAAATATCCTGAATAAGACTGCATCCAGTTTATAGAAGGATAGTGCCTAGAATAGGCAAGTCTCGTGTCCAGTGCCCAGAATGTCTTTATGAACCGAATTGTATGAGTGGTAACTGGTTCTGTAAAGTCAGCTCCCGACGGCGACACCGCCCCGACTATGGTAACTGAACCCGCTCTTTCTGGAGAACCCAGAGCTCTAACTCGTCCTGCTCTTTCATAGAATTCTGCCAGTCTAGACGCAAGGTACGAAGGATATCCTTCCTCGGCAGGCATTTCTTCCAATCGACCAGACATTTCTCTCAGGGCTTCTGCCCATCTGCTAGTTGAATCAGCAACTAATACGACATCGAATCCCATATCTCTGTAGTACTCTGCAATCGTAACGCCCGTGTAAATTGATGCCTCTCTCGCAGCTACTGGCATGTTACTAGTATTTGCAACCAGAACGGTCCTCTCCATTAGTGGTCTTCCAGAACGTGGATCCAGTAGGTGGGGGAACTCTACAAGTACTTCTGTCATCTCGTTCCCGCGTTCTCCGCAACCGATGTAAACTACAACCTTTGAGTCGGCCCACTTTGCTATTTGATGAAGGGTTACTGTTTTGCCTGTTCCGAAGCCCCCGGGAATAGCTCCAGTACCTCCTTTCGCAATTGGAAAATATGTATCAATAATGCGTTGGCCTGTAATGAGTGGGACTGTAGGATCGTATCTATCAGTGTAGGGCCTTGGACGTCTTACTGGCCATTTGTGATACATCTTTAGTTCGGACTTTGGACTATTTTTACCTTTTACATAAGCTACTGGATGCTCTAGATCGTATTCGCCCTCCCCTACAATTTCAGTAATCTCTCCTCCTGGATGAGTGGGTGGTACCAAAATACTGTGTGTTAGGAGAGGAGTTTCTTCCACTGTACCAAGAATGGAACCACCTGCTATCGAATCTCCTTTTTTCAATAAAGGACTAAATTTGTATTTCTTGTCCATAGGAACTGGAGTGGTAGTTATGCCCCTTCCAATGAAGGCACCTGATTTTTGAGCTATATCATCCAGAGGTCTCTGAATGCCGTCATAAATTTTTCCTATGATCCCAGGACCTAGGAGGACGGACAACGGTTGACCAGTACCAACTACAGGTTCTCCGGGCCTCAAACCTGATGTTGACTCATAAACTTGAATAAACGCTGTGTCACCAGTCAGTCTAAGAACCTCGCCAATAAGTTTTGTGTCGCCGACACCTACGGTCTCATACATTTTTGCCGATGACATTCCATCTGCCTTTACAGCCGGGCCGCTAACCCAAACAATTTTACCTTTAGCTACCATACCCTCAATCGCCCCTGAGCAGTTGGACTAATTCCTTCCTTATTAAAGGTTTGAGCCTTTCAATTTGAGAGTCCAGGGAATTATCAAGTGTCATTGTCCCATCGCCAGAAACTGCCCTAATTCCACCAATTATGTCTACTGGCTTCTTGGAAAGGGTTATCTTTACTTTGTTTTTATTGGCAGATAAATCCGAGAGAATTTTCTTTACTATTTCTAAATCGTTCTTATTACATTCTATGACAACCTCTGCGGAACCAAGTCTCTGTACGCTTTCTTCGATCATTCGCTTTAGGAGATCTTTATACTCCTTTTCGTTATATGCGGAACCAAGTTTTTGCTTTGCTTTAGCAAAAATATCATTAATTGCTGATTCTATAAGAAGTAGTTCTTTATTTCTTGCCGTCAGACGACTTGATCCTATTATTTGTCTCTTTATATTTTCTGCCTGTTTTTTCGCTGATTGTATAATCGCATCGTATTCGGACTGC
Organism: uncultured Nitrososphaeraceae archaeon; assembly: GCA_963728595.1. GTDB lineage: Archaea > Thermoproteota > Nitrososphaeria > Nitrososphaerales > Nitrososphaeraceae > TA-21. The sequence continues at coordinate 35,075 of CAVSLF010000012.1, forward strand.
AGTTTTGTGCGAGAAGCATCAAGATTACTTAAAGCCACTTTTAGAGCCGAGTCTAATTGAGCATTTAACTCAGATTCATTTTGAACCAATACTTTGTCAATAGTTCGCTCTAAGGAAGATGAACTCATTCAAATCTTGAAAAAGGACCGCGTGATTTTAATCTTTTGATAGAATCCCTTGACACAAAGGACATCTGATATTTCCAAAATAACAGATATACTATGTCTGAGATCCTAATCATCGGATACTCGAAATAATGTTTCATTCAGTTTATTTATCCATGATTGAATTTCGGTGATGTGCGTACCTATCCAATATACCTTTGAGCAACCTTTACATTCAAAAAAAACTTCATAATTATTATATACTCCCTCTTTGACTTTTTTCCTGATCATCTCTTTCGACACATTTATCAATATGCCATTACACTTGGAACATCGTGCTGAACTCGGATTAAATTTTATTTCTTTATGATGATATTTTAGAATCGTGGGAGCATTATGCAGATCGTCTGATGAAGTCAACAAGAGTGCTGGGACCTTCTTATTTACCGATCTAGAGAACAATTCTCTATCAGCGGTGATAATAGTTCTATTTTGTTCAAGCCCTATTTGAATCACATCCTCGTCCCTTAAATCTGATGCATAATACGAATCAAAACCAAGTATTCTTAATTTTCTAGCCAGACCACCAAACATAGAATCAACAACGTATGTTTGGCCAATATTATTGGGTGGTATCTCCTCTACACTCTTCACAAGTAAACGTGCCCTCACTATACATTAACAAATCAGACCATTCTCCGCATTCGTCACAATATCCAGATACGTTGGAAGCAGGCCGGCCAATTTCACCCCTGATAATTCCTGCTTTTTCTGAAACTACGTCCACTAATTCTGGTGTAACTGCAATGACATCTGATGCCGAAATAATTCCAACCAGTCTTCCCTTATATACTACACCTAAACGTTTTATATTATTTTTTCTCAAAACACGTGCAGCCTCTGTAATACTTTCCTCTGATTCGATTGTGTGAATTGGCTTCATTATCTCTGAAGCTTTTATCAATCCCGGTTTGATATCTTTAATAACTCCACCAGAAACGATATCCCAGTCAGTCACGATCCCAAGTGGGAGTTCATTTTTGCTTATGACTATACTTCCTACTTTCTGGTCGCTCATTTTAAGAGCAATATCCCTTAGCGTATCTTCTGGGCTGGCAGAGATTACAGGGCTGTTCATGATGTCTCTAACCAAAACTCTGGTAGTCATATTCGCATCAACATGTTCCCTTAATTGTTTTTTTGCCACAATATCAATTGAATCCATCTCTTTAATTGCTTTACTGAATGGTAATGGAAAACTGCTAGCTAGCGTGACAATATCAATCAAGAACTTATTTCGACTGGAGATAAATTATCATGTGTGCTTAGGACGGATCTTGAACCAAGTCGAATGAACCACCCTTTCCTATTGACATAATCTTTGAAGAACCTGTGGGAAGAATTTTTATTAAATCATCTATTGTAATTTGCTTAGTATAACTGACCAAGCTGGGTTCTGATTGCGCAAGTATCTTTACAAATTCACTTTTAATTTTCTTGGCCAATCCCACAACATCCACAGCTCCAGGAATCAGGTACTGCATGAACAACGCTTCTCTCTGGGACCGCTTCATACGGACCGCAAATTATCGAATATCTAGAATTGCCAAGCCTTGTTAAACCAATTGCTAATCTCAAATCAATATTCTTGACAAAATTCCTTTTACCTTCTATAACAAAGGATCCTTTTGGCAGGTACTGTCCACTAGGAGCACCTTTTTTTATTTGTGATGGGAACACCCAATATGCGTCCGCTGAAGACAGACCCTCTTTCCAGGCCCTACTAAACGAGACGGTGGCTTGGGCAACTTGCCTTATATCTACAATGGAATCTAGTTTGTCTTTACCGTTTTTTAATAGAAAAAACGGAGAGCCATGGATCTCGGCATGGAATACAATGTCCCCGTCAGTCAGATGTTTCCTTATTATCGCCGAATTAGATGATGCATCTTTTCCACCAACGATAAGCAAGCCATCAGAGGTAAAGCACCAGTGATATCTTTCGTACCATTCCTTTTGCTCCTGTTTCTTGAATTCTATCTTTTTTTCAACGTCCAGTGTTTTGTCTTGCAGCTGTTGAATCTTTGACCTAATCTTTTGACTCGCCTCTTCGATTGTGTCAATTCCACGTTCCAATTCTTTTGCCCTAGTGAAAAGGTATGAAGCAAGTGTCGGGAAACTCGGAGTTACAGGGATGAATTGGTCTGCAACTTCTATGTACTGTTCCCCTTTTTCCTTAACAATCCGCGAATGGTGTTTTACTAGGACTGTGTCAAATTCTGTATCCTCTAATTTGAATAAACCTTGTTGGCTCAGAGCCATCAAATCCTTAGCTAGATTTCTCAGGGAATTTGCCCGTATGATTACCTCTTCCTTCGCCTTTTCTTGCTGTTCCAAATCATGCTTTATATCTGCCATTTGTTTGTCCAAGTTCATTGTCTTCTGACTCTTTGCGAATTTCAAAATTTGATTTCCGAGAACATAGTCAATTGCATCCATGAAAGTAGAAACCTTCCTTATCTCAGGATTTTTGTCGTCATAAATACGAATGGGAAATGCATCTAGAGCGTTTCCAGAGCTATCAGTCAATATAGCAGGGTCATGATTCTTTCCTGTGACCACATCGCTTACAACTTCCATAATATTTGTGTAAATGGACTGCAACTCAATATCGGCCAGTTGATTTACTGTTGCTGTTGGCTGAATACCTGATCTTCTAATTACTTCATCTACGAACTTCTTTGGCATAGAAGTACAGGCTCCTAGCCACTTGGCCACGTTAGACTCTTCAGACTGAACTGTATGTTTACTAGTTAAGAGATGCTCTAGTGACATATTGAAAACATCCTCTCCGCGTTTCGGCGGAAAAACATACTTTAATCCAACTCTGAGAGTCCTGTGCCTAACTTCGATGGCCCGTTGTAAGCCTAGTATTGTCATTGCAGCGTCACAGAGTATCATGTTGCCACTCCCAAATATTTCTACAACGAGTATCCTCTCTCTGTCATCGTTTGTTCTGAACTTCACCATGAATATTCGTTCACTTCCCATTTGCTCTAAAGATACAATCTTGCTTCGTTCAATTTCTCGGGTTAATATGTTCACCATTGGATTTTCCTCTATCGTCTTGAACCTGGTGGTCGTTATCCATAGGCCTTGGATAGAGATCATTAGCATTATATCAGGTTCACGAGAATGGTGTAATTTGAATAAAAGAGCCGATTCTGTCACCGGAATGATATCACTCACATAATATTCCGAAGAAATTTTTGATTTTGCTTCATTTATGAGGTATCGAAGTTCTAACCCTGATAATTCCATATTCTGATTCTGCCACAAGATAAATATTAATTAACGAAAAGTAAGATTTCGGATCGGAAGGAATTAAACCTGCAGTTTATGAAGCTTAGCCGATTGGAACAGCTAGACAGGATATACTACATGAGAGCTATCTTAGGTATTATAGCAGGAGTCGTACTGGGAGTTGCCCTCAATCCGTCTAATAGAGGCTTAGCTCTACAATTTACTGTTTTGATTGGGTTTATTTTTTACATCATCTCTTATATCGCAGCCAAGAAAATTGGAACGAGAGTAAAGTCAGAAGAAAAGCGTAAACTTGCCACTAGCGGAATATTTCCGTTCATTTTTTTATTACTGATGTTCATGATTCTAGTATACACCGGATTACACGGTAATCGTTAACACTCCAACCCACAATAGAAAAAAATTGGTTCGGTAATCATCTAAGATTTAAAGTAAGTAATCATCTAAGTCTCTTACCATGAAATGGGACTACGTTACACCTGGAATACCTGATGATTTGTTTGAAAGACGTGAAGATGTGCCCATCACCAAAGAAGATATTCGAGCGTTGGTTATCAGTAAATTAAGACTTAGAGACGATTTTCAAGTCATCGACGTAGGCTGTGGTAGTGGCAGCATTACAGTGGAAGTATGTCTTCAAACAAGAAATGGAAAAGTGTATGCAATAGATCTTAATCCACAAGCAATAGAATTGACACAGAGAAACTTGATGAAATTTGGGGTGAAGGCCGAGTTGATACTTTCAAATGCGCAAGATGCATTGCCCTCTCTTCCGCTCGTCGATGCTATTATTATCGGAGGCACAAATGGAGAGCCTGAAGAGATCATTAGACTGTGCGCTCAGCACTTAAAGAGTAAGGGTAGGATCGTGATTGACACAATTTTGATCGAAACCGTCTTTAAGGTATTAACAGCTATAAAAAAGGAGAAATTGACAGATTTGGACATTACACAAGTAACCATAAGCAAATCTAAGACCGTGAGTACAGGAACGATGTTAACTGCAAGAAATCCTGTAACGATAATATCTGCAACAAAAATCTAACCAAATCATTATCATGATAGCAATAATTCAAATATCGAGTCGATTGATAGGTATATCGTTTTGATAATATTTGCTCATCACCAATTTGAACTAGAATTTATATTTCATCGTATGCAAGGATTGCGGTGAATTCAGCATCAAGATCCTCGAATTTAAATAACGCATTAATCATGAATTCGGGTAATGAAATTAACGTGTGTGGGATGTGGTCCTGGAGACCCTGATCTCCTTACACTAAAGGCAGTCGAGCGAATAAAGAATGCGGATACTGTCTTCGCACCAACTTCTAAACTCGGCAAGCCTAGTATTGCTCTTTCTATAGTTCGTAAATACATAATCGAAGAAAGTACTTCTATGGTAAATCTGTTATTTCCAATGACAAAGGATAAGGAAGCACTTAAGCTACAGTGGAAGAGTAACGCTGACAACATTGCACGTGCAGTTTTGGAAGGCAAAAGAGTTGTTTACCTGACTGTAGGAGATCCTTCACTCTATAGCACTTGGATCTATATTCATAGAGAGATAATCGAGAACTACAAGGAAATCGAAGTTGAAATTATACCGGGGATACCCTCTATGGTTGCATTCGCAGCTACTGCAAAAATGAGCCTTGCAGAAGGCGATCAGACACTAGGCATTGTACCTGCTTGTTATGATATTGAAAGGATAAAACGCACAGCCGGTTCCTGTGATACAGTGATTTTCCTTAAGGACGGACGATATTTTGATGGGGTGATTGAAATGCTGTCAGAAGTTGGATTTGATGATTATTCCAAGATTACAATAGCCCAAGATGTTTCGTCTGAGGGTGAAATTATGAAGACAGGCAGATTAGGAGATTTGAAGAAACACAAAAATCCATCAGGTAAGTATTTTTCCCTTATGGTGGCGAAACGAAATGATAAAGGATAACAATACGGTCTACTTTGTTGGATCAGGTCCGGGGGACCCTGAATTAATCACTCTAAAAGCTCAGAGGCTGCTAGAAAATGCAGACGTTATTGTTTATTCGGGTTCCTTGTTGAATCCAAAACTACTTGAAAATGCGAGACAGGACGCATCTGTCCACGATGCCGCGTTGATTGACCGGGAAGAAATATTCAACATATTGAAGGATGCTGCTAAGTCGGGCAAGCTTGCAATTCGTTTCCATGATGGAGATCCTTCGCTTTTTAGCGCTATAAGGGAACAAATCGATAAGCTCGAAGAGGAAGGAGTGAACTGTAAAGTTATTCCTGGCGTAACGGCTGTGATGGGCGCAGCAGCATCAATAAATTTAGAATTGACCTTGCCAGGAATAACTCAAACGCTAATTATTACAAGAGTAGCATCCAGGACTCCAGTCCCACAAAGCGAAAGAATAGTCGAGTTAGCTAAGCATGGTGCAACGATGGCACTGTATTTGAGTGTGCATTTGATTGAAGATGTTGTACATGACCTACTCTTGGGCGGGGTCTATACTTCTCAGACACCAGCCGCTGTGGTTTACCGAGCAACTTGGGATGATGAAAAAAAAATAGTAGGAACTCTCAGTAACATTGCAACAATGGTGAAGGAGGCGAGAATAACAAAAACTGCGGTAATAATCATCGGCTCTGTTCTCGATCCTGGAGCTTATGAATTTTCTAAAGTGTACGATCCGAAATTTACACATGGATACAGAAGAGGAAGATAAAAGATTCTCTACAGGAGTTATGAACTAATGTACAATGCGGCAAACTATTGCGAAGTTTTGGAGTTTCAGTCATGTTATTGTTCATATGAATTTCGTTACTGTCTATGGGTACAGATCTAGTTTGTCTTTCCAAAAGGTGCAATTCTACAGATCATATCTTGGGAAGAATGTTCCTCGAATAAAAACCAAATGAGTACTATCATGGCAAGTCTAAATTCCTATCTATTCTTCAATTAGTAGTGTGGTTCAGATTTTCTGTCAATCTTTCTGTTCGGTGTGTTTCTATCTGAACGTTTTCTAAGATGATTACTCTTGCGGTTATTACGATACATTTCATACCTCTTTACACCGGAGTTAATCAGAACCGTGCCTGTACTGTTGCCATCTCGATTCATTTCAGGTTGGGGTTCCATTACAGCTTGTCTATCTGATTTACTTGAATCTCGCAGAGCAGTAGATTCATTAATTTCAACGTGTCCGGTAGTCCGTGTCAGCACAAGTTCAATTGCATTTCTCGAATCTACAAGAATTCTCAGTGTCTTTCTGAGTTCTAAAAGTTCTGAAGATAGAGACCTGGCCCTTTCTAGATCCTGCGTCTGCATGGCCATTATGACCTTCTTAAATATACTTGAATCCTTCTGTTTGATTTTGGAAATTAAACCGTCCAGTTTTGAAATCTTATATCCCACTTTGTCGAATGAAGCGAAATTCCTAAAATCTAGCCAACTAGAACGTGAGAAATCAAAACCACTTGATGCATTAGACGGCTTTTCATATTCTCTGTTGGATAAAGTCATGAATGGCTTTTACACTTATTCTTATTATTGAATACGGTATAAATCGGCGAGCTTGGTGCTAAGCTCTTATAACTTTGTAGAGAACTCGAATACTAATACTAACTCACTATTTACAGGAGCTTTTTTATTTCGTCGGCTATTTCTATAATTTCTGTAAAGATTTACTAGAAAATTTCTTCATCTTTTCTCATTCCTGCCAATCCCGTCTTAACCGTGGAAGCACATTCTAGGCAGAGATCTTCTGAAAATGGAAAGCTCTTCATGCATCTCTTACATGTCGGCCTCTCACACTTTGGACACGAAATGGTTGAACCTTCAGTGTTGCACAGATAACAAAAATTCTTTTCCATGCAACAATATGTGTTGGTCGGGCGTAAAAGCATATCGTCCGATTCACTTTAAACTCTAAACTGGATATCGCTTTGTATCCAAAATGAATATTCGTAAATGCCCGTTTTTATGTCAAGGGTATCCTAGAGAGCTCTCTTCGTTCGACTTTTGCCCAAGCGCCCATACCTAAACCCTCCTGGGCATCTTCTCTTATGCCAGTTATCTCGTTTAGTATAATTTGTTTTGCAGCCATTGGAGGCCAAGCCATTGCAACATAATCTCCTTGATTCCCTACTTTGTCCAAAGAGGCTTGTATTAAGCTATTCTCAGCAAAACCAAGTCCTATCAATTTTTCCTTAACAGTCCCGACTAGGTTAGTCTGTCCATGGACAATTATATGAACAGTCTTCTTGAGATCTAAGGTTGACATTATTATCATTCAGAATTATCCGTAGGTATAAAGGTGCCGCCTAAAAGTGTGAGCTAATTCGGGTTTTGATAGAATTATCTGGAGTCCACAGACTCCTTTTTTGCTCTGCTCTTACAGCGGGATTGGAGAAAGCATAAGAAGATACCATATGGTCAACTTAATATTAAGGATTTTCTATTTACAATGAAAAATGCGTTCTTCTTAACGTAGCTTTATGGACAATTCTTCACCATTGCCTATCGGCAGAGTAATTGAGCGGATATTTTTCGCTTTTTTAATATGGATCAAATACTTCTCCATAATGGCTCTATATTCATCAGGAAACAATGCGTTGTCAGCTCGCCAATATTCCACCTATTCTTACAAATGGGATAACAAGGTCAAAATACTTGATTAGATTTTCCTTATCTGCGTCAAAAAATATGAAATCAAATTGTTCTTTCTTCTGAGAAAAATCCATCAGATCTTGGAAATTTGACAAAGCCTTCAATTTATCCAGCGCATTGCCTTCAACAATTTCTATTATGTCATCCACGCCCGCTTCGACGAAGTTTCTTCGTGCTCGAGTAACCTTCGAAGGGTTTGACTCTATTGTTGTAATAGCTTTAGTTCCATAATTGTGACCATAGTTGTATTTTATGGCATCAGCAAACCAAAGGGTAGAATATCCAGCAGAAGTCCCTACTTCCAAAATCCTTTTTGCTTTGTTGGCTATAAGCAAGATATTTAGAAATAGCCCCGTATCGTGCGTTATGGATAGCATCATTTCCTCTTTGGAGAGGTTATTCTTGGTACTTCGTTCCTCTAGAGCCTGTTTATCTAATTTAGCTAATACATGGGCGATCTTTGAATCCAGACGTTCCATAGACATTGAAACATCTAAATATTTATCTTTTCACGCTAGAGGCATTTGATAACAGAATAAATGAATGAATTGGAATTCTCATTTGGATATAATATACACGGCTTATTTTTTATGGAAATGGTAACTCAAATGGTATTGATCCAGAGAACTTATTCTTCTGTGGTGATTGTGGAGTTTGAATGCCATTTTCTAAATGTTCAGATGACCATTTAAATTGCATAAAGGGAAAGAATCGGATTATCGGGTCTATACAGGAATCAAATACGCCACACTCACGAAGACCATTGTAATCAGTTCGTGTTGGAGGCGTTAGATAAGGGGTATAGGCAAAAGAATTCTGTGAATAAATCAAGCCTAGGGCGAACAAGGATAATACTATCCAAATTCCCAAATTGCCGCTAAACTTTGCTACCTTAGTCGTAGTTATCGTATTTTGATGCAAGATAAAGTATATCTGGACTGCTTAACTGGCAATTATAAGATAGTTGAATAATTCGCTGCCCTAATCTAATTCTGAAAGCCCTGCTGTAATACGATGTGTCATGAATTTCTTAATGAAATCATATTTTATTTTTGAATAATACATTCTGTCAAAGGCTTCGTAGTGTGGATTTACATCAATTTGTCAAAAAGACGCCTTATCACACGCTTTAGTCACGTTGGATTCACTATTGACGACAGTGTTATGGATATTAACTATGCTATTTTTTCATTCCTTCGTATATCATGGAAATATTACTCATCCAATTTAAGATTCTGGATACTGATGAAACTACTACGCCAGTAACATTGAATATTCTAATTATTTAATATAATGTGTGATTGATTCGTGGAGAAAATTATTGAATTAGAGTCGCTAATGTCGAAACTAGAGCACGAAGGAAATTATTTTCTTGATTTTGTAAATCTGCAACACTTGCAGGCAGGGATTTTAAGACTTCAACCCCGGGAACAAGATATTCAGGAACCCCATCCGTTTGATGAGATTTACTTTGTGATAAGAGGAGATGGCTTTATCCTGATAAAGGACAAGAAATACAACATAAAGGCCCACTCCTTCATCTATGTTCCTGCAAATACAGAACATAGATTTTTTGGTAATTCCGAAGAGATTCTAGTTGCCTACTTTTTTGGCTATTGAAATTTTGCCTACTTTTTTTGTTACGTCAGCTCTGTGATGAAAAACTTGTTATTTTCGGTATTCTTCCTCGTTAAGGAATGTCGGACAGGACTCCTGGCTTTGCGATATAGAATGACTGTCAAAAAAGTGGTTTTTTCATGTTAGATCCACATTTCTTACAGCGCGCACCTTTGACTTCCGAGCCGCATGATAAACATGAATATTTCAATTCGGTTCTGCCAGAGAGGAATCCTCCTCCGATTCTTTCATCGCTGAAACCAAAGGATTTTAGAGCTTTTGACTGTCTGGACCTTATGTAAAAAATTATTCCTATAAACAATAACAAATTTAATATGAACCCAACAAAAAATCCGAAAAAGTAAGTGAATAATAAACTTAATCCCAGACTCCCACCAATGAATAACAATTGTTTTATCCAATCAGGCTTTAAATTTCCATTCATAGCTATTCTGAATATATTATGTCCTCTTTGGTTTATCAATCTATTCCCAAATTCAATCCAATTCAGAAAGACAAATAGCAGCCAACGATGAATAATTATTGATTTCTAACTCCCCTATGATGTGGAACGTACTTCACATTTTTTTCTTCCTCTTTTCCAATTATTTAGCTCCCTCGAAAGATTGGTTGTTCGGATTGAAAAGTGGAACAATAATATAGATAATGACTACCAAAGACGTTTTTTCAAAAATAGGACCTAATTATTTTTAATACATTCCCTATTCCATCGAAGTTATCTGCAACTTTTTTTACCCTTTGGACATTTTCTAAGTAATGGTTATTACTCAACACTTCTTGTACTGCACTTATTATCTTCCCGGGGTTGATACTAAGTGGATCTAATTTGATACCAATTCCCAACTTTGCTACTTTGTCAGAATTTCCAAGCTGCTCGCCATGGTTTTGAATCGGTATAGTGACGATGGGTTTTCCAAATTGAATAGCATGAGAGATGGCTGTATGCCCTCCGCGCATTACGATCAAATCGGACTTTTCGAATATTTCATCTCTAACAGGGCACCATTCATAATACCACCCTGAGTGGGAGAGTCTTCTAGGTTCTGTGCTTCCATTTGGTTTTCCTTCAGATATGATGTATTGTATCTGAGATCCATGATTGCTTAACGCTTCTGTAACAGTTGAAATTAGGGCATTTCGCGTTTTATAAGGACCGCTAATGTGAATAAAAACCAAAGGCCTCGATACGTCTAGGGATAGATGCTTTATCACCTGATTTGCTTTTTCTTTATCGACATCAGGTCTTGAAGTAGTGAATCCTACGAATTCTAGTTTTTTCTTTATAGAGTCGCAATCCCAAATATTATGCTCTGATATTGTATATGGGGGAGGAAGATCTGGTACGAGCACCTTTTCTGACATGTTCCAAAGCCCCCCCATGAATTCCCCGTTCATTTTTTCAAAAATTCTTGCTACAAGTAATTTTCTCAGTCTTGGCGATAGTAACAATTTAACCTGATTAAGAATTGATATTGAGGGAATTCCTAACATTTTGGCTGATACAAGGGGCGAGAGTCGTGAATCGGAAACTACTACATCTGGACCAAATGATACCAAATTTCTGGTTTCATGGGCCACTTGCCTAGAGAAATTAGTAAACCAAGATGGAATATTCCCTATACTACTCTTAACTGAGAAGCCACTCTCATCGCTCCAAGCAAGTTCTACAGGGGGGACAGTATTACATTTAAATCCGTGCATTTGTACATACGATACCGCTTCTCCATAAGATGAAAATCTTATGGACACTTTGTCGCGATTAAGACGTGAAGCGAACGTTACCAGACGACTCGCGTGGCCCAGACCTACACCATAGGGCGTAAAATAAGCTTTGGCCATCAAGATACCAACGACTTTTGAACGCAGACTAATAAATTGGTGACATTGATAACACCGATTTTAGGTAGTAATACTTTGAAAAACGTCCTTCTGGCAAAAAAACTGTTTTCGTACAGCACTTATCAACATCATAATTCACTATCTCTTACGTTTGTGATTCATCGATTTTTTCTAGGTGTTTTGCCAGGGCCACTAACACCTCTATTTTTCTCTTCGGATAATTAGCAAAACGTATTACACTGTCAATGAATGGAGGTATTGGTATGACTTCTTCCCCAATGACTTCTATACCCCTTCTTGTAAGCAAGTACGACTTGGCTATAGGACCGGACTGGATACCATTGAGGAAGTAGTTTTGGGATTCTGACATTAAATTAGCAGCTTCTACATAATATTGTTTAAGTAACTCTATCTCCTTGTCGATATCTTCTTCCATTACTTTCATTCGCGCTACCAATAGATCGATTCTTTTAGAATAATTACCCTTCATTAAATCTCACACAAATCCTAAACGCTTAGTAAGTATATTGCTCACATACTTTTATTCGTTTTTTAGCTTTTCTTGCTCTTGTATCTTCTTGAGTTCGCTCAAGAGAAATTGCTTATACTTGTCACGCTCTTGCACGGTCATCTTATCGAGGTTCGAGCTTAATGTAGAACCTAAGGTCGACATTCGATCGATTAGATCCATAGTCATAAATTTACCAACATTCCCTACCCTAAGCATTACATCTAGTTGTTTTTGCATTATACTACGTACTGAATCAACATCTACTATTTCCAATCCCTTTGACGTGATACGATATTTCCCACTGTCTGTTTCACTTATTAGTCCTTCTTCCAGTAACCTGCCCAACATTGGATAAATTAAGCCTGGAGACGGTTTCCACTTTCCGTCACTTTGCAAAATGGCTTTATCTATTATTTCCTTGCCCGTCATAGGTTGCTCTTTTAGTAATGCTAAAACGTAATGACGAGAAAAACCTCTAGGTATTACACTTCCAACCCTAGCAATCCAATTCGAGATCATATCACTAGTGATATTACTAGTGATATTTTAATCTTATGGCTGCGTAGGTACTGCTATGACGGACAACTGATTTGAGCGTACTGTTTTTATTTTGCTGGAAACAAATTCTGTTAGATGATGTTAAATTTCCCGTGATTGTCTATCAAGGGATCAAGTACACAAGAAAGCTCTGTAGCTACAATAGCTACAACTATAATGATTGTTACCAATACACCCTTCTTTGTTGTCCGTTTCTTCTTTTCGTCATTTTCAGGGCTTCCAATTTTCGCCAAGCCAAAATCAAGTTAGTTATTGGAAGGCAATCTTTATTATTTTTACTGTTCGAATTTGACTGTGGGAGCAGTAAAAAAAATGGAATGGTGAGACTTTCCTTAATGCAAATCGTAAATATTCGCATTGAAAAGTTTAGGAATTTATCAATAAACAGCTGTTCATATTGTTTTTTTATTTCAGACAACATATAGTATCTTTTTTATATAAGATAGAGGAGTTATGTACTGCATCCCAAATGGTAGTAAAGGGCAGAATAACACACTTTTTCTGTTTTTAATTTTACCCAAACTGGAAAAAGATATGTATGGACTTGAATTGTACTAACTTTTGTGCTTTCCGAGTTCTCTCTTTTCTGGCCTCTCACGTTCTTGCGCTTAGTCCCTAATTAAACATTGGATCAGCAGTTAGCAACGAGCCATCCGCGGTCAGCAATTGATAAAGACGAATAATTATTTCCGAGTACGTTGCATCGCATATCTATTGCTTCCTGTTCTTCAGGAGTAAACGTTTTTGGACTCGTAGTATGCTCGTATGCTGTCTTGTAGCCCAATGTTCCGTTAGCTATCGATACTCCGATGCCAGACGTCTTGTTGGCATCTTGACTTTTAGGTATAACAACTTCTGACACAAACCAAAATACCTTGTCTCCTGACTTGATACAATCTACTTTACTATTGACAGTATGGACAATGTTTTTGCAGCCAGCTCCAGATATCCCTGCGTCGACCACTTGGTTTATTTCTTTCTTTAGTTGTTCAGAGGGAATCATACTCAAGCTCTTTACAAATTCTTCCCTAATCTTATCCAGGCTATTTCCAACTACAGAAGATACAAAATTTGTCTGGTTGTCTATATTTCCTATCGTTTTATTCCCAAAAATTACTATGTACAGCAAGTTGCCATCTAAACCCGTTTGATTCAAATTTTGAGTTGAATTGATGGTTTGTGCCAACGAACTATTTGAGTCTGTTTGAAATATGGCCATAAACCCTGCAATGAAAATAAAACCAATGAGCCTGTTCAACTTATTCGTACAATAAGAAGATTAATTAATAATATTTTCGATCAGATCCTCTACATTTCAGCCAGTCCAGACAAAATCCTTCCATATCTTTGTAAATGCCTTCGAGTACTAACCGCTCTGCCTAATTAAACAATCGTCAATCCTATCTATCGTATCTCATTGAACCTTTATATTGAGACATCTCATTACAGGTACTAATCACAAACGTAGATTCAAGTGAATCCGAAGATACAGTTGAAATTGGGCCCACGGATGATGCTTAATACTCAGCCGAGTGTGCGTGCCGCCACTTGCTATTGAGCAAGTGTCAGATTCACTTGAGGAACAGTATTCCGAGCAATCTGCGTTGCTGTATATTGTAGATATAGGTTGTACCCCCAAGCCTTTGCTCCTAAAAATCCATTTTCATTAAATATGGTATTTGGGAATGTCCTAAGGTGGGTATTGAAATCTCTAACTCCATCATTGTAATATGTTCGTGCCACGGAAATCCTATTTTCGGTGCCAGCTATTTCGTCCATCAATCTTGTTACAGTCCTGTCTGATTTGAGTTCAGGATAATTTTCGTATGTCAATATGATCTTACTAAGTGCTTCTTCTATTTGGTTACTAAGGTTCACACGTTGCGAAGTATCAGAAGCTGCCATCCATTGCGACCTCAGTTGGGTAATTCTTTCCAACGTCTGCTGCTCAAATTGCATATAACCCTTAACGGAAGATACTAAATTAGGTATCAAATCATACCTCCTTTGAAGTTGTGTGTCAACATCTGCGGCAAGTTTTTTTACTGACTCGTCCTTGGCTTGAACAGCATTGTATCCAGAGACGTACATACCATACAGTATACCGAGAATAATCACGATGATAAGGACTAATCCTACTGCAACCTTTATAACAGTTTTAGCCAAGAGACCACGTGTCTGTCTCTCACAAAGCTGACATATATTAAATTTATCTACCAGCACCTCCTCCAGCGCTGCGACCTCCCCCTCCACCGAAACTTCCACCACCGCCACTACTCCAGCCTCCGCCCCACCCAGACGCACCACCAATAACACCACCGAACCAGCCACCACTTCTTCTCTTCCGTCCAATGAATACAAGAAATACTATGAGACCGATTACAATTAATGGCATGGCTATTTGGAATAGTTCGATATTGTCACCATTCTGAAGAGGCTCATCAAGTTGGTATATCCCTTCCTTGGTAGAATATCCAATGCGTTGTCCAATGGATATAACCGTATTGAGGAATGCCTGATCAAGGACTGTGCTATTGCCAGAATTTTGATATATTTGTCTTGAAGGGACCAAATAAGAATCTAGAATTTCGCCCGCTGTTCCGTCTGTAATATCCCCTTCTAGTCCGCGGCCAACTTCTATCCGCATAGAACCACTTCCAGAGTCAGATTTTAGTGAATACAAGACCAAGACACCGTTATCTTTCCCTTTCTTGCCAATGCCTTTGATACCATCCAAAGTAACTTCATTGAATAGGAAATTTGCCAACAAATCCCTGTCATTGATTTCGTGACCGTCTTTCTTAATCCCATGCCCAATAAAGCTCGGAATTGTGTAAATTATGATTTCTGCAGATGTTGCTTCATCTACTGCCCGAAGATAACCTTCAATCACTGACTCGTAATTCGAATCTATAACGTTTGCATAATCATAGACATATGATGGACGTAAGCCCGCTGCAACGAGGATGGTGTTATCAAATAGAATCGGAAATAAATTCACTAATAGAATTGCCATTGAAAACATTATCCAACATATTCGACATTTATGACCAACTCCACCCACTATTTTAAACATCCGTTATTGGTCCTTAGAGGGCCTGGCCTAAAAATTGTAGTGCTTACATTCGCGAACTGGAAATAGGTATATCTGCTTACCAATTGTATCAAGACAAAACATCAGTACGGATACTCGGTGTCACATTTACCTGCTGATATTAGTCCATATTAGAAATTGATTTGATGGGATACCTAATATATGGATTAAATTATGCAACTTTCAAGGATTATTACATTGAAACGCGTCACTGTAATGAAATTTGGTGGAAGTGCACTAGGAATTGATGGATCAGCCATCGCAGAGGTTATTGAAAGAATAATTCAGGTGAGACGTGAATCAATGGTAATAGCGGTGTTTTCAGCGCCCTTGACAAATTACGAGGGCAAGACTATCTCGATGACCGATGTTGCGATTCATGTTGGAAGAAGTTATTCTAACTCGAATCCAATTGAAATAGATATTTTAAGAGATATATATGAGAAAATAGCCGCGGAATATCTCCCACAGTCTTTGTATAAAGCATTCTTAATCGATCTTAATAAATTTCACAAGGAAGTAATTGTATCTCTCAAGCAGGCGGCCGAAAATCGTCGATTTGTTGACGTTACTAGGGCTAGAACTCTGGCATATAGTGGTGAGATAGTTATGTCATATTTGATGGATTATATTCTGAAAAGTAAAGGACTGGTATCGGATCATGTAAGAATAGAAAATTGGCCGATAGTAACAGACGATAACTTTGAAGCAGCGACATTTCTATTTGATGATTCGAGAAAAAGGGTTACATACCTCAAAGAAATGATAGAAAAAAATGACATCGTTACAATAGGCGGTTTCGTGGGCAAGACTGTTGACGGAATAGAAACAACTTATGAGAGAGGAGGTTCTGACAGAACTGCTGCGGATGTCGCAATACTATTGAATGATTATTATAATACTGAACTTGATTTTGAGAAGGATAATGCAGTACTAAGTGCCGATCCCAAGATAGTAAAGCAAGACTTGGATTATGTCAATAATTTGTCGTATAACGAGGCAAAGTTAGCAGGCATGTTTGGAATGAAGATCCTCGATCCTGTGGCAATTAAAGAAATTGATGATAATGGACTTGACATCCCCATCGTAATAACTGATATGAGGTGTCCATCAAATTTAACTAGAATAGTGAATCATGGTAGTGAAGAATCAGCCAATTATCTCAAGATTGTTACTGGGAGGAAGAATTGTGCCATAGTTAGAATTGAGAGCCTTGCTGCTTCTCATCTACTTGCAATGTTAGAAAGTGACAAACAATATCACGATTTCGTGAAGTTATCCCCTTATAAAAAGGACGGTGTGGAAATCAGTCGAGTGCTGTTCCTAGATGGAGATTACGTTCGCCGCAATGAACGTCATTTCAGAGCATTCTATCCAAAGCTTGAGATTATGTATGGAAGAGGTGTTGTAACTTTAATTGGGGACAACATGTGGAAGATACCAGGAATTGCATCCACTGCTAGTAGCACGGTAGGCGAGAATAGCATAAATATCCTAAATTTAGATGCTCAGGAAGAGACCTCTAGGATCCTGATAGTCGTAGATGAGTCGAATGTCTCTGCCGCTGTCAGAGCAGTACACGCAAAGAGGAAGCAAATACATGGAGTTAAACAGTCATGAACGGAACGAAAATTTGGATCGATGGTAGGTTCTATGACTGGGATGAAGCAAGGATTCATGTCTTGACACACGCCTTGCATTATGGTACTGGCGTATTTGAGGGCATTCGTTGCTATAAGACAACAAGGGGCTATGCTGTTTTTAGACTAAAAGAGCATATCAGAAGGTTAATTGAAAGCGGAAAAATGTATTATATGACTTTTCAGCAATCAGACAAGGAGCTTGAACGTGTTGTTTTGGAAACCATAAAGATAAATGGTTTTAATGAATGGTACGTCCGTCCCATAGCGTACTATGGCTATGGCAAAATGGGAGTCAATCCTTTACCCAATAAGGTATCAGTGTCAGTTGCTCTTTGGAAATGGGATGAATACCTCAAATCAAATTCGGGTCGTGTAGGAGCGAGAGTGATGATTTCTTCTTGGCTAAGGATTGATAATAGATGTATGCCAATGCGTGCCAAAGCTACAGCCAATTATGCAAACTCTGCTTTAGCTAGAGTTGAAGCTATTAAGGCTGGATACGACGAAGCTATCATGCTAAATACCCAAGGAAAAGTGGTTGAAGGCAGTGCAGAAAATATCTTCATTGTAAGGGATAAGACGGTTGTAACTCCGCCCATTAGTGCAGGCGCATTAGACGGAATTACTAGGTCTACGATTCTGACCATATGTAAAGAACATGGGATTGCTTTTGAAATCCGCGACATTACCAGAGACGAAATGTACGAAGCAGATGAGGCATTTCTAAGTGGCACTGCCGCTCAAATCAAACCAATAATCGAAATTGACAGTAGAGCTTTGGCTGATGGTACTGTGGGAAAAACTACTAAGAAGCTTCAGGAACATTATGAAAAAATAGTACGCGGAAAGGCTGGGGCACTGAGCAAGAATTGGCTAACCTATGTCCAATAGAAGCTTTTGCAAAAGTCTCTTAATTGCTCAATCACTGAAAAATACCCCTAACTTCAAATAAATTTGACCTAAGTATAATATAGCTGACAGGGTGAGTGGGGAGTTTCTTACACCGACTTGGGGAGCTTATTATAGACCAGATTCATTGAGAACAAGTGCCAGTAATGCTGCCTCTCAGTTCTTTTCCGTATGCGACTTGTTTGAAGTATATGGCATTTTTCGTTAGATCTATATTCTTAGATATTTCATCAATTCTAGGCATGGGATGCATGATGGATGCGTCGGATTTTAACCTATTCAAAACGTTACTATCAATGATATATGTACCCTTAACTTTCTCATATTCTTGGATATCGGGAAACCGCTCTCGCTGTATGCGAGTAACATATAGCACATCTATTTTATTAAGAAGCTCATCGTCTAGTTCTGTAAGTTCAGATATTTTTAACTTTTCCGTAAGTCCATAAATTGATTCCTGCCTGATACGTAAAGATGGTGGTGAGACCAAGTAAATTTCTACGTTATAGTGAACAAGACCATATAGTAAGGAATACACAGTTCTACCATATTTTAGATCTCCCAAAATACATATCTTAAGCCCATCGATATTTTTTTTCTCCTTTTTCATTGTGTAGAGGTCAAGCATTGCCTGAGTTGGATGTTCTTCACTACCACTACCTCCATTAAGAACAGGATGAGTGGATATTTCTGCAGCGTATCTGCTAGATCCATCCATTTGATGCCGAAGTACCAGGATATCGGAATAGAGATCCATCGTTCGAATGGTATCGTATAACGTTTCCCCCTTCTCTATTGAGGAATATCGCGGATCAAATATTCCCAAGGAACTACCTCCTATGGATGCCATTGCAGCTTCAAAACTCATTCTCGTTCTGGTACTTGGTTCGTAGAAGATATAGCCAAGTGTTCTTGCAGAGGCTAGCTGACCTCTTTCTTTTGGCTTGAGAGAACTAACTTTGTCTGTTGCGTCGAACACAAATTCTAGATCAGCTTTCGAGAAGTCCTTTATTGTAACTATATCGCGATCAAAGAAGTGATTATTTTTCATAAACCTCAGCTTTTACATATTCTGAAAAGCATTCCTAATAAAAGATTGTCAATTTTGAACAAAAGTTTAGATCATAGATAGGGGTTGAAGGTAGAATAATATTATTAGCCTGCATCTTTCAAGACTTCGTCAAAATAGGCATTATCTATATCATCAGCACATATATTATAGAATTTCTCTGGTAAATATGGTCAAATTGAAAAGGTACTTGACTATTATATCGATTCTGGTTTTATTTGCTTGCCAGTTAGTATTGACTTTAGTCAAAAATGATGTTGTTGCAACCGGAGCAAATGAAAATTTACCATGGAATGTTTCATCAACGGCAACTGATTCACTCATTTCGGCGGCGGGGACAGGAGTAAAATTTGCAGTAGCAGCAAATCCTAACGCAGAGAACATGAGTTCTAGAACTCAAAACAATTCAATTTATGCTGTAGACGGAAAAAATTGGGATCTATCGCTGCCAGACAACGAGCGTAAGAGAAATATTACAATATCAAACGTAGAGACTACTAAAACAGATAATTCGGATAGCCTTCCTAGAATTCTGCAAATTAAGAATACGACCACTGGGACATTGATTGATAAAAATCTAACCAATCTAAACTCAACGATTAACAGCCCATATCAAGCAAATATAGGAACCATAAGCTATACACCCAAGTTCGTTTGTGGTACAATTTCTTCGAATAATGGACCACTTAGACCCGGCTATTATGACACTGATATTAGCATTTTTAACAAGCAGAGCTACCCTATCAAGCTCCTTTGGAATGTAGTAGTTTCTGACGGCCCTTCTTCAAATGCAATTATTAAGCATTTATCAGCTGAAACTTCTACCAAAATATCATGTTCTGATCTCCAGGTACTTATCTCAAATAATACCAATTTCCTTGAAGGATTCATTGTGATCATATTACCCATTAGTGGTAATATTCTTGGTGCGTTTCCGGATCCGAGCGGTAATGGTGCATCAATTTTGAGACCAGTCGATGATGCAAATGCAGATTTAATTGATGTACAGGTATTCTATACCGCAAACGCACTACCAAAGTTGCCTCAAAATATAATTACTGAATACATTGCATTTCAAATTATAGCTGATCCTTCTAACAAAATTCCCAAGACGTTTTTGAATAGACAATTAGAAATATCATTTGTGTCAGATCCTTACAAAGTGTATGATCCGGAAAATCGTACCAAAATGATCCTAGCTAAGGAATATGGAATGTCTGGTATTGAAGTAAATAATCTCAAAATCAAAATAAATGGTACTGATGTCGTTACTTCATATCAGCAAGATGATCATGCAATATCGTCTTCAAGAATTAATCCTGATATTAGATATACCAATTGAATGCTGGACTGGGAATTCTACTTTCTGTCCTAAATTCATAACGCAGCAGAAGCTAAGATATGAGCAGGTATCCGTATAGTTGTATAAGTGGCTCATGTAACTTCATCAATAATAGTAAATGACATTAAAAGACGACACCATAAGTTTGCACAGAATTCTCAAAGGGAAGATAGAAATTAAAAGTAAAGTCTTCACTGACGGCGCACTGGATGGGAAAAATGATACGTTAAGTCTTATTTATACTCCAGGAGTTGCATATGTTGCCCAAGAAATAAGTGGAGACAAATCCCTAGCCTAAGTATATACATCAAAATGGAACAATGTTGCCGTCATTTTGCGACGGTACTAGAGTATTAGGTCTTGGAAATGTAGGACCTGAAGCAGCCTTAGCCGTGATGGAAGGAAAATCAGTGCTATTCAAAGTACTTGGCGGTAAATATAATCCCTTTGTGTATTGCCACTCAGGATTTGGAAGAAATCATAAGATTCACAAAAATTGTAGAAACTAACTTGGAGCAGTAAATATAGAGGATATAGAATCACCCAAAGTGCTCAAAATAGTAGAACGGCTGACTCGTGAGTTATCAATCCCAGTTTTCCATGATGATCAACATGGTACAGCAGTAATCGCCCTTGCTCGCATTGATCAACGCACTTAAACTCGCGCAGAAGAGACTAACCGACATCAGAATAACAATAGCTGGCGCAGGTTCTGCCGGTTATGGAATATGTAAGATTCTCCTTACGGCAGGTTGGAGGGATATATTAGTAACTGACAGGATGGGCATCTTGCATCCTTCAAGGAAGGATATTGAAAATAACTTATATAAGCTTGAAATCGCACTGAGGACAAATCCTAACAAGGTTATGGGAAACTTAACTGACGCAATTAGAGATTCAGATGTAGTAATTGGAGTCTCGGGAGTTGCTGGTCTTTTTGATAAGAACATGATTAGGTTGATGAGGCATGGCGCTATAGTTTTTGCTCTCAGCAATCCGGATCCTGAAATTCTGCCACGTGATGTATATGAGGCTGGAGCAAAGATTATTGCTACTGGAAGTTCGGATTACAGCAATCAAGTAAATAATGCGCTTGTATTTCCCTCAGTAATGCGAGCACTACTGGATCTAAAGATCAAGAAATTGACAGAAGAAGTGCTTGTATCAGTAGCTCAAGGAATTGCAGGGTTGGTAGACCAGGTTCATTTGAGTGAAAAATATATTATACCTAAGATAAATGACCCTCGAATTCTTCCAATTGTTAACGAGACTCTCAAATTGGCTATAATGAATCATCTTAAGTCTAAATAATGAAACCTCTAATCAAAATAATCGTAACGAATATTACTTCAAACAATATCGTTATCAATTATAAGTAAATATAACTTCTGCTTTACTATCAGTAAGTGTTTCTTAACAGCAATCATTACACAAACTTAGGCGGTGACCATTTTCAGGCAGTGTTGATTTTGATATAATATATGGGACTGATTGATGTGTTCCTTGTTAACTACCTGATTCTTTAGCTTTTTTACCTACCAGTTAATACAAATTACGTTTTGAAGGCTCTACTTAGCATTATAAATTCTGGACCTGTAGTCAGACTTCCTACTACTACAGAATTTGAGTTGGCTATTATCCCTGATGAAAGGTATGGGATTCCGCCATTGATAGTTGCAGGTTCAACATCAACCTTTAGTATTTCAGAGATCATGCGAACTTCTTCCTCACTTGCGTCTGGATGGACAGCAGCCCCCAGATTTGTAGCAACGACCATAGCTCCTGTTTGCATAAATCCTGCTATGGACAAAGTATCGACTTGAACCCCTAGAATATCCCTTATCTGTTGATGAGTTTCTGCTTTAATCAAGCTGGAGACAAGCGCGCCATTATCATTCGCCGAAATCAAATTTCCGACTGCTGTGAACTTGGAATTCAAGCGGTCTACATTCAATTTGCTTTCTTGTTTAAAAAGTTGCACTTCCTCTTCAGAAGCTGTGGAAGGGAGGATGATGCCGTTATTATTCATTACAGTTAGAGGACCAATTAACCTAGTTCCTGATACAGAAGCATAAAACATTTTGTCTACATCTAGATAATCCCTGAGTTTCTTGGCCTTTGTTTCTGCAAAGCCAAATGGAACAGATAATATTGAATTGTTTGATTTTACGAACAATCCAATATTTGGACTTCTGTAGACATCATATTTGTAAATCCCCAATCATTAAAACTCTCAGCACAGTGCATATGAACTTATTGGGATAACCCCACACATCGCTAACAGTCACTATACACACGTTAAGACCCATCAAATGGATCTATCACCTATTTGCAATAATCGACTGTTTAAGGGCGTACTGATATCATGTGCATTAAAAAATATGTATGTTTCTAGGCGGAAGAACAAAGGAGTGCTTTTAGCACTTATCCTGATCCGCAGCTACTGAAACCACATTCAATACACATATTACAGCCCTCAGTGATGATTAATCTCGCTTTACAGGATGGACAAGTTTCATCTTCGCAAAATTCATTTGTTGAGATGGATGGTATTGTCTTCTTCACTTCGGCCGAAGGGTGGATATATAACTCATCGATTTGCTCTGACTCTTTGAAAATCTTTTCAATCTGTGTTCTGACATAGTTTTGTTTAATATTTGATCGTATGTAGTCGGCAACATGAGCGCTGGGTCTTACAATGAAGTTCCTTTCCTTCTTATCATTCCCAGTTATATGAAGAACCTGTTCGTGTCTTGAGCCGTCCCTATAGACTGTAACCCCCTTTAACCCTAATTCATGCGACAATAGGTAGGAGGCCCTAACATCCTCTGCATTAACATCAGCTGGCATATTGATTGTTTTCGCAATTGCATTACTAATCCATTTTTGCCATATGGCCTGAGCCATCAAATGGTCAGTCCAATGAATATCGATTGCTGTAACGAATATGTTTTGTATCCATTCTGGAATTTCACTCAATCCTCTTACAGAACCATAATTATTGGCAATCTTGGTCAGAATTTCATCACTATAAAGACCCTTCTCTTTTAATAGATTTTCGAAGACCCTGTTACTGTAGAAAAATCTTCCAACTGTAACCCGCTTTTCAAAAACAAGAGCAAATATAGGCTCTACTCCATTTGATGTGTCGGCTATCATCGACAATGTTCCAGTCGGGGCTATAGTTGATGTCCACGAATTTCTTATTCCATTTTTCTTTATTTTTTCAATGAGAGAATCCCAATCATACGAATGCATTTCTTTAGGTATCTCATAATATCCTGCGACAGGTATCTTTCCATTTACATATTCCGTCTTATTAAATAAAGGAAATGGTCCCCTTGTCTTGGCAATGGCAACACTTTCTTCCATACTATAATAAGATATGGCTTCAGCCAATTTGTTCATGAAATCATACCCTTCTTTGGAATTGTATGGAACTTTCAACATAAAGAGCAGATCAGCTATTCCCATTATTCCCAATCCAATTCTTCTCGTTAATTTTGTGTGATGATCAATTTCTCCAACCGGATACTTGTTCATATCAATCACGTTGTCTAGGAATCGGGTCGACAGACGAACAGCCTGTTCATACCGTTGCCAATCGAATTCAAACATACCATCTGCTTTTCTCTTCACAAAATTTCCCAGGTTTATTGATCCGAGATTGCATGATTCGTAGGGATAAAGTGACTGTTCACCACAGGGATTTGTTGCTCGGAGAGGACCATCTTTTGCCGTCAGACATGGATTGTATCTGTTAATATTATCAAAAAAGATAACACCTGGTTCAGCACTTTTCCAAGCGCTGAAGGCTATTAAATCCAATAGTTGATGCGAATCTATTTGTTTTATTGGTTCGTGAGTCCTAGGATTCCTAAGTGTGTACTTGTGATTATCTTCACTTACTACCGATTGCCAGAAGTCGTCCCAAATGCCCACACTAACATTAAAGTTCTCAAATACTCCTGGTTTTGTTTTTGCACTGACAAATTTTTCTATATCTGGATGCCATGCCTCTAGTATCCCCATGTTTGCCCCACGTCTCTTTCCGCCTTGCTTCACGACATCTGTAATTGTGTCTATAATCCTCATGAAGGAAGTTGGTCCTGAAGCAACGCCAGATGTTGAAGCGACGATATCACCTTCTGGGCGCAAGTTAGAATAGTTAATTCCCACCCCCCCTCCAGATTTGAAAATCATAGCGGCGTCTGTTGACGATTTCATTATTTTTGACATATCATCTGGCATATCTAGAACAAAACAAGCTGAGAGCTGACCGAGTTTTGCTCCCGCATTCATAAGAGTAGGAGTATTCGGTAGGAAATCTCTTGAAACCATGAGATTATAATATTCCATAATCCTTTCTGAGAATGTTGACATGCTGCCTTCTGCTATTATTCGAAGGAGATCCTTAAAGCTTACCTTCATATGTCCACCTTTGGCCAGATAAACATAATGACGAATCATGGCCTCAAAATGATACTTATTAAAGTAATAATCACCAATTTTTAGCTTCATGTCAAAATCATCAATTTTGGAATAGTATTTCTCTGCTTCTTCTATATTTTGTGAGATACCCCCAGCCAATGAGAAAATTTTAGTATCATGCAACATATCAGGAATGGTCACTAGGACAGCCACTCTTTCAAACATTGATTTTGGCCCTTCAATTATTTCGTTGTTATTGTCCCTAAGCAAGTAGCGTGCCGCAAGTACCCGCAGTGAGTTTACGTCAAAGGCCTTGTCTACTTCATCTAAATCCTTTTTATTTAGAATCTTCATCTTTTCGTCTCTAACTTTGCGTCTCTCGTGTCTGTACAGAATATAGGCTTTGGCAGTATCTGATAATCCTTCTTCAATTAGGATTGATTCAACAATATCTTGAACATCCTCTACACTTGGAACCATAGCAGTGTTATCATGTCCGTAACGTTGCTGAACCATCTTCTGCATTACCTTGTTTGACAACTTTTCCGCTAGTTCATACTCCGACTTGCCCATCGCAATTAACGCTCTATAAATTGCGTTGGAAATTTTATTTTGATTAAATTCAACTATCCTTCCATCCCTTTTTCGTATTTGTATTATCGTTTTTTCATTCGAATTATTTACCTCAGTAACTCCGGCCATCCCGTCCTATACATTAAGAGCTTAGCTTAAAAGGGTTATCTTACTAAAAAATAATATAGTAGAGGTGTAAATTATTTGATTTTGCATCAATAAATTATTGAAAGATAAGGCGATTTGCAGTTTTGACATTTTTCTTGAGAAATATAGCATCTTGTACCGCACAAGGAACATATCTTATGATTTGAAATGAGTCTAAAGAAATCAAGATCATATGCAGCTTTCAAGATACCATTTGTGTTGTCATTAGAAATACCAGTAAGGTCAACGTTTACCGAAAAACCTCCACTAAGAAGACTACTAATCAAATTAGATGACGGCAGTATAGAATTTTTGTTTACTAACAAATCCTTGCCTAGAATAGTCATTCCTTGAGAATAAGCCTCTGGCATTATTTCATCATTTTGTTGCATCTTTCCATATTTCTCAGCGTCAAGGGATGCTAATCGTTTCGCGCTGTCATCCGGGACCATAGCTATACTTATTGAATTTTCGCTTACCTGTCTACCATTATCTGCCACAACATCTGCCGCTGTACGCAATACTTTCAGCAAAATT
Source organism: uncultured Nitrososphaeraceae archaeon (assembly GCA_963728595.1). GTDB lineage: Archaea > Thermoproteota > Nitrososphaeria > Nitrososphaerales > Nitrososphaeraceae > TA-21. The sequence continues at coordinate 61,457 of CAVSLF010000012.1, forward strand.
TCTTCTCCATCTAAATCGTGTCCCAAAATATTATACACTGATTCTCGTGCACCGGTGAGATTAATTACAAGATTCATCTTTCCGAGCTGCATCAATTGTGATCTTTGTGAAAGTGTAGGAAGAGTTCCCTTTCTTATTATGTCAGAGATCACTTTCTTCCTAATAGTAAGAGCCGTTACAGCCGGTTTCAACATCAACGCCAGCCTTGCCCTGAAGTAGGTTTCATCTTTGTTCGATTGGTAAGCCAGTCTTGGAAGATTAACTGCCAGGGATTGCAGACCTATAACGAGCCCTGATTCGTCTTTACTCGCGTTTCTTAAAACTCCAGTGTGAGTCCGTACTCCTTTGTTGGACACAGAAATCATTCCTCCCGCGAGTCCAATAGATCCTATCACTTCAGAATGCATAAGAATAGAATTGTAATCTTGACATGTTATTTGAACTCCTATTCTTGGCACAGGGGTATTCTCTACATATCTACGATATCCATTAAGTAAAGCTCGCTACGATATTGGATTCAAGGTCGTCTGCGGGTATCGTGATTGTTACTACAGGGTATCCCCCTGGCAAATAGGACCTAGCAATGGAGGATGCGAGTAATGTGGCTGTGAACAATAATTCTACGTCATTGACATTGTATTGAGCTTTGTTGAAAATTGATCCAATTAGATTATCGAATACTATCTCGCCATAAGCCTCTCTGGAAAGAAGTGATACCATTCTTGGAAAGGTAGTAGTTAAGTCTTCTAATTTTTTGATAGGAAGTATCCTTGATACGTTCAAGTATTTGCCCTTGGAGTCAAGTCCATTTTCAACTAGATCCTTAGAATCATAGAATATAGTATCTGGAAGGAGTCCCCAAAGACCACTGTTAGAGATATTTAGTTCCCCTGCAAGATGCATGTCAGTTATGTCCTTGGGTAGAATGTTAAAGAGAAGGTTTTCAGAAAAAACCGCTACTGAAGCCTCTGAGAGGATGCTCTCGATTTCGTTTCGGTCGTTAGAACTACCACTAAAGAGCTCCACTACGTCGGAAGTCGGTAGACCAAGTCGAGCAAGTTTGGTTCTATACTCTTCGAAACCATGTTCAATCAGGACGGAATTCACAGTTTCCCTTATGAGAGATGAAGTCAGGTAGGCTGTCTGGAATTTGTAGACCTTGTTTTCCACCTCTTCTGTAATTTTGTGAGCCTGTTCGAGCGGCATATTCGCTTCCCTGACTAGGGACTGAATGATCCTGTTTGAATTAAATTCTTCAATAGAATGTCTTGATGTTCTTACATACATCTTTCCACTCTCTATTATCGACCTCTCTTCGATTTGTCTGGCAAGACTAAGTACAAGTTTTCCTAAATTCGTTATTGTGTATCTTCTTTCTGCCTTATTTAATGCAACAAGCGATTGTCTTAGCAGTTTCCTTAGATGATATGCAAATTTGCCAGACTCTTTTTTTGATTTAAAACCTGCAAGAGATTTTAACTCGGAATAGGTCAGAGGGCCTTTAGAATTTAGAATTCGAAGAATATCAATTCTGTTAGGACTTGCCATAACAGAAAAAATCATCCTTACCCTTCTAGATGCAGTTTGAAGAACTCCACCGGGTCTAATTTCTGATTGAGATAAAGAATCCTGACTCAAATGATCCTCGCTGCCGTTATTCTAATTAACTAATTAAAACTACTTTGTAAATATTTCTTTACCAATGGTATAAAGGAACCTACATTTCAGGTTGTACCTCATATAAGATCAGGTTTCTACCAATACCCTATTCTGTTCAAGCAGCATTTCAGATGGTTCTTTTACCTTCTTTTCAATACTAATATTCTCTGGGACGTCAGGGAGTCTTGACTTTGTCTCTTCCTCCAAAAGTTCTTCCACTTCGTTTAGAATGCCTAAAGAATCTTCATCCAGGGGAGTCGAGATCTTACCCAAATCAGCATTAACATTGTAGTTCATTAGTACGTGGGACGTGGTCTTCGTAACATCTTCAATAACCTCGTTTGCTGTAGGAACAACTTTGGAAATGTCTTTTTGAATATCCTTAATCATCTGGACAGTTGGTGTAATCGTGTCCATTATCATTGCAAATTCAGTTATAGTTGAACAACGGAGAACCACAACTTCAAGGGCAATACCCATATTCTGAGTTGTGTGTTGAACCCGCCTGATATTTGCCAATTCAGTTGCTAATACCTTTGCACGCGCATTATTGCCTGCTTTGATGTTTTCACCTATTTGTTTCCTAAAATCTACATCCATTGAGGAAAACTTTTTGTGGAGCGTCTTTAGTCTACCGATTTGCTTGTTTACGATTTGGGTTGCGTTTGTCAGATCACTCTGGAATTGCCGTTGGTGCTCCATTGATAAAGATCGTTTCGGATAGAATGTAAGGATTATTGTTAGAGTGTATGAACCAGAAAGTATCATAAAGCTGATGTAAAGAAATTCTAGTATAATTCGCAATGTCATCCACGTAGATTTGCAATTTGTTAGTATGGAACGCAGGCCATCAACATAGAAATATTGATAATATAATATTGCAGCTATGACGTTTGAAAACTAGTAGACAAACATTCTGTTGCTTATTATGTTAGCCTCACGGTAGTTTCTGAAGCGAGAGACCATGTTTCTTATCATAACCTGTGACTTTGACCTTAGATCCAATGGGTAAATCAGCTGGCACTTTAATCCCAGGCAAAAACCCTGATGCCCTTATTATAGTGTTGTCCACATTGAAGACCACCCATGCATAAGAATCAAGATCCTCGAAACCTTCAGGTGCTACTGCCTGGATTGTATGAGTAACTACTGTTCCTAGTCCATCGAATTCTACTAATTCAAAATCACTTTTTGAACAAACAGGACAATAGTACACCGTCTCCAACATGAGTTGACCGCAATTTCTGCATTTGTTAACTAATATTTTTCCTTTTATTGCAGAATCTATGAATTTATTCTGAGTCTGAATCGAATCAACTTTCATAATCTAACAAGTCTCCAGACTATATTTTTTGAAATATGTGAACCGCAGCGCTTGCACCTGTCGCCCCAAAATTATGCGTTAATGCGATTTCTGCGTCCTTTACAGTTCGGTCGCCTGCAGCCCCCGTAAACTGTTCGAATACTTCTACTACTTGTCCTATTCCGGTTGCACCTATTGGGTGTCCTTTTGATTTTAATCCGCCAGATGGATTTATTGGGATCCGACCATCCCTCCGTGTTGCTCCCTCCCTTGCAGCTTGTGCCCCCGTTCCTTTCTTGAAGAAACCTAAATCCTCGACATCAATTACCTCTGCAATTGTGAAGCAATCATGAACCTCAGCAAAGTCGATATCTTCTGGTCTCAGGCCCGCCATTTTGTACGCCTGTTTTGCGGCTGCAACAGGTACTAGGAATAGTCGTAATATCTTCTCTACCTTGGACTGCAGCAGGTGAGGCACCCCTGCCTGAACCTATTACCTTCATATATGGTTTACCCGACCTCTTAGCAAACTCCTCGGTACATAAAATCACAGCAGACGCTCCATCTGAGAATGGGCAGCAATCAAAAACTTTTAACGGTGAGGCCACCACAGGAGAATTCATGACGTCCTCGACTGTGATCTTTTTTCTGATGTGAGCCTTTGGATTAAGAAGTCCGTTATCATGGTTTTTGACTGCAACATATGCCAAATCTTCTTCAGTCGCTTTATGCGTGGTCAGATATGCACGAGCTATGGATGCAAAAAGTCCGGGAAAGGATGCGCCATTGCCACCTTCGTAAAAGAAATCTGAACAGTAAGAGAACAGCGTTGTACTCTGAGTTGTACCCGTATGAGTTACTTTTTCGACACCCAGGGCTAGAAGACAGTCATAAAAACCGGCAGCAACATTGGCATATGCTTCCCTGAACATTACAGAACCCGAGCCACAAGCTGATTCGATGGTCAGTCCTGGAACATTTGGAATTCCCAAATTACTCATTAAAACCGGTGCCATATGTACTTGTTTATCAGCAACTCCAAAAACATTCGAAATATATCCGGCTTGAATTTCTTTTGGTGTAATGCCTGCAGAGTCGATGGCTCCCTTGGCAGCATTTAATGCTATTTCTATTATGCTTTCGTTAAGCTTGCCATATCTTGTACTTCCTGCCCCAAGAACGCAGACACTATTCGTCATTCATTAAAAAATAGTGTAGAGCATATAAAAATGTTAGACAGTTACAATGCGATTTGTAATATTGGCTAGGGAATTTATCGAATGATTGATACTATAAACTTCAATATTGGTTCTACTATAGCCTCAGAAAACAAGTATGAATTTTTGGAATCGACGTCCTCAACCCTTTGTACATACACGTGACTTTTTGATGAGCGTTTACAAATTGTCAAGATGAATTGTCACTAAATATATTCTCTAAACGCCTTTAGATTGACATCATTGAACTGGTATGAGTGGTTTTGCAATTTGCAAAAAGTGTGAAATAATAAGTAAAGCATTACAAATTTAAGAAATTAGAAAACTAATCATTTCGCAGTTTTGATGAATCTTATATATTTACAAATGAATCCTGACTGGAACCAAATTACCTGCAATATACTTTAGTCAGAGGTATGTTGTTCAATTGGTGAGGTTAAATAGATAGATGGAGACGATTCGTGGTAATTATCAATTAGTAATTTGTGAAAAACCTAACGCAGCTAAAAGAGTTGCTTCAATTCTTGGTGACGAGTCTATCAGAACAATAACTACCAAATCTCGTATCCCAATATTTGATATAACCTCAACGAACAAAGCACATTACGTCATCTGTTCTGCCCTAGGCCATTTATACAATTTGGTACCTGTCAAAAAGAACCGGAAAATATATCCTGTCTTCGATATGGAATGGTCTCCAAGACACTCTAAAAATTCAAGGGACGAGGCCAGAGTAAATCAGATCATATCTGAAATATCTGAGATCTCCAAAAAGGCCGCAGGATATGTTCATGCGTGTGATTACGATATCGAAGGTGAGCTTATAGGATATAACATACTACAGCTTGCGTGTAAGAACAAGTATGATAAATCTAAAAGGGCAAAATTCTCGACCCTAACAGATTCGGACATAAGGAATTCATTCGCTAACCTGTTGGAGCCTGATATAATGCTTGCCACCGCAGGAAAAACAAGACATAACCTAGATTTCATTTTTGGCATAAACCTATCTAGAGCTCTTTCAAATTCCTTTATCAAATATCCTGATCGGAAAACGTATAGCAATTTTACCATTGGAAGAGTACAAGGACCCACTCTATCGTTTGTCGTACAACGAGATATGGAAATCAACCGTCACGTACCAGTTCAATATTGGAACGTGTCGGCAGAATTTAACAAAGGAGATAATGTATTCAATGCTACTTACTGGCCAAAGGTTATCCAAACTTATGAGAAGGCGACCCGCATAGTGGATGAATGCAGGGATAACTACGGAGTGACCAATGAGGTACGAGTTCAAAAAAAGACGATCTATCCTCCAGCTGCATTCAACCTCGGTGAATTACAAAAAGAAGCCTACCGCATTTTTAGAATACAGCCTAACATAACGCTGTCAGTAGCCGAATCGCTCTATCTTTCTGCGTTTATTTCTTATCCCCGTACATCTAGTCAGAAATTACCGACATCAATACGTTACAGGGAGATTCTGTCTAAACTTGCAAGAAATTACATCGAATATCATGATGATGCAAATTCCTTACTCCTGAAAGACAAGCTATTTCCCACACAAGGCACCCAAGTTGATCCCGCTCATCCTGCAATATATCCAACGGGTGAAAAACCAAATAAGTTGAACAGTGTCCAAGGCAAGATCTATGATTTAATTGTAAAAAGATTTTTTGCGGCTTTTGGTAGTGTAGCATTGGTTCAAAATTCTACGATAATGTTTGATGTTGCTGGACATTCATTTACTATTGAAGGTAAAAATGTATTGGATGAAGGATGGATCTATTACTACAAGCCATATTTTCGTATTTCCGAATCAGAATTGCCGAATGTCAGAAAGGGGGACATAGTTCACATTCAAAAGATTATCAAAGTCAAGAAATTTACCAAACCTCCACTTCGATTCAATCAGGCTACATTATTAGAAACAATGGAACGTGAGGGGATAGGAACGAAATCCACAAGAGCTGAAATCATAAACACATTGATAAGGCGGAGATATATAATTCAAGAATCTTCAGGATTTGTGGCGACAGAAATCGGTTTTGCTGTAATCAACGCAATGACCAAATTCATTCCTTCTATAATATCGACCGATTTGACTAGGACGTTTGAGGAGGATCTTGAAGGAATTGAAACTGGAAAGATACCTGACAAGAATGTTATTTCTAAAGCTGTCGATACGCTCGAAACCGCTATCATGAAAATTAAAGCAAGTGAATTGCTGATTGGACACGAGCTCAATGATGCTTTAGAGAAAACAGGCAAGGATAGTTCAATGTTGGGTGACTGTCCAATATGCAAAAGTGGCAAGTTGTTGATAATCAAGTCATCGAAAAGCAGAAAAAGATTTATCGTCTGCTCTCAATACAGAATGACCGGTTGTAGTGCTTCAGCACCACTTCCCCAGACGGGCAAGCTGGTAAAAAGTAAATATGCTTGTCCAACATGCAGTTGGCCTATCATGATTCGCATCTTTGGAAGGAACAAACCATGGAAATTTTGTGTTAACTCTAAATGTGTATCAAAGAATTGATGCGTTGCATGTAAGGATTCCAAGAGCAAGAAGCAAGTCTATGTCAGCTAAACGAGCTTGTGTGGTCAGCGTATACATCAGTTCTTCTGTTCTTCAATAAAGGCAACGCCTTCCTTACAGATTCAACACGATCTCGATCAATTTCAACTACTTCAACTCCTTCTTTATTACCCATGTCAAGTAACGTAATGCCAAAGGGATCGATAACCATACTTCGTCCTGAAAATATGTTTCCAACTTGATCTGGTGCAATAACATAGCAGCCATTTTCAATTGCTCTTGCTTTCAGCATTATCTGCCAATGTTCTTCCTTCATGATACCTTGTACCCAACCAGAAGGTATTGCCAATACGTCGGCACCATCTAAGGTCAATATTCGTGACATCTCTGGAAATCTTATATCATAGCATATCTCCAGCCCGATTCTTCCAATGCCGACTTTTACTGGCCTTTCGATTCTATCTCCTCCAACCAATTTAGTAGATTCTTTGAATCCCAGTGCATCGTACAGATGGAGTTTTCTATAGATTGACATTTCATCTCCTCTGTCTGATATCATGATGGCCGTATCTGAAACACGATAATCAGTTTTCATCTTTCTTTTGGTATCTATATTTTCATAGATCGTTGCAATGACTTTTATTCTGTGCCTCTTAGCCTCTTTGCGCAGCGTTGTGATAAAGTTGCCAGTGATAGCATTTTCTGCTATTGTCGACAACTCCTTTGCAGCTTGCTCTGGAGGAGAATAAGCCATTTGAAACTCAGGAAAGCATACTAGTTCAACTTTTTTATTCGCGGCTTGTCGTATGTAGTCAATTGAAAGTTTAAGGTTTTCACTCTTAATAGTCGAAGATTTCATCTGGACTAATGCAATTTTGTAACTTTTTTTCACGTGATTTGCACCGCTTATATTGGTGAATAACGTCAGGCTAATAAATTAAAAGTCTATGTTTGTTTTTTTGTTCATGTAAAGTTAAGGCACAATCAGTACTTTCATTGCTCTTACCAACATCGAAATTCAGTTCTCCAGAAATAGTTCAAATTCAATTTTGTCATGTACAGAAAATTCCCTTTACCAAATTAATAGGGGAAAAATCTGCACATATTCAAGTTTTATCTTGAGTCAAACATCCTTCTCTGCCAAGTAGACCTTCTTTTTTATAGAGTATCCCCTCTCTTCTGTGAAGTACCAATTCTTACCGCAAATCGTGCAACTGATCTGTTTGTCAAGTACCTCCAATTCAAGTTCATAGTGGCTGCAGCGAATTTGAAACTCACGTTTTACGGACTCCATATCCCTTATTGTCTTTATGTTTCGTGTCGAGTTTTCAGCCAACGTTGTCTGAAAGTGATGATACTCAGTCTATTATCATTCTTTTGACAAAATGAGAGATAGAAGAGGCTAGTTCGGATCTACTAGTTGTTGAACTAGGAGCACTTTTGAAGCGAATAAGGAAAGTATAGAGAATATTCAAGGTTATAAGAGGGTGGTTTCGAATGCTGCAGTTACTGCGAAATTTCATATTAGAGGAGGACAAAGTTACGTTGTGAAAAATTGTCCTATATGTGGCTGTTCTGAACATAAGTTGTTCGGCTGCGCAAAACATTGGGCCCATCATAAGAAAAACAATGAGGGTTTGTGCGAACAAAAAAACTACTAGTTCTGCTCTCCGCTATTTTATTTTAGTTTAATTTATTTTATTTTATCTCATATAGAGCTACTGAGAGCTTGAATGCAAGAGTTTCGTCGGTTTGTTCGGCAATTGGAACGACATATTTCTGAGTTTCTTCTTTGTAGCGTATTGCTTTGTCCTTCTTAACCGCATTCTTAAAGAATCGTACATTATCCAGTCGATCTGCTAATTCAACGACCCTCAAAGTCTTTGGGCTATTAGAAATATTTTGAAAATATGATTCCAGGGATTGCTGTCGATTCTCATTTGCACTGGGGTGTTCGGTCAGAGTTTGTACTATATTAAAAACATTCTCACCAAAATTTTTCTTTATTTGATCAAGCTTATCCTTTTCGAAATTGTTACCCTCTTGTAGAATGTCATGTAGAAGTGCGGCACATATCAGGTCCACATCACGAATTTTAAGCTCGTCGGACAAAATAAGTGCCACTTTTAGCGCATGATTTATGTACGGTTCTTTGCTTCCATCTCTTGACTGACCTGAATGAAGGTCTGCGGCCGTACTGAAGGCTTTAGTAATCTTAACGACGTCGTCAGTATTTTCCTCAAATTCCTTTACTAACTTGGCAAATGCATTTTTTGTAAATTCGTTAAGATTCCAGTTCATAGAAAGTATTCACTAGTGTATTGTAAACTATAATTTAGTAGCTTAAAAGAATTATTGACTCGTCTGAAAGTAATTTTATGGTTGAACCGGTACTGACTAACCTTTGAATTTATCATGAGAAAAATGAATTGGCTGATTGAACCGACGTTTTTACGCTTTGTCCCCGTTATAAAAGAACATTGAATAACAATGCTGAGCTAGTATCCAGGCTTTAGGGCTAATTTTGAATTATTTACCCGTAGGAGATAAACTGGTTATGGATGATAATCTTGAATTCTTGTCTATGCTTTTTTAATCAAAACTAAACTATTTCCAACTCAATGCCAGTTATAATATCGCTTGGAATAGCTGATGTGAAAAGATCAAATAGTTTATACAAGTTCCCATTGACGATTGTCCTCGCCATTACGTTCTTAATTTTGACCAGTTTGGCTGTCTCGTACGAACAAACACCTCCACCGGCTGCCCCTACCGTTAAGATTACATCACCAAATGATGGGGACAAAGTGTCATTATCAGGAAATCTAACGATAACTGGTACCTCATCTGACAATAATTCTACTATTTGTCAAGTTGCTGTAATTGTTAACGACGTCAAACCGTATCAGGCATCTATTGCCACTGGACCGAAGGGACCTAGCGATTATTCAGAGTGGAAGTTTACTCTGGGGTCTAATTACACTACTCTAAAGGAAGGACAGAACAAGATTACTTCTAGAGCAATGTGTCCTGGAAACGGGACAGAGTTAACAAAGTGGTTCGGCATTAATGTAACTGGGGTAACAGGGATGTCTCCAGAGGCTACAAATTCCACGTCAACGCAGCAAGGCAACGATAGCGCCCAATCAAGTGGACCTGTTTATTCTTATTCGCAGCACAAGAATACAAGCAAAGACACGTCAACGGCAGAAGAAGGACAAACCCAAAATGACGACGTTCAAAGCCAAGAAGATGAAGTGGATGCAGTAAAGAATGAGAAGACACAAAGCACTCAAACTACTTCGAATAACGAAACACAACAAGCTACCGATTTCATTCCTCCGTTCACGACGCCTTAGTCTTCATTCACATGGCTATTTTTGACTATGTTGTGGTCCGTTGAACGGGTTACCTAGCTTACCTTGCGTATTTATTGTTACGCAATGGAACACATAGAGGAGATCTTATCGAGGCATCTATCTTTACATTATTTGGGCGAGAATTTATAGCAGATGTCTTATGACCCTTTCTAAAAAAAGAAACTCCATTTTTGAGAATGGTCTCTAAATTATTAAGATATGTTCACCAACTGATCACACAAGGCAGATTCTTTCTAATCATTATTTTTTGAACAATGCGTTGCACTGAGGAATGCAAGTACATAATAAATAAGACAAAATAACGGCTTTTTTTAAATATACAAATATATTGCTTTTTCCAGCTTAACAGAGTGACCGACTTTATAGATACTGACATGCGCAACTTTCCAACCTAGTTTGTACAAGTTCTGGTACCAGCTGGATTTTTACCCCCAAAGACCTTTTATAGTAACTGCTACACCCGTAGTGCTCAGGTAGGTTCTTTCTAATCATTATTTTTTGAACAATGGGTTAGCATGTGTGTATCAGTACTTACAATAATAACTTTGGCATCAGGTGAACACAATGAAAAGAATCATATCATTTGGATTATTTCTAGCGTTCTTCGGTGCAGCGTCATTCACTATATTTTGGCATTATTCAGATAATAATAGCCTGAATAGCGCATTGGCCATTTACCAATTTATCGCAGAAAACTCTACAACAAGTCCAAGTTCCAGTGATGTTAATGACAATTCGTCAACACCGATTACGCAGAGCGGGAATGCAACGACAAATGGTACATTGTTATATGAGTTTCCAGGAATTGGATTGAAAATAGAATATCCTAGTAATTGGGAAAAGGTAGAATATGGCAGAGCCATGAAAGCATTTGGCGAAGGAGTCATCGCGAACCTACTTTCTCCACTCGATGGTTCATCAGATAAATTCAGAGATTATGTCTTGTTAAAGGTTGAAAACCTATCTTCGAGCGGTCTAAGCAAAGTACTGGCAAACCATTCCATCGCAGGCGGGACTACGTATCAGCGGGTTTTTGATCATCCTAATCTTGCCAACCAATCAGATATTATCACCACTTTGCAAGAGTGGACTTCTCAGAATGGTAAAGCGTTTATTGTGGAATTCACAGCTGAAAAAGACAAATTTGCCCACTATTTGCCTCTAGCAAAAGATATAATAAATTCTATTGAAATAAATGGCATTGGCTCCACTTCTGCAACACCATCAAGTACCGCCAATCAGTCGGCATCATCGTCTCCAACTGCTTCAGATAACGAAACAATTTCGAATAACGAAACTGCTATGACGGCCAACAAGACACAAGTATCTTCTGCAATCATCGAAAAATTACTTAAGCGAGATATAGACACGAATGAGACAAATGCTGGTCCACTGTCAAACGATATAATAAACGCAGAGAAGTAGTAAATATTCTCTTTTCTTCTGTAAGCTAATGAACAATATTCACCCTTTGAGTATACAATAGCTTTACGATAGGCTACCTTAGGAGATCAAATATCGAGGATTTTGTATACAAGAAGAACTAAGGCTACAAGTACAATTTTTTTATTTTGGAAATAGAAAATTTTGTTCATTCAAAACGTGAAAGTTTACAGATAGTTTCAGTAGAGTTTTATGAATTGAGTATAAGTATAGACTTAAAGAGACGCTTAAAAGAAACTGCAACTATATTGATATTCTTGTTTCCTACAGTCTGTCATGCTGAACTTAGTTCTTTTTGATTCTCATCACTGAATATACTCACTTGCATTGTTACTACTGCTATTAGGGATTTCATGTCCCCCTCTCCCCACGGTGTCCTAATAGTTATTTGCATCTAAATCCCATCTTATCGATGCATGAATTTCTTTCATCTGGTAATCCTTTGACTTACAGAGACTGTCTCAATTGTAAAAAAAGGACGGCCCACACCTGCATCAATTGCTGTTATTGTTACTCTTGTCATGCGAATATTGAACGGTTAGAGAATGCTAAACCAAGAATTGTTCGACAAAGAATAAATAAAGTTCAAGAAATCGATAGAAAGCAGTACAAACCGCTATTCATCACCTATAGTATGAAATAATTTCATATTACTCATTCGACAAAGTGAATTTAGTGAAAAAAGTGAATCGACCCATAAGAGCCGTCAGATAGAGAGATAAATCAAAGCGTAAAGGTATAAAGGTTGATTACTAACCTTACTCATACTTGCGTCATCTATCACTTTTTATGTCGGAAATTTGAGTGAAGCCTCTTCTAGTTCCAGTACTGGGATGTATAATGACTGAGTATCAGAACCCAGACTTTCAGCAAAGCTATATTGTCCTGTTAACCTATTTAATTCAATAAATTTCTTGCCTGGTTTTTCTTTTTCTAATATATAATGAATTGTTACCCCTCCAATGCTGCCAGTTTGAATGAATAGAATTTGCCTTTGCTTGAGTTCTATGTGATACAACATAGGGACTAGTCCTAGAGGAGATTGTGCTGAAAACAGGATCACCTTAAGCATGTCTTCAAGTTCCTTGTACCTTAAGAATGTGTGTGACGACGACTGTTTTTCTTTTTCTGACACGTTTGTTAAAAGTTGCCGCCCTAATTTCACTATAGCGTTGTAGAAATTGTAACCAACTGAATTGTGATTCTTTACCTCGTATTCTATCGTTCAGTAAGGCTCCCTTTCTTTCTAATCCTTTACCTTATTATACACTCGACCTATTTGTACTACATAGGATGCGAAGTGTTCAATGAATCCATCTTTCCCATAATCCAGACCATGGCTTACAACATCTCATTTTACCGTATCCATAAATAATTCAAGGTCATGATGATAGAATGGATCATGAAAAGCAAGAAAGAATTGTTCTACCCCAGTGTCTACATATTCCTTAATTCTTTCCCTTACTTTGTCCGGGTTACCTATCAAACCATTTAGCAAAATCTGGTTGTAAACGCTGGGTCCTCTATCCATCATGAATAATTTTTCCTTGTAGGCCAGCTCCGAATCAGATTCGGCTATTATTACATCTAGTTCGATAGAGATTGTTATTTTATTAGTTCTTCTCACGACATTATCGGAAATCCCCTTGAATTTCTCAAATTGGAGTTTGAATTTTTCAGGCGAGATATAAGACGCTTCCCATACATCTGCGTATTTTGCGGCGATACCCATCATTTTTTCACTCTTTGCAGCAACGGTGATTGGAATTGGCGTATTGGTCTTTGCTAGAGTACCACCATTGACCTTAAAATAATCGCCGTCAAAGAAAACTGAAGGGCTGTTCCAGAATTTTTGAAGAACCTGAATTCCTTCCTCAAGAATATCAAATCGTTCTTTAATTGTAGGATAATCAATGCCAAAAGGATGCCACCACTGAGATGCATATTGCGAAGTAGCACCAGCACCAGTTCTGAACGCAAGCCTTCCTTGCGACATTTCCTGAAAAGTTACAGCCTGTTTTGCAAGAAGAGCAATGTTTCTCTATTTTGGAAATAGATAGGTTATCACTGGTCCTAATCGTATTTTGCTTGTTATCGCAGATAAGTTAGATATGATTGTCCAACAATCCATATCAATTTCAGCAACAGATTCTCTATAATAGAATCCATAATAACCTAGATCTTCTGCCAAAATGCAAGTGTCTCTTATATCTTCATACGAAGTTCCCCCATATTTCAAGACAGAATTGCATAGGTCATTCAGGTAGAATGGAAAGGATTATTATCATTTTGTTGGACTGATATGCGTAAGTCTCTGATTTCATTATTACATATTATTTTGTTAAATTCCATTCCATTAGTGATATCCGTCTAATTGAGTTGAATACGGCATATTATCAGCTACTATTCTATATCCATAGTTTTTATCTAACTTCATTATCGACTATAGTGATCATTGAGTCAGACTGAATTAAAAGAGTTTGAATGGTATCTACGGGATCATATATTTAGAAACCAAAACAAAGCAATATCTACATTTGAGCTAGATTCGTTACCTCAGACAATGATAGACACGTACCTAAGATATCGAAATGCTGATTTGGATCAAATCTTAGTCCTTCTTAATTCTGCCATAGAAAATCTTGTTTCAAGAAACGTAGTGAAGCATAACAAAGATTCGGTTGAATCGACCGGAAAGATATCTAGGATGCAATGTGCCCGGTGTCTCTACATCTGTTACGTGTCTGAAAATGAACCTGAGGCGTGTTTTAGATGTCATGATAGTGAATTGCACATTTTTCCCAAGAAAAAGGAATAGTTCCATACGAGGTAAATATCCTAGTAATTGGAATTTCTACCTAAAGTATTAGGAATAAGACGATGACATACAGCCAATTAGCATATTGTACGATTCAAAACAATATTTCTATTTGAATATTGTCTTGGTGGCTAATTGTATGCATGGGCTAAATGCAGGTAATTGGCGTGGAACCGGACATCCGCCATTGAAACTCATATATATAGACCTGCGGTATCTTCCGTGAAAGAGAATGTCGGCTTTAACTAATCGAAAATTTAATGAAGAAATGATTCAATTTGTTGGGAAAAAAGTCTCTGTCGAGACATCGGACAAAAAAAATTATAATGGCATCATGTCTGCCATTGATGAAAAACTTGATCTAGTTTTAGACAATGTTGAAGGTCAAGGGATATTAAAACTAATTATCAATGGTGCATTTGTAAAAGAAGTTAAGTTACTCGAAAAACCCTTCGATCTAAAAGGCCTTGCTGAAAGGCTGGCAAGGGTCTTCCCCGGTCTAGTCAGGGTTAGAGATGACGTAGGAGCTATAATTGTTATGGAAAAAATAAAGGTAACCCAAGCTGGTGTGGAGGAAGGGGCCGGGCTTGCTGCAGACCGAGTAAAGGCCGTTTATGACGAGTTCATGAGGGATTCGAAGAAATAATCAACTACCTTTTTCAATTCTCACTTTTATCTATTGGTGTCCACTAAAAGCATGATTAAATGAAACGGAAGCCTGTAGCGTACATTAAGAATTAATTAGTGCCTACTCTCTACCCACGTGTTATGTTTTCTTGTCTCTTTGGATCTGAGTGGAGTTCTAACTATCAAATTTGTCATTTGAGATAAGATATTCTGATCTAGCCGGACGTATTGGAAAACTATCCACCCCAAGTGGAGTGATCGAAACTCCAGCCTTCATACCTGTAATCCATCCAATAAAACAGTCTATCAGCCCCCAGTTCATCAAGAGCCTTGGTTTTGACGCAGTGATAACAAATGCGTATATTGCACTTGGCCACTATGGCAAAGAAGCAGTAGAAAAAGGGATACACAAGATTATTGATTTTGATGGTGTTGTTATGACAGATTCCGGTGGGTACCAAGTGCTTGAGTATGGTTCGATCGACATCAAGCCTACATACATAGCTGAATTTGAGAGAGATATCCGTAGCGATATTTGTGTTCCTTTAGACAAACCAACAGGGTATGGCCTTGAACATAGTTTAGCAAATAGATATGTTGAAGAAACAATCAAGAATACGCAACAGACCATAGACATAATTGGAGATCCTGACAATCCCGGAGGAGCAATATGGGTTGCACCTGTGCAGGGTGCAGAACACCTTGACTTGGTCAAGAAGTCTGCAGATTTGCTTGACAAAATGCACTTTCAGATGTTCGCCCTTGGGAGTCCCGTCCAATTAATGCAATCATATGAATTTGCAATTCTGGCAGACATTATAGCAACAGTCAAGAGAACGATACCTTCCAAGCCGATACATCTTTTTGGGGCAGGTCATCCCCTCACAATACCATTGGCAGTAGCATTGGGATGTGACACCTTTGACTCGGCATCTTATGTATTATATGCTAGGGACAACAGGTACATGCACCAAAATGGCACTTCTCGATTAGAAGATTTAATCTATTTTTCATGTCAGTGTCCTGTCTGTACCTCCTATACGCCAACAGAGCTCCTGGGAACACCTTGGGATAAGAGGATAGACGAACTGGCAAAACATAATCTCTATGTATTAAGAGCTGAGGTTTTGGCAGTAAAACAGGCGATAAGGGATGGGAGATTGTGGGAGTATGTTACTCAAAAGGCACGAGCCCATCCAAAGCTGACAGAGGCGGTTATGAATTTCTCAAGGTATGAGTTTCTAGATGTAGGAACAGCTCTTTTCAAAAAGAAGGCAATTTTTTTTAATGGACCTCAAGACCAATATAGACCTGAAGCTCTCAGATTTAGAAAAATGATAACTCAATTCAAAACCCGGAAAAAAGGAGACCTCATATTATTTCCAGAGGGGCAGGTTTCCCCTTTCTATACTTCGCAATCCTTCCTGAAACTCTCAAAGAAATTTCCCAACAATCAGATATGTACATACAATCCTTATATCGGGATAGTACCAGCGGAGGTTTCGGACATTTTTCCCGCTGCTCATAATGTAGTGTCCCAAGATAAACTATTCATACATAAAGTCGGTGACTTTCCAACATTCATAGAATCACTTGAGAATTTTCTAGTGTTTAATCAATTCAAAAATATAACAATAGTGGCTGATTCTTTCATGAAGGAAGTAATCAGTGAGTTTAAACCTGAAAATGGTCGCTTGGTAAAAGTATTGGATTATCATTTCGAGGTAATAGATAGTATGTGATTATACTCTACTCAAAACCCTAAATTTGAGTTCACTCTGGCATATGAAAACAGACGACGTTGTCTAGTGAATGGCAAATTGATGGAGTAAAATAAAATTGTTCCTTAAATCAATGCATTCCCTGTTAGGGGTTTGAAGGAAAATCTTTTAGATTTAACTTCAATGATAACACCAATGATTACAAGAAAACGCGATTTTCAATTAATTGTTTTTCACTTACAGTTATTTTCCTCGCAGATCTTGCATTCCATAGTTGTTATATCAAACAAAATAGATTTACGTCCATTAATGTAAACTAGATATACCTTTTATTACTACCTACAACAATTTGAGAATGATGGTAAATGCCCGTAGACTATGAGTTTCTTTACTCTTTCAGTGAACAACTACTTCGATTTGAGAAATCTATTAGATGGATTGGTATAGTAAACAAGTACGGGGTCTTGCTCAATGTCGAATATCGTGATAATCTAACTCCATTCATGACTGAGGAAGAAAATGAAGAGTATGCAGCTAATGCAATAAAAAGGTACAAGACGAGACTAAAATTTCAGACAAAGATTGGAATGTTAAATTATGCCTTTGGGAGATATGAGAAGATTAGTAGAGTAACTATCCCTATAAATCAAGATTACTATTTACTTTTGACTCTTGATGCGGATGAAAAGAACTATGACGATCTAATTATGAACAAGATAAATCCATTCATTAATAAATATAAGGAAAAATTTATCCTTGAAGAGGAGTAGGGACAAGAAGAGCGCTATCAACTTCTTAATTCGTCGTTATATGTTCGATCCGTTTACAAATCTTTTGTAAATAGAGAGCGCATCTTGTTGATCTTTTGCCCCAACTATTGTAGCAGCACCACTTGTCATAAAGCTTACAGATAACTGTTCTCGTTCTGACCCATTACTTATGGCCGTCAAACCAAGTTTGCCCCGAGTTTTTACCTTATACCCCAGTTGTTCTGCATTTCTTTCGACTCCCAACAGGCTGAGAGGAGATGACACCTCAGATGGAGTAACTGTGTATGTTCTCTTGCCTCTGTCTCTACCACACAGTTCTTCAATCAATAGATGTTGATGCAGAACAGAATCTTCCAATTTTCTCTTTGAACCACAAGACGGGCATTCATCGTGTCGGTACATCTGAATTTTTTCCAGGCAGAGATCATTCAAATCGACATACAGCAACTTATTGACAAGTGTTGGATTTTCTCCTGTAATGATCTTTACCACTTCAGAGACCTGAATGCCTCCAACCAAGTACAATATGGATGGATGTACACCTTCCGTACTGCATGTAGGCATATCATCTTCTGCCAATGCTGGGAACATACACCTCAAGCATGCAGATTCATTTGGTATTATGGTACAGACCGATCCCAACATTCCTAGAGCACCAGCGTAAATCAGCGGAATATTTAGCTTAATACAAGCATCATTTAATGCATAGCGTGCATCAATACTGTCAAGTGCATCCACAACGATATCGAAACCATCAATAATTTTCTCAGCATTATATCTAGTAACTGAGATAGGAAGTGCCTCAATCTCTACGCTTGGATTAATCTGTCTTAATCGTTCTCGAGCTGCCTCTACCTTTACTCGCCCTATATCGTCCTCAGTATAGAGATGCTGACGGTGAAGATTAGAAATCTCGACTACATCTCTGTCAACAATCTTTATTGTTCCAACACCCATTGCGGTAAGTTGAGTGACGACCGGATTACCAATTCCTCCAACACCGACTACGCAGACCCTTGCCTTCCGAATTTTTTCCATTCCAACAAATCCGATTTCGTCGAGCATTATTTGCCTCGAATATCGCTGTAAATCTTCAGTTTTGAGTTCTGAACCGCCAGCCACCGCTGGAAGAATGTAGATTGAATCGTTTTCGTGAAGAACGGTAGCCATACCATCACTGCTAAATCGCATATTCTTCCCATTGATGTAGATGTTAATTAGAGATCGAGGTTTTCCATTTAGATCTAATACTCTTCGTTTAAAATCTTCGCCCATTTGGTCTGAAATCTTTGTGAACGCATCTTCAAGATTTGTTGCTTCCAGTGAAATCTTTTTCTCTCCAGCGCCTTTTGTCAGTACTGAAGGAATTACAAATTCAATTTTTGCCAATCTCTGTCACCACATATGATGCCCATCAATAACTATGTAATCATTGCCGAGACTAACTGAATGTCTGGTTTTACGATATTGAGCTTCGGGAGTTTGTCTGCTATTGCTTCTGGACTCTTTAATCCGTTGCCGGTAACGTAACAAACTACTTTTTCATCTCGTTCTATGGTCCCATCTTCGACTAACTTTTTAAGTACGGCCACTGAAACACCACCTGCTGGCTCCGTAAAGATCCCCTCCGTTCTAGCAAGCATCAAAATTCCATCTACTATTTCAGCATCTGTGGCTTCTTCAGCTACACCCCTGTACTGCTTCAATCTTCTCAATACATACATACCATCCCCTGGATCGCCTATCGCTAAACTTTTAGCTATTGTCTCTGGTCTTTCAATAGGCACAATATCAGAATCGTGTCTTTTAAAAGCATTAACTATTGGAGCACAGCCATGAGGTTGTGCCGCAGTGATGCGCAGGTTAGAGATGTCCTCTACAAAACCAAATTCATGTAGCTCCTCAAATCCTTTACAGATAGCATTTAACATAGCTCCGCTTCCTACGGGGATTATCAAATGATCTGGAACTTGCCAGTTGAGTTGTTCTGCCACTTCGAAAGCAAGTGTTTTTGAACCTTCGACGTAGTATGGTCGCATATTAATATTTACAATTCCGATACCCTTTGAATCTCCAATTATTGAAGCTACCCTGTTCGCGTCATCATAAGTTCCTTGTACTGCAACAAACTCCGCACCATATGCTAGAGCTTGTGATATCTTAGGGCTCTCAATATCAGAGGGAGCAAAAATATAACAAGGCAAACGAGCCTTTGCAGCGTGAGCTGCAGTTGCTGAAGCTAGATTACCGGTGGATGCGCATCCTACTGCTCTTAATTTAGTTTCTTTTGCCCTAGAAACAGCCACACCTGCTGGTCTATCCTTAAATGAAAATGTTGGATTGACCGAGTCATTTTTGATGAACAATTTCTTCAGTCCGCCAATTTGCTTGCCAAGTTCGTCTGCCTCTTGCAGAGGTGTAAAGCCTGCATGAAGATTGATGATGTTATTCTTGTTAGAAATAGGCAAGAGTTCGAAATAACGCCAATACGACTTCTCCTGCCTAGATGAAAAAACTTCCTTATTTAAATCAGAAGGAAAATTGTATATAACATCAAGAGGCCCAAAACACTCTTCACATATGTATCTAAATTGTGGTTCGTACTCTGCAGAACATTCTCTGCACTTTAAAGATCGGATTACTCCCATAGTTAACGATCAACATTCTTGTATTGTGATAAATAAGAGTCTCTAATAGGAAATTAAGTGATACTTAACTTTTTGAAGTCGAAATATGCATGCTACTGAATAACAATCTTTAGTGAAAATATCTACTTATATTAATAAAGTCATAATTATTGTTAATTTGTAGCTGGAAATCATGAAATCTCATACTACCAACTTGTTGTGAAAGCAGGATCGTTTCCCCGTGTGACAAGCTGGATTGCTGGAGTCAACCAGATAAATAAGTGCATCTGAATCACAATCTACAAGTATCTCTTTAACTCGCTGTATATTTCCCGACTCCTCGCCTTTCATCCACAATCTATTATTCGAAGTGCTCCAGAACCAGGCATTACCTGTCTCAATCGTATTTTTGAGAGCTTCTTTATTTGCATAGGCGAGCATTAGAACGTCCTTTGTCTTTAGATCTTGGACTATTACGGGAACCAATCCTTTCCTTTTAACAAAATCTAGTTCAAGTGATGATTTAGTCCCATGCACCATTGGTGACTATAAGTGATGCTGAGTAGAAAATAATTCTATTGGTTATAGAAAATTTGAGATTTGAATCTAATACGCATAAATAAGGATAATTCGGATATATCAAGTCAAATGGCATGCGTATTTATGGAGAATAAATTGGCATGAAGGGATATTACAAAATTGCAATATCACTTCTAATGATTGGTGGTTTGGTTTTGGTAGGTAGCCAAGGGCTCCTGTATGCGAATCATGGACAGGAGATTGTTATTTCTGTGAATAATGCCCATTTTACTTCCCTTTCTGGAAGTGGCAGTCATCAAGTCAAAGTTGTAGCTAATTACTCTGTATCCAACTCTTCGATGGTAGGTCAGAAGATCAATGCCGTTATGAAGGTATATTCACCAAATGGAACATTGTTGAAGACCTCATCGTTTCCATCTGGATTTACGGTCAACAAGACAGGTACCCAGCAACTTTTAACCAACTTACTGAATTCAACAGTTCAGAATATTACGGCTGTGACCACTTTTACGAACTTGGACAAGACGTTGGCAATGTCCAATCCCCTTAAGGTCTCTCTCAATTTAGGACAATTAACAAAGGGCCCATAAATAGTCGATAACGATATGACATCCTACTGATGTCAAGAATCGTAGCCAATGTGATATAATTAGATCAATAGTGTAAACGTGAATGCTCAATGTAATTTCTGTCATCCTCAGCAAGAATTAATTCTCTATGACACTTTTCGCACACGAAGTACTTGGCATCGGACTTTAGCGCCTCCCGACAAACCCTGCAGTAGCGTCTCACATGATCATTTTGGGAGTGGTCTTCTTTAAGAGTTTGTACGAGACTGTAAGAATTAGAACCTACTGTTGACCAACTATGTCTCATGTCCTCTTTTAATACACGTTTTCAATGATGTTGGAAATGGTTCATCTTGACATGTATTTATTGATTGATTGATTGGTTACTTGTTTTTAGATAGATAAAATAATAATAACTAGTGAGTCAGTATTCGTGAGAAGACACTCATGTTTTTGTTCTTATTTAATCAGTTTCTCCAACAAAATACTTTGTCTCCTTAGAATTGACATTGAACTACGAAGGAAGCAAAACCGTGTGACAATTACGAATAAAAGCAGAAACCAATAACAAATTCCTAGGGAACTAATGTTACAAAGAATCTACAGTACTTATAAGTCCACCTGCTTACTGAATAAACTAATTGAAAGAAGTAGCAACTAGTTTTAATAGCTAAACAGACCGACGAATAATGTGCAAATATCCAACAAGACAAGGAGTAATAGGTGCTTTAACGAAATTAGCTACAACTTTAGGACAAAGATGTTCGAGAGCAAGAACACATCTTATACTACATACAGCCAGGCAAGCTTAAGCCGATGGAAATGTGACAAATGTAGCAAGATGTTTGCTACCTTTAAGGAACTGAAGAGTCACAAAAATGAGTTTCACTCTTATTAATTGGATAAAAATCTGTTTCAATTTTTGTTCTCAGCTCTGAAAAATAAGTGAAAATTGCAAGTAACTAAACTTGCGTATTTCATACGTTTGAATTAGGTTGACTATGGTCCCTTTCAAAGAATCTCAACATTACAAACAAATATCGACTTGTCTGTCTTTGTGTGAAGCTATGCTGTCTATAGAGGTAATTTGACGTTATCCAAATGGATTTCCTGGCACGTTCGATTCTGGGACGTTACTCGTCCGGGGTACTTTGGTTGATCCCTTATTCTCAATTGAAGATCCTGTCTTTACCTCACCTGCTGAATTTTCAATTGGATTTTTTCCACTACTACTACCAGAACTTTGTTTGTTTGAAGATGTACTGGAACTGTCAGATATTGTAGGTATTATTTTAAATATCTTACCCAGCCCTATAGAAACAACATATAGATATCCATCAGGCCCTACTTTGATGTCCGTAATACCACCAAAGCCCTCTCCAAATATTATTTGGTCAAGCCCTTCCATTCTGGGATTCTTTATCAATTTACTTGCCAGTGGTCCATTGAGCATAAGATGTGCTCTATCTTGAGTTAGGTCAAAGTGATATATTCTTCCGTTATGAACGTCACCTACAAACATATCGTTCTTATAATTTGAACCATATTTGTCAGAATTTAGAAATGCAACTGAAGTAGGGCCTGCGGTATTTTGCCAGACTAATTCAGGTTCGCGATATTTACCTTTTCCACCGAAATCTACCAGAGTCGTTGGATCAAAGTCATTTTCCATGGAACTTAATCCCTGTACCTCCTGCCACCCGCTGTTAAAACCTGGTTCCACCAAATTAAGTTCGTCACTGTCTCCAGGACCGTTTTCTGAATCCCATAACTTACCTGTCACAGGATCAAATCCTATCCCGAAGCTGTTCCTTATTCCGTAAGCGTAGTAAAGACGTAAAGGCATTTCATTTCCTACTATTCCTTCCCCGACCGGCTGACCATCTTGTGTTACTCTTAATATGCCGCTTCTTCCGTCTGGTGCTCCCTC
This sequence comes from uncultured Nitrososphaeraceae archaeon, assembly GCA_963728595.1. Classification (GTDB taxonomy): domain Archaea; phylum Thermoproteota; class Nitrososphaeria; order Nitrososphaerales; family Nitrososphaeraceae; genus TA-21. Next base: position 84,603 of record CAVSLF010000012.1, read on the forward strand.
AGTATTATAGTTTTGTGTTTCGGTTTCAGAATCAGTTTTTTTAAATGATCCGTCTACGTCACCTACCGATATATACAGATTGTTGTCGGGACCGATTATGATAGCCCCACCATTATGACGAGGTCCGGGATATGCTGGCAAATCCAGTAACAACTTGGGATTTACGAGTTTATTGTTGACCAGTTCATATCTGTAGAGCCGATTACCCGCTGGTTGTTTACCTTGTCTATCATCACCGTCCGCTCCATTTATTTCAGTATAATAGAGGAAAACGTAAGTGGTGGAAGATTGTTTTGACACTGCAATTCCACACATACATCTCTCGACGGAATTTGCTACACTCACGTCCAACAATGGCTGAATAGAAACCTTCCCGTCAATTACTCTTTGCACTGTGCCCTTGTCCTTTTCTAGGACGAGAATATCATTTGGTCCTAGGAACGCCATTGTTGTGGGTAGGTCAAGTCCTTCTGCTACAACTTTTACTGACAAGTTAGAGTCAGCAGTAACATGTGGAGTCCCGTTCTCGACAAATTCATGCTGCCTAAATTCCTCTTGAGCACCAGCTGGCAGATTAACTGAAGATATTGTAGAAAGTAAGATCATTATTGCTAGTAAAAAAAATGACTGACTGGCCATATTATTCATTTCACTAACTGATTCTGAAGACTTAATTTATGTGACTGAGACAAATATCCATTACTGATTTGTCTACAGTTTTGAATGCCTAGTTTATAACCTCCAATAACCGCAAGTGTCGGCGACTGGTCACTGACAATCTTGATTTTGTTATTCGGCCAATCACAAATTTATTCACTTTGAGTAGATGCGCCCAGCAGACTAAAAACCGGACAGGCTAAGAAGGTTAGATTATATGAGAACAGAAATGAATTAATGAGAAAATCAGGTTTCTTTTAACTCCTTAACTTTCATTTCTATGAAATCAAATCCCTGTTGCCAGAAGGATTCTTTCGTAATATCCATTCCTATCCCTCTGAGCAATTCTTCTGGCTTCTGTGATCCTCCCGCATGAAGTATTTCAAGATACTTGGGGACAAATGAAGCTCCTTCTTTTATGTACTCTTGGTAAAGGGATAACACTAGAAGGTTTCCGAATGAGTATGCATAGCAGTAAAAAGGTGTGTGATAAAAATGAGGAATGTACTGCCATTCCCATTTAAAGTCATGAGAAATAGCAACCGAGTCTCCAAATTGATGCGTGATATTCTTCAAGTATCTTTCGGCTACAGTATCTATCGTAGCATTCTCATTGACTATAGCATTATGTGCTTCGATTTCAAAAAGTGTGAAGTAACTCTGTCTCATTACTGTGGCATACATATCATCTATCTGCTCAGCTAAGAGAATGCGCCTTTCCTTGCCTGATAACCTTTTTAGCAATGTATCAGTCAGGAGCATCTCTGCAAAAACTGACGCTGTCTCTGCTAAAGGAAGGGGTGCGTGGGACACGAGAATAGGCTTGTCAGCAGCAGCCATGCTATGTATTGCATGTCCGAATTCATGAGCCATGGTTGAAACGTCTCTCGTTTTTCCGTCAAAATTAAGCAGTACATAAGGTGTTCTCTTTGGAGAAACGGTATAACAGAAAGCCCCACTAAGTTTTCCTTTTCTAATTTCGGAATCAACATGATTGTCAGAGAACAGTCTCTGAGCGAATTCAAAAAATTTGTGGTCAAAGGATCTAAACGTTTCGAGTACCTAGCTCTGCTGCCTTGCCGTATCGGTACTTTTTCACATTCGAAGATTTTGACGAAATCGGAGCGTAAAGATCGTATCTTCTGAGTTGCTTTATGCCAAGAATATCTGCCTTCTCAATAAAATATTCTTGAAATATCGAAGAATTCCTTTTGCATACGGAGAGGAGCGCATCCACCGTACCATCATCTAAATTGTTAGAGAGGTTTCTTACGGATATTGGAGATTTAAATCCCCTCAAAGATACATTTTCGTCGTACCATTCTAATACTAGGTTTTGATAGATCTCTCCTAGAGTTCCACTGTACTTTTCATATGTCCTCCACAGAGCTTTGTAAGCGTTTTCTCTTTCCTTCGCGATTTGACTTCGTACCATGGAAAGTAGCTTTTCCTTGTTGGTGAACGTTTTCTTGAAAGTCTTCTTGCCTTTTTTCATCGAGATTGTGAAGTCAAAACCATTTGTCATCCTGTCGTAAATCTTGACTAATGCGCCTGTCCCACTTACTTCAAGCGTGTTAATTATCTTCTCTTCAGGTTCAGTCAGGGAATACTTGGCTGCCAATCTTTTGTGGCGAAGGTATTCTTTATAGTCACGGGGCGCGCCATCAATCAATCTTAATGCGTCAGTAATGTCGAGATCCTTCTTGAACCACAAGTCGAAGAAAATCAACCTATTTCCCATCCCTGAGCAGAATTTTTCAATCCTTGTCATAAATGCAGCCGCGTCATTGGATGAGGTATCAGAATAATACTGCAAATGAGCGAAGGCGAGCAAGGATGCTGAGTTCTTCCGATATTTCTTCAATCATATGGATCATTTCAACGAAAACATCAACAGAAATCTCGGGTTTCAGAAAGGGACGCATTCCTTCGAACAGACTCACTTTTGATTCTATGTTAGAATGGAGCCCTGCTACTTCTTTGGCAGTAGAGCTTGGGACTAGGTCCGCCAAATTCCATTTTCCTAACTTCATTGCATCATAAGAAAACATAGTCATTTCGTTTGACATTTGACAAGTGGTTGATTTATCTCGTCTCTTATGTATTTTGCATCTTACGTCTTGTTTGTTCCTTCTTTCTGTTTAACCTTCTTGAAAAATTGATAGTAGCGTGGTATCCATCAGTGTATTGATGTTCGAAAAATTCTTGCAAATGAACTGGAAGAATGACAAATAGTTGTAGTTTGACCTTGGGTATGAAAGTATTGAGTGGAAAATTAGAACAAGAAGCATTGTAGATGAGCCTTAATGACGAACTCACGGTCAGAACCAATAACCGCCGATATTTTGATACTAAGAAGGTTTCAGCTATGGTTATATATGACTAGTTCGTAATTTATAATCCCTTAATCGGGTTTCAGCATGGAACGCAAGGGAATGGGCAAACAATATGCCTGCTCTGAATAGGACTTTCCTGTGGACAGGTTTGCAGATGCCTTCCTATTCTATGTTGACTATTGGACTTGTTTAATCTTATGTGCTAGTGGCGATAGCATAGTATTTTTAACACCTTTCAATAGAAATGTAGAGTGAATAAAGTCCATAGTTTTACAGGCAAAAAAATAGAGCCTCCTATTATTTCTCCTCGTATGACAGTTTCGGATATGATCAACTTTTTTAGTGCAACAGGTTACAATGCACGCCGGCTGGCTGAAGCCGCACAAATCACTAAACAAATGATCAAGAACGATGCTACAATCTGCCTAACCCTTGCTGGTGCAATGACCCCAATCGGTTTGGGGAGGACTATCTCCACTATGATTGAATATGGTTTTGTAGATTGGATCGTTACCACTGGTGCTAATGTTTACCATGATCTTCATTTTGCCTATGGTCTTCCCGTTAGACAAGGTCATTTCCAAGTAGACGATGACATATTGTATTCAAAGCAGATAGTACGAATATACGATATTTACATAAAGGAAGTAGGAACGCTTCAAGCGCAGGATATTATAGTGCAAAGTGACCTTAGAAATCAACAGAGGGAATTGCCGATTTCTCCTTCAACATCAGACATCTCTTTTGCACTTGGGAAAGCTGCATTAGAAAATTCTGCTCATCCAGAAAAGTCATTCATGGTAGCTGCTTACAAGCATAATGTACCTGTTTACATGCCAGCAATTGGCGATTCTTCCATTGGACTAAACATGTTGCCGTTGCTCCTAGAACGCAGGGAGGATAGACTCCCCAACGTGATACTTGACGTTGCTGAATCTGCAGCAATACTCTGGAAAAGTAACATATCTGGTGGAATTGAATTAGGAGGCGGAGTGCCAAAAAATTTCTTTCAACAGACAGGTCCTGCACTTTACCAAATTCTAAAAATGAAAGAAGGTGGACAGGATTACATAATACAGATTACTGATGCAAGATCTGATACGGGGGGTTTATCTGGCGCAACGCTACAAGAAGGTAAAAGCTGGGGAAAGATCAGAACATCTCATGAAGGAAATGTTATTGTTTATGGTGATTCTTCTGTATGTTTTCCCATACTGTGTTCTTATGCATTGTCAGAGTGCAAAAAACGTACTCGCAAACAAATTTACAAATCCAAGAATCGTTGGCTTGAAGAAATGAGAAAGGTTTACCTTAAGAAGAGGTAATCTCGAAAAATTTGATCCATATATTCATTGAAACATCCGCCAAACGAATCACCGCCATTCGCTGATAAAATGTGAATTAATCGGACACCTAATTCTGAATAGACCTCGCCGCTCTAAGTGCGTCTTTTCCGTAATCATTGGTAAGTTTCCTTTCTTCGTAACTACCACATTCGATACACTTAACGGCGCTATTTACCCGTACCGTATCTCCACCGCACAGGTTGCATAGAGTGTATAATACGCCATATTCTTTATCTTCTATCGTAAGGTGAATCGTCGAATTTAGCAGACTTATAACTCTGCCACGGATTATGTCTCCCACTCGGAAAGTAATTTTTCCTCTTCTTTCTCCCCTGTCTCTATTCCATCCCCTACCATTCAACCTAGTTGATGCAATTGCAGAAAATCCGGCAGAGAACACTTTGCCGTTAAGGTAAAGTAGCTTCACAGAAATCATTGGTCCAAAGAGCATTTCAATATATCCAACCACTACGTCCCCGATTTTGGGCATGATAAGTGATTTCTTTTGATCTATTCTCACAATTCGGCGCTTCAAGTCATATTGCTTATTCCCCATCACACTAGACCTTATCGCGCCCCCAGAGACGAATGTGTTCTTTCCCGCTTCAAATTCTTCAATCTCAGCGACCTGTTCTCCGGGGAATACTGTGGAAGTCTTTGTTTCTTTATTCATAATGGGTATTGTCTAGACATAAAGTTATAATTGTTACATAATCTGAATAGTTGTCCTTGTAATTAAGTTCAACTAGAATGCCTGAACCTTTGATAAGTAGGCAATGAATAAAACCTTAGGACCAATTGCTGATATTAACCCCGGCTAAAACCGAACGCAAACCCTGCTCGCCAACCCCCCAGTCAGAGGGATACCGGAATTAGACATAGCAGTAAGTATTTGTTCACCCAATGCCGGAGCAACCGCGGGAAATTGTGATGTTGCATTGAAACCTGTTAGTGTCCCTCTAGCGGCGCTATCCAACTTATCCCAATTTACCGCAACAATGCCTTGAAGTTGCAAATATGACAAGGTTGCAATAGAGAGTCCGGCTAAAACAAGAATAATCTTGAAAATTTTTTTTACAGCATATCCTACAAGGAAACCCAATCCACCTCCAATCCCGACCGATGTTGCTAGGTTTCCTAGGTCAAAATTCATGTTATGAAGTTTAGTTTAACCTACTCGTTTATATGAACTGCAGATATTTTTCAGAACATCTTTAAACTGGAAAACTTTCCAATAATTCTTCTCGGACATTCTATTAGTTATTTGATCGCGCAGTCTGCTGGAAAACATTACCGCAAATGATTTTTGTCCGCCATTTGAAATGCAATTCGGAAGTAAATCAGTGGATGATGGATATATCCTATCTCAAGATTAAAATGAAGTGATTCATTTTACAGACTATGGTTGTCAGGACATCAACGGTCACCTACTTCCACTAATTTTTGACAATATCTCTTGAAAAGCAGAATAATTCTTTTCCATGAGAGGTGTTAAGAAAAAAGTGGCTCCATATTCATCTCTATTATCTGTTATCACCAGCCCATTCTTTGAGAGAATTTCAAGATGATGCACTACGGTCTTGTAGTCTAACCTTAGCTCAGAGGCGATTTGATTTGTATTTGACGGGCGAAAATTAAGCATTTCCAAAATACGAGCTCTACTAACCCCCCCTTTGGTCGTCCCGATCAAGTACCAAAGAAGTCTCTTAAAGCGGGGATCAAAGTACACTTTTCCCTCCATTCCCCCTCGATGACATGGTATTTTTTATAACTATGATGGAAACTGCTGAACTTTCTGAACGCATAATGAATTACGCTTAGCCGTTAATATAAAGTTGCTCACGGAAGTTTCCAGTTGCATTACAATAGTTATGCCATTTCATGATTTTAATACTAAAACAAACAAACAATCTATTAAGAACCATTTTGCAATTCTATGGGTGAAATTCGACGATTGGTTTCCGTATTACCAGGAAATAAGAAATGAATTTGGATATAGTACAGAGAAAGATCAGAATGCTCGCTTATCTGTTGAGCAGAATGATAATGAGGAGATCAATTGATATAAAAAAATTAGAGAAGAAGATTCGTGGCAGAGATGTCCTGGTAATTGGTGCTGGTCCAAGCCTCGAGGAAAATATCAATTTCATTAGACGAAGTAAGAAACATGTTAAAGTTGTGGCGGACGGTGCTGTAGAGGCGCTAATCAAAAATAAGATTAAACCTGACGTTGTTGTATCTGACCTTGATGGAAATCCCACCTTTTTAAAGAAGGCAGGAAGGTTGGGAGCAATCATGGTTATCCATGCTCATGGAGATAATGAAGATGCTGTCACAAAGCTTGTTCCAAAGTTGAGAAATATAATAGGATCTACTCAGGTTATGCCTGTAGAGAAGGTGTATAATTTTGGTGGGTTTACTGATGGTGATAGATGTGTCTTCATGGCTGAGGAAATGGGCGCGAAAAGTATAGTCTTGGTAGGGATGGATTTCACAGATCAGACAACAAAATACTCTAAGGGTAAGGCAAATAATGAAAAGATCAAGGGACGAAAGCTAAAACAAGCCAAGAGATTGCTTGAAATACTATCCAAAAGATCTAAATCTCTGTTGTTTATTAATTCAAGGACAAGGATTAAGGGTTTTGCCAGACTAGGTTCTATGAAACAATGAGAGATAAGTAGGATCCAGAGGTTGTCCTGTTTAGAGCATACAAGTTTCGCTTGATGTACAAGAAAGAGAAAACGGGTTTATGATATTATAATTCGTAGATGGAAAGTTTATGATCGTAGTGAAAAGCAAAAGGAAATTGTCTACCGATTAAATGGAGTAGTATTTCCCTTTAGAAATACCGTGAACGGGAACAGCCGTATAGCCCCAGAGCTGATAGTTGCGTATTATCAGGTTTGAGACGCGTCATATGATCAATGGACAGTAAGTTACAGTGTTTCATACTCTGCTAAAATACCGCATGACGTAAGGTTATGACAGAAGATTGTTTGTTGTCCATTCACAAGACCCTCTGTTTGAATGCAGTGATATACGCGCCGCCCATTGAATATGTTTCAAGGCCAAAATCAACCTATGCTATACGCGATCGTTATTAGTTCACATTTAATCGTGAAAAACCATTATAATACCTTCTCGTTAAAAATTGGCCGCACATGTCTAGCTTCTCTGAAAATGATATTCGTCGTGCAGCTGAGATACGGGAATTGCTGATTAAGGAAATATCTGAGAAGGAAGAGGAGCTTGAAAAACTTCGCAATATGCAATTGCTTGTGGATGCCATCTTGAAAGGTGGCAGTTTCAAACCTGCATCCACGATTTCACCTGGGGACAGTAGTGCAAAGTTCGAAGTGGAACCTTCAATCGGATCGGAAGGGACATATATTGATGAAAATCGTGAAAGTATCGCTACAGAAAAGCAGGTGCCCGTTACAAGACCCAAAATCAGGAACGATCCATATTACATTGAAGAGATTGAGAGTAAAGAACTGCGACAGGTTAGAGATAACCTTCTCCTCGCAACTGCCGACATTACTTCAGCAAATATAAAGATCACCCCAGTCGAGAATTTATCCCTCAATATCAACGTCTCTCCTTTTAGAACATTTTTTTTGAACAGAATTTTGGATGGAATGAAGTCAAAAGACAACGAAAAAATTGAGCGCGGGGAATTTGACGAATCTTACCGGCTTGATTATCAATTAGATACAGATACTGTTGGAACTATAAGATCTATTACTATAACCAACTACCGAGAAAGAGAGCGACTGCAGGAGGTTCTTAGTACAGTTACATGGGTTATGTCCAAAATGGTGGAGAAAGGAAGTCACCAAACAAATGGATAAGATAATAGTATTGGATTTTGGATCGCAGTACAGCCACCTGATATGTAGACGTATAAGGGAAGATAATGTATTTTGTGAACTATTGCCCTATGACTCTCCTGCAAGTGCAGTCATGAAACTTAATCCTAAAGGCATTATTCTTTCTGGAGGCCCTTCAAGTGTTTATTCTCCACATTCACCCAAACCGGATAAGGAAATATTCCACGCAGGAATCCCAATATTGGGAATCTGTTATGGACATCAACTATTAGTTAACGAATTTAAAGGAAAAGTGAAACGAACCTCTCAAAAAGAGTATGGATATGCCGATTTGGTCATCGATGATTCTTCTGATCTTTTCAGGGGAGTTGGCAAGAAGATAAAGTGTTGGATGAGTCATGCCGATGCAGCTTCTCATATACCATCAGGATTTGAAGTCTTGGGTCACACAAAATCATCTGCTTCGGCTGCCATTGCAAATAAACGAAAAAGATTTTATGGAATTCAATTCCATCCTGAAGTTGCACACACAGAAAATGGTAGCAAGATTTTAAAGAATTTTTCACGCTATATTAGCGAGGCAAGACCTGAGTGGACAATGGAAAATTTTGTCAAGTCTTCGATCGGAGAGATAAGGGGTCTTGTTAAAGACGAAAAAGTATTATGTGCAGCTAGCGGGGGCGTCGATTCGACGACCCTTGCTGTTCTACTTCATAGAGCTGTAGGAGAGAATTTGACATGTATCTTTGTTGACAACGGATTGCTAAGGAAGGATGAAGACAAATTAGTTCCGGAGATATTAAGGGATAAATTGAGACTGAATTTAATTTGTGTTGATTCACATGAACAATTTCTGAGAAGGTTGAGAGGTGTTAAAGATCCTGAAATGAAGAGGAAAATTGTGGGTGAGGAATTTGCAAAGGTATTCATGGAAGTTACTAAAAGACAAGGACCTTTTCAGTGGCTCGCCCAAGGTACTTTGTATCCCGATATCATCGAGAGTGGAGTCTCTAAAGGACCTGCAGCTGTCATAAAGACTCATCATAATGTAGGTGGCCTCCCAAAATGGCTAAATATGAAAGTGTTGGAGCCATTCAAAAATCTCTACAAAGACGAAGTACCAAAGATCGCAAGCCTCCTGAGTATCCCAAATCAATTTTTGATGAGACATCCGTTTCCTGGTCCTGGTTTGGCTGTACGAATTATGGGAGAGGTGACCGGAGAGAAGATTAGAATCGCGAGGCATGCAAGCGGTATAGTGGAAGAAGAGCTAAAAAATAAAGGATGGCATGACAAGGTGTGGCAAGCTTACGCCGCAGTTGGCGACGATCGTGCTGTAGGCGTATTGGGCGACGAGCGGGTTTACGGGTATTTGGTGACAGTAAGAGTCGTAGAATCTTTAGATGCTATGACAGCAGACTGGAGTAGATTGCCATACGAATTGATGCAATCTATTAGTAATAGAATTACTAATGAGGTTGAAGGTGTGACATGGGTCACTTATGCTATATCAAGCAAACCTCCATCAACTATAGAACCACAGTAGTTTGCTCCATAAGGTCATTCTTAATATTCATTGGACGTATGTTCATCGATACTTGTTGCTATTCTTTAGAAATTGTACAATTTCATTCATAGTGGGTGACTCGAACGATTCATTCTGGATGTACAGGGCTGAACATGCGTTTGATAATAACAGTCTCTCATTAGGATCAAGTCCTGCAAGACGGCCTACTACATCAGCTGCATCCCAACAATCTCCCGAACCAGTCATTGTATGAACACGAACATTGAAGGCAGCCTCAAACGACACCTCTTTACCATTGGACCAAGCAGATCCCGTTCTAGTGTGTAAATCAACTTCTATGCCAAATTTATCAGAGATAATTCTGGCTGCTTTTTTTATTAAGTCGATGCTTGTTGGTTCTGAAGATAATATCGATCCAAACCCCAGAGCACGTGTGAGGGAGTCACATTCATTTTCATTTATGCTTAAGACATCTGTAACCTCTGATATCACGTTTAACGCGTCTTTGAATTCATCCCTTCTAACATCAATGTCTGCAGGATCAATAAAGTGAAGGGCATTTGGCGAATTCCTGAAGACATGCTTGGCCAGCTCTGTTCCCTTTAAATTACTTGCCCAATTTGTCAATATCACACATTTCGCTGAAAAAATTTTCTTCAGATCTTCCTCATGGTTTATTTTATCTGGTCCAAACGTCGCAATGTCTCCAATATCGCTCATCATTATATTCGAGATCGAATTTTCGTCTTTGAATTCTAATGATGTCGTTACCCCATGTCTACCATTCGCTATTCGGAGGTCAGTGTTTTTTTCAAATTTTGAAAAGATTTTTTGGAGCACCGAGGAACCAATCTCATTTGCGATCGTGAACAGTGTGACAGGCAGACCAAATTTTGCCAAGCAATATGCCACATTAGCTCGCATTTCCGCCTTTGATGTCAAATGTTTGAATGCCGCGTATACTACCGCCCCCAAGTCTTGTCTTATAGTTTATCACATCCAAGAATTTACTCTTTGAATCAAATTTAACAATCCTGTCCATGAAGAAATCGGGTAGTACCACAACAGAATCCTGTAGTTCATATCGCATTAATCGCTCAAGCACATACGAAGTGTGCACTTTGAGTTATATGGATTTTCTTACACGGCTATATTTCCCAAGATCTTTTTTTGATATTAATTATTCAGGCTGAATGATTAGCAACTTGCCGTCAACTATTGAGATAACTTTAACTGGCAGATAAGTATTGGTAGGTGATTACCACAGTAACTGCCTACTCTAGGATTTCATTTTCGAAATGTAAGTCAGAGTGGATCAAGATGAGATAGATTCCTAAAATATATTTGTTATTAGTATATGTCTAAATCAAATCAAAGAAAAATGAATGGTAGAAATTTTTTGGATTTACTCCATGTCCATTCCGCCCATTCCGCCCATTCCGCCCATTCCGCCCATTCCGCCCATTCCGCCCATTCCGCCCCCACCTGGAGGACCAGCTGGCATCTTGGACTTGCTTGAGGCAATTACATCATCTATTCTTAGAAGCATAGTCGCGGCTTCAGTAGCAGATTTTATGATCTGCTCCTTCACGGCAAGAGGTTCTAAAACATCCTGTTTGTACATATCAGCAACCACGGTATTTCTAACGTCAACTCCAGTCCATTTCGATCCCTTACTTTGTTTGGATCTTAATGATGTCATAGTATCTATCGGGTCCATACCTGCATTGACAGCTAGAGCTAATGGAATTGTGTCTAACGCATCCGCAAATTTATGTACTGCTAACTGAGATCTTCCCTCTAGATTACTCGACCAGTGACGAAGTTCGTTCGCAATATATGCTTCCGGTGCACCACCACCGGCGACAATGGCTGGTTTTTCGAGAACATCTTTTATGACCATTAATGCATCATGGAGTGAGCGATCAGCTTCGTCAACAACCCTTTGTGACCCACCTCTAACGAGTATTGTAACGGCTTTTGGATTTTTGCATCCTTCTATGAAAACCCATTTGTCAGTTTCGACTTTACGTTCTTCCACAAGATTTGCCGATCCCAGGTCCTTAGAAGTTAAATCATCCAAGTTATTTACTAATCGCGCACCTGTTGCCTTAGCTAACTTTGACATATCACTCTCTTTTACACGCCTAACTGCCATTATACCCTCTTTTGCCAAGTAGTGCTGAGCTAAATCATCGATACCTTTTTGGCAAAGAAGCACATTTGCTCCCACATTCTTAATTTTCTCCACCATAGATTTCAGCATCCTATTTTCTTCCTCCAAGAACATCTGCATTTGCTTTGGATCATTAATTCTAATTTCTGCACTCATCTCCGTCTTTTCTATTTCGAGCGCCGAATTTATCAGGGCAATTTTCGCACCTTCTATCTTCTTTGGCATTCCGGAGTGTACTACTTCTTTGTCAAGTACAATTCCTTTGATAAGTTTAGTATCATGAATTGATGCTCCCGCTTTCTTTTCGACCTTTATATTATCTAAATCAACTTTCAATGTTTTTCCATCAGTGTTACTTTCACTGATTTGTTTTGAAGCGTCTACTACTATCTGTGCTAGCATTGGACTATCATCAGAGACCAACTTCGAGTACATACTTGTCTGTGCTATTTTCTTAAGGAGGTCTTTGTCATTAGTGTCTACTTTGACTGCGATCCTTTGGAGTAGTGAAAGCGCATGTTCTGCTGCAGCGGTATAACCATCTACAATAACAGAAGGATGTACATCTTTGTTAACTAGTTCTTCCGCCTTTTCCAACAATGCCCCTGCAAGTATCACTGAAGATGTCGTTCCGTCTCCGACTTCGTTGTCCACAGACTTTGCTACCTCAACCATCATTTTGGCTGCAGGATGTTGCACGTCCATTTCCTTCAAAATAGTAGCACCATCATTGGTTATGGTTACGTCACCAAGCGTGTCAACGAGCATCTTGTCCATTCCTCTTGGCCCTAGACAAGACTTTACCATGTCTGCAATGAGTTTCGCAGCCATAAAGTTATTCCTTTGTGCTTCTCTACCTTTACTTTCTTTTGTCCCTTCCCTTAATATTATAACTGGCATTCCACCAGCAGTTGCTTGAATTGATTCCATTCTCACATATCACCTAGAAGAATGCTACACTTTTTTCTCTTGCCTCTTTTATAGTTTTACAAAATCCTTTGGGTTCCACTAAACTAAAGTAATCTTCACGACATTGACTTGACAATGAAACATAATTTGTCTTGTCGTAACATTGTCTTCGTCGGGAGGATCTGATTTTTATCAGCTATAAAATGAGTCCTTCGATTGATGACGAAAAGCATGCTCGGAGCGATATTGAACGTTTCATTTGCTTCCCCGCATCTCTCCGCTCTTTTCTCGTAATTCTTTACAATAAAGAAGATTGGACGGCTATTGTTAAGAGCTAATAATTTCTTATCAAGCGATACATCCTTTTTTACTCTATAATCAAATGATCTTCAAAACAGATCGATTAATTTGTTTGAAAACTCAATCCGTGTAACTCTTCCATCCAGAAAGACACGAATTCTCGTTAAAATGGATCACGTAAAAGTGAAAAGAATCGTCCTTGATAGGGACTCTCACATGGTTTCAAATGGAGAGAAATTAACTTTGTATGTCATCCTCTATTCGTCTAATTTTTTTAGCTTTTCATCAAATTTTGCTCTGAATCTGGGTATATTTATAACAAACCTTTCGTGGACACCTTCTCCTATTTTATCTATTTTATCAAAGGCCTGCACGTCAAATGTAATTCTTTGATCATTGACGCCAGTTATTTTTGCCTTAAGTAGAACTTCCGTGCCTACCGGCGTAGCTGCGAGATGTTTGATATTTACGCGAGTACCCACAGAATCTGATTCCTGATTCTGTAGGAACTGCTCTTTCAATAATAGTCTGCATGTTTCTTCCATCTCTGCAATCATAGAAGGAGTTGAAAATACATTTTCCCCCTCCCAAAGGAAGCTAGTCGTTTGAGTCGAACTCACTTTAATGCGTCTCTCTTTGGTTGCCCCAGTAGCAAAAGGAATATCCATCAAGTTGTATACAGCCATAATTTACTTTTAGAGTTTTCTTTGAATGAAAAGTGCCTTAGACTTGCTAATACAAAAAGAAAAGAAGGGTTGCTGTCGGATTATCTGTGGCGTCTTGCACCTGAGATAATCGCATATACTAGTCCTACGCTTAACCCGAAGGCCAATGGTATCCAAACTCCGAAGCTCTCTACACTTACATATATCTGCTGAATCAGGCTATCGAACATTATTAGTCATGGTATAAAGTAATCAGTATATTAGATTTTCTCAAGATAATCTCAAAAAATGCATAATCGCCCATTTTGGAAGGTCGAGTGACAGTCACATACCGTATACCTTCACCTTTAATATGCTGGCCAACTCCCTTGGTTTGTTACGAATCCGTACGATGTCCTTAAATTACCGGCATTCAAGATCTTTCAGATATGAAAATGCAGAAGGAATTTCGCAAGTTCTGCCCAAAATGTAAGACTCATACTTCGCAGTCCGTTGCTATATATAAAAAGGGCAAGGATAGAAAAACTGCCTTGGGTGCACGTCGTCATGCTGAAGACAAAAAAGGATACGGAGGCCAGAAATTCCCAGAACTCAAAAGAACTGCAAAGACGACAAAAAAGATTACCCTAAAATATACGTGCAAGACTTGCCAGAGAAAAACGATGAAAGAAGGAATGAGGATGCGAAAGTTAGAAATTCAACCATAATATTAGTGGTAATTATGAAAAAAGAGAATATACTGATTCCAAAACCTAAAAGTAAATTTTTGTCTGTGCAGTGCCCTGAATGTCAGGAAAAAATGACAATTTTCTCCCACACGACAATTGATATCCCATGTAAATCTTGTGGAAAACTAATAGCAGTAAAGAGGGGAGGGAAGGCACGAATTTTGGGAAAGTTGTTAGCCGCTCTCGATTAATTAAGATAGACGTTTGCTGCTTTAAGATCTTCCATAGTATTTACGTTAAAAGCTATATCTGCCCTATTCATTACAATATATGATTCATTTGATTCTACCCCAGCCAGTATTCTAGACGTGTCGATCATAGCGATTCCAGAATAACAATATTCAACATTCTCAACAGAAATTACAATGCTTGGTATTAATCCCAAACTTTCGATGAAATTTTTCTCCATAATGATAGACACGAGACTTGCATCAGGATTCCAGCTTTTCAGAATATCATTTATTGTTTCTGCTTTTAGTATTGGAAGATCAGAAGGAACAATAATTATTTCTGAGGGCTTTAACAATTCAATAACTTGTCCAAGATCCGTACTATAATCAAATCCAGATGTCTCTATTAAATGAAGAAGTCCATTCACGCAATGATTGAGGTTACGCAAATAGTTTGATGTGGCAGTTGTCTGGCCGCTAGTTATACCTACTATGGAACTAAATCTCTTTGAAGATACCAATGCATCAAGGACATATTCTACCATAGGTTTTCCTCTAAAAAGGAGCATAGGTTTTTCAAACGTTAATCCTTGATTCATCCTAGACCCTTTGCCGCCACACATGATTGCGGCTATCATGGGGGTATTCATACCACCAATAGAGACAGCACTAACAGTGATGATAGACGGGTAATTTCATTGGAGGCTCCAAGTACGTCACCGGTCAGTCCCCCAAAATTTTTAGTTGAAAGATAACAGATTACACCGGCGATAAGCAGTCCCGTTCCCAAAGAGATCAATCCAATATAGCCTCTCAAGGTTAGAATTATTATGAGTGTGGATATGGTGGCAAATGCTATTTTCTTTTTGTCTTTCATCTCCCTTGTAAAGGGTGAGCTAAATCCTTCCCAGGCTGATCTACCGCTGCCGGCCTCTATGACCATTATGTATTTGGCTATTACTTCTGCAGTTACTATACTGATTAAAAGTTTGAAAGCAGAGTTATAAGTAGAAATGGCTATTATCAATCCTATTATGCAGACAACTAAAGATATGGCACCTGCTGTACCTACTGCAGGATCGGACATGGCCTGTCGTTTTGCATCCTTACTTCCCTTCACCATCATACCATCTGCAAAATCTGCAAGTGCATCAGCATGTTGCATTCCTGTAATCAACAGTATGGCGATTGTTACGAAAAAGCCTACTAAATAATTTTCCAGATATGTCGAAATCCCATAAGCAAAAATACCTACGATTATGCCTATTATAGCACCTACAATTGGAAACAGGTACATATTACGAGCTGTTATGCTGATATCTGTATTACCTGACCTTGGTACAGGAATGATCGTCAAAAAAGATAAAGCTGAAAGAATTCCATTAGAACCCAAAGAAGAAGTTCCACCATCCAATTGCTGACAATGATATTATCAGAGGAAATGATACCAGTAAGCAAAAAACAATAGTTGTTACTTTCATTATTTTAATAGCCGTTCTGCATTTTTCGATAGACAGGGGTTCCAATTCGCTACCCAAGGTGTATTCATCAATTTTCTCCAATTTTATCCTCAAAGCACCTGCCATCGTAGACATCGGATACCCAGCATTAACACTGTCTGTATTATGATGATCAGTGCCCAAGACTTGAATGGAGTTTTTCCAATCTGCTCCAACTATCCTTGCCGATAGGATCATTAACATTGCACACAGTCTTGCAGGAACATAATTTAATATTGTGTCTACTTTTGCGCTCATCCAACCTATATTGAGATGATATTTATCTTTATAGCCAATCATTGAATCAAGTGTATTAACAACACGGTATCCGACGGCTCCGGAAGGACCAAAAAAGGAGTAATAAAATAGCGGTGCAGCAATCCCGTCTACAACGCTTTCGCCAATTGATTCGATAGTGCCGGATAAAATATGTTGGATATCCAGTGTACTAGTGTTTCTGCTAACTATGTAAGAAAGATTCCTTCGCGCTCCTTCAAGATCATTTTTTTCCAGAGCTCGGATTATAGAATTTACATGCTTTTCCATAGTCAAAATCGCAATACTTGACTTGAGAACTATAACTGCATAAATTGCGAACCCAATGAAACCAAAAATTGAATAAGTGTAGAGAGAAAGTAACTGGTTCAAAATACAAGCTCCCGAGGCTAAAAATAACGTGAGTACCACTCCATTGAGCTTCTCATTCCTAGAATTTTCGGACTTGAGTTTTAATTTGTGAATGATCGCATTAATAAACTTGCCAAGCCATGAAACGGGATGAAAGTTGTTTGGTGGGTCACTGAAGCTGAAACTAAGTGCGACCCCCATGGATATAGAAAAAAGCATATAAATTACATCCATTTCTGTTCTAGTCCAACAATCCTGGAGACTATGTCCTTAATGTCGATAATCTCTTTCACTTTCGATGCCAGAATGTTAACTTGTTCATCAAGCGATTCAGGAGATACTTCGGGAGATTGTACCTTACTTTCATCCAGTGAGTCTTCATTTGGTAACGTAAATTCTATTCGTGGTAGTACTCCCAGTACCTCTTTTTTTGTCATCTTTTCGATTGTTGTGATGGCATCAACTAAAATGAATTTATCTCCTCTAAATTTGTTTATTACTATTCCCTTTACTAATTCGCAGTGGTGAGGTTTTAGTAACCCTAATGTTCCTACAATGCTTGCAAAACAACCGCCGCGTTCTATGTCTGCAATCAAAATTACTGGGGCGGAAATTTTTTCGGCCAGTATCATATTTGCTATATCATATTCAGCGATATTGATTTCTGCTGGAGATCCTGCTCCCTCTATCAAGATGACATCATTTTCTTGCCGTAGCTCCTCTAAATTCTTCAGCACAGACGAAAGTCCTTCCTTGAGAACAAAGTCTTTATAATATTCATCGGCCCTCATTCTTGCATGATATATGCCGTTTACGAAGACGTTACTCCAATAGTCTCCCATTGGTTCCAATAATATGGGATTCATTCGTGAATCTGGTTCCTTCCTCGATGCAAATGCTTGGACCGCTTGTATGTTGGCTAGTTTTTTGGTAGTGTTAGAAATTCTATAAAAATTAGATGTCATATTCTGAGCCTTAAATGGAGATACTGTGTATCCCATGTCAGAGAATATTCTGCATAACGCAATCACGAGGGTGCTCTTCCCTGCTCCCGAGGATGTTCCTTGAATCATAAGTACTTTTGCAGGCAATGATCTATTAACTCCAAAGATCTAAGAAGTGCAACATTTTCATGGTGATTTCTGATTGCCACACGAATGAAATTTTTGCTAAGTCCCCGAAACGTACTGCAATCTCTCACAAGAATCCCCTTCCACCTCAGCAGATAATCTCTCAGTTTTAACGAATTACCTCGATGCAAATTTATCAAATAAAAGTTGACATCTGAATGGATTGTAGAAAACGACTTTAACCTTCGATGAATTTCTTCGAACATAAATTTGCGTTCGTTTCTTATGAGATTCTTTGCCTGGCGAAGATGTTGGGTATCATTTAGTGCAATAATTCCTGCCACTTGGGCTAGCCCATTCACATTCCAGGCAATTCTATGCATGGACAATTGGCGCGCGGTTCTAGGATGTGAAATGCTATATCCAAGTCTTAGGCCTGCAAGGCCATGGGATTTTGTCAATGATCTTAAAATCACCATATTTGGAAATTCACTAACTTTGTCGATTAATGACAAATGTGCCTTAGGATCATCAGTTAATTCCATAAAGCTTTCATCAACAAGAATTTTGGTTGAATCGTTACTCCTTTCTAATATTTTATAAATAGATCTATTAGAGAGAATGCCGGTGGGATTGTTGGGATTGCATAAAAAAATTGCATCTATGTTTTTTGCACTGTCTAGTATAGCATCAGGATCGATTTCCCAGTCTGAAAGAGGCACAAACTTCGCTTTAGCTCCTACCCTTCTCGATGCGAGTTCATATTCGCAAAAAGTGGGCGAAGGTATTATCACCGCCTTCTTGACGAAAGACCTTGCGAAATTATGAATTATTTCAGTAGCCCCGTTTCCTACGTTAATTTGGTCATTAGATATCCTTCCATCGAGATAACGTATTAAATTCTCTTTAAAGTCTGTGCATTCGGGGTCTGGATAATTACAGGAAAGTGTCCTTAAGCATTTCTTGAGTTTAGTTATTGCGCTTCTTGATACTCCCAGTGGATTAACGCTGGAACTAAAGTCAATTTTAACACTATGTGGTCCTGCTGAGTGGATCCCACCATGAGAGCAAGAGCCTGTGGTCACTTGCTCCAGATTGGTATTTAGTAATATATATTTAGAATCATTCAATCCAAGCAAATTCTTTAGCGACAAGTCATATTCCTGTAAACGATTATTAGTTCCATTCAAAATAACGCCACACTATATGCTAAAAGTTGCCCTCGTAGGTGCTACTGGAGCAGTCGGTCAAGAATTTGTCATTGCTCTGAATAGACATCCTTGGTTTGAATTGGATTTAATCGTATCTTCAGAAAGAACTGCAGGTAAGAAATACATTGACGCATTACGCGATCCAAATACAGCCATACTTAGGTGGCATAACAAGGAAGAAGTCCCTGAATTTGCTAAGGATATGGTTCTAAGCAACATTCACGAGCTGGACCCTGGAAAATATGATCTCATATTTGCAGCTTTAGAATCCGAGGATGCAAAACAAATCGAGCCGAGGTTAGCTGCACATGTCCCTGTGATAAGTACTGCCGCGGCATTCAGATATGAAAATGATGTTCCCATCCTGATTCCAGGAATAAATGACGATCATACTGACATGCTAGAATTCCAGAAGAAAAATAGAAATTGGCAGGGCTTCATTGCCCCTTTGCCAAATTGTACTACCACAGGAATGGCGATAACCTTAAAACCAATCATGGATCTTTTTGGCGTTCAAAGAGTGTTTATGACATCAATGCAGGCCATATCTGGAGCAGGCAGGTCACCAGGCGTGGTCGCATTGGACATATTGGACAATATCATACCATACATTCCCAAAGAAGAAGAAAAAGTCCAACTCGAGACAAAAAAAATACTAGGTGAATTTAGCCAAAATGAAATATCACCAGCAGACATCAAGGTTAGCTGTACCTGCACGAGAGTCCCAGGTACTCGATGGACACACAGAAGCTGTATTTGTAGAAACAAGAGAGCCAGTAGAACCTGAAATAGTAAAAAAGTCAATGATGGATTACTCTGAATCGGTAACGACAAGGAACTTGCCAACGGCACCAAAAGACTACATCATTGTCCACGATGATCCAACCAGACCGCAGCCCAGAATAGACAGGGAAATTAATGATGGGATGACTACAGTGGTGGGACGACTAAGAAAGGATACTGCGTTTAATAATGGCATAAAATATGTACTTTTGTCTCATAACGAAAAAATGGGTTCGGCTAAGGGGGCTGTTTTGCTTGCTGAACTTCTTCGATCTAAAAAAATTATTTGATGCCATATATTTATAAAAAAATGATTCAAATGTGAAATTAATACATTTATTAATCCCCAAATTTACGATATAATTGGTGATTCATCTGAGTAAAATCGATGATTTAGATCTAAAGATCTTAAGCGAGCTTTCTAACGATGCAGCGGTGTCGGTACCAAAGCTTTCAAAGAAAATCAATATCAATGCATCTGTTGTATACAGTAGAATCAAGCGGTTAGTAAGAAGAGGCTTCATTAAGAAATTCACAATCGTAATCAATGACGAGGCCTTGGGCTTCAGTGTCAAGGCTTTAACTGGGATAAATATGGATTCAAAATTGCGAGACAACGTACTCAACGAACTTTTCAAAATTCCGGAAGTTAGAGAAATATCCGAAGTCACTGGTAGATTTGACATATTGGTGACCATGAACTCTCATTCCCTCGATGAAATGCACCAACTAATTTCCGAACGGATTGGGCGTATTGAGGGTGTTCAAAAGACAGAAACATTCATTGAAATGAGAAAAACCGTTAGAGAAATGCTATTCCCTGCTTCGAAAGTAAAATAACTCGTAGCAATAGATCATGGCGATAATTTTGTTGCGGCCAGAAATAAGGATATTGTAACTTTTATATTATATTTTATTAAATAAAAGTAAATCCTGATTATCAAAAATCGACCGTTCATACAAATTATGAAAGTATTAATGTTATTGCAACATGTCACATGTTTAGAAAGAGGCCATTCGTAATTTGATCCCCCAGTTGACTGTAGGAAATCGGATCAAGAATTATTATGAGTTAACGAAACCGAAAATATGGTACCTTTTAGTTTTTACTGCATTCGGAGCAGCTCTGACTGCATCGCTTCTCT
>CAVSLF010000013.1:0-21435 GCA_963728595.1 uncultured Nitrososphaeraceae archaeon
GCCAATGGCCAAACCCTTTGTTTAGTTGGGAACAACTTTTTATTTCCCCTTTAGTTCCCCGTCTTCACGGTCAAGTTAGTTGGTATGTAACCCACCTAGTTGGCAGATAACATAATTGAGTCAATTTGATTTCGGTTGTGTAAGAATTGTAATAATCTAAAGACAAAAGGTGAACCATTCATTATACCCGTTTTATGGCTAGATTATCTACATTTTTGGAATTTGTACAGACACTACAGTAAGATGATTTCAATATGGTAATACTGAATTGAGTAATGCGTCTGTTACCCTCGATTACCATGATTAATGGAGACGGTATGCACTGAATAACGTAACGTCACGGAAATCGTCACGGGCATATGTGCGCCTACGCTCAACGGTCACGTTTACATCATCCAGCAAAAGCATATGCTCATTTAGACAGTGCTTTAACCATTAATAACAATATAGAACCGTAACCGTAAACCGACCCGTTGCTGAAAACGAATTCACTTTTTGCTAATGGCTTTATATTTCGTTATGTGGACGTGGACGTGCCGTGCGTGGTTAACAATATTTAGCGGGGAAATTGTTTCCGTAAAGTGTAACCTTGTCAGAGGTAATATTAAGTATTTATATAACTATGCTAAGTCAGTCAGTACTTCCTAATAGTAACGTAGTTTTAATAATAAATAGTATGATGCAATTTAATAAAGATAAATATGATGAGTTTCCAGAACGCACGAAACTGGGACAAGAAAGACTCAATCAGACATACCAAAACGACCTAGATTTACTCGATGTTAGGCTTAATCCTCCAAAGGATGGCACACTGAACAAAGATGGAGAATGTGGAAGACTTGGAAAGAAACCAATCGAAATCTTTTGGATGTTGAAGCAAAGTTAAGACGAGATTCTTGTGTAAGAAAACTGAAAATGAGGTGGGGACTCTCGTTCAGGAGATTATGGATATATGTAGACGTGAACTGGTTAGTAGCAGGGTAATTGCTGATTTGGTCCATTTTATCTGTTTTGAGGATAAGTAGCATGGGAAGTGAACCAGACTTTTACAGACCGGATAATGTTACGTTAAGGAGGGTGTGGCGAAAATGATTAGGTTTGGATATTTAGACTCGTGTAATTAGGATAATTATTTCAACTTCTTTTTTACAATTCGGACATTCACTTTTGTTAGCCATAAAAGACGTTTCGTATCCTTGGACTTAAAGAGTTATTATTAGCAAAAAGGCTTATGTCTTTCCAAGTACATATTTACTTCGATGTTGCTTGTCTTAATTCAAGACCGATATGAACAAAATTGAGAGCAAGTCCAATGGTAAAAAGAATCAATACTTGGTCCATTATTCTCGATTGGTAATATAGCACCTTGGATATTGAATCGTCCAAAAATCCTTCCCATGTATTGTAAAGCAATGGAACAAACACTCCAAGCACTGCAAAGATTATAAAGAAGCAAAGCCAATTTAATACGTTTTGGATACGTAAGTGCTTTTAATTCTTGGCTCATAATCTTCATTAGTTCTTGAAGAATAGCAAGCCGATTGTTTGCTGAGTTTCTTTTATCAATCAAATTCATCATAATATTGGTGTTTACTTGGTTTTTCAATGTATTCACCACATCTTGATTGGTAGTTTGCCTCGGTATGTGTATTTAATGATGTTCTGTCCAGGGATACGCATCTCTTAGCAGGTCATAAGTTTTCTCAACTGTTTTTTTTTTTTCCTCTTCAATTCTTTCCTTTTCTTTAATTTTTGAAGCATCAACAATTTCAGGTAGTATTTCTTCAAATATTCCTAAATCCCTTTCATCAGGTTTACTTTCGTAGAAGCTTTCAAATGCTGTACATAAATCGTTTAGATTGTTAATAGCCCAAGAGTATTCTGTCTATGAAAAAATCTCTTAACGATTGTTTCCAATTTTCTCTGTTCCTATACAATGGCATCAATTTGTTTCTGTAAATTGTCATAATTTCTTTTCACCAGAAATAACTCGGCTTCTAGTTCTTTTGCCCTACCCTTAACTCGGGATTTGTCATTTATTATCGATATAATTTTGGTGGTATAGAATCCAGCCGTTATTGCAATAAATGTAGCCGATATCTGGGCTATTGTAGTCATTAGGTCTGTATTTATGGCTAAGAATATGTCACCTAGGTTAAGAAGTTAAATCAGTAGTTACAAATCTAGGTTTTTAGGATTTGCTTTCGAACCGCTAGAGTTTTCGTAATTATATATTATAGCTCTTCACAAGAGTAAGTATTGTCAGAATTACAATTATGTCCGAAGTGTCAGAAAGGACACCTCGCACCAACTGGAGAAGTAGCAACTGATGAGAAAGGCTCAGAACAGGTCGGTGAAAGAGGGGAGACTAGGAAATTTGTTTGTGATAATCCTGAATGCAAGTTTGAAAGTTAAGCAAGTGCGTGAAAAAGAATTTCATGAACCTGATAATTAATCCAAAACTGTGTATTGACCTTATTTAATATTGTGACATAATATGTAGGACTTCTGAATGTCTGAACAAAGGATAGGAATTATCAAGGCTTCATTAAGCCATTATCGTGATAAACTTTCAAAATTATCAAGAGTTAGAGGATATTCCACAAATAATAAGGTCTGAATTAGAAAAGGAATATGATAAGATGAATTACTTATTGGCAAATATAGATACCTACCTGAGTAAGAGAACTCTGGACCAAATTAGAGACTTTGAAGCTTCTGATTATTCTAAAGACATTTGTTCAGCTTTACAATATTATCATTATGACCTTAAAAAAGCAACTTCACAAATATCAGAAGAATTGAATAATATTAAGACATTTCAGTCTATTAGTCAAGAGATTGAGCTGAGTAGAAAAGGCAATTAAAGACTTCAGATGTATTAGTTAGGCTTGAGTTAAATTAGGTTTGATATCAAACCTTATTATGGGAGACCATACTAGATTCAGTCTCAGAATAACAGCAGGGGATACCACAGTTGAAGCATCGTCTTCACAGCAATCTACATCTTTATGAAATAATAGATGAGGGAATGAAGAGGTTAGGAGAAATATCCAAAACTGCTAAACGATAATTGGAGTCTGTCTAAGCTCCCTATATCTAGTCATAAAAAAATGCTATCAATAAATAATTTGTTTCACATGATGATAATATGTCAAATCAACAAGATGGCAAAAATAATGAAGAAAAAAAATACAATTGTCAGTGTGGAGAAGCTTTTAGTTCAGTAGAAGAACTAAATGAGCATAATCATAAAGCACATTGATTAATTGAATAATTTTTAAAAACATAATTTTTTCTATTATCGGTAAAATTAGCTCATGGTCAAGAATTAGTAAATGGCAGTAGCTCCAGAGTATCAACAGGAATTAATACAAGATAATCAAGCATGGTATACTAATAATCCAACTGCAGACTTGGGTACTCAAAACCTAGCCAAGTTTAATTTTATAACTCAAACTTGCTCAGATAAACTCCATAATGGAAACTTGGATATTGTATCAACTTGTCTTCATTTCATGTCAGAGTTCAATGAGTCAATAAAACAATTCTTTAACGATACTAGAGCTGATATTGAGAGGATACTTTTAGACTAAAGTTCTAGACTACCAATATTTTTATATTATTTCTTTTATCGTTCTTTTCACAAGCTGTAGAGATGGGAGTTCTGCCAAGTTATTTCCATCTCTAGAGTCTTAATGTTAAAATTAAATTCCTTCTTCCACTTCTCAGCACAATCAATATCACAGAAGGCTATAAAGTCTGGAACTGTTGTTATGCTTATTCGTTTCTTACAATGATGACATTCTAAAGTCCTTTAAATTTCGCTAGTCCATCCCCAAGGCGGACCAGTGGTTGATTCTATTAAGTTTTAATTTTGGGTAAATTTTTATCCTACTTTCACAAAGTATCGATAACTTTACTATTTCATCACTCCGGAGGGGGTTTTACCTTTGACAGTTCTGTCCTTTCCGGAGTGTGAAGTTTTATGTAATTTGCCTAAATAGTATGAATCAATTCACATTAGATAGATGGTAAGTCTAAAAGTCCTCAATTTGTCACCATTATCCAGTTTAGGAGAAGTTATTCAATAAAGGAAAATATTTGGCTTAAACTTTTTATTTTATAATTTAGAACCCTTTACTGCCTTAGCTGACAGTCAACCAAGTAGGGTTTTCTCTTTGTTGTTGCCCCTACTTGGTTTGATTCTATATCTTGAAACCATATTGAGAATCAATTAATTTTGACTTAAATCCTTAATAGAGACCTGTCCGTATATAATATTCCGTAGTCGTCATGTAACTGGTGAGCCAAATTCTTCCAGTATCCACGCATGACTCACCAGTTTTTGAATTAACTTTTAAAAAGTCTGGATAAATTATACCATTATGCTAAAAGAATACCGAGTAGGGTCATGTAGTCGAATTAGTTCCTTATCTTATGTAATTGTAGACTATATCTCTATTTTAAAGCAAGAAATCAATGATAATCGGCTACTCCTGCATGTTTTGAAGTATTTATGAAATTTCTTAGTCTAGAAAGACAGAATAGAGTAGAGTCTACTACAAAGTCATGAATAAGTATCTAGAGATTGTAATTATAGTTGTGTTCCTTGGTATTGTCCTTGCATCTTTGAAGATAAGTCTTGGATAATGTATGCCAAATTGTAAGACTCATAGTTTGAAGCAGACTGCGTTATTTCTTCCACAATAAGGACATCGTAAGATGTTTCTTTTACCAGTCAGAAACGTTGCACACCAAAAACATGATTTGCACATCCAAAAGTTTTTCTTGTCTGCAATCTTGTTTTCATTCTCATGAATCGGTTCTTCTAATTTGGAGTTACTTTTACAGTAGATCGGATTCATGGGGATAATTCTTGATACGCTTTATAGATACTTAAATTTCCCTATGATTCGACATAGACATGAGATATCTGCATAATGTTCTGTGGCATAACTTCATGTCTGAACTCATAAAAAACTTAAATATTTTTTATTAGAATACACGCATTACCGACAAATCCACAACTCTAAAGAGGGGATTTAATAGGTCTCCCTTATCTGGAGTTAACAGTTAATAAATCATAATTCACTCCCTTTTTATGCCAAGATAAGATAGTCACCGAAGGTTCAAATTAATAAGACAGCATAGAACTGGGATGGTAAAAATTGTTGAAATGGATGAAAGTGTTACATTAAAAGCCCAACTGGAAGAAGACGTAGGTCCTGTTATCTTATTAAACAAGTTTACTGTAAAACCAGAAGATACTGTTGAGTTCTTGAAAGTTTTTGCTGACACAACTGAAATATTCAAACAGCAGCCGGGGTTTATCTCTGCTCAATTGCATCAAGGTATTGGAGGGAGTAATACATTCTTTAATTACGTCGTTTGGGAGTCTGCAGAACATTTTAAACAGGCATTTAATAGACCAGAGTTTCATTCAAGCATGGCTAACGTTTTACCTGATACTGTAATGTCACCGCATTTATTCAAGAAGGTAGCAGTCTCAGGGATTTGTGTGGAATGATTCCAAAAATCAGCTGGTGAGGTGAAGCTCCGATTCCATATCGAACCCTCAACGAACAAATTGTTGATGAGATTGTAGGTGGTGGTCATCCATCTAAAATATTGGATGAGATAAGACAAAATAAGAGCAACTCCTAAAGTTTTTTAATCGTTTCGGAACTCCTGCGCTTCTACTTCCGTTATTTTAAACCACAGGTATAGACCATCAAATCGATCTACCAGTCTTTTCGCAAGATAAAATTTGTCTTTGTGTATTAGACCCTGTTGAGTAATGACAAAATTGTCGTTAACTTCTTGAACCTCTCCCAAGTCATAATCATCAATTCCCCGTGCCTTTTTGTATATGACTTCATCCCAATTAATATTAGAACTCAGGGCTACCACCTACTCATTTTTTGGTTGGAAATATTAATCCCATTCATGTTTGGGTTTATGACATTCGATTAATCCTTTTTTAGTAAACATGACCATATTGTCTTTAATTTCAATATTTCCAGTTTGGTTTCCATACTCTTTCAAGGTGTCCGCCACAATTTTTTCCGGCAAACCCTTGACTCTAGTCTTTTTGAGATATTGAGATAAAAGACCAACGTTATAGAAATCCATGAATTTGAATTCTGTGTCAAGTTTATTTTTTACAGCGTTCTGATGGTTCTCCCAAAGCTCTTCCATGAAATTCCAAATTATTATTTTCTTGTCACGATCCGATACTGTCGCTGAATCCAACTGAAGATCTGTACTTATTGGACATTATCAGATATAACATTTCAATCTCGTCGCATATGATTGTTCATGGTCTATTCAATTTTGCGCCAATCAATTTTTTAGTATCATATAAGTGAACATACGATCAGTGGAGAAACGGAACAAGCTGTTTGACAATGCAAGAGAACATGCTATTGAAAAACGTGGAATGACACCTGCATTCCACGATGCTACGAAGGACGAAGAGAAATATGGCAGCTCAATTAAGAAGACATGGGTTATCTACTCATTTTTTGTATTTATATACGCATTGATTATGTTGATATTCAATCTCCCCTACTTTTCCAACGATGCGAACTCGTTGGACACAGGTAAAGACACATCCGAAAGGTCTATGCTTGACGCGTCATTATTCCCAAGGATAGTTGCATTACTTAACTGACTCATTACATTGTTTATCGTTATATCCATAGTATCTGATATTACTTTATCAATATCACTTTGTATCGAGGTAGAAACATTTGAGGTAATTGATTTGAGCGTGTCAGTTAGTTTGGTTGTTAATGTATGGTTTGCAGGAAGAGGCGATGCATAGATCAGCTGGTTACCCACAAGAACTATAATTCCTACAGTCATGGCACATAGGACAAATTCTAAGTCTGATAAAGTCAATGCTCTCATGGGTGGTTATTTTTAATATCAGATAAATCACCTTGGTTACTTTTTTTAGTGAGAAGGAGCATGTCAATCAAACAATCTATTGTAACATTGTCATGACACAGTAAAAGGATGTATAATCTTCTATCTCTATTTGGGACTGTTTGACCATTATACGGTCTAAATTTTTGTATCGCAGTGTAACCTAGATATTAGGACCTTTGGGCAAGTAGAACCGACACCAGAACCTGCACCAGATGATCCAGAAGAACCTAACGGCGAAGAAGAGGAAGCAGGGAACGAGGCTGCTTAATTTTTTATTTCTGGTATAAAATATCGGTATGTGAGATAACAGATATCAAAACAATCTCCGTTTTTACTAATGCTAATAAGAATGTAAATCCTTCTTATGATCTTTTAGTAATTTATAACTGGCGAACATTTCGCTGCATTTTTCGCATTGCCATTGTTTTTGTCTAGCTTCTTCGTATGTTAAAAATTTACCAACAGCATTTTCATACATCCTTGTGACAGGATTATAACTAGAATTAAATGCGTTTCTCTTTAGTGGTTTCATTATAGAATAATTATTCTTGTAATCTGTTGGTTAAGGACCATATAATACCTTATCACAACAATCCACCTTAGAGATGAAATATGTTACCTATTGATTGTGTTGATATATCTTTTAACATAATTACCTCGTGATCTATAGATGTGAACTGAAATGGAATTATAAACAGAACTCCAAATAGGAATCTAAGCAGGACAACTATTACGATGATTACGATGATTACTAATGCTATGTATATCAGTGTGTTTAATACCATGTCTATGCTTATACAGTAAAGTTTAAGTCAATTTCATCTCCCTACAAGATGATAGATTCCGATTTTGATTGTCAACCTGATCCTATAACTGCTCTCAGAATTACAATGCGAATCCGCTCGCCATCCACCACCTGTATCTCTTCTATTTTTCCTATTTTCTGTATTATTTCACATGCTTGCTTATGAATGAATATGTTTCCTTGCTTACCCTCACTCTGTTCACTATACCCGGTGAATATGTATCCAGTCGGTATCTCTTCAATATCAAAACCATTCTTCCTAATATTTTCAATATCTTCCGTTATCATTCACTTTGGGGATTGAGCTTCCTGCTGTATAAGTTGTGTGTCTATCCTCTGCTATTGGATCTTCATTATACGATGCCTAACTTCTCAGCACATGACTTATGATAATAACTTCTTCCATTGGCGTGACTCTACAACAGTAACCGATAACATAATATTTCTTCTGCAAGCGTGGCATTTACCATTTTGCTTCTTTTGAATGACAGAAAAAATTTAGTACAACTTGTGAATTCTTTAAATCAACGACCGCGTTCATAGTATTCTGTAGAACCTTGGAATTATTATATAGTAGTAGCTCGCAAATCTTAGTCAATTCGTAGCTCTGCTTCCATCATGGAATCCTTTTTCAGTCTACCATTATTGTAGATTGATAGATTAAGTTTCGTTTCGTCAAATTCTTTTTTAGCACGTATTTCAATCCTTGATAGAGCAGGAATTACTATTTGATTTTCTGTCAAACGTGAAGTCAAGATTATGAATACATCCTTGATTTTGTGTAAGGCTGTTACTATTTGAGATATTAAACTTTCTGCTTCAGCAGTGCGAATGTAGGGATTTTGGTAGAATTGATCCAATAATCCTGTGATGACTATTATTTTTGAACCGCGTATCTGTATTCTTTTTGGTAAATCGTAAATGATGGTATTGGTAAGTTGGTATATGGTAAATTGTCTGGCAATGATTACGTTACGTAATACTTTACTATGATGCATTCCATATTCTCTTGCAATATTAACATACAGATAAGGACTAGACGAGTTGTCCGCATCCAACACTAATACATTTTCCGCATTAATACCACCGTGAGTACGAGGTAGTAATGACCTAACGACCAGTCTAGTTGCCAATGTGTTAGTGTACCTAGTTTCGCCAAAAATTCCAATCGTGTCATCAAGATGTAATTGTAATTTTGAATCTAATTTATCAATACCAAAAGTAAATCTATCACAATATTCTAATGCTGTCTTGAACTTTGGCGGTTCTAGCAGAATTGGCTGTTGAAACTTCAATTTTGTTTCACTCAATATTTGCAAAATGGCAAATTATCTGCTACATGTCACCACAGTCTAATGAATAGCCACAGTTGACACATACGAGATTACAAGATCTTTGAGTCAATCGATTATTACATCTATAACATTTCATGCAAATTCAGAATAGAAATCTACATCTATACGTAAAGGCAAAAGTTGCATTCATTGCAACCATAATACGGCGAATCATAGGCACCAAGTATCATGATGCTCCTACACGATGGGCATTCGAGTTCAGTTTCTAATTCACTGTTGTCTGTCTCCTCATGAACTGTTTCAGTGACCTTGAAGTCGAATTGCGGCTTCTCTAGTAGCTGACCACTCTTTCGCTTCTTTGCCATAATAGTTATTTCGACATATAGGATTTAAAACCTGCAACACTAAAGTGTGAGGGAGGGGAGTAGGCGTGATCAATCCTTTTATAATCATATTTAGCTTGGACAATCTTAGCTCCTCTCATGGGCAATCAACTAGAGTAGAACGTGGAAGTCAGTTATTCGTATTCTCCCAAACTTCCTAGAAACTTTTTATAAAAGAATGTAATGGTTGGTATGTGACAAATTCTAGGGTATCGATTTTAGCAATAATCTCTTTTTCGGCACTTGGTCTAATGGTTGTTTTAAATTATTTGACAATTGACCAAACCGCGTTTGCAGTAGATAACTGTGATTCGAGTTCCAATTGCACTAATACACAGACAGGAATTGATAATACACAGACCAATGATTGTACGAATTTCTCTACTTGTAGAAATGAGGTGATTGGGGACGGAAATACTCAAAATAACGACTGCGATACAGTTGGAGATTTAGGCTGTACTAATAGTGCGACTGGCAACGATAATACTCAAAATACTAGGTGTGACAGAGTTGAACCATTATTTGACTCTGCCTGTTCCAATACCGCGCAAGGTGATAACAATATCCAAAAGCTCAAGTGTGATACAGCCGGTGGGCTGTTTGGTGGCGGCAATGATGCAATCGGTGATAACAATATCCAAAACCTCAAGTGTGAATCAGGGGGTGAATTGTTTGGCTGCGGCAATGATGCAATCGGTGATAACAATATCCAAAACCTCAAGTGTGAACAATTTGGCGATTTCGGCTGTGGGAACACTGTCTTTTTTGGCAATGACAATACTCAAACGACCAATTGTGACTCGGTTGGTTTTCTTGGCTGCAGAAATACTGCTGCCGGCGACAGGTTTACTCAAAAGATCAATTGTAACTCAGTTGGGGATTTAGGCTGTAATAATGATGCCCGATTTTCCAAAGATAATACTCAAATAATCAATTGTAACTCGGTTCTTGGCTGCTTCAATATCATGGAGACCAACAGTGACATGAATACTCAAAACATCAATTGTCACAGAACTGGTGAATTTGGGGGCTGCATAAATTGGGCGGATGGCGACAGTAATACTCAGAACATTAACTGCAATTCGGTTGGAAGTGGTGGATGCCAAAATCTTCTAGTTGACTTTCAAAATCCTGAACGCAGTAATCATAATACTCAAAATATACATTGCGTATTTAGTAGCAACTGTACTAACAGTGCAAAAGGTGACGTAAATACTCAAACTCTTACTTGTGTGTCTTCAAATCAATGTACCAATGAAATTGCTTCAGGAAATTCAAACACACAGTCCACAACTTGTGTTAACTCTGGAACTTGTCAGAATGACGGTATTGATACGAAAGTAATTTCAGCGAATTCGGATAATTGTGAAAGTGATGATGCCGCTGGATCAAAAACTATCTGCGTAAATAATCGCATTATAAACCGACCTGCTTCATGAGTATACACTTAGGACTCGCATCGGAAATTTTCTGAAAAAAATAGCTTAATTACCTTGAAAGGGCAATTATTATACTAACCACCACGTTCGGACATACTTTAGCAGATGCTATGTACGAAATTTAACCACCCTCTCACTCCCTATTTGGAGCTCTCAAGATTATATGTGTCAAAACGTTCTCCACGAGTTGTCAATAATCTTATGCCCTCCCAAGCTATTACGGACCTACATTTGGAAGATTTGGAAAATTTAAAACCTTTAGACATTACAAAGCTCAAGCGAGTAGGTATAGAGTCGGTGCTAGAATTAGCCACATCAATTCCACAGGACTTGGCTGAAGACATAGGCGACAAACCTGAAAAAATGTCGATACTCATAGTTGAAGCTCGGAAGGCATTGACTAACATTGGGTTACTAAGCAAAGAATTCTGCACTGCTGCTGACATTATGACAAGACGAAACCAGATAATGCGTTGTACTACAGGGTCAAAAAGCCTTGATGTACTGTTAAGCGGTGGTATAGAAACCCAAGCCCTCACAGAGTTCGCGGGAGAGTTCGGTTCTGGTAAGAGTCAATTATGCCACACCCTATCTGTCACGGCTAACATGCCCAAGTCTAAGGGTGGGATGGGTGGTAATGTGATCTTTATTGATACTGAAAACACGTTCAGACCAGAACGTATTAATCAAATCGCTGAAGCATACGGTATTACAGATCCTGAAAAAATCTTAGCTTCTATTTTCGTATGCAAGATATATAACAGTAGTCATCTTGAATTTGTAATAAAAAATCTTGCAAAATACTTGGAAGAATTTCGAGCAAGTCTGGTTATAATTGATTCTGTCATTTCACTTCATCGTGCAGAATATTCTGGAAGAGCAACCCTGTGGGATCGACAACAAAAGCTAAACTCAATGTTACATAAACTAACTCGACTTGCTGAATTCTATAATATTGCGTTCGTACTAACAAATCAGGTTCAATCGAATCCCGATGCAACATTCGCTGGTGATCCTACGAAGGTTGCTGGTGGGAATATTTTGGCACATGCTACTACTTACAGGATATTCTTTCGTAAAGCGGGACATAACAGAATAGCCGTAATGCAAGACTCACCTTACCATGAATATGGTTCGGTCAAATTTACAATCTCTGAAAAAGGTGTGGTAGACGTAGAAGAGACTGACAAGAAGACCAGAGATAGTGAATCTGGTTGGTAATAAGAATAAAATTGGTGATAGTCTAGATGGTAACTACCAAGACAGCAATGGGAGAAGAGCAATTCAAGCTATATCAGGAAAAGGAATACCCAAGTCCACAATCAATACCGCGTCCACCATCCACTTTCGAACCCAAATCACAAGTTTCTCTGGCAGATGTTACAGCTAAATCATATGTTAAAATTGTGGGTAGAGCAGTTTATCTCAAGACTAGTGAACGTCAAGATGAACTAGGAACCAAAGTAATTTTCACTGGCATTTTAGAAGATGCGACATTCAAGATGCCATTTGTTAGTCATAAACTTAACATTCCTTGGCAAAGGGATACTGTTTATAAATTCGATAATGCATATGTTCATGAATTTCCAGACAGGTCATTACTACTTGTTATAACTGAATTTACAGAATGGCAGATTAAAGTTGTAGATGGATATTTAGAATACCAACAATATGTGTGGAGACCAAAGATTGACAATATAAAAAGACCTGTGCAGAATATTTCTTTGGTTGGGACAATCACAACTGTTCATAATAACTCTGGTTTAGTGAAACGTTGTAACAATTGTAAGTCTTTACTATATGATGATAGCTGTCCTAATAACTGCAATAGCGGATGGGGCTGGGATCTACGTGTATCATCTAGACTGTATGATGGTTCAGGATCAATAAAGATGGTCCTGACCAAGGATGTTGCCTCAAGAATTCTTCAACGGAACTTGAGCGAATTGATACTATTAGCCACACAAACAAAACTATCTCCTGACAACAATTCTAACAATACGTTTCTATCCTCAAGTATTTATCAAATCAAAGTACCAAATAATCTAGATGTCATAGAAGCAGTAACTGAAAGTCCGTCTTCATATAGAAAAAGTGATAAACTGATAGTATCGGATGGAAGAAATCTCGTATTTATCGCACCAAATGAACAGCATTATTTTGTAGAGTTTACCAATAGGACATTAAATTCAGCAGAGATAGAAGATAAAAAAATACTGCGCAGGCTGATTGAGAAAACGATTGACATCAAGATTCAGAAAACAAACTGGCAAAGGAATGTTGCAAGGAATCTACTTGTTAGAGGAACCACTCAAGTTGTATCGATGTGAGAAAGCTAGTTTGTATCTTGGCTTTTCACTGAATATTTACATTAAGCAAAAACAGGAAGGAGATTCAGTAGTAGCCAATGTAGAGGCAACACCACAGGCGTATGTGCGAGAAAGTGTTCTTGATTACATCAGAATGAGGAGGGAAAACGGTGCAACTGCCAATGGATTAATCAAACATCTTGTTAATTCAAGAAACAAAGTAATAGTTGCCCCATCAGGAAATTACGGATCTATTGTTGATGTGATTACAAGAAAAGCAAGTAATCAAACTATCTCTGAAACGGACAATAGAAACTTGGTGCAGTTCTGGCATGATGTGTATGATATTGATATTCCAACGGATGAAATGCCATTACTAAAGGTCAAAATGATTAATTCTGAACAAACTTTCACCTATCCTCCTAGTATGGTTTTCTTTGGCAATGAATCTTTGGTAATCTCAGCAGGGTTGCAGAAATTCATTGATGATAAAAAAGTAAACCTAAAGTTCAAAATGGATAAGGTTGTTAATCAAGCACTAGATGATCTTAAAATTGGAGAAGCGAAACTTGAATTCGAAGGTAATAAAGAAGAATCCAATAATATTCAAACTGTTCTCCTACAAGAGATAAAAGAAAAACTTTACGGAAAAGAAGTGAAGGCAACAGGATCAATAATTTTTGTGCATGATGAACTTTGGTTCTTTCCCAATAATTTACAATTTTCGTATAGTAAACAACAATCACAAACAGAACCCTTCTAGTTAGTCGGAGAATTTCATGGCTACCATATATCCCAGACTAGAAATGAAAACAGCTCTAGAACACTTTAGCACTCAAGGTAATTGTCTCAAAATGACAACTGGTTCAGGAGAGCTAAATTCGTTGATAGATGGTATTCAGGAAGGTTTGTTTTATTTATTTTATGGAGATACGTTTCCATTAGATGCACTTTCGCACAGATTGCTCGTGAATTGTATACTGTCGATAAAAGAACATGGGTTCGAATCCATGGCAATATGCCTGAACAATACAGATTATTATGGCACAGGGAAAATGATTTTGAATCCAGAAAAGATTGCTAACACTGCCAAGGCAACGGGAATAGATCCTAAAATTGTTTCTAAAAACCTTTTCATCCAAACTGCATACGACTCACAACATCAAAGACAGATTGCAAACGAAGTCGCTGAGTTGATACAAAATAACGAGAATATCAAACTTATTGTCATTAACAATTTAACCAAGTTCTTCAAAGATTCAAGTGGACAAAATAGACCAGAAATTGCGAATTCACTGAAGGAAACCATATCAATTATCAACAGAGCTTGTGCAAAAAATAAAGCCTCTCTAGTCATAACAGGCGACTCAAACCTAAGCAGCAAAGGTGTGATTCCCAGACCAATTGGAGGTTCTTACCTTAAGCATCTAGCAAATGTGATTGTGTATGTTAAAAATATCTCTAATAGTGCGTTTCTCCCAACTTTTAAAGCGACTCTGGTTAAACACCAATATCTCAAGACTCCCAAATCAGCGATAGTCCACGGAAGAACATGCGGTAGAATGATGTTATTAAATTGAAATCGATATGGGCAGAATAACGCTATCATTCAGACAATTGTATGATGAAGTAATATCAGATATGAGAACTGAATTACAAGGTGCATTTGTTGATCTAGGACATAAGAAGGCATTTGATTTACTCCTGAAAACATGGAGTTCAGAACAAGGCAGCAATGGGAAATTCCACATTGCCAACAGTTTGCGACAAATTGAGTATCGTAGCATCAGTTCATAATAGAAAACTTATTGCAGCATTGAGTAATGAGTTGAAAGAGAAGGATTCGATAATTCAGGATCAGGAGAACAAGATAATCGAGCTCCAAGATAAGTTAACTTTTCTTGAAAATAGGCTAACAGCACTTGAAGAGAAGCTTAACAAATAGGATCCGGAATGACTCAAAATAGAAATGGATGGATTTTAGATGTTTATATCGAGAACAATGAGGTAATTCTCTGGATAAAGACTGACGAAGAGCAAATACTGAGACTGATTGATGATTATGAACCAGAGTTTTACATACAACCAAAGACAGAACAATCCGGCACAGAAATAATTCAAATTTTACAAGATTTGGAATTAGTTAAAGAGGTAAGATGGGATCTCAAATTAATTGATATCAACAGTACGATAAAGGAGAAGTTAATCTACATTCGATGCTACTCAATACATCATTACAACTTATTGTTAAAGGCATTACAACATGAAACACTCCAACAGCGAATACGGTATTTATTCAACACCAAGCTATCACATATTCAACGTTATCTATTCACTCAAATAGGAGTTCCCTCAACGAGCAAAATGAAAGTTGAATTTGAAGACGGCGAATTAATTTCTATCAGCAAGTCAAGTGACAATGAAGATTTTCAATTACCCTATTCCGTAATGCAAGTTGAAATAGTACCGTCTACCGAACAAGAAATTTTAGACAGAGATGATCCAATACACTCAATCAGAGTTAGATCCAATTCAGAGGATCTGATGCTAGAAGATGGCGAATCGAAAATGTTGCAGGACTTTTGCAACTATATCACATCAAAAGATCCAGACATAATTGTATTCCAGAATCATAATCCAGATATACTGCACTATTTGCTGAAACGAGTTAAACTTCTTTCTTTAGATTTACAGTTGGGCAGACGGAAGACCGATATCTATTCTTCTACTGATACTCGCATTTTAGAAAAATGGTCAGAGGGACGGATTTACATTAGCCAATCAGAGGTTAGCAAAAACGGAATACAAGGACTAATCGAATTATCACGATTTTCATGTCTACCATTACGCATGATTTTGAGACATAGTATTGGTAGGCTGATTGCCAGTAGGGTCATTTACGAATTAATTGGTGGCGAACATGGCGGATATGTTATCTCCGATAATTATAAAGGAAGATCATACGAACACATTAGGACCCTAGAAGAAATAATAGACAGAGATAAAGCTGGTATAATCTTTTCTCCTAAAGTTGGATTACACGAAAACGTTGCAGTTCTCGATTATAATGATGAGTATGCTAACATAATAATAAATGAAAATATTAGTTATGAAATAGTTGGAGAAAACAAACCGAATGACGCTTCTCTGGGCATATTACCAAATATAGTAAAGAAAATTATAGAAAGACGTGGAAATATTAAAGAAATCCTAAGACAGCTACCCAATGAATCCATAGAAGCATCTGATTACGAACAGAGGGCAGATACACTAAAGCAAATTCTTGTTAGTCTTTACGGTACCACCGGATCATACTGGAACAAATATGGAAATGTAACAGCTTTTGAGCAGATTAACAAAAGATCCAGAGACATATTACTAAAGACTAAGGATATAGTCCAAGATTTAGGTTATGATTTAATATATGCTGACGTAGATTCTGCTTTCGTTCACAAGAATAACGCCACAAAAGAAGATTACGAAAAACTAGGAGAAGTAATCACTAAAGAGACTGGACTTGCATTATCTCTTGAATATCATTACAAATTTTTGGTATTATTACCGCTGGAAGCTGATCAAAAGTTAGAAGCTTTGAAGCATTATTTTGGTATCACGTATGATGGAGAATTAATTATGAGGGGTATTGAAGCGAGAAGACATGATACTCCACGGTTCATTAAAGATTTTCAAACAGAGTTACTTTATACTTTGTTTGATGCTGACAGGACTACAGAAATAACTGACAGAACTCTAGAGAATGCTCTATTTTGTGTAACCAAAACTATTGACAAAATAATGACAGGTGAAATTCAAACACAAGATCTTATCATTTCGAAACAACTGCGAATGGATCTTACAAATTACAAAAATATTTTTCCACATGTGGCGGCAGCAATTCAACTATGTAATGCTAATGGTAAACAACCTTCGAAGGGAGACATCATACAATATGTTTATACCGATTCCGAAAATCAAAATCCGCTGAACAGGGTTGTGACTGCAGGGATCTCAGAAGACAATTTTGGTGGGTATGACAAAGAAAAATATAAAGAAATGTTGCTAGATGCGATCGGAGACAATTTTAGGAATATTCGGATTTGAGCGTACATTGTTTGGAAAACAAAAGAACAAGAAATGGTGGATGCAGTTGAAAAGAAACAGGATGAACGATGTGCAAGCGGAGATTGGAGCGAAATAATGGAGTTACAAAATCCACATCCAACAACCGAGCTGGTTGCATATCACAAGGTGAAGCGTAAATTTCTGAGCTTGGCTGATATACAAAATGAAGATCCAAATCAACTTGTCATGTACGAGTTTAGAGGCGAAGATTTTGTGTTAGTAGCAGATTAGTTTCAAATACTTTGGCAGCCGGAACAGCAATTGCTATTAAGTTTCTCCAATAGTATTACAGGAAGTCCTAACACATGAAATGAACTGTTTAAGTTGCAACTATGTGATATTGGAGCATCATATAGTCTATGGTAAGGACAATGAAACCTCTTGGCAATGTGAATATTGTAACTCTAACAAGTGTGATTGAAAATGTCTGTTAAACAATGCAACTTGTGTTTTCACATCTACGAAGATTTTGATAGCATCTCGGATTCCAAGACTGACTATTGTAATCAATGTTTCATAAGCACAGTGTATATCGATTAAAATGGTAGTTTTGTAATTCTCTCAAGTAAAATATTAAGCATTCACACCAGTTAATCCCACGTAGCTTCAATATTGTTGATTCGAACCCTTGAGGAATTAAGCATATGAATTATTATTCCGAATGTCCTAAATAGGACACTGTGTCATATAATGGAGCATAAAATGATTTTAGCAGTCCTTGCCGTATCTCTGACTCTTCTGTTGGGGACGGTTTGTTCGGTATTAACTCAATCTGATGACATAGATTCCATATTAGATAAAGCGCAAAAATCTCTTAGTCAAAACACTAAAGATAATATTGAACCAACACCGTTGGAAAGTGATTACAAAAGTTACGAAAATGAAGAATTACAATGTAAAGATGCAATATCCCAAGGACTGGTCTTTCAAAGAAACTGGTTATGACGAAATGTCTCCTGACAGGATTTTCCATGTGATATTTAATTCCCCAGTTGACAGTGATATTGTATTATTTTCTATTTCTATCGAAAATTTGGACCCTCCAAGTACAACTCTAAATCATCACAAGGATAGGATAACAAATAATGTAAAGAATAACCTAGATGCTAAAGATATGTCTATATCTAATACTACCCTAGACGGCAAGCCAGCTTATCGGC
Organism: uncultured Nitrososphaeraceae archaeon; assembly: GCA_963728595.1. Classification (GTDB taxonomy): domain Archaea; phylum Thermoproteota; class Nitrososphaeria; order Nitrososphaerales; family Nitrososphaeraceae; genus TA-21. Next base: position 18,450 of record CAVSLF010000013.1, read on the forward strand.
TGGAATATGTGAGTCGTATAGTACAGAGTGAGGATAAGAGTATTGACGTCACTTCTGTAAATCACGGTAGACTACAAGAGGTTTCTGCTTTTGGAGAACAACCAGCAATTGACAAGTATTCAGAAGAAATTACCTACATGATAAAGTCAGTTAAATTTGGACAGCCTGTTTCAACCAAAGTATCAACCTCTGACGATAAGGTATCTGACAAAACAATAGTTAAGAAGACCACTTATAACAATGTAGTGAAAAAATCAACCACAAAGAGCAATTGTGATTCATCATATCCTGACTTCTGCATACCACCTCCTCCACCAAACTTGAACTGTCCTGATATTCCACAAAAGGGATTTACTGTTAGTGGGTCTGACCCACATGGATTTGATCGGGACAATGACGGAATAGGTTGCGAGAGCTAAGTAGTGAGGTAAATTGCTGAATGTTTGACAAAGTGTTCGGAATAGACCAGAAGAAGAAAGCCCAATTATTGGGAGCTATAGACTGTGGTTCAGTTAGATATCTAGGTGGACATAAAGCATATCCCATACCGTTCTTGAGTGAAATATATTTTTATGAAGATAGGCTTGAACTAGAAATCAACCATATTTCTATTCGATATTCGAAAATTAAAGATATTACAAATTCTAATGAAATGAAGAGAGATACAGAACGTCTTGCTTATGGCTTATTACTTCCTCCTTTAGCTTTGGCTTACTTATGGAAAAAGAACCATGTCTATACAATCATCGAGTATGATGACGGTTACGATATTCAAAAGATAGTCTTAGATTTTGAAAAGGGAGCTAGCTATGCACAGAGTATTATATACAGGAAAATGTTAGAATATCGTAAGAGTACAGAAAACAATAAATCTGAAACTGATTCAACTTCAAACTCTCCAATAAGGAAAACCACAGAGTCTAAAAAACTTGACAGTGATACAAGCTCCCATTCTCCAATACGGTTTTGAGATTTTAATTACTGGAATATAATTAAACAAGGTAATTGAAGGAGAAATGACCACTAAAACAATATTATCTGTTCTTGGAGTACTAGGACTAATTATAGGAGCACTATCCTTGAACTTAGACTCAGTTTACGGACAAAACTTCAGCGATACGGTGGAAAATGCAATTACTCAAATGATAGTAGACTGTGCCATACAATTCGATACAGGAATAGTAAACACTTACACGTTATTATGCAGAAGTTTCATGAATGATACGGATAAGGTATGTCAGCAACAGTTTCATAGTTATTGTTTCGGAAATGCTTGGAAGAATTTTGACTTAACCAAACATGTCAAGTAACGAGGTAGCTGCAGTTAGATAAAGAACGAAAGCAGGAAAACAAATCCTCCAAACCGCTGTTATGCCTATGGACAATAGGTAATAAGAAGAAATAGTTTCAAACTTTTATTGGCTAGTTAACTAAGTTCATGTTCTAATTTGCTGTATCTAATTATTAATGACAAAAAAGAGTTTAAGGACCTGTACCATAAGTAATAGATGAAGCACCGCTGACGGCACTAAATCCAGATGGAGCATTTGATAATGCTAAACTGTTGTACGCTTTATCAAAATTGTCCTGTAAACCCTTGGTACCATAAGGCGATGTACTGGGGACAATGCCCATTAGTTCATCATGGTATTTTTTTAAAGCATCTTGAAAATGACTGAAATATGTGTCAACATAGAAGGTTAATTTTGGACTACCGGGGAGATTGAATGGATTATACACTATCCCACAGGAAGTTGGTGAGGGAATTCTCGTGGTCACTTGTGAATCAGCTTTCATAAAGTATTCATGAACCAAACCACATCTTACGACTTTGTACAGTCCGCCGAACGGTGGACTACCTCTTAAGTTAGAATCAAGAAGCACATACGATGCAGATGAGGTAAAATATTTTGAAATGAAATCCTGATAATTGTACTAGTTTGCTCAAAATTGCCGTTTAAAAATCCCCCAAGGTTTTCTGTGTATGTTGATAGACCTAACGCTCCTAAATAATTAGCCTCTCCATCTATTGCAGCCTGTATATCTTTGACCATGAATTTTTCTAGTTTATCAATCTTATCTTCTCGCTCAATATCACTCAATGACATTAATGGATATTGTAACTTCGATTATTATTATTAAATTCCACGCTGTTACCGACTAACTTTAGACACAGCCATAACATCATTGCATAGTTCGAAAATCGTTCGAATATAGGACGACAAGTGAAGCTTGAGATTGAAATTGAAATAAACCAATACGATAAAAGGTTTAATAATTGCGTCTTCTTATCGTACAACAATAGGAAAAATGATTCATGATTCGCTGTCTGAAATAGCAAAGCTCGCATCAGCCACATCAATTATTAAAAAACACGATAAACCCATTGGTATAACCTCCTCTGAGATGATAAAATCTATGGACGCACCTAAGATAGGTAAGTTGCTGCAAAAGAGTTCAATAAAGCTCCATTTAGACAAAGTATTGATACACCACCAAAGTTCATATCCAAATCATTGGATTTCTCCAAGTCCGTTGATAAATTTGCAAGGGATCTTAACAAAAATGTTGGTGTTAGAAAAATTGATATGACAAAAATGTTAAAAGTACAACCAATAATATCCCAAGCATCTCAGATTTCCCCAATAACAAAAATCGCTCAATCTGCAAGTATGCTTGATAATCGTTCGTTTTTCAATGACTTTATGAAAAAGATTACAGATTACAAAATATAATCAAAAATCCAATTATGCCGTCCTTGATTGGGCTATTTAGAAATACTGAATGAAATTGCATGCAGATTTAAAATGATTCAAATTAGGGTTACCTAACTGTAGCTTTAATTTCGTGGTAAAGTTGGTTTTAATATCTTAATAATCACATAATCAAAGGCGTATTGTTATGAATAAATCTTTGAATTGGTTTGATATTATTAGGTTTATCATTAAATTCAAACCTATTAAACAAACGTTCTTCATATTTCTAA
>CAVSLF010000014.1:0-145115 GCA_963728595.1 uncultured Nitrososphaeraceae archaeon
TAACACTCAAAATGGGTGATCTCTGATATCCAAGGAACTAAAATGATTGCAAAAGAGATTTTAGAGGCCTTCAAGGAACATGGGACAAAGCCCTATCTGCTACTTAACAGGATTTCTGGTTACTGTATGGCACCTTCAGGCAAGTCTCTAGAAATGATTAATCCAAATGCTGGGGACGGACACGGACACAGCCATATGCCATCTCAGGTAGTGGCCGACGACATAATCAAGATGCTAACTGAGGAAACTAAACTTGATGTCATTTCTGCTATACCTTGCTATTGTGATATCCAATTCACTCAAAGAGAATTTCTAACGGCCCTTGAATATCCAGAGCATCCTTTTTCATCACAAATTACTAGCCTTATAGGGGCCATGGACAAAGAAAATTAGGATATGTCATTGGTAAATCAAGTGAGAGGGTAGTAGGTAGTTGATATCAAAACAATGCATAAGTACTAAATCTGTTTCATAAATTTATTCAAAGCCGATGCGAATACCAGGAATTTCCGAACTTACAGATGGCGAAGAGAATCTATTACCAACCTTATTTCTACTTGAAGGTCCTCTGGGGGTTGGAAAAAGAGAATATTGTACAAAGTTTTTGGAGGACGGGATAAATGACAATGCTCATTGTATAGTCGTTAGTGCAAGGCTGACTGATTCTCAGTTCAAAGACTTGTTCTACAAAATAGACCAAAAGCTGCTAAAGGACAAGTTCAAATTCATAAATCCGTTGTTAACTGGAAGTGGTTACGAAGATGTCTCATTAGATTCAGTTTACAAGGAGATATTTTCATTCCTCCATCTTGATAACAAAAAGAGAAAGCAGGTACCGAAGCAAGGTAAAGATCCTGCAATGGTAGAAAAGCAGGTATGCATAGTTATAGAGTCACTAAACCAACTCTGTGACATTTTTGACGTAGAGGCCGTTAGGAAATTTCTTTCAAAACTTACCGTAGTCGTCAAGAAAATTGGGGCTACTGCAATCTATACGATAGACACCCCTGTGATTGACAAGTACATACCAGTAACTTCGTTTTGTGAGGGAAAACTAGAAATGAAGTTCGAAGAAACCGAAGGGGGCCCTCTGTCTCGAAAGATTAGGTTGCTGTCTTCTTCACATGTGATCTCGAGTCCAAAATGGATGGATTTTGCTATAGATTCCAAAGGGATGGTGACTTTTGGAGACAACTTGGTGGCATGTACCATGGATTCCAAGCCAATTCAAGGAATCCCAATATATCACAACGATATGCCATTTTGCTCTGAAAACTGCATAAAGACATTCAAAAAACTGTCTCCTCTCTTTGCCCCAATAAACCCAAAACCAGTGGTACTGGATTACCATTTCTTTTTCATTGACATAGTGGGACTTTCAGATCCCAGACTCGTAGTTGCAAAACAAAAAGAAAAAATTGAAAGGTTAAATGGATTCATAAAGGACTGCGAGGCTTATAGAAAAACCCCTGACGACGCCAAGATCATTCTGCCGACAGGAGATGGAATGGCAATAGGCTTCATGGAAAACCCAGAATTGCCCTATAAGTTGAGTACGGAATTACATCGGTATCTCAAGAAATACAATAAGCGAAAAACAGGTGACGACCTGATTCACGTTCGAATAGGGTTGAGTTCAGGCCCCGTCTTTACTGTGATGGATATAACAGATAAGCCTGATGTTTGGGGTCCTGGTATCATAATGGCGAGAAGGGTAATGGACTTGGGAGACAGCTGGCACATATTGATTGCTGACAATCTTGCCAATCAGCTGAAACCATTGACAGAAGAATATAGGAGGAATATACGAGAAATTGGAGAGCATGAGATAAAACATGGTGAAAAAATTAAAGTTTTTCTCGCAAGTTCAGAAGACTATGGGAACCCTCAAATTCCAGAGGTTTTCAAAAAGTAACTTGAGAAGCAGTGGAAGATTTATTTAAATTAGCCAATTTAGTTGGGTATTCTTAGTAGTTGGATACGAATGGCAGAAAAGAAGAAGGATGTTAATAAGGCTAGTGGCAAAGGCTCACAATCGAAGAGAGCAGAGAAAAGCTACTTTGCTGCAAGCAGAAAGAAAAGAAATAGAAGACTAATGTTCATCATTCCAGCTGTTGCTCTGCTGATCGCAATTACTGCTTACGCCCTTTCAGTATATTCTTCAAACGTTGTCTACAATAATCCGGCATATGGAGTCCTTGGTTCTGCTCATGTCCATGCAGGTTTTGCGGTAAAGTTGAATGGGACAAAGCTCGACTTTAGTAATGACAAGTATCAGGTAAAGTCTAGATACATGCATGTTGAAAATGGAGACGGCGATACTTTACATAGGCATGCTACGGGAGTTCCTGTAGCTGAATTTTTCAGAAGCATAAAAATGAATGTTACAGATACCTGTTTCACGGATGACAACGGTACAAAGTTCTGCAGCAATGGAAAGGAAAATCTTGAATTCTATGTCAATGGAAATAAAACCAACTCTATTGCAGATTACGTCTTTGATGATGACGACAGGATACTGATAGTATACGGGGACTCACCAATACAGGTGAAACAAGACCTCGATCAATTACAGCAGTCACCCATCAAAAAGTAAGACATAGAATGAGAAATCCCTTATTTTTTCAATACAGCATTCTCCCGATCGTATGCAGATAGACCCAGATCCTATCCCAGGTCAGCATGACGTCGCTACTGTATCCGGCCTTTTTAACTGGATTTTTGAACAATTCAAATTTACGTTTGGCAATGCAATCGTTAACCATTTTCGCTCTACCACCACTGAGTAACGAGTGACATCTCTAGCCAAAATACTCCTCATCTTTCTCGTTCACGTTTGTAAATATTGAATTAATCTGGAGGTAATTTGGATAAAACTATTAATGCATTTGTGAAAGAAAATAATAATTGTGGTAGAAGTAAATGTGCTGGTATCTGCGCTTGCTGGAGCAGGTTCATTCTTCTCACCTTGCATTCTACCAATTTTACCTGCTTTCATTTCTTATCTTTCTGGTACAACATTAAATGAACTCCAGAATAATAATTCTGGTACCGCCGGCCGGGCTGTCAGTATCAAGAAAGCAACAAGATTGAACATTTTTTTGAACACTGTCTATTTTGTTCTTGGATTCTCTTTAGTTTTCGCAGTATTAGGCGTGGTCCTGAATAGCGTCCTTGTGACAGCCGGTATAGGATTCCAGAGTACACTTGCCACTGTAGGCGGCATCGTGATTATTGGCTTTGGTTCTTACCTGATACTATCCACTAGACTAAGAAAACTTAATTTCGAGAAGAGAATGACTTCACTTCCAAAATTTAAGACCAGCTATATTACCTCATTCGTGTTTGGTGCCGCCTTCGCCGCAGGTTGGACACCTTGCGTAGGACCAATACTTGGAAGCACCCTGACGCTGGCTGCCACTGCACCGGGAGCCGCATACAATTCATTACTGGCTTATTCGTTAGGATTGGGAGTACCATTCCTCATAACAGGAGCGTTCTTTTCACAGGCAACTGGAATAATAAGAAAGATGGTGAAGCATCTAAAGTACTTTAACCTTGCTATGGGCGGCATGTTGATAGTTCTGGGGATACTTGTATTTACAAACAACTTGAGCCTCCTTGGAAACTTCCCACTTGCCAATCAGATCATCAACTTGGAGAGGGGAATTTGAGCTGAAAAAGATATGAATCGCGACAACATCAGTGCCCTTCTCACGGGAATAGCTGTCGTAAGCTTGATTGCTGGTTTTGCGATTTATTTTAACAGTCCTGAACTCAATAAATCCTCTACAGCGCAAAAATCAGCAGGAGATTTCTTATCTTCAGTTGCTGTAGACAGCGCAACTGGCAAGATATCAAAGACCCAATACACTGTAGACAAATCGCAGTTCAGCAAAGCTCCTGAATTTGCTGGTATATCTGGATACATAAACACCAACCCGATAAAGCTGGCGGACTTGAAAGGTAAAGTTGTGCTGGTTGATTTTTGGACTTATAGCTGCATTAATTGTATCAGAACCCTTCCATACCTTGTAGACTGGAATGCAAAGTACGCAGACAAGGGGTTGGTAATAGTTGGAGTACATACTCCAGAATTTGAATTTGAAAAGAATATAGACAATGTTAAAGCAGGTGTCAAGAAATTTGGCATAAAATATCCCGTCCTTCAGGATAATGATAAGGGAACCTGGGATGCGTATGCAAATCGTTACTGGCCAAGGAAATATCTCATTGATAGCGAGGGATTCATAAGATACGATCACATAGGTGAAGGTGGATACGCTGAAACAGAGAAAATAATCCAGACACTGCTGGCGGAGAGGGCAGTTCAGCAGGGCATTCGGGGATTCAATTTCAATTCTACTACCATCACTAACTCTTCCGACATTCAAAATGTAGACTTTAGCAAGGTCAATTCACCGGAGCTCTACTTTGGTTACCAGTTTGCGAGGGCCCCTCTTGGAAGTCCTCAAGGATTCGTTCAAGGACAGGTAGTGAACTATTCAATACCTTCTTCGGATCTTGAACCCAATGTAATATACTTGCAGGGTTTGTGGAAAAACAATCCAGATAATTTGGAACTTGCAGGAGATTCTGGGAGGATTGTACTGGTGTATTCTGCAAAATCAGTCAATATTGTAGCCGGGGGAACGGGGAATGCCACAGTTTCAGAAGATGGGATCAAGCCTGGATCTCAACGCAACTCAAACACAACTGGTGGCTCTGATCTAAATGAAAATGGAGTCTTCAAGATAGACGGACAGAGACTATACAATATAGCAGATCATGCTGATTACGGGAATCATTACATTATCATTGATGCAAAGGGCAAGGGTTTTCAGGCATATACATTTACGTTTGGCTAGAGATAGTAAGCAATCTATCAATTCGAATATCAAGTCAAATTTGGATTTTCGAGCTGTTAACTCTCTTCTTAGTGAATCGTATAACTCTGTAGCGTTTCTATCTTCTAAAATTAATACTATTTCGCTGGAAGTAAAGAATGCACTTTGAATTGCTATTTGGGTGCTGTATATGATATTGGAGACAGTGAATAGAAGGCTGTTTAGGTTTTCATCCTGACTATTCGAAAAGGAAATAGTAATCTTCGAAAGCTTCTTTTCTTTGTTATGACTAAATTGCTTCGTAATTGATTGGTCAATAACATTGTAAGCATCTTTGTTGTCTGCAAACAACCTAAATTGTTTTGCCGTATGGTAAAGATTAAAGCTAAAATCCTTCCTTTCAAAGACCTGATCCAAAACAGCTGATATATCCTGAGATTCAAGCAGACCGCAGTTTATGTCAACGACGCTGTCAGTTAGTGACATTCTGACTTCGTCGATTGGAGGAATGCCTCGACTACTCTTTTTTATGGCCTTGTCTTGTTCGATACTGTCTACCAGCCTCTTGATCGCCACGACTATAGTGTTCGTATTCACCTGGGAACCAACCAACATCTCAACCTCGGGTTTGATACGCTGTGCTAAGGCTGTCAAGTTGGCAATACCCATCTCCAACACCTGAGAGTATACCCTGTTCTTTACTAGGACCTGTCTTACGGCCTGTGTCACGGGTAACGTATTTAAGTACATAACTCTCATCACATGTATATATTATGAACTCAGGTCATAAAAGGATATCTTAGGCATAGAAAAATATATATAATGTAATACACATTACATAATGTTAGATTTAAAATGTGGAAAGAACCATGGGGATTCAGTACAAGAATCTTTGAAGAGATGGATAAGGAATTTGCAGAGTTGAGTAGATTGTTCAGCGGTATTCAGGAATCGGGATCATCGGCAGGCGGTAAATTGCCATACTATTACGGATATCAGGTAACTGTTGGACCAGATGGAAAACCGCATGTTAGGGAATTTGGCAATGTCAGACCATCCTCTAGAGGACTAGTCGGGCAAGTCGAACAAACACAAACACCTTCCGTAAGGGAACCATTAGTAGACGCCATACTGGATGAAAAACAAAATACTCTAGTAATCACTGCAGAAATGCCGGGAATAACCAAAGAGGACATAAAGATACACCTCGGAGAAGGAGTTGTAACTTTACATGCAGAGAAAGGTGAGAAAAAATATCATAAAGAAATTCCTGTAGAACATGAGCTAGATGAAAATTCTGCAAAGGCTGCATACACAAATGGTATAGTGGAGCTAAAGATAAAACTAAAGGCTCCAGCAAAGAAGAAAGGCCGAGACGTAAAGATAGAGTAGTGGAACAAGAAGAAGTCCAATCCATCACAAAACTTTCTTTTTTTTATAATCTTACATTAAAGGAGAAAAAAATATGACTGATAATAAAGCGTCTTTAAGGGTCGCTGAAACAGACCCAAAATTTGTTGGTAGAGGAATAGCATTAGTAGACCAAAGGATAACAGCTGAACTTGACCTCAAGACTGGTGATGTGGTAGAAATATCGGGCAACAGACGTAAGACACATGCGCTGTTGTGGTCAGGTCAACAATCTGATTCTGGTAAGGCACTGATAAGAATAGACGGTTATACGCGTAGTAACCTTGGGATAGGCATCGATGACAACGTAATAGTTAGAAAGGTGTCTGCACGAAAAGCCGAACAGATAGTACTTTCTCCAGGTGAAGATTTGAACATCATAGGGTTGGAAGAACATCTTCCTGATCTTCTTGAAGGTCGTGTTGTTACCAAAGGTGATTCCATTCCTGTTAATATCATGGGACGAAAAATCGGGTTTCTAGTTAGTAGTACTACTCCGTCAGAGAATGCTTCTATCGTATCAGGTGATACTGAATTTATAATAGGATCTGTTCCAAAAACAGTAGCCAGGGGAGTTCCACGTGTTACTTATGAAGATATAGGCGGCCTCAGAAACGAGATTCAAAAGGTAAGGGAGATGATAGAGCTTCCTATAAGACATCCTGAAATATTTGAGAGAATAGGAATCGAGGCGCCAAAAGGCGTACTGCTCTATGGCCCACCAGGTACGGGCAAAACTATGCTAGCAAAGGCAGTAGCAAGTGAGACCAACGCCAGCTTCTTTTCTATCGGCGGGCCAGAAATAATGAGCAAATTTTATGGTGAAAGCGAGGAAAGATTGAGGGACACATTCAAAGAGGCTCAGGAAAATGCACCTAGCATAATATTCATTGATGAGATAGATTCGATTGCGCCCAAGCGTGAAGAAGTATCTGGAGACGTGGAAAAAAGAGTTGTATCTCAATTACTGACTTTAATGGACGGGCTGGCATCTCGTGGAAAGGTCGTAGTGATCGGAGCAACAAATAGACCTGATGCTTTGGACCCTGCACTAAGACGTCCGGGAAGATTTGATAGAGAAATCGAAATAGGAATACCTGATAAGACTGGGAGATCTGACATACTTCAAATTCATACCAGGGGAATGCCACTTACCGAAGATGTGGATTTAGAATCCCTATCTAGAGTAACGCATGGATTTGTAGGAGCCGACCTGGAAGCCGTCTGTAAGGAAGCTGCCATAAGAGCTGTTAGAAGAATACTGCCAGAAATTAATATGGAGCAGTCCAAAATTCCTATTGAAACTCTAAACAAGATCAAAATTAAAGGGACTGACTTCCAGGACGCCTTAAAGGACATACAGCCTAGCGCTCTGCGTGAAGTTCATGTTCAAAGACCAAATGTACTTTGGACTGATGTTGGTGGTCTGGCAGAAGTCAAGGAAGAATTAACAGAAGCAATAGAATGGCCGCTCAAACATACCGACCTGTTTAACCAAGCCGACATCCAACCACCAAAAGGACTCCTTCTATACGGTCCACCAGGAACAGGTAAAACTATGATTGCCAAGGCTGTTGCAACGACTTCAGAGGCCAATTTCATCAGTATTAAGGGACCAGAATTACTGTCCAAATGGGTCGGTGAATCAGAGAAAGGAGTAAGAGAAGTCTTTAGGAAGGCTAGACAGGCATCTCCATGCATAGTTTTCTTTGATGAGTTAGACTCAGTTGCACCCAGGAGGTCGGGAGGCGACAGTGGAGACGCCCATGTAACGCAAAGAATAGTGAGCCAGTTGTTGACTGAAATGGATGGCCTTGAAGATCTCAGAGGTGTGGTGGTCATAGGTGCAACAAATAGACCTGATATCATAGACGAGGCACTCTTACGACCAGGTCGGTTTGATCGGATTCTGGCAATTCCAGTTCCCGACGCGAGTGCTCGAAAAGAAATACTGAACATACACACAAGAAAGAAACCCCTTGACGCCTCAGTTAATTTAGACAAACTTGTAGAGCTTACCGAAGGCTATACTGGTGCAGATCTAGCAGCTATGGTAAATACCGCAGCAATGTCTGCAATTAAGGAACATATAACGAACATCAAGCGTGAAAATGAAGAAACAAAAGGGAATCAAGATAAGCAACAACAAGAGAAGGCGATATTGACTATAGGTATGAAAGATTTCGAAACAGCACTAAAAAAGGTAAAGAAGAAGAATACTAAGGCCTTGTCTAACCCTGACGTTGTATATGCTTGAGGAGATTGTAGTTGGCTGCCGGATTGACAACACCGCTATTAGATGATCTCAAGGTCAAAGCCGATTCGTGGTAGAGTTGACTACGATCTCTTTAATTATTGTGCGAACTGTTCAATAAAATATCCAAAAAATATTCAACGTTGCTTAGAATGTAAACAAAAAATAAGGACCAAGCCCTGGCATCGCTCAAAGATAATTCGATGGAAAAGGATTTGACTCGGACTTGAAAAACGGTGAGAAAGTTTACCAAGCATCTCCAAAATTATAATTTACTTACATGATAGGGAGAGACTCCATGTTTCTTAAATCAAACCTTCGACATAGGATTTTAGTCCTATTTTTTTTAACAAAGGATTTGCTTCATGGAAGGGAAGTAAGTGATACTCTACACAGCCTAATATGAGAATGCAAATTTAAAAAAATTCTCAACCTACGCATTCTTTATTAACAAGTATTGATTTTCTTGAGAATGAGGCATTAAAATGAATAGTCCACCATTGACACAAAATGTTAAACTTTGCTCAGCAAAAGTAAGTTAACTTGAGCGCAATAGTAACGAAATTGTCTGATTTCGATTTGAAGCGTGCTTTCAGCTCATGTGTTCCCTGGCTTTTTACTATATTTAGGTTTGCTAATGGCCCTTGACGTATTTATCTTCGAACAGGAGTCTACCATCACGTCGATAATCTTTAGACCTGCCACCGCAGATTTGGAGGCCCTCCTATCTGTAATTGGCATAGGGATATTCGTTGGAAGTATTTTAGGCGTAATGATTGATGGGATTGGGCATTGGATATTTGAGGATAAGATATTCGAAAGTATTGTAAAAAATCTACGTATGTCCAGTAAAGAAGATAAAAATAAGACAGATAAAGACCGCCTGACAATAGGTAACGCAGAACAAGAAATTTTTGGATATTGGAAGAAATATTTTCGTATCGCCGATGTTAATCCAAAGCACTCAACTTATTTTCCTATCTCGGATATCCCAGAATCTGCAGACTACCTCTTTCCCTTTACTTATAAAAGCACTGACGGAGATGATAAAGTAAAATTGAAGGACGAGGTGGTAAAAGACTATTATTCATTATTTTGAATATAATCTTAATAGTTCAATATCTCTTGCGGTTATATCTGTTATTCTCGGATTCTATGCCCTGACCATTTTGAATATAACTCCCCTTCAAGCATTTGTAACATTCGCCATAGTACTCGCAGGGTCGTCCGGCTTATTTTTTGCCTCACTGCATACTCTGGCGGATTACAAAAGGGCCAGGGTTCTATTCATTGAGGGCTACCTAAGAAAGGTACAACAAGGTGAGTGAAAATCTTACCGATTTGAAAAAAGATTGTAGACTAATAATTGAGAGTGCTTTTGATGTTAACGCCTCATGGTAACGATGCATGTTAAATGAAATATAAACACATAATTCTGATAGCCATAGCAGCGTATGCGGGTCTATTAATTATTATTGGATTTGGCATTTTCCAATTGGACGAGTTACGTAAAAAAGGGCAGACTCTCCAGTGGCCCCCCAAATTCACGTAGAGCCTAGTTCCATTTCTGTAAAATTAAATCAATCTGATATGGTGATTAAGTTGGTACGCGCAATTTTTGACCAGGCTCCTAGATATTTCAACTTCTCGCTTGCTGGCCCAGGGATGACTGATGTGATAAATATAACTAAAACTAAAATCAATATTGAATACCTTTTGTATGTTAATGCCACCAATCCGGGAAGTAGTCGGAATTCGACCAGTTTAGAGGGATATATCAGCCTTTATTATAATTTTTCAAACGGTAAGGAGAATTATATAAAGGCGATACCAATGGAAGTAATTATCAATAACAAAAAAGAGTGAATTAAAATGCCGAATCATGAGTAAACATCAAACTATTGGCGAAGATACCGTTTTGGATGTAACATACCCTCTGAATATTACATAACCTTGGCCGCCGATAATTCAATCTACCATTTATTAAGCTCAAAATATTAATGGTTGTTTAAACACCCACCATTTGTTTTTATCATTTAGTAAGACTCCAATCGTATGAAAATCCGAAAATCATGTCAAATTTGATTCAGGAACCATTATCCCCTTTCATATGTGCTCGTTTGTAATATACTTTTAAATTAAATTTACAGATAAAATGACCGTGTGCCCCTTGGTCCTCATCCATTTCCTTTAATTTTAAAAAAATATATTTAGTTCTGAGCGGAAAAAGGGGATGGGGAGTTAAACTAACGTTATTTAAATAAAACTAGTACTAGCATTTTATCGAGCTCAAGATATCTTTATGGGGCGGCAAGTTCGTCCTGACAATGTAAATCGACATCATTAAACATTATACTTCTATTAGTTTACCTTTGTTATAATGCTCTGAATTTTCCCAGTTGTGTTTAAAAAAGTCCAGACACCATTCATGAAAACGGCCACCATCAGAACTAGTATTGCCGTTATAAAACATAGTTCGAATGTCAGTTTCGCCATCTTCATGGGGAAACATGATGGCGGCCTGTTTATTGGTAACGACAACTGCTGCACTTATCTTCTTTACCATCCTTCCGTTTATAAGACCTTGATGTAATAATGCGATATAACTGCTGTCCTTTACTAATTCATAACTCACTTTAGGAACTATTGCTTTTTCAGGTAGAATGTAATTAAATTTGATACTGCGAGTCTTTATTTTGGATATTACTGCCTGTACGAGTTCTAGCGATACCTCGGGTAGCATGCCATAAATGTATTCTTCAGATTGTTTGTACATCTCTTTGATGTATTCGATTACTGTGACATATCCTTTGACAAATTTACTTTGATTCAACTCGCCTATCCTGTGGATAAATTTCTCTGGGATTTCTCCGAAATCATGATTAGAAAAGTACTCCTTGTTCTTTGAAAGAAAATCCATAGATGGAATCTGTCTGACTATCATACTTCCAAATGTTGTTAGTGAAAATACTCCATGAGAGTCTCTTTCCACCAGACCTTCATTTAGAAGGTTATCCAGGTTTCGCTTTACATCCTGCATTCTAGCTTTCATCTCCTTGGATATTGTTGACATCTTTCCGTTCCGGCTATGCAGGGAAAACATTATTTGTAGTCTGTGAGAATTCGCGAGTTGACGAAATGTCTCCTCAGCTTCGTCAAAGAACGACTCTGACTCGCTCACAATATGCTTCAAGCAAGACTAGCTATTAGAACATTGTCTTATAAGAATAATTAAAAGGAGCACAATCGTTATGTTGAACCACTAGTCTGTCGCGGCAATGCATTCCAAATAAAGATAGCTAGAACCGATTTCTCAAGTCTCGAGAGCATGTTGGGCTACAAAGGTGTCACCGTAGACAATCTGGAACTTTCTGAACATTTCCAGACAAGATTGAGTATCAAAAATATACCGAATACCTTTGACAACTTCTCTATACACCGATTTTTCAGGTTTTTCTATGGTCTTACCACACAGCGCGCATGTATTCTGGGTCATTTCCATAGCTAACCTATAGAAATAAGAAGCGCCGACACATAAAGGAGTTGCTAAAGCTAAATTGATATTATAATGTAAATATCATCTCTATTAGTCCGGCTATTCTTAAGGATGATGTAGACATGTGGTAATTACCAATCAATACGATAGTCACTTGATTTCAGAAACAATAAACTCTACCCATTCTGGACTAAATTATCTACAGGCGAATCCAACACAATCCCATCTTGGAATTGTTGTATTCAAATTGTCTAACGAGAACAGGCATGATTTTACATAATTCAATATGGTCTCTTTCCTTCCATTTCCACCCTCAAGTCGGACTAGTATTCAATCGTCGTAGTACCTGTAATTAATAATGGAATAATCATTCCCGCCCTAATCTTATTTATTCTTGGGTTGTAATACTGGAGTATATTTGACTGCAGGTTATGAGTTATTTTCAAGACCAAATCATTTCGAACAGTCCCATGAGAAGAGAAATAAGAACATTTCAGAATTTCCGCATTTAGAATCATCCATTTTAGAAAAAAGTAGGCAGGAAACCCTTGTCAAAAGGTCGTTAATGGGCAAGCCTCCAGAAACAAAGAAAATTTACGATGACGAACTTGTAAGAGCAATATCAGAAGAATTTAACGATCGGATAAGAACTGTTCCTATTTTTGGGGATATAATTAGAGCGGTTCGCTTGTCTATGAGGCGTAAAAATATATCATTTGATGATTTTTTGAATTTATCAATCGATAAGATAACCTCTCAATGCCGCGTTTCTAGATTTGATATTGCCCAGCTGACGAGAATCCTGCCACTATCCGGAAACGATTTGCTCCCTTTCATGAATGGTGGTCCTTCAGGTGAGTATTGGAACAAGGCTGACGATGGGTTCTATGACTGGATAGATAATAGGAGCACTGAAAGTATATTTGGAATTGAACTAGGCTTTAAGGCTGACGATTATGGTATTGAAGTGAGTAACAAACTAATAAATAAAAAAAGGAAAATTCCGAGCATTAACATTAGTTTACTTATAGACGGCTTTGTCTCCTATCTGATGGCCAAGAATGAGAGTCGCAGGGAAGCATTTGAAAACAATACAATAGACATGGTTAGGAATATGAGAAAGGAAGGGATAAACGTATATGTAAATGATAGCTGGAATCCTCTTTCCAGCGACTTTCTGGCAGCCAATCACATTAAATTATGGATATTTGATGAGGCCGTTGCGTTTTATGGAGGAATTGGTATTGAATCTCAATTCAGAAAGACGTTATACGATGAAATGGATAGGGTTCAAGGTCCAATTGTAGGTGTCATGAGCATAATGGCGTTACTACTTATGGCAAATCAAAGGAACGAATTACCTACAAATGAATCAGCGCAGTATGGATGGATTACCAAAGACAAGTTACAGAAAATATTCGAGAAAAATAGAGGCAGCACAAAGGGAACAATTCGAATAAAGATTTCAATGAATGTTCCAGGTTACGTACAAGATGCTCAACATGAATATATTTCACTATTAAGGCGACGTGACGTCGAGGAGATTTATATAATGGCACCATATTTCTCAGACGATAAGATTGCTAGAGCACTTATCGTGACTGCAAATAGATTACATGACAAATTGATTAAAAAAAGACTGCCTGACGACGTTGAGTCAACTCCTAGATTGAATTCAATAGATCACAAGAAGATCCACGTAATTTTTCCAAAAAAGCAAGAAAACCGTTTAATTGAGGAGGTGTCTAGATATTATGCGTACTATCTGCGGAATAATCCTGTTGTAGAGACTAGACAGTTTTATGCCGAAAATTCTGAAATACATGAAATGCTTCACGCAAAACAGATGGTTGTCGTGTTACACAACAAGAATAGAAATTGGGTCAAATATGTGAAATTTGGAGGAAGCTATAATCCCGCAGGCCGAGCACAGAATATGTGGGAGATGAATGCTGTGGCAATCAATGGGAGTTGGGAAGAAAGTGACGAAGGCCCAGACGCTGTAACTGACAACCCCATTCGAGATTATCTCAACAATGTAATGAGAGTTGTAGTAGTTAAATATTCTGAGCCTTTTCCATGGGGCCAGGCTAGCATCAAGTTATCACCATTCGATAAATTCCTTATGAAATTCTCCCAAATGATCTGGGTATAGTGACTTTTTTTATTATGACCATGCCTCTTCTAAATCATACAAATTTCTTTTGGGCTGTCCAATAATTAGCACGGTATTAAATATTATTATTATATTAAGATTATTCCTGACAACCCACTACATTCTTCTCAAAATTGATTTAGCCGGTTCCTACATTTTGAAATCAAGAAAACACTTAATTTTCACACAAATAGTGAATAGATTTCGTTGACAGCAATTAGCAAGAGGGTAGACAGTGATGTAGAATATCTTGTATCCAATCTGCAGGAATTGATAAGGATTCCAAGTGTATCAGCAAAAAACCAGTTTCTAGAAGAATGTGCCAAATTAGTATCCAAAATCATGAATGATGCAGGGATCTGGGCCGAGTTGCTTTACCTGGAAGAAGATGTAAAGTCAGAGAAGATACCTCCAATTGTTTTTGGCGAGGTTAAATCACGTTCAAATCCATCAGGAAAAACCATCCTCTTCTACAATCATTATGACGTACAGCCACCAGACCCCCTTGACTTGTGGCACGCAGATCCTTTCAGCGGGAATAGGGAAGGTAATTTTATTTTTGGTAGAGGTTCATCAGACGACAAAGGCGAATTAATCACACGCATTAAGGCTGTAGAGTACTTTCTTAAAGAGACAGGAGACGTACCATGTAATATCAAATTTTTGGTGGAAGGAGAAGAAGAAATAGGAAGTTCCCATATAGAGGAATACCTTACTAGATACAAAGAGAAATTTCAGTGTGATGCTGTCATATGGGAATTTGGATACATCGACGAAAAAGACAAGCCAATTATTAGCCTAGGCATGAAGGGATTACTCTACGTAGAGTTGGTCGCGAGGGGACCAAACGTAGATGTTCATTCAAGTCTAGCTGTTGTGATAGAAAATCCGGCATGGCGTCTTGTTTCTGCCTTGAATACATTAAGAGATGAGCGAGGAAATATCCTGATACAAGACTGGTATAAGGATGTAAGAGAGTTCACACCTGAAGAATTGGCACTCATAGAAAAAGATGAATTCGATGAAGAAGATTTCAAAAGAAATTATGGAATTAAAAAGTTTGTGAACAATGCGACTCTTCAGGAAATTAAGAAGGCCCTGGTAGGTGGGCCTACATGCAACATCGCGGGATTGTTTTCTGGATATATAGACGAAGGCTCCAAGACAGTTCTTCCCAGTATTGCCAAGGCAAAACTTGATTTCAGACTAGTGCCAAATATGGATCCTAAAGTGCAGTTCGAGCGTCTGAAGGCACATCTTAATAAACACGGTTTCAGCGACATTGAAATCAAATTCATGGAAGGAGAGGCGGCATCAAGAACACCTGTAACCGATAAGTTCGTAAAGTTAGTAGAACGGTGCGCAGTCGAAGAGTATGGACAGGCAGTTACAAGTGTTTCATCTGCAGGTACCGGTCCTATGGTACTATTTTGTCCAAGTTCTCCATTGTCCTTGTGTAAGTGTAGGAGGTACCCATAAGTACAGTAAGATCCATTCCCCAAATGAATTTAGCAGAATCGATCTCCTGCAGAAGACCACGAAATTGATTGGCAGGATTTTAGAAAATTTTTCAAGTATGTAGTTTGGCTGACAGAAACAGATCAACGGTCCTTCATCTAGTTCCAAGTCCTTTCTAGGCTATCACACTGACATGAATGAGAAATTATGATACAGAGCAAAATGCCAAAAAAGAAAAGAATAATCCACTTGTATATGTACCAGGGAAATTTTCACCACCTTGAATGAGGTAAAAGTACTATAGTATTACATTTGATTTATTGTTCTGCAAACGTCTAAAGTTTTTGATAAGCCCACATAATCTTACAAGTAATAATCCGACCGATAGCCGGTGATATATTTTTATGGTGAAAAGTATAAGTAGATAAGCAACTGAGAAAAAACACTTGAGATTAAAACGGACCTGGTTGACAGAGGGACTTAAACTGGACAAGATGTCGCCCATCTTGCTAGGTGTCCTTCTAATCTCTGCAATCATTTTTCTTCCAGGTTTGTCATATGACAGGTTAACACTTGCGCAGGCAGCAACGGATGTCGGAAAATTAAATTCAGTTTCTGTTCTCGCAAATGACCCGCTATCTGGGCTGGCTTCCCCGTCTGCGGCCTTCATAAGCTCTGATTCAAATACTTGCGCCCTGGATGACCCTTCTACTTTTCTTCATATCGAGTGTACTCAGCTCTTTGCCTATCTTGTTCCCCTCTTTGAGTCAAATATCAACTACTAAAAAGTCAGTCTCAATTCAAAATAACGATACCCTCCTTGCTGACGCTGAAAACTTTACGCAAGATTCAGAAATTTTTGATCCCAATCTACTAAACACCAACGAAAGCTCCTTAGACAATACAACTTTCCCAGGAATTGACTATGGCGGATCTTCGTCAGACAGTTTTGATATATCATCTAGTGGAGGTTCGTATGAAGATTTCAATTTTGATAGTAGTTCGGACAGCAATAGTAGTGATACTACCAATGATAATAATAGTCCAAAAGCCAAGTCCCAATCTGTAATCATGGACGAGAATACAACAAAATCGATAAAACTATCTGCATCCGATAAGGATGGCGAGTTACTAGTATTTACCAATTTATCAAAACCTAGGCATGGCGTTCTCGAAGACTCGATTCCACCAGACGTGACCTACAAACCTGATTCTGGCTTTAGTGGAAGCGATGCGTTCACGTTCAAAGCATACGACGGAGTTGATTTCAGTAAGATCGCTACCATTAATATTGAGGTCAACAAGGTTGCAGCGCCAATAATTCATCAAAATTCAACTACAAACATTAATGAAAATCAAGTTCCTATCACTGAGGCTGGACCAGACCAAACAGTAGGTGAAACCCAAACGGTGAATTTAGACGGGTCAAAAAGCTCCGATCCTGATGGAGATAAGCTTAGTTATAATTGGAAACAAACAGGAGGAGATGCTAAAATAAAGATAGACAGCTCCGATGGTGTTGCAGCTTCGTTTGTGGCACCTGTTACTGCAAAGGAGGAACAAGTTAAGATTGAGCTCACAGTGGATGACAGTAAAGGAGGAAAATCAAGTGACACTGTAAATATTACTATAAAGAAGGCAAATCAGGAGCCGGTATCTGATGCAGGTTCAGATCAAACTGCAGACGCCAGTATGGAGGTAAAGTTGGATGGTTCTAAGAGTACAGACCCTGATGGAGATAATCTAAAGTTCGAATGGTCACAGACCAAAGGATCGGACGTTAAACTCAGTGACAAACAAGATACTTCTCCTTCATTTGTAGCGCCAGAGGTCGATAAAGAGACTGAAATGGAGTTTGAACTCCTAGTTGACGATGGAAATGGGGGAACATCAAAAGATGTTGTAAAGATCACAGTCCAGCCATCTATTACTACCACTGATGCTCCTGGTGACAGCATTAGCAAGGACAGTAAGAACAATGATGGCAGTAAAGAAGCCTCTAGCAAGAATGACGAATCTGCAGTTGCCACCGAAGGTAACGACGATAGCGGGGAAAGTAACGCTAAGGATAGCGAGTCCAATAGCGACAGTAAAGACGACAGCAGTAGCAAGGACGACAGCAGTAGCAAGGACGACAGCAGTAGCAAGGACGACAGCAGTAGCAAGGACGACAGCAGTAGCAAGGACGACAGCAGTAGCAAGGACGACAGCAGTAGCAAGGACGACAGCAGTACCTGACAAGAATGCCGAGTCTGAGTCTTAAAAATGACCTATGACTAGAGACGATATTTGCTAATATCTAAAGTCACGGGAATTGATTTTACCAATTTTCCATTTATCTTGCCGGAATGAACATGGCTTAATGTAATGCAAGTCATCTGAATACGATTATGACTAGTACTTTTTTTTCATAACAACAAACAATGCTCTGGGCCAAGTCTCCAATGTGCCTTGGTAAACTGTCTCCTTAATTTTTGAAATAATAAAGTATCGTGTAAAGAGAGATGATATATCTTCAGCAGAAAACTTGTATGGCCCTTCAGTCATAGGTTCTGTTATGTTGAAACACTTCAAGAAGAGGAATCCATCGTTTGCCAGTGTCTTGTGTACTGTCTTCACATAATCTGTTCTTTTCTCCGGTGCCAGGACATGAAAACATCCCCGATCAAAAATGAAGTCAAATGCCTCTTCATTTAATTGAGTTTCAAGAATGTTATCAACCATGAAATTAACTTTATTCGATAATTGTCTTGCTCTCTTGATTGCACTTTCCGAAATATCGGTACCTGTAACACTAAACCCAATGTTGGAGAGTTGAAGGGCTTGCGTGCCTGGACCAGTTCCTATATCTAAAAATCGACCAGCCTTTACACCAAGTATTCTTATTTCTTCTTCCAGGTCATTATCAAGGGCCTCATAATACCATGGGAGTTTTTCTATTTCATTATGATACAATTCGTTCCAATCTGAAAACTTCTTAATCCCTGGTTGGCTCAATAAAATTACAAGTCAGAATATGCATATATTATTATATCTTCTAACTGGGCATCTGTGGCATTCCATTATTGTTGTTATCATCATCATTTACCAAATCATAGAATCAAACCAACCAAAAAAATGGAACTAAAGGAAAATCTCTATATCTCTAATCTGTATATCCATCGAGTTCCACAGCTCCGTCATATCATATCATATCATATAATATCTGGGAACATGGGCTGACGATCACTGATATTCGAAGAACTCTTTTCCATATACACTTTCAAATCTTTTGAACGGTTCTTGACAGTTATTTTCGATGAATACCAAGTGACCATTCTCAGTCTTTTCCTCAATTAGACTTCTCTTTTCTTCCTCTTTAACAGAATTTCCACAGAGAACACATTTGTGGGCCTCGCTGAACAAGATTTCGGCTTCATCTCCGTATGCTTGTATTGCATATTGCCTTCCGTCCTCACATGTAACTTCGATACAGTAGTACTTTATTCCATTCTCCAAATAGGTAATTTGTGCTGGTATCGTGGTAATCTTGCAAGAAATGCCAGGAGGATGTGTGGATCCAGCGCCAGTAGTTCGTGGAGATTCTAGGATCTCATGGAGTGCTACCAAACTATTTTCATACATTTATTGCAATCCCCTTCTTCCAGCCAAAATGTCTCCAACTTTGAAACATGAGACTGGTTTCTAACATGCTATACCGAATTATGACGGTTGATTTCTTATTCATTGGTCTACAAGATATCAATCGCGTTCAGACTAGATTAGCACAGCTTAGTTTTTGAAGCAATATATCATGGATCAGGGCTATTGATAAGCTGTCTTTTTTATTAATAATAATGTCGAGAATGATGGATAGACACGCTGAAATGAGTATTAAGATGGCGTGTGGCATGAATAAAATATGACTAGTGCCTGCACTTTTGACTATCGATGCATTGGAAAGTGATAAATCATACAAGATTACTACTCGATAATATGCCAA
The DNA here is from genome assembly GCA_963728595.1 of uncultured Nitrososphaeraceae archaeon. GTDB lineage: Archaea > Thermoproteota > Nitrososphaeria > Nitrososphaerales > Nitrososphaeraceae > TA-21. Next base: position 19,603 of record CAVSLF010000014.1, read on the forward strand.
CAATAAATCAAATTCATATATTTAGTGCGATGTCTGCACTTTTGCCACTTCTTGCTACTTTCATTTTGCTTACAAATACATTTTCGCTAGCGACCGCTCAGTCTCTAGTTCCCGGAATTCATGGGATGAGTATTGTTCAAGGGGTCAAATTCACTTGGGTTATTATCTCAAGTGATAATGAAATCTCAGTTAATCTGAGGCACCTGGGAAATAGCACTGGCACTGGAAATAGTACTACACCCGCAGTAACGCTAGTCGCCACGGCATTGACGAATCCAATTCAGGGGTCCCAAACCAATGGCGATAGGAATACGTCTAATGCTCAATCTACTATGGGAGGAAGTCAGATATTGAATGCTGGCTGGCAGACTCCAAGTAGCGTCACAATAAAAATCGAAGGAAATTCATCCCTTTACGACGCTGATCTTGTGACAGTTGTGGCTTCTCCTTACACGGGTGGTGGATGAAATCTCCACAGGAGAAACAAGCGGTATGCGACACGTAAGATAAATAACTTTTAGAGGAATTAAAATACAGATAGTAAATGTAATTTCTTATTTTAAGACTAGGACTATTAATCGAGATTTAAAAAAATTAAAAAAGGTTAGAGAACCTTATTGTCTGAAGTATTGCTGTCTTTGTGCTGATGTGAAGAATGATGACCATGCATTGGCAACGTTATTATTGAATTCCGTTACCGCATCGATAGCCTTTCCATAGAGCTTTACATTCTCTCTTGCTGCGTTTATTGCATTTATTGCTAGTTGATTTGATGTGTCAAATACACTCAATGCTTGTGCAGTGATTTCGTTAGATTGTCTTCTAAATTGTTCTGCGTATGGTGCATATGTAGAAGTTGGAAATGTTGTGCTAGTAGATGTTACGTTGCTTCCTGCCCAATTTCTTTGTGCTGCAAAAACCTTGTTAACGAATTCTTTTGTCAGTTGTATGTATTCTTGCTGTAAGTTAGAAATTGATTGTGCATATTGTGGTTGGAATTTAGATACTTCTTCAGTAACTTTCAACACGCCTTGCTTATACGTATCAAAGATTTCAGAACTGTCTTGTGCAATAGTGCTTGTTGTAGTTGTTGTTTCTTTAGCTTTATTTGTGTCTGTCATTTGTAACCATTACACGGTAGTGTATGGCGACATATAAACCTTGACATTTAATGGTATTCATTGCCAACCATTACCCGTCATAGCCAGCATCGAATATCCCTGAAATGATAGTTTCATACGAAAAAAACTTACTTCTTTACGTACTATGTATGATGAAAGCTAATTAAACCTTCACAAATGATGTTTGGCTCCACCAAAAATTTTCGCTACTGTCAGTATTTTTGCCCACTCTTCAAGAGACTCTACTATTGCCCTTGCTTCGTCAATATCTCCACCTACTGCAACTACGCCGTGATTTCTTATAATGACGGCCTTCGTCTTGCTGCTTCCAAAAATACTGGAAACCTCTTGCGCTAGCTTGGCAGAACCCGAAGGAAGATTCTTAATAATGACAGGATTTCCGACTACAAATTTCGCTTCTTCTATGACATGTCTGAAATTTGATGAGATGGCGACTCCAAGAGTAAAAGGACTATGTGTGTGAACTACAGCGCTTGCATTGGTCTTCCTGTAGATATCTCGATGCATCTGCCATTCGATAGTGGGTTTGGAATTACCATAAACATCGCCTGTTTGAAGGTTAATTCGCACCAAATCAGATGCCTTTAGGTTGTAACGTGGTATTCCAGTAGGGGTTATCAGCATCAAATCTTTCCCAAATCTAATGCTATGGTTCCCCGAAATCGATGAAGTAAGACCCAATCCGTATAATTCCCGGACACACTGGACCAACTTCGAAGGCAGCATTCGCGCCTTTTTTCGTCTTCTTATCAGTATTTTCAGTATTTTCTAATCTCAATTATGTCCTGTCCTCTTTACTCTGAAGTGGAGTACTAAATTTCATGATATATTCATTTTCTTGGCTAACGAGCAAAAGCCCCGTTTCAAAAATAAGAAAATGTATCATTTGCGTTATCAGAATCTGTAGTACAATTTCAACACTAGACCCATTTGGAGCAATTCATATCTTTATCATTCGATACCTGCTTACAAAAAATAAAAGAATAAACTGGGCATTATTGTCAGAGTGTCTGTGAAAATAGACTACTGCGTTTTTCCTGAAGGTTTTCTTTATGACCTGGAGAATTTTGTCTGGCTGAAAGAGGACAACAACAATAACAATAACAATAAGAAAAACAATAACAATACCAGCTCCGTCAGTTCACCCAAGAAATTTACTGTAGGCATTACTTCCATTTTGGCATCTATAGCTGGTAAATTCACAAAGATCAAGTTGAAACCGGTGGGAACTGATGTGGAAAAAGGAAGGAGCATAGGATCCGTAGAAAGCGTTCGTTATTTTGGTATCGCTCGCTCCCCAATTAGCGGTAAAATCCTTGAAGTAAACGAAAACGTGCTCGCAAATCCAAAACTTGCCAATGATTTTCCTTATGAGAACGGCTGGCTTATTAAAATGGAGACAAAGGGCATTTCCCCATCTGATATGAGCGGTTTGAAAAATGTCGAAGATTGTCAGGAAGAAATTAAATCGATTATGGAAAAGCTTCATGTTAGGTGCTTTGCTGCGTTCCCAGATCATCAAATGTTTGAAATTGGCATAGAATGCGCCGCTACATTAACAAAACTCGGGGAACTTCTTTCCAAAATCCAATTAGGCGATGTAGTACATCTTGTGTCCGATGATAATTCGGCAGATTTAGAGATGATCAGGTGGACAGAAGATAATGGGCAAGATTTGTTGGAGATCAGAAAAGAAGGAAATCTGTTCCATTTCATTGTTAAAAAAGCAAAATAAAAGAAAAGGGATTTTCTCTCACTATTCTAGTCCGCAGTCGCGGAACATAAAAAGGGACGGAGGGAGGAAATCGGGAGCTGTCTTATTCTTGTTTGATGTATTACCTTTCTATGGGGTTATCTATCATGTTTCCCCATTCTGTCCACGAGCCGTCATAATTCTTTACATTCGGATATCCAAGTAGATACTTTAGGACGAACCATGTGTGGGAAGATCTCTCGCCGATTCTGCAGTATGATATGACCTCCTTATCGGCAGCAACGCCCTTTGATTGGTACAACTTTTGTAGTTCATCAGCCGATTTGAAAGTTCCATCCTCGTTTACGGCTTGTCCCCAAGGGATGTTAACTGCACCAGGGATATGTCCACCTCTTTGGGCATGTTCCGTGGGGTATTCTGGGGGTGCCAAAATTTCACCGGTAAATTCCTTAGGGCCTCTGACGTCGACCAATATTTTGCTGCCCAGAGTGTCCCTAACGTACCTTAGAAATACCCTGATACTGGAATCTGGCTCTGATGCCTTAAAGTTACCTTTTGGATGCGATGGGATGTCCTTTGTAACGGGCTTGTCCTCTTCAAGCCATTTCTTCCTACCGCCGTTCATCAGCCTCACGTCTTTGTATCCGTAATATTTGAAGACCCAAAATGCAAATGCAGCAAACCAATTGTTGAAATCGCCATACAACACAAGTGTTGTATCATCGTTCACTCCAACTCTTTGTAACAAGGATTCACATGCTTGTTTTGTAATAATATTTCTTGTCACAGGATCATTAATATCAGCTTTCCAATCTATGAGAACTGAACCTGGTATGTGACCTAACGTATAGTTAGCCGTAGGATCATAATCCACCTCGGCAACTCGTACTTTTGGATCGTTCTTATGTTGATCTACCCAATTTGTATCTACTAAAACTTCTGGATGTGCGTATTCCATGAACTCATATCACCTTGTTATAGTACTAAATGAGGATAAATATTAGTATTGCATTCAGAAATACGCTATTTTGGTCCTGATCCTCCGTCTCATGACATTTAGTTAATTCAAGAATAATTAAATGGGATCGGAACATGAGTTCAAGTTGTACGGATACAATAAACTGATCTCATTAATATGCAGATGTACGTGTAGCGGGATCTTGTCTGGAATTTTCTAGCACATATCTAAAATCAAATCTATTCTGTTAAGGCAGGTTCAGCATGATCAGCGCCTCTCTTGCCAATCCTTAATTCCATAGTACCATCATACTTTGGTTTGACTGCCAACTGTGCTGGTGTGTATATCAAGTGTTCCTTTGTGAAAGAAGAAAGCTCATAATCATTTGTCATATACAGAGCATAGAACGGACACGCATCGACACATAGTGCACAAAATACACATTTACCATAATCAATCTGTGGCATTATCGCCTTCTTGTTATGCTTCCACTGTTCTTCTACTTTGACCATCCCTATTGCTTCTGCAATTCCTTCGCAGGCTATTGCGCATAGCTGACATCCTGTACATTTGTCATGGAATAGTATGTGTCTTCCCCTTGAACCTGCAATACCCACACCTTTCTTTGGATCAAATTGATACCCATCTCCCACAAATTTGAGCTTCTCTTCGGGATAGCGCAGGGTAAATCTCTTTATAAGTAGGTGCTTTGAGCCTGATTCTATTGCTTTTATAAAGCCTCCAGCAGATGTCATGGTTACGTGCTCTAATACTATTGAGATATACTAAAAGCCTTTGTTTTCCTCTTAAATCGGTTAATGCATGAAACTAGATCAATACGCCGTTTAAATAGCGTGAAGACGTGCTGTATACAATGACAACAGAAGAGATTAACATTCATAATAACAATAATGCTCAGGCTCAAAAGGCTGAAGGAACTAAACAGGGTCCTCAAGACCTTAACATGGATTATTCCAAATATGACTTTAAGGATTCAACTGAGCTTTACGTTTATCTGAGCAAGAAAGGTCTGTCTCGCGGTACGGTCGAGGAGATAAGCCGTCTAAAGGGAGAACCTGATTGGATGCGCGATTTTCGATTGCGGTCATACGACGTTTTTATGAGCAAACCTATGCCCAACTGGGGAGGCGACCTCTCTCACATCGACTTTCAAAATATATACTACTATGCAAAAGCATCAGAAAAACAGAGCAAGAATTGGGATGACGTACCAGAAGCTGTGAGGAACACATTTGAAAAATTGGGAATTCCTGAGGCAGAACGCAAATTCTTGGCCGGTGTTGGTGCTCAGTACGAATCTGAAGTTGTCTACCATAATCTAAGAGAAGATCTTGAGAAGCAAGGTGTCATCTTTGTAGATACAGATACAGCTGTCAAGAAGTATCCTGACTTGATGAAGAAACATTTTGGAAAAGTTATCCCGCCTGAAGACAACAAATTTGCCGCCCTTAACAGTGCTGTGTGGTCTGGTGGCTCATTCATATACGTACCTCGAAATGTCAAGATTGATCTCCCACTTCAAGCCTACTTTAGAATAAATGCCGAAAATATCGGTCAATTTGAACGCACTCTAATCATTGCCGACGAAGGGGCAGAAGTTCACTACATTGAGGGCTGTACTGCTCCAGTCTATGCTACAGAATCGTTACATTCCGCAGTAGTGGAACTGATAGCCAAAAAAGGAGCCAAGATCCGTTACACTACCATACAGAATTGGAGCAAAGACGTCTACAACCTTGTAACCAAGAGAGCCTATGCATACGAGAAGGCCACCGTAGAGTGGATTGATGGCAATCTAGGGAGCAAGTTGACGATGAAATATCCTGGCGTCTACATGCTTGGACGAGGAGCACATGCTGAAGTTATCTCTATCGCTTTTGCAGGTAAAGGTCAACACCAAGATGCAGGTGCCAAGGCGGTACATCTAGCACCTGATACCACATCACGTATTACCAGCAAGTCAGTCAGCAAAGACACTGGACGTACAACCTATCGAGGCCTCCTCCATGTAGCAAAAGGTGCTACTGGTGTCAAATCCACAGTACGCTGTGACGCCCTTCTTCTTGATAAGGACTCCAGAACTGACACCTATCCATACGTCGAAGTAAATGAAGACGATGCCACCATCTCTCATGAAGCAACTGTAGGTAAGATAGGTCAAGACCAGATCTTTTACCTAATGAGTCGCGGCTTCACAGAATCAGATGCACTCTCACTGATAGTTGGTGGGTTTATGGAACCATTCACAAAAGAGCTGCCGATGGAATACGCAGTAGAACTCAACCGAATGGTGAAAATGGAAATGGAAGGCTCAGTAGGCTAAACTAACCGTACAAGCAGAAATAGTAATACTAGTAGTAATAGTAGCACCAATAAAAAGCAATAATCATAGCAATCTCTAATCCAACCGGTTGGAATTTTTCATAAATCTCTATTGAGAAATGTCAACCAGTACAGGTCATGGAATAGAAAGGTAGATAATACATCTTGGTATTCTATCTCAAATAGAATATGTCTACTACTTCTGCTTCTACCTCACTGTCACAAGTAGACAGTAATTATGTAAAGAATATCAGTCGAGAAAATTCAGAACCTACATGGATGTCTGAAATGAGAGAGACTGCTTTTTCCAAATACAATAGCCTGCCATTCGAAGTCTCCCCACTCTATTCCAAATATTCTGACGCTAAAAGACTCCATCCCGAACTAGTTCATATTCCGCAAACACATAAGCAATTTGAACCAAACCAAGACACACTAGAGAGAATCGGAGAATTAGAAAAAGAAGAGGAGAAAGAGACCAGCGTTTTAAGAATCGGTTCACATGTAGTTCGTTTACATATTACGGAACAGATGTCTGAACAAGGGATAGTGGTAATTGACTTACGCGATGCATTGAATAAACATGGTGATCTTATCAGAAAACATCTCGTCAAAAATACCTTAAAGTACGATGAGGATAAATTTTTGGCCCTCGAAGCATCTTGCTTTGACTCAGGCATTTTCATTTACATTCCAAAAAACGTCACATTCAACGACTCGATTAGATTAGTGAATACTCTTCCTGATGATGGGAGCTCCTCAATTAGTAGAAATATCGTTATCGCAGAACCTGGTTCAAAAGCAAGCATCGTGCAGGAGATTTACGCCCCTCCACAGACAGCAGCCAACAACAGTCAACAGCAATGTTATTTTGAACTTTTAGAATGTCACGTGGAACCAAACGCCCAACTTGAGATGGTAACTCTCCAAGCAATGGACGAAAAGAGTTCCATCAATTTTTCAAATAGAAAAGCATTCATCGAGAGGGACGGAAAGATGTCCTGGTACATGGGTTTATTTGGCACCCAACTTTCACGATATAAAATTGATAGCATAACGAAAGGCGCCGGTTCCTCGGCAGAAGATGTTGAAATAATATTTGGCGTAGGAGAACAATCCTTTGATGTCACCTCAAATTTGCTTCATTATGGCGAGTCTTCTAGGGGTAGAGTCCTCTCAAAATCAGTAATGAAAGATAATTCAAAATCTCTCTTTAAGGGAATGATAAAGATTGAAAAAGGGGCAAAGTCCACCGAATCTTACTTAGCAGGCCACTCTATCCTCTTGGACAAAGGTTCAAAATCAGATGCAATCCCAGGCCTTGAGATTGAAACTAATGAAGTCAGAGCAACACATTCTGCCTCAGTCGCACAGATAGACGAAAACCAGATTTTCTATCTCATGTGCAGGGGGCTTAGCCGAGAAGGGGCGAAGAGGGAAATCGTAAGTGGATTTCTTGAGCCACTATCAAGAAAAATGGGGCCTAGGATTCGAGCATGGGTAAACTATTTAATTGAAAATAAATGGAATGGAAAGCCACTTATGCTTAAAACAGATGAAGCAATGGAACAGATTCTTGAAGTTGAAAAAAGTAGATACAGGGAAGTTGAGGATATCTTTGAGAAACACTACAAATACCGATAAGGAATAACGAGAGGTCGGATCGATTTTGTCGAAGTGGGTTAAAGTATGCGAAGAAAAATCTCTGAAGAATGGTGAATTATTGGACTTTGATTTTGAGGACAAGCAAATCATGATAGCTAAAGCAAATAATAAGGTGTATGCATCGGATAGAATTTGTACACACGCTTATGCTGATTTAGCGACTGGATTTTTGGATGAGAAAGAGAAAGTCGTTACTTGTCCTCTACATATGTCTAGATTCCGACTAGAGGACGGAGCTCCTGAAAATCTCCCTGCTGAAGAACCTTTAAAGAAGTATGATGTGGAGTCAAGAGATGGTTTCATTTACGTTATGCTAGATTAGCCAGTTCAATGATGGTTCGTTAAATGGTAAAGTAAATGAGAATATGAAACGGGTTTTTTAAGATTACTTTAGCACCTTAATCAGATGTCCCGAACACTAATGTCTCCTTTTCCCTAGAGGTGCGAATGAAGCCTCAAATCTATTATTCCATATTTTTTTGGTGACAGAACACAAGTTATCAGATTATGACTTAAAGTGTTAAATTTTCAACATGACATCTTTCCCAACAAGTCTTAATCGGGAGTAAGATGTCAACTTATTCTATGAGGACTTATATTTGCGGAGATATCGGTAAAATTAGAATATGGAGAACAGAGATTTATCAAAAGATGCCATTCAAAAAAATAAGGAGAAGTGTGGAAAGATACTTTCCCTATCAAAGAGAATACGCTATGTCGGAATGATAAACGATTTTGGCAGAACTATAGCTGGCAAGTTGAGAGTAGGGATGGTGCCACTTCTTAACACAGAACAAGCAATAAACGATCACTTTATAGAGGCAACTAGGAATAATCTTAGAAAAGCATTCTATTCGGTGATTGGCAATGCTATCTATACTCTAACAGAGCACGAAAAAGTAATAATGGTTACTTTTCCTACTGACTGGGGTTTCTACTACATAACACTCGACAAAGAAACAGACTATGTAGAAATTAGAGAAATAATAGATAGTGTGCGTAAATTAATATCTGCTATACAATGATTCCATTGTTCCGTTACCAATTCTGCACTTGGAGTTTAATGAATATTTGATAGGTTAAATTGACTATTGCTACTTTGCAAACGCCTTCAGTTTGCCTCTCATCTCTTTATCCTTTGAAATAGAAGGATGCCCAGTGTCGGCAAGAATGATTTCGTACCAAATATTCATACCATCTTTGTGCAGATAATAAGAACCCAATACTTCCATATTCGGATATTTTTCATTCACTCTTCTTTCTGCAACCTTGCGCATATTATCCGATTGTTTGATATGAACAACACCCTGGTGCTTGGGCCTTCTTCCAGATACTGGCCTCTGCTTCCGCATACCTCCTCGGCCCACCCGTGTTCTAACCACCACTATGCCTTGTTTTGCCTTGTAACCCAGTCTGCGTGCTCTATCCAATCTGCTAGGTCTGTCTATCCTTTTGACGGTTGGCTCGCTTCTCCAAACGACCGCCTTTGCCTTCAATTCAACGGTGTTAGTTTTCCACATCTTTCTCCAGGCTTGGGCTATGTAGCGGTACATGTAGATCGCGTATAACTTGCCCCTTAATATCTGTATTTTGCCGTTTCAAAATCGACGAATAGTAGAATACTTTTAGAAATCAATCCTATAGTCAAGCCCAGTATCAATTGAACTTGCGTGTTCCGACTAATTGATTCTTGTAAGATGAAAGGGTTTGACTGAGTAGAGTTGCTTTGATCGACTAATCATTAAATTACACCTCTTGTAATTTGAATAATTTTTTCAGCAATTACGATTGAGGCAAGTTCTTGCGCTTCTTTGGTTTGAGCTGCTATGTGTGGAGTTGATATAAGATTTGGCATTTCTAATAGCTTTTTGTTAGTAGGTGGTTCCACTTCAAAAACGTCTAGAGCAGCACCTGCAATTTTGCCTGTGCTTAGAGCTGTCAATAAGGCTTCCTCGTCAATTACCTCGCCTCGAGACGTATTGATAAGAAACGCAGATGATTTCATAATAGCCAACCTATCAGAGTTAATAAGGTGCTTTGTATCCTGGGTTATTGGAATGTGGCATGTAATAAAGTCAGAACTTGCCAACAATGTATTCAAATCTGTAGTTATCATCCCGACCTCTCTTACGTAATCACTACTTATGGGGTAAATATCATATCCCAATAAATTCATACGAAGACCCTTTGCAAGTCTACCGACATTTCGCCCTATGTTTCCCACACCTATTATTCCAAGATACTTGCCTTTCAGTTCAATTCCCATAAGTTCCTTCTTTATCCACTTTCCATCCTTCAATGCAGAGTCAGCCTTCGGAATGCTCCTAGCTAAAGCAATCATATCTCCAATTACCAGTTCAGCAACTGCATTCATAGCTGCTTCGGCTGCATTAATTACTCTGATACCCTTTGATTCTGCATACTCTGTATCTATGTTGTCTAAGCCGACACCTACTCTGGCTATTATTTTTACCTTGCTGGCAGCATCGATAACTGGTTTAGTTATTTTGGTCCTACTTCTCACAACGATCACATCATAATTTTTAGCCGAAGCTAATAACTCGTCTGGAGTTATCTCGGGTTTATAGTCAACATTCATCCCAGATTTTTTTAGAACTGAAACACCGGCATTATCTATTGAATCACAGATAAGAACATCCCCACTAACCAGCATAAGGTTAGGCAAAGTATCGGTGATATAATTTGATTGCTCTGCCAAGACCGAAAGTCATTTTTCTATTATTCTTCTACTTTATTTTGTATGGGAATTGCTGGAAGATACAATCTCGCCTGTTACATAGTCAACGTAATACGACTTGTTGTCTCGGGTATCTTTAATCTGCAATGCGTAATGACTTCCACCTGTTTTTGTCGGCTCCGACTTGTCCAAGAAACCTCCTATACTATTAGACACAGAATCCAGTTGATACACATCGCCATTGGGCTTTAAATAAACATAACTTGACTTTAGATTAACTGAATCTGCCTGTGAAATATTAAATGCATTTCTAACTATATTCACAGCTATCTCAGGTGGAATAGAAGTACGAATAATTGAAGGATGATTGAGAGAGTCTTGCAGCCCAAAATAAACAAAAACAGTTACAAGAATACCAATGCCCACTGTAATTGCAAATCGCGATACTGCCAAGTGTTATATCTTCACTTTACCATTATGATCAATTCGCTTTAAGGCGTGCCCAAAATACTTTCTTTCGATAGGGCCTTGCTCAATTCTTGTTCAGTCATCAACCCTTTCTCTAAAACAATTTGCCTTATGCTTTTGTTTGTAGCTAAAGATTCCTTGTATATCTCGGCAGCCTTCATGTAACCTATGAAAGGATTTAGAAGGGTAACAAGAATTGGGCTTTTTTGAACATAAGATTCCAGCTTTTGTTCGTTTGCTCTTATTCCATCAATCATATTTTTTGCATATATGGGAAGGAAATTCTTTAACATATCAGTAGAATCAAGTACTGCTCTTGTCATTCCAGGTAACATTACGTTTAGTTCAAACTGCCCTGCCTGTGCTGCAAATGCCACAGAGACATCATTGCCCATGATATTGAAACATATCATGTTAAGGCATTCTGACAACGATGGATTGACCTTCCCAGGCATTATTGACGATCCCGCATGTACCGCAGGAGTTAAAATTTCAGCAAGGCCTGCAACGGGTCCTGAGGCCATCAAACGTGTGTCATTTGCAATCTTGCTTAACTCAATTGCGACATTTCTCAGAGTCGAAGAACACATGGCAACTTCAAACTTGCTTTGCAGCGAGAAGTATGCATTTTTTGAAGGTTTTAAATTTAAACCTGATGTCTGGGCTAGGTATTTCACGGCAAGTTCCTTATACCCACGGGGTGCGTTAGCACCGGTCCCTACAGCCGTTCCCCCAAGTGCTACGTACTCTAGTTCCGAACATGATTGATCAATTTTCTCCAGTCCCCTTTTGAGAGAGAAGGCATACTCTGAAAACTCAGAGCCAAGTGTGACTGGTATCGCATCCATCAAATGCGTTCTTCCTATTTTTATCACCCCTTTGAATTCCTCAGCCTTCTTCTCAAGTGACGAAATTAATGTTGTTAAGGCAGTTTTAACTTCTTGAAGGTTTAGAAGTATTGCGATGTGCATAGCAGTCGGATAAGTATCATTGCTTGATTGTGACATATTCACATGATCATTTGGGCTTAAAGTCAGATAATCTCCCTTTTTCTTATTGAGAATTTCCAGGGCCCTATTAGCAATCACTTCGTTGGAATTCATATTGACAGCTGTTCCTGCGCCAGAATTTATGGAGTCTATGATAAACTGGTCCAGGAGTTTGCCAAACAAAATCTCGTCTGAAGCTTTGACTATTGCGTCCGCTTTTTGCGCTTCTAGCACTCCAAGATCTTTGTTCGCAAGGGCGGCAGATCTTTTGATCATTGCAAAAGCCTTTATCATGTTATTATGCGAACGCTGTCCTGTTACATTATATTGCAAAGAGGCACGAACTGTGAATGGACCGTAATAAGCAGAAGCAGGAACTTGAACTTCTCCAAGGGAATCAATATCCTTTCTGTACGAACTCATGACAAACCTAGCACCATGAATGGTAATAAATCAATCGACATTTGTTCAACAAATGATGTTTGTTTTGCTTGCGATTGTATAATAACAAAAGAATAAAACAGCATTTCCAATTTCATTCGGCCCAGGATATTCTTTGGGTTCCAATACCTTTTTGGCGAAACAAAAGCCAAGTGAATTCCATGGTTGCGTAATGATAACTTCGTCAGGATAGTAGTGAAAGCGGTTCTGTCAATATATCACGTATATGATGTCTGCACCTCGTCTAAGAATCTAAAGGAAATAGTCCTGCTGATATTATACCCCCCGAAGATTAGATTCTATGTATCTGAGTAGGTTGTGACTTCTTTTTTGGTATTCGGGCATAGCAGTTACGTTTCCCATAGAAAAATTTATTGTCTGTACATGATAGTAACATATGTTTCTGCTGTACTTGAAAAGTTGAGTACCATCTTCTATGTGGTTTGCGAAATTCATAGATTTCATAGATGATGCAATCTATTATGACTTGATTTTACCTACGCAATAAATCCAAACAATATTAAAAATTACTAGTCTTGATCTTGGTAAAGTCAGGCACCAATAAATAACTTAACTTTTCGAAATATCTTGATTGTTTTCGAAACATGCATTGATAATATCCAAATGTAACCTAATTTTAATCGAAGGATATATCAAAAGTAGGATAGTCCACGAACAATCTCTATTCTCCTATGACCTTTACTAGAACTCTCTTATTTCTTCTACCGTCAAATTCGCCATAAAAAATCTGCTCCCAAGGGCCAAAATCAAGTTTTCCGTCAGTTACTGCAACAACTGTCTCTCTTCCCATAACCTGTCGCTTTAAGTGAGCATCAGCGTTGTCTTCTCCAGTATTATTGTGTTGGTAATGATTTGTTGGTGAATGTGGTGCCAATCGTTCCAACCATTTTTCAAAATCTTGTAGTAAACCACTTTCATTATCATTCACAAAGACGCTAGAAGTAATGTGCATAGCATTAACCAAGCAAATTCCTTCCTTTATCTTGCTTTCTTCAATTAATTTTTGCACCTGGTCTGTAATGTTTACGAATGCAATCCTGGTTTTAGTATTAAAGTATAAATATTCTGTTTTGGATTTCATATGCAGTATAGAACCAATTCTGTATAAATTACATTTAAATCAACTTATTTTTCTTGAATGTCAATCCGGTTCATGTGGATAAACATGAATAATTAATGTGAAATTCCAAGACGTGGTCCTTGTCATTGCGGATCAAGAAACCCTGATACTGGATGGCTAATTCTTGAAAGAATCTAGATACAATCTGGTGTCAAAGTGCCACATAATCGTGCAAACCTGCAACCTGAGATTATATATCCTCGCAAATTGCTAATTTGTAATAATAGTCTGGATTTCAAATATATTCAGAATAAAGAATGTTCACTGGAAGTATATTATAAATATGTGTGAATAGGTTCATGAAATCCATGTTACTTGTTCACTCTAATTCATATCGGAAGTTTTTTTCTCTTTTTCTAATGATTACCCTAATTGCCGTAACCTCTTATTTTCTGACCCTGAATTACAACAGTTTACATTCATCAGCCCAACCATCAGCCCCAGATCTTGTCCAGAATTCTAAAGGCCAGGCAGTTGAAAGGTTTGAGAGACAGTTCTGCGGTCTAGATTCAAAACCAAATAATAATGACTACATTACCGAATATCTCCTCCCACAAAGATGTGAGATGCCATTAGGCATTCTAGTATCGAACAATTCTGTGTGGTACATTTCCTCCAAGCATGGGGTTCTTGGATCACTTGACCTCTCAGACAAGAAATTCAAGGAACTTATGATACCATTTTGGAATACACGTTCCAATCCTATAGATTTATCTCAAAGCTGGGCTGTGGAGAATGATTCGAAGGGAAACATCTGGTTTACAGATGAGAGACAAAATGGCGTTTGGAAGTACGAAGTAGAGTCGAGTAAATTCAGTTTCTTTCCTGTCCCCGAGAACCCAAAGGATTTCGGAACTACATATCCCGTGGCAATAGCCTTTGATGAAAAAGACAACATATACTTCGCAGGTATCCGTTCTAGGTCACTTTGGTTTGGTAACGTTACCGAAATGCAGAATAATTCATCCAAAGGAATAAATTCAATTCCATTGCCAATTGCTGGCTTCAAAGGAATAGATCCCATTCTTATTAGCACAGGGTCTCTACAAATTGACAATAAGAGAAACGTGATTTGGGCTTCGATGCTGGCATTTGGTATGAAAGGGGAACTTTACAAATATGATGTAAAAAGTAATAAAAGTTATACTTATGGCTTGCCCGCAAGCTTGAATTCTCCTGTAGGGATTGTATTAGATGAAAATGGGAACCCATGGGTTTCAGATCATGGCACCAGCATCTTCTTTCTATTAAATGCCACAAATGGCAAAGTTACAAAATTTACTACAGCTCCCGCGTCCCCGAGGATTTCACCTGGTACAGATAAGGATAGCAACGCCTATACTCTCCCTTACTGGATTAGAAAAGACTCAAACGGTTCATTCTGGTTCAATGAACATACTGGAAACAAAATCGGCAAGTTTGACCCAAAGAACCGCATCTTAAATGAATACTGGATACCCACGCAAAACCCACTTTGGGCAAGATGTGAGGTGCCTGCGACAACAGCCTGTGGCATATCAAATGCACTGCAATTTTCGATAGGAAAAAATAACGAATTGTGGTTCAGTGAGTGGACGGAAAATAAATTGGGTATGCTTAACACATCGTCTCCTATTCCATTCAAAGTCAGTATAGCCGAAGAGAATATCACTGTAAAAAGAGGAGAAAGTAAAGAAATTCCTGTTATGGTCTCTACTGACAAGCAGGTAGATCTTAGAATGATCGCCTCTTCAACTCTCACCCCGACAGGAGGATTCGGAAATTCAACTACATCCTTTAGCCAAGATTCAGTTTCGGTGCTGCCCGGTGAGGAAAAAAAGATATCATTTTTGATCACTCCTTCGCAGGACACAACCCCTGACGATTATACATTCATGATCGGAGTAGAAAACGATCAAGTTTCGTACATGAAGACGATTAGCGTAAAAATTGTGTGATCTATTATTGAAAAATGAATTGCCCTAATTTCGTATTTCTCAATTTTAAGAATTATGATGAAGTAAATAGATGGTATTACGCCAAGTCACTTCAATAATTAACATCAATTAACATCATCGAAGCTAAAATCAACTCCAGTTCACGATGATAAAACGACGGCTATCGCAACACTATACTTCTTCCAGTAACAAAACGCTTAACCTATATCCTCTGTATTGCCTCGATGCCTGGCATCCCATCTCCAGCAAGGAACCTTAGCGTTGCTCCACCACCCGTAGAAACATGGGATACTTCACTTTCAGATACTCCTGCCGTTTTCATTGCCTCGAGGGTATCCCCCCCACCGGCTAATGTCTTTGATCCTCTCCAAAATGCAAGTGCCATACTTTTTGCTATGTTAATAGTTCCATTTGCGTATTGACCTTTTTCAAACATGCCCATGGGCCCATTCCAAAATACCGTTCCAGATCCACTTCCTCCTACCTCTGCAGAGTAGCGTCTTGAAGTATCATTGCCTATGTCATAGGCAATCATTCCGTCAGGTATGTCCCCCTTTACCAATGAAAAAGAGCTGTCAGTTGGTGACGAAGAGACGATGTGGTCATTAGGAAGCAATATCTTGTCCCCGTACAATTTGAGAGCTTTCGTGACCCACGTAAAATGTTCCTCATCAATTTGTGAATTACCTGTCTTTGTCCCCTTAGCCTTTAGAAATGTGTAAGCGGCCGCACCCCCTACGAGTAGCTTATCTGCCTTGGGAAGTAAATTTTCAAGAGCACCTATCTTATCTTTAATCTTTGATCCTCCCACTACAACCGTAAAAGGTTTGTGTGGCTTTTCTTTTATCATCGAAAGATATTCTACTTCTTTCTTTAGACTGAATCCTGCCAACCTTATGTCAAAATATTCCGTAGTCCCGTAAGTAGATGCGTGTTTACGATGAGACGTACTAAATGCGTCATTGACATATATGTCAGCTAAATCTGCAAGTTTTCTACTAAATAGGGAATCATTGTTTTCTTCTTCCTGGTGATATCTTAAATTTTCAAGAACTAGAATATCACCAAGAGCAAGCTTTTTTATTTTATCCAAAACTACATTTCCTATACAGTCATCTACAAACGATACTCTTGAATTTCCTAATATCTCCCCCAGTCTTTTTGCAACAGGCTCAAGAGATTTTGTTTGGTCACGGGACTTTGGCCTTCCCAAGTGGGAAGCCAAAATTACTTTTGCACCACGCTTAGCCAAATATTCGATTGTCGGAATGGCCATACGTATCCTGTAATCCTCTCCGATGACCCCGTCGTTGACACTGACGTTAAAATCTACCCTCATGAAGACGCTCTTTCCATAATATTGAAGATCATCCAAGTCTGAAATTGATCGAAGCATGGCTATTTTGTCAAATATGCATATTGCGAGTGGCTGAATAAACCTTCCTTCATTCGAGTGAGAATGTGAACGACTGAATTTCTAACTACATTGCAATTCTTCATCCGCGATTCAACATGCAACTTGAAGTGGATATCTACAAAAAACTAGATGAATTAGGTATAGATGTTGGTATCGGATTTCGTTATTTCTATAGTAACCCTGTCACCGACTTTTATGCCGATGTCTTCATACTCTTTCATACTGATCTTAAAAGTTGGAGAGTCAGCAGCTCCTCCTCCGCCCATCATTCTAGAGATATTTCCCATAGCTTTAGGCAGATTCTTCATGAGGTCTTCAGGCGACGAAAATGCCATTACATTAGACCCCAATGGATTGACTTGTTTGTCACCTTTGTACTCACTCGGGTCACTAAATCCTACAAAAACATAAGGACTCCCATCCTGTGCCGCCTCAATGCGAGCTACAATGAAGTCTTTCTTCAAACTGGTCATGACCAATAGGGCGGCAGCACAATATAATATCCTTTCCTTGGACATAATGTCTACAAATGAGTTGCAGTACGTTCTACATCAACTGTAAGGTCTGCCAATATTGCTCTTGGAAAGATGGACATTTTTTTCATAAAGTTCGATTCCTGTAAAATTTCTCTCTAAAACTGAACAAACTATACCGCTTGTTCCTCTACCCATGAAAGGGTCCAAAACCCAATCACCTTTTTTACTACAAAAATTTACAATAATTTTAACTAGATCCTCGGGAAAAATTGCAAAGTGATCATTCCCATGGTGGGCCTTCGTAGGAACATCCCAAACATTACCTGGATTTTTGCCTAATGGGTTACAAACTGCAAATATTGGATAGTGCCTATGGTCCCCTATTCTCTTCCGAGTTACATGACGCTTAAACTTCCTGTAACAAGTCGGGCAATATTTTTCGGGATCATAGCCAAAGGCCAATGAAATTTCGCTTGTGGTTGGCAGATCCTCGTATGGGGTGCTCAAAATGGCATTATTGATCTTTTTTCGTATTTCCAAAATTCTCTCTTTGTTTTGTGCTAGACTACTGTATTGAATCAGGTCTTTGGAAGGTGTTTTGTTCTTGGCTTCGCGTACTTCATTACCTAAGATCCGAATCCTGTCAATATTCGCGTAACAATTTTTGTTCTTTGAAAAAAATAAAACGAATTCATAAGCCTGTGACAAATTGCTTGTAGAACCACTTGAAATAAAATTCTTCTTATACCAAATGATATCTTCCCTGAATATGAAATTCTTGTTCACCAAATTACTCGCCAGCCTATGTGGTATCATTAGCTTACTGCCATTACGTCTTGCATCTCCTATTACAATCCAAAGACTACCATCATCTGTTAATAGGTCTCTAGCCTTAGTAAAGATCTTTGTCAATTTATCCAAGTATGATTCGGGATTTGTTTCATTCCCTATTTCGCAAATACTGCTGCCGTAGTGTCGCTGTCCGTAATATGGGGGAGAAGTAACTAATAGTCGATATTTTAGAGCATATCTCTCATCTCGGCTTAATTTTTCCAACATCTCCATCGCATCACCCGTAAAGAATTCAGTAAAGGCCAAGTCTTCAAAATATAAAGAAAACACAACAATTTAAGTGAATTACTATTACGTCTGTCAAAAAAATAATGCTTCTTAATTACTACATAGGAGTACATTAAATGAGCCTATTTTCTACGCCTCATTGTTAACTAATGGATGCACACAATTTCAGAAATCCATAAAATTACAAAATAGTTATAGATTAATGTCCACCAAAGACATTAATCTGATAAGTGCATGAGAAATGAAGAGAACATATCCCATTTTCACAATTCGTAGCAATGGAAAGTAACCCAGCAGAACAATGGGTTATAATCGATGGGCTTAGAACGTGGGAAACTCTTTTTGAAGACAAGAATACAAAGTGGGGAACATTTGAGCATACTTGACCACATTTAGCTCTTGAATACCAAATGTTAGGGGGTATAGAGTTCTCTCCAATAGTAAAGAGCAGATAGGGATTTGACGATATTTATAAAAGAATGAAGATAGCTTTTGTGCTTGGTAGTTTCCAAATAACTTTGCGTAAATTAAACTTCTTCTTGAGACTTGATTTCCCTTAGTTGAGTAACTCTTACCGAAGTTGGACATCCAAGTTTACTGGATGCTACCTTCAAGCCACGTTTTGCCAGCGGTAAATTAGCCTGTGTTACGTAAGCTTCGTATATGGACTGATGGGGGTGAACTCTAGCTGCAAGTCCCATTGCTTTTCCAAATGCTCTTCTCATTCCTTCCTGGAGTCTATCAGCCCCCGCAGTGGCGATCATTTTGTTCTCTCGTAAAACAACATGGGGGTAAACAGTCAGTCTTGAGAAGAAACTCATATCGCCAGCAGTTGCCATTGTCTTATTTGCAGCCAGCCTCGCCGCCTCCAATGAATTATGTCTTATTTGAAGTCCTTCTGTGACAATCAACTCTACCTTATAATCATAATCATTCTTCGGCTGACCAGACGCAAATTTTGCAATCTTTAGCTGAGGCTTTCCACGAATATACTCTCTCCTAACATAAGGCATTCCACGGGGTTCTCTATAATTTACACCTTTCATATCAAGTCAACTGTTTTAATACTTAAATGGGGTCAGGGGCTCTGATTTATTCGTTATGTCTTCAGCCGAAGCAATTTCTTCATCCGCTGATTTTTCATTCACAGTAGAGGGAACTTTGTTCAAAAAGGGAAGAATTATTATCCAAGATAAAAGAAGCCAAGATCAACTTCGCAACAAAGGATATGGCGAAATGGAGAGATCTGATTACATTCTTAAGCCCTATGAAGCACTTTATTTGATGCACACTAATAGATTAAAGACCTCCAAGGGCAAACAGCCCCTAGGTTTTGATTCACTATTGAGAGTGGCTCTAAAATTCGATAAGAACATACTTACAAAATTTCTGATTTATCGCGATCTTCGAAGCAGAGGTTATGTGGCAAAAGAAGGATTTGGGTTTGGAGTAGACTTCAGAGTGTATGACCGTGGAGAATTTGAAAAAAAGGCAGCAAAGTACGTTGTGTTTGGAATAAATGAAGGTACAAATACTGGAGTAAAGACTCTCTCAAAGATTCTCCAAGACATAAATATCATGGGTAAAGATGCAATTGTCGCAGTGGTAGAGAGAAGAGGAGAAGTGATATACTATAAACTCGATAAGATGAATCTCGGAGAAAATAAAAATGCAAGGAATCAGCATTTTTCTAAGAATGAAAATTAGCTAGCCTCAAAATTAGTTAAAATAATACAGGTCTACTATACATATCTTGATGGTGTTCAAGGAGATATACTGTTTGGATTGCAATATAGTATTGGCAAAGTATAACATGGTATATTTTTCTGACTTGAATATTGCCGAACTGGCGAAGTTACACTACCCATCACACGTCAAGAATGGTCATTCTTTAGTAATAAGGATGTCAGAGGAAAAAACTAAAGTGCCAAGCGGCTTATAATGGCATCTCCAATATTTTCGTCTCTGCAATGGGATTTCTATTTTGAAGCAATTTTCTATAGTTCCAAAAATAGGTAAAGCACAAATTTGCTGTGGAACTAGCTATCTGATAAACATCCTTTCTTCATAAATTTGATGCAATTAGGTTCCTTCGCTACTAAGAGTTACCCATAGTATAGGATCATATTGGTCATTCAATGCGATGCTTATTCATGAACTTTTGCTGTAATTAGTTTAGATGGTTTTCTATTTCAGTTTCTTTACGTAATAAGACATAGAATAATAAGTAACGGTGCTACTCACTTTTTTTGCTACAGGATAGTGATGACATGGATAGTCCCCCTATTATTTCTGAGGTCATACTCAGAAAAAGATGAAGAGAAAATACCGGACTACAGAATCCTGTAGTATCAAACTTTATGCTCAAGATGCTCATGTCAAAGTTTAAATTTGCTCTGAAGCGCATCTATACTAAAAAGATTAATCTCTCAACTTGTTCAGAGATTAGTTTCATTTTTGGCTTCTTCTTTGCAGGTTCACATTTATTTCGTTTTGAAATCAGGCTGCGCACCAGGATCATTGCTCCGACCGGGATTTGAACCCGGGATCGTCGCCTTGAGAGGGCGAAATGCTTAGCCGTACTACACCATCGGAGCGCATTAAGAAGGACTGCGGACTTCATATAAAACTTATGGGAAAGCTAATTTTAGCCCTTCTTATTCTGATGCAAACACGCTAAAACTCGGCGAGGTCAATCTACATTGATTGCTGGGATAGCAAAATAAACATACCGTAATAAATAATTCTTTTTATTCTCCGCGACAGCATAATCGTGTGCCATTTTCATCGTTTGGCCAACGTCATTTTGAGATTATCTCATTCCAGTATAACTATACTAAATATAAAACTGTAGAAAGTAGTTAGAATGCATTTATGGTTCATAGGATCCTAGTAAACTATCGAATTGTGTCAAGAATTTCGTCTTGTTTTTCACCCAATATTATTTTCGTCAGTTCCCAACATCGAATAAGTTTGTCACCTTGAATCTCAAAGATAGCCATAACTGCAAATTTGCTTATCAGGCCATTTTTCTTTGTAATCTTTGACAAGTATCTTAACACGATCTTATTGCCTTCATGGATCGTTTCTTCAAAAGGTAAAATTTGAATAGATTCCACGTGTTCCTTTAATGCCTTTATGTGAGCAACAAATCCTGCATAGTCGATCTTCTCCCCTGCAGTAGTCTGCTCATAACTTGGAGAAAAATAATCTGCAATCTTTTCAATTTTAAGATTTTCCAATACTTCGCTGTACATGCTCTCCATCAAGGTGAGATATTCCGCCTTGTTCAATAGACGGACTATAATGATGCATGATTTAAACCTATTATCAGCCCCTATGATGCACAGGACCGCATGTGTTGAAGTCTCCAATTCAGGATAACGGCATTGCTTCATATGGATACACGCGCTAACTACATATTTCGATTTGTTAGCTGAGTGAGTCAAGAACAAAGTACGGTATGCTTGAACGACTAACTACTCCAGCATTAATTGTGATTGCAGGGGCTGTACTCTACCTAAGAAGGAAACCAATAATGATTCCACAAGGACAATCACAGGAATTCTGCGATAAAGGCTATGTTCATAAAAGTCCATTGGAAATGGCGTTATTAAATTATCATTAATAATGAAGTTTGTTAATTTTTTGAAGGTTTTTAGACTGTATTTGAGCCAATTTTAACTTGTACCTTTGATTTCTTGGCTTTGTACGAAGTCTGTATCCACAGCACGGGCAGAAAAAACCTTCCCATTTAACAAAAATACTGCACATCTGACATCGTTTTTGACCAGCAGCATATCTTCCCACTCCAATTGGTTTTATTGCTTTATGCCTAAGACAAATCCCCTTGCATGTCATCACAAACATTTTTCCTTAATCTGTTTTTCTCGTTCTATTGGCTCGTTCGCAGTCATTCCCAGCCCTGTGAAACCAATTCCCATATTTACAATGCCTGCCATTACTCTCTCCCCGGGGCTCGCATTGTTTACAAAATTTCCGAAATCTTCTATCTTTACTATTCCAACGTTTGCCTGTCTGTTCACATCTTCTACCTTTACATCATATTCTTCTCCAATACTCATTGGTGTTTTCGTAAGTGCTTTTGATCCAAAACCGCCACCTCTGTCTCCACACCTATCGTTACGAAGTAATCTTCTAAATTCAATCATGAAAGCCAACTAATAACTGATAACAATTATGTCTATTTCAATCTTTGATGCTGCCTTGGGAGATAAATAAAGTCAATTTCATGAAAATGTAGAGGACAGGCATTATCACAAAACTATTGTAGATATATTAGTACTAGTTTAAATCTCTACGACTTTCGCAATGCATGTTTATATCGACTTGGATGCACTATTAAGATATGGGTAAAGGCATTCTCCTTTTCGGATTTTTATTTTCATGTTCATTTTCACTGATATCTTCAATGATTCTATCACCGAGTTTTAGCCAAGGTCTTACTAAGTATGCATTTGCGCAAGAAGGACAAGGACAAGTACGTTGTACCACTGGTCAGTTGGTTAGGTCACCTACTGAATGTCCTTCAACCGATTTGTGTCCTCCTCCATCTGGACCAACTACAGTTGCGTATTGCAATCCGAGAGAGTCTTCAGTAAGATCGGTTCCACATCTGACTAATAATAGTGAACAATTGGTTGCTATTCACACTGATAAGCCAACTTATAAAATTGGAGATATTGTTAATATTACCACAATCAATACTGGAACAGATCCATTAACTTTCCCTAACGCCGTTTTAGGACTGACCATACAAAATACAGACAGCCATGAAAAATACTCGTTACTGTCAGCACAGGTAATTACCGTGTTAGATTCTGGCGGAACGAAATTCGTGAATTGGGATCAGAAGGACTCCAATGGACAGCAAGTAGGGCCAGGTAAATATACTGCTTCTATTTCAACGGGGTTGTTAACTGCAAACACGACATTCTCCATCCTGCAATAGACATTTACAAATTTATAAAACCACTAAAATTTCTTAAGCAGAACATTGACATTCAAGCATATTCTGCTTTTATGTCATTTTCATACTCCTTAAGCAGTTTGCGTATTTTTGGGTCAATGACAAAGTTACAATATGGCAGCTTGTTTATTATTATCATAATAATCTTTGTGATAATTCTCTGCAGTATAAAAATTCCTAAAAGGTATAACTTCTGTTACAATAGAATCTTTATAAATCCTCTCCTTTTCGAGATCTTTTTTCGATTTCTCAGCAATCTCTCTTTGCTTTTCGTTATGATAGAAAATTGCAGATCGATACTGTGTGCCAACATCGTTACCCTGTCTATCAAGGGTGGTAGGGTTGTGAGTATGCCAGAAAATATTCAGGATCTTATCAAAATCTATAACACTTGGATCAAATACAATCTGAATTGACTCTGCATGACCTGTCGTCCCATTACATACTTGGTCATAGGAAGGATTTTTTATTGTTCCTCCTGCGTAGCCAGGTGTCACAGATTTGACACCCTTCAGTCTTTTGAAGATCGCTTCACTACACCAGAAACATCCGTTCGCTAGTGTTGCTGTCTCACTATCATTATTCATGTGCTGTCTCGGGTAAATCCTTTCCCTTGGGGATAAATCGTATAGATAATGAATTGACACACTCTCGAGTGTTTTTATCTGTCAAATTTTCTCCGAGAAATTCATGTCCTAGGTGACCTCCACAATTTGCACATTCTATTTCTGTCCTTATTCCATCAGGATCCGGTACACGCTTTACTGCTTCTGGGAAGTTATCATCGAAACTTGGCCATCCACAACCAGCATCAAACTTACATTTAGACGAATAAATAGGGGCATTACATCTCCGACAAATAAATATTCCATCTTCATAAAAATTGTCATAGTCACCTGCAAAAGGAGCTTCAGTTGCTTTTTCGACAATGACCATTTCCTCTTCTGGCGTTAGTTTATTGTAATTCATACCAATGCCTTCTTTAGACGTTTTGAACATTTTCGTAACTTGTCTTCACTTTTTATAAAATAGTTGAAAAGAAAGGTACAATAAATGGTTCGTATCATTAGAGAGTATTCACTCTTGAATATTATAAACCCTTTCTTGAAGTCAACGAGTGTAGCTTAAGTTGATATACTTTTTAATTTAAATTGACCATTTGTTTCTTACGGGTCGCGACTGCCAGTTTGTCGGAAGAACCTTTAGAGAGATGGAACGACTTAAGAGGTTGGTGATTATTATCGGTATCGACCTCGTGTTTTATTTGATGGTTTGTTTAAGGACTTTGTAAATATGGATTCAATAAATGGTCTGAAGGCAATAAAAATGTCATTAATAATTGCATCTTGAAAATCTGCTAAAGAACCATTTTCTTCAGCGCACCTGACCGCAGCCTCGTAGGCTCTCATAGTGTCTTTCGTTTCACTCAAATTGCTACTGAATCTCTCAAATATTTCCTTCCCTTCAGGTGTCTGAGCTAACTTAGCGAGTTTAAGTTCCGATCTCGCCTGCATAAAATGGCGTGGCACATCTTCATTTTTTTGAACCTGATTTAAGACTTCGCCCGTAGCATAAGCATCCTCTACCTTTGTAATCCTTATCTTCGCTCTTTCTCCAGGGCTCGTATTATTGACAAAGACTACCAGTCCTCCTATTCTAGTTACTCCTGCATCACCTCGTTTGCTTATGTCTTCTATTTTTATATCGTATTCCTCTCCAACTCTAATAGGAGTTTTTCGAAATGACTTCGATTCTCCAAAACTACTTTCCCTATTTCTACTCCTGTCGTACCGCTTCGATTCTCCAAAACTACTTTCCTTATTTCTACTCTTGTCATAGCGATTAAATCTGCCCATCTAGTTTATCACATTTGTCCTCGTTTGTATCATCAAGGGCAGGCGAACATATAGTTGTTGTTGTTCTCTCATTTCCATCCTGCTCGATCTACGACTTTGGTGATCATTCCACAATTCTCCTATTTTTGCACTGTATGAGTGTTTTGTTCCAGTATTGGGGCAACTAGGACCAGTAACAAATAGATTGGACTTATCGTTAGTTCAACTTACTAATTCGAAAGAAACTTTATTTCTACGAGTTGAAAATACAAATACACATTTTTTCGTTGTCCATCAAGTACTGCCAAGGGTAACATATTGTGAGTCGTCAGTACATATTATAACCTGATTTACCTCTTGAATAACTATAATATTATTCCTTATCGACTGCAGTACTTCGATGACTCTGACTTTCTTGAATAATCGCTCGGACATGGGATGGAAGATATAAGTAGAGCGGTTTAGCATCTTTTCTGGCATAGTATGTGCGTATACTTTCTTGCAGTCAGTGTAGTAATTTGGACCTGGCAAATTTATGATATGAATTTAATTAATCTTGCAATATCTGAGAGCCAGATTAAGTTCAAGTAATTGTTCATTAATTCTGGCTAGATGCGAAAATTGCAAGTATAGAACTCTCATGTTTCCTCATGTTCTTCTGTAGAAGAACAATATTTCTATATCGTTTTTTGTTACTAGCTAGTTCATAATTATTCTTGAAAGTAGAATCCATGCAAGATCTGCTGCAAGCTGCATTCTCTGCCATTCATTAACACAATTATTTACAAACCATCAAGAGATCTTTCCATGTCAACTAATTTGGAATGATGCCATTGTATTGTTCCTATCATCAGATTATATTTCTAAATATGTTAGAATATCTTTAAGATATCTAGTGCGATAGGTTGGTACCACATTAATTATTTGTTGTCTAGCACTAACCTATGTCATTGCCAAGCTTAGTTAGGCTTCCCTAGACCATCAATTCTTCCAGGCAGCGTTACATTTCGATACGTTATTTGGTATTCGGGCCTGGGCAACGGGGATGATAGAGTTAGTCAAGATTCAATGGATGACTAACTGAGAGCAGATTTCTGCCTTAGAAGATCAACCATTTGTTTGCCTCTGGGAAATATCTCTCTCTTCAAAACATCGTACTCTATTGAAATCCTTCCTGGTCCAGTTATAAAGAGACTGATGCAAATTGCCATGATCAGTAATTCCAACTCATATCCGCCAACAAAACCCTTTGATAGTTTTGCTACAACTACCGCGCCAATCATTTCAATTATAAACAGGCCTGAAGCTATCCTCGTTAGAATACCAAATAATATAGCCAATCCCCCTACCACTTCTAAAAGAGTAACAGGAATAGCAAGTTCAGGAGGTAGACCTAAGTTAGGAAAGAAACTTTGAACTCCAGATATATCTGTAATTTTTGGTAATCCGTGCAATAGAAGCGTCAGTCCTGCCAGTATCCTAATTGGCAGAGGCCCAAATTTCATTAATTGAAGACTATTCATGGACTAATTTATTTTCCGTGCAATTTAAGGGCTCTGATTTGATGCGTGATCGGACAAAACATTTATGCTCTTGTGGGCAAAGCAAACACTCATTTAAAAAATATGCCTCTTATAACATTCTAAATATAGAACGTTTTTAGTTTAACATTGATATAAGAATTAACTGGTGGTTTGGGCCTCTTAAATATCCGTGTTTGAATCCAATGTTTTGAAGACGCGGTAGGACATCCCATTAGCATACGTGGATTCAACCCGAATATTTGGTTTATCTTATCTCGGTTATTTATTGCGAAGTGCTGCTGATTATTACTACGCACTCTTTATTAGTAAACTCTTTACATTTATGGCTATGGCGCCATTGACCATTCATAAAATATTCTAGATGCCTAATGTTATCCCTGTTTGTTGTGATACGCTCATGACCATTCTTGGCCGTCGTAGATCTCTGCCATTATTTCGACTCTTCTTCTCATAATAAACAACTAAGATTTGAAACCATTCAATAAGAACGTTTAGTCTCAATCGATCCATTTTTCAAATTAGCCATTATTTGTTCAATTAATAAAATAAAAACCAAAAATTCTAATAGCAATTCAATAATTATTTATGGTTGTGGTGGAAATGGTATTTTACGTTGGTATCAAATATGTTCTTATTGGTATATTTTTCGACAGTAATGTTAACTTTGGGCCAGATAGTTGAAAGATAATCACTAGTCTGCATATAACTATAGAAATTTCTCTGGCAATACCTGTAGACCAATTCAAACAATAACAAACCATGCATAATAAGGGATCGTGTAGAGTATTTCGGTAATATTTTATGTTCACATCAGGATATATTGCTTGTACAAAAAATCTGTTATGAATATGTGGTAAGGGCTACAAAACAGAGGGCGAAATACATTCGCACAACCATTGTAGAATTGCATACATGAGGGAAGAAGGTAACAGTAGTCGAACTAAGGTAATAAATTCGAATGAAATTGAGGTTTTAGCGAATCTATGAACATAGCCGAAAAAGAGAATCAATTTGAAATGGAAACAAAAACTTGTAATCGCAAAAAGAGAGCAAATATCATCTACTCGTTTGTAGATTCTTATCATAGTCTTTGTCTTGATAAGAAAGAAATAATACTAGCGCAAATTCAGGATTGCGAGAGACTGCTAAAATATGTCCCAGATGAAAACGACATTAGCATCCTTGGTAAAGAGGTTGCCGAATTGAGATTAGCCATAGATCTTATGCATTAGTAACGTGCACCTGCAGATTCGATTTTTAATGTTGTTGCGCTTAACGTAAATCTAATCCCTTTCAAACTCATCTTCATCGCTGTATGCACGTTCAGCATGTTCTGATATGTCCAGACCTTCCTGCTCTACCTTGGCAGACACTCTTATCCCTATCAAAACATCTATAACTTTTAGGATTACGTAAGTGCCAAAAAATCCCATAACTCCTGCAACCCCAATACCGAAAGCTTGAATTAAAAGCTGATTGGGATTGCCATATAATAATCCATTTGGGCCCATAGGATTGATGATCGAAGATGCAAAAATTCCGATAGCAAGTGACCCGATAATTCCTGCAATCCCGTGTACTGAGCTTACGTCTAGAGCATCATCAATTTTTAATCTGTCTTTTAGGAAGATTACCCCAAGATAGGAAGCAATACCTACTGCTATTCCTATAAGGAATGCATGCTCAACGCTTACATATCCCGAAGCAGGAGTTATCCCTGCAAGTCCTGCTATGGCACCATTTATCGCTGCGATGATGCTTGGTTTACCTGTTCTCAACCACGATAACCCTACCCAAATCAAAGCGGATATTGATGAAGCCATATGAGTATTAATTACAGTATTTCCAGCAACACCACCTGAAGCCAATGCACTTCCAGCATTGAACCCAAACCATCCCAACCATAATAGGGCGGATCCCAGTACCGCTAGAGGGATACTATGGGGAACCATGATGGCTGGACCATAGTTCAATCTTCTGCCTAGAACTAGAGCCGGAGCAAGCGCTCCCATTCCTGCACTAGTATGAATTACTATTCCCCCAGCAAAATCCACTACACCTAGTTTGCCCAGCCATCCTCCTCCCCAAATCCAGTGTACTAGTGGATAGTATATTAGAAAACTCCAAACAACTATGAATATAATAAACGCGCTGAATTTCATTCGCTCGGCTATGGCACCAGTTAGTAACAATGGAGTAATTACTGCGAACATCATCTCGAATTTTGCAAATAGAACTCCGGGGATTGTAGGAGCATAGTTAGCTAAAGAATCATTAAATGGAACCCCTTTTAGGAATGTCCAGTCAAGATTACCTACAAGCCCTGCAGTATCAGGGCCAAAGGTTAAGCTGAATCCAAAGATAAACCACATAACACTCAAAAGGGCTAACCCAAAAAAGATCTGCATGAAAATTGAAACTGTATTCTTTTTTCTGAGCAAACCTGCTTCAAACATTCCAAGGGCAGGAATCATCAACAGTACTAGACTCGATGCTACGAGCATCCATGCAGTATTACCAGTGTCTATTGGCAATAGTTTTGTGTATTTTGTACCGCTACTATAAAAAGCTGTGCATCATCAAAACATAGACAATGTTTTTAAGGCAAGATTATGACGTAAAGTTCTTGATTAAGGCCGAGATAGTAATTCCGCAAAATGATGTACAAGCAATAGACGAAGCATTGAAGCAAATTCATGTTGGTGGGATAACTGTCTTTAAAGTGAAAGGAAGAGGTAAGAGCATCGGCCCTTCAATTCATGCTTCCAAGGGTACTGAGATATTCACGCCTGAATTCAATGACAAGTACATATTGCAGGTGGTTGTGACCGATGAAAAAGAAAATGATGTGATTAAGATTGTTAGGGCCAATTCGAAAATGGGAAAGATCTTTATTTCTCCTATTAAACGTGCAATTGATATCGGATCTGGTCAAGAAAATGAACAGGCGATCTAGGGAGTATGAGTAGGGTCAGGTCCGTTTGAAGGTTTTGATTGCTCAGTTTATGAACAGACTTGGTCAGAAAACTGAATTGACAAAAGAACGATAAAACACAAGAACGATAGATTACAAGCGCGATTGTATTATGTACCTAATAGTTCATATAGACAGCATATCCAATCTTGAATTTATTCGAACTAATTATTACAGCAGCTGCATTTTCAGTATTAAGATTTCATCGCTGTCGATAATCTTCATGAGATTGCCCAATTGTTTTATTGCTTCTAATTCGTCTGATTCTACAAATATTTCGTTTAGCCCAGATCCAATAGAACGGTAAGTAACTCATTTTGAAATTATCAACTGTCTGTTCCATGGCAAAGCCTCTGCTCTCGAGAAATTCTATTGTTTTGTCTTTGTCTGTGAAATTCCCATTTATCTTGATCATAGGATCAAAGTTTGACTTGACCGCCATCCGCGCTAAACCCCCACCTGTTGATCCAACTTTGACTTCTGATTCTTTTACTTTCCGTGTTTTTCGCCGCTTGGATAGAAAGATCACCAACTTGATTGTTAATATTCTCATCTGCCTCTGATATACTTAATCATGTCTCTTTTGAGTTAACGTTTGATGGTACTTTTATTTCACGTTTTTTAATTTGTCTAGAAGGTGTAATTACACCAGGCCAAATTCTAGTTGTACGACCACACTAACTCCAGCAGGAAATCATTGTGTGAACCTCCCTAAATCTGTGAATTGTTCGAGCACAACAATAATTCGCTGTGCGATTCTGGCTTTGGGGGGTAATGGTTACGCCGATTTACAATTAAGATCCTTTTCATTTATTACCACAATAAATAACGTCCATAACACCGGACAATATTTTTAGTAAGGGGGTTCATTTTGGCTAAATACTTTAAATTGCAAGGCGAGCTGTATAAAATTCTATACAGTTAAATTTGGAGATGACATAATAAGAAAATAGCAACAAAGTGGTAATTAGTAGTCGGGAACACATCTTAAACAAAGAGAAGCTACTCGAGGTAGAGAATTATGATCAAACTTTTGAGTTGGTTAAATATGCAATATCTGCCGTTTTTGATATGCGTAGAGCCGGTCTGAGCCTTATACTACAAGGTATGCCTTCTGGTTTAGGCGCCTATCATATCCTGGGTTCCAACGTAATAGTGCTTAACAGGTTTGTACTAGAGATAATAAAAAATACGGGAAGATCTATTGAAGAGTACAATTCATATTTATTCACAGTTTTGGCTCATGAATACCTTCACAGCTTTGGAATCTTGGAAGAATACACAGTTAGAAAAATGGTACAGGAACTTTGTAAAAACTTCTTCGGTGAGGGCCATCCTACCAATTTGTTGGCGAAAGATCCAGTGAGTCTTTTTCCTCAACTTAGGCATGTATCTAGTGACAAGTTTGAGAATAGATTTGAGATTGTAAAAGAATTTGATAAAAGTAATCAGTATTATATACAGTAACATATCAATTCTCCCAACATACATGTTTAATTAGACTCAAATTTAATTACCAAACGTAACCTTTATCACTGCAATCCATCTCGGCTCCACAACAATTACATCTTAAATGACATGATTGTATTTTATACATTTTATTACCACATTTAAAGCAGTCCAATCTAATTATTACCTCTTATGTGAATAATGATCATGGTTTGATCTAACCTGTCACTATCTTAACATCTGACATGTATATATTAAAGGTATCTTGGTCGCTTGCGAAAGGGACAACCGTGATATTGTTGATACTAGATGTTATAACCAACATCAGCATTTCCAAGATCTTGATTTCCATTCCAATGTTAAGTAGCATTTGATATTTCGTATTTCGAGGATAGAATAAACAAAAGGCCAACTATAAGTCTGAGGCAGAATACGCTGTCTTGACGTATTAAGTCTTGATTTCCTTCCATAGGAAAAAGTAAGTCAAAATTA
Source organism: uncultured Nitrososphaeraceae archaeon (assembly GCA_963728595.1). GTDB lineage: Archaea > Thermoproteota > Nitrososphaeria > Nitrososphaerales > Nitrososphaeraceae > TA-21. The sequence continues at coordinate 51,356 of CAVSLF010000014.1, forward strand.
ATTTGTAAAAGTTTAAGTCGAAGAGAGATGGACTTAAAGGTGTGTCAAAAAACACAAATTCTGAACCAGCAGACGCAGAGGGAGTGCCAACTTCCAGCAAGGAAGAAATCATCAGAGGATTGAACGATGATCTTGCAAGAGAGTACAAAGCTATTATCCAATATGTGGTTTTCAGTTCCACTTTAAAAGGTGCCGAGTATGGAGACATAGCGGAGCAATTAAAAATACACGCGTCACAAGAATTGTCACACGCTTTGGAACTGGCTAGGCAGATCGACTATCTGGGTGGAGACCCTACTGTGAAAGGGAAAGAAGCCGAATATTCAGGAGATTCCAAGAAGATGCTTGAAATCGATCTGAGAGCTGAGCAAGAAACTATTAAGAACTACAGGGAGAGAATCCGTCAAGCAGAGCGCGCAGGTGAATTTGCTCTGTCTGAAAAATTAAGAACTATCATCGCACAAGAGCAGGATCACGAAATAGATTTAAAAGACGCCCTAGGGATACGTTGAGAAACTGATTCTTTACGTTCTAGTGCCAAGTAAATGATGACGTAATAATAACACTACGTGATATAGTTGAAAAGCTTTGACTAGTAAAAGACGGTAATATTCAAGATTCTAAATGCCCAGTCATAATTAATGAAGTAATTGACTAGGGCGGCTCGAAACGCTGATATCCTGAAGGAAAATATTTCTATTGTATGTTCTCATTTAGGAGAATTAAGCTATTTTGAGCTATCGTGTACATAAAGTAGTTTAACAGTTATAACGAATCCCATTATTACAAGTGCCTCGTCGAGTCGAGTAATAGATACAGCCATCTCTTAACATGGGATTGTTGAATGAAACAGGATATTCTGTCTCCGACCCATCGTTATTTGGGATTAATGCGTTATGTGGTATGAACGTTATGGATTCCGGATCATTGTTGTTGACATCGTGTATTCCGAACATAAGTTGTGATATTTCAACATGGTATCTTGGTGGATATGGAAAATTACCTGTCTTGTTCCACCATTCCATTCCAGTAAATTGATTTGCTCCCAAATATTGAAAATTTGGATTCAGATTGAGATTGAATATTTCTTGTTCCTTTGTCTCCAGGTCACTCAGTATATAACTTATACAATTCTTACCTTTATCCAAGACCAACATACGTGAATAAGAGTGAGCTATCTCAGGAAGTATCTTTACGAATCTGTATCTATTGACACCCTGAAATATTGCTTCGAAGTAATCTTGGCTATCAAACTGACAGATTAGATTCAATTCTGTTGGTATATTCTGCACGTTGAAGAGCTCAAGAAGATACAGCATCCATGATTTATCGGGTATCTGATTTCCGTTATCTACTGCCAATTTTATGACATCGCATATTGCAACAACATCCTGCGGGAAAAGAGGACGATGTTTGTATTGGTCAATTATACGACAAAATGAACCCACCCAAAAATGCAATATCTATAAATATTCTTTCGGAGCTATTATAATATACGTATTTTGGAGCTATTATAATATACGTATTCTAGGCTAGGGGAAATCTAACTCTAAAGTTCAGAAGAATCAAAATTGGTGACTATGGAATTCAATCTTGTGATCTTAATATGTTGCTATAATGAGGGATCATTATTCACTTTATTTGTAATTTTATCCTTTAATCATGGAAAGTACCTGCAATATGATCAAAATGAGAAACTAAACCCATTGTTAGAATTCATTCTTGCTAAATCATCACTGCGAGTGAAGTGTTAGCGAACTATAATCTCATCATTTTCCTGTCTCATGAGTTGCTATAAATAAAAGTGAAAAGCTGTTTCTATAAAATGTGTCACAATCACGCATTTGAACACTTTTAGACGTAATGCACTCACATAGGTTCAAAATGTAATTGCCCATGATATATTCCCAATCGCCGAGTGTCAACATCATCTTATTAGGATAGGGTTTGTGGATAGTATTGTATTTTCACCAGGTTGGGCGAAGGAATGTAAACAGTTGATAATAAATGTATGAGATTTGAACCTGTCTAAGTTGAGCAGCCCTGTCTTTTTGAAAATATAAGGTTGGATGACATTGTGTTCGATTGAAGTTATTGTATATGTTTTTAAGATAAAGATCATTACTTTGGCTAATGTTAAAAATCATTAAGCGCACCATCGTCTATGAGAGCAAATGGTTGACTTTGTACGAAGAGTTACTCGATTGTGGGAACAATCGTAAGGAATTGTATAACAAGGTACTAACTTTTGACACAGCTCATATTGTTCCTATCTTTGATGATGGCAGTCTCCTGATGGTAGAGAACTATCGTCACGCAGTCGGGCAACAGTTATTGGAATTACCTGGCGGCTTCATTAATCCTGGTGAAACACCCATGCAGGCCGCCGGGAGAGAGCTCTTGGAAGAAACAGGATACGCCGCTCGTGTACTTAAGGAGATTTCATTTCATTACACTTGGCCAGGCCGATGCACGCAAAAAAACCATGTCTTTCGTGCCCAAGGCTTGTACAAGCATTCCAGCCAGACACTCGACACCTTAGAGACAATAAAGATTCTAAAATTATCGAAGCAAAAAGTATATCGTGAGATTGAAAAAGGTATGATAAAGAGCGCACCTACGATATCTGCAATATTTTTGGCGTATATTGGTGGCATGGATAAGAAAAAGTATAGTAACAAGCATGACTGAGCATTGGTACAACCTTCCCTAGATTTCTTATCCCTAATCCTTCAAATGTCCAATTTAACTTCTCCCGCTCAGCAAGACGAAAAGAGTATTGGTGTCTGGCTAACTGACATCTCATAACTATTTCGATTTGCGCCTGGAATTCCTTGGCTCTGTATATTAATTTAACGAGTCGAAAACTTTGTACCAATTCCTCCCAAAAAATCATTAATATAAATGCAGAATTGCTTTCAAAGTACACGATTACTTGATTATGGTCAGGAAGTGTTTTGGGTTGTCGTGGCATAAAGTCGCAATACCATTATATATGGCGTGGAATGATCTAAAGACCAGTATGAAAAGATCGCGGTCTACGCATACTGGAGCGCAGTTAAATGAATCCCGTTCCGGTTTCACAACAAAATTTAAGTTACTGGAAAGAATGAAGTACAAACTAAGTTTCCTACACTCAGGTGTTCAAAGAACCTGCTCGTGTTGTTTGTATTTTTATGGCATCCGAAGAAATGAATTTCTATCTATCTGATGATTTTCAATATTCAACGGTTACATTTCCCGTTAAGATAGTTAACTTCATTTGTATTGTGAAAAATTTCCGAAGTTTGTGTATAATCATTTATTATCCTACCCTTACTATTTTGCTAATGGTTTAAAGGTGAATGACTAACCAATGGACTGGAATATAATAATATCAAACAGAACACCTGTAAAGGCAAACGATGGAAGATCATGTGGATATGTCGTTGGAGAATATAAAGACAACTTACTAATATTAGATGGAAGAGTAATATCTCATGAATATATGCTTCCAAAAGACAAGGTTGAAAGATATGATGGAAGCGAATTATATGTGCGGATTCCATATGATATGATCTCCACTTATCCTTTCTAAGATTTCTAGTTGGTACTCACCATTCAGGACAGTCATGCCCATTTTGTATGTCATAGGCGCTATTCCGGCTCGCTGTCATGAGACCGTAGTTAGCCAGTTGCTAATTATTCCGCTGTATCTATATTCAGGAATAATATCAGTTGAATTATCTTGATCTGAATGGAATGTCGGGGCGCCTTTTTGTAATCATGAATGTGAGTTATATAGTTCTCCTGAATATTCTAAGGAAGGCAAGAAATCAACTATGAAAGTGCAAGACAATGAAAAACAGGGAGAAGGAGGAGAAGAAATAATTGAAACAAAATCCTCTGGCACTCTGGAAAAAAAGGATCCTAAGAAAACTGATAATCTGAATTCTGACATACAAGATCAGAGCATCAACAAGACACCGAAGACAGATACTCTAACTTCGGAATCAGACCTGGCATCAAAACCATCAAAAAAATCTTCTGGGAAAATAAAGAGTAAGGTTGAAGATTACGATCTGATCGCTGGCAGTCTTAAGGAAGGAACCACTTCATTTAAGCAGGCAATCATTTCCATAGGTAGGAAGGCTCAAGAAATTAAAGGTAAAGCAGAAGAGACATTTACGGTTGGTGCTAAAAAAGATGCTCGGGATATTCAAGCATTAGGTGAATATCTGGATAAGATCGTCAAAGGTTTTGAAGATACCATGATAGAAATCGAGAGGCGAAATTATGTTGACCAAGCAAAACTTCTCAAAGGTTACAAAAAGTTGCTAGAAGAGCAGATAAATGTCATTAATGCACGAATGGAATTAGTAAAAAGGCTCAAATCTGCATAATTTCGTTAATTAATTCATAAATATCACTGAGAATTGATGTGAATATGTAGTCGCGATTGATCAAGGTAGCATCAATATTAACAATACCATCTAACCACTTTAGCTACATTTTTTATAGCACACGAATCCGATTCTAGCTCCGCACTTCTTATTATCCAAATCATCTCCATTAGTTCGATATATGCGAAGAGTTAATTGTGCAGCAACTGCTTTTATACTGTTTACAGTTCTTGTTGTTGGAATTATTCCTCTAACGAATGTGTTTGCAATAGGTAACAGATGTCCAACTGTGTGGCAAAGATCAGAAGGAGTACATTTGTGTGTAGGGACTGAGCTTAACGATCACGTAGATGGGAGTAAAGCTCCTGATATAATTATAGGTCTGGCAGGCGATGACTTGTTAAGAGGAGGCCCCGATAGTGACGTTCTACAAGCAGGATTTGATGACGACAAGGCGTATGGTAATTCTGGAGATGATAATATGCAAGGAGGTCCAGGTCTTGACCAGCTATATGGCGATTCGGGTGATGATATTGTATTTGGTGGATTTGACGATGACTTTCTAGTAGGTGGAGACGGTAACAATGAAATGTATGGAGGAGATGGAGATGATGTCCTACAAGGTGGTCCAGGCGCTAACTACTTTGATTGTGGCGGAGGATTTGATATAGTCGTAGGATTTAATCCTGCTCAAGGAGATACAAACGCAAACAACTGTGAAGATGTAATTCAACATCTTTAGATAATAACCTTACATGTGGCAAATCAAATCAATTATTATATCATAAGCACATAAAACGTAGTTCAAGTTCAGATATTGACCAGCCTGATTCGTAAATTCCAATATCTATTGACCAACGTTATCTGATGATCCTGCTCCTTACGGGTTAGCGCTTGTATTTGATGTCTTTCTTCATTTGGCACAACTTTCACAACTTTGGAGTTCACTCCCTGATGTATCTCCATACAAAAATTAGAGGACAGGAGGGCCCACTAGTTTACTCAACCGTCTAAGAAAATTTATTTTCGGAGGCGGTTTGTTTAACATCACGATTATGACTTGTATTACTATTTTGTGGTGGATGGGAGTAATCTGCTTCAATCTCTGAGTCCAAACTACTTATGGCGTTACCTAACTCTAAAAGTTTAAAGCGATCTTGGTATCATGATGTAGTTTAGGTCATAAGATGGCAAAGTGTCGAGAATGTAGAGCCGAACTTCCGAGTGACGGCAAATTCTGCCCAAACTGTGGAACACAGATGGGACTTAAGAAAGACGTTTATCATGTGTCAGCCGGGGGGTTGGTTGGAAAGGTCAAAGAAATAGTGCGTGATGCCAACGTCAAGAGGATCCTTGTCAAGGATGAAAAGGGGAAATTGCTTCTTTCCATTCCCGTCACATGGGGAGCAGCTGGAGCCGTTGCCATGATAACTCTGGCACCTTGGCTTGCAGCATTAGGAGTTATAACCGCCGTAGTGACTAGATGCAGGGTGGAAGTCGAAAAATCACTTGATAACTAGAAGTACATGGTTGTTTGTCTATCTGTGGATGTACTTTACATCATAACTGTTATCAAAAGCGACAACAGTTCCTGCTTGTTCTGTCCTCCGTTCCTAAAAAATCTGTTATGGATCCTGTATTTTCTTGGAATTCGAAGTTGTGGAAGACCCTAAGTCACTCTGTATTGAACATTTGGACTTCTTATAGAGATTGTACTAATAAGATATAAGTTCTGTTAGAAACGAACTTTATATCACAAATTTATATTATTAGCACATACAAAATACATGCAAAAGTTTGACCTTATAGTAATTGGAAGCGGCTCTGGTCTAGACGTAGCAAAGGCAATAGCTCAACATGGCCCTAAAGTTGCAATAGTGGAGAGGAGTAAAATGGGTGGTACTTGCCTCAACACGGGTTGTATACCATCAAAATTGCTTTTACATAGTGCTGATGTTGCTGAAACGATCAAGAGGGCTCATCTTTTTGGCATTAACACAAACGGATTTTCTGTCGATTTTCGAAGGATAGTTGAAAGAGTAAATACAATAATTGACAATGACTCAGAAAAGATAAAAAATGCGCTCGAAGGATTGGATAATCCCAAACTGTTTTCCTCAGAATGTAAATTCATTGGAATAAAGACAATATCTTGTGGAGGTAACAAAGAGGAATTGACAGCAGAAAAAATATTAATTGCTGCTGGTTCAAGACCCAAGATTCCAGATATAGAAGGCCTAAATAATATCAGCTATCTCACTAGTGATGATGCCCTTCGGCTTACCAAACAGCCAAAAATACTCACCATAATAGGTGGTGGATATATAGCATGCGAGTTAGCGCATTTTTTTGGCTCACTAGGGACAGAAATTCATATACTCCAGCACAAAGACAGATTGATACCATCAGAGGACCAAGATGTTTCCAAAAAAATAACTGAATTATATTCCAAAAAGTATAATTTGCTTTTGGATTGTACAGCTCAATCTGTTTCAAGGAAAGGTAGTATGTATAATATCAAAACAAGAAATGTATCTGGTGATGTCGTAGAAATAGTTTCAGATCAGCTGCTTATTGCTGCAGGTAGAACGCCAAACTCAGACACTCTTGATCTAGAAAAAACCGGCGTATTAACAAATGATAAGGGGTATATCACAACAGATGATTTTCTCGAAACAAATGTTAGAGGCATATTTGCACTAGGTGATGTTATTGGCCGTTATCCGTTTAAACATAGCGCTAACCTGGAAGCTCAGTACGCTTACCATAATATCCTAAATCATGATGAAAAGATACCTGTTGACTACACCGCAATGCCTCATGCAATTTTCTGTTCTCCCCAAGTTGCCGGAGTGGGTTATACTGAGCAGGAATTGAGTCGTATGAAGGTAGAATATAAAAAATCGTACCATAGATATATCCATACCGCGATGGGTAAAGCTATATTAGATGAAGCGGGATTCGTGAAGTTCATGATCAACGCAAAGAGTAAGGAAATACTCGGTTGTCATATATTGGGAACCGAAGCTTCGACTCTTATTCATGAAGTGATACCCATTATGCGAAATGGGAATGGCACAATTGGTAAAATTGTGAACTCCATTCATGTTCATCCGGCACTGTCGGAAGTTATAGCAAAAGCTGCATTTGTGCTAATGTAGGTCGAGTCAGTTGTTTCTTAAAATCAAATTGGTAACACGGGCGCTCTACTCTGGAATTAATTTTCGGGAGAGACTCATGCATACTTCAATCGGAATTGTAGAAAATTCAAACTGTATCATAAACAAGATATTTTTCCTGGATTTTCTATTCTAAAGAGAATCGTAAGTAAGTTGAAAAGTAGAATCTGTCGAGAAAGGGATGGGAAATACGACTAAGTATGGAGACTGGGAATTCATCATTCGTGTGTTATTGCTTCCGAGTTAATTTTTAGTACTCTCAGAATGGATATGAATAAATTGTAGAATTGCGGATTTCATCATATATCTTTCAACATTTTGCTGATTAACTGAACTGCATAGAATAAGTAGAATGGAGGATTCACCGAATCATTACACTGTATTTAAAAAGTCAGTTGAGAAGGAGTCATGACGAACTAAATGATCAAGAAACGACTTTACCCACATTATTATTTGTTTAATCACTCATGCATAATTTTGAGTTGATTCAACTCTGACCTGAATTGGACTGCTAACCCGACTAGTAATATGACATTGACTTAATAGAATAATATCTATTGAAGGGTATACTTTACCCATTTGAGGAAACAATAATGGCTTATGCCTTTCTTAACATCGTAGTACTGTTTAGTAGTAATCAAAAGCCGTATTAATGCAATGATCTAAAGTTGATCTATGATGTCGCTTGGGATGGATCTCTTCTTTCCCATTACTTTAACAATTTCACTCCAGATGGCGTCAGTAACCCCGCCCATGCCCTTTATCTTTTCTAGGAGGTCAAGAAGTTGACCGTTATCCTTAACAATTGTTTCAGCTCTCAGATCAATCGTGTGGGCTCCGATACTTTTCCCCACAAACGTTACTTCATTTAATCCAAAAAGATCAATGGCTACTTCCTCCGTCTTCCCGTTTTTAGTTGAGATAAAGAAATCAACACGCCGCCAGCCAAACTTATCCAGATTCAAGGAATAATTTGACTCCAAAAATTCTTTTTCTAGCCGTTTACGTCTACGCTGAATTGTAGTCAGAGGGATGCCTAATCCATTTGCTAGAGAGAGTGATGATTTCCGTCCATTGGGTGATAGAAGGTCTTTCAAAATAGTCTTATCTACCTCAGACAAACTATCACTAATGGAGCTACCAGCACGGTTAGTAATAGAAAATCACAACCCTAAGTTATATTTAAGGAATTTGTTCGATATCCAAAGAAACGACAATATCGAGTACATGATAGTCAATACATATTCTAATCATAAATTTACCTGAACATTTTACTCCCAGACGCATACATTTATCACATTTACAGCGTTATTTTGTAGATTATCAATCCTTTTTTCAACTCGATGTGTAGATTTAGTTTATCTTCAACTTTAGTTTAATTCCTCACATCCTTAAGATGAATTACGTGACTTGCCAAAGAGGAACCATTATTCACAGTTAACTCTTATTTGGTTCATTTGTGATGGTCGGTAATGAAAAAGCATAAGAAAAGTAAAACAGTTGTCCAGATATACGCTTAAATCACCTACTTCAAACTTATTGGTAATTTAGGAAGTAATATGGATCTAGGGCGTCGACACTCCTTACGTCAATTCTAAGTAATCCAAAAACGAAGCCCACATTTACATTTGCGGGTGCATGAGACTGTAGACAAAGTAACATATTGCATAGGTTTAACCTACCTCGCCATACTTTTAGCCTTCGCCAACTACAGGCCACTTAAAGCTGTGTAAACAGACCGTAATAATTTGGATGATGCTGAAAGCATTACTTTGTTGCAGCCATACTAGAAATATTTGCAGATAACGGTACAATATTTATATATATCTTAACCGTATATAACAATAACTTCATACGTTATAATGCAAAAAATAATTACGTGTTTGACTTGTAGCCTTACTGAAGGTAAGATGGTTACGGATCTGGAATCTGGTGAGATCGTGTGTAGTAACTGTGGAACAATTGCTACTGATGTAGTAGAAGATAATGGAAGAGAATGGAGATCATTTGCCAATGATGAAAATAATAGGTCGAGAACCGGACTGCCTTTTTCACTAGCAGTACATGATATGAATTTGTCTACAATTATTGGTAAAACAAATAGAGATTCATCAGGACGGATGATTGATACGAATATGCAAGTTAGAATGAACAGACTACGAACATGGGATGCTCGAACTCAATTGAGTGACAGCTCACTACGAAATTTCAAAACGGCTTTTGTGCTATTGGATAAGTTGAAGGACAAACTAGGGTTGCCATATTCAGTTATTGAAAAAACTGCTTACATTTACAGGAAGGTCCAAGAAAAAGGGCTGGTTAAGGGAAGGTCAATATATGCAGTTCTTGTTGCGTGTCTTTACATTGTATGCAGAGAAATGGGTATATCCAGGACCATTAACGAAATTTCGCTCGCAAGTGATATACGAAAGAAAGCTATTACAAAAAGCTACAGAGAGATAGTAGTAAATTTAGAACGAAACATGCCGCAAGTAAATTACTCCCAATGCATAGAAAAAATTGGAAGCAGGATTGAATCAAGCGAAAAGGCAATAAGGCACGCTACAGATCTAATGAAAAAAGTCATTGAATGTGGATTTTCCGCAGGCAAAGGTCCCATGGGACTTGCTGGAGCAGTGTTGTATATCTCATTACAGAAAGATGGCATGATTGTGAGACAGGCAGATATGGCAAAAGCTGCAGGAGTTACAGAAGTAACAATAAGAAATGTGTCAAAAGATCTAAAAAAGAGACTTCATCTAATTAACTAGAGATTTTCCCTGAATCTTCTTAATAGATCAAACTATAACATCATAACTACACTTAAACTACAATTGAAACATTTGTAGAAGCTAAAAGTTAGCACTTAGCGTCAGAACAATCAAAACAACTAAGATGAATATTTTAGTGCAAATAATTCCGTGTTTGGTATCACAATTTGGATCTAATTTTGGGGTTAAAGTTATGAAAATAATATTTTAAATTGGCTAAGGATTAAATTCATTCCCCTACTTATATGTTGGATTTGTACGAGATTAACAGACCTAAATATTTAGATTATACTTAGATTTGAAGTCTATAAGTGATAATATTCTTTACGAGTCCGATAGGATTGGGACATGCTACACGGGACGTCGCTATTTGTGAAAACTTATGTTCTCTCAAGCGAGAGGAAGTTTTTTTCGTCTCTGGTTGGCCTGCCATTGACATTTTTTCAAAAGATGGATACGTCGCTTATAATGCGTACAAACCTCACAAATTTAATGTGAGTAATTCTATGGAGTTACGCTCTGTTTTAAAATGGGTTTTGCAATATCTACTATATTATAGAAAATGTAAGGTAATTGCTAGCGATTTTATAGACAAAAATAAAGATGGCTTGATAGTCAGTGACGAAGATTTTGCTTCAATATCCATAGGAGAAAACAGAAATAGAAAAAGAATTTTGATAACGGATCTAATTGGAACTAAACTTGTTAAAGGGTTATTTTCAAACATTGAACTAAGAATGAATCGATCTATGCTGAAAATGATAAAAAAATGCGACCAAGTTATCATCCCGGACTATGGGGAGAACAGAGATAACATATCCCATATTGGGCCAATTGTGCGAAATCTAAGTACAACAAATAGATCAGTACTACGTAAAAAATTTGGCATGCAGAGGCGGACAATATTGGTTACTATTGGAGGGACAGCGAGCGGGAAAATTTTTGATTGAAATGGCAATAAGGGCGCACAAGAAACTGACAATGAAAATGGATGTAGATATGATAGTTGCTTACGGACCATCTTTATATAAGAATGGAATTTATCATTCAAAATGCAAGCCCATTGGATTTGTAAATAATCTGCATGAATATGTATATGCGGCTGATTTGATTATTTCGTTAGCTGGAAGGTCTACTATGGACGAATCGATTGTGTATGGAACTCCAGGTATTTTTATTCCTGTTAAGAATCACTTCGAACAGGAGGAAAACGCAGGAAGGTTAGGCTATACGTATGATGACATATTCAGGTTGGAACATTTAATAGAAGAAAAAATAGGAACTGGTGGAGATAACAGAACAATTTCTCCAAATGGAGCTGAAAAGGCCGCAAAGATCATTCTGAAAATGCTTGAATAATGATCAACGTAACAAATATTTTATCTTCAGGAAAGGATAATCTTCGTTAATGTTTGATACGGTACTTGGTATTCAGGCTGATCTATCTCGCAAACATTCATTATTTGACCTATTCTAATCAAGAATAGGTGTTAATGACAATATGACGACTCATGTAGATCGTTAAATTTAGTATTGCTATCTTGATTGGTAATATCTAATTTTGTGATATAGAGAACGTTGCGTTAGCATCCAATAAACTAAAAGACGCCGAAGCACTGTAATTACCAGACTCCATTCGCATTCCCGATAAGTTGATTCCACACGAATCTTTTAGATCCGCCTGAATCTAATACCAACTTACTAGCATGGAAGTAGGTAAGTAAGTTTGATCTGCATTTGGGTTCCGTATCTTCAAATTTGTATCTGGTCTCAAAAAGGACAACTGTTGGTTGTCAGTATTGAATATGGTAATATTAATAATCTCACACAGCACAAATGCTTACTTATTAGCAGAGATTGAAAGTCACAATGAATTTTGTTTAGATATTGGAACTATGATGACAGCGTTACTTTCGAACTATATCAAAGAACTATGTTTAGTAATTCACCTATGGTCAGGATAAAGAGTAATTTTCTTCCAGCAACAATTTATATCATGGATGAATCATGTACGCGTGCGACGTGTACATTCTCCATATAAGGTGTGAAACGGTCTAACTTCGTTGGAGTCGTTGGTGAAGAGAGGTTTGTGTAATCAGTTCTCTTAAATGTTGATTGTGTATAAGCGTATTATCCTGTCCATGTCTTCATCTATCGAACATTTGGAGAATTTAATGATGTCAACTGCCTTAAGCGTAGCCTGAACTCTTGTGGCATTTTCAATAATTTTTATGGCATTATACGCTTCCTCACCAAATTCTGTGAGACTATACTTATTGTTTATCTTTTTAACCAGTTTGCCCACCATAAGTCTCGAAATTCTGAAATTGAACTGCCTTCTGGTAAGGTTCAATTAGTCCATAATATTTTTAGAGGTTAACTCATTTTTTGTGCAGGCAGAATCCCTTGCAATGATCCTTACCACATCAAAGTAGCGTTCTTGCGAGAAAACTTTCAGGATCCAGATCATAGCAGCTGAACTAGATTTTTTCATTCCAGTTACGCATTGCTTCATACTAGTTCATATCCCCTTGCCACTATAACCGTGAGAAATAGTATTTATTTTTGTCATATTCCCAAAAAAGTACGGTGTTACTAATTCATATGATCTTCTTATCATTTCCGATTGATTTTGCATGAATCTAAACAAAATCGACAAATTCTAGAATTCTCTAACTAAGCTTGCCAATAATGAGAAAGTGCATCATTACCTAAAAATTGAGGTGATACATGACCATGCAATCCTCACAGGTCTATGAATTTGTACAAAAATAGCGGCATAGAACATTTAAAATTATCCTAAATACTCACCCGAGACTTGAGTAGATCAAAAATCGGAACTAAATTGTAGCAACTCTATGCTATTTCTATGCTTACAAGTCAGATGCCCATGTATGTTTTACAATGTTATTTACAGCCATTATACTGTATAACCGTCTACCAAATCTTAAAATAACAACATTTAAAGAGAGAACGGATAGCCAACTATTTAAGTCAGAAATGAATTCATAGGCATGAAACTGACATGATCTTTTGGATTATGTGTAAGATAGACAGGCCTCAATAATAGAAATTTGAGAAGAATTGGTACATGAATACAGAGACAGAATTTACATTCGCAAGGATATTATCCTTAAACTATCCGAATATGGGGAACTCAACCAAAGCAGGCTAATGAGTTATTGCGGCTTGAACAATATCAAACATAAGGGAATACTTGATGACATGGTAAGAAAGGGACTTTTGGCCAAGATTGAAGAACCCTGGGGTAACAAAACAATCATGAAATATAGAGTGTCTGAGAAAGGAAGAGAAATCCTAAAAGAGGTCTTAGAACCATATGAGGCGCTATTTCCTAGAAATGAGAAATCAGATACGTAACAATGTTACCCAAATGATTTTAAGCAAAAAAGGAGAGAATCGCTAAGTAATGGTCGATTTTAATGATGATAAGTCTAGTCCAGAGCGGAACCTTTTCAAACTCATGGACGGCATAATTTATCAGCTGAACAAAACAAAGAAAATGTTCATCATTATGATTCTCACAGTTATGATTCTTCCTCCTATAACTCTACTTATCAGTTCTTTGGTGTTCGCGCCACCCTATGAAGACAGTGGTCCGGTCGAGAAAAAAATGATACCTGGAGAAGGAAGACATTACAAATTTTTTAATTTACGTATAGTCCCTCTTATCATATCTGCAGTCTGGCTAGGCATAGGAATAAGACAATGGTTTGTGTTGTCAGAGTGGACCAAGAAATATGAACGATACAAGGAGTTACAGGAGGAGGTTGATAAGAAACTTGAAGACGATGACAATAATAATGGTGTTCAGAATTAGTAGGCAATCGATGTATACAGATACTGCCGTACGGATTCTTACATTCCAAGTTATCTTTAGATCCCATAGAACGAAAAAAAAGGAAAATATCAGATAGTATCTGCCCATTCTAATGCGTAGAATACGCACAAGATTGCGTGATCCTGCTATCATTAAACTGATACGTTACCTAGTCGTAAATGCTGATTTGATACTAGTCTACTTTAGGGTAACCAAAAGTTAGTTAGCCTTTGTGAATAATTTCGCAGTCATCACTAACTTGATCTCCATCAATACTAAAGTTAATCCAGATTTCATCTTTTCCATCTCCACAGATTATTACATCTTTGCTGCCATCAGGTTCAGTCGAATTGATGGGTCCCTGATAAATCTTGTCATCTCCTGATTCAGCGCTAATTTGATCACTTCCTTTCCCACTAACTATTACATCTTTAGCCGAACCCCCTATTACCGTATCGCCGCCATCTCCGCCAAAGATAGTATCCTTTCCTTCCCCTCCAATTATTTCATCTGCTCCATGTCCACCAAAGACGTTATCATTCCCATTACTTCCAAGTATTTGATCACTACCATCGCCCCCGTTCATTGTGTCGGCTCCTTCGTCCCCCAGCATATAATCCGCACGACCATCTCCGCTCATATCATCATTTCCTTCCCCTCCAATCATTTGATCCGCTCCATCTAGTCCCCTCATTGTGTTTGAGATATTATCACCAATCATTATGTTATCTTTCTCAGTCCCGTCGCATAATGCATCGTCAACACAATCTAATATATCGCCCCAAACAGGCTGCGGCATGAAGATTTGAAATAGAATGGTGGCAATTAAGACCGGCGCTATTTCAATAGCAAATACGATTTGAATCATATGTCGCGATTGGTATCCTTATTCTTTAAAATATCTTATGGACGGCATACGAAATTGAATCCTCTAGTTCTCTTTATCCCTCTTAGGAAAAGTATCCAAAAATTGAATGCCACTAGCAAGTAATCAATTCAACATGAGGTGGTGAGTTGGACCAGGAAATAAATAAATGCTCCATGCGAATCGTATATTGAAAATCCTCGTAATAAATGACGCCAAGCTCAAATAAGCGATGAACGCATACTTAGTAGAAGTGGAATATCCAGAGATAATCGCGAAGAAAGATAATATAACTATATATCAAGGTTGTATCAAGTGTAAATCCATCCTTGGGAGCATTGAAACAATACGTAGGACTGACGGCAATGCACTCCAATTAGTAACTTGTGCAAAATGTAATTTTAAGTGGAAGGAACTATGGGGCCTCTAAAGAATACATTATCGACAAACTCAGTGTTGGACGACTGGAATAAACAACTATTCGCTTGGTGAATATTGTACGGACAATACAAGTAGCAAGGGCAATTTTCGCCTGATGAACTTCAGGATGGTAACACGTATTTACGATTGATGGGATATGATGTCAATTGTGAACGTAGAAAAGTATTTTGTATTCTCAAATTGGAATAGATGGCATTTATTTTATCTTTAAAGGATTTTACCCTTAGTACAGTTCATAATTAACAGGGACTAACTGGTAAATAGAAAATAATTTGGTGGTTTGAGGGATCAAGTGTGCTACGTGGGCAGGGTAAATGTATCGGTTGGAAAGGCGTAAGGACCTCCCCCAAGTAGGGGGCGATTGGTATCCAGCGACCCATCAGAACATTTTTGATCAGCATTTTGAACCTTTACATTTGAACTTCCATCCTCCGAGTTTTTGTTGTCTTTCAATCCGGCACATGCCTTCTCATTCGTTGTGTGAGAATTGTCTTTGTCCGCACACTTGTCGTGATTATTATCATCACAATTTTCACCATAAACAGTTGATAATGATCCCGATAATATTATTAGTAAACTCACAGTCAGCATCGTGCTGATGAATGAATTAATCCTGTACATTTTTTCCTTCGAAGAATCTTACATAAGGTTAGTATATTTAGGATGTCGTACTATCGCTTATAATATTGACAACCATGATTCTATCCAGAGAATTTTTTATTGGATTTATACTCGAAATTTGCTGTGGTATATTGTGATGGAAGTATTTGTAAATGGAGGTTTATTAGGTTCGAATGATAACGATTTTAATAGTAGTAACACTCTCACTAAATAGAATACTTCTCCTCAATACAGTACTTGGCCTAAATTCCGGGACTTTAACAAATACAATACTGAGCCGTTCAATCAGACTACGATAAGTTTGACAAAATGCATCTTCTTATTTGCTTGGAGCCGTCTAGCTATTTCCTTAATATCATTGGCGTCTCCCTTGAGAGAGAATATCTCAAGACACCGATGTTTATCAATTTTATTGTGGAGATGCACATTAATAATCTTGTCAAATGAGTGTCTTATGGATGCAACTTGATCATCAGAATCTTCATCATGCACCGCCAGTAGCAAAGAATTGACAATGCCTTCTAGATCCTGTTTCATTCGTTCTTCTGCTAGTAAATTCCGAATGCCTGCCCTGACTATCTCTGATCTTCCTGTGAAACCAAGTGCTTTCTGAAGCTTATCGATACCTCCCAATATATCGTCGTTTAGAGAAACACTGACTATTGTCACCAAAACCAACGTATTTCCCTTCACATATATAACTGTCTCTGCAAGTATATACCTAGTGATACCATACGAAATATCTAACTAGTCTAAAATTGTCATGTCCAGATTAAATATTAATTCATCGGTTGAGCCATGACGATGTTATTCCCAATTGCTGTTACTCTTGGTGTCCCCATGTCTGTTTGTAAGAGCTAAACTAAATGATATAGTAAATTAATATCAAAACAGTTTGACAAATTTCGTCACCCAAGTATTTCACAAGTATCCCAACTTAGAATTTCGTTAATTTTAAAACACATGGACTAGAAATAAATAGTAATTTATGACCAGAAGTGATAAAAGATCTCAAAAAAAAATCCATTTCAAGTTCCACATTGTTACTAAGTGCATCAATTTGTGTAATGGCATATATGTGGTCCAAACAAGTAATTATATAGTATCCCAAATCAAATGTCAGATCTTTTGATTATTGCACCATTTGGAAGTCTCCGGATCCTCAATCCTTAGGAAACCTAACATTCTAAGATCAAACAAAAAAATCAAGCAGTTTCCACTTGTCATGGAATTGAGAATTGACTATTACACACAATAAAAAATTCTTGCTTCTCTCATTAGTAAGACTCTTTCTTGCTCTAATGTATCCATCTAATATTGATGCAATTGCGTTAATGAAGTCCGCTATCGTTGTAGACCCCACTTATGTTTCATCGTTCTTGATTATCTACAATTCCGTCTTCCTCAATCCTAATATAGCCAAGCGAACTAGCAAGTTGTTCAGCCATCCAAATGTTACCATTCGAATCAGATGTTATCCATTGCACATATGGATGGGTATCGATTAATGAGAATTCCTTCATACTTCCAAATGATGGATTCAGAACGAATATTTTATTTGAAGTGTGTTGGGCTATCCATATATCCCCAAATTTGTCTATGGCCATCCCAAACGGTAAACCCGTAGTGTTAAGTCTGTAATATCCAAACAAATTTGATACGGTATTAAATGAAGTAATTGATTTATCATTGTGATTCGATACAAAAATGCTATTCAAATCTGGGACCACCAAAATTGCAGTTGGACTTGGAAGTATGTTTCCTTTTGAGATATTGGGCCTATATTGGTCTATCATACTTACATCGCTTGAATTTATCTTAATTATACTTCCAGTTTCATCAGCTATCCAAATGGTGTCAGGTCTATTGAAGGTGATTCCTAAAGGACGTGAATCAGGAAAAGGCAAATGAATAACTGGTTCAAATTCCTTAGTTTTCGTATCAAATCTTAATACTTCGCCATTGTCAGGTGAAGTCATCCATATAGTATCATTCTTGTCCATGGTCATTCCGAAAATTGTAACATTCGTCCGAATTGGATAAACTTGATTTATAGGATGTGATGAAGAATCATAAAATCCTACTCTCTTCAAAAGAGGATCGAGGTACCAAATCGTATTGTTGGAGTCAAGAGCCAAAATAGATACAATGCTAGTGTCGTTCAATTTATGCTCTTTAAATTTCGCATTTGTCATGTTGAAAGCCCAAATTCTACCGCTGTCAATAACGGTATCTCCGACCCAAACTAGATTGCGATGGTGATCAAATAGAGGATAGAGCGGCCAACTTTGATTATTCGGAACCACATATTCCTGCATAGTGACGTTTAAGTTTTGAAGTCTATCTTGATTTTCTTGTCCTAATTGGCTTGGCGGATCTGAATATGTCCTCATGGGTAATTCACGACTCATTATCGAGTTTTGTAGGGAAAATGTAAGGATCAAAGCAGTCAAAAAAAGCAAATACACTAATGCCTTATGCAAAGAATGTGTATTTTATCCTTCTCATTATAGTTAGTACTGACTCTGTAACCTAAGTGAGTATTAATCGGTTGACTAATATTACTATGGAAGATACTAACTTTGAAAGCACGACTAGAATCACAAATTGTCTACAATAGAAAAGAAGATCCCGCCATGAAAACTAGATTGTTTATAAGCAATAAACATTAGTCTAACAAATTAAATATTTGGTGATTACGATCAAAATCATTTGAAGCACGGTGATATAGCCCAAAAATCATTCGCATCACAAAATAGAGGTCTATGAGATATTTTTTCAAGATACACAGTCGGTACTGTTGATTCGATACTAAAACTATTAAGTCCGAATGTTCATGAACTCAGTAAGGATATGGTTAACTTTCATACGTCGAAGGAAATCAAGACTCACCCTTTCAGGGTGTGGGAGATCATATCAGACCTTGATAGAGAGCCAGAATTTTGGCATGGAACCAAATCTATTAAGAACATCAGTAAATCTGACAATAGAATCGAGAGAGAGGTTGTAATTGCCTTTAGAAACTCACTATGCAAAGAAATTGTGTCATTGGAACCGATGAAGTCTATAACCACTACCATAGTCGAAGGTCCCATTAGAGGGAAAAAGGTTATAGTTATCCATTCGGAAGGAGAGAATAATACTGTCGTCGACGTTGAGTGGGACATTAAGGTTTCCGGCTTCATGGGACTATTTTCAGGCATGGTAAAAAAACATATATTGGAAGGTACAGAAGCTGCATTAGATAGAATTTCAAGGGCTGTGTGATGTTTCGAAAAAGGAGGTTCATATGAAGATGCTATTTTCTAATGTGAGATTATTTTAAGATACTCTTTATGTAGAAACTATTATCATTGAAATCATTTATCAAAGATATCGAATGAATTTGATGTTACTACTTGAAAGAATCGTTAGTTAATATTCAACTATTCTGTAGAAAGCGAATTCTGAAGGTGAATTTTCAATTGAAACATCTACTCATTTTAGTCCGAAATTCTAAATCCTATATTACCTATCAATTACCTATACACTAATTCTAATATTTAGGCTTCTTTTTTCTATTATGTCCAATAAATATTTTGGTCGTCAAAAGCCACCAAGAAAACCCAATGAGTATATGCCAAAAAATACGCTCGGATATTTGCACCCGCTGATGCGATTCTAAGGCTATTGAAATTGTTTCAGACGCACCAACAAGTAGCATTTATTCCCTTTCCCGTAAAGTTCGGGGCGATAAATGCGCGGAATATTATGCTGCATCGATGGTACCTACTAAACACTCAACGCATGGAGCAATGTACCAGCGAGCAATCATGTTAAATGTAAGATGAGTTATTTTAGATATTGGTATGTCAACTTTATCGCCGCGTAACGACTTATATGATCTTATGCTGTTAATTAGTTTCTACAAGACTTGAAAAGAAAGGCACAGATAAGATTGTGGACGTCAGTGTTATTATTGGCTGCCGCATTACTCTTCAACGGAATAGTTTTTACTAACTCCTTCGCTCACCTACCACATACCCCCCATTATAATGGCGGTTCTAACAGAGACGGTGTTGGAAAATATTATCCTTATCTCGCTTTAGATCCTGAGTATACCCAACCAGACCATCCTACGCAGATAATGCTTAGCATTCAGGATTTCGGTGGAAATGACGTTTACAACATCGCAACGATGGTGGAAATCTATGATGAAATTTCGGGAAATAGGATTAAGGTGTTTCCATGGACTCTACACGAGGTAGGAGATTTTGTGTATTATTACACATTTGCTAGCGTAGGAAACTACCAGATCGTCTTGTCTGTGGCAACTGACAACACCAAGATAGACTTTGGCCAATTTGATCCTCCTAGATCTATTCTAGGTGGCAACAGCGACTGTGCGTGTGATAGAGCAATCTTTAACATAACAGTTTCAAACACTTGGGGGAACATACGAAATTCGCTTTTCGCAATTGCCGTAATATTCCCAATAGTTACTCTGGGTATAATTTTGGGTACCTCGTACTATAGAAGACAAAAATATAATCAATCAAAGAAATCTCAGAACCGTGAGGTCATAAAGTATGGTATTATGTTGTTGGCCATTGCCGGCGGCTTGGTGCATCTCGCAATCTTTCCTGAGCATGGCTCACAACAAATCTACTATTCTGTTTTCCTACTTACTGCTCCCTGTGTACAGGTTGCATATGGAATACTATACATACTTGTTAACCTTGCAGGAGACGCCGAATCTCGTTATGACAGGCATTCTCTTATTGCTAAATATAGAAAAACTTTACTTGTAAATCTTTTCGGGCTGGTTGGGACAGGAATTTTAGTAGGGCTTTACATCTACGTGTTACTATTCCCTCCACCCCTTTCCCCTACCAATACGCCAGAAATCGTAGACATAGCTGGAATTCTAGCCAAAACAGTTGAATTACTTTTGATAGGAGGAATTGTGTCCCTTATGATTTGGGAGAAGAGAAAATTACACAATCTAATAGTACGATTGAATTAACGAGATATACTATTTTTAAGATCTAACCTATGGATGTTTTCAAATATAATTTCAATATCTTCTAATGGGGATATGACCCGATGGATATAACTGATAAGATATCTCAGGTAGTAACGGAAAGTGAATTAGATAGATGTATTCTAATAATATTTGTATTTGGCTCTACATCTGCGATTGAAACTATAGAGACTACCGAGTATAAAATTGAAATTCCATATGTGATGTAAAGGTTGATTCCTCTAAATACGATATACATGATATGACCTAGCATGTCACACATCACACACACAAAAGATCATCATTGCTTAGTCCAAATTTTAATGATCCAATTCGTGGACAGCAAGCTTGCCCTATGAACATTGGGCAACGAGTAATTCTTTTGGAATTTGATTTTAGATGTAGGCAGGGAAAGGTCGTAATCCGAGTAATGGGTGAATAGGTCAATCCACGTTTAGTAGGGAAATGGTCTATTCAATTCAACAAGTGCAAGGCCATATTTTCGAGATCTCATGCGCCGGGGCATAAATCGAACTAGAGATTTCATTAGATTGTCAATTATTGTTTCGTGATTATGAAGAGGAGTGCTATTTGTTACAAATTAATGACTATGATAAATTTCATGTTATTCTACAAGATGCTCACTAAGAGGATTTTCTCAAAATATGCAAAATATTGTCGATAATTTCGAGGTGAGGGGCTTGTTTGGACATGGAAACTAGAAGTATATTTTCGCCAAAAGGGAAAGTTGCCAATTTAAGCTTCTCTCTCTCTGACAGAGTATACAATACTTTTCCAAAGGTTGGATCAAAATCCTGACGAACCGCATTGTTGAACGCATATCCTAAATATAGCTTTATAGACTCTTCTTCATTTTCCAACGATTCAATCCCATCTTTCATACCACCTGCAATTAGGCCCCCCATTCTATCAATTACTCCTGCGAATCTTATTTCTCCACTTAAATTAAGGAAGCGCAGACACAGGTCATCAGAATTTGTCTGTGGCATTTGAACTGTTTATTTGCTATTCTTGGGGTTTTTTTAAATTTGCGATGCATAACTGAAATTGATTAAAGAATACGTTGGGATCGAGGCCACTGTGACGTCGCTTATTTGCTGGATATTACGTGATAATGTCAATTGGAATGATTTTGTTATGTTTCTCCGTATTATGAGACAAGGTGTGGACTTTCATCACATATTGGATGTCAAATGATGTGAGTTTGGAAGAAACGTGCGGAGCAAACACACAGGAATGAGAAATTTGGGACATGCATTAATAAGTTGCAATATGCAGAGTTGATTAGTCTTGTTTTTATAAATTTAAACAAATAGTACTCTTTGCATCTGAGAATTCATAAATGCTTTTAAGCATCTAGTTCATTATACAATTTCGAAAATGGCTGACGAACTGATCGCATACGCAATTACCGCAGGTTGTTTTATAGGGTGGGGTATCATTTGTGGGGCAGCGAGAGCACGGAGATTAAGTTCAAACCCTCTCATTGGTGTTTCCGGAGAAAAAAAAGTAAAATATTCATCTGATGGAAAACCAATCGGTGACTGAAATATAGTGTGATATTGTTATCGCCCTCTTCATTTTTGTTTTGTAAGTTGTTCGGTCTCGGGTTCTTTTGATGCCTCTTAGATCATCTGATAATAGAAAACAATGAGAGATTGAATGTCTCAGGTACTTCTTATTTCCTTCAAATCATTATGTGATAATCAATACCGTACAGGAGGAGCATTCGATGACACCAAATGTAACTCTGCCAAGCATCATTTTCTTTGGTGTTGAAATTTCTACATTACCGAAAACAATTAAGATTAGCCTCATTCTTCTCTGCATACTCGGCGATAGCAGTTACGATGGATGCCGGAGTAACGATGACTTCAGATTTGAAGTCTACACACTGACTTTCAGTATGTCTTTAATGTTAGTGAAAAATACTTTCGAATTCAGATCTCTCATCATCTAGGATAGCGTAAACGGAGCTGGCATCTGATCTACTCCCTCGTAAAACAAATACCTGAATTACAAAAGATGTGCAAAGTTCCTTACCGCTAGCACACGATGGCACAATTAATTGCATTGATGGAAGTTGTGTGATATCAATAGCTAAAAGTATTGTGGAGGGGAGTTGAACATGTCGCAATACGGGTATAGAACATAATTATAATTATTCCAGTGGAAAAACCGACGGTACTTTGACACATCGCTTGCATACTAGTTAAAAAACACTCTTGTCATTTGCTGAGTCTACTATTTTGACTATGTGCATGACTATTATCAATACCATTGACGTAGGACTTATATTTTGGTTATCGGTTGTGTTGGTATGGCAAAGGGCGCCAAACGAGGCGGCAGAGTTAGGGATAAGTGGCGAGATAAACAGTGGTTAATAGTAAATGCCCCTCATGCCTTTGGAGGTAACCATCTTAATTATATTCCAATAACCAATCCCGAAACTGCAAAGGGAAGAGTAATTGAAAATACCATGTATGATATACTAAAGCAGGATCCGAACCAACATCAAATAAAGGTCTTTATGGAAATAGACAAGATAGAACAAGGAATAGCGACGACATTATTCAAAGGGCATGAATACGCCAAGGAATTTCTTAGGAGTTTGGTAAGGCGTGGAAGTTCAATGGTAAACTACGTTGAAGATTATACCACATCAGATGGGTATACATTCAGGGTGGCGACTGTGGCGTTCAGTCAAAGAAGATTAAATTCTTCAAAGAAGCACCAGTTAAGAATAATATCGCATCAACTCTTGTCTGAGCAAATGCCAAAATTAACGGTTGAACAATTTATCGAAGATGTTACGAAAGGAAAATTGAGCATGGATCTTCTCACCGCTTGCAAGAAAGTAGCTTCATTACGTCATGTAGGAATCAAGAAGAGCAAATTGATATCTACACCTGAATCCCGTGCTATGCAGGGCACAAAGTTGTTCAAAGATAACATTGTTGATAAGGAAGAGAATATACAAGAAACTCCATCTTGACCTTTTGAAGCATGAATAATGATACGCGAGATCCTCTTGAGATAGACGGGGCAACTATCAGCGTTGTCATTCATGCTACCGAAGACAAGGACAAAGTGATATCTAAAATCGTAAAAGTATTCTCTCTTAATTCTGCTAGGTTTCAGGAATTTAATACAAGAGGCCATTGGGGGAATCAGATCGTTCTGTTGAACCTTAGCTTGGGACAGACACATGCCGGCAAAATAATAAAGACAATATATGCTTCATTAGGTGATAATAACAAAACCGCCTTCTTAAGCTCGCTCGAGCAGTCAATCGACGAGAAATATAATCTGTATATACGGATAGATAAACAGAGTATTTGTAGAGAAGAAATATCTTTGTCAGATCAAGATTCAATTAAAATTAAATTTAGGCCATCTAAAAAATTTAGACAAAGTAATAAATCTGAGACTTACAGGGATTTGCTATTATCAGAGCAATAGATCTTGGAATAGATTTTGATAATATTGGAGAGGCTATTATAATGGCTAGGAGACTTAATATTGAAACCATAGGAGTGAAAAATACCCTAGACATAAATTCGAGTTGCGACGTCATATTGCGGGTAAAAAATAGATCTCCATTACAAGGTAATTTTCGTCAATTGGTTGTTTGTGAAGATATATCCGGCGTTGGTAGCAAAACTGATGTTTTGACAATTCAGGATTTCTCGAGAATTCGTAATAATCTTATGAAGAAAATTAGGCCAAACTTGGGCTTAGAAATTTCTATTGCTGACGCCAGAAGGTTAGATGCAAACGCGTTAGGACGGTGGTTGTCGCAAGCTAAATATGTTTACCGACTTTGTAAATCAGCTCGATGTCAGTTCATTATTTCAAGTGGCGCTCAATCGATCTTCGGGATGGTATCATCCCGTACATTTGAATCCATCCTGACAATGTTAAATATATCTCCTGCGAATTACTGGGCCGAATTATCGGCGTGGTTAGATTTAAAAGATACGGTAAGATCTTACGAATGTTAAGGAGAAAAAATAAGCGTCGTTATCTTGCAGTACCTGTACGATCCGGATACATCTCCAACCCAAGTGAAGGGGGATATACAGGGACGTTTCATGGAACTTTTTGGAAGCTTAGCAGCCGAATTGGCATATTTAAGGATGTACCGTTCAAAACAAAATGGAATTCTGATTATAAGTTGTGATTTGGAGTATCTTGACGGATTCCTGTTTACGATAGCAATGATGAAGCAGCCCATGACTGCTGTGCTGATGTCAGGAACTATAAAGAAGCTTCGGGAACGTCTGATTCAAAATGAAATTCATCTAAACTGAACGCTTAAAAATGCGATAGGAATTGTACCCCTGGGGATGAAGTGAGTATATGCTGCTCCAGTCTGAGTTTAATACGATGACGAACTCGCGACGAACTGACCCGAAAATAATAAATTATTTCACACTACGTCAAGCAGAAAACCAGCGGATTATCGACTACACAAATGAAACCATATCATAGCCTACATCTTTTCGAGGTACAGTAGATAAGAAATCCAGATTTTATTTGGGCATTCGCATAGGTTAAATGTGATGCCAACTAATTTTAGATCCTTATGGAATTATTATATGATTCCCCGTTATATAGACCTCCTTCTGAGGCTAATTCATTGATCTTTCAAGTCACTTTGGGGTGTTCTTTCAACAAATGTTCCTTTTGCAACATGTACAGAACTAAAAAATATGTTGAAAGATCGTGGGGAGAAATTAAAAATGAAATAGATCTAGTCCACGAATCACAGCCTGGCGCTAGCAGAATTTTTCTCGCCGATGGAGACGCATTAAGTCTTCCTACTTCCAGATTAATCCAAATACTTGAGTATCTCCAAGGAAAATTCTCCAAATTGGAGCGGATATCTTGTTACGCTATGCCTAGAAATCTCATCCAAAAAAACCCGTCTGAGTTATCTCAATTGAGACGCGCAGGATTGAGTATGTTATATGTAGGGATAGAAACTGGGAGTGATTTGTTGCTCAAGAGGGTTACAAAAGGGGCTACATCGCGTGGAATAATTCAAGGATGCACTCGAGCCAAAGAATGTGGATTCACTCTTTCTTGCATGGTAATCTTGGGCCTGGGAGGAAAAAAATACACCCAAGATCATATAAAAGATACAGCCAGAGTATTGAGTGACATATCTCCACAATACCTTGGTGCACTAACGTTGATCTTGGAAGAAGGGATTTATGCCGAATTCATGACAAAATTCGGTGAAAAATTTGAACATCTAGATGATTTTGAGATACTCGATGAACTCCAAAGATTGATAGAGTTCTTGCAGCCAAATTCGCCAATTGTTTTCAGGGCAAACCATGCTTCAAACATATATTCTGTTGGAGGAACACTGCCTGAAGACAAGGGTAGATTGACGTCTTTAATAATGGAATTAAGACAGCACCCGGAAATGCTAAAACCAAAGATATTGAGAAGGTTCTAACGATCAGAGAACTCCTACTAGTCCGGTGTATCCTCGTAGATTTCTTCTTGCAAGTACATTTCGCAGAAGGATTGTTTCACATAAGTCGCTTGTGACACATCACAGGCAACAGGTTATTTTGGTCTAATTTCAGAAATATCGGACATGTATTTGCGAAGGGCTTCTGGAATAATGACACCTCCATCAGCCGTTTGATAATTTTCGAGAATGGCGACCATTGTTCGTTCAGTGGCTACCAAAGTGCTATTGAGGGTATGTACAAACTGGGTCTCTTGATCTATCCTATCTCTGGACCGTATGCTTAACCTACGCGCCTGATACTCTTTGCAATTCGAGCAAGAAACTATTTCTCTATAGGCGTCCTGTCCGGGCATCCATGCTTCCAAATCGTAAGTTTTTGATGAAATCTTGCCTGTATCTCCGCTGCATAACAGCATCACTCGATAAGGCAGGTGGAGGTTCTGATAGAATTTTTCAGTAATGGATAACATTCTCTCATGCTCCGCATTAGAACTTTCTGGATTTGAATATACAAACTGTTCTACCTTTTCAAACTGATGAACCCTGAAAATCCCTTTCATGTCCTTGCCATGAGCCCCCGCCTCCTTTCTAAAACATGGACTTAGACCACCGTACCTAATTGGCAGCTTCTTACCATCCAAGATTTCTTCCATATGCATGGACGCAATAGCGTGTTCCGAAGTTCCTATCATGTAAAGATCTTCTTGATCAATTTTGTAAATTACATCCTGAAAATCGTTCAAGATCACTGCTCCCTTTATTGCATCTCCCCTTATCATGAATGGTGGTTGGATCAAAGTATAGCCATTTTCTGCAAGATAGTCCAGAGCATAATTGATTAATGCTTGATTTAACTTTACTAGATCATTTTTCAGAAAGTAAAATCTCGCACCGGCCACCTTTGCCGCGCGATCCAAATCAAGCAAACCAAGGGAGTTAGACAAGTCTACGTGATCTTGATACCTGAAGTTCTTTTTTTTAATGTCACCAAAAACTTTCACGAGAACGTTATCATCTGAATTCTTGCCGATGGGTACCGACTCGTCTAACAGATTGGGAACAGAAAAGATAAGCTCGTTAAATCTTATTTCGGTAGCGGACATTTGAAGATCTAAATTTCTTAGCTCGCTCCCAATTTCTTTCATTTCTAGAAGTTCATTGGATATTTGGTGTTTCTCCTTTTTTTTATCGGCGATTTGTTTAGAAAGGACGTTCTTTCTGTGCCTTAATTCCTGACTTTTGACTATTAAATCTCTCCTTTTCTTGTCTAAGTCTACTACATCATTTAAAGGGAACTCAACGTTCCTTTTTTCTAACATATCTCTTATAATTTGAGGGTTTTCCTTTAGTATTCGAGGATCAATCATTACGCAAAACCGCCTTTGCGATGGAAATATGTTCAAGGATTTCGTCCACTGTATTGATTAGCGTTGCTATCCCGGAATGACAGGAAATCTTGATGACAAGAATTTTCCCATTTTCTTCCAGATCAACTGATAAGCCTAGTGGAGCTCCAATATTATCTGGTTTTAAAGAATCCATTATTGCCTTCAATAATTTTCTACTCGCAAATGATATTTCCATCAGTATTGTAATTTCAAGATTCTTCTCTCTCATCAAATTTGGTAAACCTCCTAAAAATTGTAGTGAAATCGTCAATCTTTGAGAAGGGGACTATACATTCCGCACAGGAATCATTACCACTAGTGCTGCATCCTAATTCAGCAGATAACTGATTCAACATTAGACCCAGATCTTGTTTGAATTGGCATCCTCGTGACTTCCTTACGGAATACTTGTAACTGTCATTTATCGTTTCGGCTCTGACAATTAATATCTTGCCATAAAATTCGCTATAACTTGAAAGTAAAGATGATATAATATGAAAATTGTAATCTCTAGTTACATTGTCACCAATTACCCAGATATTTGTTCCATCATCAGAGATCCGCCATCTTTCTGACATTATTGCCTTTACAGAGTTCTTGATCTCTAGTTCAATATCAGCCAGACAATTATTTGCTTCTAATAGATCCTTATTTCTATTACCAGCGCATACTGCCAGACCAATACTTGGTTTGGATTTGACACAACAACATTCAAGCAAGAATGAAAATTCCTTGGCGTCTCTAAGAGGAGTACCTTCCTCTTCCTCAAGTAGCGTATAGGAAAATCCTGCGAGGAGATTCTCAAGATTCTGAGGTCCAGTCGTGGAATGTTCATTAATATATTTTGTTAGTGCCTCAATTAAGACGAACTTCTCTTCCTGACTGGTTTCAGATGAAGTGCGCCAGCGTCCATTGACCTTCAACGGAATGCCTACACTTCTAATCAGTTCCAGACAATTCTTATCATTCCAAGTCAATCCGTGAATATACGGAAATAGCGTGTTCGCAAGAGAAAGATGTATTGGTTTAGAATCTCTCCACGTGAATAATATATCTATTTCAAGATTTACTGTGCCAAGCCCTACGCTTTCATCGCATAATTCGGAGTTCAGACCAACGAATGATCTCTTTTCTCCATTATCTTGGTTCTCACCTAACGCAGATACTATGGATAACGGTGATAACACTTGATATTTTTTATCCATCGCTTTTGCAATCAGGTATGAGATGCCGCCAGATGAAATCTCTGTATCACCATTAATGCCAAATTTCCAGGGATTTAATATGCTATTTTCATCGTCAGTGGTAATTTCTTCATTTGATATCTTATCGTGATTAAGGGCTAGCCAGTTACCCCCAAATGAGTTTCTAAGTTCTTTGGACAAACCAACGCCCACATCCACAAAAACGTGGAATTCATGATCTTCACTCTGGGTTTTCAAAATAAATCCACGAGTAAGTTCGTGAACAAATCGTACAGAGCATCGACCGCCTGCGTTAAATATTGCAAATGTCAAAATACCTGCTGAGGTTACACCATCAGAGTTATTTCGAGCAATTATGCATATGTCTTTTCCGCCGCAGATTTGGGTTTTTAATTTTTCTGCCGATGTTGTTATGGTTCTATGAAATTCTTTGCGGCCCATTTAACTGATTATTCCAATTGAGCTATAATTGCAGCATACTTCCATTTCTTTTGTAATTTACCGATCCTCTTATAATATTTGGACAATCTGTGAATCTTAGCTTCTATTAACTCCAATGATCGGATATTTCTTCTGTCTGTGTTATGAGCTCTCAGATGTTTTTGAAGACCAAGAGCTTTTTTAACCAGTTGAGTCAGGTCTTCGGGCAATTCGGTGACAATATTATTGTCAGTAAGTATCTGCGTGATGCTCTTGCCTAGAATTTGTTTTGCAAGTGGAACTCCATGTACATCTCTGAGTTTAGTGCCTATTTCACTTGGACTCAAACCGTCTTTTGAAAATTGAATTATTATCGAAGACAAATCAGACGGACTATTTGAGACCCAAGAAGGTAAATCGTGTGAGGAGGGACGAGTAGAATGAGATCTTCCGTGAGTATGGGCATGTATCCTTGCCATCCATAATGCCATAAAATAACGCATATCTTAATGTTACTTAGCATTATAGTTGCGACAAAATTTTAGACATTCTACCATTTATGAAATCTATCTATGTTGCTACAAATCTTGCTGAGGTTTTGATATAAGAAAAGTGTGGTATTTCTGTCTATTGTCTCTGTTGAAGTTGCAAATTACTTCATTGTGGATTGATTACCAAACACCAAGTATCTGCAAAGTGGAAACCTTTCTACCGGCCGATAATAGTATACCTAGTCCATGTTGTGTTGGTGATTAAATGTATTTTCCGACATATCTTCTAATCTTTCTATGTGCACACTGGTGGGTTGATTCTACAGTACAATTCCTCAATACTAGCACAAGTTGGTTAGGAATCGAGTTAAGAAAAAGTTTATTCTATTTATACTAATTAACCTTAATAATAAATACCATTTCTACAAAGTGTTGGCATTTTAGAATGGGGCACATCAATTGTCTAGACTATCCGAAAACCGATCCTCTTTCTAAGAAATGTAACGTTAGTCTTATAGGAAGTATAATCCAAATCAGTTGAAAGTTAGAAGCATTCATCAATCTAGAAACCTTAGTGACATAAAGGTTAAATAATTGGGTTCGGCCATAGGGTATAGTATGAATAAGCCAGTAATATTGGCTCTCGTGGCTGTAACAATGGTTATGGGAACTTTGATAGCACTACCTTTTTTTAAGCTAGTAAATGCGCAATACAGCGGAACAGGTGGAAATATAGAGGAGCAACTACAGTTAGCTAAAGAGAAGGTAACCAGCGCAAAATCAGCAGGTGCATATGGATCAGGTACCCCTATGTTGGGAGTTAATATAGATCAGACTGCTATATTCGTAGGAGTACTCGTGGCTATATTTGGTGGAGTTGCAGCAGCATTCTTTGCGATGAGTAGAAGTAAAAAATCAGTAGGCGCAACAAGCTAATCATTCACCATTTTTTTGTTTTAATATTTTTAATTTTTGATACTTTGTGTCCATTATTTCTCTATTGTCGTGTAATTTGTGTGGGCATTGATTCCCCGATGGCATTTTCCGCTTAGTACATCATTTCAATCTGAATTTGATTGGCTAAGTGGTTTTCAACTCCATCGTTACTGTTTCGGGTTTATTACTGAATGAGAAGCTTAATTCTTCTTCTGGGTTTAAGGTTAGAACAATAACCAAAATGTATATATCATAGCGTAGAGTTGCTAAATATGATGAGCGCTATTCTGGGACTTACGACAATGCTAACTAACGCATTTCATAACCTGATAGGTCAGATAGGTCCAGCATACGACCCCTTATTCTACGACGTAATGGTCTACATATTCGGTACAATGCTGTTTGCGGTGTTCCTGTTATCTGTGATTGCATTCTATTTGCGAAAGAAAGGTATCGGTGGTGGTTCCGCGAAGGAAAAGTGGGTAAGCGAACTGGACAAGTACTTTGATCGCGAGCAGATCGGATTAATTCCAGACGAATTGCATCACTGGTAGCTGAAGGAAGAAATCAAAAATTCCCAATACCTTCATTTGTCATAAATTCTATCTTTTCTTTTTTTCTTGATATGTCTCATTCGTCAACCTGTTATCGGTGGGCCATTTTAGTTGACCGGAATATTTGCGACTTCTAAGTTTAAAAAACTATAAACTCATAATTCTTACAAGTCCATATTCTCATACACTTAAGACAACCGGTTCTTCATGGACTTCAATAATTTGCTTTTTGGCTCAGGCGAATTACTCAAGTATATCCAGTCCGTTTACAGAGATACTTATTACATGATACAACAGAATCTTTTCTTGTCATCTGTTTTGCTATGCTGTTTTGTCCCCAGTATATTATATTAAAATCTAATTCGTTGATAGGGATCTTTACGGTTAGCATCCCTCCGTTCCTCCCTCGGAGCTCTTTTCCATGGATGCTGCACTACCCCCTACACTAGAGCAAAATTTCTAGGGTCTCTTGAAGAGGGAAAAACGAAGCATCGATGACTTCACTATGGGGATTCGGGTAGTGCTGTTATTGCTGAACTAAACAAAAATTGGGGATAAAAATAAGGGGTTTGGTTTTTCTTAGATTACTTGCCACGGTCTTGTTGCAAATGTGACTCCAAGTCCAGCGCCTATTAGTATGACCTGGTAAGCAACATTGCCCCATGGAACTGGCTTGAATATTGGTGCACCAGTCACTTGTACGGTCTGGCCAGGGCCTAATCCCGGACCTATATGCTCAAGGTTCAATTGGGTATGCACATGATATATGCCTGGCTCCAGTGCCTTTGCTGTGATCGAGTAAGGTATAGTTCCTTGAGCCGGTATATCAATTATATTTCCTGGTGGATCTCTCGAAATGAATTCCCATCTATTCCCAGCATTGGTTGATTCACTGAACAGAGACAGCCAACCTCTTGCGGGTCTATTAATAAGACTCTGAAGGGTACCGCTGACAGTGATGGTATCTCCTGTGTTTACAGTTTGTGCTGAAAATGTCTCATCTTGGATCCTAACGAATCTACTTTGAAGTTGCGCCTGCACACCGTGACCCTCTGCTCGAGGTGCTATAGATGCGACCGTAGATAGAATAATGACTGCCCCTATTAATACAATTATTGTTGTCTTAATTCCTGTCGTAACTCTACACCTAGGCTTACCAGAAAAAACAAAGATATATGCTTTGCTGTTAGTGGTTCTGTTAAGTTCGTGTCGGCCGTCATCTCACCATGAACTCGTATCAACATTCCACCCCATTGTGAAAATACCATAAATTTGTAAATTCTGCTAAACAGAAACATATGGTAGACTCATCTGAAAACTTTCATAAGTATGGCTATGCAGCATGACTTCGGATATATATTTAAATATCCATTAAACGGTGAGGTGTATAGACAATAAATAAACTAAATGTATTGTTTCATCTGTAACTATTGAAATTTAATATCAGGATCCAGTCTTTTACATCTTAATCATTTGTAATGAATTTAATGGATATTTTTTAAGCCACGCCTGATTTTTAATTTTTATCTGTACTCTCCAAGTCATAGTCATTCATCAATTTAAGACATTGGACAAACAGTGAATAATTTCATCAAATGCCTTACAAGTTGTTTAATGCTCTGCTCACTAATTTCTCCTTACTCATCTGCCCGTCGTTTCAGTGGGATATTCCTTCTATTATTGTATGTCTCTCATGACGTCAACTTTCGATTCATTCTCATTCTATAAAGCTAATAGTACAAAATTTCTGTCAATTCCCATATGATTCAGACAGGAATTTTTATCATATGACTTCGTACTTTGGCTCTCCTCTTTTTCGTTTAAGCCAACGAAAACCTTTGCCAATTTGACAGTGGCCGTAGCTTTTGAACGCTGACTTATCTCTGGTTTTCTGAATTTCCACTTGGTTTCTAATCCCACATGTTTGGCTCCGTTTGATTAGCAGAAAATAGTTAATTGATGCTAGTGGGATCAAGTTAATGGGATTGCTACCACGCAAGAGTAGCAGAAAGTCTGCCTCCTTTGCAATATCTACTCAGGGTGTTGAAGTGACCTAGACGCAAAATTTAAAAAGGCTACACTTGAATGTATAAACGATGACTTTACCAAAGGGATATGGTGGCAGTGGCGGTCGCGTAAGTAGTAGCGGTGGCAGTGGCAGAGATGACATTGAACGCATGATAGGCAAACGAGTGGAAAACATGACAGGTATATTCGTAATGGGGTTCATTCTTGCTTGGGTAGCGACTGCTGGTGGTGTCTATGTCGGTGTAACAGTATATCCGTGGGCTTATCCATTGCCAAGTGGTCTTTATGCACTTTCAGTATTGACGGTAATCGAAGCACTCGGATTGTTCTGGATCTTAAAGATAACAAGAGAAAAGCCAATGCGTCCCTAGAACTACCAATTTTTTCTAATTAATTTTTAACAATTTTTTTACTTTAATTTCTTGCCTTTTTCATTGGTTTATTCTTACAAACTTATTCCTGTAGGGAAAAATACGTTGAATCGACACTCTTACGTATAAATGGATTCGGGATAAAATTTTATATAGAAGCGTTAGGAGAAGGTTGTTAATGGTCTGGCTTAGACGCACAACACACTACTTATTCATAGTGGTAGTTGCTGTTAACAGCACCTTACTTACTATCAATGCAGGAGACTACATTTTCTACAGTGATTGGGCTTGGACATCATTCGTAGTATTCTCGATATCACAATCAACTATGCTTGTGGTAGGTGCGATATACTATATGTTGTTCACAGGTGTTCCGGGAACAGCTACGTATTATGCGACAATCATGACAATTTACACTTGGGTGGCAAAAGGTGCATGGTTCGCGTTGGGATATCCTTACGACTTCGTTGTAACACCAGTTTGGATACCTTCGGCAATGCTCTTGGATCTCACGTATTGGGCCACAAGAAGAAATAAGCACGCAGCGATAATAATAGGCGGAACATTGGTCGGACTTTCATTGCCAATATTCAACATGATCAATCTGTTGTTAGTGAGAGATCCATTGGAGATGGCATTCAAGTATCCGCGGCCTACATTGCCTCCGTATATGACGCCCATAGAGCCTCAGGTCGGAAAGTTCTACAACAGTCCCGTAGCATTAGGATCAGGTGCAGGAGCAGTACTTAGTGTACCGATTGCTGCATTGGGCGCAAAGCTCAACACGTGGACATACAGATGGATGGCCGCGTGGAGTAAATGGGACTAACTCACACCCCTTCCTTTTTTGTTTTAATTTACTATTTCAGAACTATTCTGTAATTAGGTACGAGTCTTCATGACAATATGCATATCTTTGAACAACCAATGTAAAGTATAAGTTCAACTTTTCTTTAATCTTACATTGATACAGTAATTATTATGTCAGATGATCATGATCGTAACAAAACACAGGAAGAGGGAACAATTTGTGAATATTGTGGTTTAGTACTGGAAGCATGCATGTGTGCTTGTCCCTATTGTGGAGAGAGAGATTCCTGTGAATGCTGTTTGTATGACGCCGCTACAGGTGGATAATCCATCTAGATTGAATTGATTATAAACCATTAAAAGTAGGACGTGAGAAAAATAAAAAATTGAGCAGCGCACTGGTGAAGAATTTACTCTCTTGGGTAATTGGTGGTCCACAAGGAAGCGGTGTGGACTCGGCAGCTAATATCTTCTCTAGAGCATGCGCACAAGGCGGACTGCATTTATTCGGAAAGAGGGAGTATTATTCTAATATCAAGGGTGAGCATAGCTATTTCACTGTGAGGGTGGCGGAAAACCCGATAAATTCTCATCTTGATGAGATAAATATTCTTGTAACATTTGACGCAGAGACTGTATTTCGACATGCACATAAAGTGGCAAAAGGGGGCGCCATTATTTATGATTCATCACTAAGTAACATATCCATCAACGAAGTTCCGACGATCGACGACCAATCGTCAATTCGAATTTCTGACATTCTAAACACAGCAGGATATCCGACAACCATACAAGGTATATTGGATTTTGCAAAATCAAACGGTTGTGTTGTCTATGGTCTACCGTACTTTGAAATGATTGAGGATTTGGCTAGAGGGCTTAATGATCCTTCATTAAGTAAACTTACGAGAATGGTTAATGTTATAGCGCTATCTTCATCTTTAGCACTATTAAAGTTTGATAAAAAACAACTCATTAAAGCAATACAGACCGTCTTTCAGACAAAACCCAAAGTACTAGGCAATAACATCGCCGCGGCTGAATATGCGTATTCGTATATCGGGAAAAAATATGATATCGCCCAATTCAATTATGTGCTTGAACCACGACCACCACTGAAAGAATATCTGCTTGTACAAGGTAATCAAGCATCTGCTATGGGTAAGATTATTGGCGGATGTAGATTTCAAACCTACTATCCTATAACACCTGCAAGTGACGATAGTGAATTTTTGGAAGCCAATCAGATCTTTGACCTAACAAGCGGCGCCAAAGGTTCCATTGTGGTTGTACAGACAGAAGACGAGATAGCAGCAATTACAATGGCGATATCGGCTGCATTAACAGGAGTAAGGTCTGCCACTGCAACATCGGGACCGGGTTTTTCCTTGATGGCTGAGGCATTAGGATGGGCAGGTATGAACGAAGTACCTGTTGTAATCACGCTATACCAGCGTACGGGTCCTTCTACTGGATTACCTACGAGACATGAACAAAGTGATCTCTTGTTTGCTATTCATGCAGGCCATGGAGAATTTCCAAGGATTGTTTTCGCTTCAGGAGACATAGAAGAAGCATTTTATGATTCTATCAAAGTATTCAATCTGGCTGAGAAGTATCAATTGCCTGTGATTCATATGCTAGACAAAGCATTGGCCAATAGTATAAAAACATGTAAAGAATTTGATCAACGCAAAGTTCCAATTGAAAGAGGAGATCTGATTAACACAGTCGACGAAAATATATCGACTAGAAGTGGTGGACATTATCTCCGATTTAAATTGAGTGATAATCCTGTATCTACACGCGTACCTCTTGGAACAGAGAATGCAATTTTTTGGAATACTGGGGACGAACATACAGAAGAAGGACACATAACGGAAGATCCTGACTTACGGAACAAGATGGTCAGTAAACGGATGAATAAATTGGAAAAGGCTTTGTCCGAGATACCAATTGATGATAAACTTGTATGCTTCGAGTTTGGAAAATCAACAGGGGATATAACAGTTGTCAGTTGGGGTTCAACAAAAGGCGCTATTATCGAGGCTATGGAAATGCTTGCCAAGAGAGGCAAGAGTATTAGGTTTATTCAACTTAGATTGTTACACCCTTTTCCTACTTATGAAATGACGAACTTATTAAAAAACACCAGGCTACTTATCGACATCGAAATGAATTATACTTCTCAACTTGCATCATTAATAAAACAACATACTGGAAGTGACATTGACTATAGAATAGTGAAATTTAATGGTAGACCAATGTCAACCAGTGAAGTTTATTATGCCGTAAGTGCTATATTAGAAGGTACGTCACAAAAGAGAATTGTGTTAGAACATGGCACTTAAGTTAGCCGAATACAAAACAACTGTTCACAATGATTGGTGTGCAGGATGCGGCGATTTCGGAATTCTTAACGCTATTCAAATGGCTCTTCATGAGATGCAAATCCCTCGCCATCGAGCCGTGATTTTTTCAGGTATCGGTTGCTCCGGAAAGACACCTCATTTCATAAATACATATGGAGTTCATACGCTTCACGGAAGAGTATTGCCCTTTGCTCAAGGTGCAAAGTTGGCGAATCCTGATCTAGAAATAATCGCATTGGGTGGTGATGGAGATGGCCTTGGAATAGGGGCTGGTCATTTTGTTGGCGCCGGCAGGAAAAATGTGGATATCCCTTACATATTATTCAATAATGCAGTATACGGGCTGACTAAGGGTCAAGCATCGCCGACGCTTAAATTGGGAATGAAGACTAAATCCCTATCCCAACCTAATTCGAATAGTTCGGTTAATCCTATCTCACTCGCGTTGGTAGCAGGTTATACGTTTATTGCTCGCTCATATTCCTATGACGTTAGACATCTTCGTGATGTTATAATAAAGGCAATTCAACATAAAGGTCTAGCATATGTAGATGTCCTTCAACCATGTCCCACCTACAATGATATAAATACTCGTGAATGGTTTCAGGGTCAAGACAATATCGACCAAGAATCAGGACGTCAGGTGCCTAGGATTTACAAAATAGAAGACAGAGGCTATGACGGTGTGGTGCATAATACTAACGAGCTAGGTAATAAAATGGCCCAAGTTTTGGATATTGCCAATGAATGGGGCAGTAAAATCCCCATAGGCATTTTCTATCAAAATGAATTTGTCCCGACCTATCACGAGCGCATATCTCAACACATTTCAGATTATGCTACTAACCCGCCAGCAAAACAGCCACTCTGTACTCCCGAAGGAGTGCCGTTAGCGGATATCAGTAAACTATTATCTGCATTGAGAATTGATAACTGAGTAATATCAACTACACTTTTTCATGATATGAATTTTGGACGCTATTTTAAAAATTCAAACTCTTCATGTCAAATATTTGGATATTAGTGGTCACACATTTGATGATGAGGTGGATCAGCATTATGAGTTCATGACAGAATCATCAATGTCCTCTAGAGTAACCATCTATGATCCTTAACTATGCAGATTTCTCCAGTTGATTATTGTCAGAAGAGGGCGCCTGTCACATTGGACCGAAGAAGAGACTCATTTTACTTTGTCGACAATATGACGAAAAATAGAGGTATAGGATGACTTTTATTTCAATATCGTCATCGTTATCATTAGCGTTTGGTGGATGATACATACAATTGTGAACAAAGTGGATTCAACACCTGAACAGGTTTCATCGATCTATGGTAGATCGAAAAAAAATATTTCAAAATTCAGGCATATTGTAGACAGGCCACTTACATTAACTGAAAAAATATTGGTCGGTCATTTGGTTGAGATAGGGCCGATTGAACCGCAACCCGGGAAAAGTTATGTTCTGCTAAATCCTGATCGAGTTGCTCTGCAGGACGTTACAGGTCAGATGACCATTCTCCAATTTATGCAAGCGGGTCTTAAACAAACAGCTGTTCCTACCACTGTTCATTGCGACCACCTTATACAAGCAAGAGTAGAGGGTAAATCCGACACAACTGCCGCAATTTATGAAAACCACGAGGTTTACCAGTTTTTAGAATCTGCCTCGAGAAAATTTGGTTTAGGATTTTGGAAACCAGGTGCGGGAATAATTCACCAAGTTGTACTTGAAAATTACGCTTTTCCAGGGGGACTTATGATAGGCACTGATTCCCATACACCAAACGGCGGGGGGCTTGGAATGATTGCCATCGGTGTCGGGGGATTGGATGCAGCAGAGGTCATGGCTGGTCTGCCATGGGAACTACTGTATCCAAAACGTATTGGCGTTCATTTGACCGGAAGGTTAGGGGGATGGACTGCGCCAAAGGATGTCATTCTTTACGTGGCCTCCAGACTAACCGTGTCGGGAGGGACAAATGCTATAATTGAGTATTTTGGTCCCGGTGCAGAATCAATTAGTTGTACCGGAAAAGCCACTATAACAAATATGGGTGCAGAAATTGGTGCGACTTGTTCAATTTTTCCGTATGATCGAAGAATGGAATCATATCTCCGAGCTACGGGCCGAGGGAAAATAGCGGATCTCGCAAATAGGAACATAGACCTTCTAACTCCTGATCATGAAATAGAAAAAGAGCCTTCAAAATTTTTTGATCAAATAATCGAAATTGATTTATCAACTTTGGAGCCTCATATTGTTGGTCCTCATACACCAGACTTGGCCAGACCCATTTCGAAGATGGCCCTTGATGTAAAAAACAATAACTATTTGGATACAATTTCAGTAGCACTTATTGGTAGTTGTACTAACTCTTCATACGAGGATATGTCCCGCGCGGCAAGCATTGCGGAGCAAGCTAAAATTAAGGGGCTAAAGATAAAGACTTCTCTGCTTGTTACTCCTGGCTCAGAAATGATTAGAGCAACGATTGATAGGGACGGGCAAATAAGTTTGCTGCAATCAATTGGCGCTACAGTCCTTGCGAATGCCTGCGGTCCGTGTATAGGACAATGGAGTAGACCTGAACTAAAAAAGGGTGAAACAAACACTATCGTAACTTCGTATAACAGAAACTTTCCAGGCCGAAATGATGGAAGAAGGGAAACTATGAATTTCATATCGAGTCCAGAGATTGTAATAGCCTTGGCACTTTCTGGCAGCCTATCATTCAATCCTATGGTAGACCAGATTACTGCGGAAGATGGGTCAAAAGTCAAATTAGAACCCCCCGAGCCAGCACCAGAAATTCCAGCTAAAGGCTTTATTCAAGTTACTGATGTATATGTTCCCCCATCTGCTGAACCTGATAGTGTAAATCTTATAATAAATAATAACAGTAACAGGCTACAAAAACTTGAACCTTTTCAACCATGGGACGGTAATGATTTTGATAACCTGCCAATACTGGCAAAGGTAAAGGGAAAGTGTACCACCGATCATATTTCACCTGCTGGAGCATGGCTGATGTTCAGAGGACACATAGACAAGATAAGTGACAATCTTCTTCTTGGGGCCGTTAATGCTTTCAATGGAAATGTGGGGAGTGGAAGAAATGTTCTAAATGGTAGTACCCAGCCCTTCCCTGAAATTGCGAGAGATTACAAGTTGAAGCATATCATGTGGATAATTATCGGGGATCAAAACTATGGGGAAGGAAGGCAGCAGAGAACATGCAGCAATGACCCCCAGATATCTCGGATGCGCCGCCATTATTGCAAAG
The DNA here is from genome assembly GCA_963728595.1 of uncultured Nitrososphaeraceae archaeon. Taxonomy (GTDB): domain Archaea; phylum Thermoproteota; class Nitrososphaeria; order Nitrososphaerales; family Nitrososphaeraceae; genus TA-21. Next base: position 91,833 of record CAVSLF010000014.1, read on the forward strand.
AGTTTTGCTAGGATCCACGAGACAAATCTTAAGAAACAGGGAATCCTTGCTCTTACATTCACTGATCCTCGTGATTACGACAAAATAATGGAAGGAGACAAGTTGAGCATAGTTGGGCTAAAAGATCTCGAACAAGGTAAGTCGGTAACATGCAGTTTGCGTCACGAGGACGGCAAAGTTGAAGAAATACTATTAAGCCATTCTTATAGCACTTCTCAGCTTGATTGGTTCCATGCTGGATCGGCATTAAATGTACTTCGAAGAAGAACTTGAAGTGAGCTGAACTAACTAGATTTTCATTATGCCAATGCAGAGAAAAAAAATACTCGTACTATTGAAGAAAATAGTTTGCACTTAATCAATGTCGAGCATTGATCCTTCCTTCAAAGGAAACTAATACCTAAATATTGCATTTCAGACACTAGAATTATGACCATATCCCTTATTCCCTCTGCAGATTCTTTCAAGGGAATAAAGAAATCTATCATCGGTAAAAATGAAGTTGTTAGAGGAACTTCGTTAGTAAAACGTGGATTTGCCCATATGCAAAAACACGGGGTAATCATGGACGTAACTAATGTAGAACAGGCACACATCGCGGAAGAGGCTGGTGCAGTGGCAGTTATGGTACTGGACAAGCTACCATTTGACGTGAGAAAAGCAGGGGGTGTAGCTAGGACAGCAAGTGTAAAAGTAATTGAGCAGGTTTTGGATTCGATAAGTATACCCATTATGGCGAAATGTAGAATTGGTCACGCCTCTGAAGCTCTTATCCTCCAAGAGGTAGGCGTTGACATGGTAGATGAGAGTGAAGTTCTTACACCCGCAGATGAAGCACGACACATCTGGAAATGGGATTATACAACTCCATTTGTCAATGGTGCCAAAAACCTCGGTGAAGCCTTAAGAAGAATAGAGGAAGGCGCGGCTATGATTAGAACTAAAGGAGAGCCTGGTACCGGTAACGTAGCTGAAGCGGTAACGCACATACAGAGTGTGAATGGTGATATACGAAAAATAAGATCCGTCTACGAAGACGAAGATCTTCAAGAGTTAATAAGAGTTGGGCGCGAATTCAGGACATCCTTTGAATTAGTGAAGGAAACTGGTCGTCTTGGACGGTTACCTGTTGTGAATTTCGCCGCAGGAGGAGTATCAACTCCGGCTGACGCTGCTTTGCTGATGAACCTAGGTTGTGATGGCATATTTGTCGGTTCAGGTGTATTCATAGCTGAGGACCCCTTAGAACGTGCAAAGGCAATTGTACTGGCTACGACCTACTTTGATGATCCAAAAATTGTTATGGAGGCACAGAAAATGGTCGATGAGAGGAAGTCTATGCTGGGATTAGATACAAAGAACTTGGATCTAAAGATGCAAGAGAGAGGACCCTCTGTATGAGCCATGAAATTAATATAGGTATCCTTGCTCTACAGGGAGATATCGAAGAAAATATTGTCGTCACAAGAGATGCAATGAGTTCGCTTTCCTTGAATGCCTATACAACGCCTGTTCGATATCAGAAAGAGCTTGAAAGTGTGGATGGGTTGATTATTCCAGGTGGAGAAAGTACTGTTATAGGGAATCTACTAACATTAAAGACCGGCATACGGACAACTTTGCAAAAAAGGCTGATACAGGGAATGCCTGCAATGGGTACTTGCGCGGGGATGATTGTGATGGCTAAGAAAGCATATGACAGTGTGGTTGGCGAAATGAACCAGCAACTCTTGGGTGTTTTAGACATTGTAGTAGAGCGGAATTCCTTTGGAAGGCAGAATGAATCATTTGAGGCGAATTTACCCATTGACGGACTTGAGGGAGAGGATTTTAGAGGTGTCTTCATAAGAGCTCCATCAGTTACCAAGGTTGGGACAAATGTTAAGATACTTGGCAGGTTCGCAGAGAAAGTAGTTGCCGTTCAGCAAGGAAATATAATTGGTACTTCATTCCACCCTGAGCTTTCTGGTGATCTGAGGTTTCATAAACTTCTCGTTGCATTAATAATGAGATCTAGGAAAGAATAATTAATACGAGCTTAGGGTGCGGGGGGTGGGATTTGAACCCACGAACCCCTGAAGGACGGGATCCCTCCTGAGTAAGATCTTAAGTCCCGCGTCTCCAATCGTTAATTATTTGGCCAGGCTCTACAACCCCCGCAAAAATACCAGCGAGATTGATGAATTTCTTGGTAATTAAATGTTACAAAATGCATAGATACCTTAATGAAACCCTCATCGGTTCTTCATATCTTGCAAATGTGCCTTGGTAGCTCAGCCTGGTAGAGCGTTGCCTTGGTAAGGCAAAGGTCCCGGGTCCAAATCCCGGCCAAGGCTATATTTCATGCTCAATATTTGGATGAATTAAGGACCACCAAGAACTGGACGGTACAATTTACTCTAATTCAGTTCCTATGTGTAGAAACGCCATGGTCAACTAATAAAGATAAGAAGTTATTGTCAACATTCATAACATTTATTGCAGAGCCATTCATCACACCGCATACTGCAAGTTGTCATATGCCAAACGTTACTAATATGTCCCTCTAGAATATGATGGGAGAACCCTGTCATAACTATAAACGATCGCACCTAGGCAGGTCTTTATCTAAAAAAATCCACATTTCCATCTATTTGGATTTGACTAGATGAACAATATTACAGGAACTCGTACAGCTTCCTGTCCGCATTATCGAATAATGCACGTCCTGTATGTTCCTTTTAACACTAAGTAAAATTTCAATTTGTAATTACTGTAAGTTTCAAAATTTTAATTTTTTTATATGATTCAAGACTAATCTTACTGCGTTCAATTACTGCTCTCACAAACGATTCTCTTTCAGCTTGTCCTGATAAATAAAGAAATTATGGCCCTATGACATGAGTCTTAAAATACTTCATGAATTAATCCACGTTGGAAAAGTAGTCATCTAGGTAAGAGAATCATATTTGATTTCTTCAATCCTAACTGATCCAGTTTATTAATTTCTGGCGCTCTTTCTAAATGCCAAGATATCTATCCATCTTGATACTTATTGAAATCGTACCCTGTCTAACCCTGTCCGATATCTCGAGGGATTATACCAATATTCCTTCACATTCTTATTGGTTCATTATCATACCGTGCTGTTTAAGGAGCTACCAAAAATTCGTAAACTATCGTATATCATCTAGCTCTAGATTTCAATGTGTGTTTGCATTTGAAATCCTCGTTTCAACTTGCATTGGTAGAATTACTTGAGAAAATGTCGATTACAATGACTTCAAAATTTTAACCTAGCTAGATTTCTTTTGCTTATGAACCGCACTGGGATCTATGTCTATGACATAAACAAAATTTTTGGGAACTTTACCGAAAAAAAGTTGATTAGTCTGCATGACCACAAATTACATCTAATACAACTTCGTATTCGTCCAATCTAACCAATTCAAGAACTTCGAGGCCCCATAATTCTTGGATGGCTGATTGAATATGACATGATAACGTATCGGAATGATTACCAAATATATCAAAACATCAGAATTCGGTGTCAACGCGCCGGTAATTAGGTGTAATTGCCTATGATACTCTGAAATACGCTCAAATGAGCCAGAAATACAGTCAGTTCATGACTGAATGAGTTCTAATAAATTCTGCTTAGAAATTAGAATCTTTTCGCAACCACTTACGACAAGTATATCTTTTTATCAAGCATTGTCCCCAAAATAGCCATTAGGTTGAAAGGGGTTTAGACAGGTTTTATGGGATTTAAGATGCGATATTTAGAACTCAAAAGGAAGGTGAGGGATGTAAGAATGCTTGCAATCCAAGCTATAGCAGAGGCAGGTTCCGGTCACCCGGGGGCGTCATTTTCTGCTGCTGAAATAATGGGTGCCCTCTACTTCCATAAGATGAGGCATGACCCATCCCGACCATTGTGGGATGACAGGGACTACTTCATAAACTCTAAGGCACATTCCGCTCCAGGATTCTATGCTGCCCTTGCTGTCGCTGGTTACATAGATTTCGAAGAAGTGAAGACATTGAGAAAACTTGGGTCCCGCCTTCAGGGCCATCCAGTTAGGTATTCAGAATTACAGAAACATCACAGCTTTCCGGGTATTGAATATTCAGGTGGATCTGAAGGTATCGGATTATCGGTGTCTATAGGCATAGCAATTGCCAAGAAATCCGATGGTAAGCGAAATCGAATTTATACGTTGATTGGAGATGGAGAATCAAATGAAGGACAGATTTGGGAAGCTGCCATGTCGGCCCCGAAGTTCAGGCTTAACAATCTTGTCACAATTTTGGATAGAAACAAAATACAGCAAGACGGTTTCACTGAAGAAATAATGCCACTCGACCCTGTTCGCGACAAATGGATGGCATTTAACTGGAATGTTTTTGAGGTTGACGGACACAAGATTGAGCAGTTAATTGATGCTTTGAACAGAGTGGAGAGGTTAGAGGACAAACCGTCAATTATTATAGCCAATACTGTGAAAGGGAACGGTATAAAACATATGGCAAACAACCCGCAATGGCATGGAAGGGCACCGCCAAGGAAACATACGCCTATACTGTTAGAAGAACTGCAAAGTGAGGTAATGATCGCACCATCGATTATTGCGGGAGAACGAGAAAATTATGAAGAAAAGGTACGTAAGGCAGAACGTGGAGGTGCTGACCTCATTCATCTTGATGTTATGGATGGAAAATTTGTTCCAAATACAACATTTTTTGCTAACAAAATAAGGGATCTTCGAAAAATTACGAGTCTGCCTTTTGATGCCCACTTAATGATCGAAGAACCACTGAAACATATTCAAGATTACATCGAAGCACGCTGTGACATAATAACCATCCATGCAGAGGTCTGTAATGAAGGTGAATTTCTAGACATAAACGAAAATCTATTAAAAGCTGGAATTAGTCCTGGCGTCGCAATAAATCCTGATACAAAATTTCCATCATGGCTGTATAAACATCTTGATAGAATCGATGTTGTAATAATAATGTCAGTTAATCCAGGATTTGCAGGTCAAAAGTTCATCCCCGATAGTCTTGACAAAATGGCCGAAATATCTAAAGAATTGAAAAAGCACAATTATCATGGCTACATTGAAGCAGACGGTGGTATAGACTCAACAAACCTCCAGCAAGTTTTTGACGCGGGAGCTAGGATAATGGTTGCAGGGAATGCAGTTTACGGGTCTGCAGATATAAATTCCAATATAATCCAATTAAGACATAAGGCAAATGTTGCACTAGAAAGAAAATTATTGGAAATTGCAACTATAAAGGATATTCGTAATGACTGGATGAAAACACGTAAACATATATTGATTCCATTGGCAAATGAGTTGGGAATAGAGGAGGAACTCCATGCAATTAAGTAGTGAAAGAAAGCTTGCAGACATGAGATCTGCCTATGGTGACGCTCTAATTGAACTTGGACTAAATGATCAGAATGTTGTTTGTGTCGGAGCCGATACTACTGATTCACTCAAAACAAAAAAATTTGGAGATAAATTTCCAACAAGATTATATAATGTTGGCATAGCTGAGGCCAATCTTGTATCGATAGCGGCTGGTCTCTCTATTGCAGGAAAAGTAGTGTTTGCCAGTACATATGCAGCATTTTTACCCGGAAGATGTCTTGACCAAATTCGCAATACAATATGCTATCCCTTTCTTAATGTTAAACTCGTGGTTTCACACGCAGGACTCACTGTCGGACCTGATGGGGCATCGCATCAACAAATTGAAGATATATCTATTATGAGAACAATACCAAATATGAGAGTACTAGTACCATGTGATGCAATAACCGTAAAACATTTGATACCACTTATTGCTAAAACTCCCGGCCCTTTTTATATGCGTCTAGCACGGCCGTCAAGCAACTTGGTGTATGATGAACATGTGAATTCCTTTGAGATTGGAAAAGCAAGTGTTCTTCGGGATGGCTCTGACGCAACTATTATTGCTTGTGGTCTTATGGTTACAGAAGCGCTCAAGGCTGCAGAAATACTTCAAAGAGATTACAGTCTATGTTGTAGAGTAATAGACATGTATTCAATCAAACCAATAGACGCTCAAATTATATATCAAGCGGCGATAGAAACGGGACTCATAATAACTATCGAGGAACATAATGTAATTGGAGGGCTTGGCAGTGCGGTTACAGAAGTTACGTCAGAAAGTTATCCTGTTGTGGTAAAGAGAATGGGTGTCTCTGATATATTTGGTGAGTCTGCACGTGATGAGGAAATAGAGGAACTGCTGGATAAATACGGTTTAACTTCCAATCATATCGTGGAAGTAGTTCTTGAAACGAGGAGAAAAACAAAGAAATGAAGATCTTTCTTGATACTGCAAATATCGAATCCATAAAACGGTATAATGATATGGGGGCGGTTGATGGAGTAACTACAAATCCTACTCTTTTGTCTAAAGAAAAAGGACATCCAGCAGAAATTATGAGAGAAATCACGAAGCTTATCAAGGGTCCTGTCAGCCTTGAAGTCGTTGGTATAGAAACGGACGGAATGATAGAAGAAGCACATCGTTTAACAAAGTTTGGTCCTAATGTAGTTGTAAAAATTCCAATGATCCCTGAGGGACTGAAAGCAGTTAGACAGCTTCGTGAAGAGGGCATTAAGACAAATGTTACGCTAATCTTTTCATCAAATCAAGCTCTCCTTGCAGCCAAGGCAGGAGCTTCTTATGTAAGTCCGTTTATTGGAAGAATTGATGACATTGGCCATGATGGCATGGAAATCATCAAAGAAATAGTCCAGATTTTCACTAATTATAAATTTGACACAGAAGTTCTAGTCGCGAGCGTAAGGCACCCGGTTCATGTAGTAGAAGCTGCAAAAATTGGAGCGCACATTGTAACTTTGCCACCAGAGATACTGGGTAAGATGATGTTGCATCCGCTAACAGAAAAGGGGCTGAATTCCTTTCTATCTGACTGGGAGAAGATCACTAAACAATATCAAGTTACTTTCTAAACAGGTCGATCCATCGTTAAATCTGTAACAGAGACAATACCTTACGGGGGATATCGTGTAGTCTGCTTACAGCCAAAGTTTTTTCAAATTCCAAACCTTTTAGGTTATGTCCAATATTCACTGCACTATTGACATTTTTGCCTAGTCCAATCCCCACCATGCGTATTCCCATCATCTTGTAACTGGTAACTGCTGATCTTACTGCCCCGTAATCGGCCGGTTCTCCATCAGTAAGTGTTATCAGGATATCTGGCCTGAACATTTTCATTACTGGCAATAACAGGTTATAGATCTCCGCGAGGGGTGTCCCTCCACTTGCCTTGATCTGAGCTAAATTTCGTGCATTAATAGAGGACCATTTTTCTTCAGGTCGTTTTATGATCCAACATTTAACCTTCCTCTCCTTGGTGCTGAACGCGTAGACCGCAAAACTAACTCCGAGGAATTTTAGAGATTCACACAAAGCTATGGTAGCCTTTTTGTATTCGATCTCTTCATCCTCGATACTACTGGAGTGATCGAGCAATAGAGCAATTTTTGTTTTGACAGAGAGTTTGAAGTCGGTGAAAAAGGGTTTGGGTTGTGATTCCAATACTGCATCAGTGTCCAAATCATCTCCTCTTTCATCATGCATTTCAATCCATCCACTCTTCCAATATCTTACCGCAGCCTTCAGTCTTGTAATAAGATCGTTATCGTATATGGCTCTCTCATCAACGGCTAGACTATCTGGCGAAGACAAACCAAATTCTTCCAAGCTCGCATAACCTTTACTTTCCGAACGCTTACTTTCTCGTGCTAAACTTTCAAATTCCTTAAGCAGCTGGGCTCCGTCGACTATGGATTTCACAATTTGGCCATCTTTTTCCTTGTTTTTTGTCTTGACTATTCTTTCGACTTGTTTCATTAAGTCGCTTTGAGAAAGCGAGAAGCCGATTCTCGATCTGGGGGCAATTAGAGGAATAGTTATCAATGGATTTATCTGAAGTAATTTGACAATTTGTGGAACCTGTTGCTCTATCCAATCAGTACTCCTATTATTGTAAAGGGCATCTTTAACCACGGCATTGGCAAAATCAACAGCCTTGTGCACGCGTTCTAATTCACCTCCAAATAATTCTCCTTTTATGTATCCTGTCAGCAGGTATTGAGAAAACGCTTCAATGATCTTTTGTTTGCCGTATAATGCATTTAGTAGAGGTCGAGATAACCACGAAATTCCCTCATTGAATATAACCTCCTTTTCCATACCTTCCCATTCCCCAAGACCCAGAATCTCAATTCTCTTGCTTTCTAATGTATTGAGGATAAATCCAAAGGCGAGGTCATAGCTGAGAACTTTGGTAGAATATGCGATCCTCATTGATTCATACCATAGTGCCGCCCTCCATTGTCTGTATTTCTGAAATTCAGTTCCCAGATAATAATTCAGGGAAGGTAAAGAGATTGTGAAGTTTTGAATGTTGACAAAGGGTATGGCGCCATCTTTCAGTGTGACGATAGTGTTGGGATTTCCAGACCAACGTCTCGCTAAAAAAGTACCTATGTTAATAAGAACATCATTGCGCATCACAAAGCGTTGTTTATAATCAACTGACAATTCAGGAAGCGAATATAGAAGTTATCATGTCCATGACTTTCCTATATTCCACCTCACCCCACTGCTCATAAACATTGGCATATATCGCCTCTGCAGCTTCCTTTGCTGTAACACCTTCTCTTATGAGCTTTGCAAACGCAATTGATTCCCTAAGGCTGGGACTATAGTAAAGCTCTTCAAGAGATGCAGCTTCCCTTAAACCGTTTGCCAACTTAAACGCACGTTCTAGCTCTCTTTCTTCAAGAGTAGTAACACTAACATGATTTTTTACAATTTGCATTTCGATATCCTTCGGGGGATAATCCAGTCTAATTCTTACAGGAAACCGGCTCAATATCTGCGGTGGAAGTTCTTTGGTGCCTGCGTGGGACAATGGATTTATCGTTGCTATGACAAACCAATCTTGGGAAGCCTTTATTACTTGTCCCTCTGCCTCTTTCAAAATGATTTGACGTCTATCATCGAGTGCCTCATCAAGGCGTAAAAGGACATCAGCTTCAGCAGCATTTAATTCATCCAAATAAAGAATTCCACCATTTTTCATTGATTTGATCAATATCCCTTCTACAAAACTGATCTCTCCTTGATTCATTGTTTTAGAGCCAACTAAATGAGATTCCCTTGTTCGAAGACTGAAGTTAACAGAATGAAGCTCTTTGTGGAGATCCGATGCGAATTTCCTAACAAGACTAGTCTTTCCTGTTCCTTTAGGACCAATTATAAGTACAAATAAGGAAGCTTTGTGAGCCTTCCTTAATATGTTGAATGAGTTATTCCAATCCAAGTAAATCATATCTGTATTGGCCATCATCGTAAGTCAGTTCCTCATGTTGTAAATAAAAACTAATGGTATAAACTAAGTATGTGAGGATAGGATGATTTTCTTGTTATTTAAGTAGTCAGTGAGCAGTATTTTGTCAATGTCTGCAGGGTTAATGTAGTAAGAGCGGCCTTTGACTAATCTCTCTAATTCGTTAACATAGCTCAGCAGAGAATCTTCTTCGCTGATCATGATGGTGTCAATTTCAATGCCTGTGTTACGGCACTTCCTCGCCTCTAGAATGGTTTTTTCTCCAATGTACTGATCAACTTGTCTGTACCGATAGCACAGATATACTGTTCTGCCAGATGATGTATCAAGGACCATGTCCAGATTTTTCTTTACTGCATCTAGTGTCTTTGTTTCAGGAGCATAAAATTGAGAATATGGTCTTTGGGACAATATTTTTTCTCTTTCATCAGGGGTATCGACAAAGCAAGCACTAGGATGTCCATCAGTGACCATTACTATTCGTTTGTTAACTGATCCGTCTTTTTGGAGTACCTTTCTCGCTAATCTAAAAGCGGCCTGATAATTTGTGTAGTGTAAGAAATCTGATCCAGGTTCAAATGTCTTAAGATATGGTATATCAAATGGGGACACTTTTGAAGCTAAGGCTCCAAATCCAATTATGTAAATCGAATCAGATGAAAAGTATTTTTGGTTTAGAAAATACAAACTCCATAAAGCACGTTTTGCTGCCTTCAATTCTGCTCATGTCTCCATACATAGTAGAATATCTCATTGTAGAACTAAGGTCGATACAATATACAACAGACATTCTAACGTCTTGTTTCGTTTCGTATTCCTCTAAGTCATCTATCGTAATTTCCACAGGGATGGAGATCTTCTGTTTTGTTTTAGACATTCTCTCTATCGCATTCAACATGCTCTTCGGTACATTTAGGAGTCTGATGTCGTTTCCAGCCTCATACTTTTTAGTGGTATCGAAGAGTAACGAACCACTACCAACATGTGTGGTTTCATGCATACCAGAATCTGCATTTTTCAGTGCCTTCATTACGTCATGAAGTAACCTTCCTCCTACTGCTAGAAATCCTTTTTTACTCAGCCATTTACTGGAATCCTTCAAATATCCCTTACGCTCAAGCTCTGCGATTATGGATACCGAGGTTTGACTAGTATCTATTGTTGAATCATTGTATTTTTCGTTTACATTTGTTCCACCATTGTCTGAATATCCCATTTGCTCCCTTGTAGCCTGCAGCTTTGTTTCAATATCATCAAGGCTGGGTGATTCATCTCTCATTATCTCTCGACCAATTAATTCCAAGTATTTGTTCAGCAAATTGTTGGGAATAGAATCCTGTGATCTATTACTATCGTAATTATTACTGTATTCTGATTCTTTCAATAATTTACTGATGCCGAAATAGGTGAATCTTTTGATACTTTCCTCGTAGTTAAACGCTGACGCTGGAGCTGACATACAATCCGTCCTTTCGTTCTATTAACGGTGGATCTATGAATCTGAGTCCTTCCAAAACCAATTCTGCCACAGATGCAGTAAATTCTGAATCGTTCTGTTTGCCTGTGGAGATGTATGGCATTTCTATTCGATGTTTTTTCGCGTTTTCCTCAAAGCGTTTTTGCTCTTCAAAAACTTTTCTTGATACTATTCCTACAATCTCTTTTAATACTGGAAATTTTTCTATTTGCAATTCATAACTTTGGATAGAGGCATTATATCCTCCAGGAATGTCTTGCGAGGCTTGAAAATTTCTACCATCTTTGAATTCATCCTTTAATCTCATCAGTTTTTCAGGCTGAATATCTGTAAGATACGATGTAGAGATCTTCTTTATTGCCTCTAAGATGATGGAATCCAATATCTTTTTTCTATTCTCAAATGTATCATCAATTTCAGCTCAGCTCGAACTTTGCCGTCTGATGGATACAATGAAGGTCACTGAATCTGGGGATTACCCTAGCCGTGTAGAGAAAACCTCGTGTCCTTTCGGCCTCGGATACTACTATCTCAAAGGAATGTATAGACATCCTCACGCTCACTCCTTTGTCATGATTGATTTCTGAGTGCGCACGTGCTATGTGCGAAATTTCGGAAAGTGTTTGCAGAATATAGACTGGAACGAACACATTGGTTAGATCAAAGACCCGTGACTCTTGAACGATAATCAACATTTCATCTAAAGGTGTTCTAGGATAATGTGTAGTTATGTGACTTCGAAGTCTGTCATACAGCGGTTCAATAATTTTTCCCGAATGTGTATAATCGACAGGGTTTGCGGTAGCAATGATTTTTGCATCCGGTCTAAATTCAACCGGATAAGATCCTGTTGTGAATTTACCTTCTTGAAGAACACTCAGTAATGCTACCTGTTTCCTGGGATCCAATACGGGAATCTCGTCTATGCATAGTATCCCATGTCTGGCCTGGAGAAGCTGGCCTGGAGAATATGATTCCATGCTATAAATCTCGACTCCTCTTTTGGCGATCTTAATTGCATCAATTTGTCCCACCAGATCTTTTACCGAAATGTCCGGTGTAGCCAATATATATTTAAACCTGGAATGACCATCAATCCAATCGATTTTGGTGTCAAGCTTGTTGTTTCTAATGATGTTTTCACATTCAATTGACACAGAAAATTCTGGCTTAGTTCGAATTACATCTTTATCACCGAGTAAAGCAACTAATTCAGGCTCAGGAATCAAAGTCGGAACATCATTAGTAATTGTTCCCCTGACAACAGGAATGGGTGATAATAAACTCTGCGCGATAGTTTGAGCTATTTTCGTCTTGGCCTGGCCTATCTGTCCTACTAAAAGGATATCGTGCCCGGAGAGTATAGCTCTATTTAAGGAAGGAACTACTTCATTATCATACCCTATAATTCCAGGGTAGGGAGCCTCCCCTCTTTTTAGTTTGCTTATTAAGTTATTACGAAGCTGTTCCTCCACTGCAAAATGCTTGTAATTAATTCCTAATAGGTCGCCAAGAGTCTTAATGTCATGGTAATTTTCTGGTAGACCAGGACTTGACGAGGTGTAATTTGGATTCGAAGAATAACTATTATGAACAATTTCATAAAAATCGTCAGAAATCAATCATGCATCTCTCTTGGTTTGCAAATTTAAAGGTTTCAAACATCTTTATCAAAATAATACCTTATTAAACATCCTCATGCTTCCAGTTTTATATTTATTATTAGTAACAATTTTCGTGCGAGCCCAAATTAAATGTTGGTCTTGAGGTCAATACATCTAGAATTATCGTATTATTTAGCTTGTATCATTGGTAGAATGATCTAATATAAAATAAATTCCATTTCACATCATATTGATACCATATTCGTTAGAAACAATATAGAACCTTCGGTATTATCTGAGGTTATGGTGTTCTACCAAAGTCATTACTTTTTCACTAGTTGTTAGGATGATCCAGTCAACATCACAAACGCATTCAAGATAAATGATGCCAGCATGGTTTTTATTGCGGAATATTAGTTTATTGCACCGTTGTCGGTAGCCGAGTATAAACATATCCTTAGAATTGCAGGCAAGGATATCGAGGGAGGTAAGAAATTAATTGTTGCTTTAAGTCAAGTTAGAGGTTTAGGTTATAATCTTTCTCAGGTGATAGTTCAATCGTTAAACATTAACCCAAATATGAGAGTTGGGTTCTTGAGCGAGAGAGAAATATCAGACATTGAAACAGCTATTAGGAATCCCACACAAATTGGTGTTCCAAGCTTCTATCTCAATAGGCGTAAAAGCATGGATACGGGCTTGGACACACACCTTCTGACTTCAGATCTTGACTTTACTATATCCAATGATATTGAAAGAGAAAAGACAGTGTATAGTTGGAGAGGTTACAGACATATGTTTGGACTGAAAGTTAGAGGACAGTGTACCCGAACTTCTGGTAGAAAGGCCGGAGCTGTTGGAGTAAAGAAATTGCCTAAGCCTGGTCCTGCCGGTGCACCTGGCGCTCCCGCAAAAGAAACGCCTCCTGCGAGCGGAACAAGTGCTCCAAAAGCTGCGCCTGAAAAAGTGGAGCCATCAAAATAGTCGTGGTTTAGAATGGGAGATCCAAAAAAACCTAAAAAAAGCTATAGGCGTCCGAGACGTATCTGGACCTCGGATCAGCTTAGTTCAGAGCTCTATGTAGTTGGTTCCTATGGCCTGAGAAATAAGAAAGAATTATGGAAAGCCCAAACAAAGGTGGCTAACTTTCGAAATCAGGCCAGAACTCTTCTCGCATTGACTACTGAAGATAGGCATGGCAAAGAATCCAACTTGCTGTCTTTTTTGAACCGACTTGCATTGGTTAAGGATTCTGCCACCCTTGATGACGTTCTAAATCTCAAGATCGAAGATATTCTTGAGAGGAGGCTTCAGACAATTATTATGAAAAAGATGGCAATAAAGTCTCCTCTGCAAGCAAGGCAGGTGGTTGTCCACGGATTCGTATCAGTTGGGAACAGAAAAGTGAATCTGCCTGGGTATTTGGTAAAACGTGAAGAAGAGCCCCAAATACTGGTTCATTTGGAAGTCCCACAAATAGCCAAAGAATAGCGTAAAAAAGTCCACATATTACATAGTTGCCATGGTCGTTAAGGAATTGGAAGAAAAACTTCATCCAATATATCCACATTATCGATCTTGCCATCGTAGTCCATGTCAAAGCCTTGAACTACCAAGGCCCAGTTCATGTCTTTCTTATAATTTCTAAGAATACCGTCAGCATAATTTGTGAGGCCAATGATGGAAGATTTGGTGCCAACTGATCTTACTCCAGCCAAGACGATAACATTGCTCTTATCATTGAAAGGGTTTCTAATTTTTGCAATTAGTCCGTGATTATCTAGAGTATAAGATTTTCCGCTAGGGCTAGTCAAGCTAGACCAAAAATTATTTTCGTTAAAGCGGATTGGGGGGAAGCGGTTAAATTCTGCTGTTATTATGTTAGGACCAGGCCCCATATTGTTATGATGTTCTCTGATGTTGTAACTTTTGGTATTCTACTTAACGATTTTGAAGACTTCCAACTCTTTGACTTTCGATACTAATTTCATATTCAATTTCAATAGAATGCAATAATGAGGTGGAGTCTAAATTCCCCTTGGATTTTAAAATTGATGTTATTGCAGCTCCACCAGCACCAACGCCTTCCTTTGCAATTCCGCTGTTATACATTCTTAGTCCTTGCTTCCTGGAGAACTCCAAACCTAACTCAATAGATAGAATAGGAACAGTTTCACAGATAGATCTGACTAGCTTCAAGATATCGGACGATTTGTCATTTTTGACGTAGGATGTAGTGCCAATGCATATCCCGTCTAGCGGTATTTTCATGGCTTTCAGCAAACATAGTACAGCTGTCATTTGTGTGCCTCCTGCAAGCATGACTCTTGTTTTTTGAGATAGTGCACCACTTGCAATTCCTGCTACCGAAGGTATCATAGGATCTCCTATCCTGGATACCAAATCTATGGGATCATTACGCAATTGCAAAATATGATCTTCTAACCCACGCATAGCACTGGAAACAACTTCATTTTTTAATTCGTGTGGATTTATCGACATGCTACTACTGATCTTATTTTTCGCATCTATGCCTAGAGCCGTTAATACTGCTAAAGCTGTTGTGGTACCACCAGGTATACTTTCTCCAATGATCAGTATATCATTAGACATGGCAAGTTGAATTCCAATCATTTTTCCAAATTCAAATGCTCTCTGAGCATCGGCCCGTTCCAATGCCCTTTGGTTTCTTATATCCCTCCCGTACTTGATGCCGAATGAAATGGCAGGCACCTGTGGTTTTATTTTCGATCCTGCATCAACTATCAAAATTGGTATTCGAGATCTTAGTAACGCTGCCCGTGTAATCAATGCTGGAGTGGGGATGCCATCAGGGGTTGCTGGAACCCCAGAAATTGATTTACATTGTCCATAGTATAAAAATTCAGCATCGGCAGCAGGGGTGCAAGGGATTAATTCAGGATCTGCACCTGCAATTGTAATGCCAGGAATCTGGCTAGTCTCAGTATAAGATGTGACGCAAACAAATATGGGATTTTTGCCGATAAAATCAATTACAGATGCTTTATGAGGACCAGAACTTTTTGTATCAATATGGATTGAAGACACAATTAATCATCACTATTAAGATATTTTAAAAATGAATCCTTGGATTTGAAGCCTAACACAGGATTTTTCATTTTTTCAGCATAAATGGTTGATGTGCTAGTAGGCCCATAATCGTGACCGGGGTAAAGTACCATGGATTCTTTCAAGTTCCAGATCTTGTTGTACAGACTATCGTACATTGCCACAGAATCACTTCCAGGAAGGTCTGTTCTTCCACAATTGCCGACAAATAACGTATCGCCACTAAGTATGGAATCTTCATCAACTATGAGGCAAATGCTATCGTTTGAATGGCCCGGGGTGAACAATACTCGAATGGATATAGGTCCAATCGTTATAACTTGGCCGTCCTTAACTGCTATGTCCTTGTACGAAGTAGAATTTTCATGCTGAATTATTTTTGCTCCAGTCACAGCGGCTACCTGCTCGTTTCCAAGGATGTGGTCAAAATGTGTATGTGTGTTCAGAATATACTTGGTATTCAATCCATTGGTTTTCAAAGTCGAAAATATTTTTTCCAGATCCCAGGAAGGATCCACTATTCCAGACTCCGAAGACTTCTCATCTGCTATTATGTAGGAAAAGTTTGCCATTTGTCCTACTGGAAGTTGAATAATTTTCATGGTTCCACCCCTAGATTAAAGGACATTATCTTCAGCTTCAATAGGTATTCCAATCTTTTCCACGTGCAATTGGCCAGTGTATTCCTGCCTCCCTATTAAACCATTTTTGATTCTGTGGAAGGTGACAGTAGCATCAGCCTTTACACATTTATCATGAGTCATGCCGGTATCAGGGTCAAGTCCAGAGGGAATATCGACCGATACTATATACCCCTTGGAATTGTTGATCATATCAATAGCAGAAGAATGTGGTTCGCGTATATTACCCTTAATCCCCGTACCGAAAATTCCATCTATTATTATGTCTCCATTTGAAATTTCTTTTGCAGCGCTCTTCAATACGTTGGTTCCAGAAAAGATTCTAATCGACCTCATTTTCTTAATCAAGTTCCAATTTGCGCTGCATTCCTCAGTGCTAATTTCATCTGGATTCCCTAAGATGACTACTGTAACATTTGCACCGTAGTACCCTGCAAGATGTCTGGATGCAACAATCGCGTCACCGCCATTATTTCCTGTTCCACATAGCGAAACAATGCTCTTCCCTGACAAAGAAGATCCCATTTTTGATATGATGAAATCGGCCAATCCATGTCCTGCATTTTCCATCATGTATGACTTGTGCATTCCTAAGAGGGAAGAACCATTATTTTCAATCTGATACATTTGTTTAGATGAAATGGAGGCTTCTTTTGGATTCATAGTAGAATCTATCTCACCGGATTCTAAAATAAAAGCTATACGCAAGTCCAGAAGTTGATCATCGTTGGGAATGGAATGGCATGGGATAGTCTACAAGATGGCATTTTCTTGTTTTATCTCCTCTTATTTCATACGTTTTCCCATCATAAGTACATCTTATATTAGGTGGACTTGGACCAGCATATTTGTCTGCTATTTTATAATACTCTTGTAATTTCCTCTTGATGTATGTTTTCTCGCCGTTTTGTAGGACTCTCTTCTTTCTCATAAATTTGAACGCTAGGATTGCATGGCTCGTCCTGTAGACTCCAAACATCTTTTTAATCTGGATGCATCTTTCTATTTGGTCAGAGGGCACATAAAGATTATCGCTGGTGCCGGATTTTGCTTCAATAGACAATAAGATAGAATGCACATTATTGACTGCCACTATATCGGGAAGGTTAGTACTTGACCCTCCAAGGCGGCGGGCATCCCACCTTGTTCTATTGAATTTTTGAACGAGAGTATGTTCAAAACTATAACCTCTGCTCCTTCGAATATTCGCCAACGATCCAAAATTTGTATGCCCTACTTTTAGACTTTTTTTTGATTTTTTTTGCGGTGGCCGAGAAAATTTCTAGGTGTAATATGATAGTTTTCAGGCTTAGACAATATTCTGATTGTGCACTCTGCTACTTGTAAAGAGCGATTATATCCCAGTCAAACAACACACTATGCCATGCTATCGAATGTGACATCAGACTTGGAAAAAATCAATGATTTGTTGAAAGATCTTGAAGGCAGAAGAGAATCTCTGATCAAAGGAACAAGGGACGTAGTCATTTTATGCGCCAAAGGTATTGTATCCATTCATAATGGTGATAACATAGAAGCAGAAAAGATGTTTTCACAGGCAAAAGATCTTCTCGCAAATTTCAAAAACATTGCAAGAACGGATCTAGCCAAGTATTTGTCTGTTCCAGAACAAGAACTAACTGAAGGACTATCGCTTCTTTCGATTGTAAGATCCTCCAAGATTCCTAGTATGGAGGATATCGACGTGGATGGTCCTTCTTACGTTCTAGGTCTCTTGGATTGTATTGGTGAAATCAAGCGAATTATTTACGACAAACTTAGAAAAAATAAGGTGGAAGATATCGAGAATCTTTTTAAGATTATGGACGATATCTACGGATCAATATATCCTCTTGCAGTATTTGATAATCTGGTACCAGGATTAAGAAAAAAATTGGACGTATCAAGACACCTGATAGAAGATGTAAGATCAATGATGACTGAGGAAGAAAGAAGGAGAGTCCTGATGAAGAGGATAGATGCGTTTGCAGAGACTCCGCAGCCCTTCTCAGCCGAGCATCGACAGCAGAAAAATTGAGATAAAAATAACTAAGAATGTCCAAAATGGACTAATGCTTCATCCATGTGGTTGGAAAGGACTTTTTGCCATTCGGGAAATCGATTTGGATCGGCGGGATAATTGTGATAATGATCAACCAATTGTTTATTGACTCGTGCCGTATATTTCAAGTCCTCTGCTAATCGCTTGTTAATTGCTCCCCTAATCAACATGCTGACTTTATCAACCATGCCAAATTCAGGATGTTCGCCGTTTGTAATTTTATCTATGTCAAATTTGGACAGAAAATGTTTCATACCGTAATTAATTTGATCATTGTTTAGGCCCTGCAGCATCCTGCGAAAAACTTCAAGTCCTGCCGTCTTGTAACCATATGCATCGATAAAATGTTTATTGTATCGCCATAACGAGCTTTCCGAGCAATCCCCTGCCTCGATTGCTTGTACAGCATCTTCTCCGGCGATGGTAGCAGCAATAATTGCAGGTCCTATTCCACCAGCATCCAATGGCTTTGGCATCCACGCTGAGTCCCCTACTAATATATAGCCATTCGCAACTAGGCAGTCGTTCTGCCTTCTTACGGAGACCTGCCATGTTCCCCATGCGTTTCCATTATCGGCTTCAGAATCAACGATTTGAGGATTTTTGATGACAGGATTGATTCCTACGTAATCGTCTATAAGTGTTCTGAGATTCTTGTGCGTCCCATTACTTTTGTTAAAAGTATCCAATGCTCGTTGTTGAACTCCCAGGCCAACATTTACTTTATTGGTACCCTTGGGAAAAACCCAAGCATATCCACCAGGAGCTAGTCTCTGATCAAGGTGAATTATGCAGTAATCTGGATCAAAAAATGTTTCATCTTCGTTTCCTCGCTCAAAGCTGTAGATGTATCTGCCTGTGGCTTCTAAATCATCTCTGTCAATCCTGCGCTGGATAAATGACTTTATAGGAAGGTTAGTACGAAGAACCGATGTTACACCAGTACAATCGACGACCACCTTAGACGTCTTCCTAATTGGAGATTTGTTCTCCATATCCTCTCCTTCTACACCAATTACAGCGCCATCTTCTACCAGGAGATTTCTTAACGCAACGTTGTACTTCATCTCTACCCCCAATTTCAGCACGTCTTTGAGTTGTTTTTGAGGCAAAAGTTTTCTATTGAGAATATATCCTTCTCCATCAAAAGAAACAGATGTTTCGTGGTTTGGAGAATATGCTACAACTCCTTTGACCGGATGTTCAATTTCAGGCGAGTCCCAAGCAATCCCTATTCTTGAAGTCATAAAATCTACACTTTTTTTTCCAACAGCATCGCCACATATCCATCCTGAAACAGTCTTCTTTCCTAATTCGGGAGGTAAATTCCTGTCAATTACCAGTATTCTTAAAGTCTGATTAGAATAATATGCAGCCGAGCTTGCTACTATCATGCCCGCAAGTCCACCTCCTGCTATTATGATGTCATAATCTGGCATCTTTGATTCCATATATTAAGATCAGCTCACAAAATATTTTCTTGTTATTTAAAGCTAAGTAAACGACCAAACGACATGTGTTGGGGCAAACTCGATAAACTCGCTGGAATTGTATCAAAATCAGTCGTTAAGAGAATAATTTGGTCTACATTCACTGTTAAGGAACATAGTTTGAAACTTGCTGTAAAATGTTGGTCTGAAGGAATTATGCACTGAGAAAAATTCGTTTATGAACTTGAGCAGAACCATTTGGGATATTTCTTTATCATTGTAACATGAATCTTCTCGAAGAACACGTCACCGCGCTGGTGGGATTCATATTTGATCACAAGCCAGCACGCCCTGACGGACTTCTACTGAAAACAACTTTTACAGAGTCATTGGAATACCAATTTATTCCGTGCATCATCAAGTTCAAATTGACATGAATATGCTAATACGGGTATAACTAGTAGATATTCTTGAGTTCGATTGTATCCTTAACTTTTATTTGCATGTGAATATTTTGATCTCTTCAAAAGAGAAACCAAACTAGTTCCCTATGAATTATACCCATATGGTTGCCAGGAATCAAGGTGAGAGGGACATCAATTCCCAAACTGCATTCAGATAACTATAATTTTAACGTCAAATTATTTGTCTTTGACCTGGTGGTTATGAATTTCACAAGCGGTTTAGTAAGTCAGACATTAGGTTCTAATCCTAACTATTTAGTGCAAGATTTCGCAGTGATTATGATAGTCGCTGCTATAATGTTGGTTGTTACTTTCAAGTTGAAACAGCCAATGGTTATAGGATATCTGCTTGCAGGGATGGTAATAGGTCCTTATACTCCACCATTCAGATTAATTCATGACATTAATGCTTTGAACGTCCTCGCAGAATTAGGAATAATCATGCTAATGTTTGTCATAGGGACAGAATTTCCAATCGCAAAACTCAGATCAGTTGGAAGGACTTCGATTATTGTAGCGCTCTCAGAATCACTAGGAACTCTTACATTAGTATTTTTTGTAGCCCAGACACTGGGGTTTTCACAGTATGACTCTATGTTTCTAGCATTAGCCATGTCTGTAACAAGTACGGTTGTGACAGTTCGAGTACTTGAAGAGCTTAACATGTTGAGAGAAAAATCTACCGTACTGTTGTTGGGGATATCAATAGTAGAAGATATTGTCGTAATTACCGCCTTGGGTATTTTGCAATCTATCGCGGCTACTAGTAACGTCTCTGTTGTACAAATATCAGTGTCATTGGCAATCGTGGCAGGATTCATAGGGGGAGTTCTTGTCCTTGGTTCTAAATTCTTGCCACTTATCATTGATAAGGTAGCTAAGACCAATGACTATTCTGTTCTCTTAATAGTAATTCTCGGACTGGCATTTGGACTATCATTCGTCAGTATTGCACTTGGATTATCTGTTGTAATAGGGGCATTCTTAGCTGGTGTCCTGGTCGCCGAATCTAGCAGCGCCGGTATTGCCCGTGTAATAACAGTTCCACTACGGGATGTTTTCGCAGCGTTATTTTTTGTATCTGTAGGTGCGTTAATGGACGTCTCCAAAATCCCAATATTTATAATTCCTGCACTCGTTCTCATTGTAACATCCTTCGTATCAAAGTTGTTGATAATTTACGTTATACTCGTTAGATCAGGGTACAGTAGTACAACGGCGTTGCGGACCGGACTAGGAATGTCTTCTGCAAGAGGTGAACTTTCACTAGTTGTAGCCAAGGGAGGCCAAGACGTTGGTGCTATTTCGTCATTCATCTTTCCAATACTAGGTGTAGTAACAGTAGTAACCACTTTCATAACACCTTATATCTTGAGGCTTGGTAGTAGACTGAAAATAACTTCAAAGGGCCCAGAAGATACTTAAATCTACAAGAAAGATATCGGGGAAGTTGAATACTCGTGAGTCTGGCAATAAACTTGTGCCTTCAGGCGAGTTAGTTTATTTTGCTTACTGAAGATTGCTGATCCTGTTTTTCTTGCATATCTGACCGAATTTAGAGTGGAGGGAGTGGGATTCGAACCCACGAACCCCTTAGGGACGGGATTTCACATGTCGCACTGATAATAATCATCTTGAGTCCTGCGCGGTTGGCCATGCTTCGCTATCCCTCCTCCGTATACTTGTAATTCAGGACATTATTTCATCCTATCTCTGCCCAGTGCTTCTGGAAGCTAGCAAGTAAATATTTGTTTATTAATACATCATGTTATTGCATCGTAGAATTTTTATTATAGGCAATAACAAAACATTGGGAACATGAAGATAAACGAACTGCGGGCAGGAATGCGTAATGTCAATGTGAATGGGAGAGTTGAATCACTGGGAGAACCGAGGACGGTCAATCTTAGGACTGGGGGAACGGCTCAAGTAGCTGATGCCGTTTTATCCGACGATACTGGTAAGATCAAACTGTCTTTGTGGGATGATCAAATCGGGATGATGAATGAAGGCGATGAGGTATCAATTGAAAACGGTTATACCCAAGCATTCCGAGGGGAGAACAGTTTGAACATAGGTAGATATGGTAAATTAGCGAAACTGTAGAAACCCTTGTTGTAAGGAAGGCACACGACATTAAGACAAGTATTGTGTATTAGCTGATGTATCCGGTATCCGGCGGTCTTTTAGGAGAAACCTGCGCTCCAACTTCAGAATTGGGTGGAGCTACTTTATTGACAATCTGCTGCTCTATTGTTCTTATGAGCATTTCTGTATCCTTAGCTCTCAGTATCATGCTCTCCATGTTAACCTTCAAATTTATTGTGGACATCAAAGCCTCCAATATGTTCTTTGAAGCAATGGCGTCTATGACATAGCCAGACGTTTCAGCCAAGAAACATACACCTTTAATGTCGAGGAGCTTGGCTATTCCTATTACTAGTCCATTCATTCCAGTAACACTCCCATTGTCAAGATGAGCAATATCTTGATTCGATAAAGAATGTAATGTCTCTAGGTCTGTCGACATACAATATACTTTGGGTTTCTCAGCAAAGGCCCCAGTTATGTACGCACCAAGGGTAAAAACTTGCTTTGTGTCAAACTGCTTTACGATTTTCAGAATTTCTTCAGCTAGGTAATACTCTGATTCTGGACTGACAGGTTGTGCGTCTCCCGTAACGAAAACTAAATCGTCTTTGTGTGCCTCACAATGTCGTGAATAGTATATTGAATTTTTGGTAAGATCCACAGTTCCGTCGGTTCCTATGATTACTCTGGGAGGGAATGATGTACAGTATATGTTGGCAAGGTGTACCGCCTTCAATTCCTGTATCAAATGATCTACAACCATCTTACCTACATAACCTGTTCCAGGGAATCCACAAATCAGATAAGGTGAGCGCAAATTTGGAATCTTAGTTAAGAATTCAGATCTAATTCCTGATTTAAAATATGACATATCGTACTATTACGATTAAGATTTTAAAGTATTCCTGTTTTTTACCAATAATTACTCGACATACCGAAGATCTGTATCCACTATCGTGAATCCCCGCAAATGAGAAAGAAAAGATCCTGACAAGTGTTCAGAAACGCCGAAACTTCAAACAAGACGAACAGAATATCTACTCAACTAGTTGTCGTTGGCATGCTTCCATTATTCGTACCCGTTGTCGTTGGCATGCTTCCATTATTCGTACCCGTTGTCGTTGGCATGCTTCCATTATTCGTACCCGTTGTCGTTGGCATGCTTCCATTATTCGTACCCGTTGTCGTTGGCATGCTTCCATTATTCGTACCCGTTGTCGTTGGCATGCTTCCATTATTCGTACCATCATCCGCAGTCACATTTCCTCTAGTAACAATAGTGCCTCTCAGCTCACCATTAGGAAATTTCGTTGTATATATATTCACATATGTTCTATTTTGATTAATTAAATCAATCAAGTCTTTCGTGCCCTTGCCAGCTAGTGGTCCTTGAAGAGATGAATTAGTTATAGTTCCTGCCAAAACACCATTACGCGGGCCCTCTGATGCATTAGATCTGAAAAGTGTGACAACGATTTCTCCGTTCTCTGTTTCTTCTCCTTGGTGAATGTCAGCTCCAGTTACCTGCTCTATTCCCGTTACGTTAATATGATAATTTAATACGGTTCCGTTACCCCGTATCGTTGCCGTACCTAGCGCTTCACTAAAAATTTGGGGTACTTCTGAAAATCCAGATAATTCTGCCAAAGATTCGAGTTCAGCATTAGCGAAACTAGATTCCGTGAGTACTGCCAATACTATGATTGAAGCCAGCGGTAAGAGAGCAAGACTAAGCATCATTAGTGTTATCATAATTTCCTTTTATAAAAGAATTGTGTAACTGAATCTCCTAAACTTGATTTAATAAAGTCAATTGACTATTTGGGCAATACTAATCCATAACTGTCAGACAAGGTTGGCAACAATTTGGACTCAATCCTATTTGATCGAGTAATTCAAAACCTTACTATTGAAGGATATCGAAATAGGAATTTACCCATCATTACCAATTAAAAGTTCAGGCTTATGTTACTTTTTTCGGATTTCTTTCCTAGCGACACGTACTTTAAACAGTCTACTAAACCGTCCGCATATCCAATGGACAATACTGCAAGTTCATTTTTTCCCTGATCCATAAAGTTAATTGCGTCATCGACATAGTACTCTGCATTATCTAATATCTCTACAATTTTTTTGTTATAGTCTAATCTAGACGTCTCTCGGCTGCGTATTTGATTTATTTCATCATGAATCATTGGAACATATTTTTTTATCATTCTCGTGGCAATATTATCCAAATAAGATGTATTGTCAGAAGGTGAATCAAGGGTCTCTGTTAACTTCATTATTCCCTCTTCTTCAATAAAGTGTAATTTACCGGGAAAAATTAGTGAATGGGGTCCTTGCCCATACTCTATTCCTAACAAAGAGCTTACTTTACCACTTAGTATTTTTTGTTCTTTGGTACCTATGCGAGAAGCGACTATGATGAACGAGTCAAAAGTTATGATGTTGTATCTAAGATCTTTTTCCACTTCCAGCAATCTTAATATTACTTGCCTGGGATCCAAAAAAAATATAGACTGGTCTTCATTGGATCTATATTCCGTAAGGATGAGTGTATGGCACTTGAGCTGAAGATCAGTGGTTACAGAATTATAAACACTAATCGCAGAATGACTTTCTTCCATCATAGTAACAATTTTCCCAATCTTGTAAATCTGAAGCCCGCATTCACTGATGAGCGAGGTCACTCCGGATGCTCCATATACTACTTCGACTTTAACATTTCTATCAATTGCCCTGAGTCTCAATTCCATAAATGTAGTTGCAATCATGGGATCCCCATAACTTAGCAAGGCCACATTTCGGTCCTTGGCCTCTTGCAGGATTTCTCTTCCATCTTCAACAAACCATCGTTTAACTGGAATCACCTGTTTATTATTAGATGATGAATATAATGATGTCAGGTTTTGTAAATCGTCATCGGATATTGAAGACGTGAATCTTTCTACATATATTAAATTACAGTTGGCTAGGATTGCTGCTGCTTTTTGGCTCAAGCCAGAGATACCGTATATGCCAATTCCGATGAAAGTTAACATTACAATTTGACCTTTAGTTTATTATTTTTGGTTTGTTAAAATTTTGCTTTTTGATCTGATGTAATCGTGATATGTGGAAGAGTGCCCGACCGAATACTTCGATACTTGTAAGGTAAGACTCTATCTCAATTCTTTCATCTTTTGAGTGTGACGCATGTGGCTCACCTGGCCCATATGTTACTACAGGAATTTTTAACGAATTACCCAAAACATTCATGTCGCCCGTTCCGGTTTTTCTTATCAACATAGGTCGAGTCCTACACACATCTAAAATTGACAGCGAAAGTGCTCTCACAAGAGGTGAAGAGTGTTCAGCTTCGAATGATTCAGTCATATCCTCTATTCTATATGTCAGCTTTACATTCCTTTGTTTGGCCAATTTGTTGAGAATCTCGTCAACAATCCCTAGAATTTCTAGACATGTCCTGTTGGTTGGTATCCTTATATCTATTGTGGCTTTACACTTTTGCGGCGTTACATTATGACTCGTTCCGCCTGAAATTTCAGTAAGACTGCAAGTAACAGCAGTACTTTTCTTGTTTAATTCTATATTACCTTCATTTAAAATCTTCTTAAGATCACTCCAAATATACTGCATCTCTTCAATGGAATTCATTGCAAGCCACGGTGCACTTGCATGTGCGGTCTCACCTACATCACAAATTAGACGGAGTGCTAGTCTCCCCTTGTAAGCAACTGTTATATTGCTTATGCCACTCGGCTCTCCGAAAATTGCATAGTCTGGGAATAGCTTGCTCTTGACAAGTTCTTTCACACCTGTAGCATTGCCCTCCTCATCGACTACACCTGCAAAAATTATGGTTCCCTTTTGTTTAAATTCCGAGGCCGCTAGGAGCATTGAAATAAGAGGTCCTTTCGCGTCAGATGCACCTCTTCCATATATGTATCCTGAGTCAATCCTAACCGGTACCTGACCTGGAACGGTATCCATGTGGCCACATAGAAGCATTTTCGGTTCTCCAGACCCCTTTGTTGCAATCACATTTCCTACGCTGTCAATGGTAACTCTTTCGAATCCTAAATCGCTCATACATCTTTCCTTAATAAGGTTCGCAAGCCCTCCCTCAGACCTGGAGGGTGTATAGATCTGTAATGAATTTTTCAGTAGTTCCACCGCGTAAGCTGGAGAGACCAATTCGATCTGTTAATGTTTTCTTAATTTAATACAATGGTCTATCATAATAGATGGAATATCCACGCTTGTCACTCGTACAGTGTTCTTGAATTCAGTAGTATTATTGACTTCATGTACAAGCAAACCCTGTTCGTCGCTTTCCATCAAATCAACACCCGCTATTTCAGCTTTGACTGCTTTGGCAGCTCGCAGACATATATCTTCTAACTCCTTTGTGATTTCGCAGGGTTCTGCCGTACCACCCAGCGCCATATTTGTCTTCCATGAGCCATCCCCTGAATATCGGTATATCGCTGCAACTACATTATCACCAACAACGATGGCTCTTATATCACGGGGAGGTCTTGTAATATAGTCTTCCAAATAGTAAACATGATATAGCGGGTACATGTGTTCTCTACTTTCAATAACTGCTTCCGCCGACTCTTTGTCCTTTAACAATGCTATCAGTCTCCCCCAACTTCCGACCACAGGTTTTATAACTTTTGGGTATCCTCGATCGCCTAATCCTATTAGAGCAGACTCTTTCGAAAAAGCGCAGAATGCTCTGGGGACAGGAACGCCCGCCTTCCTTAATTCCATATGTGAAAATAACTTATTTCCGCAATAGATTGCTGTCTGCAGAGAATTAATTACTGTTGCTCCTAATCCTTCTATAGCTGCAGTGGAGTGAACGTTATTGTAATAACTAACACATCTTTGAATCATAATTCTATCTGAATATTCCATATTCTGCTCTAGGTCGATAATAGTGTCCCTACAGTTCGCAATACCAATATCAATTCCTTTCTTCTTTGCGGATTCTATAATTGCTTTTTCTTCCCAACGAAGTTGGTCATAGAGTATGAAAAGAGAAGATCCAGTCTTCCCTGTATTCACTCGCCCCAATCCTCTCCAATTGATTGTGCAGGCCTCAAGTCAAACACCGTTCCAGACTTGATAATCTCGTAGCTGGCCCCACAATCTGGACATGTCACAATTTCTCCTTCCATTGCATCTTCAGCAATCTTTATCTCTGCGTCACATTCTGGACATTTTGTCATTTCCCTAACACCTTTATTTTAATTGGGCATCGTTAAGTATTTTACTTTCCAACCTTTCGTCCAGATACAGTTCTAATATATCGCCCATCCTCAATTCTTTCAAACCCTTGGCCATCTTTTCTGCTTCTGCTTTGGAAGTCTCCAAACCAAGAAGTGACAGAAGATAAGCAGCACCATTCTTGCCGGCAAGTTCTCCAAAAACTATCTTTCTTCTGTTTCCCACAATCTTTGGTTCGAGAATTTCATAGGCCGATGGGTTTCTCAATATAGCAGCCAGGTGGGTACCTGCCTTGTGTTTGTACGCACTATCTCCTACTATGGGTTTCGATTCAGGAGTAGGTATTTCTGTATATTCGCTTATTGTCCTCGATAGATCGCGCAGGAGATGCAACCTAAAATTGTTCGGTACTTTATAGATTAATGTGAGGGCGACCGCAGTTTCCGCAAGTGAAGGTATTCCAGTTCGCTCGCCAAGGCCGTCTATGGTCGTATGGATTTGATCAGCTCCAGCCTCACATCCAGCCAGTGCGTTAGCAAGCGCGAGACCTACATCATTATGACAATGGACATCTATTGAAGATCTGGACAAATCAATATTCTCACACACCATTCTTACGAGGTTATACATTCCGTGTGGTCTCATTATTCCAACAGTATCTGGAATACTGATGCGCTCAATACCACGAGAGTTCATTTCCTTGCACATCTCAATCAAGAAGTTCGGATCAGTTCTGCTAGCATCTTCCATTGTAAAGCGTGATTTTAGGCCGTGTGATTTTATATAATCTGCCACTTCTAATGCTCTGATTTTGGCCTCCTCACGGGATATCCTTAGCTTGGCCGAAAGATGTATGTCTGATATACCCATGTAGGTGGCTATCCATGTAGCACCTGTGTCTATTGCCACATCTACATCCGATTTGATGGCCCTAACATGGGCTAGTATATCTGCCCTTAAATCTTGCTTAATTATCGTCTTTGTTGCTTCAAAGTGATCGTGAGATACAACAGGACTTATCTCTATTTGGTCAACGCCGAAGGAATCAAGCATCCAGGCGATCTGTATTCTCTGTTTAATAGTAAAGGCCACACCGGGATGCTGTTCACCCTCCCTGAGAGTAGAATCCAGAATTCTTATATTCTTGGCAATTAGCTGAGGTTCGTTAAGCTGGTGCGCAAAATGATTAGGATCGTCTGATTTCAGCGACATTTTTATTCTAAATTAAATTATTTCGTATTAGATATAAATCTTCTCGGCTATTCTTGGGATAGCCTGCAAATCCGAATATTAACTTAGCGTCCTAAGGATGATTACTGTATTTGTATCATGTACTCCTTCAATTTTGCGAATAAGGTCGATGCAGTGATTTATCTCCGATATAGATGGAGCAGATATTATAGCAGCGATGTCAAATTGTCCTGTTATTTCATAAACTATTTTGACGCCTTTGACTTCCGGCAGTTTTGCCGTGACCGCAGCGGTATCTGCAGAAGAACTAATGGATAGAAGTGTAATTGCACTAGTTTTGTCTCCCGAATCAACGTCAACTGTGAAACGCTTTATGATACCCGTGTCAATTAAATTTCTGACTCTTCGCCTTACAGCAGATTCGGATAAACCAATTTCCTTACCTATGTCGACAAATGACTTTCTTGAGTCATTTTTAAGGATGTCCAAAATTTTCTGGTCTAGATCAAAACTATTGCTTTCAGATACTATGTCTTTTCGCCTCTGCTACTAAAAGGGAATCCATTACCGACAAGGCTTGGTCAACCATGTCCTTATCCATTATCAATGGGGGAAGTAACCTGATTATGTTTCTTCCGGAATACAACATTAAGAGCCCATTCTTGATACCATCAAGTAATATGTCTCGCACGTCAAATCGCATTTCCATTGCGAGCATCATTCCTAAACCCCTAATTTCCCTGATAATAGGATGGCGCTCCTTAAGCTCAAGTAGCCCGCATTTAAAGTGATTTCCTATATCAGCAACTCTCTTCACCAAATTGCCTTCACTGATTACATCTAAGACAGCATTACCCGCAGCGCACGCTATTGGGTTGCCAGCAAATGTAGAGGAGTGTTCACCTACTCTCATGGCTTCAGCTACTTTGGGTTTCAAAAATGTTACTCCCATAGGGATACCTGCTGCAATTCCCTTGGCTAGGCACATGATGTCAGGTACAGTTTCCCAGTGTTCACCTGCCCACATTTTGCCAGTCCTTCCAAGACCTGTCTGGATTTCATCAAATATTAGTACAATATTTTTTTCATCACAGACTTTTCTGACTGAATTAAGGAAACCATCTGGAGGCAAAATGACTCCTGTTTCTCCCTGAATCGGCTCCAAAATCACCGTCCCAGTCTTGTCATCAATTGCATCGAATAGGCTACCTACGTTCCCATATGGGATAAATTTAATGTCATTAAGTAAAGGAACAAAAGACTTCCTATACTTCGCATTGTGCGTCACCGATAGAGCACCAAATGTCTTTCCATGGTATCCACCATACATAGAAATAATTCCAGGTTTTTGACTGTACTTGCGTGCAAACTTTAAAGCTGCTTCTACTGATTCTGCACCACTGTTACTGAAAAATATTTTTGTTACATCGGGTGGGGCAATATCAGTTAGTTTTCTCAAAAATCTTAATCTGCAATTGTTATAAACCGACATGTGACAGACCATAATTTTTTTCAGCTGCTCTTCTATTGCGGCAATTACCTTCTTATTGGAATAGCCTATTAGCCCAACACCATAGCCACCCATACAATCGATGTATTTCTTGCCACCTGCATCCCAAATTGTCGCACCATCACCCTTCTCCACCGTAATAGGAAATCTCTGATATACGTTCAGTAGATAGGAATCCTCACCTTCTACATCTGTCATTTAGAGATCACCGTACAATTGCTGTGGGCTATAGCAGAGGAGATCGGATTGGAGATCATTCCTGAAGAAATAATAGCTTCGTTGGCACCAAGAGAGAGAGCTTCTGTACATGCTAGAACTTTTTTTTCCATTCCAAAACCAATTTTCGGCAATATTTCCTTTGCCTCTTCAAGTGAAATCTTCTGTACTAGATTGTCATCCAAATATAGACCATTAACATTTGTAAGAAATATTACCTTGTCTGCACCTAGGATACCTGCGATATAAGCTGCGGCTCTATCTCCATCAACGTTCAAGAAATCAAATTCTTCGCTGAGTGCAACTGGAGAAATGACTGGAACATATCCTTCGTTTAATAACAAGTTTAATAATTCTGTTCCCACTGTTTTTATCTTACCAGTGTAACCACCATCGATTACCATCTTTCTTCCTTTTTCATTTATGACAGTTAATCTGCTCTTTCTAATTGCTCCCAAAATGTGGTCATCTATTCCGGAAAGACCAACTGCTTTAATCTCTTCCTTGAGTAACATTTTGACTATTAGTTTGTTTATCTTGCCTGACATCACCATGGTATAGATTTCTGCAGTTTCTTTGTCAGTATATCTGCTTCTTATACCCCCCGGAGATACTATAAACCGCTGTTCCTTCCCAAGTTTAGTTGCTATGGATGTTACCTCCTTTCCTCCTCCGTGAACCAACAATAACTTTTCGTTCGACAAAATATTGTGGATGTCTTTTATAGCGGATGAATGCAAATCGTTTACTATGCTACCCCCTATTTTTATGACGATCATACCGGGGTTAACGGTGTGTATCTTAGGCCTTCCACTTCACTAAATCCGCTCATAATATTCATATTTTGTATTGCCGAGCCTGCTGCACCTTTCATTAAATTATCAGAAGCTGAAAGAGCTACAATTCTGTTATTATCTTCATCTAAATCAAATCCTACATCGCAAAAATTAGATCCTACCACAAATTTAGGATCAGGGAATTTGTATAACCCCTTTTTGTCTTTTATTAATCTGATGAACGGTTCACTTTTGTAAGCATCTCTGTAATATTTCCACAACTGTATTTCCGAGACAGGCTCTTTCAAAAAGACATGATTGGTGGTCAATATCCCCCTGACTAAATTGACCGCATGGGGACTCATACTGACCATTACTTTCTTGTGTGCAAGTACGCCCAATTCTTGTTCAATTTCTCCGGTATGTCTGTGCTTGGCGGGTTTGTACGGTCTAATGACTCCATATCGCATAGCATGGTGAGTTCCATTTCCTTCCTGAGAGCCTGCGCCCGAAGAGCCTATCTTGCTATCAACAATAACATGTTCCGTATCTACCAGGTTTTTCTCAATCAAAGGCTTTAACGCAAGAATTGATGTTACTGCCATACATCCTGGGCAGGAGACTAGCTTCGATTCTTTAATTTGATTTCTATATAGTTCTGGAACTCCATAAGTCGATTTTGAGAGCATTTCCGGGAAAGGATGCTCCCACCCGTACCATTTCACATAATCTTTAGGGTTCTTCAATCTAAAATCTGCAGATAAATCAATTATTTTGATACCTCTTTCATAAAGCTCTTTGACGACATTAACCGCATTTCCATGTGGAACAGAAACAAACACAATATCGCAATTACTGGTTAGCTTGTCAATATCCATAGGTGAGAATGTCAAGTCTATGAAGCTTTTTAGACTTGGATGTACTCTGTGAACATATTCTCCAACATGCTGCCTTGACGTGACCATACTTATTTCTACCTTGGGATGCACAACCAATAATCTCAAAAGTTCGCCCCCGACGTAGCCAGATGCTCCTATGACTCCTACTTTCATAATTTTGAATCCTTTGAAAAAGTCTCAATATAGCATCTTATGAATTTTATTATCTGTATGTATTGTCAACGAGTTCGAAGTGTTCCAGAGTCCAAAGTCGAAGAGGTTTTTCTTCCAGTCGAGTTATTAATTGGCTAGATCCTTACTTCCTGCATTCATGAACCAGGTAATCAATCATGGCTGCGGGAATATCTTGTGTAGAAACCATTGATGCTCCCCTAAATTCAACCGTGTTATTGATTTCATGAACCAAGTATCCTCTCTTCTTATCCTCCATCAAGTCAATGCCAAGTATTCCTCCACCTACCGCTTTTGCAACTCTTAGCGTGATTTCTTCCAACTCAGAATTCATCTGTGCTTGTTCCGTCGTTCCACCAATTGCCACATTCGTGAGCCATTCGTTTTCTGCAGCATTCCGATAAATTGATGCAACAATATTTTCGGCGATGACAATGCATCTTATATCCCTAGGCGGACGATCTATCTTCTCTTGAATATAATAAATTCGAGAAAGTGGACTTCCAATTTCCTCTCTACCATCTATTAGTATTTCAGCTGCCGATCTATCCTTAATTAGATAAACTCCTCTTCCCCAAGATCCTACAAGTGGTTTCACTACCAGAGGATATCCTAATTTATCCATCAATTGAAGAGCTGAGCTGGAGCTAAAGGCAAAGCTAGTATTGGGAGTAGGCACGTCGTGTTTTACTAATGCTTGACTGGTTAGTAGCTTATTCCCACATAATTCACTGACAGAAAATGGATTGATCACTTTAAACCCTAGTGATTCCAAGCACGAGGTAATATACAGGCCTCTATAGTGGCTTATCTCTCGCTGAAAAATGACATCCCCTAACTCAAAGTCTTCTTTCTCTGAATTCGTATTGAAAACTAGAGATTTACCATCAACAAGATTGGATGTAAAACCTTTTTCCTTTATTTTGTTATGCAGTATCCTTTCTTCGAAACGAATTTTATCGTAAATTACACATACCTGCACCATCTATTGTCCCCAGTCTTCGCCGACTGATTCTGCAGGCTTGATTTCGATTAATTCTCCCGTTTTAAGAGTTATCTCAAAATCAGCACCACAGTCAGGACAAGTTATGATTTCTCCAACCATCGAGTCTTGGGTAACGGTTATCTGCGCTCCACAATCCTTACACTCTATGTTCATGATATTTTCTCACCTTCTTTTCTAGAGTCACTTGTCTTTAGACTGTTTGCAAGAACCGTTTGCATGCCCCATAATTCTACAAAACCCTTGGCCATACGCTGGTCAAATGTCGATTTAGAAGTGTATGTTGCAAGATCATTACTATACAACGAAAATTGAGATTTTCTTCCAACAACATTCAAAGATCCATTTTGCAACTTCATCCTTACTTTTCCAGTAACCCTTTTTTGGGTTGCATCTATAAATGTATCCAGATCTTCTCTTAGGGGATCAAACCAAAGTCCGCTATATGCTAACCAACTCCATTCCTCATCGACAGTCTGCTTAAATCTAAATTCAAAATTCGTAAGAACCATTTTTTCAAGGTCTCTGTGCGCTTCAATTATAGCAGTGGCCGCTGGAGCTTCGTATATTTCTCGAGACTTGATTCCTACTATCCTGTCTTCCACATGATCAATTATACCCACACCGTGCCTTCCAACTTTATCATTCAGGTACGCTATTAAGTCAACTAAATTCATTTTTTTACCATCCACGGATTTCGGTATTCCCTGTTCAAATTCGAGTTCAATATATTCAATTGAGGTCTCTGCTTTCTTGACTAAGTGTAATGCATCGTCGGGGATCTCAAACCACGGATCTTCCAGTGCTCCGCCCTCAATAGCTCTACCCCACAAATTTACGTCAATGCTATACCGTTTCGTTTCCTCATTAACAGGTATGTTGTGTTCGTTGGCATATTTGATTTCAATATCTCTGGTCAAATTCATGTCTCTTATCGGAGCGATGATCCGAATTTTGGGATCAATTGCACGTAGTGCAAGATCCAACCTTACCTGATCGTTCCCTTTCCCAGTACAGCCATGGGAAACATATTTAGCCCCTTCCTTGAGTGCGACTTCCATTGTTCTGGATGCAATGAGCGGACGAGCTAAGGCAGTGGCAAGAGGATACTTTCCTTGATATAGGCCATTGGCTCTAATTGCTTTAGCCACATAATTTTCTACAAAATCAGTTCTAGAGTCAACATACACATGTTTTATAGCACCTAGTAATTCCGATTTTCGACGTATTGCCTCAAAATCATCATCCTGTCCGCAATCAACCGTTGCTGTGATAACATCCATGTTATGCTCCATCTGAAGATACTTGACGCATACTGAAGTATCGAGACCTCCAGAAAAAGCCAGAACTACCTTGTCTTTCGTCATGGCTAATGCAAGCAATTTCAAACTAAATTTATATTTTTTGGTTGTTAGAAGTTGTTTGGCTTTTCTCGAATGATTAGTAATATCAGATAAAACATGAGACTTGCGATTCCGTCAGCTTGTTTCCTAGATCATTCCAATCTGGGACCTGTTGGTATCTTCTAAATGGCAACATTGAATCTTGGATGGTAATATCCAAACAGGATCATGATCACTTGATTTTGTTAGCAGACAACATTAATCAAGACGGAACCGCTTTGTATAGACGATCTGAACTGGTTTACGTTAGAATCCTGATTTGTTTCACACTTCAAAGTTACCGTATAAGGAAACTCGTATCTGAGAGGTTATACATTACCACATATTGTGCTTCGCAAAAATTCGCCAAAGTTCTGTACTGCATCTAAATGATGTAATTTGTTGTAATAAAGTAGGGCGGAGCCACAATAAGCTAATTGCCATGGATGAATTTAAAGCCTAATCAGGAAAGATAATCGCCGAATGTAAATGAAAAGTTTTTTTACGAAAAGAATTCTCAAAAGCTCACGCAAAGTCACCTGTAATTCTAAAGATACCTATCCAGTCGATCCGTTTGACTTGGCTTTTTGGCAAAATATTTAAAGGAAACCATTAAAAAACAGAATAACTGATATTTTATATGTCATTGTACAGAAGATACACTTTAGAAGAGATAACAAGGAAAGTATATTCAGAGCTCACTGAGAGTGATGCTGGACTTTCTGGTGTAGAGTTGGCAGCTAGAACCAAGATAAATAGAATGACTTTGGCGAGATACTTGGATTTAATGCTAGCCAAAGGACTTGTTAGAAAAAAAAAATTGGAGCGTTGAATATATGGTATCTGGACAAAAGCGTCTCTCAACTCGAGTTTCCCGTCAATTACGTTCAGGTTCAGCAGAAGTTTCTAGATTCTTTACTTTCTGGTAATGATACGGAAGCAAAGAATCTCGTGTACAATCTTATAACTTCTGATATAACGAAGGAGCACCTACTAATCGATGTGGTATTACCAACTATAAATATTATCGACAATCTCTATAACAGAGGGCGGATTGGGGAAAGCGAGAGGCTATCTATTCTTACCTTCGCCATGGATCTTGTGGCATTCATCAGATTCCTTCCGTATGATGCTCGAAACAAATTAAGGGCGCATTCTTTATGTGTGGCAGGATCTGAAGATTCAATTCATTTTGCGAAAATCGCCTCCGCTCTGATGCACCTTTCTGGTTGGGATTCTACATTCATCGGAAATGTCGAGCAAAAAATAGATCCTTTCTTTGACATAGATATTCAAAGATACATATTGAAAACATATGGAAACAGAAATGGCCTCATTCTGATTCTGATTTTCTCCTTCTCAGAGAACACCCTAAGATTTCTTTGCAATGCGTTGAAAAGTTCGAAAGCTAGATTTTCAGGTGATATTAGATTGATTCTTTTTACTAGGGAAGATCTATATGATATGGCTCTGACACTAGGGCCTGATTTTGTAAGCTCAGATTTTGGCTCTCTTATCAAGTGGGTAGAACACGAATATAAGAAATCTTACAAATAGTTTCAAATGAATCGAACGTGCTCAAAGTTGAAGAAAAATCTCGCAATCGAGATTGGTCATAATGTCTAGTGGGCCGAAAGGGATTTGGACCCTTGACCTTTCGATTATCAGTCGAACGCTCCACCAAGCTGAGCTATCGGCCCACCAAAATCATTTTTATTGTCGTTATTTATTCTTGTGGATATTACGAATGCATTTCAGCAATTTCGAATTTGCCTTGTAGCACAACAATGCATTTAAGAGCCTCAATTGGGTGTGAAGGTAGGAAACATAATTGGAAATCCGTAACGTGGCTATAGTTACAAAATTTAATAATCCTGTAGCCATAGATGCAGGAAGAAAAATTGCGGAATACTTCAAGACAAGGAATGTGCAGGTTTTCTCTGTAAACAATATCGATCATCCGGATGTAATTTTGATTTCTCCTCAAAAAATTAGGGATCTCGATTTGGATTTAGTCTTCGCAGTAGGAGGGGATGGAACAACTCTACGAACATTTAGAATGGTCCCAAATATGACGCCTATTTTCAGCATTAATATTGGTGGTACTAGAGGAATTTTGGCAGAAGTTGGTCATTCCGATATCGGCACCCAATTAGAGGCCATTGTTAAAGATGAGGTACTTTCTTGATTCTAGGATAAGGCTGCAAGCCCAAATCGAAGGAAATATTCTTGGTCCTGCATTGAATGATGTAGTAATTACAAGAGTGAATTTAACGCGAACTCCGTCACTCAGAATAAGTCTTTTAAACGAACATGTTTCCCAAAGAATGGACGGCATAATTATTTCTACACCCACAGGGTCAACAGGACACTCACTCTCATTGGACGGACCCATAATTCATGAACAGGTAAGATGCTTGCTGATCCATCCTGTCGCCCCAGTTAATAAGATGCCATGTTTGATCGTAGAACCTCAAGAGATATCCATTACATCTTCCAACGATTCTAAAGTAGTGATTGACGGACAAGAGGTTTTTGATGTGAAGGCAGAATCTCCTATAACAATCTCTCGATATCCGTTTGACGGAGTGTTTGTCCGACTAAACAAAAGAGGGATACAGCAGGTTGCAAGGCTCGGCTTCTGACATTTTTGTCTTGGATGCAACTGCTTTCTATCAGGGATTCCATCTAAGAGTTAGTGAAAAGTGTATTACCACAGATCAGATAGTTAATGAGGTTTCTCACATAAGAAAAAATATTTCGCTCATGAGTTTCTTAATAGAAGGACAAAAAATTTCAATTCTAGAGCCAAAACAAGAATCTATCAATCGAGTGAAGACCATGGCCCGACAAATAGGAGATTCCAAAATTTCTGGGCCTGATATATCAGTCATATCTTTGGCAATTGACTATGGAGGTACAATAGTGTCAGATGACTATAGAGTTTGTAACTTGGCAAAGATTATGTCTGTTCACACTTGGAATCTGGCCAGCTACGGAATAAAGGGAATAAGAAAATGGACCAAATTTTGCAAAGAATGTAGAAAGCAGTATTCGTCAAGTGCAAGTTCATGTTCTATCTGTGGTAATTCTCTATCGGTCAGATACAGAGAACGTAAGTTCATTGATGGCGCGAAATAGAAGAAAACGTCAAACCAAAAAAGCACGAAAATATCGGGACATTTCCTAAAGTAAACAAGAGCCTGTGAGGTCTCTATGATTATTATGAACTAGATATCGGCTTGGATAGTTTTAAATGAATACGATTTCCTATTACTTTCTCAGGATCGCATATCATCTTTGCCTCATTCCCAATTTTCTTAAGATATGACATGATTACTAGAGCCCAAGGAATAAGCGATTTCTCAGAAGACTCGGATCTTAAGACTAACATATTATACATTATGTCATATCTTAGATCTCCTTCATAAAATAATCTCATTGCATTATCTATCAATCGTATCAATTCATTTATGCTGTACTGCATTATTCTTATCCCGGCGTGTTCTATTGCATTGACTATTGGCAAAAGATCTGAATCTGGTCTAGCTACATGGTCATATATTTGAGTTGCCACTTTGTCTTCGAGAGTTCTTGTCAATCTTAGTGCATTTACAAGTATACCATTCTCCAAGTCACAAAGATTGCCAACTTTTATTCCTCCTCCCCATTTTTCCTCAAACAACCGGTTGTGGCTAGATGCAAAGATGTCAACTGAATTAAGAATGGCCGCTTTTCCATTGGTCCCGTCAATAGAAACTACTTTTGTAGTATCTATAGTTAGAATATTATCGTGAATTTGGTCAAGTCTAACTTCCAATCCGCTTGGAATTGAATGAATATTAGGGTTATCTGCGCATTGAAATCCTATAAGTAGTCTGACTTTAACTCCTCTCATAATAGCAGACAGGAGGGCTTCTTTACACCTAGAAACAACATTCAACCCCCATGAATCTACCATTACATTTATGGAGCTCCTGGCATCCTGAATCATGTCGCGAATTTTTTCGTCAGCAAAGATTGGATCAAGGATGATGTATTTTTTTTCTTCCATGTTGGATGATCTTCTTCCCTCGTTTTCGATCCTCTTTAGTGCAAGAACAATTCCTTTCATATTTTTTAATCTCTTTTCATGTAGTTTCATTATCTCCATAAATCCCTCTTCAGGGGGGACTGCAGAGGCAGTTAGCGGTTTCCGCTCTGTGATTGTGGAAAGGCCCTTTTTCTCGAGTTTTTTTAGAGTTGTATATATTTTAGTTCGAGGTAAATGAGAGTAGTAAGCTATTTCACTTGCGCCTAATGTACCTTTTTCAACCAATGTAATGTATGCCCTAGCTTCGTATTTTGACAGTCCGAATTCCTCGAGATTTCCAATTATATCAAACTCCAGTGATGAGGAATATGCCTTAGCATGAGTCATGCGGAGGAATCTTATTTAATAGAAGTAAAGTTGGATGTCAAATAGATTATATAAAACTGAAAAAATTGTCGAGCTGTGACTAATCATACTTTAACTGCCGTTACTTAAATTACAAATGTAATTAAGATGAATTAAGATAGAGGTTTAGGGGGCTTATAGAAAACACGGCGTAGGATTTTGAAGAGTAAGGCCTATCAACTAGAACTTCTTCGATCGTTCTTTCAAATCTGAAATTCAATTAGCAGCTAGACGAGTAAATTCCAGCATGAATAAGGTTAGAAGACGAAACCTTTTGAAGTACGCTGAATTATAAGGACTTAATTTATGAGACCTAGCCAAAATCTTTATTATCCTATATTTAGGAACATAAGAATGCCTACGGATCGGTAGTAATTCCAACAGAGCAGTTGTTGCGACAATAAAAAATGACTAAGGATGTTGCAAAGTAATAAATAATAATTTAAATCCTAAGCAACCTGAAAAACGAATCAAGAATCTACGATCTTTGACATTGATCTTATTGAGAGCGTCAAATCTTACCTTCAAAGTAATCCTTTTCCCATCCGTAAACAGTAAAAAGAAAATGTGAAAGAGTGGTCCTCGGTACTCCTGAAATGAGAGAAGTATTAAACAAGATGCCTTGCTAGATTGGATACGTGCTGTATCATGGAAAATCATACACTGAATCTCCATAAAGATCTATTGTAGTGAATCTCCTCTCATTTAAAATCAGCTGAATTGGTTCAATTTATTTTGTTCCTTACACAACATAGATTCACAACATAGTAATTCAAAGTATCAGCACCAATTTTCAATGAGGTTTGTATTATTATCATGAGTCTTGCTCCACAAGAATTGGAAAATAGTGCTAGTAAGTATGCCGCTGAGGCCATCAGATTAGATTCAGAAGGTTCTAGAGGGATGGCAATTCAAGCATATCAAAGAGCAATTGAAGCGTTGGTAAAGCTCATCCAGATATATCCAGAATACAAATTGAACAAGATTTACATGGAGAGAGCAAGCGCCTACCAAAATAGAGTAA
The DNA here is from genome assembly GCA_963728595.1 of uncultured Nitrososphaeraceae archaeon. Lineage (GTDB taxonomy): Archaea > Thermoproteota > Nitrososphaeria > Nitrososphaerales > Nitrososphaeraceae > TA-21. Next base: position 131,955 of record CAVSLF010000014.1, read on the forward strand.
AAGCACTACAAATGAGTAATGGCATTGCTGATGTCCACCCTGAAAAAACGGATCAAATGCTTCGTAAGACGACACCTTATTCATCAAATACACCGGCTAACAGCACTAATCGTAAAAGAGATGCGGGAACGGAAAGTCTTGGTGCCGAATTCGATGACCTGGTGATGAAAGACAAACCACACGTTTCTTGGGACGAGGTGATAGGATTAGATGATGCAAAACGTGCGATCAGAGAATCTATAGTATACCCAACAAAGCGAATGGATCTATTTCCATTGGGCTGGCCACGTGGCATCTTGTTGTACGGTCCACCTGGATGTGGCAAGACTTTACTAGCCGCCGCCGCTGCTGCTGAGATAGAGGGTTATTTCATCAATGTTGATGCAGCTTCTATGATGAGCAAATGGCTAGGGGAAGCAGAAAAGAATGTTTCAAAACTTTTCAATTTGGCTCGAAGACTCCACGATACTGAAGGTGTACCAGTCCTTCTTTTCGTAGACGAAATAGACTCGCTGCTTGGTTCAAGGAATGGCGAAATAGGAGGGGAGGTTCGGGTAAAGAACCAATTTCTTACAGAAATGGACGGAATAAATGATAAATCCAAAGATTCAAAATTGTATGTAATTGGCGCAACCAATAAACCTTGGAGTTTAGAAGCAGGATTCCTGCGACGATTCCAAAAAAGGATATACGTCTCTCTTCCAGACCAGGCATCCAGGATACATCTATTTCGCCAATATACAGAAAGATTAAAGATGGAAAAATCACTGAAATCTGAAGATCTTGCCAAGTTGACCGAAGGATACAGTGCTAGTGACGTAAAGGATATTTGTCAGTCCGCGCAACTTCGAGTCGTCGATGAACTTTTTCAAAGTGGAAAAGCACTAGAGGAGGAGGCAAACACTAGGTCTATAGCCCCTTCGGATTTCAAAGAGATTCTAAAGATGAGAAGACCCAGTGTTAGTATAGACATGATGCGTGCCTATAGCCGATGGAGTGAACAGTTCAAGGCCCTTTAGAATCTCCCTTTTTGAATCTTTGAATAGCCTCAGAAATTTTTTCCGAAGCCGATTCTCTATCTCCCCATCCTGTTACCTTCACATATTTCCCAGGTTCCAGTTCTTTATAATGTTCAAAAAAATGTTTGATCTCGTCAAGTAGGTAAGATGGAATATCACCAATATTTTTAATGTTGGCAAATCTTGGATCTATTTTTGAGTTAGGTACAGATATAATCTTAGAGTCATTACCTTCTTCATCTTTCGTAAATAGGAGACCAACGGGCATTGCTTTTATCATAGACATAGGTACCGCTGGCCAATCGCCTAACACCAGGACATCAACCGGATCTCCGTCGTCCTCTAATGTGTTTGGAATAAATCCATAATTGCATGGATAATGCATGGAAGTATACAGTTTTCTGTCGACGGAAAGAAATCCAGTTGAGGGATCAAATTCATATTTGATATTACTTCCTTTTGGAATCTCTACGACTACGTGAATATTTTCGGGTATACTGTTCGGCAAATTGCGTTTATCTAAAACCGTCGCTTCAGTCACGTGAAAACCATATTCATCGGCATTTATATTTGAAAGGATTGTTTGCATTGATATCGCCAAAGTTTGAATTGCCCTGATCTTTACATTTTAGAGCAGTAAAAATTGAAAGCTACCAAATTATGTGATTTGAATTGGTTTACCTTCGAGTGCTCTTCTATCAGACTGTCCCGACAATCAGTACAAATAAAAATTGTGGATCCGTTTATGGCACTAGCGCACTAGATGGAAGTCTATACAAAGTTTGATCCAAAAAAGATAGAAGGTGATATTAGGTCATATCTGAGTGATGTCGATCAAGCCTCTCTACTTAATAAAGAAATGTCGAATGTAAATTTTGTTCTGGGTTACATCGAAGGTCCTCCGACTCTAAACGGGGAACCGCACGTAGGGCACCTGAGGGGTAGAATTATCAAGGATATGTGGTATAGGTTCAAAACTTTACAAAAGTACAGAGTGATTTTCCGAGCAGGTTGGGATACCCAGGGTCTCCCGATTGAGTTGCAGGCAGAAAAACTTCTAGGTCTCACAGGTAGCAAATCAGAAAACATCAAGAGAGTTGGTGTTGAGAGTATTGTAAATGCCTGTAAGCAATTGATACAGATAAACGCAACTAAATGGATCGAAGTAGATCATCTCCTCGGAATGTCTTTTGACTACCAGAGAGCATACTGGACGTATAGAGATGAGTATATAGAAAGAGAGTGGAAGTACCTGAAGAAGGCATGGGAAATAGGCATTCTGAAGGAGTGGTTCAGGGTGGTAGCATATTGTCCATCTTGTCAGACTTCACTTAGCAATGCCGAAGTCAATCAAGGTTACAAGAATGTGGATGATCCATCGTTTTATTATAAGGTAAGAATGTCAGAAGAAGACGCATTTTTGATTGTCTGGACAACGATGCCATTCACCTTAATAACTGACGAATTAATTGGTGTAAATCCTGACGCCACGTACGTCTATGTGAATGTTAATGACCAGGTTTGGGTTGTAGGACAGGATCGTTTGTCATCACTCATGGATGAACTTGGAATAATAAATTATGAATTGACACGTACTGTCTTGGGCAAGGATCTCGAAGGAAGAAGGTACATCCATCCGCTTTTAGAAATGATTCCCGAACTAAAGAAGCTATCCGATGAAAAGAGCATCCATTTTGTTGTTGCAGAACAATTTGTTGATATAAGCACTGGAAGCGGATTAGTGCATTTGGCCCCCGCAAATGGGGAAGAGGATTTCGAAATAGCAACCAAACGTGGTATTCCAATTTTCGTTCCTATAGACGATAAAGTAGTTTTTACTGAAGAGGCAGGTCAGTTTCGAGGCATGTATGTAAGGGATGCCGATGAAATGGTCATTAATGCCATGAGGGAAACTTCTGCGTATGTCAAAGTAGGAAAGATAGTACACCAGTATCCGACATGCTGGAGATCTGGCCACAAAATCGTTTGGTTGGCACGTCGAGAATATTTTTACATGATCGATAAGCTTGGCCAAAACCCATTGTCTGCGGCATCCAAGGTAGAGTACTTCTTTGATTCGCCCAGAAACAGATTTTTAGAAATTATCAAAGAGAAAGTTCCTTGGTGTATTTCTAGGGAACGTATTTGGGGAACTCCTTTACCGATATGGAAGTGCAACTCCTGCGGAAGAAAAGAGGCTTTGTTCTCGAGGAGCGAAATAATTGGAAGAGCAAGTGAGCTCCCAGATGGTACCGATTTTGAACTACATCGACCATGGATAGATCGAATACTGCTTAAGTGTTCTCATTGTAGGGATGTTATGTCTCGAGAACCTTTTGTGCTCGATACCTGGCATAACAGTGGCGCTTCTCCATATGCATCCCTTACCGATAGTGAATATTCACAGCTGATTCCTGCTGCATTTTTAACGGAAGGAATAGATCAAACGAGAGGGTGGGCTTACACTCTACTAATGGAAAATGTGATTATGCGGAATACGGATGAGGCACCATTCTATGCGTTTCTCTTTCAGGGCCATATGCTAGATGAAAAAGGTAACAAAATGAGCAAGAGCCTGGGAAATGTAATGGATGCTAAAGATCTATTGTCTAAAAACTCTGTTGATTTAGTGCGCTTCTATCTTTTGTGGAAGGCTTCTCCTATAGACTCCCTTAATTTCAGTCTTAGCGAATTGGTCGCACGACCATATCAAGTATTGAATACGCTATACAACCTGCATGTATATTTACATCAAAACAGTCAATATGATAATTTTGATACAAAGAATATTGACATTGATAATGTGGCTAAAAGTAAATTATTTGGAATAATTGAAGAGTGGATTATTTCAAAATTACAATCGCTCATAACTGTAGTTACGCTGTCCTTTGAAAGATGCAGATTTAATGAAGGTGCAAAGGCAATAGAGTATTTTATAATAAACGATCTAAGTCAGATATATGTTCCATTTACAAGAGACGATCTGTGGGATGATAGTCCAAACACCTTGGAACGAAGATCGGTGATATACTCAATTTTAGGTCATGCCCTAAGCCAGGTGGACATATTGATTCATCCTCTATGTCCATTCATCAGCAATTATCTACACTTGATGTTCTTCACGACCAAACAATCTATCTTGATAGAATCATGGCCAAATATAGAGGATTCATTAATAAATCCTAAAGTGGAAACAAATGTCAAATTAGCGAAGGAAATCGTCTCTCTAGCAAATTCTGCAAGAACTAAGGCAAAAATAAAGAGAAGATGGCCGATAAGTAGAATTATAGTCTTTATGAAAGATGATGACCTGTCAAAGATGAACGATCTTACGGAGATCATGAAAACACAAACGAATACAGATTCTCTGGAGATATTGGCAATACCCAAAATAAAGGATGTTTATGGTAGATTGGCAGGTCTATTGCATTACAATTTAGTGGAAATATCAGGCAAGCTAAAGACAAAGCGAATTGCTCCACTTTTAAAGAACGATCTTCCAAAGATATTAAGATCTTTTGAGAACGCAGACCAAAGTAAAATCATAAAGACTTTGATATCCGAAGGAAAATGCTTGATCAAGTATGACGGTAATGATTTCGAGATATTGAAAGGAGATGTAGAATTATCTTATTCTCCATCTCCCGGATATTCTATGGCAGAGTCGGATACTGGAGACATAATAGTCTTGATAGAAACTATACGAAACAATGATCTACTTACCAAAGGCTTGGTCAAAGATCTAGCTAGAAATATACAACAACTAAGAAAAGAGAAAGGTTATTTGCCGACTGACGTGTTATCATGTGCCTATGTGTCGAACTTGAATGAAGACGAGTTGGCTTCTCTTCAAGATTTTAAGGAGAATTTATCTTATTTGGTAAGAGTAAAATCAGTGAAATTGAGTTTGCAACCAAATGATGATGAGAAATATAAAGAGGTAGAAATTGATGGAAGAAAAGTGTTCGTGTCGATAGAATAATGATAATAATCTATATAGAATAAATTTTACAGACGGTGTTACTTTATTATCTCATAACTTGATGTCAATGTTTGTTGTCATTTAAGTATAAATTGTAAAATCATCAAAGATCATCTATTGAGAGGCAAGCCCTTGGAATTCGATAGTAAACAGACGACATTGGACTATTGTCAGCTTAGCTTTTTCAAGAAAATATTATCTGATGTATCTGCTAATACCGTTAAGACGGGCAGATCATTTGAATTGTATCGGAATTCTCTAGAGGTAACTGAATCAAGTCTAGAAGAAGAAATCGCTACAGCTATCGGGGAGTATGTTGTAATCCAAGTTATAAATCACGGTGGGTTTATTCCGCCAATAATCCAAATACAATGTCTTTTTACTTTGGATGAATTTTCACAATGGATTTACGTGAGGAGCAAGGATCTGTTTTCTGAATGTGTAGAAAACCTGCTAAACTGCAAGCATGTTGAAGTTTTCAAGAATTAGACAGGCAACCCCCTATCAACTCTTTCCTGCATAGTATTTATACTCCCAACTAAAGTGCCCTACCTATTGATCGGTCCTTCAATTCTAAAGTGTCAATCGAACTTCGAAAAAACGTTACCTGGATACGAACTATTTACTAATGACCTAATCCGAATAAATAAGTTATCGTGAAAGGGACAAATGCAGAATTTTATCCCTTTAATTTCGTAATTCCGCCACACGGGGCAGTCTCACGACTTGAGCTCATATTTCGTCGACATTTGTAATGTGTAAAAGATAGCAAAGAATCTCGCATTATACTTTACAATAGGCACAAGGTAATCATTAAATTTGATAAATACAATTCGTTTCGGGATGAATGTATATTCTGAGGCCAGACCTTGGGGAAGGTTTGAAAAATTTAATGAAAATACACCTTGTACCGTCAAACTTCTTTACATAAATCACGGTTCACGTTTAAGCCTTCAATATCACACCAAAAGAAATGAATTGTGGAGAATTATCAAAGGTCAGGCACTTGTACGAGTTCAGGATAAAGAAATGCATTTGAAGGAAGGTGAAGACATAGCAATACCCATGGGTGCAAAACACCGAGTAACAGCGCCAAACTCCGACTGTGTTATTTTGGAATTGTCGTTCGGTGAATTCGATGAAAATGACATAGTTAGAATTGAGGATGATTATAAGAGGGTTTGACAAGTAGGGCAAGGTAGCTATTTTGCTTTAGTGAAAGATGGCATAATAATATCATCTGCGATCTGGTATCTACAATTGGAATCAGCGTATCGTACAAAACTAATAATAATTAGTCTTCTCTTGTTAACGAAATACAAATAAAGCCCATGCATTGCTCTACCCATAATGAGCGCAAGTAAGAAGCCACACATGAATCTCGTGGTTGTTGGTCATGTGGATAATGGTAAATCCACTATCGTTGGTCATTTATTGGTCGATATGGGTGTGATCGACCAGAGAACTATAGATGCGTTTGCAAAAGAATCTGAAGCTACTGGAAAGGGAGATACCTTCAAGTATGCTTGGGTGCTTGATAGCATCAAAGACGAGAGAGAAAGAGGTATTACCATCGATCTTGCTTTCCAGAAATTTGAAACTAACAAATATTTTTACACTTTAATTGACGCACCAGGCCACCGGGATTTTATTAAGAACATGATCACTGGCGCATCAGAAGCTGATGTAGCTATTTTGGTCGTTTCCACAAAGTCAGGCGAAACAGAAGCTGCTACAGACCCTGGAGGTCAAGCACGAGAGCACGCCTTCCTATCCAGAACCCTGGGTGTAGGACAGATGACTGTGGCATTAAATAAAATGGATGATTCCAATTACTCAGAAGCACGGTACAAGGAAGTTAAAGAAACCGTGGAAAAAATGCTCAGACTCGTAGGGTATAATACCACAAAGATCAACTTTATCCCAGTATCGGGTTGGAAGGGCGATAACCTGGTCAAGAAATCAGAAAACATGCCATGGTACAAAGGACCAACGCTTTCTGAGGCCTTGGACATGTTTGAACCACCAGAAAAACCGACGGGCAAGCCTCTAAGAATTCCGATTCAGGATGTTTATACCATCACGGGTGTTGGTACGGTTCCGGTGGGAAGAGTGGAAACAGGTGTGTTGAAGGCAAACGAAAAAGTAGTAGTGATGCCTTCTGGTGTAACGGGAGAAGTAAAGTCTATAGAAACTCACCACACTCAAATGGAATCAGCAGAAGCTGGAGATAACATTGGTTTTAACCTCAGAGGCGTAGACAAGAAATCCATACACCGTGGAGATGTTATCGGCCCAGTCAATAACCCTCCTTCAGTGGCAAAAGAATTTGAAGCACAGATAATCGTGATACATCATCCGACTGCTATGGCTCCAGGATATACTCCAGTGCTACACGCTCACACAGCTCAGGTTGCGGCAACCCTTTCAGAATTCATAGCAAAAATAGACCCAAAGACAGGAGGAGCAACTGAGGACAAACCCAAGTTTCTGAAGACAGGTGATGCCGCGATAGTGAGAATCAAACCTGTAAGGCCACTTGCAATAGAGACTTTTAAAGAATTTCCAGAAATCGGAAGATTTGCCTTGCGAGATATGGGAACGACCATAGCAGCAGGTGTAGTCAAAGCCATAACAGAAAAGTACAATCCTCACTCAAAGAAGTAAAAATGAATAAAACATGTGATTCTATCCTATGGCACAACAAGCACGAATAAAATTAACCAGCACCAATTTACCCATGTTAGAAAGCGTTTGTTCAGAAATAAAAGGAATTGGTGAAAAAAATGGTATCAAGCTGAGAGGACCTCATCCCCTTCCGACAAAGAAAATGAAAGTTGTTACAAGGAAATCTCCATGTGGTCAGGGGACTAATACATGGGATAAATATGAAATGAGAATCCATAGAAGAGTAATAGATTTGGGGGCAGATGATAGGTCCATTCGTCAGCTCATGCGACTGAAGATCCCCGATGATGTATATATTGAAGTTTCATTGACACAATAATTCCTTCCTTATTAGCAAAAGAAAGAGAACATAATCACAATAGCGATACGAAATTCTCTAAATGACTATCAAGATACGATTCAAACTATCAATTTAAGGCGATCGGTTTCATTTCTGCTATCAGTTCGTTCTTGTCAGCTACTAACAAAGTCAAAGTAGAATTTACTCCATCTATTCTAGTAATCCCTGTCATGGTTTCTTTAAATTCTTTCTCGGAAGAATAATCAATTTTTGTAATTAAATCATAGACTCCTTGTGTTCTGTAAACTTCTGAAATCGCAGATAATCTATTCAATTTTTCGGTAATTTGTTTGTCAAATGGAAAATGACAATTAATCAAAACGAGTGCTGATACCATATAGTACCTAATACGTCAAGGTAGTATTAATCGCTTTACCGGAGCTAAAGTTTGTTCCAGTCTCATGTCAGGAGATACAATTAATCTTCAAATATTAGTGATACAACTTTGGTCCTAAAATTTCAAATTCATAGCCGTTCAGGTCAAAAAATATCTCGTATGTATCAAGTTTAGACGTGACCAAAAATTCTAGGTGATCACAAAAAAAGACAATATTAGGAGAGAAAGCCTCAGATTTTGGTTCAAACCTACACTAAATGTCGTACGAATCATGAGATTTTTATCAGGTATTAGTATCTTTTGGCTAAATGTTAGTATCAACATCTTTAGTTGAACCTTCTATTCAGTAACTGTAGGCACATGAAAAGACCTTTAAGCAGGACTGTTTTCTAATAAAAAGGAACCAAATGCAGAGAGATAGACCGATTGGAATTACAATCATAGCAATACTTATGATAATTAGCGGTATTTTTTTCATTATAGGCGGTATCGGCTTCACGGCCCTTAGCGTCTTAAGCCTTGCCTTTCTGGCTGGAGGCATCGGTTCAATAATTCTTGGAATCGCAAGCTTGGTTGTAGCGTGGGGTCTTCTCAAAGGTGCCGGATGGGCTTGGATTATTACACTAATAATTACGATTATATCCATAATCGCAAATATTATATCCCTTTTTGGCGGAAATACTGCAAGTATAATTGGTATAATCATAGAAGGTATCATAATCTACTATTTGTATCGTCCTAATGTAAAATCATATTTTGGTAGGTCGCGCACACCGATGGTATGATAACTCGCTAGCACTAAAGATACTGTAGTGAAATCTTCTCTACCCGTATTCTTTCACCGACTAGAATAACTCTGCAGGCAGCAGAATTAGTTATGACTAGCCTTGTTTTAGGGACTCGCAAATAATTTCTAATTGCCGACATTATACCATTTTGTTGTCTGATTTGACAATTTTAGATTTTTTGGGAGTTGTAACCATCAGTGCAACACCTAATAGAATCACAACCATCGCAGCTATAGTTATCGTCGTAATGGACTCCTTGAGGATTGCCCATCCCAGAATAACTGCAATTACGGGACTTACATATGCAAATGTATTGGCTAGAGAAGCTGTTGTAACTCTTAGGAGCCAGTAAAAGTCTGTAAATCCAACTATAGTAATAATTATTATCAAATAAATAAGTGCAGCCCACGATTGTCCAGAAATCTGGGATAGGTCTAGACCCTTATATTCTCCTAGCAGAAGGCTGACGGAAATAAGCATCAAGCCACCGGTGATCATTAACATACCTGAAGACGCAAGGACGCTAATTGGGAGCTTGGCTTTAGATGAGTAAAGCGAACCAATAGCCCACGATATTGAGCTAACTATCAGTGCTGATATTCCTATGGGACTAAGCGTACCACTTCCAATAGAAGGAGCAACTAACAGCATCAAACCGCCAAATCCAGCTGCTAATCCCATTATGATTAGTTTGGTCATATGCTTTCTAAATACCAAGAACGCAATGACTGCTACCCAGAGTGGTATTGTAGAGTTGAGCAGTCCAGTGATACCCGAAGAAAGATACTGTGCGCCCCAAGTTAGTAGACCTTGACCACCTAGAAATAACGTGAATGCAAGTATTGCAGCATCCTTCCATTGCCGTTTACCTATTCGTTCGTGTTTATGCTCATATCTTTGAAGAAAAAAGTATGCCGCAAAGAGAACCGAACCTGCAATGAAAAATCTAAGCCCAGCGCTCAGTAACGGAGGAATAGTGTCAATAGAAATTTTAATAGCAAGAAAACTTGAGCCATTAATCATCCAGAGCGCGACAAGAGTTATCCATACTTTAGATTGCTGTTTCAAATGGAAGTGATATTTGGAATATTTAGTACATTAAAACTGTTTTGCATCATAACCGAGAAGTAGGAATGGTAGAGACAGTAAATAGTATTTCTTGGCATCTCAATTATTGTTACTAGAGTCAATACATCTCGTTCAAAAACTGGCAATATGGTTAAAAAGTATGCGAGTCAATCAATACATGTGGTAATTACAATTGATTTGTCAAGACTGCCCGCGGATTTAAGATCCATAATACTAAAAGAAATTAAAATAGGCGAAGTTACAGAGACTGAACATACGCCAGATCTCACGACCACTACCAGTAGCAACCCCGAACCAGAAGTCAAGAATGACCTGAATGTTATCACTTTGACTAATGAAAACAATATCGGCATGATGAAGCAAAGGTTGAAGGACACTCTTATTAAAAATAAAATCAGAGAATATGTTGTCATGGTCGCTCTTGAGGACCAAAACAGGATTATGATTCTAAAAAAAGAACAAGCAAAAGCCTTGGGAGTACATCACTGTCTTCATTGTGGAATGGAATTTGAGAACGAGATTCAATTGAGCGTTCATCAAAAAATCCATTACATGGTATGAGAAGATGTGCACCAACTTGCTTTAGCGATAAGTCATTTCCCGTTCCGATTCTGTGTAATTATTCTAGCTTGATTATGCTGTTACTTTACTAATAATATCGCAATAAGCCAAAATAGTCATTACTCAGGATGAGATTACAATTTGGTTAAGTACAGGCGTACTTGCCTCACGAAAGAACCCAAATGGTAGTGAGTAGAGAAATGTAAAAAAAAATCTAAATTACGGACCTGTGTCAAAATTTGTAGCTTTGATAAGAATTTGGTAATAATTCAGGTTTCCCAAAATATCCTTCAATCTCATCTAATCTTTCCATAGCCCCTTCACCGCTCCTGATATCAGAGTACCAGGAATCTACTCTTATTGCTTGCAGAAACATGCAAACTTCCTTATTGGTGACGCCATGTTTTATATCATATTCAATCCTACGGCAAACTCTTCCAATTCTTCCATATTTCTTGTCTACTCTTTTTTCCCACCGCGTCGCGTTTTCAGACAGGCCCGTCACAAATTTAACAAGAGTTTTTTCCATGTGTTTAACATGCCATTCTCTCATAGGAAAACTATTTTGTATCAAGAAAAACAGGGTTTAATATGGTTAGGCCATATATAAGCTATTGTGCCCGATCATAGTGGGCTTTCATCTCAAAAATAAATTCTCGAATCTCTCAACTAGTCATAGAAATTTCCTGACTTGGTTAGAAAATTCTTAATGAGTTATTATCCGTGGAGGATAATTGCGTTTCCTCTCATGATAACACTTCATTAGAATTAATCATTGTTAAATTCCTAGGAATGAGTTGATAGGCCAATTTTTTATTTACCAGACTAAGATGACTTGTCTGGAATACACGATTTGTTCAAATTAGTAAAAAAAATGAACAGTTTATTCATGTTGAAGGCTGTATTGGCCCACATTCATCGTGAGATGTTCGTCGTAGTATTGTTATCAGCATACCTGCCACAATTTAAGATAATTTTTACTATATAATTGACATGTAGGCTTAAGTCTAATTGATTACCTATATTAGTAAGGACATACCTATATTACTATATGGCTGCAATAGACGAACACATAATTCGATGTAGTGAATGTGGAAGGAACTTAATTGTCAAGGATTCGGTAAATAATGGAGTTGCATTTCTGAGCCATCTACAGATAGACCATGGAATCACATATTATGCTCAACGTATGACAGAGACGAAGGTTCTCAAAAGGAATTCATATAACAAGCAAGTCACCCAGGAACTTGCCCATAAATAGATAAGAATCTGCCGTGGGTGAAAATTTACTCGCTCTTGCCACCTTCATCCTCGTCAGTTTTCCTTTCTCCTAGCACGTTTAACATCTTCTTTAATGATTCATGACGAAAACCAGCATTCTTAAATGCAGAAACATCAATCTTGAACTTTTTCAATTCATCATAGATCTCTGTTTCTTCTACAATATTTATTAGAATTTGATTTGATACAGGCCTTTGCAATATCTCTACGGGCATATTCAGCTCATTTATAGTCCGAGATACTGCATCCTTGACATAACCGGAAACAAATATTATTCTCTGATGGGAATTTATTGCAAGTATCTCTTTCCCTACTTCCAATCCTTTTCTATCAGGGAGATCGTAATCCAGTATTACTGCATCGAAAGGTTGTATACGAGAATTAGGAAATGTGTTACTCTGTACGCCATATAACCTCTCACTATAAATTTGGAGACATTTTTCACCTGTCTGAGCTAAATTCACAACTTGTCCTCTATCCATCAACACCTTTCTGTACAACGATGCGGTTTTTGTGTCATTTTCCGCTATTAGTATTTTCAATATGGATTTAGGTTAAATCATGTGGCCCATTATTTACTAGTTTCGGTTAATTAGCACTATTTGAAAAATGTACCTAAATAATATCCGAAAATAATGTCATGTAAATTGTTACTATGTAATCTCAGTATGTTTGGGTCAGACTGATTATCTTTGTCTTCTACACGGTTTCTCCTTAAAGATACAGAGATAAGGAGGTTACTATTGACAGTACCTAATCATTGAATGAAGTAGTGGACAAGGGGATGATGTTTGTGAGCCCTCATTTTGCTCAGCCTGCTGACGGTATATTTACTATGCCTGTTGATGCAAGCTCAAATCCTATGCCATAGCCAACCAAGGCCACGCCGGTACCAAGTTGCCATTTTCGATCCCTCCCTTGGTCCAGTTCTTCTTGGCCAATTTGGCTTTTAATGCTCCAACCACAAAAGAAGACGCTATACTCATGACAATAGCTCGGCTACAATTGCAGTGACGGAAGAAATAAGACCTGCCTTGACAACAAAATAAGGCAGGATAGGAAGAATTCCGCCAAGC
>CAVSLF010000015.1:0-53515 GCA_963728595.1 uncultured Nitrososphaeraceae archaeon
CTTTTTTAATGTTATATCCTTGGGATGCATTTTTACTCATTATGGGCAAAAAGGGAGTAATAAACCTTATCGTGGAAATATGAGAAGAACGAAAGTAAATACATCAGCCTGAGACGAATTCTATGCTTATCTGTTACCTCCATTAGTATCGACCACAGAAATAGAATGCCGTCGGAGAGATTCATTAAGCCGGTAAATCGATTACTAGCTCTTGGTAATTCTTTAATTTACTGAGCTAATGGGCTCAACTTTACTTTATCGTAACTGTATTGTCGCAGGAAATGGCCTTAGTATTCATTGGTTTACAAGTTGAAGACGTTTGAATAGCAACCGTACTGCTTGATTTGATTTGTCAGTGGATGACACGATAGTTTTAAGTGCTTTACTAACTTCAATCCCAATTATAGCATTAGTCGCATCTAAGCCCTGAACACTCTGTGTGACATTATTTATTTGATTTACAATTTTCGTCTTAACAATAGGTTGATCCGTTGCTACTGTTTTTAATACATTTGGACCTGAATTAAGGAAACTTATAACAGAAATTCTTAGCATTCCATCTTTAGTCTTGAGTGATTCATTGGTTACCTGAACAGTGACACTTGCACTGACTGATACGCTGTCACCAGCTTTTGTTGCACTCGTTGTGGCGGACTGAGATTGTCCGTACACTGGCATTGAGAGGTACAGAAGAGAGGTCGATAAAACGATTACGAATAAGACACACGACATATCTGATTTTAGCATATATAGCAAACTTGAAGAAAGAGGTTGTTTATAAACGCAACCTTTCATTTTTTTCTATTGATAACAGAATACTGGTTTTTCATATTTAAATAACTTAGGCTCGGGGGTGGTATCTTTTTCTAACAAAATCTCACCTGCTCTGTTAGACCTTCTAAGAATGGGATCCGAAGCAACCTAAGTAAAACATGGTTTCAATGTGCAACGAATAGGCAAGACAAGGTTATCACGAACAGGAATAATGGCATTATAACACACTAACAAAAAGTGACAATTGATTTCCACCATACACGCCATTCATGAAATAAAGTTAGCCGAATACACACTCATTCTTCGAACATGGTCGGGTTGAAAACTTGGTGCTTGAATAGATGAAAACAGCATTACTCTGGTTTGGCTTAACGCAATAAGGCTTATCCCTGAAATAAATCCGTTCATAGAAGGTATGTCTGTCCTGAATGAGATATAAAGAGAAAAACCTAGGATTAAAGGGCTTGCCTACAACCTAATCTGCCATTCTTAGCAGAGACGGAATCGGTGATGTGAACAGACATTGATAGATCCGATACAACATATGAGTTTATAATAGCACATCATATGCTTTCTACCAACAAGATAAGATAAATATCTACGTCTAGGTTGATTCAAATATTTTTCTAGGACTGCAAATAAGAAAAATTATCCCAATTAAAAAAGGAATTAAGGAAAACAAGAGTATCAGTGGGGGAATTGAATAGATCTTAGCTAAGGTAAGATTCGGAACAAAGGCTTCTAATTCATTATACTGGGGCAAGGCTGGAACTCGTTAGAAACTGCCATCAGATGTGTTTAACTTTGCCAAAGCATATGTATCAGCCATAACTATTGGACATAGACATATTGCCTAATACTTTGAGGTCGACTACGGAGGCACCTATTTTCCGATACAGTTCGTCTGATTCAGCGTATAGCTTCATTCAACATAATCTCACCATCAGTGATTCTGACTGTAGGCTGACGCACAATCACTTCAAGAGGATTATTGCTAGTGAAGTACATACTGGAAACATTGATGAAAAAGATGTGTTTTTTGTGGCGACGAGTTATGCTAGATACGCTTAATGTTCCATTATTAACTATTGAGATAGAGAATGATTGAGGACCTGAAGTAGAATTATTGATTAATTGTTGATCGATACCGTTACTCAATATGAGTAGCTGTATACAATCCTATTCCACGGTTCATAGAAATTTTAGAATCAGTGCCATTGCTCCGTAAGCAAGACATGGTCATAGTCACTAATGGATAACTGAGTGACGTTCGTCACTTCAACGCTTTTCTGTCCCGTTCTAATTTTCAAAGTGGATAGATGTTTCTCAGTTGGAAATATCACAGATTTTGTATCCACTTCGATATTGTTACCAGTCGCCAGTAAAGTTTCTGAAAATCGCTGAAATTTCATCAAAATTGAACTCGGGGCTTGTTGGTGTCAAATTTATAACCTTTGATATTTCTCCCAAAGCATGATAGGCATCACTTCCGAGGATCTGTTTGCGAAAAACCATGAGAGAATAGGATAAATATTTATGTACGATATCTTACCCCGTCCGATATTTATTTCCTGCAAGAGAAGCAGGATATATGATCTGTTGATCCTTTTTGAGATCCCCCATATCCCCAGAAGTTAATATTAAGGACGTCATTCTTTTGTCACCATTACTTATTGTTGAGTAAAATTGGCATATTATCTTTATCTCGCGAGTTGCATAACAATCGTCATGTTGAAAAGAGATTAGCGATTTCACCATAGCCATTTGTGTTCAGCACCACTAGCTTTCCTCCCTCCTTTGCATATCTGATATAATTATCTAAAGGAGAAGAATGTGTCTCGTTAATCCTAAAATCATCAAAGATGATGTTTCTACCTCTGCCATCAGTTAATCCTAGATACCCTTGTTTTGTTACCTTCATTGGGTATTTTCAGAGTCACACCGATATTGCCTAGGACAGAATCCATTCCGTTCAAAGTGATGCTCTTGGACGTTTCATTGAAGTGCAAGTGTCATATTGAAGACATCATTTGGTTTCCAGCCTAAATTAGTCTTTATTCCAGGCCATGAAGGTTGAAATGAGAGATTTGCCGTTAGTTACCTTTGCAAAATTCACATATATTCCTTCAGAACTAAGCGTAATGCCCGCAGATTCATAATTTCTAGGGTCTAACCACGAGTAAACTATTGATACATAACCTGTGGCTCTCGGATCAATTTTCATAATTTTAAATGAAGTGCCTGATACTGAGATTTGTGGCAGCATATCTTGATGGACTCAAGATGACATTATGAAGACTATCAGAATTATCTTCCACAACCAACCCTTTTGAAGAAAAATTCCAGTTTCCTCTTATTATCTCCCACCTGTTTGAAGCTGCCAGAAGAAAATTTCTCGATAAATTGAGATCCTGGATCGAGAGCTTAGTATGACATTCTTAGACTTCAGGAATTCGGATCGTTTATCATACATAACAGTATAGTTGGTTCTTGATTGAGAAACAACATCGTATGCATAAAACCAAGAGTTGTCATGGGATTGCTTGGTATGATTAGTGTGGTATTCTGAATTAGAAACTGGGAAGGAAACAGAGGTTGCGTTGTATATGGTGACTTCCTTCATTTGAAAATACTAACAGGAAGTATCGGAAGAAGATGTTGTTTCAGCCAACCAACTGGTTCTTTTTTTATTACATCAAAATCACGATTGTGTAAGTATATGATAAGCATGTGTTAAATTCTGAGCATCTAAGTGCTACCAAAGCAAGATCAGGATATACTGAGGCTATCAATAGTTCCGATCGCCGGGATTGAAATGTGGGTGCAGCCAAGGCCAATACATCCTTGGAAGCAGTTGAAGGAGCTATCGCATATGCGTGTACATCGTGTTGAAAAACGATCTTTAAGGAAATTAACTGCCTCAAGTTCTCTTATCACTGATCTTGGCTATACTTGACCTTGCAAACCAATATTCGGATTGAACAGCAATCGAAGAGAACCCCGAAAAAATAATAATGCAAATTAGCATTAGCACAGAGACATTTTTTAATGACAGATAAATTGTTTTTATCCTTTCGGATAGACTGTATTCGATCTCTTATACCGATTAATGAAATGGAGATTAATAAACAAAGAGGAATAAATATTAAACCTAATATTCTTTTCTCCCAGTAATCTAATATGATTACATTGAGACTTACAAACGAAATCAGTCTCCCAAACAGCAACATGAAACCAATAGCACTTAGAAGAAGAATTACTGAACTATTAGGCATAATGTTACGTATATAACTTATTGATAAAACAGCGAGAAGGCCAACTATTCCCAGCATGGCACGGATATATAAACCACGGAACAGTACCTAATTCATACAGTGAAGAAGTTTTCAAGTCCTCGATAAGGAACCAGGTTAGAAAACCAAATAGATAGATAAGCGTGAATGTTACAGATAGACTATGATAGAAATTTGGCCTTGAAAGAAATTTGTTGCTCTGCATTACCGTTATCTTTGATAATATCATCCTTCTCCAAATTAGAGAACTGCTGACTAATAGAGAAGGGAAAAAGAGTGACAAAATATTAAGAAAACTCAGACTGTGTGCCCGGTCAGCTGTCCATAGATATGTAGAACCAACAAAAATAGCTGACAATAACCAAACCAATTAGTGAGGAAACTAGAGCATCATCGATTCTCAGGGACTTGCTTCGGGAAATGAAAGAATAAAGTCCCAAGAAGATTGTGAATACCACCGCCTCAGCCACATGAGTAAGATACATTGATAAAATAATGGTACTAAATAGTAGAACAAATTTAGCTCGAGGTATCTTAATTTCTCTGAGAAGAAGAAAGGCCATAACAAATAGTATTATTGAGACGGATAAGGGAACAAAAAAAGGAAAAGGCTGTAAGGGATTTATGTTACCATTTTGTGATCTTTCTGCCACTTGATTGACAATTTGGGCCCCCGCCGTTCCAAGGATCTTTAATTGAGTATAATAGATGAACGAGAAATTACTCAAAATTGTGTAGAATAAAACGGAAATTGCAGGTATTCTTTTGTCAATGTCCGAAAGAAATCTTTTTGCTAAAAGGTATATTGATATGGGCAGGAATACATTCAGGACCACTAAAACAGTTTGTACCTGTGCTACAGATTGCTGAATCCCCGACATGACAAGTACAGCGGCTTCAAACGCATGGAACAACACATACACCGCTCCTCCTCCGTAAAGGTCTGGAGAGCGAGAAAGTATCGAAGAGAGATTGAAGTGTCTCGAAATGTCACTGCCCGGTAAAAGGGCAGCATTTGGGTAAACGACCATAAAAAACAAAATGTAAAACGCAACACAGAGGACTATGGCTAAAATGTCTATGTTCTTAGAAAACGAACAAGGACGTTCAATTATTACAGGTTGGCCTTCAATCAGAGGTTTCGACTTGAGTGTTTGGAGAATGGATAATATTCCCAAAGCTCAAGTAGCAAATAGGCATCATAATAATTCTAATGTTTTCATCTACAGGTAAGAGCAGAAGACTAACAAACGCAGAAAAAATAAAACTGCCTAGAAATGAAAAAACCAGGATCTCAAGTTTAGAGAAATAGCGTGTTACCTTAAAAAGATCTAAAAGAGCACGCCCTGATAAAAAGGAAGTACAAATAAATGCCAAGACTAGATGGGATAACCCTCCCACTGTTGTATGGAATCCGTTAAGAATAATCAGTATCGATGCTGAAGCAACGAGAATAAGATCTAAAATTAAGCCTACGGACTTCTCACCAGGCAATAATCTATTTATGATTCTGAAACTGTTTCCAATTTCTTGGTTACTTAAAACCAAGTAAATCGTAATTATCGCAACCAATTCTATAATAAAAAGTGGATACTTTATCCATGTATCAACTAAAAATAGTGTGAAGGATGAGAAAAGTACTGCTATTCCAACTAATAATATTGTTGATGGAGCAGCGCTGTATTTCATCAAGCCAAGATCAGACTCGCCACTAAGTTATCATAGACATCTTCAAATACTTATTGCCCGCATACTGATGAAGTCAACAAAATCAGTTTCTCAGCTATTCTTCTCGTGTAAAAGAATTCATTAATTAGTATGCTCTAGGTCTCAACGGTGTTGGATCATTATCTGCACTAATCTTATATTGTTTAAACTATCTACTAACTTGACTCCGGCAAATCTAATACTATGGCACCAATCTCATCTTTGTTTTCCATCATACATGTCACTCGAGAATCACAATTGATCAAATGCTCTGTCTTTTGTTAGTCCAATCATGTATCGCATGGGACATTTAGGTCTTGTTCCTATTCCTAATGCTCTTCCTGTACACTTGAAATTGATCCTTGATACTGGATTAGATCTCGTTCGGCAATTATCTTCCACATACAATTGCCATATAGTAGTGCGATATCGGGATTGTTATGTTATATTTACAAAAGTATCATACCACATCATGTTATTTGCATTATCTGTACTCTTGCTTGAATAAAGTGCTGTCCTACTGTCGCAAGCTGTACTGTTATCGACCATGTAGACCAGTTCCCACTGATTGAGGTGTAACTAGGACCAAGCGTTGTTATCAGTCCGTAATTGAACATCAAATATTCCACTACCGCCTGAATTATCTGATGCAGTTCCTTGTACCAAGACGTTTCCAGGAGCCAAGGACGCATTGTTTGCAGGACTTGTGATTGCAACCGAGGGAATAGTGGTGTCAGTGCTAGCACTGGTAGTTCCAGACCGTTCAGCAGAAAGAGGACCTATGTTACCTGCGTTATCCACTGCAGAGACTTTGTAATAGTATGTAGTAGAAGGAGCAAGACCAGTATTTTGATATGAATTAGCAATGGGTGTCGCGATAGGTGTGGTAATCCCGAGAGTTACGGCAAATCCAGCAGTTGTGCCCCTGTAGACGTTATAGTGGTTACGGTCAGACTCTGGGTTTTGGGTCCACGCTAGATTCAGACTGGGTGCTACTTGCTGTGGTAACTGCCAGTCCTACTACCTGTCCTGGTGGCATGGTATCTGAAGGAGCTGAAGTAGTCCCAGACCGTTCAGCAGAAAGAGGACCTATATTTCCAGCATTATCCACAGCAGACACCTTGTAGTAGTAAGTTGTGGATGGATTCAAACCGTATTAGAAAATGAATTAGTAGTTGGAGTTCCAACAGGAGTGGTTGTACCAAGCGTTACACTAAATCCTGCGCTAGTACCCCTATAGACATTATAGTGGTTGAGATCAGACTCTGTATTTGCAGTCCAGGCCAAGTTAAGCTGGGTGCTACCAACAGGAGTAACTGTTAGACCGGCTACCTGTACTGGTGGTGTGGTGTCAGGGATTCCGGTACCTGTTCCTGGAATTTGTATAATTTTTGCAACTGAAGGAATGTTCACCCCGTTTAATACGTGAATCATGTAGTATCCTGGTGGTGCGAGATTCGCATTCAATGGGGCAGCCACTCTTACACTGCCTGAACTGCGATTTGTTACTTGCAGCCATATCAGCCTTGTATCCACATCATAAGAGTGGGTTGCACATGGTAGTTTGACTAAAGAAACAACGCTTACGTTCGCTGCGTCGGGGGTTGAGATAGTTATGGAATTCCCGTAATC
Source organism: uncultured Nitrososphaeraceae archaeon (assembly GCA_963728595.1). Taxonomy (GTDB): domain Archaea; phylum Thermoproteota; class Nitrososphaeria; order Nitrososphaerales; family Nitrososphaeraceae; genus TA-21. Next base: position 7,407 of record CAVSLF010000015.1, read on the forward strand.
GCCTACTATTGGACTTCCAGATATTGTAGGTCTTGTCCCAGAGAAAAAGTAATCTGGTTTATAAATTTCTGTCCTAAGCTCCACTGTTTCCCTGGTAGGAGTGCTCCCTGCAGTCCAGACACTTCCGTCAGGTAAGAGTAATGCTACGCTGTGATAGACCCGCGGAACGGACGCTGCCGGCAAAGAGGTCCAAGTACCGGTGACTGGGTCGTACATTTCAGGAATATAGACTGGATTTTCATTAGCCAGCGAAGAGCCCCCTATCATCGAGTACCTTGCCATTTGGCAGTATTGTGGGGCATAAAAGTTTCCTTCCATAGGTTGTCCAATATCCCAAATATCTGTGTCACTGGGGTTGTTGGTCGTGACTAGCCAGGTTGAATGATGATGGTCTTGTTGTACAATAATGTGCAACATTTGAGATATACAGGAGAACTCTATGATCCTTTACCTCTTGATTAACTATTTTTGGGGACTTTTGCATCGAGATATAATTTTGTCTTTCGTGAATTATAGAAAGTACTATGTGTTTAACATAATAGTCAGTCAGTTCAATAATCTTCGGTCGAGAAAAATATTACAAATAATTAACGGATCATATAACATCAAAGGTCTATTATAGCTCAGTAGGTCCTAACATTTATCTTTACAAAAGAAGTTGAGTTTGTGACAAAAGAGAACATTCCAAACTTCTCACGATGTGAATCGCTGATTAATGACATCCACAATCACAGGCTCCATCCTTAACAGGATCGTATCTAATTGAACTATGTCGACAGTCTTCACAAATCAAAAAACTCTCCTCAGCACTTGGATTTTCTTCCACAGATTTATCCATCACAACTTCTCGTTTACGTTTTCTCCTTGGCGAAACTGGTTTTTCGTCATATAGGACCATTCAACAGATTAAATCTTGATCGAATATAACTGGTATGAACTACGATGATAACCGATCTAACAATTAAAATAATTTAGACAAGTTTTAAGTTCACCGCTGCGAGACAATTAACGGGTAGTTAAATGCGATCGCAACGGAAGAGAATATGAGTTCTCAACGGAACAGGTTGTTCAAGGATATATCTTCCATACTAGTTTCTTTTTGTTTATCTCAACGTTGAGATTGTCTGACCTGTAATTCCGGTGGCTGAAAGGTTGTTTTGATTTCGTTGTTAAAAGAAGGGCTTTTGATAGGTTGTTTTCTGTCATAGTGCTATTGCTAAACAACAAAAAGATAGGGAACAGAAGGACCAACTTTCAGGTCAAGGCCTGGCTTTGCTGTATAGCATCTGAGCGAAATACAAGGACGTCTGTAATAGTGCCTGGTATATCTAGGTTGGATGAACTGAGAATATTTGTTTGTATGGTTCAGCTCAGTTTAAGGCATATTGTACAGTGTACTGGACAGGACTACCAACTAGGATATTAGGCCCAGTCAATGTATAGTCTCGCAAAAATTCTCGTATTGCAAGATTTTACCAAATTTCAATAATTAGTAGAAAGCACCGCTCATCTTCTTTCAATCTGAACAAATGAAACTATAATCTAAATGCATCTAATACATTATCGTATGGTGGTCTCAAGATAACTTCAAACGAACGTCAATTCCTAGAATTTTATATTAAAATGGCTGAGATGCTGGAGCTTGCTAACGATTATTGATATAGGGGATAATTTTCTCTGCCACCAGTTTTACCAATTCTTTTCTATTCGTGCTCGAATTAGTTAATACAATTTCGGTAAATCCTACGCCTATATACTTCTTGAGTTTCTTAATCGGTTCCTCCGCACTCGTAAAAACAACTACCAACTTACACAAGCAAGTGGGAAGTCAATTTCGTTGTCTAATACGGTGTCTGGTAACGGAATGAAAGATCTTATCTAAATCGTTTAATCAGCCATTTGCAGTGTCTTCGTTTGTTACCTAATCGTCGGGATTTCTGACCATCAATCAAATTCAGGTTTCTGTATCTATGATGTTAGCGTTTCTACTGTTTGATCTTCCTTTCGATTCAAACTCTTGATGATGGACCAAGTCATCTGGGGTTTGATATGTTTTACCACAAAGGTCACAAGTGTAGTCCAATGAAGCGGTTGCAGGCACCTCAGGATAGTCCTTACGCATATGGAGTGGGTTAACTTTGGGGACGTCTAAATTGGTCCTTGTCTGATCAGTAATTTGGTTTTCCTGTTTGGTCGATGGGTTGTTTTGTTGGAAGGCTTTGGTAACATGGTATTGGTCACGATACAGCATTGTGCCGTTCAAAGACAAGTACAGAGCCAATACTTCGTCATCAGCAGAATTCTTTCTTAGATAATCAATAATTTGCGACCCGTATGCTGGAAACTTTAATCCCCTCAGTTGTTCTACTGCATTCGAGATAAAATTTTCGTCTCTGCTAGATCTTTCTACCGCTTTATTAACCGAATCCGAATCGACCGTAGCGACATGTTTTTCAGACTCAATTTTGCTGGATGAATCGTTATTGCCCATTTCCATTATGTTTTTTACTATTGCACATGATTCTTAATGGTTTCAAGCAGTGTGTTAAAGTTAATGATAAATCTCTGACGCATCTAATCTGATTAGAATCCACCAGTTTGCTAGCGCTTCAACTTCGCTTTGCAGGTAGTGCTTTTCATTGAAGACCAGTATATGTGTACGTCGCGGGTTGAATGTTACTCGCTGCTATTCCGGATATTCCAAGAGTCATCATTATGATAACCCCCGAAACCTCAATTTATTGTCCTTGAGATTACCCTGTATTATTATTGCGCGTTCCGTTGATTTGTACTAAGGCTATTTCTTCTGATCCACCTTTGACAAGTAGTGCCTTGACCTCTCCTATATTCTGCGCATAGTATTTGTTTTCCAATATTTCTGGTTCAAGGAGATTAAAGTCCTCGGTTTTTAGGACATTCGAGAAACAGCCGTAAGGCACGCAAACTTCTTCATCTACACTCAAGACGGAAGCCCCATCCTCTGCCTCTCCTTTGGCTTCTTCTTGTTGGTACTTATCGCCGACTTTCGGTTGCGCCTCCATAATTATTCCCGCTTTTGCTCCTTTAACACCTGCTTCCCAAGAACCTTCATGGCTCTCACTCGGTAATTCGGTCGTAAATTCTCCAAGGTACCAGACATTCCCGTCATCGCCTTGTGCGAACCAATCATGGGTAGTTTCTTCTAAGTCTCCTTCGACAAAGGCAGAATCGTTAACTACGCGTGTGGCTACACCCTCAATCTCTTTTGTATCGTTTGTAACGGTGAAAATGTCCCGCGTGGACTTACCATCTTCATCCGTGCCTTCATAAATCATTACGGTGCCTGGCTTCAATGGGAAATACTTATTATCAATTTTCAGTGGATCGTGAAAGTTTGATTTGTCAAATGCAATGGTCTGCGCTAGCGCTGGGAGGCCGATAAAACTCCCCAACATTAATGTTAGAAAGGTTGCAGGTATTGCAACCAAAAATGCGTTCACAATTATTTCTCTCATATCTTTGCGGACGTTAGTTTGGTATAAAACTATATTGGTACAAGCAATTCCCAATCGGGCTCTTGTCGAGAACACGATTATGAAGATAGTTACATGCTTGTATTAGAACGTGCTATTCAGACATACTAGTGAACCCTTGTTGCTAAATCACTATTTCATTCATTCTAAACATTTTAAAACGCAGAGTAAGGCATCTAATGAATCGGAGCATGAAGTTTGTTCTTTGTCTAAACTTAGTTCGTTTGCTCATGCAGTTCTTAACGGTATCAAGAGTTTATCACATTTTTGAAGGTATACAGAGATATCTGCTAATACATACTGCTAAGAGACTAAGGAGTGTCGTTGTTGTATAATTCTGATACTGCGCTTCCTTCAGTACTACACCCTGCCAGTGTCCGTTTTCCCCTTCGTCATCGGAGTGAGAACTTGTGAGGTTAAAGCTCTTGCTGTACACTTGAAATTGATCCTTGATGCTGGATTAGATCTCGTAAGAATCGCTTGCTGGCCTGTAGTCAGTAGGGCCCTTCAGTACCTTTATCTTTTTTCATATCGCTAGGACGGTATCGCACTACTACTAAGAAAAACTACCCCCTAGTCTTCGACCTTCCGATTCAATTATCATTCCCATTCTAACGGGATATTCTCCTTCAGAGTAATAGGAAGGTGAAGGCTCAGGCGACTAAGGGAAAATTTCTTACAGGGAGAAAATCTTCACCTAGGGACCAATCAAATTCATCCTTGAGTGTTATCTTTTTTTCAGCCACGGCTCCACCATTTTCTGTAGGTGTTTTGACGTCCCCGAGATTCACCAGGCCTACAGCCTTAAACTCAGCCATTATTCCTCTTTGCCGTGTTGTTGCTCGCGGTGATCGAGTCTGTTATTAGAGAAGTTTTTAGCTCTCCCTGGTGTTCTATTGAGATTTCAAATATTCTTACCCTTTCATGCGATGCTGTAGAAAATACAACTTTGATCACTAGTATAATATCTTGCGTGGTTATGTAATTACGGCCCTGTGAAAGCGCGTATCCTCTGGCTAGATTCATAAGTTGTGGAGTTGCCGTGCTAGGATCCTCCAATATTGCAAGAGCACAGGCATAATCTAATCTCTGTGATTCTGGTATGTCCCCAAGTCGTTACCACTCCTCGAAGATGTGATAGAAGAATTGCAAGTTTAATGATATAACGCTTTGGGCAGTATCAAGAGCAGCATTCTTGTAGTGTACAACTAGGACATGACCAGTACCGACAGCTGCTTGTAGTGTACAATTAAGACATTGCAAGGAGAAAGGCTTACTTGACATTCGTCAGGTGAACAGTTGCAGTCTGTGCACTTCATAATGGTTGATTTTAAATAATATCAAGATATTTCCTTTACAAAGCAACATAAGTTCGACCAAAACCTTTACTTTAGGTACAGATAGATAAAGCTAGCAAATATGTTGACGGATTCTCTCATCAATATGACATTAGGTATGATTTTGGGGATGGTTGTTAGTCCACTAATGATGAAAGCGATTAAGAATTTAAGGCAAAGGCAAAGAGTGAACAAGATTTTACGAGAGATCTCAAAAATTCAAAAAGCATCGTGATGAATCTGAATCATAACAGACGTAAAATGCTGCGAGAGGTTAAGAATCCTTAGAAAAAGAGGAAAGAATGGCACAGAAATTGTTTAAGTTGATTTTGAACTGTTAAATAGCTTTTATGAAGGTTAAAGGATTCAGTTTTATACATCTCCTCCCAGTTCTTCATAATGATAAAATGGAACACTAAAAGAAAGAATTTGAGTAGTCGGCAGACAGTGATGATGATGATGACAATAATAACAACGACATCAATTCTACTCGCTGTTATTGCTACATTACCATTCATACTAGCCCAGAATCAGGGAATCGCACAAGCACAAGAAATGAGACAAGGTGAGGTCTTTAAGTTGGCTAGCGCCAGCATTCCGATTGACATTCCAATGGGCAAAGGCTATGAAAATGGAAACGAAATTTACTTTATCGCAACAGATGCATCGGATGAGAAGATAGCCGATCAAGCAACAAAACTGTTAGGATTTAAAGTCAACTTTGCTCCCCTGTTATCTCAAACACCAGAATCAGCACGCGGTCAAGCCTATGCGTTCACCAATGGTGTTTCAGGTAAAGGACCATTTGGATTTCAAATACCTGTACTAGGCGCAAACCCTGGTGATTCAGGATACAGTCCACTCCTACAAATAAACACAGTAGCATGGAAAGATGGATTTGCTGCAAAGGAGCTGAAATCTGTCGAGGAGATAATGACTGCACAGCAGAACGGTAGTTTGACTATCAACAAGACAGGTATTATTGTAAACCATCCAGCAATTAAATGGCAAGGCGGAGAAATGAAAATTAGAGATGACAAAAACATAACTGACGATTCGGCATACGGTCCTGCGCAGGTTCTAAACATAGATACTGATAAGATGGTGGTGACAATGGTCGCTCATCGTGGATTTGGTCCTGATGGTAAGACAGTATACTACGTAGTAACTGATGCAACTCCTGAAATGCCTGCCGGTATGATGGGGGTAACTTCCGTACCAGCTAATGAGAAACTAGCAGTTACACCAGTAGCAGTAGATCTGTTCCAATTCATGAATGGCATAAATGGTACTGGTCCAATGGGATTTCAGGCAGGTATAGGAGGGGCTAATCCAAATGACAAAAACTATAGTCCAATGTGGAAGATATCTTTCATTGAGTGGAAAGATCCATCAAAAGCTAGAATTCTTGAAACTGTTGATGATATCATAGCCATGCAAAAAAGTGGCATGATAACCATCACTCCAGCGTTGGACGGAAAACATGTAGTTAACTGTCCATTCTTTGATCAATCAACGGCGATAGAACATATCAGCAAATCATCATCATCATAACAGACTCAATTCACCTCCTAATTTTTTTGTTCGATTCATTTATTCAACCATTAAAGTCTAACTTTAACCGTTGGAGGCATCTCTTAATAGGATGGAATCTTTATCCTCGTCATGGCAAATATGAAAACACTTCAGATTGCTACGTTTGGTTCTGATGGACAGGACGGAATTGCCTTAGGAATTAGGAGTTTTCCTGTCCATGAGCTTGCTTTGATCTGCTTTAATTCGGATAAAAATAGAGTCTGATGATTTTGCGAGAAAAATTAAATCTGTTCTTGGCATTCCAATTACAATCACAGTCGTCACAAAAGAAAACGTTATCAGAGATACCATGGAGAGCGTTAACGAAATTCTAAATCTTCATGCCAAAGAGTTTCAACAGGTGTTGCTAAATGTTAGTTCTGGCGATAAATTAATTGGTTGCGCTGCACTTTCTGCCGCGTTCATAAACGGAATACAAGCTTTCGGTATGGACGATACACATACTATTCCGCTATTAATGCCTGTTATGAAGTTAAGTTATAACGAAATAGTATCTGAGGCAAAAATAAAAATTCTCAAGTCAATAAGCGATGCAGGTGGTGTTATTGAAAGTTTAGAGAAGTTGGAACAGATCTCTGGTTATGGTAAACCTCTATTGAGCTATCATGTTCAGGGAGGTAGGGACTCAAAAGGTTTGGCTGATTTAGGTTTAGTCGATGTTGAGAAAGGCGATAGAGGTAAAATATCTGCCAGGTTGACTATGCTAGGAAAGTTGTTGGTAAGTAGCAATGCTCTCACAAAAACATCTATGTAGCTATTTCAGCAGGTTCAGAATTAAGAAATGATGTTCAAACTAAGCTCTGCGAGCAAGGAAAGCATTAGTCAAAGGCATCGTTATGGGAATGATTACTTTAGCTAGTTATCTCATAGTAGTTGTCATTACAACCGCTAATCTTCCTCCATATGGAGCGATAAATGCAGCACTGAAGGTGAATTGGATATTAATATTTGGCTTAGCTGTGGGAGTCGGATCACAAATTTATGTTTCAAATTATGGAAAAAGCCTAAGGTGTAATATTGCTAATAAGAGAAAACGTATTCTGTGTAGTTCAGGCGAGCACTATGGCAAGTTCATTTTTCTCGTTTTTCTCACTCATACCGTTAGGTTGTTGTGGAAGCTGGCTTCTAATACTTTCATTCCTGCCATCTGTACTTGGCAGTGCATTCTCAGTGGCCCTGATACAGTACTCCAGACCACTCTCATACTTGGGATTGTTCATCGTGTTAGGTTATACCGCCTTCACTGCCATTAGATTGAAAAAAGAACTAAAAAAGGCTCAGATAGTTGAAACTAAAGGAAAAATAACAATATGAAGGTGAGTATGTATGAGTCTTCTTTCTACAATTTACAATAGGAGGACAATTTTGCTATTCGGATGCCTATCAGTTCTGGCGTTAACTATTGTAATGGTCGCAACCCGCCTACCAACAACCCAAATTGGTTCTGTAAGCGCAGAAGAAAAACATATTGTTCCTCTTGATCAGATAGTAAGTGGCGGACCACCGCCTGATGGAATTCCTTCGATAGATTCACCTAAATTCGTGTCAGTGGAGGATGGAAAAAAGTTTCTGGAAGATTCAGACAAGATACTTGGCATAAACATTAACGGTGATATCAGGGCATATCCCCTTCAGATTCTGGTCTGGCACGAAATAGTTAATGATAAAGTAGGTGGCATTCCTATTGCTGTCACTTACTGTCCGCTTTGCTTCACTAATCAAGTTTTCAATAGAACTGTCAATCAGACCATTCTGGAATTTGGAACATCAGGAAAGCTTTACAATAGCAATCTTGTAATGTATGATAGAACCAGCAAATCACTTTGGAGTCAAGCTCTTGGAGAAGGAATTGTAGGAAAATATGCAGGGACTAAACTCGAACGAATACCATTTGATATTGCATATTGGAAAGACTGGAAGCAGCTATTTCCAAATTCTAAAGTACTATCAAGAGATACCGGATCGAATAGACCTTACGGCGCAGATCCGTATGGAGATTATTATACAAGTCCAGATGTTCTATTTCCAATATCCAATAGAGATGATAGACTTGGACTAAAAGAAATCGTGGTAGGACTTGAAAATGGTGGAGTATACAAAGCTTACAATATACAGGATGTCCAAAATGAGAAGGCAATTAACGACCAAGTTAATAACAAATCGGTAGCTCTGTTTTCATTGTATCCATTAATGGTAAGAGTATTTGATCCTGTAGTAAATGGACAGGTTCTAACTTTTCAATACAACTCTAGCAATAACACGTTTTCAGACAAACAAACTGGAAGCCAGTGGAATTTTGATGGAAAATCAACTGAAGGGGAAATAAAGGGCAAACAACTATTGCGTTTGCCTTTCGATGAAGGATTTTGGTTTGAATGGTCAACATTTCATCCTAGGACTGATATATATTCTTGATATTATTTGAAAAGATCCTACATTTTATTTGATAATAGTTTGAGCGATACCGACTGAAGAAATTTTGCAGGTTTGTTATCAGTATCCGCATCGATGTTTCAAGATCTTCTTTTTTTGAATTTGGACCTCTGAGAACTATATTTGATGGTGATGGTGCATGAAGAGCATATAAACACAGCAATTAAGGTGAAACGAACCTTATGCCGTTTGCCAGTAATATAGAAATTATCAATCAAATATGAATAAATTTTGAAACCTCACTAGTAGCCACGATTTGAAGGTTCAAGTTACGGTAAGAACTTTATACTTTGGAATCGTTAAACTTAACATTGCCTTTTAATTCATTAATCCGCTTTGAAAGCGGTTCTTACACCATACTGATCCTCCTCACTTTATTTTCACTGGTATTGATACTCGGTGAGGAAATTGAATATGAGAACTATTCTTATTTTTTTGCATCGGCCCAGAAATCGGATCCAAACTTGCTAAACCATACTCAGAATAACGACCGAACTAATCTCCTTTCATTACGTACACTCATCCAAAATGGTTCCCCATATCAGGGAAACTTATCTTCACCCGTTACGATAATCGATTTCAGCGACTTTCAGTGTTATTTGTGTAATAGATATGTAAAAAATACAGAACCTTTACTAAATGAAACTTATGTACAGGCTGGGAAGGTGGCGTTAGTTTTTAAACATCTTCCTAACCGTGGTTTTGACTCAATGGGCGCAGCGCTTGCTGCACAATGCACCAACGATCAGAGAAAATTCTGGCAATTCCATAATTTGCTTTATGGTAATCAGAAGCAAATTGACTCGGGATGGGTTAATAAAGATAATTTAAAGAAATTTGCTTTACTAATGCCAGGACTGGATATGCAAAGGTTTAACTCATGCCTTGATAGCCAAAAATTTAAATCATTTGTTCAGAACGACCTCGATTTGGCGTTGTCGTTCGGGTTCAGAGAAACGCCTTCGTTCATAGTAGTAAATAATAATGGCTCAAATCCAGAATTTCTGAAGGGTGCTCTTCCATTCCAGTCCTTTAGTGTAGTGATAGATAAGAGGCTGTCCTGACGCGCGGATGGTTGCTAGACTAATCAGCAATATCAAGCAACTACACAAGTATTGACATTTATAATTTTTAGCATTTAGATATCTATGCGAGCCAGGACCGGAATCGTCTTCTACAATTAATAAAGGTGACTTGTGCATGATATCATCATCATAAAATCCACACGTTCAACTCTAAGCCTCTATCTCACAACCGAACGCAAAACTGAAGGTGAGAGAAAAAAACATCACCGTGATTAAGGCCGCTGCTTTTGGATCAAGTTTATTCAAGGAATCAATTCTTGACAAGCAATTATTTAAGGTGAACATAAAATAGAAGCATCTATGTCGTAACCTTGCGCCTGAAATCTCGATTCAATAATGTTAGAATAGAAAGTGAAGATAATGTAGGCCATGTGATGAAAGAAACAGAAGATAAAATATAGTTTCTGGCGAAAGGGACTACGGATACCTACGAATAAAGTGCTGTCACATTCGAATGTTATGTTATGTTTACAAAAGTATCATACCACATCATGTTGTTTGCATTATCTGTAGCTCTTGCTTGAATAAAGTGCTGTCCTACTGTCGGAAGCTGAACTGTTATCGACCATGTAGACCAGTTCCCAGCTGATTGAGGTGTAGCTAGGACCCAAGGGTTGTTATCAGTCCGAACTTGAACATCAAATATTCCACTACCGCCTGGGTTGTCTGATGCAGTTCCTTGTACTAAGATACTTCCACGAGGTAAAGACGCGTTATTTGCAGGACTTGTGATTGCAACCGTAGGAATAGTGGTGTCAGTGCTGGCACTGGTAGTTCCAGACCGTTCAGCAGAAAGTGGTCCTATGTTACCTGCGTTATCGACTGCAGAGACTTTGTAATAGTATGTAGTAGAAGGAGCAAGACCGGTATTTTGATATGAATTAGCAATCGGTGTCGCGATAGGTGTGGTAGTTCCCAGAGTTACGGGGAATCCAGCAGTCGTGCCCCTGTAAACATTATAGTGGTTACGGTCAGACTCCGGGTTTTGGGTCCAGGCTAAATTGAGTTGGGTACTACTTGCTGTCGTAACTGCCAGTCCTGCTACCTGTCCTGGTGGTGTGGTATCGGCTTGTTGTGTTATGTTTACAAAAGTATCATACCACATCATGTTGTTTGCATTATCTGTAGCTCTTGCTTGAATAAAGTGCTGTCCTACTGTTGGAAGCTGCACCGTTATCGACCATGTAGACCAATTCCCAGCTGATTGAGGCGTAGCTAGGACCCAAGGGTTGTTATCAGTCCGTACTTGAACATCAAATATTCCACTACCACCGGAATTATCTGACGCAGTTCCTTGTACCAAGACGTTTCCAGGAGCCAAGGACGCATTGTTTGCAGGACTTGTGATTGCAACTGAGGGAATAGTGGTGTCAGTGCTGGCACTGGTAGTTCCAGACCGTTCAGCAGAAAGTGGCCCTATGTTACCTGCGTTATCCACTGCAGAGACCTTGTAATAGTATGTAGTAGAAGGAGCAAGACCGGTATTTTGATATGAATTAGTAGTGGGTGTTGCGATAGGCGTGGTAGTTCCAAGAGTTACTGCAAATCCAGCAGTCGTGCCCCTGTAGACGTTATAGTGGTTACGGTCAGACTCTGGGTTCTGGGTCCATGCTAAATTGAGCTGGGTACTACTTGCTGTGGTAACTGCCAGTCCTGCTACCTGTCCTGGTGGTGTGGTATCGGCAGTAGCACCTGTCATTCCAGACCTTTCAGCAGAAAGAGGTCCTATATTTCCAGCATTATCCACAGCAGACACCTTGTAGTAATAAGTTGTGGATGGATTCAAACCTGTATTAGAAAATGAATTAGTAGTTGGAGTTCCAACAGGAGTAGTTGTACCAAGTGTCACACTAAATCCTGCGCTAGTCCCCCTATAGACATTATAGTGGTTGAGATCAGACTCTGTATTTGCAGTCCAGGCCAAATTAAGCTGGGTGCTACCAACAGGAGTAACTGTTAGACCAGCTACCTGTACTGGTGGTGTAGTATCGGGAATTCCGGTACCTGTTCCTGGAATTTGTATAATTTTTGCAACTGAAGGAATATTCACCCCGTTTAATACGTGAATCATGTAGTACCCTGGTGGTGCGAGATTCGCATTCAATGGGGCAGCCACTCTCACGCTGCCTGAACTGCGATTTGTTACTTGCAGCCATATCAGCCTTGTATCCACATCATAAGAGTGGGTTGAACATGGTAGTTTGACTAAAGAAACTACGCTTACGTTTGCTGCGTCGGGCGTTGAGATAGTTATAGAATTCCCGTAATTGCCAACTATCGGGCTTCCAGATATTGTAGGTCTTGTCCCAGAGAAAAAGTAATCTGGTTTATAAATTTCGGTCCTAAGCTCCACTGTTTCTCTGGTAGGAGTGCTCCCTGCAGTCCAGACACTTCCATCAGGTAAGAGTAATGCTACGCTGTGGTAGACCCGCGGCACGGACGCTGCTGGCAAAGAGGTCCAAGTACCAGTAACTGGGTCGTACATTTCAGGAATATAGACTGGATTTTCATTAGCCAGCGAAGAGCCCCCTATCATCAGTACCTTGCCATTTGGCAGTATTGTGGGGCATAAAAGTTTCCTTCCATGGGCAAGTGAATTCACTGTACGAATGACAGGGTTAGTTGCAGTTCCCATGTTGAAGTCTAGCATCTCTACAGCTGTTGTTGCTGGAGACTCGTCAGTAGCAGAGCCGCCTACGATTAGCACCCGTCCTCGCTCTGACAAGGAGTTTTGAAGTGGAAGCAGGACAGAGGTTCCAAACGACCTGTAGATTGAAGTTGAGCCAACATCGTTCCATCTACCGTTAGCAGGATTCCATGTTCTTATTTCAGGTACCTGACCGGCCGTAACTGCCAGGCCACTTGGCATAATATGCATCCTTGGATATAGTGAAAGCCAAGGACTTGGCGCATTATTTGTACCACCATAACAAGGAGAGCCAGCACCAGCGCATGATGCCACAAATTCTGAGCCCACACAGTACGTGTACGTGCGTGCGGAGTCGTAATTTAAGCTCCATGATTTTGAAGTAGGATTATATATTTCTACGAGCCTATTTTCAGTACCGTAATCGTCCATACCACCAGTAACAAACACCCTTTTGTCAGGAAGCAGTAAACAGGTTGGATACCACCTGGCTTGTTTCATTGAAGCGACCTTATTGAGAGAAGAAGTTTGGACGTTGAATTCATAAGCTACATTTAGCCCATGCCAATACCCATTGCAGCTGTCAGGGGCAATATCGTACATCTTCGTTCCCCCAGCAAGAAGTATGTTACCATCTGCTAGTTGAGTATTTCCCGCACAGAACAGATCTTCGGTAAGTGAAACTGTCGTCTCTGTTCCGTTAGAGGGGTCAAAAACTTTAGCAATATAGGGCCCAAACTGATTGATTAAATTGTACCCTGACCCAGTCAAATAAAAGATCTTTCCTGTATACAATAAAGTAGCATTGATAGCAACTGCACTGGTGGAGGGACCTACTGTCCACGTACCGGCAGCCTGGGCAGTAGCAGAATTAAATGAGCCCGTAGATGACGGTCCGGTGGATGTCGACCCATTCTTAGTCGTCGAAAACTTCCACGGAACAAATAGCCGGGTTATTCCAAACACAAGGAAAAATATGAAGAATATGGATAACCGAATAAACGTCCGTCTGGAAATAGGTCCACCCGACATTACAAACAAGACTTATGCGGCGCATCATATTAATGCTGACAGGTAAATATGAGAAGATAATATCTCAATTTAATCACAATTGACAAAACTCCCATAAACTGGAGAACTCGTATAATCCACAAATGACTTGGCCGACCGACCAGGTGAATAATGGCTTTATTATAGGATTCCAGGAGAGATTTTCTTTGATAGATAACAGCGGGCCGTTGGAAGTGGCATTTGCAATTGGTCTTTATCCGTGATCTTTACCCCTATTGAGATGCTATGATTATATCATTAGCTACAAGCCTTCTTCAGTGTGAGCCTGGGTTACTGATGGTGTTCAGGTTGGATGTACAGCGACCACCAAAAATGGATATGGAATACCTACCAGTTTTATCTGTCCTAGCGGCCTTATTGAAAATAAAACATAAACAATGGAGAAAAGTTAGCGAGATTCAGGTTCTTGTTAATATGGAGAATTTCAGGTGGCACAAAAGATGTTGTGCGTAAGATGTTACAATCACCAATAGCTATATCCCCAACAGTTGGCTGCTTCGTATGTTTAAAAGTCCTAATACGTCGGGCTAAACTTTAATGCCACATGGTACGGCAATGATCTTTCAATTCATCTTCGGAGTTAAATGATGTACCAGACCGGTTACAAATATAATTTTTAAAACTATGCATTGGTACTGATCAAAAAAATGGCTCCCCAGTAGTTCCTTGATTCTTATCCCTTTTGATCGCTGTTGGTTCGTGTGTTGTCTGCCAGGTACTTTTTATCGCAGGATGCGCATTGGTTGCTATCAGTATTGTAGGCATCATATACTTTGGTTCTCTTGTTATAGCGGACGTAACAAAAGGAAATATAGGCAGTGCAAGCTCACTGCCCAATACATCCATAGGTCCCTTTTCTTTTTATCACATGGAATATGGTTTTATTTTCCTATTGATATTTGGCGCTGGAATTATGCTATGGGGATACTTTGGCAGAAAGAATAAGACAGTTGTACGGTAGACACAATTTATGAAAAGGTCAATATACCGATAGAAAGTATAGCCGGTAAAACCTTCGGATTTGTTAAAAAACGAAAAAACTTAAATACATTTATGAGACTAAAACCCTTGCTCGACAGTTCCACAACTCTAGAAAGGGAGTTCTAACAGGTCTCCCTATCTGGAGTTATCATATTGTCTGCAATCTAATAATCACGTACAACCTATTTCTTGGTTGTGGATTAATTCCATCCATCACGTTTTCAGAATATAAACTGAAAAACGTAACGATTAGGGGTTCGTGAGATAGGGCCTCGCTCTAGATAGTCAGTTACTAGATAAAAGTAATAAATATTTTATTCAACTATTAAAATTATACGACAGCGTGCTGTACAGCAGAAAAGTAGTGACATTTCCTCTTCAGATACAGCTAAAGGGTACAACTATTTTAAGACCTTCAAGGGCAACCAATATACGGGAATGAAAGTGGGAAGAAGCCACAAGTGGTTCTATAACAAAGGCGAATGGAAGGAAAAAAGGTAAGTTTTGAATAACGCCGCTAGGGCAGATAAAACTTGTAGGTATCCCGTATTCACTATTTGTGGTTGCTAAACAACCAGCGTTAACACCGTATGTAACCCAGTCTGACGTTGAAGGAGGATTATACGTGGTATAGTAATCGTATACTAATCGTCATAGCCACAGCTCCAACCACAATTACTATGAATATCACTATTACAGGGGTCGGTGAAATCACTAGCGTTATGATGTCAATTTAATATAATAAGAATTGACATCCAAATCAGTCAAGTCTCTTTATACGAAATTGGTTTAGCGTTTTTCCTTAATGCCTGTTTAATGTCCTCTTCCTTGTAGTGTTCTAGACCCTGTTTGAGTTTGCGTTTATGTTGTGTCTTACCCGATCTGTCAACCTTGTGTGATTCTTTGTCCTCTCATAATAGTCCTTCTAACAGCATACGCAAAAGAATATTGTCCAGATAAGGAACAGAGTATTTACTCAGATCGTTAGATGCTTTAAGAATGAGCGGAGAGTTAGTGTGGAAAAAATTATAAAATATTCTACACCACTAATCTAAGTATGCCCCAACCTCGCGATGAAAATGTCGCTGTAATGAAACACGATGATGGAAAGAATGTTTTCCACTGGGAAAATATATCTGTTGATAGCGCCAAAATAAACTGGGATCAAATAAAAAAAGAGGGAAAGAGGATTAAACATTTCTATCTTGAATTGGGGGATGTTAAAGATAGAGCAATCACTTGACAATGGAGCCTGACTCTTCTTGTGTCTTGGATGATTATCTAGATAAATTATCAACGTATGTTAAGGATGGGTAAAACGCACAACGGAAAGATACCTATCCAATCCAGCCTAGTTGGTCTTGTCCTCCAAGACGCTATAGGGAATTTCCGACAAATTTGTTGTTTACAGGCGAGCATGCCAATTGATCTGTAGTCATTTTATATCTTATTGCCAATATATTATCGGGTCGGGATAAGTTAGTTGAGGACAATAATTGCGTACAATGAACATGAAGTAAAGAGTGATGGTTCATTAGACGATCTAGGAAATGGTTACAATGTGTGGATAGACCTTGTAGATCCTGACCACAAAGAGCTACTAGGATTGGCAAATAAATTCAATCTAGATCCTGACGCATTAGAGACTTATTTTAATAAATCAAAGAAACCAGAAATCCGTTTACTTGAAAACCAGACTATTTACAGTAATACTAGATATGAAGAATAAAGATCCGAAAACACTTGAAACTGAAGGGATATTCTTTTTCCTTGGGAGAAAGTGGCTAATCACCATTCATTCTCCAGAGGTTAATCTTAAAGAATTGGTAGAGAGGCTTTTTAAAGTAAAAAATAAAAAAATAAAAGAAGCACAAATTGATGCATTGTATTATAATATATTAGCAGAAATTGTTACCAAATATGAACAATTACTTACAGCCTTGGAGTTATCCGTAAATGAATACCAACGAAGATCATTTATTAGACCGTCACCAGAGATATTTGACAGCATAGATACGCTATCCAGACAAACTATAATATTGAGAAGACATTTCTGGCGTGTAAGAAATATTATAAATTTCCTAGTCCACAAAGAGCATGATAAAGTAGAAGTAAAGTACATTGAAATGGTATATGACGAAATATCACAATTAATTGATTTTGTGGAGTCATATGAGGGAACTATAAATTCAATACGTGAATTGTATGTGGCTAAGGTTTCACTTCAAATTAACGATACCATGCGGGTACTGACCATTTTCACCGTAATACTATTGCCTCTTACTTTAATTGCGGGAATCTATGGTATGAATGGTTTAGATCTAAATAAAATCGATAGCGTTACCCGCTGGCTTCATATTAGTAATCATTACGATGGTATGTGTAGGGGTTGGTCTGATATTCTTATTTATCAAGAAACAATGGATATTTGTAAGAGAACAAAATGGAAGCAAAGAACATTATAGGGAAACCAGCCAACCCAAAAAACATACGAACAACGACAAGAATGGTCATATAACCTACCGTGTATGGAAAAGCGGTAAATAATACTAGCGCGTCACTTATTACAAGCCAACAATTAGTACGCAATCTTTTAATAATTCTACACTAAGTTAATTTCCTACTTCGTCTCGGAATGGCTAACTGGCAACGATAGGCGTCTTTATATTTGTAAACAGACATTCGGATGATAATGAAGCAATATATTCCGGGAATTGTAGGCGCAGGATTGATAGTGATTACTATTGTAGTTATGACAGCGATGGGAATAATCATAGGGGATGCGATAG
The DNA here is from genome assembly GCA_963728595.1 of uncultured Nitrososphaeraceae archaeon. GTDB lineage: Archaea > Thermoproteota > Nitrososphaeria > Nitrososphaerales > Nitrososphaeraceae > TA-21. Next base: position 24,858 of record CAVSLF010000015.1, read on the forward strand.
GAGACATGCGAGGGGCTATACGATAGTCACTACGATAGCCAGATTCGAAAAGAAGAAACTATATTGAATTTGTTTTTTCCAATTTGTTCAGTGGCTGACCAGTTATTTGTAAGGACTAACTCTTCTTTCTGGTTTCTTACTGTCCTTGACATTACCCTGTATTATTATTGCCGGTTCCGTTGATTTGTACTAAGGCTATTTCTTCTGATCCGCCTTTGACAAGTAGTGTCTTGACCTCTCCTATATTTTGCGCATAGTATTTGTTTTCCAATATTTCTGGTTCAAGGAGATTAAAGTCCTCGGTTTTTAGTACATTCGAGAAACAGCCATAAGGCACGCAAACTTCTTCATCGACGCTCAAGACAGAAGCCCCATCTTCGGCCTCTCCTTTGGCTTCTTCTTGTTGGTACTTATCGCCGACTTTCGGTTGAGCCTCCATAATTATTCCCGCTTTGGCTCCTTTAACACCTGCTTCCCAAGAACCTTTATGGCTCTCGCTTGGTAATTCGGTCGTAAATTCTCCAAGGTACCAGACATTTCCGTCATCGTCTTGTGCGAACCAATCATGGGTAGTTTCTTCTAAATCTCCTTCGACAAAGGCAGAATCGTTAACTACGCGTGTGGCTATACCCTGAATCTCTTTTGTATCATTCGTAACGGTGAAAACGTCCCGCGTGGACTTTCCATCTTCATCTGTGCCTTCATAAATCATTACGGTGCCTGGCTTCAATGGGAAATACTTATTATCAATTTTCAGTGGATCGTGAAAGTTTGATTTGTCGAATGCAATGGTCTGTGCTATTGCTGGGAGGCCGATAAAACTCACTAACATTAATGTTAGGAACGTTGCAGGTATCGCAACCAAAAATGCGTTCATAATTATTTCTCTCATATCTTTTCCGGACGTTAGTTTGGTATAAAACTATATGGGTACAAGCAATTCCGAATCAGGTTTTTGTCGAGAACGCGATTATGAAGATAGATACGTGCTTGTACCAGAACGTGTTACATAATCAAAGCAACAATTCCCACTGCTTGTTGCCTATGCTCTTCCTTATCTCTGGGATAACTAGATTACGATAGTTTAATCACTTCACTTTCTGCATGTAGTTCTATCACTGACGTTTCCCGCTCTTCTTTTGACCACTCTTCTTTTTTGATTTCTTACTACTCGATGTCTTCTTACCAGCAGATGTCTTCTTGGCATTTACATTCGTAGTTTTTCTAGAATTTTCAATAGTGGTAATTTTCTTGTGCATCTGTGTCATTTGTTTTTGGAGATCTTTGATTGATGCGTGATGCACAAGTAGCAAGTCTTTCAGTTCCTTTCTAATATCGAGAATTTCGCGCTCAGCTTTCTTTCTAGCATCCGAATGTTTTCTTAGCTCATTTTGGAATTGTGATATGGGTTTACCTTCAGATTGAATTCTAGCAGGACTTTTTCTCGTAACCTTTGATTTCATTGCTTTTTTTCGCTCTGGTTTATGTTCGACTTTTGGTGCATCTATCTCTTCTTCAAATCTTGCAGTTTCCTCAAACATTTCTCGATCTTCGGATTCCGTGGATGGTTCTACGATCCTCACATCTTCTGGTTCTTCAGAGAAAACTTGTTCAATAGGTTCTTCTTCTGTTACTTCAGGTTGCACTTCTATCAGGCTAACCGGTTTGTCTTCATTCATTCCTTCAACACCCATATTCAAATAATGACTTGTCTGGTTAAAAAGTGGATCGTATTTTATTTTTTGTCAAAGCTGGCACGAACAATACGAACTCCGACCGTTTATTTGAATATCTTTGATAGAAGAATTTGAGGTTAATGAAGATGAGTAGACGTAGCAGGACAAAATGAAAAAAGATAGGGGACTGGAGGATCCTGCCTGTAATGAGAATGATCTACAATTGATGCAAGGGTGCTAATGGTATCATATTTGCAGAATTGATGGACAATAACTAGTAATTACCATAGCGAGTGTCAGTTGAGTTTCGTAGACAACATATCCAAAGCTTGTTAATGCGTATCTTTTTCCCACTCTTTTAATTAAATCTAACTTTATTAGTTTGGCAAGTCTTCGGTAATATTGCCTACGACTCATTATACCAGACTCAACAACAGCATAGCTATTCTTATCCTCAGCTATCACGTTAAACAATTTCTGTGCTTCTTCGTTGGAGATTGCCTCTAGTACTTTTTGTATTGTTAATGTGCCTTCTTTCAATTTCTATACAATCTCGTTCAATTATCTTTTTACGATTTATTCTGAATAACATAACTTATAACACTTTAATTTCCGACATTGGGCAATAATTTACGTCAGAACTGGAAGTAGATATTATCTACAATATAGTTGTTATTCATGTCAAATTTCTCACGCATCTTAACTGCATTGTCAATCATTCTTGACGACTATCATCTTTACCCAAGGTGGTAAGGACATTTTGAGAGTTAATCATATTGATAAGGTAAACTCATCAGCACACTTATTCTAGAATTAAATTCCCTTTTGGTGAGATTAAACTTATTCCATTAAAAGTCAGGCCTCATGTTCGCATCACGATTACTAACTTCGTCTCCAATCGTAACCACAAGATCGTAGTATTCAGATTTCGAAAGAAGTCGCAACAAAGGTAACTTAGACTGTTCGTTCAATTCGGACAGCATGATAAACCTGCCTCCACTGGTGACGAAAAAGATCTGTCTAATGATTAAATTATCGCGTTGATGAATCTAACAAACAATGTCTTCCGAGTCATCATCCATTTCACCAGAATTTCCATGACATCGTATATATTTTTTATTTCATCATGAAATAATTATCATTAGTTAAATAATTTCTTGTCTAAAATTGAATTGGGTATAGAATCTTTAGTTACTTTATGCGGATCAATGTCCGCACCCACAGCCGCTCGCGTGCTCGTTCTCAGATTCAATATTTTGCTTTTTTCTTTTTTCACTTGTATTCTGATTTGATTCGACGCTTTCTGTTTGACTCATAAGATCTAATTGTGCACAAATCTATATTTAGATTGTAGATTGAATTTTGATCAATACGCGTGAGTTTATTCCTAAAAATTGATATGAATCTAACCAAATTAATCACTTTTCAATGCATTACCTATGATCTTAGGTAGATTTTTTATACATTTTGATCGTGTCGTTTATTGCACTATATTTTTTTGAAATTGAGGATTTATTGTCCGATTGGTACACCCGTATTTTTATAGTCACGTTATTGGGTGCACATGCAATTACTTTTAGTTTCGTATTCGGTGTCGTGGCTAATATGTTACCCTAAGCAGTTACATGGGATAAACGATGCTGAGACATTAGGCGATCGAAATGTGTATGAACATGAATATGAATGTGAATCACTTTTTACTATTTTATCAGATCACACTTCGGGTCTCATTTGAATTCTTCATATAGAACGATAACCTCGTTATCCGTGATAGACGCATTGATTGCTTTAATACTTGGATTTGTGACAAACATGTTTATCTCATCTTCGATGGATTCCGTCTTGGCGAAAATTTTTACTCTTTGATTTTCAGTCATTGTCGATGTTTTTAAGTCTCAAGTATAAAATTCAATCTCCGATGCTCGCTCAAATTTCTGGTTTAGCAAGCTCAAAACTGTCTTCCGATTTAGAAGTGCTACCCGAGAAATGTTGGGACATATTTCCACCCAAGCTAAAGTTATTTTTCGTCCTTTATGTTATGCTCAAAAAAAGAGGAAACTGATTATCTATCCTATAAGATAGACAATACTCACACTTGCAGAGATTTCCTGTTGTCCAGATATTATTGGTGTGGGTGATGCTTCCGCGCCATCACGAGCCATAGCACTGTAGACCGGTACAGGAGGAGGAGTTGATCCGGCTTCTTCAACTATTATTGATTTTACGCCTACCACCTTCAAACCTGCAGCACTCGCAGCAATGTCGGCCTTTATTTTTGCATTATCGATAGCGTCTTTAAGTAAAGAGTTCCTCATGTAGTCTGACTTCTGATTCGATATACTGAAGTAGATATTGTTCACATTATTGGCACCCGCTGATACCGCTGCATCAATCCACTTCGATACACTTTCTATGTTACTACTTTCGATTTGTATAGAATTACTTACAGTGAATCCAGTTAGTCTTCCCTGGTTGGTGTTAGCAGAGTAATTGTAATTTGGAGTGATGTTAAAATTGGAAGTACTTGTTTCATTTTCTAGAACTCCTGCCGCATTCAATGATTTTAATACCTTGCCCATCAGGTTGGAGTTTGATGTCAACGCTGCTTGCGCAGTATTATCAGTTATTTCAACACCTAACGATACTGTAACCTTATCTGGTTTCGTTTGGTTCGTTGCAGAACCTGTGACGAACAATGTATGATTTGTCATGTCTGCCTGGGCTCTAACATTCGTAAAGTTATGCTCTATTGAAGTCAGAATCGCGACAGAAAGAACAACGGTTGCTGTTGTTACAACGAGATTTGTTTTGTTTCTATTATGGAAATATTCCATATAATGCATTAATTCACAGCGAAATAAGCGTTTTGACACTTACCCAGTTGCCCGTGAGACTTATGACAAATCAATAAGATTTCTCTCTTCAGCAATTGAAGGAGCAGAAATTCAAAGAGAAGAAAGGATTCAGTCACTAAAGAAATTGGCTTCTTTTTCAACCAAGATTTTTCAAGCAAGATCGGTAAACTAGATTATACGAATGTAATAGATCGGCATAGGATTGGGAGATATAAGGCAATCAAACCGTCCGACTCTATGGTCAAAATGTTAAGATCGGTAGTGACAGCTCTTCAATCAATTAGGGAATATGCGATAGTCTCTGATAACTCTGACTGTGAAGAATTAATAACATTTTATGGTATTGAAGCGCGTCCCATAGTATACGGTAGGTGTGGTAGGGACATCAAATGGGAACGTCACCCTATGACTGTTGGGAGTTGCCCCGTATGTAACACTGAATATAATGTCAATATATTACTGCCCTTTTCACTTTCCGCCAGTATCGTTAATTGAAAAATAGAGAAAATAAATTGGAGGAGTGCTTCGGTTATCGACTTGTGTTTCCTAATAGTATTCTGGCTAACAATCTTCATGTTGCTTCAGAGTAATTATCATTAAGTATTGTTCTGATGATTTCCAGCAGTTGTGTCAGAAAAACTGGCTTGAGAACAATTTTCGTTTTGTTCTCTGGCAAGTCAGGATAATCAGATGCGTTGATATCATATCCTGTCAAGAAGACCACCCGTATGTTAGAATCAATGTTTGAGATTATCTTGTATAACTCTATTCCTCCAATACCAACCATAAGAACATCTAATATCGCGAGACTGTACCGCCCACTTTCAAATCTCTTGGAAGCTTCCTCAGATGAAAAATAAACGTCCACATCAAATCCCGATATTTGTAAAAAATCCTTCAGAAGTAACCCATTGTCAACATCGTCGTCAACAACTAAAATTTTAGCAGGTGTCTGAGACGCGATCAAGTCCACCACTTCGGCTTTTCTCCCTCTATGTTCAACACACTATTTATGGCGTATAGCTATGTGTTTTTCATGTTCATCACAGAAAAAAAGAGATGACAATCTTAAAAAATCGAATTGGTTTTTTTTAGGGTTCTCTTATCGATTTGCTAATTGCCTTTGTATTCTCAACTCCAACTCTCCAGGTACTCTCTACTACTATCAGTTAGTCGTTGAATGCTCTCCATGCTGACCATTACCAAGTTATTTCCTAGATTCGTCGCTGAAACAACGTTGTCCACGAAATTGTCTACCATTCTGCTATAGTATTCTGTCATTAACGTTGGAGACATCCAAGGCACATAGTATGACAGGTACCTTTCTTGAAGTTTCGGAATCAAATTAGCTGCCTTCTCTCTGAAGTTCTATACAATCATACCCAATTTCCTTAGTTGCTTCGATAGTTTCTTCTTGTAACTGACCCATTGCTTGGGTATATCTTGGAATTTCTCTCTTTGCTTCATTAACTGTTTTCTTTATGGTCCTTTTTGTTTCATCCAATACAGTTTCGATTGCTTCCTGTTCTTGTTCCTGGACTGTGGCAGCAGACCCATTTTCTGCTGTTTCAATTAGTTTTTCTGCTTCTTTCCTAGTTTTTTCATTCGGTGCCAACTCTGCTATAATTTCAACCTCTTTTAGAGCCTGTTGCTCTGCTTTATCGTTGTAATCGTCAGATTTTTTGTTTGAATTTTTTGATGACATTACTAGATGAGGTGCATTATCGTATTAGAAGCTATGTATTGTGTTTCTGCTAGACTACTAGGTTCAGGAGCATTAAAATGCATTGCTAGACATACTATTTACTGTCGTCATAGGCAGTCTTTCTGGATTGGAGGGAATATCTGCTTCTTTCTTTCCGTTAATTATGCCGTTTTCTTCAAGTTGCATAAGTTTCAACGAAACGGAATTAGAAACAAAGTACATGACCAATAAACAAAGTACGCCAGCAAATGTTAACGTCATTTGTGATTGATTCAGGATATTGCTCAAGAGGTTTTTCATTAGATACATTTGCCGTGCCCGTAATTATTTAATATATTACTTTAAACTAAAAAAAAGATAACCTGTTTCTAGACTGAATAATCGATCTTCGAAACCAATAGTTCGCCGCAGCTCAGTATATGACTGATCTGTCTTAATCAATTGTAAAAATGTAATAACTTCTTATCTCTACTCCGTGCTTGAGATCATACTCTATTCATTTTGATACACAGAGAAAAGTTAAACAACAATTATTAATAATCTAGTTATCTACGGACATCATTAATACGAATGTCCAAAAAAAGAGAGGTCGTCATAAGATGTTTGGATCATTACATAAACTATCTTCTTGAAAAACAAAGAGAGAATAAAAAAAGAGGTTTTCCCAGCGTGATAGATGAGGATATAGAAAAGAAAATTGAAGGCTTGAATGCTCTGAAGGTGATGTGGAATCTATCCTCAGATAACAAGAAATTCGATACAAAGTATTACAACCTGTTTTCAGATTCACTAATAAATTATCGTCAAGAGTTATTGAAATCGATCGACCTGGGTGATGTACAGGGTCTAAAAGACCCTTTTCTAGAAACTGAATTAGAATTGAAACTCATTGAAGAAGTTAGACGTATTTACGATATGTAATAGTTCGTTTGAGATTAAAAAATCTGAGAAACATGAGAAAACTGTGAATAGTGTAAGTAAATACAGCCAGACTCCTTAGAGCAAGACTTGTGCTTTCCCCGATATCTGTTTAATTAGTACAAAAATTACAATGCTATTTGTTTATTTAAGTATCGTACAATATCATCACAATGAAGCCTAGATGTTCTCGAAGATCTATTCTTGTACAAAAGTTTATTGATTTCTATCATCGTTACGAAACACTAGGTCTAAAAATAACTTTTATCTTAATATCACTTCAAATTATTCATTTATATTGGCTTACTACGGACGTAGTTCTTCAAAAGATATTTGGACAAAGTTTCTTTCTAGTCCCTAAAAACCTCTTGGCGCTATTCGTTGTAATAGATTATATTGAGATTCCCGCACTTGTTTCTGGAATTATTTTTTATATCTACAACATACGTTCAGGTGAAGAAGATTCAAAGAAGAGTTACCTATTTGTAGGATTGCTTGGAGTACAAGTTATTCATATTTTCTGGATTACCGATGACGTTGTATATAGTAGCTTTTTTAATTCAAGTTTGGTACAAATTCCGTCCTTATTAGCGTGGATAGCAATACTCATAGATTATCTAGAACTGCCAGTCATGGGAGACCTTCTCTACCAAATAATTAAAAAGAAAGAAAGATAAAAGTGTGGTTATTACTGTAAATCAGACCTTTTAGTTCGCTCGATGCAAAGTCGGAGTTAGAACAGTAGGACTCAAGATACGTTCATGAGATGAAAAATGATGGTAAACGTCCGCCGTTTACCCTTATGGGCTGATGGGGACCGAAGGATTGCATGGGTGCTCCTTTCGGTTGTGCATTGCTCCACCCTTTCGCTCTTGCATTTCAAAACTCCACACATCATCAGGAATTAGTATAACAGAATAATAATTGCCTAGGTGTGAGTATTTGTAGACTTCAAAGAAATCTACTCTAGAATAGACGTAAGCATAACAACTGTTCCGGACCTTATAGCCTTCTGTGATATTGTTTGTGCTGAGCAGTGGAGAAAAGGGGTTAACATGTCAAGTTGAGCATTCCCTGTCTGGTGAGTAAACTCCTTCTGACGTAGTATAGTATGGGTTAATCGGAACTAATTAATATTGAATCACACTGTTGTATATAGACAACTCAGTCTATGTTTCATAACATTGGCTTACTAAAGCACTTAATACTTGAAGATATTCTCACAGTTATGGTTCAGATTAAGTTATTTGAAGCATCGTCACTTGGATACTTGGAAGTAAGGGTAAATGAGTTCCTAGAAAGAATAGATAAAAAGAACATTATCAATGTCAGTATAGCCACATCGGAACAAGAGAGCATACATCCTACAAAAGCCAACTACATAGCAAGAATCTAATAAAGAGATTTTAGAATAGTCTTGTAAATGTATATGAAATTGTGACACAGAACATAATGTAGGTATCTCATGTCTATTGTTGTGAAATTTAAGTATCATTCAAGAGTATCAAGAATTATCCCCATGAATCCGGTCTACAGTAAAAGTAATTCCAAATTGCAGACAAGAAAAACTTTTGGATGTGCAAATCATGTTTTTGGTGTGCAACGTTTCTGACTGGTAAAAGAAACATCGTACGATATCCTTATTGTGAAAGAAATATCATAGTCTGCTCCCAATAGTGTTGGGGCTTCTAACTAGCGTTCCACGTACGCTCAGTTTTGAACTAACGCATACTGTCAATGACTATTACAATCAACAGATTAGAGCAAAGACGTTCCGTTAGTATAAAATTATATATCACCCATTCGAAATAGCGAGATCTGACACAAAAAATCAATCTCTTCCCTATGAGAGACTGGCATGTCAAGCATATGCAGGATACTATCATAAAATATCTAACTGGTTTGTCGGAAAATGCATCAAGGTGGCAAAGGAGATTGGATAAAAAATATGGAAATCTGGCGCAAGTAACAAAAAGAATTAACTATGATCTCAAGCACGGAGTCGAGAAACAAGAAGTTCTTGCATTTTTGGAGTTGATTAAAACAGATCAGTCGTACAGTGAGCTCAGGAAAGCAAATGACTTCGGCCATAGATTTGATAGTTTAGAAGCAGGTTTTCTAAATAGGGATTCAAAAGCAAATCATTCTTTTCCGTTCATAGACTATTAGAAGTTTCCAGTCAAACCAGGATATAACGTTACGACTTGACATACAATACCATTGTCCTGTCATCGTGTTTGTATTGGCTTCTAAACTTTGTCAATGTAGTCATTCGTTATGAAGAAGACCATTGTTTTCGGAAAGCCAGGCACTAGAACTAGTCTCAACTAGTCTCACGAACTAGTCTCACGCGATGTATAATCATATCTGTAGGCATTAGCGATTTTTTTACACCTTATTTATACTGAGTATGCTTGAATGTATTTATAATTTGGTGTTGTTAGAAGGATATGCAAGAAACCATTTCACAAGAGGCAACAAGCTTGAAGAAATTAAATAAACAAACGGTCCGATATACCGAACTAGAGCAGTTTAAAAAAACAGATCATCATACAGGATACTTTTGCTATAACTGTATTTACTTTATGAAACCGAGCTCGTGTGCGATTGTATCAAGCCAAGGAGTTGACTTCAACGGGAAATCATCTGGTATAATTGCCCCACACGGAATATGTTCAATTTGGGAGCCTAATGAAAAGGAGATTCATTAGTGTCAAATTAAGTCATCTAGATGAATTCATGTTGAGATAAAAAAATCTTATCGTTATACAAGGGGCAGTATCGGTTCCGGGTAACACAATTCAGAAGAATTGTAGGCGATGAACCCAATACAAGAGGTGAAACTACAAGAGTCAAGTACTAAAAAAAGAAAAGTGAGGGGCCTTTCTATTGAACAAATTGTAAGAATCCTTTATGTATGATTACTTATTCTCGCCTTATGAAACTGACTTGCCCGTTCATCTCTAAATAAGATTCCTCAACTTCTTCTATATTCTTTATTCCGTTTAGTCTCATAAGTGACTTAAACTCATCCTCGCTGATCCGTGCTTTCTTTAATCCAGGTGCTAAATATTTTCCATCTTTAACAAGTTGGATTGGCTGAGCAACTACTATCCGGAGTAACCTCTTACTTCTGGCAGTAAGATAGTCAAGCCCTTTGAAAAGAATCACTATTATTACAACGGCAATAATTGCTTGAGTAATCGATAATTCTTTTGTATAAATCATCGGATCTCCTATGATCGAACCTATTCCGATGATAATTAAAAGTTCAAATGAATTTAGCTGACCTATACCTTTGTTTCCGAGCCATCGGATGATGGCTAACACTAGAAAAGTAACTATCAATGTTCTAAGAATCACTGAAAGTATTATTTCAGGTGATGACAGCACCGCGTTATTTACGAATTCGGTAAGAAATGATTCTGTGGACATCGAGATATTACCCGAATTCCAACTAAACGAAGGAAAAGAATGAGTGTAAAAAATAATTAAGGGGTTCGTGAAAATATCCTATAGATCCGAGGGATAAAAACCGGAATTGCAGTTTGTCTCATTAGGCTGATCAATTCTAATGGAAATACACGTCTTTTTGAGGAGTGCCAATGGATGTTCGTTACTTAATCTGTGTTTTCCTTGATTTTTTCTATCTCGTAGTCTGTTCCGAGATCCCTGTTCGTGTTTTTGATTTTGCTAGCTATTGCCTTTGCACCAGCTTTAATCTTATCGCCTGCACTTTCCAAATCTTTTTGAGTATCACCTTTGGTGTCTACTTTCGTTTTAGATTTGACTTCAGACTCATTCTTCATTACTATATTATGTACATCCATTCTATTTATCTATGCTAGTTTCACATAATAGTCTGTGGCACTTCAGGATTCTCCACCAATTCGTGACATACAATTGATAAATATTAAGAGAAAATAAGAATAATATTGTCCGTAAGGCTTAAAGTCCCAGTTTCGATTACCAAGAATTATAAACAGAAACCAGGTATTGAAGCTAAATTCAACGATCTTGTTTTAATACTCAATCCAAATTCACAGGGTGGAGTGACAGGAAAAAATTGGGATGCCACGTATGCTGAAATCAAAGAATTTCTTCCAGAGCAGCATCGAATTGTATTCACCAAGAAAGCCGATGATGGAACTAATATCACACGAAAATTGCTAAAGATAGGATACAAGAATATTGTTGCTGTGGGAGGTGATGGTACCATTAACGAAGTTGCAAATGGGTTCTTTGGTATCAAAGCCAAGAACAGATCAGCACTTAATCCTGCAAAATTTAAACCAGAACGGAAACTTGAACAAGTTAACCCGAATGGAGTTTTTTGGATTGTACCGTCAGGTAGTCGTAATGTCCTTGCAGCATCACTTGGATTACAGCATCAAGGTATTGAATCGTTTAAACGTATACGCGAGATGAAAAGACGTAAGATTGATGTAATAGGTGTGACTGTTACTGATAAAGAGAATCCCGCTATAACACGTAACAGGATAGTGCTAAACGCTGCAGAAATGGGTGTAGGAGCAGAAATAATAGATAGATCTAAAAGAATGAGAGGCAAAATAAAAAGTCGATTGCTATCTACAGTGGCAGGGATTATTTCGACAGTACCAACTTACGAAAGTAATGAATGTGATATTATTATCGATGGAGACAAGAAGATAACAAGTAACATTACTATGGCTATCGTTGCAAATGGCAAGTTCTTAGGAGGTGGATTTAATGCAGCACCAAGAGCAAACATGTCAGACGGTCTTTTAGATTTGATAATAATGAAAAATTCAGGTAGCCTTAAAATGCTTCAAAGGCTAGCGGAAATGAAAGGCGATAGTCAATACACTCAAGAAGAAGATATACTCTATTATCAGGCATCACAAGTTGCCATTTTACCCAAAAATAGAAATGTTACTGTTTCCCTAGACGGTGAACCTGTTGGTATCCTTCCTGCCATTTTCAAGGTCTATCACAAGGCATTGAACATCAAGTGCGAAGCCGCAGTCTCTTGAATCAACCAACGATAGTAACAAAATTGTGATCTTGGAAACAAAGTTCTCCCTAAGAGAGATGAATAGGAAAATAAAAAGTAAAAAAGGAAATAATTGAACCTACTTTGCTTCTATGGCTTCTTCATTTCGCCACTTATATTACCGAGGACAGATCCAACTCCGCCAATTATTTTCTTCGCTACCTCACCTGTCTGGTTTAGAAGGGATGAACCTGCATCGCTTGCATTTTTACCTAATTCATTTGCAGTTGCGTTCACCGCCTCACCGGTCTTGTTCATTGCGTTTGATGCGTTAGCACCAAGTTCTGACACGGTTTGATTTGCGGCTTGTCCAGCATTAGACATGTTCTGTCCGACTTCTGAAGCAGTTTGATTAACAGATGCACTGGCATTTCCAACAGCGTTTGTTGCGTTCGTAGTCGCATTTTGAGTCTGTCACAGTGCTGGCTGTTACCGCGAACAGCAGGATTGACATAGTTACTCCTAGAACTGATAGTTCCTTGTTCATTGACTTGAATTTGATAGGATACCATTTAAGGATTGTGTATTCACTATCTATCTTAATTCAATTTGTTTGCAGTCTCGCCAGTGGAAAATGAGCCAGCAATTCAAATAAACATTAAGCATGACATAGTATCGAAGACGCGTCTTCAACTGGTGTGGGGTTCTTGGTTCTCCCCATGCCAGTTTTTAAATCTAATCAAGCACTTGTAGAGGTTTTTATTTGGTAAATGTATTGAATAAATATCGTTTATAACCACGTTTCCTGAAATTGGTAAGCATTTAACCATTTTACAATTGCTTGTTGGTCTGCTCTGCCTTATACTTCTCACTCGTATATCTATATAGATTGTCGCGAATTCTCTTAGTTGAAGACGAAATGGATTTGATGCAGTTATATCGTGACGTATTGAGCGGTGCAGGTCATGAAGTTGATGGTTTCACAGATTCTTTACACGCGTATTCAAGTTTTCAAGCGAACCCTGACCTATATGATGCAGTGATTTCAGATGTAAGGATGCAAGGGATGTCAGGAGTTCAATTAGCAATGAAACTAAAAGAGATCAAGAAGGATGTACAAATTTTCTTAATGTCTGCATTTGAATTCAATAAAGATCACCATTCGGATCTAAGTGAAATAGAACTCAAGGAATTTCTGCAAAAGCCATTCCACATGCAACAACTAGTGGCTATGGTTGAAAAGCATATTGGACAGAAATCTATAATGAATTCTCCCCAAATGGTTAGCGGGTTAACTAATTAATACTGTATTCTTGACATAACAGGTTATTTCTTAAATGCGAATCAATGTTTCGTAAAACGTTTGGATTTTCTTCTACATGTTTTCTCATTTGAGGATCACTATATTGGACATCCAGATAGTTTATTGAACAAAGACTAGAAGAATACTCAAACTCAACAGTCAACGTTCCAGAATGTATGATACCATCAGACATATACCTAAGAAACACAATATCTGTCATACAAATCTTATCATCATTATTGCCTCATGTAACGTGTAGTTTCCGTTACTTGGCAACATAGGGGACTGTGGTGGGCATTCCATATAATGGTAGTTATCATTTTTGACGCAATATTGGAATTATCATTCACTGAGATGTCTCATTTTGGACATCATCCATTAGTAGCCCGACGAGTAAATTGCCATAATTGAACCTTCTTCTATCCTTACTTCCATCTTCATTTTTATCAAATAGAAGGCTTCCAAGTTTGGTTTTCAAAAGTGCTATCACAATTTACCCCGAAACCAGTCTTAGCCTATATATCAAAGTTGAATATAAAATTAAATTTTTTTGCAGAGTGTCAAAAAGTCCAGACAGAGAAGTTGAGCATTCTATAGCCAGTTTCTAATATAATAGGCGATTGAAATAAATTAACTGTAGCTTTTAACAACTGTCTGTGAACCCTAAGATAACCCCATAATATTCAATCCTTAGTGTACCACTGATCTATGTCAGGGTAACACTTGTATCTAAAACAATTATGGCACGTACATTTCTGTAGAAAATTAGGTTACGTATACTCATTGCAACTCTTCATTTGTAGAAAATACGTTATAATAGCCGTCATGAAGATGTAGAACAAATAAATAAATACTACGCCCAAAAGAATAGACAGCCGATGGGTTAGCGATATAAGAATATTTTAATACCATTAAATGGTAATATATGTTGTAATCGGTTTAAGTAGGTTAGTTGTAGATTAGTCTTGGTTTGCAAAGGAATATGTATTCGCCACAAAGCACTAAAGCCAGTAGGATTTGGCCGTTATGTCAGCGGACAGAAGCGCTGTCAGATATGCGAAATATTCATAAAGTGGGATGGATTCTGGTGTCCTTGTTGTGGATACAGGCTGAGGACAAGACCTCGTAATCTAAGGTACAAGGTTAAATTACGAGAAAAAGATTTAAAAATAAAACAAGAGGACTTTCTAAGTCGCTGAAACCATAACCGATATAGCAATATCTGCACTGACCTTGCTATCTGCTTCTACAGGTGCAAGACACGAAAATAGACACTGATTGTTCTTTGCTTGATTTTTGATACGTCAAGAACTCATTGCAGCCGAAACTGACTTCCTTTTCCTATGAATCTATCCACAAGGAGAACGCTTCCAAGGTGGGTTTCAAAATTTTTAACGTGTACATATGTACAAGTTATTACGACTGTTGTGGGTTCATTGTTTTTGCCAGAAATAATACCTACAGCAGTCGGATCCTACCTATATTTTTTATAAAGTTCCACGTTCTAACCTGCGTCTCTCTTCATAACACTCTGCGCAATAATACCTGCTATTTTGTGGATTTACTGGATTAATATCTTCTGCTGTTATGAATTTCACTTCATTACAAAAACTACAGATATCTTTTTTTCCTATCTTATTGTGCTCCAACTCGCCCTGGCCTGCATGAATGACTTCAATGACGCGAAGGCTATTAGGATTCCTATCATATTTTCCAAACTAGTTAAGTGATAGAGTGAGCGTTGTCAACTTATACAACAAATATTTGGTAGAAAGAACCTAGTAAAGTACTGTTATGAAGACTAAGCAACCGCGTTTACCCTTGTAACGGTCGAACCTCAAAATGTATTGTTAGACAATTTATATACTAGCATTTGATACGTTTCAACGTGGATTTAATACCACAAAAGCGGGAACAACTTAAAGAAATCATCAAGTCACAAGGGATATTTCTTCAGGATGTTACTCTGTCAAGCAATCTGAAGAGTGATGTATATTATGATATAAAGACAGTTGTTAACTCTGAAGGCGCAGTTTTGATAGGCGAACTTATGTTTGACAAGATAAGAAAATTGTTTCCTACCGCGAAGTCTGTTGGTGGCCTTGAATCTGGAGCACTACCAATTTCAACCGCGATTGTGTTTTTCAGTCATCAACTTCGTGAAGGTAAACTGAATGGATTTTTTGTAAGAAAGGAATCGAAGAAACATGGCCTAGAGAAGAAAGTAGAAGGAATAAAGGAGCCTCCACTAGTTATTGTGGATGACGTTGTCACCACAGGTCAAAGTGTTATTGATGCGGTAAATGCGCTGATGGAAGATGGTCATTCACCTATCGGTATAATCAGTGTGATAGATAGAGAAGACGAAAGTAAGTTAGAGGTGTTGAAGAATGGAACGTTAAAATTCGATTCCCTTTTCAAGCATTCCGAATTTGAAGATTTCATTAGAACGAAGAAAGAACAACAGAAAATAAGTAAATAGGGTTTACACGATGTCGCAATGTCAGAGTTAGTTAGTAAAGCCGTATCTATCGCTGTAGGTGGAGTAAACAAAGCACAAATGATACACAACTTTCTAAATAGATCCTAAATGTCACAAACCGAAAGGCTACATAATCATTGCTGGCATTTGGAGATGGACAAGACTACAAGATGTTGCGCTTGTAAGTTGGTTCAACAAACCGTGACCTCAGATGTCAAATCGGAAAAAGAAAGTAATTAAAGAAGAGATTACCGCACAATAACGGTCTACAATAGTCATTTGTAAGAAGTGAAATTTTTGAGCGGTGATGTAAAATTTTGATTTTTTAATATCTTTATAACTTTCTTTATAGACAGATATAATCATCGTCTCTTGAATCCTAGAATCATTTGTCCTATCTGCAAAACAAAGATCGTCGAACATTCGGAGTTTCAAGACAAAATATGTAGAATGATCACAATAAAGCAGTTTGCAAACAATTCTCCGGGATTCGATGTTCAGTTTAGACCTTTCTTTGACGATTAGTTTCTAGTCATAAATTGAACTATTGAACTATCACGCCATCTCATCTGCAGCGTTAACTATCAGTCTATTTTGCTGTCGAGATATCATCTGGAGGAACAACATAATATCTCACTTTCACGAAAAATATCAATGAATAAACTCTACTGCCATATGTGCAAGGAAGGTGGACGTGAATGCACAGAGATCTTCGAACAATTAGAATTTTTATTCTAAGTGTGAAAGACTGGAAAGGTTTGGCTCACCAGTTATGAATGACTACGGGAATAATATTATATCAAAGAACTAAAATATAAAATTAAATTCGGTTATATACATAGCCATACCTGCTGAAATGACTATGAAATAATCGAATTAAATAAAATTATATCGAAATATTGGGCAAGGTTTGACTAATTTGGACTCGGTATCCCTACCCAGTATTGTTTCAGTACGTAAAAACATGATAGTTGGACTTTAAATAAAAATGTTAGGAAATTCAGAAATGAGGAAACTGGTGAGGGATTATGTGGTATTCTCAGTTCCCTCCACCAGATGTAGAGTATACTCTTGGAGGAACAAAATAATAGGCATAGCATAGAATTTAACTACATGAGGTTGTAGAGACTTGACTAATGTCAATGGTAGTAACGATTTCCAACCCTTTATAGGTCAGAAGCACTGATAGGAAATCTATGAGAAAACAATTGGTTTTAATCATCCCAATTATTGCAGCCATGATAGGCATGTTTGCAATAGTAGGTCTGAATTCCGTAAACGCACAGAACATGAGTACTCCAGAGACTAATATGACAAGCATGTCAAATGCAACCATGGGTGGTAATATGACAGGTTCTGAAAACATGACGAACTCATCAAGTCCGATGATGTCTAATAGTACATAGAAACCTTCTTTATTTCCATTCCTTAACCTCTTTTTTGTTATCTATTATCAGTTACGTAATTCAAACAAACTCTAAAGCAAAACCAGTATGGGGAGAACTAAGAATAACCCCACACCAGTTTTGTGCTAGACGTTCGTTGTTATGTGAAGGACAACATAGTATAAAAGGTTAATTGAAAATTGATAGACGATACAAAAACACAAAACACAATAGCATCGTATCGACAAAGATACAAAAGATAGCCTCTCCGACACTAAAAAGATGGAGATTGAGTATTTACTAGTGGTGAGAAGGCAAGATAGGAAAATACACCTCGAATATTTTTCAATTTATCTTAAACATTTTACATGCCAATCTATTGAATGATATCCGTTAATGTAGGGAAACTTCCCTTTCTCTTTGTTCCCGGGATAAATAACATTGACGAGTTCTTAATGACGTTACAAAGCAAACTCTGTAGTCCTAAATTTTGAGGTTTGTTAATAAACGTTCATTGGAATGACAGTTATTAAATTAGGACAGCATATTTGTACTTGTTCAGCACCATAAATTTGAATTTACTCTTGACGGGAAATTTGTATTATTCATGTTATCATACCTATTCTTACTTGTAAGCGAGCTTTCAAAAATATTACTAAAAGCTGAGTTTACTCTGCTCTTGGCAAAAATATGAACACCTTTCTCCAAATAGTATTTAAAGTCAGGGAAGGGTAATTTATTAACTGACCTTGTCGAGAAATACATTTAAAGATTGTAGCCCACATGAGACAAATTAGCTACTACATACCAGTAAAATTTATTATTAAGATGTCTCTTAAATCTGTATAACCAGAGAACAGACTATCAATGGAGAAGATAGAACCTGAGTTATTGAGAAATGCAGCGGTAATTAACCTACTAAGCGTTATTGGTCATCAACACATGCTTTCCGTAATAGAGTTGTTGGAACGTAAATTCGCATTCAAAGAGGTTGATTACGCGATAGAACAAGGTGTGATTGCTTTCAATAGGCCAGATCTGAGGGTTGAATTAACATCAGATGAAAGGACTGAAAAGAGTGGATTAAAAAGTCTGAATACATGTTGTTATCATCACGTTCTTAAAAGGCACGTCAAATTGACTGAATTAGGGCATCGAATGTTAGATATCCAGAGCGAACAGAAGGAAGCAGGACAGTTAGATAAAATAAATCCTATTGATAACCAGTGACAAAAGATCGGTATGAGTCGCAAAAGATCAAATGTCCTCGCAAAAAGGATCATCCACTTTCATACTTAAAGTCGCGAGCTCTAGTTCTTAATTAATGTCCGCAACAAGGACAGTAAAATTTTTCCCATCTTAAGCAAATATCGCATACTTGACAGTGCTTCTGATGATTAACATAACAACCTAAGCTTTTTGTCTAATAACGTACACATTTTCCCTTACAACCCGTGTGATTTCGAGTGTTAATACCCTTAGCAACGTACAATAAGATAATACTGTTAACTGGAAAGCGTTGTCTGACAGATAACAAATTAAAGCCTTAACTATTGCGAGGCTATATGATAATCACTTATGTCCGTCCTAGAAGAAGAACAGTTCATGACATTCATAGAGACCAACCCCTTCGATAGATTCACCTAAATGTGGCTGAGCTATTGCAATCTAATAGATTCAGTCCTTTCTTAAGTAGCGTGTAGATACTGATCGCAACGGTCAGATATTGGTATTATTTTTTTCTTTAATTTGTTCTATTAAGGCCACTGCTCGGCAATGGAAACGGAAAATTCGTATATTGATAAATGAAATAACTCATAACTCAATTTAATCAAGTTCTTTGATACAGTTATAGAAACTTATCATCTCAGTTCATTTATACACCAGTTCTCTGAATCCATGGTCAATGCATTTATAGACTTCTGGCAGTATCATCCTGACAACAGTATTGACTGGAGGCACTGCCTTTTTATCCGATACAGAATTTTTCTTACAGAGATTTTGTCAATTACGGGGAAGGTTATGATGAGATTATTGTCGACAATCTGGACGTATATCTAGATTGTGATTTAGTCAACGGAGAGAGACTTTCCAAGGACACAAACCGAAATATTTCGAATTTGATGAATTTTCCTTAGCATTGCCTAAGTAGCTTGAGCCTGTCTCTTAATATTACTCGTCGGAATCAGAACGAAACGGAATATACGCATCACTTTTCCGATTGACCTAAATAATACTAACAAGCAAAAACTATGGAGTGTGGAAGATAAATTGTCCTACAGAAACAGTATCTTTTTTTCTTTAATATTGACAACCTCACTCATAACAATGATTATTTCGTCTGTGATTGCTATATCGGTGTCATATACTAATGCGAGTCCTTTAAACAATAATACGAACATTAATACGAATTCATCCAATGCCCATTTCAATACCACGAATGCACTTTATCATATTGACAAAGCTCAAGCAGCATTACAGATGGATGATATAGCAGGTGCGTTGAGGCACTTGGATATAGCCAAGCAAAGCTTGGGTTCCAATCCATTACACACAATACAGCCTGTAACGCCACCAAAAAATCCTATATCTCCTCCAAAAGGCCCTATAAAGCAACCAACCGAGCCTGCGTCAAACCTCTCGAAAGAAAACCACTGACATAATAAATTCGTTCCATCTATTTCTAAATGAAATTTGCTGAAGATTATTATAAACTAACAAGAAAATGGCTTCATACTAAATAAAAAGTTGCCCATCGGCTTTAAAATCAGTGATGGTGCCACATATTAGAAGTCTTCACAATAGCGCATTCGATCCTAATGATTGGTTGCTATTCGTACTCTAGTGAAAATGTTTTCACTATGGATTCAGTTCTGGCTAAAGTTGACTCCTTTGAAGGGGTTATAGGTGCAGATGTATACATATTAAGCAAATGGCAATATTACGTCGATTGGATAATAAGGGAAATTGACA
Organism: uncultured Nitrososphaeraceae archaeon; assembly: GCA_963728595.1. Classification (GTDB taxonomy): domain Archaea; phylum Thermoproteota; class Nitrososphaeria; order Nitrososphaerales; family Nitrososphaeraceae; genus TA-21. The sequence continues at coordinate 45,130 of CAVSLF010000015.1, forward strand.
AAAAATTAATACCACGAACACTTTCGCGTGGATTGATTAAGCCCCCTAATTGGATCATTCATCTGAAATAATCCAAAAAGATGTTTATCCATGCCGGATAATCGCTTCCAGCATTGTGGAAGATATCGTCGTCTCCATCCTTATTAGTTAAAAAATCTGAAGCAAATTATTGTTTTCACAACATAGATGCCAATAAATAGCTTAATTACCATGAAACTACCAACGGTATGGTTCTAACTTTGCAAGAAGAGATTAGAAGTTTCATAAGATCGCTACCGAATGTTGAGCTAAAGCATGATCCGATGAGTGAAGAGGCTTATTTCTACGGTTTGAGAAATTTTGCACATTTTCATGGACCACGATATCTCGATATCAGACTTTCAAAATCTCAACAAGAAGAAGCCTTACGAACACATGTGGCTCTTCTTCACCGATACGCTCCACAAGCAGGATGGGTTTCATGTGTAGTGGAGACTGTAGAGCAAGCAAAGAATACGAAGCGACTAATTAGACAGGCATATGATAATTGTGTGTCTCTAAAAACTTCACATAGACCAGCAAACTAACGTAATGATACAGTGATGCAGAATGTTGGAACTTAGAACATAGGATTATTTATCGAATTATGTACTCATTAATTTAGTTCCTATATGAAAGTACGTTCGTAAGACTTCCATTTTCGGTTCAATCTCCTTTTGGTAGAGTGAATTTAATTGATGCTCCGTTTGTGTACGCTTTATCAATCCATATATTTCCACCATGCGCTTCCACTATGCCTTTACATATGGTTAACCCTAAACCGGTGCCACCATGTTTTCTTGCCAGACTCGTATCTGCTTGGTGGAATTTCTGAAATATATGGTCAGATTCGGTAGCTGGGATTCCAATCCCATTATCTGTTACAGTAAAGACGATTTTGCCTTCGTCTTCAGGCAACTGCTCTACCGCTATGGTTATTTTGCCAAGATCTTTTTTAACAAAGTCAATTGAATTCTCAAGAAGATTCATGAGAACTTGATCGATCCTATAAGGATCACACAAAACATTTCCCTTATATTTCATATCGTATTGGATCTCTACTCCTTTCTCAGACGCAAGGGATCTTGCATCATTTATTGTTCTATTAACAAGTCCTAAAACAGGAATACTAATCTTGGATAACTTCATTCTTTTCATATCCAATTTATAGACATCCATGACATCATTTACTAAAAGCTCTGAGCTTCTCAGTGTTGCGAACTATGGCGGCCACTGCTTTCTTCTGGTTATCATTTAGGCTCCCCTTTGTTTCCTTCAGAAGTATTTCACCATATACTTTGATTGGAGTCAGAGGTGTTTTTAACTCATGACTCACCATCGTGATAAACTCTTCTTTGGCTAGATCAAGTTTTACTAATTGTTGGTATATTTCCTGCAATTGCTCGTTTGAATCACTCAGTTCCTTTGTTCTTGCTGCAACCAGTTCATTCAGGCCTTCGTTAACAGTTTTCATATTCAATCTCATTTTATTGAAGTTAGAACTCAGGGTCTTAATTTCGTCATTCGTATTTTCCGATAAGTTTACTTCCAAATCAAGATTTCCTGAAGCAATTTGTTTTGCAGACTCGGTCAACTTTGTTATAGGGTCGAAGATTGATCTTGAAATAAAATATGCGAAGATGGCTACCACCGCAACAGTTGTCAGTACCACGACTATCTGTGTATTTCTCAAATTGATTACTGATGTGGGTAAATGAGAGTTTGAATCAAAATTGGAGGCATTAGTATTAACGTCGGTATTTCGCAATGAATTTATTATTTCTCTTTCTAAACTAATCTTGGCATTCTGGTAATCCATTCCACCTATGAAAAGTATAGGGAGAATTGAGAAGATTAGGAAAAATGAAATTAGCGTTGTTGATATCTTCATTTAATGGCCTTCACTCTTTTGGAACGCTTTGCCAATTATTCTATTTCTCGTTATCTCTAATGCATGACCGCAGAAAACAAGACTTATTCCGAGCATTACAAAAAGAATAGATGTGTGAATTGCCATTGCACTGCTTACTCCTACAATGCTGTAATAGAGAAGGGGTTGATGGGTTATGAAACCCACTATCGCTATTGCACCTATGACTGATACAGTAATTCCAATCACATAATATGCACTAGATATTCGAGAAAACGTTGACATGGTCATAAAGGCAACTATTGCTATTAGAAAAAAGTTAACGATTGTAGCGTTTGAGGGCCGTGCAGAAGAATTAACATCTAATGTTGCATTCCCGGTGGTCAGCAAATTTTCTATTCCTGTGGGTATTCCCAAAAATAAAGTTGCTGAAATTGTTGCCATGAGTAGAACAATAACGAAACTTGAAGCTGGAAGAAGTATCTGAACAAATTGAACACTTTGGCTTTGGGTCAAGAACGCTACAGAAACAATTACCAGACCTGAAAAGACAAAAGATACGGCAGTGGTAAATTTCATCGACGGCAATTGAGGTAATACGGTTGTCCACTCATTAATTCCCAGGAGCCAGGCCAAAACTACCAGAAATCCTATTATTGAAACTATTGCGCCCAAGATTTTTGATAAATTAACCCAGAATGGGAGTTCTGCCTGTGAAGTATTCAATCGCGGATAAATCACTGTTGAGGTATGGTATAAATATTAAAAGAAATTATTGTGCATAAGGTTCTGTATCATTTTTCTTAGCGGTCATAGTTTTATGATGATGACGTGAAACAATCCCAATATATCGGAGAAGTGGGTATTATCTACTGTGGGACCTGAATGTATTCTTTAAGCAATGTGAGATTCAAATTTTTCACATTTGTGTATCAGTTATGTACGTTTATTAGCATACTCTGATGGAAGGATCTAATTTTCCTTTAAGAATTACCATTGCTGCATCAAGATCTACTAGTTTATCTATAGTAGTCAAGATGATATAAAAGGATTGAAAACCTTACGGTATGTGGAGCCATTCACAAATAAGCCGAAAAATAAAAAGATGAAAATCTGCGTGAGTTGTGGGAAAATTGCAACACAAATAGCATGTTTTGATGTCGATTGGGTAACAATCTTAGAAAGATATTGTGATGCCTGTATCAAGACTGTTGAGGAATCTTCAGATGCTGACCGACTAAAAGAAAAATGAAAACAAGCAAAAATCATCAAGATAATTTTCTAACACTGTATGTCAACCAACATTATCACACAAGATTTCATGAAACGTTATAGCATAGATAATTCATTTTCTTCTCGTTATTTTCTACCTAAATTATCTGTTTTCATTGAACAACTATCCATTTCCTCCTTATTAGAAACCATTTTTAGTATATCCTACCAGCGTTAAGGCAGTCTTAACGCCATTGACATGCCTAATTTTTGAATATACAGGTTCCAGTTCTTTTGGTGATTGTCCTGACATCTTTACAATTATATCATAAACACCGTTAAGCATGTAAACCTCTTTAACTTCATCAATTTCTTGTAGGTCTGAAGCAATTTCTTCTGTCCGTCCTAGATCACAAACTATCAAAACATACATGTCAACCATTAGATTATACTTTCTTGTACTGGATGATCTGAAATACTTTTTCTATGTGAGCAGGTTGCATCTGGTTATTGACATATTAAGGAAAGAAGACACGTCAACTATGCTACTGCTTCGATAAGTAGGTTTGTTACACTTTTTACAATTCAAGTAGGGCTAGATCTTCGGTTATATTGGAAACATCTGCCAACTAATTGGAAGACCGTAATAACTATATCCAAAACTAGTCACGAGCTCAGCCCAATTATTTTGTCTGTTTAAGGTTAGCAAACTCCTATTGGAGGTCTTTTTGATTCACTATGTTCCAATAATTTGTGATAATTTAGTATATACCAACTGTCAAACACCTTTCCGCAAACTTCACACTCCCTCTTGTCATTAGCATTAGCATTCCTTCCCACAGAGACCGTGGATTGCGCCTCTACGACTGACATAAGAGGTCATTATACGAGATCGCAATAGTTAAGGTTTCCCAATGGTATTGGCTATACAACATTTCTAGTTATCAGTATTGTTTTATTGTACGTTGCTAAGAGTATTATTATTCGCGATATTGAATGACGTGTAAGGGAATTTGTGTAAATCATAAGGCAATAAAAGAATCAATAAGAGGATACTACGTTAGTGGTCAGAAGCGCTGCCAAGCATGTGAGATATTCATAGAGTGGGAAGGAGTATGGTGTCCTTGCTGTGGAAGTAAATTAAGAACAAGGCCTCGAAATATGAAGTATAAAATAAAATTGAGAGCGATGAAACGAGAAGTTATTCAACCAGTTTCGATTGTATAATTTTAGGTCCTGATTGCTAAGATCTTCCGGGCGGGTATGATTCACTCTAGCTGTGAACTAACACTATACAGTCAATAAACAAACGGAAGTGGAGGGAAAATATTGGAACCAACCCCTCCAATCCGGAAATGCCAATACGACAGTAACTATAACATCTAGAATCGAAGTTTTAATGCTTCCTTAATTTTGTTAATCTAATTTCATAATATTCTTGATTTAAAATCTTGTTGATGACGAATAGTGTCATTATCGATACTTCTAATTTCTTCATAGCGGAGCGAGTCCCAGATCATATCTGCTATACATGCTAAATCTGAGAGTCTGAGATGACAGAGCGTTCGCTGTTGAAAAAGAGATTACAGAACTAAAATTAGCATTGGATCTATTGCAGTAGAAACAGAATCACTAAAATGTTCTTCTATTTGCCTTATGAAATGATGAATTGGCTATTTCAGACAGTATAGTGGCTGGGAGTATTTCCATAAATTAAGTTGGAACAAAATCCAGTTTCATTTTGAATCCGTTCTTTGACGAATAAAAATGACAATTTATATCTTCCAAATCCACCGATATATCAAATATGGTTTATAATTCAGTTCTGAAGAACAAATTTGAGGTGACAGATGCTGAACAGGGCCTCAGCAATCTTAAACTGTTTCGGCATCATTGGCCTTACAAATCTTGGGATTCTTACAAGATGATCAAAATAATAAGCGAAGCAGACAGACAATGTTTTGTACTAGATGTAGGATGTTATGAATCGCCTATATTGCCAATGCTAAAAAGGTTAGGTTTCATCAATCTTTATGGTTGTGATCTGGTCCTCCAGCCTGACCTCAACTCGAATTTCGTCAGAACCGCGCATCACGCAGAATACAAACCTGTAGCTGAGATGTACTGCGACAAATCATACAAACTTACAATTCAAAACTTAGAGGACACCACTTACAGTGATCAAATGTTTGATTACGTCACTTCCCTGTCCGTTATCGAGCATGGTGTTAGCATTGAAAAGTATTTCATAGAAATGAGCAGGATTTTAAAAAGAGATGGTTATCTTTTGACATCGACAGATTATTGGCCTGAAAAAATATTTAATGGGAAGAATGTCCTTTCGAAGGGTCCACCTGATAATATTTTTAGCAGATTGGAGATTGAAAATGCTATAAGCGTAGCAGAAAAAAATGGATTAAGGCTTATTGAACCAATTGACTTCGAATATGAAGATAAGGTAGTCCACTGGAGTGAAACAGGTTTAGACTATACATTCATCTTCTTTGCAATGGAGAAAGTATGAAACCATTTAGTCTTTCAGGGCGGGTGCTGTGCTTGTGTCTTATTCGTCTACAGATCCAATACAGTGAACATATTGTAATTATTAGAAAATACTGACAGGAATAAAGAAAACTTCAATTTTTAAATTAGGTTAAATCTCTGGTAAAATTGGGAAAAAAAGAAGCAGCACTCTCAAAATAATATTAAATTAAATTCAATTCAATTATTTAGAAGGCAGTTAATCGTACAGGCCTACTCCATCACTTTTTTTCACGAGGCAGCAGATTAACTATTTCCTTAAACGGATCTACTATCCTATTACGACCGACTACATGAAATTGATAGCGCTTTCTATACAAACTTGCATAGAACTGTGAATAACTTTTAGCAGCATTATATGTAACAAAATTAAGCCTCAAGCCGTCAAGGATAGTCTTTTTGCCAAATATATCTACAATCTCTATCCCATAGTATTTTGGTAATCTTTTTACATGTTTGATCATCATGTATACCATAATTAGTAAAAAGGCAATCACAGTAAGCATGACAAGTGCATGCTCAAAGCCTCTGACAAAGTTCAGAATATAGCTTAATACATTTTGATCTAACCATCTGTATGCAATACCAAAAGCCATAACAAATGTGCTTACAATAAAATCAAATAACAACGAGGGCACCTTGTCTCTCTAGACAAATATCAAACAGTGAGTAACATAGCGGCGATTCTAACCAATAATTCCAGTACAAGGCACTAATATCTAGTTCTCCCAGAAGAATAATAGTCTTTTGGCATTGGATATTTGTTTAATCGCCATTTTAAGAGTATTTCAGTATTTAATGTCACGGTAGTGACGCCTGTAGTCCTAATTCCTAATTCAAATCCTATCAACAAGGGAATTAAATAATTCCAATCGATTTAATCCCGCATTTTGCCTTATTTATCTGAATAAATCATCTAAAAGTATCCAAAACATAAGTTAGTCAGCTAAGGATGAGGACAAATTCTACTAAAAGTTCAATATCATAGTTTCTAAGAAAGGGTAACGATTATATAATTATACATTTAAAGCAATGGTGTGAAAGATGCGAAATTACTCAAAATATTGGTAGAGCAGAAAGCTTTGGTCAAGGTACTGAAGACCATAGGCATGGGAAAGGGATATTCTACGAGAGACTTATTGACAAAGTTGGGAGCGTATGGATATGGACACAAATTACTCCTAAAGGCTGATAAACTTGGGCTGGTGGACAGAAAGACTGTCAAAAACAAGGTCTTTAATACTTTAACTAGTGAAGGGAAGCAGTTAGTAATACTTGCAAAGGAAATAGGTGTCTAAGGTTACCATACAAGTACTTTGATAACCGGACGAATCAAAAAAAGACGGTGTCTTGGTGTAATGAGGATTTGTGAACGGTAGTCAGGCACCAATTAGGTTTTAAAGACTCTGTCGATTCGTGATAATATACCACCATAATGTCATGATGTCTCCATCACTTTTGAAATTTAAGACCTAAACGTTGTGCCCAGAAATGAGTCGTCTTCTCCAACAAGTTTCGCTATACCTTCAGTAAATATCTCAGGTTTAATAGCAAGCTGATTACGAATTTTAAAGGAAACTTGCATAGGACGTAAGCGATCACGATATATTTTTCAATAAATTTGCATGAGTGATGATATAAATTCTGGCAGCCAGAAATGAAAGGAATATTCAACGTTTATGTGTATTGAAGATGTATTGTTAAAGATAATTGTTCCGGTGTGGCAATCAAATACCGATAGCTCTATCGTAGTTCTGCAAACAATTGGGTTGGGCTTGTAAGTCTACGTCTATTGATTGATATACTTTAAGGCGTGCAACTTATTATCATCTTCATTCATTTTCTAGAGGTCTTCATTATATTGAAGAAATTATTAGGCGTTTCTCTTTATTGAATCTGCCTTTCCCTTTTCATACAGGCATCTAAGATACCAAGTTTCATCGAACGAACGCGTTACCCTTTTCTGCTTCCTTTCTTATTGGAACTACAGGTCCTACTTCTTCTCGCCTCTGAATCGCTTATAATGCCGGACCCTCCGATGACAGACAGGACAGAAGATAATATCCTGTGGCCGCGGCTTACTGCAGTTACTGCAAAAGGAGTCTATACTATAATCAACATAGGGCATTTATCTTTTCTCTTCCTTTCCCACGCTTCGGTCGCTGTCTTGGCAGGTTGTTGCATCGCATCGCTTAGAGCCGCAGGTTTTGGATATTATCTGACATAGTACTTCTGTTCTTCCAATATTCAAGTCGGAATCTCTCCTTCAATTTTCAGTCCAGAATTCCAAAATCATACCTCGAATGTCATCATATTCCAATCTATAACTTTCAGACTGTGAGATTGGTAACCATTCCATTTTGTTGGTATCGCATACAGGACAGGTGGAGATGTATCCATCATGGTTTGTCAAACAAGACGCACACCAATAACAAGACTTGCACATTAAGAAATATCTCTCATCTGTGAACTCGTTTTTGTTTTGATGAATAATTGGCACTAGTTTAGAGATGCTTACAATGGTTAACCATCTTCTTCCGGGTTTTCCCTACGAAGGTCGGTAATTATCATTGATCCTATTGAAAGTAATGGGCTTTAACTCTGTCTACTATTCGACACAGTCGTAAGACAAGTGCATTATGTTATGTGACAATACGCTGCCACTTTCGTATTAAATCTGTTGAAATCATGTAAGATTTGAGAAACAATAACCATATACTACATTTTGGAAAAATAGATAGAAAA
>CAVSLF010000016.1:0-8698 GCA_963728595.1 uncultured Nitrososphaeraceae archaeon
GCACTCCCTTCAGATGAAGCCTTAATTTTTGAGACTATAAACTCCTTCTTCATATTACCTAGTATATCTATTCAACTACATAAATATAGACTTTATTTAAGGCGAAGACCACTACAGTCGTTGCGGAAACTATGAGTGAGTTAATGAAAGCAAAGGAACACCGATTGAGAATTATTATTATTATTGACTTAATATCTTATTCGGTGGCGATCTTCAATGGAAAATAATGACTCGACCTAATTTAGTAACGCTCAATTCACACTAATAGCAGTTAGACAAAAGAGAAAATAAAAAAAACGGTGACTTAATTATGTTTTCTACACTGGCTCGCCAGTGCTTGATTGATTCTTGTCTCTCTTGACCGCAGTGGGTTCTTGTTTGCTGATCTGATCTGGGTTCATCGGTTCTTTGTTTCCATGATCATCGGAATGTTCGTGACCACATCCACAACTGGCATCATGCTCGCTATCTGACATATTTTCTTTATGCTTTTCTTTGTCGTATTCAGCACCCAAATCTTTGTCAGGATGTGAAACCTTCTCAGCAACAGCTTTGGCGCCTGCTTTTAATTTGTCAACCGTATCTTCAATAATCTCTGTCATAATATCTACTGCACAACAAATTAGTTAAAGGCTGTATGCGGTCACAGAGAACTCCCACCAAACACTGAATCCATCATTATTTGATTGCTTTATGGGTAGATTTGTAAATCTATTTGTTATTTCTTATGATTTTCCTAAATTATCAACTTTTTCTTAAATAGCTCCACGAGCCATCAACAAATATGGGAACCGTTGAGGCAATAGTATCTGATAATGTGATATCTGAATTCAAACTTAATGTAGTAAAAAGAGAAGGCGACACACTAGGTGACTTTTCATCTGCCGTGGAGCAGGCCCTGCAACTCTGGATTAAAACTCAGTCCGGAAATGAGCAATCAGCTGACTTGAAAAATGCGACAGTATCAGATGATATAATCCAGGAATTCAAGTTACAAGTAAGAAAGCGAATAGGGGATAGACTAGGTGATTTTTCAAGTGCCATATCAGAAGCAATGCAGCTATGGGTTAAAAACGATGAAGTAGAAGAAATAAAGCAATCTGTATTAAAAATAATTTCTTCCGCGCATTTTGCAGACGAAACAAAACCCTTAATTGATGCGTTAAAATCGAAAGGGAAAGCCGCGATCCCCGCGTTAAACGAAATAGTCAGATCTGGTCACCTTCACGGCGATGAAGAAGAATATGTTGGTAACGCAATCAAAGAGATCATGAAGGCTTGATTCAGGACCATATCTATGGTCCAGGTGTCTAGCTGAAAAGTCATTTTTATATATGACAGACAAAATTATCTTCATGGATGGATTATAATCACGGTGATGATACCTAGGAAATGATCGTCTGAATAGCGAAAAAAGTTATTATCTTGCAAACATGGGAACCAATTAAGAGATATGCAAAATCAATTCGGAAACCACAATTTGCTCCTATTCACAAACAGAGATACCCTAAAAAATATTTGTTCAAAATACTGCAAAACTGCGTTGGATTCTTCAAGCGAAATCGTTCTAATTCTAACCTACTATGAATCTGTAAAAGATTGGTTGATTTATTTGAAGGATAATGGTATTTCCGTGGAAAAATACAAGAATGACGGTTCACTGGTGGTTATAGAATCAAAAAAAGGATTTTTTGGTTTATTGAACGATTTTGTAGGAATTATGATCATGATAAGAATGCTACTTGGGCGTTCAAACAAATTAGCTAAGAACGGGTTAACGATAATCTCTGATATGGGTATCTTCTTTCCGAACCGGATTGAAGATCTAATCAAACATGAAACAGAAATTTCCACGTCGATACAAGATCTGAGGGTAAAAATCTATTGCGTTTATAATAAACTTGATTTCGAGAGCATTCGAGAAGAACAAAGGCAGTTATTAGATGGCAATCATATTAAAGTTATTTCAGTAGAGGACGGTGAGTAGCGAAATAGCTTTGTAATCACACCAATCACAGCTCCTTAACCTCAAGTAAGTTTAAGAAAGTTGTCAACGTAGGATCAACTATCTTTTCGACTTTCTAGCTTACTAATAAGAAAGATATGTAGTTGGATAAATCATAACACTTTTTGTATCGAGGACATCGATCATATAGGCTCAAATTACTTTTATAATTGATTTCCAAAGGGAATACTATGAACAAGATCTTTTATCTTCTTGTGGCCGCAGTCATAGTCATAATCGCTGGTACTGTGATCATGCACAGCTTGGAGTCAGGGGCAGAGAATTCACAGATGACGACTCTTCTAGACGCTTTGTGGTGGTGCGTTGCGACAGTTACTACTGTGGGATATGGAGATGTTGTGCCAGTTACCAGTTTAGGAAGAATAGTCGCATTAGTTTACATGTTTTTTGGGATAACCTTGATTGCCACCTTGCTAGCTGTGATTTCCAATACCTTCTACAAGAAAAGAATTGAGAAGGGGGAAACTGAAAAGAAGAAAGAAGACATGCATTACCTTAGAAATCTAGTCATGAGCAAGCTTGAAGACATAGAAAGAAAACAATCAGAATGCATCGAAACGGTGAATAGGCTTCGCTCGTTGGTAGAAAATAAGTAGAATCGTGTTAACTAGCTCAATTATGACTTGAAAAATAACCCTGAAAAATAAGGATCAGAAGAGGAGAAAAAACTCTCTAAAGAGTTTCAGCTGAGGTGAGCATCTTGCGTTACCTTTGAGAGAAGCTATATGTTTACCGTCAGAAGTTTTCATTTGGTACTACCTTATTTTCTACACATTCTCCATTGAGAATACTATCATCATCTATTGTAGGACAAATCATACCCGTGTTAGTTTTACCTGTTAATATGCTGATGCCGATACAGTTCCGCCTGTAATTTTTGTCTCATTTACTAATGTCCACTGTCCAGCTATTGTACCTTGTCTATTATACGCATCGACAAAAAGGCCATTTATTTTCCCTGTCCGACGTGAGCCATTACATTGCTACTCGCCGCTAGGTGTATTAATGTCGACTGAACCCGTAGTTCCACTGACGGGGAATATTATTTTCGACAATAGGGGTGACCGTCTACTTAGTTTCGGTTATTATTGCATTTGTTTAATTTGGAAATATTTTTCGTATGTGTTGTCCATTCGCACATTTTTCATCAGGATCATCAGATGTGACTTGAATTGTATACGCCTTGTTGACTTTTGTAAAGTTTTGATTGTGGTCTATATACTGAACTGTATTATTGTCAAAATGAGGCCTTCCATGAGTACCTTCGCTGAGTAAACATTCATTTAACTTTATTTCCTTGACCAAGATACGATCCACTGAATAATAAGGCTTATTCGAACTACCTTCGGCGACCGTTATTTGGAAAATTCCTTTGTCGGTATTAAAAACATATGCTTCATACCCTTCATCTCCCATTGACGGATCATAAGAACCACCTGCAGTACCTTGGACTGTAATGAACGGATTTCCATCTTTCAATCCAAAACTAGTTATGTTGTAATCTTTTTCACTTAATTCTATTCCGTAAGCAAGAGATATTAAAGGACCTAAGAATAAGATTGCAGTGATTATGTGCACATAAGTGGTTTGACTTTTCAGCATATGAATAATCTTTGTGGTATAAGCATAAAAATATTGCCTATAAAATGTAGTAAAACTTTGTAACTTTACTATTTAACATTTACTAAATCTCATGAGTTATGAATTTAGATTCTTAGTATATGATTGACTCAGAAACATACTAATACCTAGTATTATTGAGAGTGGGAATGAAAAGAATAATGCTAAAGGCCAAAGTGGGATTAGTTAGCGGTGAAGAAATATCATTATCAGCTTATATGTTTCCCGCGACATTCAAATTTAGGTCACCTTAATGATGTGAAAAAAAAGTCTGTTTGTGTATTTGATTGCTAACTCATGCGTCCTTCCATTAGTTATGATATCTCAGCAGTTAAATTAATAGTTCATGAATAACATTATCCTTGAACCTTAGAAGTGCGGATAGTTTACACACTTTCTACACAAGATTAGTTTCGCAAGTATTATTTTCTTTTTCTTATATCATATATCCATACTCGTACTCCAAATCGCTACTCAAAACGACTGGATGACGAGGAAGAATTCAACTCCGTGGTTGAATGGATGAATTTATCACCATATGAACGGTCATCCATTCAATCGTGGTTAATATTGCTTGCAATTAATTTCAGCTTTCATATCCGACACTCTCTTCTTAATTGCCTCCACCACTTCTTGTCCTTAATTTAGTAAGTGCTACAGGAACCTGTCACATTCTTAGCCTACCTGCTGGTACTAATGGTAGTTGCCATGTTCCGTTGAGTGCGGTTGGGGTAGATACAATCGCATAACCATATTAAATGACCCTTCCGGTGATGGGAGCCAATTAGATTCTTTGTCTGGTCCAGGATTCTTATTCTGAATGAAGATATCAAGCGAGCCATCTGTATTGTTCTTTAATCCTTCAGTATACTTGCCAATTGAGTAACGATTTATTGGATTGTCTATGAAAAGATTCTTATCGTTATACATAGAAACTGACCAAAAACCGTTTACTGCTAAGCGTTCTCTACAGGGCATATCTTTTCTTAGTGAAGGAGGAGCACTTTATGAACCAGTTACATGCTTAGGCCACATTGTGTACTAATGGTAATTGCCACATTCCGTTAAGTACTTGTGGCTGAGGTAGATATGTTCGCAATATCCTGTTCAACGTTCCTTCAGGAGCCTACATAAATCCCACTGCCAATTATTATTTTTGGGTAAAAATGGTTGAGATAAAAACACTCAGCCAGATTTTTCGCCTACGGTTTGGAACGCTTCTATTGTTCCTGATGGAACTACAACTCCAACATCTTTTGCAAATTTATCGTAGTCTGAAACGAGCTTTTTCAGAATTTCAGGATATTGATTGGAAAGGTCCGTATTCTCACCCACATCAGCGGTGATATTGAAAAGGTGCCATTGACCATCACCAACAGGTTGAAAATTCCTTACAGCCTTCCAGTCACCCATCCAGACAGCAGTATTGTTGAACATTTCTTGGCTAACTGGTTCATCGTCTGAATACACTTGGGCTACCACACCATCTAGTAATGGTTTTAGTGATTTTCCCATAATTGGATGTACTTCATGACCATTGTATGTCGAACCGGGATGTTTCACTCCTGCATACTCCATCATAGTTGGCGTCATGTCGTTCACGTGTACAAAGGCAGAAATTATTTCTGGAGCTGTCTGGTTGCTTGTACCAGGAGTTTTTATTACAAGTGGAGGCCTTACTCCGCCTTCACCTTGAGTAGTTTTGAAGTATGAGAATGGAGAAACTGCTCGCTCCTGCACCCCAAGCACCATAGTTAACAAGAGAATCAGCGTTCCCTATATTAGCGTCGGAATTGTTAAATGTATTAAAGAATTTGTTTGCTTCTTCTACTCCAACGGTAGCCAAATCTTTCATCTCAATCGGTTCACTGCTTCCATTATCAGATGTAAATATGATTAGCGTATTATCGTACTGGCCAATATCTTTTAGATGCTTTATTACTTTACCAATGTTAGTATCCAAGTCCTCAATCATTGCTGCATGTGCAACAAGTATCTTAGCTCTGTTTGTTTTTTCATCTGGACTCAATGAGTCCCATGCTGGTGATACGGGTAGTTGTTTTGGCAATGTCAAATCCTGAGGCCAAAATCCCATTTCTTTTTGCTTCTCAAATCTATGTTCTCTTATCTTATCATAACCCACATCGTATACTCCTTCATATTTCTTGATTAACTCTGCAGGTGCTTGGAATGGGCTATGAGCTACTTGGTATGCCAGGTACATGAATAATGGCTTACCATCATCCTGATGATTCTTTATTTTATCAAGCATGATATTTGTGTACATTTCATTAGAATAAGTGCCGTTATCAGGTCTTGGAACTTGTGTATCATTCTTTACGAACGTAGAGTGACCGCCAGCATAATATGGGTCTCCACTAAAATGCTGAGCCCCAGACTCTAGCAGAACGAAGACATCTTCAAACCCCTTGTCATAAGGAGTTGTACCCTTTTTCCATCCATCTCCAGAGAGATGCCATTTTCCCGAAAAAAGTGTATCATAGTCTGCATCTCTCAGCATCTCTGCAATTGTTACTGTTCTATTGTTAATGTAAGTCTCATAACCTGGTTTTCCCACCTGGTTAGGAGCTATGTTCTCATACATAGTCCCAATCCCTGCAATGTGGTTATCAACACCAGTAAGAAATGACACTCTGGCTGGAGAACATACAGGGTTCGTATGATAGTTTGTCAGAACCTTACCCTCATTTGCTATAGCATCCAAATTAGGTGTGGATATTTCACTACCAAATGAACCGATATCTGAAAACCCATAATCATCTGCCATAATCACTAAGATGTTTGGACGCTCAGGCAGCAGTGTCAGTAGTCGGAGTTTGTGCTAGCGCGAATTGGCTTCTCGTTGAGGATAAAAATGAAGGTGTTACAGCAAGACTTAATGTCAGTCCTAAAATTAACAAAAGTGGTAGAAGATGCGGTTTATTCACAGGGTTTCAGCATTAGATGACTAATATAAATTCATTAATCATTTATCACGATAAATCAACTAAATTTTATAAGAAAACTGCAATCAGAAATATTTATATAATATTTACTCTAGGTCTACCCTCTTTATCAGGTTTCTACTAAGCATCCTCGCATGTAAGTGTCCAAAAACTCCTTATGCACATTCACCCGAGTTCGATAACAATGTGAGACTAGAAATTGTGTCAAATATGATTCACAAACGGCCAACCCCAGTAAAGATAATAATCAAAAAACTGGGGGTCCACAATAATGAGTATGAATTACGGTGTAACCCCCACTCCTACGACTTAACATTTTAGAATCTAAAAATATAAAAAGATTTTTGGAGAGAACGAAAATGCTAGTCTATGAAAGTATCTTGGCTAACTTCCACGCACCAGCACCATTCCGACAAACCACTGAAACTCCATTTTGTCTTTTTGACTTTGTTATGAGGGACCAAAAGAATTACATCGTGAAATAGAATGACTAGATTATTGGCCCGATGAGTAAGTATGAGAATTGAAATACGAGTAAGTTTGCCTCGGCCATAACGTAATTTTACGGGTAAATCATTTTGAACTCGGAAGATCCACTGAAATTCCATTTCCATACTTTTTATCATCGAATATCATATCTGTAATTTTTTCTGCAACTGTCTTTGGATGAAGCATTTTATGTTTATTCAACTCGTAATAATGTGGGTCGACGTCTTTCTGCATTTTTGTCGCCACTTCTCCGGGACATATGGTCATTACTCGAATATCATAATTGCCAATTTCCCATGCCAAACTTTCTGTTAAACCCATCATACCAAATTTGCTTGCGCAATATACTGAGATATCTCCGAATCCTACTTTGCCGGCACCTGAACTCAAATTGATAACGCTGCCAAAGTTATTCTTCATCATTTGTGGAAGAATTGCTTTGGATAATAGAAAGACTCCTTTCAGATTTATATCCAACGTGTGGTCCCATTCTTCTTCTGTTGTATCGACTAATTTCTTGACATATGTTATTCCGGCATTGTTGATTAATACATCAATTCGTCCATACTTATCGAATATTTCTTTTACAAGGTTGTTCACTTCGTCAGATTTGCTTACATCACATTTTCTTCCCATGATGTGGTCATTTCCTAACGATTTGATCACCCTTACTACTGAGTCAATCTCTTTTTGAGTCCTAGAACAAATAACTACATTCATTCCCTTCTTAGCCAGCATAATAGCGGTTTCCTTTCCTATACCGCGTCCACCACCTGTAACTAGTGCAGTAATTGGTTTTTTCATGCGTGATGTTTTGTTAGTCATTAGCAATTTTAAGATTTTTCAAAAGGAGCAATGCGTGATCGATAACATTCCGCATCCTACACTCCAACTCTATAAAAAAAAGCACTAGAACGAGCCCCAATATTAGGCCCTGAAATCGCACATTAGTATTGTCGTATTTAGTACCCGTACCGACATTGGAAATCCCTTAGAGGCCAGGACCAATTTACCATATTTAGTATCATCCAGGATGAAATTGTATAATTATCAGACGGCAGACAACACTCTAATTGCAAAAAGTCTGGGATAAATGATTGGTCGGGACAGACAAACAATAAGTGTATATTCCCAGCCTATCTATGGTTGAATTATAGACTTTACTCCCCTAAAGATTTGTTATCTTCTTACAGTCGATTAAACGGTAATTGTCCCCTCTGCTTTGTCTTATCATATTTTTGTTATTAATATTTAATTTACTCACTTAAGAAATGCGTAAACAGACTAAGTAACAATGTACAACCCTGTGATCCCATGAAGCCTAATATTCTCTACCAGTTATTCCGCTCAAAACTTTAACGGTTGATTAAATACCCACCATCGTTTGTTAGGCTAATACTCCGAACAAATCCAAAAATTACGTCAAATTTGATTCACAAACCACTGTTCCCACCAGTGATGAGTGCGACTTTTCCTTCAAACTTTTTCAAGATTTTTACCCCCTTGGCATTTTTAAGTATGTAAAAGTTGAGGGAAGTAGTTTTGCTCAAGTTAGCCGTTCAGCCCATGACAAACTTGCCGCTTTTATTAGAGCCTC
>CAVSLF010000017.1:0-93091 GCA_963728595.1 uncultured Nitrososphaeraceae archaeon
AATTGTAACTTTAATAAAATTTACTGATATCATCTTTATTGCGAACCTCGCGTTTCCTCCAATATCCCGTGGGGTTCGTAACTGCTGGGGGAACCTATAATCCATAAACTCGACCCTCAGCGGTTTCTCATTATTAACCTTATAAAATCGGTTATATGTCGAATAAATCTTATAACCAACTTTCCATTATATAGCATAGAACGAACGCGAAGGTATTCAATCTGTATCGCTCATCCCTCGGCCCATTGAGCAGCCAGACAGTTTTGATTAATTCAGTAAAAGCTTCTCAAGCTCTGATTTTTTGGTTTTGGTTTAGCTTTTGATTTTATTAGCTGTTCTGGATCTGCATTTCCAGTCTTTAGATATATGTTAAGCGTTCTCCATTCATTGTTTGGTATTACCGATATTACTAGAGATCCAATTCTAATGATTCCGCCTGACACAAGACTTGATAGTTTATAGGACCCAGAAGCAAAAACATTAAAGCTCCTACTTTACAGACTCTAGCTCCAGCCTTCAATAACTCAGATGTTTTTGGGAACTCGGTTCCATACATCTTTATGAGCTGTTTCTTTCATTGTAAGGTGGATCACATCGCCATCTATTAAATTGATTATCAGCTATACCTTCTAGCGTTTCCCCGTTTGTAACAAGGTCCGGCGTGCAATCAGGATTAATATCCACAGTAAAACAATGACCTCCACGGTTGCCGCCAGGGACCGAACGGCTGCAGACTTCGATAGTATTAGGTTCATAGCCAAAGATATTGTCAATCATTTCTAAATAATGAAATGGATATCGACCTTCATTCTTGCCACGCATTCTAACATGACCTGAAATAAAACCAGGATTATCTTTACTTATGAATAATATTCCAGTTGCAGGACTACAAGGTATTATTGTATAACCATCTAACGATTTCATAAGAGACAAATCAGCTTCTTAATATTTAGCTGCTTGACTATGTCTGTCCTGCTATCAACGAGCTCAAATTCATTAGTCATTTCTTTTGCTCCCATTTATCAAGCCAGTCCTGCCGTTTCTTGTCCCACGCCGCCTTAACATCCGGATCCTTCAGTGAATCAATCCATTGACAGATGCATCCTGGAATATCACAAACGCCGTTGTTTTCTATAATTCTGGCATAGTGCTTCAAAACCCACTTAGGCCATGTCATTTCTGAGGTTCGTCCTGTCTGTATGCTTTTGGTCTGGGTGGTGGCTTGTCTCCTAACAAGTTCCGGAAAGTATCGTTTTCATCGTTTCTATCGTATTTATCGTCACCGGTATCGTCTCCACGCTCAGAATTTCGTGCTTGATTTCCATTTGGTGACGATGGTGACGATGGTGACGGCAACTTTCCGGACTGTAATAATCCGTCTCTTTGTGGCAGTGGTCAGTCGACCATTCTATCGCGAGCCAATTTCTCTAAGAGTTGTAACCAGTTCCTTTAATCTATGACTTAGATGATTGGCTGACTTTAGGCCAAGATTTGTATTGGTGTTAATTCCCAACATATCGGCCTTGATCTCAAGTAGACTTAGCCATTTGGTTGCCGAAGTACTATGTTGATTCAGACTCTAACACTGACATAAAGTCTATCAATGCAATTGCAACAGGACTTGATTCCAGGACCTCTTCTGTCTGCAGCTTTATGTTATTGTTATAGGCGGTAAGAAATTCTTCATCTTTATAGCCTGTGCATCTGGCTATTATCTCGCCATATTCTGTCCAGTCAGCCATTCTAGACAATGTTACTCTTAATGTTCTAGTCTTTCTCCAAGCTAGAACCTTAACCAGGACATCGAGAATATAGCCTAAGAGTTGTGGTCGTATTTCCTCAAACTCTTTCCAGATATCCTCAATCTTGCGCCACTTCTCTTTGGCGACGCGCTCAAGCTGAATTATCAGACCTCTATCTAGTAAGTCGGCTTTGGTCGCTCCCAGGTTAATCCCGTTGAATCCGACACATCTCTTTAGACTGTATATGAAATCGTCGTCGTCGGTGTATAGAACTCTTTTAGAAAATCCACTTCCTGTAACTGCACGACATAGGAGATCAGAAACCCAATCTCTTATCATAGATATGTTGTCATAGAAAGTAACATAATTGTGCGCTAGTTGTTGAATGAATTCATTGATATCTTTTGGAAATGCAAATGTCTTGACAACACTAGGATCCATTAACATTTTAATCAATTCCTCCAAAGTAGTCTTGGCGCTTCCCTGTTCTCCATGAAGCATTAAGATAACTTTGGGAACGCCTGGAATGAACATAGAAATTATATAGCATTTCAGAAGTAGGCGATTTTCATCACCTTTGATATTAAACAAGTCTATGAATCTATCAAATATGTCGGGTGGATATGTGGCAGATGGATAAACTTGGGGCAGTTGACCAAAGCGGCGAAATATGATTAGTTTATTAGTAAGCTTCCAGCTATCGGCAGTTATTTCGATAAACTCCCATTTCTATTTGTAAGGTCGTAATACCATTTGTTATCGAATAAACCGACTCTAAGATTCAGTGTCTTTTGTTCTCCCTCAAATTCGGCCTTTGCACTAAGAACTCCAATTACGTCTTTGATTGTCTGGCTATCCGTAACCATCATGACTTCTTTGTAGATAGTTCTAGCAATCCAGTTTCGGAATCGCCTGGACCTGATAGACAATACTTCAACATGATCTTTGACAGTTATGGCGGCATGTGGTACGTCATATTCGTCGGTAAATAGCTGCGAACAGTTTTTTTCAATCAAACTTAACACTAATTCAGCTTTTGTCGGTTTAGCTGCTTGTGAGCTTTCAGACTCCTTGTCAGTTTCCCCGGTTGTTTGGTTTTGGATCAAATCCATATCGAGCATCTAATTCGTCGATTGCTTCTTGTTGGTCGAAATCAGGATCACTAAACTCAGGGCCTAAACTTTCTTTTATTGCATCGAATGCGCTTTGTTTATCGTCATCAAGTTCGGTCATTATTACCAAGTCCTTTCCCTACGCTTGGCAGCCTCATCCTTCCAATGCTGCTCCTTATCTCTGGTAAACCTGTCTATTTTTTCTTCAACGGCCAACAGCCTCCTAAGATAGATTGCTATAGCCTTCCTAGTAGCAGCCATTTCGTTAACAAGTTCATCGGGATTCATCCTTCAGCCCTCCGGTTAATGCGTGTATCACAGTAGTGGTAATCATCCGAATCCATGGTTTAGCAGGATCCGCCTTCCAGTTGGAGACAGGATTTTCTTATCAGTATAGATTAGGCGACTACAGGTTTTACAAATCCATGGATAAGAAAAGTCACAATTATGTTTTTGATCTGTCCTTGTTTCGAAGGGAATCCTAATGCCGTTCTCATCTCTGATTCCACGCTTGAAGTAGATTTGCGTGTAGAGGCACTTGTCGCACATCATTTTTTGGCCTCCTCCCTTGAACGGTCCACTACGTCATGGTTATCCCAAAAGTACGGGAATTGCTTTTTCATGTATACGTCCCATGGACAATTGCCGTCTTTCCAGATCTTCCTTAAAATATCTTGGAAAAAAACGCTTAAATTCTCAGAAGTTCTTATCTCTGTATCCAAGTCGAACTGGTCCTTCGTCTGGTTCTGTATGTGTTGGGGTCTGGCTGTGCTGGCCAGATTCTCTAATTTTCAAATTTCCACCTATGCCTTCTCTATGATCATCATGTGATCACGTTGTGAGACTTTCACATAGTCTCCCTTTTCTAATCCTAAGTCTGTTGCATATTTTTTTGGTAAGACAAAAGCTTAGTGAATAATCACCAACTAAGCCCTGTATTTTGCGATATTCTACCTGTTGTTCAGGTCTATCTTTATCTTCCATATGTCATGTACTATATATATTACTACATATTATTATCAGCATGGATATGGCTATAGAATCAGAAATTCTTGCTAAAAATTGTCATGGACCTAAAGAGAAGCTTAGCAAATATCTAAGTGAAAAGTCACGTCTCATGCGTAAAAAGGAGGAACTGGAATTGCGGATGGAGAGTAAAAAAGAGCTAACTAAAAAAGAGATGAAAGAATTGCAATATATCGAAAGCAAATCCAGGACCCTAAAAAATACTAAGAGAGAGATTCTAGACGAAATTTTGTTTCCAGCTATGGCTGATCTCACTTTTTTCTTTTATACGATAGCACAATATCCTGAATTGGAATCAATCTTCAAAACCGATATTTGGGATTTGCTGGGAATTAGGAGATTAGACCCAAAACCACATTTGGTTGGCGGTAACTATGCTTACATGTTTGATAGACTTGTGAGCGGCATACTAAACTTTGGTTTGTCTGATAACGACTACAGGATAAGACTTGTCAATCTTCTTCAAGAGTTGATCAGGTTAAAGCTCTATGGTCCGAAAATTCTCGATACTGATCGCGCAACAGGATTAGTCTATGGGGATATAGGCCGTGCGCAAGCATGGACAGAGTTATTGGCCTCTAGGGTTCCGGACATTTATGACTTCGGTGTACAAGTCACGGAATTAAGGACCAAGAAAAATTCCCTTACGGAGGAACAGAAGAAGAACGTAAGAAGGCTTTTGAAAAACAAGTAAGTGAACGCCTTCCCCATAGGACATTTATTTATGATACTAAAAAATTGATGGAATCGTAATAATCTGTTTTTATTTACTCTCCATTCTGTCCAACCTTTCATTTAATTTTCTATACATATCAGCGAGATGTGAATATGCATCTTTGTTCTCTCGGTTATCCTGAAGTAAATGAGCTATTGCGTGATCCTTTTCTTCTAATCTTGCTTCTATTGATTTTCCCGTAGCTTCTAAATGTGAATAATCTAAGAAGGTTAGTGCAGACATACACCTATTTTTGTAAGTCTCTCTTCTCTCAGCTTCTTTCAAGGTCCAATAAGGACTGTACAAATGTCCTAGGAACCACTCAGAATAATCGGTATTAGTTTGTGTTGCAATAACACTTTTACAATGGCGTCTAAAAGAATGTAGTGTAATTTTATGCCTTTTGTGAACACCAGTATCTTTTCTTGCATCCATACCAACGGTTTTTAACAAGCGTTGGAATTCGCGACATATTTGTTGATAAAGTGATTCAGGCGTGTTTGCCGTTCGATATACGGTAAACACTAAATCATCATTGTCAAATTCCCTGGGTTTATCAGGATTCTTATATTTCCAATCCAACCATTGTTTTAGGTGATATGTAGCTTCATCAGAAATGTAAATATCTCTAGCAACTTTAGTTTTTGTATATTCTTTCCTGATATGTATTTTAGTTGGAGAAATTGAAAAATCAATGTCTTTGTTTCTAATTGATAGAGCTTCAACTGTACGCATTCCCCCGCTTGCTAAAACTAACAAGTAAGGTTTCATCCGTTTGCTATTACAGCTCAGTAGAAGATTTCTAATGTCAGAAGCGTCTATCGGTTCTTCAGCTTCACGATATACAACCGGAACAAATACCTTTTTCTTGAACCTACTTGGAATGATATCTATATCATGGTAACCGAAATATGATCTGAGTCCTGCGATATACGCAACTATACTTTTTGAAGAGATACCAACGTTTGCAGATTGAATATAGGAAACAAATCTATCAAGCAGATTATACACATTAATTTTATTCTGTGTAATTGCATCAACTATGTTATCGGAATTATAGCTGTCACTAGGATATTCTTTTTTAACAAAATTATCCAGGTGGATTAAAGCACTTGAATAACTCCTACTGGTCTTTAGACTTCTCTTCTTTATTGCATTTAAGAAGGCTGAAACTTTAGGATAAGCAAGACGTTCATTGGTCTGTGGTTTTCTCTTTAGCTGCAAGGACTGAGCACACATTTTTCGATAATAGGTATATGGTGGTACATTAAATAAACATTCTCAGATAGTATAACAGACCTTAAATTACATATGTGTGGATCTGACTACAACTTTCGAGAGAAAGTAAAAAATGCAAATCGCGATGTGAATTTTTTTTACTGCAACGAAAAATAAAGTAGTACATCTTTTTTTTCACAATGTCATCTAAGAACATTGTATATATTGGAGAATTTGACAAATACGACACTACAGGTAAAGCAATGTGCCGAAATGCTGGATGTAACAACCTAATCAGACCTCCTTTTAGAAAGTATTGCTCAATAAAATGTAATAAAGAATTTGAATGGTGGTACTATCATAATTTTTATTGGGATAGAGTAAGATCAGATATCTTCAAGCGTGACAATTATACGTGTCAAGTTTGTAAAGTAAAATACGACTACCGATATCGAAGAAAATTCGTCCGATCTAGGGTATTAGAATGTGATCATATAATTCCAAGGTCACGTTACAAATTACTAGGATACAAATTCAATACTCTGGAAGAAAAGGTGAAAACCATAGTGGAATTTATTCACAACCATGATAATTTAAGAACACTCTGCAAAGAATGTCACATGAAAATCACGATACAATATTTGAAAAAAAGAAGCAACGGCTAATTTTGAACCGAATTACTAGGAATTCCGATGAATTCAGATGATTTTTAGATTGGATATTTTGTATTCCGCGATGTTCGTGACGTATACATCATTGATATTCAATATGCTCTTAAATGTCTATGGGTGAGGCTTGGAGTAGGGTAGACTTGACGAGGAAACTGTAATCCCGGTTCTATTCGAACAAGTATTCAAGATGACGGATATTCTTGACCCATTTAACTTCCATATAGAAGAGGGGGTATACGAGGGATCTTTTACAGCTTAATTGGTGCCCTCAATTTGAAACACTACTCAAGAACTTTTGTAGGAATTTGGAATCACGCATCTAGTGGTGGGTCCTTCATACAAAAGCTCTGCCTGAGTTAAATTTAATATTTTTTTGACTATCTATTGTATTTCAGCAAAGTAAATGATTATAGTAAGAAAGATACGATGCTATCGATTCACCGAACTGCCAGATATCGATTCAGCTGTTGATTGCTTTAGCCTTCTACCACTTAGCTTTGAACCAATTGACTTATAAATAAATAAAGTGCTCTAGGAAGAGGGAACTGAAATAAACTCATTTAACAATATTTTTGATGTTCACTCCAGTTTGGAAACCGTATGGGCGTTTTATACCAATATTAGGCATTTGGAAAAAATAACTCCACCAAATATGTTACTCAGAGTGCTGAGTACCAGTGACGAAATTATAAAGGAAGGATCAGAGGCTTGGCTATCGGGAAAAATTATCTTTAGGAATAAATGGCATTCAAAAATTACGGCCTTTAAGCCGTTTCGATATGTGGATGAAATGATAACATCGGAGAACGAAAAACCTATTTTCAGCCACTGGAAACATGAGCATATCTTTGAAGGTGATGAAAGGCAAACGAGGGTTATTGATAATATACAATTTGAGTTACCATTAGGGGTAATTGGACGAATATTCGGACAATATGCGAAAGCGAAGCTTCACAATCTATTCAACTATAGGGCTGTGGCCACAAAGCGACTCTTGGAACAAGAACAATATGTCTAAGCCTATTTTTCCCTAAACTTTTTGTTATGCAACTTATGAGAGATAAGGGCCTAGTGCATCATTCATCACTATGAAGAACTTTCACGAGGTAAGAATTGCATACTGACCACAGGCCAGTATGGTCATTCAGTTCTCCTTTTTAATCAAAATCAAACGCAAATTCGTGAAGCTGAAAAAAATGGAGTCGGATAATGCAGACCAATTCCTAATATTCGAATTCAGGTGTTATGATTTTGAAGTATTGGCTAACGTATGCCGCTTTAGTTATTAGCTTATTTTTTCTTTCTTGTTAAGATAAATTCCAATGATTCGATTGTTAATGGAAAGATACGAGACTTAAAAGTTATCATATAGCTTCTTCAGCTTCAGCTCCGGTAGCAAGATCAACAGCACGTATTACGGGAGTAACAAAGACCTTGCCAATTTTACAATTCGTTTTTATTATGTTGATCGCCTCGTCCATTTTTGTATCTGGCAAAACGAGTAAAACTACATATTTATCACTGAATTCCGGCGTATAAATCTCAGTTCCCAATGAAGCGTGAACACTTTCAGGACGTTTTTTTCCGCGTCCTTTTGCCTTGAAGGCTGTTATACCGCCTATGCCTATCTTCTTCAATCCTTCACTGATCTTACTGATCTCATTCTCACCCATGATGGCTTCTATTCTAATCAATCGCTTATTTCATTGAGTACTGGTTAAAATAATCATCTTTTTTCTTGACCATCCCTCGCTAGCCATCTGAATAGTATAAGTTACAAGAGCATCTGTTGGTTTACAGAAGGTGTCATGGTGGAACTTTACACCAAATACTGAACCCTAATGAAATGAAATGCCATTACTGCGATTGGACAAGAATAGAAATGAATTTACGAGATTACGTTGCCTGCAACGGGAAAGCTGACAGTATCCACAATGTGAATTAGTGGTTTCTATGGTCTACGCTGGAACTTGTTATGATAAGGTCGAAACTATGGAATAGGCTCCGTATAATACAGCTATTACTACGTCCAACAATTACCCACGTTGTTCTAATAGACCCCTTACCAAACCAAAGAAAAGGAAAACTGATATAACTTCTCTTCAGCGCATGTCTTAGCCTGTCATCAAATATCCAAATTGGTAACTTAACTATACTCGTGAGGCCTCCTAAGTGGAATTACTATGCCCAGTTCTACGTCAACACACCCGAATAGAGCCGAGTGCTATGATGTATGCAATAGGGCTTTATTATTACTGATATATTGATGAGAACGTTGATCTTGTTGATATATTGAGCCTCGTAAAACAACGGAAATAAGAAATACGCAATAAAGACATGTACAAATTAAATGGCCCTTGATTGTAAAAGATTTGAGAGATGTCAACAGCGGAGATTCTTAGAAAAAAACTTCAAAAGAACTGGTTTGACTTCTTAAGACTGAATTCTACAATTTTCTCTTCAAATATCATCAGTGGAGCTTCACCTCCTTCTCTTTTTGTTGGAAATTATGGGTATCCAAAAATCAGAGTAGGTCCACTTGTACCACCCCTTCATGGCAATACTGCCATACTCGACAATCCAGAATCTTGGAGTGGCAAATCAATTGACCAGATCGTGAATTATAGAATGAACCTGGTTAGAGGAATAGTAACATGTGATGCAAATAGTGTATCTGGAAGTTACATAAATTCTCTGCAGGAAATTGCAATGTCGGTAGTGCCAGTAGAGAGCACCGCAATTTTTGTTAAAAGGCCTATAGCATCCCAAGATATCTTTTCTAAATCAGATGAAACGCCATCCATGCTTACTGCTCAAATATCAAACTTCAAAACACATGCAACTAGAATAGAACCAAAAATAGAAAAGGTGTACTACGACACAGATATGCCTTCAAATCAGGCCATGATGGATTTATATAATAATGGTGTATCGATTAGTCAAATTTCAAAAGTATTCAGCGTAGGGATGCTTGGCAGGAAAAATGCTCGCAAGTTAGTGCCTACTAAATGGAGTATTTCAGTTACAGACCAAACTATCTCCGCAAATCTAATTGAGATTATAAAGGATTATCAGACATGGGGCCAGTACGACGTTTTCACTTATTCACATTTAGGTAACAGGTATTCAATAATTCTAATCCCAGATCCTGTTTGGTCATTTGAGATGGTGGAAGCCTGGTTTGATTCTAAGGGTGCAATCGTGTTCGGATCGGATTACGAAGATGCAAGAGGATTAACCCATTACCCCACCATTGCAGGAGCATATTTCGCTGCAAGACTGGCTGTCACAGAATACCTTAAAAGAACTAATCGCTTAGCTTCCGTCCTAATTTTCAGGGAGATACAACCGGAATATGTTTTGCCGGTAGGTGTATGGCAAATAAGGGACGGAATACGTATGGCCCTGCGGAGTAAGCCTGTCAACTGACCTAACATTGAATCTTCAATGAACTTTGGAATTAAGGGTGGTTCAGTATCGTTAACTGAATGGGCGCGTCATAGTAGGATTCTCAAAGAGAAAAGACAGCAAAGAAGAATTTCAGATTCGATATAAAATCAAAAATACTCTCTTGTTCAAGTGTCTCTTAGTCGTATAGGTAAAAAATTGATTTCTGGCCAGAAAAAGTGATGTTTCAAGCCCAAGTCCACCAGCTCGCTACCTTGGCCATGTTTATATTATTATTATTAGCACGTTGTTTCCCTTAAACTTGTCATCTACAGTGATTGTAGTTTGTCAAGACTTCGATAATTAATAATGCTTCATGCATGAGTATTATATGTTGTTCTTCAATAGCCTTAAAGTCTGTTATCTCATCCTTGTTATTTACTTAATTACGTCAAACACGTACACAAACAATTGGCCCTGAAACTAAATGCTAAATATGACTATATAATGTCGAGAGGTGAAATCCGATCTATCCAAAATTATATTTTGTCTCTAACAATGCTGATAGTTCCTTGTCATTTTTTATCAGTGAACCCAGTTTGTGTTGAGATTTAGAACAACAATTACAATATGCAGACTCACATTCTGTGACATATTCGTGAGGACAATACGGACAAGAACATCCCATGTTATACTGACATCGGCATGCTATAAAAGTGGTTAGCGAAACAAATCAAATTTCTGTCTAAATATTATGAAGTGCTGTCTTAATTTGGCATAGTCTTTTGCCATAAAGTCGTGTCGCTCTAGTGGGTCGAGTACCTGCGGCCCATTAGAGTCTCACCCTTATTCATATCCCTCCCTCTCGCCAGCACGAGCTGAACTCTATTCCAGTTTTCTAATTACTTTGATTTTCGTTTGTTTCCATGCTGTTAAGTAAGGTGTTGTTAGGATTGCCAATACTGGTATCGTTTTCAAGGACCTGGGTGTCGTTACCAATCTCCAACGAGGCGGCTGTCTCTGGAGCGGACATATTATTTTGAGCTGACGTGTTATTTGCACCTTGGTTCATGTATGACTGTCCCATCACAGATGGTGTGGTCATTGCGAAGCTAATTCCCAATGACAGCGCTAAACACACTGCCACTAATGTCAATTTATCCATATTTCTTCAACAAATTTAAGTGAATTTATGTATTCCGCTCAACAGTCGCATTAGATAACAGGCTAGATCCTAAATTATCTCTATTTTAGTAATGACCTATACTTATCCAGAACAAAGTCAATACCTTCAACATACAAGTTGTTAAGTGTAGTTTCCTTTTTGGCTGCAATAATCTTAATGTCTCTTATCTTGTCAGTGGTTAACCTAAACACAACTTTCTTACCTTCAACCAATTCCTCTTGCTTAAGCATTATCTATCTAATTATATTTGTCTCTAATATAGGTCCCTATATTGCTTGATTGCTATGTTCCTATATAGTTATATATATTGTTATATTGCTATACGTAGTCAATCATACACCAGGTCTGGCATGTTTTGCAAGAATGAAATCGTGATGAGCGGTAGAGGCGCGGGCGGAAAATGGCTACCATACTATCTTGATGGTAGTGTGCATGAATGTAAAACCCGAAGCACAAGCACAAGCACAGGTACCAAGAAGGTAGAGACTAGGCGGTTAAGCCTTGAGGAAATAGATGCCAGGCTAAAGAGAGTAGAGTCAATCGTAATAGGGGCACAGCAATGAACTCAAAATCTATTTGGAAATATTATGCAGAATCCGGTTTACGCAAGTGAAAATTAAAGATTGCAACGGCACAGGTCCTTTCCCACACATGACTCCAGTTTTTGATTATCTGTTCAGAAAATCGTCTCCAAGTTTTAAATTAAGAATAATTCCTATCTTAATAGAAGTCATCTATACAGCTGGTGTGTGGAGGGTTGTCCGGCTCTCCATGCATCAGATACTTATTATCTGTTAAGAAAATCGTCTCCAAGTTAAATAAAATATTAGTGCTACAATATCCTTGGCATTAGTTCATAAAGGTTGGTGTAAGGAGAGCGTTCCATATCAACTTCCTTGCATCAGCTTTTGTTCTGAGTTCTTCTATTTAGTATCATCATGTCCTACATTTATGAACTGGACTAGTTATCTTTCCAATCAGTCCTAAAACGGGTCCAGTTTTTGATTATCTATTCCTTCATTCCTATAATACGTAATCATAGAAACACAGGGACGGATATAAGTAAAGTGTTAGAATAAAACATAGAAGAGCTTACGAACGCAAAATCTCTATCCAAAGCTAGAGAATGGAATCGGGCAAGGATGGAAAGACATTAGAGAAAAGGGATGAAAATTTGTCATTGCAAAGGCTTTGTGAGGCCTTTAAGAAAGCAAAAGACGGAGGAAAGAAGCATCTTACCGTGTGTGACTTCCATGAACAAATGGAAGGCCTCGAATTAGGTGCCGTTATAGAAATTCTGAAGAATCAAGGGGAAAAAAGGTATAATCGAAATAGATGCCAAGATAATTAGACCAACACCTTATGGGATTGAGAAATTCGATTCAAACAAATAGATAGCTCGTTTCAATGGTAGAAGACAGATCAGCAGTTTCCTTGCTAGGAGCAGTATCTACCCTGCCCTTAAGCTTTGTACTCCCCAAGTTCTGTCAAGACTCCTATTACAATGGGAATCTCCAAGTCAAGTTGCATAGCAATAAATTCTTCACCGATTCCAGAAAGATAGAGATTCTTAATGATTTCTTTCTTTTCTTCTAAAGTATTTTTCATTTCTGACTACCATATCTGATATGCAGCAAGCAATTTAGTATATAGGCCTGCCTGATCAAAGTTACATATATTCCTGATTTTGTTCAGCAAATTATTGGTAGAAGCCTAAACCCACTTTATTTTATTAACAATGTCATTATACTCCATACTACGGTTAGATCTGGATCTCTTAAAAACGGGACCCTTTGACAAACGAGCGAGAGCTAAAAGGAATGCCTAAACCTTATTTTCATAAGGGATGAATTATCTAACTAATGCTGCGCAAGTTCTTTACTTTTTGCTTCTAGGACTTATTCGGTACACAGCAGAGGTTCTATAGTATCTCCTTTTTCTGGGCTTTGTAATCTTTTTATCTTTTCTTTATTACTGTGTGGTTATGGGGACAATTCCTCAAAAATGGCTTTTTGCTTGTGGTGATTGCGGTTGTATATTTACAACAATGGCTGAAAAACAAACTGGTTTATGTCCAGTATGCAAAAGCAGTGAAATGAATAGGATAGAAGGCTTCAATTATTAGTTACTTTCTGATTTGCTCTCATCTCACAAAGAGAATTTCAGATTTTTGCGTCGAACTTTAGATATAATCTGACATGAACCTAAAATAAGAGGCCTAAACATGAATATGATGAATCAGTCTACCCCAGAAGATGCAAATGATTCCTTCTATCAAGCATTCGAAGAACTATCGATTCAAAATATGGACAAAATCTGGAGTCATAGTGAAAGTAGTTCATGTGTACATCCGGGCTGGGAGTTAGTTGTAGGTTGGATTGCAATTCGAGGAAGTTGGATTCAGATCTTTGAAAATACAGAAAGTATCAAAATAAGAGTCAATACTCTGCGGTCTAGAAAACATGGTAGAGTGGCAATTATAATATGTCTCGAGAATATGCAGGCTTTAGTGAACGATAAAGGCCTTAAGTTCGGTGTGGTCGCGACCAACATCTTTGAGGAAGCTGAAGAGAAGTGGTTTCTTACACACCATCATGGATCGGCCTTGTCAAATTATTTTCGACCGAATTCTGAAATCTTTTGATCAGCTATTTACTTCAGAAAGTTAAAGATGATTTTATGTCACATAAGTCGCATAATTGGCCAGCCCTTAGTTCAACTGATAATGGTGGTTTGGTAACATTAATCGGTCAGAATTATAGACCTTTTGAAAGGTACAGGCTCTGATAGGACCATGTAAGAGCACCAATGGGGGTGGTGTAATACAATGATTTATCAAGGAAAAATACAGGTAAGAATTATTGAAACTAGGGGAAAAAGTATTTAGATATAATCTAGTCACGATGATATTTTAGGGGATAAAGCTAATGATACGTTACTGGTAAGGACGATAGTTTTGATACATTGGGAGACAAGATGACTGATCTCCTACCGACTTGCGTCAATGAAATTATGATAAGATCGAAAATTATGATGCCCTTAGAAGTATTTGAATCTATACGATCTTTGACAGTGATTGACAGATTTGTCCAGAAACAATGATGAAAATTAACCAACAGTCAATTGACTAAGATGAAACAGGCTTGATCGCAAAATCTGACAGATTTCCTGAAATTTGATCAAATTACTTTAGTTTACGTACATGGAAAGAAATGAGAGGGATGAGACGAATTTACCCAAAGACGGTAGCAATACAAGATTGCTCTAAATTTAGGATAGTTTATGTAAAATAGATAAAAACATACATAAATCACTCAAGCCAGGCACAACAAATATGTTATTCCAAATCTCAGCATTATCACACATATTCGCAATTATTAGCATGAGAATATATATATTTGGATATTCCGCCTTTTTTGGTAAGAACATAAAAATGACCAACGTAGTAGAAATATTGTCCTTGATAGCGGAACCAAAATGCAGCACGATTTTTAGAACAATGGGTGAATTTGGCGAACCAACAGAACTTCATATAACTAGACTCAAGATGACGAGAAAGCAATTCTATTCTAGATTAAACCAATTAATAAAGAGTGATCTAGTAAAGAGAACACATGGCAAATATGAGCTTACCTTGTTCGGAAAAGTAGTTTTTGAGATTGAAGAGAAAATACAACACAGTATTGACAATTATTGGAAATTAAAAGCAATAGAAACACTCGATGAGAGTCTGCCTGATGGAGAGAAAACAACTCTTATAAACTCCATAGTATCGGATCCTCTAATAAGAGATCTCTTAGATAGGAACACACGGCGAAGAATTAGCTCAAATATAGACAACAATAATGATCCTGCGGAATTAGTATTGTCAATCTGAGACCCGGATTCTATCTCCATTCTTTTAATATTATTTGGTAATCTCTATACTTTGCTCTCGCAACAGCGAGTATATTTGTTGCTTCTTGAAATTTTGTTTGTTATCGTAATGTATTGCTCAATTAATATGTGGAATAGTTATTTTGCCACATTTACCTTGTGACACAGTACGCTGTCAAGCTGCCTGCCATGGTATAGAATAATGTTACTAATTTAAGCTAGCTGTTTAAATTCACATATAGGCCAAATAATGCACCATTATTTTATATGTGTGATATGAAATGTGATTACGCGGCTTATGACTAAAATCCTTGGGATTGCAGGGAGTCTACGTCTGAACTCATACAGGTACTCGTGCCTTGAAATTAGTTCTTGAGAAAGCAACTACAATATACGGATCAGAAATAAATTTGATTGATTTGCGCGAAATGGAACTACCAATATATAATCCAAGTATCAGCTCAGAAAACGACAAAATCCTGTCGTACGTCACAAGAGAGGTCATAAAGGCTGATTCATATGTGTTAGCATCCCCAGACTATCATGGCTCTATGTCAGGAGCAATAAAGACTTGTTAGATTATTATTGGAAGGAATTCGCAGGAAAGACATTCGGATATATAGTAGCATCGCATGAAAAGGGGTTGACAGTAATGGATCAAATGAGGATGCGATACGTCAATGTTACGGTTGGAGCATGCCCTATGGGGTATCTATTCACGGGAGCCACGATTTCGATGAGTGGCCGTGTTACAAATAGTTCATTGTCCTCAAGACTAGAAATGCTAGCTAGGGATTTGACTGTTTATGGAAAATTGCTGAGAGAACAATTCATTATCGATATTAAAGGCAATGACCAATTTACGTTTGCAAGACGTTTTAACTAATTAGGCATCAAGAATGGAATCGAAACACTACGCATAAAGCGATATCTTCAACTAGAATTGAATTATTCGTAATTTCTGAAAGTTGATAGCATACTACCTGTTCCAATGTAGAAAAACATTATAAATACGAACCAAGATTGAATATGATAATCGAGCCTAGTCGGCAGTCTTTACTTCAGCGAGTGGAACATGACTGGGATTTCTATAATGCACGACTTGTGAAAGGCCTGATTTGGGATAGACGCCAAAAATTTGATCTGCCTTGGCTACAGTGGAATCCTTAAGAGTAACCATAATTATCTGGTTGCCTTTCGAACGCTCAAATAAAACCTTGGACAATTTTTCGGTGTTTTGGGCATCCAGATGTGCATCAACTTCATCCATCAAGTAAAATGGTGATGGTTTTAAGGCTTGTAATGCTAACAAAAATATTGTGGCAGCCATAGTTTTCTCGCCACCAGACAAAGCAGTAGATTCGCGAGGAGGTTTTCCAGGAAACTGGACTAAATACATTAAGCCACCCGAAAACACATCTTCTTCATTTTCCATCTGGAGATATGCACTTCCTCCACTAACCTGAGAAAAGGTTTTTCTGATATCTTGGTCAACTTTCTGGAACGCTTCCATAAAGACTGTTTTCTTTTCTCGAACAATTTCTTCAATGAAATACACTATTGAATTCCGTTCGGACTCCAACTCATTCTTTCTACCTGACATTCCTCTATATCCTTCTGTAACTTGAACATAGCTTTCATCAGCTCGCAGATTCAAACTAGACCGCATTTTATCACTTTCTTGGGTCAATTCCGTGATAACATTTTCTACATCAAAGGGCTCTGATTTAACTAATTCTTTGTACCCCAACCAGACTAGATCGTTATAGGCCTGAGATTCTTGAGAAGAAAAACTTGAAATGTCCTTTTTAAGAGCTACTGTTTCCTTTTCTATTCCGTTAAATTCTCTCGAGAGATGTCTTTCTTGTTCTGAAAGTACTTTAATTCGTCTCTCATATTCCTGAAGTACTGAATATGATCCCCCCGCCGTTTGTATTATTCTCTGTTCCTCTTCTCTTAGGCCTATTAGCTCCACTTCTAGATATGCCGAACGGCTGCTAGCAGTTTCCACTTGATGCATCTTTTCTTCATTTTCTACCTTTAACAATTCTAGTTCACTCTCCAGTTCCAATTTCCTTTCTCTTTGAATCTTGAATTCATTTTCAGCCGCAGAATAGGAAGTTACCATCTCTCTTGTCTCGATCTCTGACATTTCTATTAATTTCAAGAGCTCTTTTTTTTCAGAATTCAGCTGGGAAAACTCCATGGTTGCATTATCCAACAAGCTGTTGCTTATCTCACTAGAATAGCGATTAACTGCATTTTCTATAACGTTCACACGTCTCTTGAACCCTTGGAGCTGGTATTCAACATTGCTAGCTTCGTTAGTCGTCGACAGTAATCCTTCGTCCATATCTACAATTGTTTTTTCTAGCATGTTTATTGATTCATTTAGGTGGTTCGTGTTAATACTTGATTCAGTAACTATATCGTCAAATCTTTTTAGACTAATCTGCCTTGTCTCTATTTGATTGTTTATTTGTCTAAGATCTTTCTTCTTTGATTTCATAACTTCATCCAATAGCTTCGACGATTCTGTTAGAGAATTTATATGATTGCTCAGAATGATGTCCAAAGTAAGGTCGGAAATTTTAGAACCGAAATCTAGTAACATTGAACGAGCCCGTGGTTCGAATAGTTCTCCATCTATAGTGACTGTGCGATAGCCTTCCTGCGATAACTCATACGCCTTAGACGCGGTTCTAACAAGAATTACGCTCCCGAACAAGTATGTCGGCAGATTCTTAATGGATGATGATTGCACAAAATCAGCTAGGTTTCCAATTATATTATGATCATTTTCTGCAAGGCGTATTTTTTCTGCATTTTTAACTAATTCTAATGGAATTATTCTTAGGCAAGGAATATTCCTTTCCTTTAGATACGACGCGAGTTCGATCATGTCTTTAATTGAGTAAACAACACAGGCCTTCATCCAGTCAGAAGCGGCGGCAAATACAGCTCTTTTGATACACCGCATCCCATCTGAGTAGGTCTTTTATCAACCCGACAATTCTGAATTCCATTTGAGGGTTAAATAGTTCAACTAGAGCAAAATCTTCATTCATAATACTATTTGCCAACGCAATTCGAGTTTGATAGGAAGTTGAAAATTCCTGAGCTTTGTTCAGTATTTCAGAACATGCCAGTAGATCCTCTTCAATTTTTCTTGCGTCTTTTTTTGATCGAACAAGAATGTTAGACACTTGTTTTTGTTGTTCTAATGAAGAATGCGCTTCATTAACGAGCTTTTCATAAATCTCCTTCTTAGATTTTAAATCTGACTTTAATCCGTCTACTCTTGATTGGCTATCTTTTAACTTCTTTTCTAATGTGTCTAATCTCTCTTCCAGTCTCGCTATAATGATTTTTAAGTTACTGTCTATGGATAACAACTTGTCTCTGCGATAAATCATAGCAGCTTTGTGTTTTTCATTCTTAGTGACGATGCCTGACAATTCTTCAAGGGCTGAATTGATTTGGTCGAATCTAGCTTTAAGCTCCGTTAGAGCCTCTCTTTTCCTTCTTACTGTTGTTCCTTTTTCATTAATTACTGCCTCTGTGATTCCAAAGTCAGAATCCAAGTTTTTTTGTTCTTCTTTAATTGCTGGAAGTCTTTGCCCAATGATTTCTAAGCGTCTTTCGGATTCTTTCACAATTGCCTTTGTACGTTCCAGCTCGTACACGATACTTGTTATCTTAGTGTCAAGCTGAGCTTTGGCTTTATTGGATACATCAACTTCCTGAATGAAGTTAGTCTTTTCTGCATCTATCGAATCGATCTCCCTCTGAAGCTCATTAATTGTTGTAGATAGTTCGTTTAGCCTTGAAGCATTCTTTTCTAGCATTTGGGTGCGGATTTGGATCTCTTTTCGTAGGTGATCAATCTTGTTGGAATAGAGAATAGCCTTGAATCTTTTCAATTGGGATTCCAAGAAATTATACCTTAATTGATCATTTCTCTCACCCTCAAGTTCGTTTATCCTTTTTCTAATCTCTCCCATTCTTGCCATTGCTACTTCTAGTCTGCGATCAGATTCAGAAAGTTGATTCAAGGCCTCGGTCCTTTTTTCGTCAAAGTAAGACAATCCAATAATGTCTTCTATTATCCTTCTTCGTTCTTCTACATTTAGTTCAGATATCCTTGTGATCATTCCTTGCTGCACGATATTTAGCTTATTGGGGGCCGCTACCACAATTTCCAAAAGCTCTAAGATAGTCATTTTCGAAACTTTCTTTCCATTCAGATAATATTGACTGTCACCAGACTGACCTTCCATTTCCCTGCTCATGGAGACAGTATCGGTGTCTACAGGGATGCCCCTATCTGAATTGTCAAATGCGATACTAACACGGATTAGCCGATGAGAAGAACTTTGAGCATCATAAAAGAGTGACTGAAATTTGTCGACACGTAAGGCTTTGGGACTATTTTCTCCCAACACAAACATTATAGCATCTAAAATGTTACTTTTCCCTGATCCATTGGGACCAGTAACAGCAACTAGTCCATTATCAAATTGTAATACGGTATTCTTGAAGCCAAATGACTTAAAACCGTATATTTCAAGTTTTTTAATGTAGACCAAAGAGACTTGGTATGAAATTATTAAGCCTGTAAATATATGTTGAGAGATAACTAAATGTTGATAAACTGGTCTATGGGAGAAACGTGCCAGCTGTTTGAAGTTGAGTGACCAGACTATTATCTATTACATTCTATAACATTGACATAGGATTGGATACTTCTGGGATCATTGCTAATATATCAGTTCGAAGAATTAATGACTTTGTCAAAGATATATAGTTATGTAGCGGCCTGTGTCACATTATTAGGAGGGATACTGCTTTTAATCTTGTTTATCCTCGATACCCGAATTAACTGGAAGTCTATATTTTGGAGTATCAGGATTTTTTCAGATATTTTGGGTTGTTCCGATAGTAAAAAGATGGAGAAATTACTGGTATTATGCAGGTATAGTGGGATCACTAATTTCTATTGCCTTCTATGTAGAATACCCGATCTTTCTGTTGGGTATCTTGACCGAAGTATTTCAAGCAATATTCATCGTAATCTGCGGCTTTATTCTTTGGAAAAATAGGAGTATTGGGGATAAGATCTGCGAAGGAATCTAGCGCCTTCCTCTCATTTTGGTAATGCCTGCCTTAAAGGCACTAGTGAGTCAAGATTCTAGTGGGGTAAGCCAGGATCTTCGAGAAATATTGGCAAATTTGGTCAACCTAAAGAACCAAAAATGAATGGATGTTGGACCAAATAAAGGGAATATTTTAAATATGTGTCCTCATTTTGTCATTCACCATGTACAATTCAAAAAAGTATAAGCTCAATTTCAATATGGCTTTCTACAATTACAAAACAGGCTTGTACGAAAATAAGAATGATACATATCGGACACAAACCGAGGCTTCCAAAAATAAATGGAAGTGTGAAAAATGTTCTGAAAAATTCCAGAGTTATAGAATGCTATGTAAACATAAATCTCAATTTCATTCCTATTAACGCGTTAGCCCATTAATAACCATCAATTTTTTACTGCGAGACTCTTTTTCAATCTCGCCTGAAGTACTATATCCCCAATTTGATTACGTATTTCTGTAATCTGTCTGATCAATCGTTCATCCTTTTTTGATTTTTTAGAACTCTTGCTTAGACGGAGTATCAACTTCGCGATATCGTTTAGAACTTGGTCTATTTTCCTTCCATCAATTGAAAGAATTTCAGTCATTCAAATATAATACTTATTTAATGGCTTTAACTATTCCCTGATGTTATTCAATTGGTTCGCACTTTATCAATCGGAAGATTGCAGGGTGAATTCAGGTCGGAGTCCTAGGAATTAATTCCTTATCGACAAATTGCTGAAAGGCAGGATCAAACCATTTTTCCATTTCAATTGTGCTCTTCCATATTTGCATTATTTCTCCTTGTTCAAAAGAGCTCTTCATCCATCGCAACCATCCTGTCCATTCATTGTCGCTTAACACTTTTCTTTTCCGCATATGAAAAACATGTGCGAACGTAAACAAAATATCATATGCGTACGCAACTTCAGGTGAATTTGCATCAGCCTTGCTTATCAGGTTTATCAGTTTGGGGCGCTCTATTACTATCTGGTGTACTGCATGCATTCTTTCATCCAAATCGTTCAGGACCTTAGTTTCAATATCTACTGACAGGCTTTGTGTTTGCTTTCTGGAGAAGTATAGAATCACAAACAGTGTGCCAATAATTCCAATCGTTTCTCCCATGCCGAAAATCTCGGTTAAACCAATTTCAGTCATTATTTGGATGCTGTAACTGCGTTCTCATAAGTATTTACGGGCCTGAATGCTCAAAGCTGACAGTGTGTTCATCGATTACTGTGAAGGAACAAAAGTCATAGTCATCGGTCTCGAGCACGTTCGTTCTGTTTCCTATTCCTGGAGTACTTTATGAATAAATGAGATCGCGATTGATCCTTCGCCCACCGTGGACGCAACACTCTTGACGCTGCCTCATCCCACATCAGCCACCGCGAAAACTCCCTGCACACTGGTTTCGAGCAGATATGGCTGGCGGGCAAAGGGCCAGCGAGCAGCGCTCAGATTTTCTGGGCACAGATCGGAACCAGTCTTAATGAAACCTTTAGTGTCGAGCGCGATGCAACCATCAAGCCAATTGGTGTTCGGAACGGCGTCTAAAGGAGAACAGAGGGAAACAGATACATAAGATTGTGTATTATACTATAACTGTCCAATGAGTTCTGTCATTCGTTATACCGGACCATCCGGCCCCGATCCCGACGCCATTTGTCCAGTATGTAACAAACTAATGATAATAACGTATCCTAATAAGAGTAGGGAAGCGGGCGTAGCATTTCAGTGTCCATATTGTTACGAATGGTTACGTATCAAAGTATCAGGTAACAAGCCCTCAAATCTCAATGAAGAAGAAGCCAAGAGATGGCAAGCAGCGGAAATAATTCGTCTTGACAAGGCAGTGTCGCAAAAGAATACGGATACAGAAATATTCAAATGGGAAACACAATAGTTTCCATTTGAAATTTTAAGTCTGAAATATTATATGGAATATTGTCCACGATTATCGCATCTAATTTGATCTCTAGATAATATTGAAAACTGTGTATGCGTTATCCTTCTATGCTGTTCTCTCCTGAATACATATTTTTCCACCCTTTTAGTGGATGG
The DNA here is from genome assembly GCA_963728595.1 of uncultured Nitrososphaeraceae archaeon. Taxonomy (GTDB): domain Archaea; phylum Thermoproteota; class Nitrososphaeria; order Nitrososphaerales; family Nitrososphaeraceae; genus TA-21. The sequence continues at coordinate 22,143 of CAVSLF010000017.1, forward strand.
ACCAATAGGGTCCTCCCTGTTTGGTCGAACTACTAATTAGATGCTAAATCTAACTATTTTACTATGTGGAATTTGGGTTATCATTATTGGTTATCTCTCCCTCTTACCTTCTATAAATTCCATAAATCGGTCCTTAGCGTCTGAGTAAGTCATCTGTATTGGCGGATGTTTGAAGCAATAGGCAGAAATGCTCTCTAGTGGTCCGCTGGTGCCCCTGTCAATGGCTAATTTAGTTCCTCTGATTGCATCAATCATAACCCCTGCGCTATTGTAAGCATCCACTACCTTGAGTTTGACGTCGAGTTCTATTGGAACATTACCAAAGTATTTTCCTCTCATGTTAATGTAACATATTTTGTCATTGTCCAAGAAGCCTACAAAGTCTGATGGACCAATGCGCATAGGTATCGGGTATGGTACCATGGCTGCCACTGCACTTGTCTTGCTTATCCTCTTATCCTCAAGACGTTCTTCATCAAGCATATTGTAAAAGTCCATATCCCCTCCTACATTAAGCTGGTATGTCTCGTCTATCTTTACACCTCTATCTACAAAGAGTTTTACCAAAGTTTTGTGTAAAACTGTAGCTCCTCAGCTGACTCATTACGTCATCGCCAGCACAGGCCAAGTTCTTTCCTGCAAATGCCTGCTGCCATTTTGGTGTCGAAGCGATAAAGACTGGTATTGCGTTTATAAAAGATACACCTGCATCAAGACATTGTTCGACATAGTACTTTGTGGCCTGTCTGCTTCCCACAGGAAGATAGTTTATGAGGATCTCAGCTCCTGAGTCCTTTAGTATTTGAGCTATATTTGGAGGGGTCTTGTCAGATATCTTCACCCGTTCGTTTAGATGTTTTCCTACACCGTCTAATACTTCGCCTTTCTCTACCGTGATGCCAGTCTTATTTACATCACATATCTTGATGGTGTTGTTAGGACTTGCAAAGATCGCGTCTGCTAAATCCCGACCAACCTTGGATTCTACAACATCAAATGCTGCAACAAATTCTATATCTGAGGGTTCAATTCCTCCAAGGTTGTAAGCAATAAGGCCTGGAGGGGCAAGATGAGATCCGCCAGTAGTCCTATCGTTACTGCTGCTACTATTACTACGGGTACTACTACTACTATTATTGTTATTGTCAACGTCATTTTCATTACCTTTTTTGTGATCATCGGAACTATGATAACGATGATAATATGATGTACCTTGAACCAAAGCAGATGCACAATTGCCAACACCAGCTATAGCAACCCTTACCTTTTTGCTCATGGAAGATCGTAATTCGCCGGTTTAATTAATATATTGATAATGATGCGAAGGAGGAGACGAATCTACAATCAACGAACTGATCCCTATCAATGAATAAATGACAGAATTGGGAATTAATCCTAACGCTTTTTATCTAGATAACTGCGAACAAAATAGAACGACTCGTGGCTTTGTGCCTTCACTAAAGTCTTCATCTCTCCACTCATTTGGGAAATAGATTTTCTGAGTGCCATTATCTGAACATTCCCTGAAACCTGCCTCATTCATGATGGCAGAGAAATCTTTGAATGCAATATCATCAATAGGTATATCAGTTAATATCTGAAGTGTTCCATTATCTCTTAATTTATTGGGCAGCATCTCTATCAACGCTCGTAGAGATAACTTGTCTTGCATCGTTTCTAAGCGATAATATTTTTTTGGCATTCGTAAAAGGAAGTTATCGATCGATCCATCGGGCATATTTGGAATTAATTTCTTTGGTTCTCCCCAGAAGGCAGATGCGTTCTGGGGTTCCAAACAGACAAATTCTGCTTTTGCTTTAGATACCTCTGAGTGGTTCTTGCCTATTCCAATGAAATATTCCCCCCAGTTATCTCCTGCAATTAAGTACATCATCTTACCGTATAGCATGCCAATTTCCATATTTACTTTAAGAAACAATTTGCGAGCATTCTCAATAGTTCTATTGAGTGAAGTTGATGGGTTACCCTCATGAAAGAATTGGTAAACAAGGTTCCAACGATTCCTGAAAATATCCGGAAAACTTTTTACCTTTAATAATTCTTGAAAGATCTTCTTGTCTGCAAAATCAGAAAAAAAAGTATCCGTTCTGGAAACAGCCTCCAATTTAGACAAGTATAACTCATCATACAAACTTGTAACCCTATTCCATGCCCTTAGAGGATCGGATCCCATGTAAGTGACTGAAAGATCTGCAAGCCACACTATCTCGGCAAGTAACGTAATTTTGTTAGTATCTTGCCCTCTTCTCCTTAGTTCGGCAAGCAATTTTGCGAACATTTCCTGCGCGTTTTTCTGCCTAAAATAAGGAAAATCTGTCCGCCAAATTATTGCTTCGACTACCAAGCTTTCATATGGGCGTTCTCCGGAGGATGGAAACTCTGGCCGGAATGTAGAATCTGAACTAGAAATTCCCTGGCTACCGGGAAAGAATCTTTCAAATTCCATGGCGTTCAGAACAAAATAGGCATCATGAATCCTGGTACGCTGAACTTCTTCTATAGTTCTCGATACCTTAGGGGCCTCAGGTTCCTTAATGCCGTTCGAATCAATAATTGATTTAACCTGCATCGGATCATGGTCGTGCAATAGTCCTGCCGCTACGACCATTTCAATTTCATTTGGAAAAAATTTGTATCCATGAAATTCAGTAGGAATTAACTGTAAACACAAGTAAGTCACTTCGAGGCTGTGGTGAAAGTTGTGATATTTAGTGGATCCTTCTCCTAAGCCTTGAACCTCATAAGAATGACTGAGATATTTTGCTAAAGCCCTGATGCTATCAATTCTGTCTGCTTGGACACCCTTTTTAGAAGCAAGTTGACATATAGCCATGAGCAGTTTTTCTTCTTTCATGTCAGCAAGTGTCTCATTCGCTTCCTGGATGATGGATTTACCGAATCCAGGTAACTTTTCTATAACTTCTTTGTAAATAATGCGTATTGGTAAACTCTTATTCAGATATACTGCAAGTCCTGTTATGGGCCAGAGGTATTTTATCCGCGGCTTCTCCCTTTCTAATATTTCGTCAGCAACTAAAAAGAGTTGCCTATTCAATTCGGATATAATTGAATTAGTTTCAATTTTAGTTCTATCTGCATTTTGTTTTATGTGGGCATTATCGGTATTCATAACAACCCACTGTGGAATCTTTACTCTATATCGGAATCTTTTCCGCGGTGCGGATGCTGAACCAAAGCTTAGGTTTTCCTTTATAGTCGCAGCTACATTCTTTCTTCCGCAGTCCAACGGTAGATCGCTGTCCCGAGAAACTTGAAGCACAATTTCCTTGCCTGGAATCTGGAGACCAAGTAAGACGTGCCAATATTTTCCTTTGTCAAGCCAGCTTGGCGCGTAGGTCTCTTTGTCCCAAAAATCAATAGGGCCCAGTGGGATGTAACCTTCTTCAAATTCATGTGTTTCTGGATTATATGATTTATAATCATAGTTCCCAATCATACGATCCAAACTTTGAGCGAGTTCTCTAGCACGATGCACTCTATTCGCGGAAGTAGTAAATTCTCTATACCCCATAATTCCCCAGATGCATCCAAGAATACTAAAGAATGAAAGGACAATATGAGAAATATTTGTCGTCTGGGTGATAAAGTACAACGGAATAAGTGGGATACCAAATATACATGCCGACAATCCTCCAGCAAAGGCTAACGCAATGAAAAACTTGCGCGCTATCTCATTGTACAGTAGGCTAAATGATTTTTCAGAAGAATAGACTAGAAATGAGGCACCATCAATTGGCCGTTTCATTATTTTTGCGCTCCGATGTAGCATCGGTATAGTCCCGACAATGCGTTGGCGACTTTTCTTTTCTTCTTCATTTGAAATTGATTCAGTGTCCTACTTGAAAGAAACTTTGGATTTTAAATATCTTCGCTAGAGCATCTTCAAGACAAAGAGTCGGTTGGTTTGATGAGGTTAGATGTGATGAGGATCTTTTCAAATGACAATTTTAACCAAGATGCGTTGTAGTAATCGCAACTTTTATGCGTGTCGCAATGCGACACTTACCCGATATTTGTAGATAATATGATGACGCAGAAACAGGCTGGCAATCGGTATGTTATAATCATTTGGTATTATTTGTTCCAACACATTTTGCACATAGATCATCGAAGCTTATCGGACTGAATTTTGTTATAAACAAAAGAACCTGCAATGATAGCGCCAGAAATCACAAATCCTGAATAGGCAGCCAAATCTTGGTATGGAAAAATAATCGACGATGCCACCAAAATCGACGATGCTATGATACTTGGGGGGACCAAGTTAGTAGAATTATTCCTGTCTTTATTTCTCTGTCTAGATTCAATATATTCTTTTATCACTGGGCCAAGTTCGATCGTAGTTTCTAAGTTCTTTACGAATTTTGATATCGACTTCTTTATCTCTTCCATGTATGCCTCGCGGAGGACTCCTTCTTCTTCAAGTAGGTTTGCAAGGACTCGAACGAATTCAAAATTGACATTATGGTGTTTATAAATTCCTTCCAATATTGAAGCCATCCTCATATACAAAGCCAAACTCTTCGGTAAACGAAATGGGAATCGGCTCATTGTCTTATTTGCAAGTTCCTGCAAAGCCTTTACCTCCATCCTGTCTACTTTCTTCCCGTACAGGGACTGGATGCTCAATTCGAGACCCCTTTCCACTATGTGTCTATTTACAGATGGTTCAAGAGTTCCGAGCTCTATCAAAACATCGGTAGTACGGACTGGATCCTTGTCAATAAGTCCAAGATATAATCTAATTAGCTTTTTACGTGTGTCATTGTCAAGTCGTCCGACCATTCCAAAGTCATAAAGTATTATTGTACCATTGTCACTTACAGCTATGTTACCTGGATGAGGATCTGCATGAAATAGATTATGTCTTAGTAACATTTTAAAGAAGAGTCTGTGGACTCTGACTACTAATCTTGATCTATCAATATTTAATTTGTCAAGTGCTTCGGTGTCTGTTATTTTAATGCCCGGAATATATTCCAATGTAAGAACATGTCTTGATGTTCTATCGAGGTATACTTGTGGGATTATGACTCCCGAGTCGCCTTTTAGATTTTTTTTAATTTCAATAAGATTGTGGGCCTCAGTTCTATAATCCATCTCTTCCCTGACAGTCTCAGTGAATTGCGATAGCATCGCCTCGGCCGAAAATCCTAAGTTTGGATCGATAAATCGAGTAGCTACTGGAAGCAATTTTTTCAGGACATATATGTCCTTTGCAATCTGTTCTTCGATGTTGGGTCTACTGACTTTCACCACCACGTTCTTTGTCTGATACCTAGCCAAGTATACTTGCCCCAGACTAGCCCCCGATATTGCATCTGAATTAAATGATTCGAAAATATGGGAAATATGCCCAAGCTCTTTTTCGATGATCATGCAAACTTGTTCGAATGGTGCAGGAGGTACGTCATCCTGAAGTTTGGCCAAGACATCCAGGTATGGCTGGGGTAGTATGTCCGATCTCGATGATAGCCATTGCCCTAGTTTTATGTAAGAGGGACCGAGTGAAATGAAAGTATTAAGCGCCTTCTGTGCATTTTTTGTGAATTTTTTTTCATTTATGTTTCTCCCTTCCTTTCGTACCCATTCCCTTCGGTCCTTTCTCAGTCTAATTATGAGGGGTATGAGTTTGAAAATTGTCCTTATGATTGCTATTTTAGACGGTCTCTTGTATCCTGTCAGAATTCCGTCAGACTCTGCCTGTATTGCTTCATTGAGTATGTCTTGATTCGACTCTTCTTTTAGCATTATGAATTATTACCTCCATTCGTACTTTTGCTTGATATTCTTGTTCCGTTACTTTGGTAGCGAACTGGTAAGAAATATTGGTATAATGTATCAGATGGCATCAGAACACAGATGTTCAGAGACAAATCAGATCAGATTTCTATTTATATTCTAAATATCTTTTTGCCATACTAGCGATCGATAGGAGTCCTGCGAGGTAGTTAGGTGCATCAATCATCAAGTGACCTAGAGGGTCAACACGGGGGTCTACTTTATCAAGATGAGCAGTATAATGGGATTCGTATTCTCGAATGTGAAGGTTACCGTATCGATATTGTTTCTTACAGCCTTTGTTTTCGCCGAGCATTGTAATTCCAAGGTCCATGATTGGCCTGACTGATTTTGGTATCAGAATATTTCCATCCCCGTCGACAAAGTCCACGTCAGAATAAAGCAACAATAATGATATAAAACTAGCTTCCTTCAGTCTGCTTAAAACAACATGAGATATCTGAATACCAGTCGGCCAGGTTGGATATCATTATTACCACGGTGTCGGAATGTCAATCCAAATCGGGGTGGTAGTTCGAATTAGGTAGTTGGACAACTTCATCTGAACGAGTCAAAAAATATCTATAGCAATATAATCGCCGTATGGATTATGAGAAGACTTTTATAGAATACAGGCAAACTTGAGGTATGAGTAGTACAAAGGGTAATGTTCCAAATATAGTCGCTCTTGAAGTTTTGAAGAAAAACGGAATAGACATAGAGAAATTGAAGAATATGATTACCAGAGGTGTCGGTGCAGAGTTTACCACGTATTATTATTACACAATTTTGAGAATGCATTGCACTGGACTTGAGGGAGAAGGTATTAAGGAGATAGTAGAGGATGCAAGAATAGAAGATCGAAACCACTTTGAAGCAATGGTTCCACGGTTGTACGAGCTGGGTGGAAGTCTTCCACGCGATATTAGAAAATTCGCAGATCAGGCAGGTTGTCCTGATGCATATCTTCCAGATAACTGGGAGGACATAAACACTATACTCAAGGTCCTATTGGAAGCCGAGCAGTGTGCCATTAGATCGTGGGGTGAAGTTTGCGATATGACCACAGGCAAAGATCCACGTACATATGACATTGCCCAACGAATCATGCAAGAAGAGATAGAACACGAAGCATGGTTTATAGAACTGTTGTCAAAGAGGCCTTCGGGACACTTCAGACGAAGATTTGTAGGACAATCGCCACATACTGGCTCTCAGGGAAGTCTAATTCACCTCTAACCTGATAAGAATTTCAATATTTTCATTTATTTTTCATTACCCATTTCTTTTAACATTGATATGAAAGTGCCTAATTGCAATGCGCATTTTTTCCCAATCCCCTTATGAAACAAAGTATGTTATGGGATTTAATTACTATATATGATTACCTAAAGAAAACATTTATAAAAATGACAGCGTAATATCTCATGTATTGATACTAGGAGAAGAGTGTCTCCGGAGTCACTCACGAACCCCCTGAGATATGCATGGGTGTAGGTGACAACTAAAATGGACAAAAAATGGTCATGTCCAGCATGCGAATACAAGAGCGGTAGGAGGTCAAATGTTGAACGACATATAGACCGAAAACATGGTAATTACGTGTTCCCAGTCCTTACTGAGTTCCGACTTACGGATCCCCCTCATCAGGCTTCTCAGTATTACAGTGACCGCTATTTCCCACAACAACCCCCTGAAGCCTTAGTCAGGCGCACTAAGGAGAAAAAAGATGAGGCTTTCATATCATCTTACAAATTCCACGATAAAAGACTTGGCATTTACAAGATATTTCTTGACGCAACCAAACTACCTCCTAGTGAATACAGGATTGCGATTGTCGATGATTTGATGTTACAAATGAAGCGGGCTTCATCAAACCCATTTCAATTTTGGCCAGAGCCTTTAAACCTGGAGACTTCAACTATGAAAACATATTCGTCACCAAGTAATTCGGTTCCAACCTGGCGAAAAGAGATTGCTAAGCTGCCGGGGAGTGAAATTCTTAATAATTCTGAATCCTCCATCAAATCTGATTCCGCTGCTAAAATAGAGGTTAGTTCGGATAATAACGAAAAAAAATTACAAGCAGCCTTACAAAAGATTCTCGATTACAAGAAGGAGAGGGATATATGCGAACATCTTATACGAGAATTTGGGGACAATGCCAATACCAAAAAAAGGCAAAAGTATCTAAATTGACACGAAAGTTATAGTCTGCTCGCATCCCAACAACATCCATCTTTTATATGCAAAAAAAGTTGACTCTAATATCCGGTCTGACATTAGCGGTGTAAGTCCTAGAACCTAGGACATGTAGAAGGATGACACTTTATATGATGAGTTGAACGGTTTAGAATAACCTTTTAATATCGATTTTTTTAATTGTGGAGCGAATGCGCAAGCAAAGAAGAATGGGTGAAGCTATGACTATAGCTGGTGGAATTGGGATCGCCATTGTAGGTATGCTTGTGAGTGTCCCACCAGTGTCGTACGCCGGCCTCTGTGTAGTGGGCCTAGGCGTGGTTTCTATATTCTGGCGTTAGTTTCTTTGGGGTCAAATTTGAGAAACATTTGCTCGAGATTCTTAAAAATAATGCAGCACAAACTATTACAGTTCTATTGATGACGCTAGTAATACTTTTAAATTTCTATCCAAGAGGATTCAGCCAAACAGAAACCTCAACCCAAAAGGAAGCTAGGTTGACTACGTTATTGTTGACACCTTCTATTCCCAATGCTCAGGCCCTCGGTAACGAATCTGCTAAAATTACATTGGTGGAATTCGGGGATTATCAATGCACTTTCTGTAAGCGATTTCACGTAAACACCCGGGAACTCGTGATAAACAATTTTGTAGATACAGGCAAGGTACGATTTTTGTTTAAAGATTATCCAATCAATGACATATCGCCTACAAACTCCTCAACTCTAGCTGCTGAAGCGTCTTACTGTGCAGCGGACCAACATCGATATTGGGAATATCACAATGAGTTATATGATAACTGGAGAGGGGAGAATACGGGGTGGATAAGTCCGGAGTCTTTGTTAGTTTTTGCAAAAAATTCCGGAATTGGTAACGTCTCTCAATTTTCAAATTGTGTCGGCTCACACAAGTATTCAACATTAGTACAACAGAATTATGATTTGGCCGTATCATTGCGACTAACATCCACACCGAGCTTCGTTATCTTATCTGAGTTCAAGTCACCGATGGTAATAGTAGGTTCGCAACCATTCCAAACGTTTGATTACGTTATCAAGAATATGGTTTCTTGATGGAATATTTATTGTCTGTTATTTCTAGAATTTCTTCCTCGATTTGTCTTACGAGTCTCTTCATTTCATTTGATCTAATTTCCATAGCCTTCCTCGCCTCAACTATTTCGTGATTTCGATTGGACACAAATTCAATTTTGCTCGTAATTTCTGTCTCTACTTGCCATAACTTGTTTTGAATCTGACCTGCTCCGGAAGATCTTAATTGGGACAACAAATCATTTTTTTCCTTTATCTCATTCGATATATTCTCCAGAGAATTCATTATTTGGTCGATATGTTCAATAGTCCTGCTCGAATCTTTAAGTGTCATCTTTCCAGAGATGAGCTCCTGTCTAATCCCTTGTAAAAGTTGAAGGTACGGCATTATGTCTTCATCGAAAATTTCCCAAGGCTTACTTCCAATTTTTTCAAGCCTTGCATAGGTGGTCTTTGAAGTACCGTATGAATATTTTGTAATTGCTCGTGATATATTCGAAAACATATTCGAAGTGTCTTTCTTCAATTTTTCCTTCTCTTCTTCAATTCTTTTAATCTCTTCTAAAGTCTGGAATGCATCTAAATACTGCTGAGAACTCTTGAGGATTTGAACTTCATTTTTTAGTTTGTCGATAAGAATCTGTTCTCCCTTGTTTTCTTGCGAGAGCGTGGTGATTCGAGACTGGTCGACATCGATCAGACGCATTGTTTCCTGCGCGGTCTGAATGACACGAAGGCAGCTTGAACATTCGTCTGCTACGTCTTCTATCTTTGAAACTAAATCGTGTGTCTTTTTGTGGAGTCGTGAGAGGGTTTCAAATTCATCTTTCAACTTATTTGAATGCTTTTTCATATATTCATTTAGTACCCTTCTGTGGGATCCACTAGCATCGCCAAATCGTTTTAAGAGTGATTCTAGTCTACTTCTAAATTCTAATGCCTCATTGAGATTTTGGGGCAAAGACAGTTGTGAAGCCGACTCTCGCATGATAGTTGATACTATCGTTCTTCTCGAGTTTTCAACAAGGGATCTAAACTTAGTGTCATCAGTTTTCAAATTCTCTCTAGATAAATCGTCAACGATCTTGCCTAGGTTATCAAGAGTGTTTTCCACGGAACGTTTTATCGGCTCAAGGCTAACCAACATAGACTGAGTCTGTGTTGCCATGACTCTTTCTACTATGGAAGATGCCTGTTCAAGTGTAATTCCATCGGAATGTATCGTACCGTCATCGGCAGACCGTTCTTTTGAGGCTTCCTTTTTTCTAAAGAACCCAAAAGGTGGAGACAATAGTAAGTATTGAGAGAGCACCACTAAAAAATGTGACTCCTTTCTTTGGTTCTATCTAGTTTACTTACGATACGTTGACAAGATTAGTCACTCGGGCTAAAGCCTTATATCTATTCGAGGGCTTACCTTCTCGTAATCTAAGTATTATCGATGTTAGGTAGCAAACCTCACAATTTCATAATTTCATTTATGTTTTGGAAATAATCTGTTGGCAGGATAATATTATTTTCGGCAAGATAGGCATATGTTTTTCTAAAGGCCGATACGATGACTCCAAAAGCGTTGAAATGACATCTATTCTTAACTTTTCACTTACACACATCCGGATTCTGAATAAAAATATGTATTCAGATTGCAAAGTTCTTATTAAGAACCACGTCATAGATCTTTTGTGCAGTATCTGGGCGTATTGGGAATGTCAGGTTTTGGAATATTAGTTGTTTTCGCTTACATTGTATACAACAATTCCCCTGTTTTCGGTGTACCCCTAGTTCAAGTTTCACCCACCTGTGGTCCAGCAGACCCCGGATTTAACATGGTGATCAATGCCAACGGTTTTGCTGCCAATAGCAACGTCAATTGGAAACTTGTGAATTCCGAATCAAAGATTCCTCTCTATGGATACTTCCAAACAAATAGTACTGGTGGATTTAATGATGTGACCTTTGCTGACGACCTAAGGGCAGATAGCTACAAAATGTACTTGGGTACTGATGCGGACAACGACAACAAGTTCGATGTAGGTGCTCCAACGACTTATGCCAACATAACAATTCCGTGCAGTTGACGGTCATTTCCTCAGTGTATAAAAGTTAACTGTGCGGTAAAAAGGAATTTGCTAACCTAAAATTATTTCTAAAGATATTAATATGATATTGATTAAAACAGTTCAATTGCCGTCTACGTCTAGGCAGGTCGAATTAGATCCTTCCGTTTTAAAATTCTCTATAATTATACATTCTGAATTGTCAGATCCTTTGATTCTTGATTTGATTAAGTCTATTACTGATACTGTTCCAGACAATTACAGTACGGAAATATTACTTGTAGAAAATCTATCTGACATAACAGAATTGGATGAAAGCGCAATAGAACGAAAAAGATCGATATTAGAGCGAATTGTTGATCTGCAAGCAAGTAAAAATAGAAATGGGAAGATTTGCATAGAGTTGGTGAGAACGGGATACCCAAATCAAAAGTCACTGCAGTGTTAGGTGGTATAAATTCAGCCAATGGTGAAAACATAATAATTATGAATGATGATTTCACCCACCCACCAGATATACTCCCACAAATGATGGAGTTAATTATGAAAAACGGCGAAGGTATGGTAGTAGCCTCTAGATACGCCGAAGGAGGATCCGTGACTGGAAGGTCATTAGTAAGGAAACTACTCGGAATTGGAGCAGCGGGGATTGCTAGACACGGGCTAAGTGTCAAGAATGTAAAGGATCCCGTTTCAGGTTTCATTGCATTTCCAAAGAAAATCCTCGGGGGGATAGAAATAGATGAGACTGCCTATTCTCTTTCACTCGAGATCTTGGTTAAATCAAAAGGGCTAGACGTAGAAGAGATTCCATATTGCTTCAAGGAGAGTGCAACATCACATGAGCGGGTAATTCCATCGGTCATAAATTATGCTAAATCCGTTATTCAACTGTATATGCACGGTCCAAAATCAAAAGACGCTGGAGAGGAAATCAGGTACAAGAGATCAGTTAAATTTCTTTCAAAGGCAGGAAGATTCTATACGGTAGGGGCAAGTGGATTAGCGGTAAACTATTTGGTATCAACTGCAATTTCAAGTGGTTCTCTATCCCATCTATGGTATATGCAAGCAACCTTAATTGGTATACTAGTATCTATTGTGACGAACTTTTTCTTGAATAAGGTATGGACTTTCCAAGATCTAAACTTTTCTTTTACGCATACTTCTAAGCAATTTTTGTTATTCTTAATCATAAGTTCGTTTGGGGCAGCAATTCAATTGGCATTTGTTTATGTACTCGTAGAAAATGGGGTACAATACGCGATGTCATTGCTATGTGCTGTCGCTATAGCATCGGCTAGTAATTTTCTGCTAAACAAGAAATTGACTTTCAAGGATAAATTGTGGGGGTAGGTGTCATCCTTAATTTGGCTCCGAAGAGCTGACGTTCTATTGCTATTACTACAAGCTGTAACCTTACTTTCCTTTGCTTTCCATAAACAAGAATTCAACTTTCGATAATAGATTAGGGGCAAGTTCCGAAAGCAGGAAATGTCCAAAGTAGTGTGAGTTCATTCATAGTTAGAATGATCATACTTCATTCTATTGGTATCTGCCTCGCGAGATTTGATATTTGGATAATTTACATTCCTGTGTTTGGCAGATCGGCGAGTGATCATGAATGCGAAACGCAAATTATGATAGTTGAACACTATTTAGTAATTTGTCCGTATGTCAAGCCTACCAATCTTTCCAAGAAGACTATCAAAGCTACTATACGGGTATATTGATGCTAAATAAGATTGGGTCCAGTTTTCATCTAATCTATTCTTCAAGGTGGAATCATGGTACAATACCTTTAACCGCTCTATATAGTCGTCCTGCTTTTCTTTGTCCTTGACTTGTGTTACTACACTCTTGTCTAACAACATTAATACTTTTTCTGTTTTCAATGCATCCTTGGGATATAATATGGGATCAATTACCACAAATTCAACATCTTGACCAAACACATATTTTGGAATCCAGTAGAATTCACGGGCGTAATGTTTGCCAACAAGAGTTACTATGTTTTGGTTATCTCCATTAGATGGTAACGTATGTACTACGGAAGAATACATCTCAAAAAAGACAGATGTCAAGTTGCTAGAAATCATTGCGGTCGTACTGATGAGACCGACAAAAGCCACCACTCCTAATATAACAAAAGGATTCACAGTTATGTTTCTTAGTTTAATTGATTTAGAAATGAAGGTTATTAGAATTGCAATGTTGATACTGAGTACAGGAAGTAGTATGATGAAGTGAAAATATTTTACTGCGCCGCCAACAAATAGAAGGAACAGCAAATAAGGCAGGCACCAGAAAAACAAAAGTAGATCTCTCCTTTTGAACACAACTATGTCCAGAATATTCAATATTACTGCCGCCCGCTCAAGATCGCAAAAACCGGATCAATTTCAAATAACGATGATAATGCCATTTGCATCCCTTTTTCATCCCTTCCAGCTTGGTAAAGGACGCCATTTAACCAGTTGTCAAACTGGTTGACCGTCACTGCATAAATTGGCCAGATTAGCGCAATTATCACGACGGGAATTAGCCAGATTGCTACAGTTCGTGCCCTTTTGAGCCCTGTTTGATCTAATGGGCTACCTGTGAAAGCCAAATAGATTAAGAGGGGGATTAGGGTAACGGCAGATTCTTTTGTGAAACAAGCCAGTCCAAAGAGTATTCCCGATATCAAAACGATTATCATGCTTCTTCGTTTCGTATTGTGAATCCCGGTATCCGGATATCTCGACTCTGACCTCGATATGTATAATAGAAGTAATACTGATGATAATATGAATGGCAGCATTATATTTTCCAAGAGGATCATTCTTAGAAACCATGTTACCGGCATTATCGCAAACAATGTTGAACTGATGAATGCAACTCTTCTCCCATAACGAATGTCGGCTATTTTGAAAAGCAATAAGGTATCAATTATGGCAAGAATCCCCATCACTAGTCTGGGTATTTCGTAAAGCATCGCAATAGAATTTTCCGCGTTGTCTAAGGACGGTCTAAGAGATTGTGGGTACCCGGTTAGTGATAACAGTCCCGCCAAAAAGATCTGCCCAAAATACGGATGGTCGTAAGGAAATTCATAAACAGAGATGGATTCTTGGGGACCTAATCCATTCAAAACCTGAAGGGTCCTTCTCATATAGTGTCCTTCGTCAATATAGATAGGTGGAAAGCCTACAGGGTTCCAAAGATGGGTGAAGCAAGAAAGTACAAACGGGATAAATAAGATCAGAAAGGAACGAAATCTATTATTCTTAAACAACGTTATAAAGTCAATTATTTTGCGTCTAATAAAAAAGAATCTATCTTTAACCCTCTATTCACAAAATGGAAAATCCGTCGCGAAATCAGATTAATTGTTATTTTATGCCTCAATTGGAGGAATCTACTTTCGCTATATTAATTATTTGCACTTAAGTGTAGGAATTTTTACGCACAATATTTGTTTACAAATGGGCTATTTCCCATCCAATTACTTGACCGATAAGTTTTCTAAAAATATCATAATTAGATAGGGAATGCCTCGCATAGCTGGTATACACTTTTACCCCATTCACTTTCTGTGAAATTAAGAGATCGCTATCATTTGTTACTCGATCGCATTATGAAAATTTAACCTTTTCTCACTTGTCCACAGCTGAGGAACCTAAGCAAAAAAATCCAAATCTCTGCTATTAAGATTCTTTTAAAAATGTAGGTCTTTTTTTTATATATCGTACGTATTCCTGCAAGAGATATGTTTCAATATCCGGAATCGATGGTACGGGAAAAAGACGAGATTCTTAAACAAAAACACTTTATTCTGTCAATAGATAAGTTGATTAGTTGCTTCTATTAGCTGCTATTCAAACTGCTGTTTGCTAAAGAATAGCGAAATATCAAATTAATTTGAAGTCGAATCTAGGAAATCAGAATCTAAGGTAGTGAGACGCCACTACATCCCAATCAATAATTCGCACGTAAAGTAACATTTCCTTGTGGGTGGTTCTCATTTTCTATCATTATCTCTAATATATTAAAGGGGTAAATGTGGTTGTAGCCTTTTGTCATATTATCGTGAAAGACAACTATAGGTTTAGAGTTGTCATACAGCTGTCTTATCTCGATAATATTTGCACCACGTATATTACGTGAAAATGCCTCTTCGAAATTGGGATCATCCACAAACAACACCTTGTCCGTCTTAACAGGATCTCTAAAATAGGGATCAAACATTGGATCTATCATCTCATGATCCTTATTCATCACAAATCGAGTTAACCAATATGAATTCCAATCCCACCAATGACTTCCGATGAGTGTCACTTGTTTACCGTCAGATGGTAAATATTGTGCGATAGAGGTATAAATGTCGTAATTAGCAGAATTTACATTCAGAGTGATAAGTGTGGTGGTGATTACAATTCCAAAAATCGATATGGAAATAATTATTATATTGGAGAATATTTTCAAGCGTTTTTTTATTCTTCCTTGAACCGAATCGATCAGCATTCCGAACGCGGTGCAAAAAGCTGGGAATATCACAATCAAATGAAAATATTGGACAAATCCTATTAGAAACGAGAAAGCTATAAAAGGAGCTATCCAAATTAGGGGAAAAAAATCCTTCCTGAGAGCAGCAAGTATCAATCCAGCCACTCCTCCGACAGTTATAATTGGATCTATTTGAAAAAAAGAATTTAATGAACGCCCAAGCGGTTTATCCCGTTCCGTCTGCCATAAAACCCACTGGACCCATAAGTCACCTTGACCTGCAATCATACTATACAGCGGCCAAATACAGGGAATCAAAATTACGGGAACAAGCCAAATTAATAGAATTCTTACTTTTCTCGAGTTGAGGTATATGATATAACCCACAAGTGGTATGAATGTAATCGCTGGAATTTTCGTGTAAATCGTCAAACCAAGGAAAATTCCGGAGAGTATAACAAAGACGTTATAGTCGAGTCTTCTAGAATACATAGCACGTGAATTTTCATTTCTAGATTTCTGGACATATAACGCAAACAATATGGAAGTCAAAAGAAACGGCATCAATAATGTGTCCAAGTAAACACGCCTTAGTATCCATGTCATTGGCATGACGGCAAACAAAATAGTTGAAATTAGGGCAACAGTTCTATTGTATCTTATTTGGAGTATACAATATAACAGAAAAGTATCAAGTACTGCAAGTATTCCCATTATGATTCTTGGGATGAAATGGAGCATCTCGATTGAATGCGTGTTGTCCCCAGAATAATACATATTCGGATAACCAATCAATTTTAATATGCCGCCTAGAAATAGTTGGCCAAAATATGGATGATCATATGTACGGGGATAACCAGTTGATGCAGATTCCTGGGGTCCCATCCCATTTATGACTAGCATTGCTCTTCTCATATAATGAGCTTCATCTATGTGAACCGAAGGAAATCCAGTAACATTCCATAAATGAGTATACGCTGACAAAATTAGAGGAACAAATACTAATAGTCCACCCGTCCGCCATTTGTCGATAATTCGAGTAGACATACTGTAGAAGGTCCATTGGTCAGAGTGATTTTAAGGTACGCTTACCCGCGGGATAGTTAAGATGCACACAGATCTTCTAAGTTTCCTCGCAGTGTTCTTAATCTTTGGGTTCAACTTATATATATTTGACTCTTTCTCAGTCCTTGGTGAATGTATCCTCATCTGTCGTCATTGCTTTTGGATTGCTTCTCGTGACGATAGTTGTCGTTGGCACTTTTGATCATGAATATGATTACACTAGACGTATGTTCAAGCAAAGTTTTGAAGAGCTTCCTGTCGCTTTATCCGATATAAAAAATTTAAAAGGGAATCTAGTTAGTCTACAGTACAATGGGTCACACGCACCTGCATGGATTCTGACCGGCAGGTGGAGAATTAGTGATTCCGATGTTAGTAATATCAATAGTACAAGCCTAAAATTTTCTGCAAATATTACAATGGTTGGCCCCAACGGTACAGATGAGCACAAACATCGGCTGACTAATTTTAATCTCTTAAACCTAACCCTTAGTGGCAGTTCAGCCATATTAAGGGGAACGACATCATTTACTACATCCGGAACAGACTCAACAGGAATTCCTACACAAATTTTGAATCTGCCAATAACAATAAAAATAGAAAACCTTCGTACCATGAATCTTGACATTGATAAGAAACTTGTCAAATACCATTTTGGCGGGTCCCCAGTATTTGGTACTGTTTCTGGTACCTCTATTGAATGACATCTGTATTCAAAACAGGACTAGCGAAGGTACAAGAATAAAGTCAACTTAACAAATTAGATTATATTTATTTAATTTAGGGCCACGACAAATGTGCACAAATTGGACGCTAGTGGCATAACTATAAAAGGGAAGAATGCCATTTTAAAACAATGCGACAAGATATATTAATGCTGACGATTGATGGTTAAAAATCAGGCGTTAGAAAATACAATTGAGCTGGAAAGAAATCAATTTAAGGAACAGGATTAGTTTTATTGATTTGATTTGTAAGGGTAGTATAAGTAATTATTCAGCTATTATTATGGTATTTACATTTTTGATTGTAATTCCAAGTTATTTGGATATTTATGGTGTTACTGGATCAGGGGCCATTGATTATAACAATAACATTAACAAAAATGAGCATCAAAACAACGCGACATATACAATCGGTAACAAGACACTAGTTGTTTGGCAAGATAACAGTACCGGAAACAATGAGATATATCTAAGACTGAGCGCAGATGGTGGAAACACTTTTGGGAATACAACAAATCTCAGTAACAGCCCTGGAAACTCAGAATTCCCCAAGATTGACTCAGTCGGTAAGAAAATAATAATTGTCTGGCAAGATAATAGTACCGGAAATAATGAGATATATTTAAGTAAGAGCAAAAATGCAGGGGCCACGTTTAGCAGCATGAAAATTCTCAGTAACAGCCCTGGAAACTCAGAATTCCCTCAAGTAGATACAATCGGTAACAAGACACTAGTTGTTTGGCAAGATAACAGTACCCGGAAACAATGAGATATATCTAAGACTGAGCGCAGATGGTGGAAACACTTTTGGGAATACAACAAATCTCAGTAACAGCCCTGGAAACTCAGAATTCCCCAAGATTGACTCAGTCGGTAAGAAAATAATAATTGTCTGGCAAGATAATAGTACCGGAAATAATGAGTTAAATCTGAGGGAGAGTGCAGATGGTGGCAATACATTCATTGACCTTAAGAATAAGACCTTGTCAAACGTCCAATACAGTTATCCTAAGGTTTTTGATGCAGATCTTAAAGTAGAGCGTGTAACTTCAGGGATTAAGTTTCCTACTCACATGGCTTTTTTATCCAATGATGATATTTTAGTATTAGAAAAAAATGATGGGGCTGTAAAGCGGGTGACTAATGGTTCAATTCTAAATGATCCACTACTCGATGTGCCTGTTGCGAACGCCGTGGAGAGAGGAATGTTAGGAATAGCAATTCAGAAGATGAATAATGGACCAACTTTCGTATATTTGTATTTTACCGAGTCAGTCAAAGACGGTGATGATTTATCGGAGAGAAAACTGCCTCTAGGAAATCGACTGTATAGATACGAGCTGATCCATGACAAGTTAGCAAATCCAAAGTTACTCTTGGATCTTCCTACTTCTCCAGGCCCGGCGCATAATGGAGGTAAAATCCTAATGGGACCAGACGGAAATGTATTTCTCACTATTGGAGACTTGAATCCTAGTAATAGCAAGAAGTTTAATGGCACTGTAACACAATCCACAAACCAGGAAGAAGGAATAAATGCTGACGGAAGAGCAGGCATACTACGAGTGACGAAGGATGGAAAAACGGTAAATGGCGGGATATTTGGGAGTCAAAACCAGACAAACAAATATTTCGCGTATGGCATTCGAAATAGCTTTGGTATGGACTTCGATCCAGTAACAGGAAATCTATGGGATACTGAGAATGGTCCTCAGTACGGTGACGAAATAAATCTTGTCTTACCAGGCTTCAATAGCGGATGGAATAAAGTTCAGGGCTTCTGGGAGCCAAAGGGACAAGCTCCAGATAAAATCACCTATATGCCTAAGGAACTTTTCAGTTACAACGGTACATCAATGTATAGAGCTCCTGAGTTAGCTTGGTATCAGCCACCACCTGGCTTAACGGGTATAAAATTTTTGAATTCTGATAAACTCGGAAAAAATTATGAAAACGATGTGTTTGTCGGAGATTTTCATAATGGTAACATTTATCATTTCAAGTTAAGTCATGACAGAACGAGGTTACAATTAGATCCTCCCTTACAAGATAAAATAGCAAATAATCTAGAAGAAACAAGAAACGTAATATTTGGAGAGGGCTTTGGAGGAATAACCGATCTTGAAGTCGGTCCAGACGGGTATCTATATGTACTATCGCTATTTCAAGGGGGTAATGACTGTGATACTGCAAAATATTGGACGCCATCATGCATTTCATATACTACGCGTTTGGACGGAACAATATTCCGGATAGTTCCAAATTCCAATAAGTAATCTTTTTTTTGTTATCTTTAAAAAACAAGTAAATTAACAAATAGTTCAAGCAAATAAAATTTAAATCTCGCTAATCATGTCTACCCACTAATGCCGATTGGATTGATTCTAACTGATATGACAAGTTGGTGACAAATTATCAATATTGAGAAATGTACTATTTAGAGATACAATTTTATATGCGTCCAAATATGGGCCACTACGATTAGGATAATGGATAATTGCTTGACATAATAAGTCCGTTGCTAAGTATCGATTGATTTGTGTAGCCTGCGAATAAGGCCAAGGATATTTCTTCATTATGTAAGGGAGCAAAAAGTCTAATGCCTTCTGTAATAACGGTACACGATCAGTTGTATAATTCCAAATGTCCACACCTGCATTTTGGCCGATATTGGCCAATTTGAAGAGGCCCAGTAAATTAAACATGCTATAGTCCAACGACCTTGTCCTTTGTAGTTCGAATGGCTGTAGCCCATTAGGAAGAATCTTGACTGAGATCGATTTCTCAGGGGCTACGAATGTAGACGCTGATGAAGGCTCTATAGCTGCTTTAAGTATATTCCTAGTAATGTTAGTTTTATTCAAGAATAAAGCGATTGCTGAAACTTGCACGTAATAGTATGTACCGTGATTATTAATTTTTAGTGCCTCTTCCTTACCTGAATTTGATTTCAACAGCCAGTCCAGGTATTGACTGAACCAAGAAACTATCCCTACTTGATCTTCGTTGCTCCATGCAGACGAATGCTGTATCAAGCCAATTGCATCAACGACATCGGTCAAGTTTCTTCCGGCCATAATCCCTGCCGAATATATCTTACTCTTGCCTCGAACTGTTTCAGCATATGTTAGATTAGGATTCATTTTGGTACTATTATTTAGAAACCAATTTCGTAGCAGTTCTTCAGCTTTGGATGCATATTGCGAATTCCCCGTAAGGTAATAAGCTGCTGCAAGTACAGTCACACTATGAATCATGTCATCCATGTTTCTTTTGTCAGGAATTGAATAGATCTCCGGATTAGTCTTCCCGTCACGACCAATATACGGTAAACCATCTTTCTTGGTTGGATCCGGCCATCGATATGGTGCCAAAGAAAGAAAGTCATGAATGTCACCACTTGGAGGTAATTCTCTTTTGTTCACCACAGAGGTTGCGTTCTTATTGAGAAGGGAACTCGCCTGGAGAACCAATGCATGTAAGCTAATTCCCATCATGGTGTTATTGCCGTCATTGAAATCTTGTTTTAGTTTAAAGAGTGTTGGAGGATCTAGCACTACTGTTCGAGGGAATACTTGAGTTGTTTCAGGAATAGTAGAGTTGAGACCAATATAATTTCCCACAATTGCTCGGTTTACAGTGGAGGCAGTAGAATTCGATGCACTGAACAGCATTACCGCCATTGTCACGGCTGCAATTGAGATTAGACTTCTACCGGAAGATGTCTTTCTAATTACCCATCACTCGGTGGTCATACTGCAAATGGGTCTTATTGCAATGGAAATTAATTTAGATCTCGTAGATAACATGAATATCTCAATATCACGAACGTTCAAATTTCAAATGGGGTATAACAATAACTCTAATAAATTTATCGATAAATGGCTAGAAGGGAATCCAATTCTGTTACGGGAGGTTTGACAAATTTCAAAAATCCTGAGAGCAGATAAGTTTTACAATCCAACATACGATTGGTGATGTGAAGTATTATCATTTCGCAATATTCAATAATATGCAATAAGAAAATGAATAATATTGCATGTTGAAAATAACAATGATGTTTACAAACTTAATTAAATTGAGAATTGATCTTCTAATCTAGCCATGCTATTTATAACAACACTTATTTTGCTAACAATGTTTTTCCTTAGTGAATTCACTCTAGCCGGGGCTATTGATGATTCGAGCCTTAACGATAATGGTGCCGTTATTTCTGCCTCGTTTACAAATATTTCTGGATCCTACAGCATTCCAGAGCTAGGCTTCAACATAAAATTACCAGAAGCTTGGAATGGGATCGATCTAAAGAGCGTCGTGATGGTTTCACCTACTGGGATAAATCCTAAAACTGGTGTACTCAACCCAAGTGAGGATCAAGATGAGGTGTTCCTTATTATAGCGAGATCTAAAGTGTCTGAAATTATGGGAAGGGCAGACCATAATGTTTCAAATTACGAGCTATATGTGAGGAAGTCTGCTGAAAGCATCGGTTGTAAAGTTCTTTCCGACAGATTTGTTAAGTTAAATGGAGTGAACGTCGAAAAGCTGTTGCAGAGGTGCGGACCACCAGTTGAAGGAAAGAGTATCACGTATACCATTTCTTCTGGCAAAGACATTGTGTTTGTAGGATTAAAGGGTCCTACTGTGGCTTTTAATCATAACTTGGAAAAGTTCAATGAATCTGTGCTTACGATAAAAATTGACAATCAGACCAATATAAAATCGACACTAAAATTAAAATGATTAGGTCTATCTATCAGAAAATTTGATGAGTGACATTTTATATTCGAGTGGATGAGTTCTTAAAAATAGTCGTACCATAGACCTACAGATATACACTCCGGGTCTTTTCGAGAGAAAGGTAACATTATGTGCCTAGAACAAGTAACTCACATCCAGATTGATTGATGTCTCGACGGGATTTTGCTATCACAATCTCCTCTTGATTTTGTCTCCAATAAATCTAATTTATGTCTGATTTGTTTCAGAATCGATTTAATCCAATCACACCTTGTTACCAAAAACCATTACCTTGAATTTACACTAGTTCGATATGTTGTTGATTCAGATATCTTGCCGTAGCTGACCGCATACATTCTAGCAAACAAGGAATAAAACCAACTTTTGTTTAGTCGATTTAATGCGATAGTTCATGTCTAGCTGCATAGCCGAAACACATTGATTAACCTAATATTTCGAGTGATCTCTGATAAGACATTACCTAAGGAATGGCTTTCTCGCGATGTATCAGTCCCAGTTCACCAGCAGAGACATCGTAGAGAACGAACTACAACTCGAAGGACATATCTATAATTTTGTTGAAATACCTTAATCGAACTACTCGATAAACACTATACCCTCGGTTCATTCCGGGCAACATACGACCAGTCAGACCATGTCATCAGTCGGCGCAGCTCGAGGATTTACCTTTCTACGCCATAAATCGGCGTTTCACCGAGATAACTTTTGATCTTCGAGGTATCGAGAGTTAGAATAATGATTTTTCTATTGATGATTTTAAGGGAAGCATCTAGATTATCAATAGATTTGCCTTCTAAGGACAATTTTAGAGTCCCGTTTAAATTTGATGTGTTAGTTACGTTGTCATATGAAAGACTATTTTGCTTGAGTTCTGACAATTTGTACCGATGGGTGGTTGACCCGTCTATTGAAACGATAACTAGTGAAACATTGAGATTTCCTATTGAGAGTGGTATTACTCCTGTAGTATCATAATTCACATCAACTCTCCATCTTCCAGAAACTATCCACAAGGGGCTTCCGTCGCTTGAAAATTGGAGACTTACTATCGGTCCGCTTTGTCTTGATTGAGGTGTAACCGTTTCGACTGAAGAATTAGTAGTCGAATATGCATATTCAGTAAAAAGCTGATCCGATGTGAAAATAAGAAAAATGGCAAAGACAAATACTCCGGACAAAATAAGATCAACAGGCGAAGAATATTTTATATGATTTAACACGGAGATGACGTAATTTTAAAACTATAAAAACTCATCTCAGTTAAATTAGTTCAGTGGATCTCGTCTCTTGTTCTGATTGTTTCTCAAGGATCTATCGGGTTCGATATTCAGAAGAGTGCACTGGAATGGATGAATCTGCGCATGTTCATTTTAGTTTCCAATCCGAGGGCCTATTTACAGAAAACCTTTTTTTTACTCTTAGCATTACTACTCAATAAATACATGACTTAACATTATCCTGATAGTGACTCACCTTTTGTTTCAAATTATAATGATTCTTAGTTGTTGGGGAAGGGTACAAGGAGAGCTATGAATAGCCTGATCTATTCGACCGGTTTTTAAATATAGTAATTTGCTCAATTAAATAGTTGACACTCTGAAGCCCGGATATGCTAGGTTACAATATTAGATTGTACTTTAATAATTTCTTCTGAGTTGCACTTCGCCTACGGGATGATTTTCGTTTAGAATCATTATTGACATTATGTTGTATGGATATTGACCGTTATCATATTTTGTAACATTATCCAGATAAGTCCCAACAATGGTCGAGTTGTTGTGCATCGATATGATTTCCTTGATATTTTCTCCCCTTAGATCGCGTGCGATTCGGCTAAGGAATTTTTCATCGTCTATAAACAACACCTTCTTAGTTTTTACTTCCTGCCTGAATTGAGGGTCGAAATGGGGATCGATAACATCGTGTTTCTCGTTTAGCACGTATTGAGTGATCCAGTAGGAATTCCAATCCCACCAGTGGCTGCCTATCAGGGTTATTCCTGTATTATTGGTATTTGCCGGACCGGCTAGATTTCTTGCTATACTAGAATATATGGCAAATTGACCGGAATTGACATCTTTGGTAATAAGTAATGTGGTTGCAGTAAATCCAAAAATAGCTATTCCACAAGCTAGCACGACAGGAACCATGAGACTAACTTTTTTATTTTTTATTTTTGTAGAAAATAACTCAATAAGTAAAGCACCACCAATACAAAAGGCTGGGAATATTGGTATCAAGTGGAAGTACTGAACCCATCCAATGAAATAAGAAAAAATTAGGAAAGGTATAATCCAGAGCAATATGAATAAGTCCTTTTTAAATACAGAATATAGTAGACCCATGATTCCAATTATCACGATTACAGGATCCATTTCAAAAAAGTTGTTTAATGATATCGCAAGAGGCTTATGTCTCCCAGTTTGCCACAGTACCCAATCTAACCAGAGATCCCCATGACCGATTGAAAACGCATATGCTGGCCATAGTAACGGTATGAGAATGACTGGTGTAAGCCATAAAGCAAAGGTTTTTTTCCTATTGGAGTTTGAGTTTGACACCACAAGATATCCTACAACTGGTATCATTGTGAACGCAGGAATCTTGGTATATATTGCAAGACCCAGGAAAATACCAGACAATAGTATTAGCAGATTCTTGTTTATGTTAATCCTAGGCCACTGTCGGACATTGTTATTTTTTGGCCCTCTGATGTAAATTGCAAATAGGATCGAAGATAAGAGTAATGGCATGAGTAAAGTATCCAAATATATTCTTCGTAAGATCCAAGTCATAGGCATAACTGCAAAAAGAACAGATGCAATTAGGGCCACATTCTTGTTATATCGCCTTTCAGATATTTTATATATCAAGAAGGTATCGACCACAGCTAGAATACCCATTAGTACCTCTTGGAACCAAATGGAGCATTTCTATAGATTGGACATCCGGTGTAGGGTGTAACGAATTTGGATATCCCACAGCTCCTAATAATCCAGCTAAAAACAATTGTCCAAAGTATGGATGGTCGTAAGTTCGTGGATATCCACTATTGGCAGATTCCTGGGGACCCGAACCTTCAAGAACCAACATTGCTCTCCGCATATAATGCGCTTCATCAATATGTACTGAAGGAAAACCTATAGGATTCCAGAGATGGGTGAACGCTGTGAGAATCAAGGGGATTGACAAAAACAGGATATTCTGAAATTTGCTCTTGTTCACTTGCTAGTACCTGCTCTAATAAGACAATTTAAAGTTAGGTATCACGCAAATTTTGTTGACGTAGTGGTAAAAAATTATGATTCTAAGGTGAGATTTTTTAGTCTCTTACTTTAGTTTAGCTTAAATATATTTTAGCATTGGAAGAATTGATGAACAAGATATCGCTTATTGTAGTGTTGCCAATGACTGCCTTAATAGCAGGAGTTATCTTTGCCACCTTTTACCATAAGTATGATACGAGCAGAGGATTGTTTGAAGATCGCAATTTGACGATAGAAGATCTCAGTGGTATTGCAGGCAACATAGTTAGTCTGCAAAAAGATAGCACCGGAAACATAGTATCGATTGTGTCTGGAAAATGGCTGCTGCTTATATCACCAACTGATAATTTAACATCAGGAAACAGTAAGGTCGAGTTTGAATCGAATCTCACGACGCAAAAAATCGATGGTAAATTAACTAATAAGGTGTCGTTATCAAATTTTAAGTTAAAAGAATCAACTGTCCTAGACGAGGTAGCAACACTCGACGGAAATACGTCATTAATCAAAATAGGTGCTGCTATCGGTGCGGGAAATATATCCAGTGAAAATACAACAATTCCTTTACACATTGTGATTTCCAATGGACGTACAATTAGCATATCAAGCGATTCGAACTTATTCCATGAGTATTTTGACGTATCCCCAGTGTATGGGAATGTCCCATCGAGGGATTGAAAAAGGAAAATAAAACTTGAGAACTGCAATATGCCAAAGGTGATGTGACGTTTTATTTTGATAATCTCAAATTGTCGAGGCCAACTTCGAAATTAGATTGGGCTTTATTCAATAAAGTTCGCCAGAATTGAGGTAAAGCAATCAAAGTTGGAGCAAAGAATGATTCATACTTGTGATTCTACTAGCGAATTAGCAGTATCTTTAAATCTTATGTGGCTTCCGATCCGATATTTAGGATGCCAGATAAATGCTAGGATATAAATTCAGTGCGTCTCTTATCGCTATACCACTAGTCTTATCTGCTTTTACACATCTCTGGAATGCAGCAGAGTTCCCAGAATTGCATCCTGATGAGAGCGATTATTTGCGAAAGTCAATACATTATTTGGTAGGTTTTGGTCCTCAAGAAACGTCAAATGATCCGATTGCATATCGTGATCATCCCTATACACATCCATACTTTGGACAATTGTTTTTAGCTGGATTATTAGGAGCTGTGGGATATCCAAATTCGTTACACCCTACACCGGATGTCCAATCTATAGAAATGCTCCATTTGGTTCCAAGAGGTACTAATGGGTATTCTAGCTGTGGTCGATACCTTCTTGATATATAAAATATCTGAAAGGCGATATAACAAGAATGTGGCCCTAATTGCATCTGTTCTTTTTGCAGTTATGCCTATGACTTGGATCTTACGAAGAATATATTTGGATACTTTACTCATGCCATTACTCTTATCTTCGATCCTATTTGCAATTTACATCAGAGGGCCAAAAAATAACAATGTCCGACAGTGGCCTAGGATTAACATAAACAAGAATCTGCTAATACTATTGTCTGGTATTTTCCTGGGTCTTGCAATATATACCAAGATTCCTGCGTTCACAATGATACCAGTTGTAGGATATCTTGTGGTGTCAAACTCAAACTCCAATAGGAAAAAAACCTTTGCTTTATGGCTTACACCAGTCATTCTCATACCGTTACTATGGCCAGCATATGCGTTTTCAATCGGGGAATTTGATTTATGGCTCAACAGTGTTATGTTCCAGCAGGGCCGCGCATCATCAGGAACCGGAACAAATTTAAGCACTGCTTTCAAAGATCTCTTCAAGATCGACCCAGCCACTATCATATTGGGATGTGCTAGTTTGGGAATCGTCGGATTAAGACGAGACATCTGGCTTCTACTATGGGCAATTCCTTTACTATTGTTTTCATTTTACTTAGGATGGGTTCATTATTTCCATCTTATACCAATATTTCCTGCGTTTTGTATATCAATTGGAGTAACAATTGATTACATGTTAAACAAAATGAAAAATAATATAATGACAAAAAAAACTGCCATTATAGCAACTTCAACATTAGTGCTTTTCGGATTTGTCAGTACAGTAACTTTGATGACAATGAACACTAACTCGGTTCATTATAATGCACAAGCTTCTGTAATTAAAGAAATCTCACAGAGGAAAAATTCTGAAAATAATGAAACTAGTGGAGTAACACTTGTGGGCCATAGGATGTATTATTGGATACCACGATATATTTTTGATCTGGAATTTTTTTTGTTACCAAATAAAGTGCCCTTAAATTATGTGCCCGAAAAGATGGTCTTAGTATCAAACGATGGCACGTGCTGTTGTCAATGTGACTACTTTGAAGAATTATATGTTGCTACTACTCCAAAGTATGAATATGCAAGTGACGTTAAATATTACAATGGATCACAGTACCCATTCACCAGTTTGCAAATGGAGACTAATTTGGGAAAAAAAATAGAAGTCAGGACAAAATAGAATTCCACCAGTGAACTTCTGGTATATATGGTAATTTTTTAGCTCATGATCCAACCGATATTATTCTAAAAATCTTACCATATGGATAGGACAATACATATAGGTTTCCATCAGGGCCCACTTGGATATCGGTTATTCCTCCAAATCCTCCTGCAAAAATCGCATCTCGTGATTCCTTATTGCTATTAGCGACCTTATCCATTAAGTCACCTTCCAGAACCAGCTCTGTTCTGTTTTCATTAAGGTCGAAATGGTATATTCGTCCCTTATTTATGTCACCTACAAAAAGATCGTTTTCATAATGAGGTCCAAATTTGGAAGAGTTAAAAAATTTCAAAGCGGTGGGTCCAACCGTAATATTCCATGCAAACTTTGGATCTTTATAAGTTCCCTTTCCATCAAAGTCTACTAGCTCACGAGCAAGGTTAGTTGACGTGTGATTGAAATATCCTTTCTTAATAGGTACTGGGTTATATGTAAAAACAGGCCAGAATCCTTGGACCTTGAGCCATCCACTGTTGAAGCCCGGTACCACAAGATTAATCTCATCGCCAAATCCTGGTCCGTTTTCAGTATCCCAGAGATTACCCGTAAGAGGATCAAAGGCTATACCGAAACTGTTTCGGATTCCGTAGGCATAATACATGTTAAGCGGCTTATCCGGACCAAGTAATCCTTCTCCTACTGCATTACCATCTACAGTCATTCTAAGTATACCACCCTTCCCAGAAGGGCCGACTCCATTTATTACATTAGAGATTTGAGAATTCAATATGTAGTCTAAATTGGCGTCAGAACATACAAATTTTCCATTGATTTTTTGTGACCTATCTACGCAGCTATCACCGTCTCCCACTACGAGATATAAGTTTTTGTCAGGGCCCGTTAGTATCTTCCCACCGTTGTGTGCAGAGTGTCTGCTTTCTGGAAAATCAAATAGAACTTTTGGATTTATCAGTCTGCCCCCTACGAATTCATACTTATAAAGCACATTTCCTGCAGGTGTTCTAGTGTATCGGGTATCGCCGCTATCTTTTGATGACTCAGTATAATAAAGAAATACGAAGGTTCGTCCATCTGAGGAATTCATAGTACTGATGCCTAGCATTCCCCTTTCACCCTCATTGTCCACATTCAAGTCGAGTAATGGCTTATCATGGATGATCCCATTGGTAACCCTTTGAACTGTTCCTTTGTCTTTTTCTAAAACTAAAAAGTCATTTTGGCCTAAAAATACCATGCTCGTGGGATGGCGAAGACCTTCAGCTACCAATTCTATCTTCAGCTTGTCATCATTTACGTAGGGCATTTGCTCTTCTTCTATGACTGTACTTGAAGTACCTATTTGAAGTGGGAGTAAAATGCTAAGAGCAAGAGCTGTGATGGATGCTACAATACATATACAAATCATATATTCGGTATTATCCATACCTGTTGCTTCTATATCCAAGCTTGTATTTCAACAAACATAATGCCCTCCTAATAGCATTATATATTTTTAATTCACATGAACATGAGGGAAGATATGATCTGACTCTAAGGTTCATGCTAGACATATTTTGGTACCGACATTATGGGTTTCAACTATATACTCTCATATCACCTGTCGGGAAAATTGGAGACATTTATGATGTTTCTTTGGCGTAGTAAACTAATCTGTCTCAAATCTCGGCATAATCCTGAATATCGTGCCTCCTATTGATTTGTCGTATGATATGCAAGGATCACCAGGATGACGAATGGGATCACAGTCATCACCACTTTGATAAATGGATAGCACGTATAAGTAACCATCAGGCCCAAGTTCGATGTCAGTAATTCCTCCAAAACCACGAGCAAATATAACACTCTGAGTTTCATTAGTCGTATTAACTACCTTATCTGCGAGCACGGATGGCAGTGTCAGGCCAGTTCTACTAGAATTCAGTCCTAAATTGTAGATATTGCCATTATGAAAATCAGATACGAACATGTTGTTCACATATTGTGTGCCTAAATTGCTTGAATTTAAGAAAATTATCGAAGTAAGCCCTGGTGACGGTTGGAACCAAGAAAGCGCAGGCGTCATATACTTACCAGTATTATTGAATTTATACAGGCTTCCCAAATCAGTCGTAATATTGCCTGGAGAATTCTCATTCGGCGTCCAAATGCCTTGGACTTTATTCCATCCGCTATTGAAGCCTGGTACTACAAGATTTATTTCGTCACCGAATTCTGGCCCATTTTCAACGTCCCACAAGTTCCCCGATAAAGGATCGAACGCCATACCAAAACTGTTTCGAATGCCATATGCAAAGTATTTGTCTAATGGATGATAATTTCCAATGATTCCTTCGCCGACTGATTTTCCATCATCTGTAATTCTCAATATTCCAGCCCTTCCGTCAGCTTCTTGACCTTCAGCGTGATTTTGGGCTTTCGTTATTGTGGAATTAGAGTTCTTGGCATTGCTGCGATTAAGTTCCCCAATTGTCAGATACACATAACCTTCTTGACTAACAAGTATTTTACCACCATTGTGCGCAGAGTCCGGTGTAGAAGGCAATTCTAACAGTAGTCGGGGGTTTACTAATTTGTCTTTAATAAGGTCATAACGATAAAGTCTGTTGCCTAATGGTGTTTTGCCCTCTTTAATGTCATCGCCATCTTTGACAGACTCAGTATAGTATAAATATACACGGGCGGGACCAGTGCTTGTTTCCTTTGTTGCTATTCCTAACATTCCCCGCTCGACACCATTAGCGACTGAGACGTCAAGTAAGGACGTGTTCTGAATGATTCCATTTGTGACACGCTTGACTTTACCGTCATTTTTTTCTAATACTAAAATATCATCATTGGATAAAAAAGCCATGTGAGTTGGGAAATTTATTCCTGTTGCAACTAATTCCACCTTCAAGTTCGGGTCTGTAACAACCGGTCCACCAACATATTGAGTATTTAGGCCTGGTGGAGATTTCGGATCATAGAAATTGGTGCTTGAATTGCTCCTCTTCCTAAGATAGATTTCATCATTCCCAGTACTATTATCCTGCCAAACAACAAATGTTATGTTACCAAGAGCTTGGATCTGCGGAGATTGTGAATTTCCTACATTATCGCTTAAGTTCTTCTTACCACCAAATGTACTGCCTGCATTGCTGCTCTTCCTAAGATAGATTTCATCATTCCCAGTACTATTATCCTGCCAAACAACAAATGTTATGTTACCAAGAGCTTGGATCTGCGGAGATTGTGAATTTCCTACATTATCGCTTAAGTTCTTCTTACCACCAAATGTACTGCCTGCATTGCTGCTCTTCCTAAGATAGATTTCATCATTCCCAGTACTATTATCCTGCCAAACAACAAATGTTATGTTACCAAGAGCTTGGATCTGCGGAGATTGTGAATTTCCTACATTATCGCTTAAATTTGTTGCATTTCCAAATGTTATTCCACCATCAGAGCTCTTCCTAAGATAGATTTCATCATTCCCAGTACTATTATCCTGCCAAACAACAAATGTTATGTTACCAAGAGCTTGGATCTGCGGAGATTGTGAATTTCCTACATTATCGCTTAAATTTGTTGCATTTCCAAATGTTATTCCACCATCAGAGCTCTTCCTAAGATAGATTTCATCATTCCCAGTACTATTATCCTGCCAAACAACAAATGTTATGTTACCAAGAGCTTGGATCTGCGGAGATTGTGAATTTCCTACATTATCGCTTAAATTTGTTGCATTTCCAAATGTTATTCCACCATCAGAGCTCTTCCTAAGATAGATTTCATCATTCCCAGTACTATTATCCTGCCAAACAACAAATGTTATGTTACCAAGAGCTTGGATCTGCGGAGATTGTGAATTTCCTACATTATCGCTTAAATTTGTTGCATTTCCAAATGTTATTCCACCATCAGAGCTCTTCCTAAGATAGATTTCATCATTCCCAGTACTATTATCCTGCCAAACCAGAATAACGCCTTTTTCCAGAATCGAATGCTGGGGAGAAAGAAAAGCTGAATTAGCACCAGCGTTATGATTTATAGATGTCAAGTTAGTCCCTCCCTCGACATTACTGTATGCAGTGAAAGAAAATGAAGTGAGAAAAACGGCTCGCCATCAATAAAGATTCCAGGAGCATTGAATTTCTCTTAATGAACATCTCATGACGTGTCATGTTTGACTTACTAAGTACGAACGAATACCACGGTCCGAATGACTTAAGTGGACACATCTCTTATTTTTGTAGGGTACTCTATTAAATGTCTAAGGTCATCTGACCTCTGAATTTATGAACACTTCCTTCCAAATAGTTCGCTTATCTCGTGTGGTCGGACGAAGTGAGTTTCAAGCAAACAACGTTATATGACATGATTATTGCTTGATAGTAATGCCCACATTTGGCATGCTCGTAGCCATTTCGTTGGCTCTTATATTATCAATTTTGCTTCCGTATTCCAGTCTATCAAGCCTATGGATCCGTCAGCTCATGCATTATCAGATTTCAATTTTGAAGCAGTTGGAGATTGGGGTTGTAACTCCAATACTCAAAGCACGGTAAAGAACATTAAAGGCAAAAATCCTGAACGCATATTTGCACTAGATGACTATTCTTATCAACCGACTGCTACTTGCTGGCTTAACGCAATTGATTCTATCAACAGCGTAACAAGAATTAACATTGGAAACCACGAGAACGATGCTAACGAGGAAATAGCTTCGGGGGAATGAACTTTATTTGTCCTGCACTTAAATTATAGCAATAAACAATAAGAGATGTAAATATCATATTAACATAAGGTGTAAACCAAAAATAATTTCAGTACATTATCCAGTTAGATCGATATAAAAATCTTAATACATGGGAGTCAAAATTATTGTATAGACTGTGCTTTCAAATCAGAATAATGTAGTATTCTCAGGATCAAAAGTGCTAAATTTCTCTATTATTATTCCCACGTATAACGAATCTGCCAATATTATACGTTTAATAAGTGAGATTGAAAAAAACGTGCCTGGATTTGAGAGCACTGAAATCATTGTAGTGGATGATAATTCGCCAGACGGAACGGGCAACATGGTGGAGAATTATGTTAAAGGTAAAGCATCGGGCAATAATGAAAAAAGAGTGAAAAGGAATGTGGCCGATTTGAACGAGACTAAAATAAAAGTGATTCACAGGAAAGAAAAAAATGGACTTATACCTGCAATCATGGAAGGTGTCGCGGAGTCAAATGGCAGAAATATCTTGATAATGGACGCAGATTTTTCACATCCGCCCGAAGTGATACCCAAAATGCTTGAGGAATTGCGAATTAATCCAAGATGTATAATTGTTGCGTCGAGGTATGTTCATGGGGGAAAGGTTGTTGGCTGGCCAATTAAGAGACGACTGTTGAGCACAGGCGCTTCAAAACTGGCAAGGCATGGTTTGAATGTGAGGCAAGTGAAAGATCCCATGTCAGGATTCTTCGCCCTTCCTCGAGAACTAATCAAAGATATCTCTATAGGGTACTAAAGGATACAAGATATTGTTGGAAATATTGGTAAAAAACAAGGGAGTTCAGGTTAAAGAAATCCCTTATACATTTACTGACAGGGTCTCTGGAAAGAGCAAAATGGATAGGAATGTAATAATGAATTATGCGGCCGCTGTCTGGCAATTGTACCTTTATGGACAGAATGCAGGACAGAGAACTGTAAATAAACAAGTCAACCGCCGGTCGGTAGTTTTCTTGTCGAAAATTGGTAGGTACTACACAGTTGGAATAGCAGGACTAGTTATTAATTACGTAGTATCATTCCTTCTTGCTAACGATGTTGCCAACTCACTCAGACTCCTTTCAAATCTATGGTACATCGAAGCATCGATGGTGGGAATTGGAATTTCGACAGCATTCAATTTCTTCTTCAACAAGTACTGGACATTTGAGGATAGAGAATTTTCACCTGGGTCTACCGCAAAACAATTTTTGTCCTTTTTTGGAATAAGTGTAATAGGTGCATTAATTCAACTATTCATATTATACACGCTTGTCGAAAATGAAATGCCATATCGGTTATCGCTTGTTCTCGCAGTTTCAATTGCATCATTGTCAAACTTCGTCCTATACAAGAAGCTGACATTTAGAGAAAAGGTCTGGGCTTAGGCACTGACCAAGTATTATGAACTATACTACGTATTTAATTAAATTCATTAAATTCGATGTAGGGTATGATTTCTTGATGGACTAATATTTTCCTTCTATCTTAGAATAGCCGAATGAATTTGAATGCATACACAACGGCTAATCCAATTGCAATTGCCAGCATTGGTTTCCATGGAGTGGCTGCAAGACGTGGGGCCTTTAGTGCTATTTGGTGATTGTCTATTATGTTCGCTATATAATCTCGGACCTTGGCATTCCATATTCTATACTCAATTCTATGTGTTTTCAAAATCGATTCGATTTCGTAGATCACTGGCGATCGGACTGAGCGAATATGTTGAATATATTTCCTAGAGATCTCAACCTCTGCTTGAATTGCTATCATGCCTTTCTGGAGGTTTAATAATCGCAAATGGAGCTCCCAAGGGCTCTTGAGTTTTTTAGAAAACCCTTTCCCTATCTGGAAAGGTTTCCTATTTTCAAATTGTACCTTCCTAAATCCTTCTTCAAAGAGTGCTCTGATTACCTCTTCTTTTCTCCTCATTTTTACCGCTATACTGAGATGATCCAGCAGGATTTCTTCGTTCCTTATAAAATCTTGAAGACCCTTTACAATATTTATCCTTCTGGGATATGTAGTCAAGAATTCTGACATTTATTGCGACTGAAATTTTTAGTCGTAGGGCATATTAAAACTCTTGTGTTCTACGTCATTGGCGCCTGAGATATCTCCAAATTGGTCACCATCGGCACCTATCGTCTTTTTATTCTTTGAAATGGTTTAATGGTTGCTCCGCAAAGAGTGATAACTCCTATTATGGTCAAGCCTTGAAAAAAACTGCACAATATAACCGATCTCAGTTGTAGGGTACTCGACAGAGGAGAATTGGCTGTCCATAAAAATGTCACTCCACTGACGTATTTTTCAATTTGAGGGAAAAATTTCTAAGGTAAATGTCGTTTGATGGATCAATCGTCATTTCTACATGGCTAAGTTTCCTATTCGTAAATCTCACTTCTGCACCTCGAATTACTACGACAGGAGTTGATTCGTTGCTTTCGCCCATTGTAAATACACCAATAGTCGCAAGGCTATCAGCAATGGCCTTAAGTGTAACTTTCAGCTTTTTTCCAAATAGATCATGATGACCTCTTTGATCCTCTACAGGCTCGATTCCTGACACACCAACGGCAATTCCGGTAGTTCCTATTCTCGTTGGCATAAGTCTACTGTCTGAAATGATGACGCCAATCATTAGTCCCAGAGAACTCATGAATTCTAGTCGAAGTGAATCTGCTGATGCAAATGCATTACGCGGGTATAAAATTACTTTGCCTTTGGGCGCATTTGACTTGTCAATTCCTGCATTGGGTGCAAGCATACCGTCTTTAATACAAAGTAAAAAGCCAGGAATCCCGTTTATAATCATGTCAGCTTCACGTAGTACCAACTCCGTTAATTCTTCATTCATTTGAAATCTTCTCGCCAACTTCTTTGCCATTGAAGTAGGTCTCACACTTTGTAGTTGCACCAACGAACCTTCTGAGATTGAGACAAACTTGCTTGAAACCACAACTACATCTCCATCGACAAAGGTAAATCCAGAATTCACTATCGTTTTGAAAAGATCGAACTTTCTAGTTTTTCTGCGAACCCTGATTGCAAAAACTTCCACGACATTAATTACATCAGATTATAATATCTGCATTTTGTGAAAGGTTTTAATGCTTAAGACATGCCATGAATTCTATCAAGTGAAATTTAATTGGCAATGACTATTACTGAAAAAATAATTGCAAGGGCTTCATCGATGCCATCGGTAACTCCTGATGATGTTGTATTCGTTAAGGTAGACAAATTAATGGTCCATGACGTCTCTGGACCAGGAGTGATCAAGGTATTTGAAGAATGGGCAAAAAAAGGTGTCCATCTTGAAAGGGTATGGAATCCTGACAAAGTATGGGTGTCGGAAGATCATTTTGTTCCTGCTGCAGATAAAATATCTGCAAATAACATAATGAAACTTACGAACTGGACTAAAAAGTTTGGTATAAAGAAACATTACAAATACGGACTTGGGCAGTATGGCATATGTCATACATTGTCTCATGAAGAAGGCCTTGTATTACCAGGTGAAGTTTATGTTGGAGGTGATTCGCACACCAACACAACTGGCGGGCTTGGTGCATTTGCCGTAGGTTTGGGACATACTGATATTGCTTATAGTCTA
This sequence comes from uncultured Nitrososphaeraceae archaeon, assembly GCA_963728595.1. Taxonomy (GTDB): domain Archaea; phylum Thermoproteota; class Nitrososphaeria; order Nitrososphaerales; family Nitrososphaeraceae; genus TA-21. The sequence continues at coordinate 58,435 of CAVSLF010000017.1, forward strand.
ATGTATGGACAGATTTGGATAAAAGTTCCGGAAACTTTGTTGTTCAATCTGGAAGGTCGGTTACCACCACATATAATGGCTAAAGATATCATTCTGAAGATCATTGGCGATATAGGGACTGACGGCGCAAATTACCGTGCGATGCAATTCTCTGGAGAGACAACAAAGCAATTGATAATGGATGAGCGACTAACCCTCACAAATATGACTACTGAGGCTGGGGCCAAGAACGGCATTATTGATGCCGACTCTATCACTGAATCATATTTGCAGGAAAGAACGCATGAACCCTTTTCTGCATTAAAAGGCGACCTAGATGCTTCTTATGCAGACAAGCTCACCTACGAAATAGATCGACTCGAACCAACTGTAGCTAAACCTTACTCTCCAGGAAATATTTCGCCTGCCCGAGAATTACAAGGAACAGAGATAGACAAAGCATATATTGGTTCATGTACTGGCGCGAAACTGCATGATTTGAGGGCTGCTGGTAAGGTCATGAAAGGAAAGAAAGTAAAGGTAAGGACTGAAGTAGTACCCGTGGCTCAGTCAATATATCTAAATGCGATGAATGAAGGGCTAATTAGTATTTTTCTTGAGTCTGGGGCTGTCGTTGGTCCGCCAACCTGCGGTGCTTGTTGTGGGGCCCATATGGGCGTTTTGGCCAAAAACGAGGTTTGCTTAAGTACTACGAACAGGAACTTTCCTGGAAGAATGGGAGACGTAGAGTCAAAAACCTATCTGGCATCTCCGCTTGTAGTTGCAGCATCGGCACTTACAGGTATGATTACAGATCCGAGGGATATCTAGTAATGGACAAATTGCAAGGCACTGTTCACAAATATGGTAAAGATAACATAGATACGGACGTAATTCTTCCTGGTCCTTACTTGAAAATTCATGATCACGCTGAGCTAGCCACGCATGCAATGGAAGGTCTAGATCCTGGCTTTCCCAAGAAAGTGTCTCAAGGTGATTTTTTGTTGACAGGGGCGAACTTTGGGTGCGGCTCAAGCCGGGAACATGCGCCTATCGCACTCTCATCTGCAGGTATTACGGCTGTTCTTGCACCGTCTTTTGCGCGTATTTTCTATCGAAATGCTGTTGATGGAGGATACCTCTTGCCGATCGAGATTGAGAGATCTGCAGTCGAGAAGATCTCGGACAAAAACACAATAGAAATTGATGTCGACAAAAATACAATTCTTGACGTCACCACTGGCGAATCGTTTGCAATGAAACCATTCCCATCATTAATTAAAAAAATCATTGAGTGTGGCGGCATATTGCACTACAAACCATAAACATTGGGCAAGAAGAAAGGCAGATTGCGAGAGATACTAAGTAAGGCACTTTATCATGAGGATATCCTTTTGTACACTGTCTTATACCGCGATTTCGAGAGGATAGTCGAAGTGTCATTGAAGGACTTCCTTTACCTTTCGAATAATCTTGAGACAATCCCGATAACTAGGATAGTGGAGGTAAGGAAAAATGATGAGACCGTATATAAGAAGATATCAAGTTTACCCGCGCAGCCATAGAAATTGGAAACAGTTGGAATTAGAATCGGCTCTTTATGATGAACTCGCTTCGAATCCGTACTAATGGTCTATACATTTCAAGATGGTGAACAGATGGTGCTTCATGTTATTCGATCAATAATAAATAGAAATTATGAATATAAGAAATAGACTAACGACAGTAAAGTTCCATATTAGGAATAACTAATTTTCATAAGAATGTTTTTTTGCTTTGTTATCAAGGAGTTTGCGACAGCGTAAATATATCTTGTTCAGAAACAAATTCTCGATAGAAATATGAGGTACAAAAACTTCGCCATGTTCACCATAGTAGCTGCAAGCATCATGATGACTCTAGGTATTTTGGCAATACCTGCGTTTGCTGATAAATGTGATAAGAACGAGGACCGAAATTGTAACAATTCAGAAAAGGATCAAAAATTGAGTGCAACGAATGACTGCAATATTAAGAATCACAATCATGATAAAAGTCACGACAATACAAATCTGAATACCGATGATGGTCTAAGCTGTATTAGTGATCTTGCTAATGAGAATGATGTCAGTTCAGGCCTACTTGAATCAGAGAGTGCTTCTTCCGCGGAATTGAAGACATCAAGCGTTGGAAACGAGAGTCAAACTACAAGCTTCGAAAATGAAACTCAGTCATCCGGCGAAACACAAACATTTGCGTTACCAATGTGACTGCGTGAATAAGTAGGGGATGCGTGTCCCTCAACATCATTTTTTTTAAATAGTCGTTTTTTACTGGACTTCGAATGGATACTAAATATGTTTCATTTGAATGGAAAAAATAAAGAAAACTACTGGCTCATCTCCGATTTTGTAAATTAGCCGTTTATTCTATTTGGCATGAAGAAGAAATCTAGATCGAGAATGCAGGTGAAGTTGAGGTCTTACGCTGGATTAGTCACTATGGGAATCAAAGCATATGGTAAAGATTAAACTATCCATGTTGACGCGGATATCTTCTGTAACTAGCATCTTTAACTTATCTCCGTCATCACGATTCGATCACATGGAAACCCCTTCAAAATCTTGCAAATACCATCCCTCTGGTAATAACGAATTTTTATCTTTTTTTTCGCCTATGCTCGTAGCATAGCGCCAGATTCTGGAGTCCTTATCTGACACCACCAAATTTTTAATTTCTGTCAAAGCTGCCAACTCACTTCTCATGAATTTATGAGAAGACGATGCTCCATATCTGCAGGAAAAGCTACATTTGCAATCAAGCTCTAGATTTTTTTGTCCTTCTGCAATAACTGGATATGCCTTACATGCTAATGGTCTCGACTCATAAATTCTACAAAGAAGACCCCCATGAGGAGAACGTTCGTGATTATTTAAATTTAAAAATGGACAATAATCTCCATTTGGGCTATGACCCATTAATTGATATGCTAATATTTGTTCAGGCCCGTCACTTGGGGCCGAAGTACTAATTCCTATCCGAGGTAATATGCAAATCTTGATCTTTAATTCACTAGCTGTTTTTTCTATGGTTATCTTCTCTTTGGGAAGCAAAAGGACACCAATTTTTCCATATTCTATAGAAGGGTAATACTCTCTGTAAATACAGCAGTCAGAGCGAGCCGTCGACACACCGGAAGACTCTAAGCATATGAAGATTCCTTCACTCCGTTTATAATCTTTAAAACTATACTATTCAGTGGTATTTCTTCAAATCGTAAAAATTCTACTCTGTAAACATACTTGATCTTCTTTAACAAATTGAGCTCATATCCTGTATTTTCTACTCCTTTATTGTTGGATTTGTTAGCGTATATTGCAAAGCGAAGAATAATCTTATCTTCAAATCGTGTCTTAAATCGCTCGTAATTCTTGCTTTTGGGAACATGTTTTATGAATCCCATTGAATCCTTTAGTAACAAACTTGAACCTTCGTGAAAAAGTATCATCCAATATTGATCTTTTTCTTCCACAAACTGCAATTTTATTTGATCGTCAGCCCATCCATCGACTGTTTTATTCCACAGTCTCGCTGCTGATATGCGGCTACTAAAAAGCAGTAACACATTCATATAAATATCGTGATATCTATATCCTACTCCAAGGAATTCAGAAAACCATTTATCCGGATTTGCACTCATGATTTTTGACTAGCGGCATCGAGATACTCTACTACTCAATATATCTCTTAGGAAATGGTATCCAGTCCACATTGTGTTATACATCCATTGATTAGATTCCCTCAGCAGACAAATATTTAGTATTAGTCTGCAATTACAGCCCTTAATGTGATTATAGATTAAATTGTTTCCTATTCGCTAAACTAGTTCACAGAATATTGGTTGCTATAGATATAGTGTGATCGAATTTGAATTTGAGTGGCAATGGCAATGACATTCGTGTATTCCAGATCTACAGTTTTTCGACTGCTTCAATATGACATTCATGACCCCTGTGTTTTTTATCAATTAGTTCAGCCTCTTCCTTTGTAATAGGGAATTCTCCATTCTTAAGGAATTCCTCCCCTGTCTTTTCAAGAATCACCATCTTACAATTATCGCAAATGAGCTGCTGAACGATATTCCCCATCTTCTGACCTAATCTTGCATTTTTTAAAACATCATATTTAAACGCTGTTAGTTACAGATGTACCCCTGGATAATACTCGCGGTTATTACAATTCATGAGACCACATGCAATATTCTTTCCTCTTATCTTCCAAGGACAATTTGAGCCTTGGTCCAATTGGATGATGGAGATGAATTCGAAGTCAGGTCAGAAAAATCCCAAATTAATTAACTCGAGTGAACTGATCAGTATTGTCTGTATTTCAATTTTGCTACATTTCTGCGATAAAGAAAGTAGGTTAATGCTGTCAATAAGGATCCAATACTAATCATCATAATGTCAGAAAATCCATTCTTGTCATAGAATACATTACAGGGAAATTCCCCACTTATACACCCAAGAGTAAAGAATGCAATATTCCACATAGAATGGGAAACTACTGCAAACCACCCTTTCCCGCTGATCCAAGTTCTAAAACTCAAAAAAATTGAGGGGATAACAAATAACCAATTTGTGTATGCAAGAGCGTTCAGTTGCACTGTTGGAGTATTTAAAATATGGATCATTGCCCACATTATCCCACCCGCCATTGCCACTATGTGGCTACCCGTAGCATAAAGAGGGATGCCAAAAAACAATGTCTCTTCGATGGGACCAGCAAAAAGCACTGAAAGTATGGTAATCGGGATCGAGGGTTCATTATAATCCCTTATTATATTCTGAATCAAAAGAGACCCCGCTGCCAAAACTAATACACCTATCGCGTGATAAAAGAGAACCATGATAATCAAATATGGTACTGTCGTCCTACGATACTTTGATGTCCAACTTAAGGGATGGAAGTCCTTCACTAAATCATAAACAAGAGAATACAATGGCGATTCTCAGTATTATTTGTGCTCAGAGAAATACTTAGCGTTTATCAGGTCGCACATTTGGTGTAATACGTCGTTCGATAGTCTGGCGTAAATAGTGCTTGGTATTCTATCCTTAACTTGTACTTCATGGGAATCTGCTTTCGTCCAATTAACTCTGTTTCAGTCGTTTTGTCTCCATATTCTTAACATGTCCTTCGAGTTTCTCGACTGAAAAGATAGGCACAGAACAGGTAAAATTTTGACATACAAATGAGTACTCTGAGACTTTTTCGATATCATTACCATGAACTTTTCCCTTAAAGTATGAATATTTCTGTAACCGTTCCATTTCCAAACCTTCTTCAACCACGGCGGATATTGAATTAGGAATAAATTGTTTGTTCAACCATGAAGCCAGAGGGGAATCTACGAGCTGATTGGTAGCATTGGCTCTCCTTACAATACAGATTTCTACAGGTGACTTTACCTTTAGATAAAGTGCAGACAACAATTGTCCAAAGCCAAATGGATTTTCGATGGCAGGCTTGGATATCAACTTTATTAATTTTGTTGCTTTCATAAGATAATCATGTTCCTGAGTATAGTAATGTAATCTTAGAAGATTCGCCGCTGCTACTGAATTGCCGCTTGGTATTGCAAGATCATAATGGTTTTTTGTTCTTAGAATGAGCTTTTCGTGATCATCTGAAGTAAAGAAGAAATCTCCTCTCTCGGGATCCCAGAAATGCTTTATCATAGCATTAGTATACGTAAGAGCCCTCTCCAAATATTGAGATTTTGAATCCACTGCAAAGAGATCTAAGATAGCCTTAATGTAGAATCCATAATCGTCTAAATACCCATTGATTTTCGCGTGTCCATTTTTGAATACTCTATATAACCTGTCTCCACCGTATGCGAGCTTATTTTCTATAAATTCAAATGCATTCTTGGATGCATCTAGATATTTGGTATTGCCAGTTACCCTGTAACCATCGACAAATCCTGACATCATAAGGCCATTCCATGACGTTAACACCTTTTCGTCAGTCCCCGGTCTGACTCGGGCATTTCGAATTCCATATAGTTTATCTATTGCGTCATTTATCCTCGATGATATCCATTCCTCTGAATGACCACATCTTCGCGAAAGTTCTCTCGTTGTTGTTTGAATGTTTAGAATATTACTTCCCTCAAAATTACCTCCTTGAGTTACGCCAAAATAGTCGCAGAATAGTTGAAAAATTTCAGCATCCACAATGTCACTGATTTCTTTATATGACCAAGTATAGAATTTACCCTCCGATCCCTCAGAATCAGCATCTTGGGACGAATAAAATCCTCCGCCACTAGAAGTCATCTCTCTTATAACATATTGTAAGATTCCATTCACTACTTTCAAGTAATCAGCAGTCCCCGTTATTTGATATAATTCAGAATATACGCTGGTAAGTACAGCGTTATCGTATAACATTTTTTCAAAGTGAGGCACTAACCATTTTTGATCAGTAGAGTACCGTGCAAATCCACCTCCAATATGATCATAAATTCCCCCAGCAGCCATTTTGTCCGCTGTAAATCGTACAAAGTCCCTGTACTTTGTAATCCCTGAAAGGTTATAAGCTCTTAATAAGAAAAGCAAATTTGACGGATTTGGAAATTTTGGAGACTGACCAAAACCACCGTGAAGCGGATCACCAATTTGAAGAAGAGTTACAGCTGCCTCATCCAACATTGACTTTTCTAATGTTTCCCCTTCGTGTGCCGAAACATCCATTGACGTATCCTTTAGCGCTTGCATGAATTCTTCTGTAGATGATATCACTTCGTTTTTTCTGTTCTTATAAACATCGGCCAATTTTATTAAAATCGTACCAAAACTTGGTAAACCATGCCTATTGGTAACAGGAAAATAAGTTCCTACATAGTATGGTTTCTGAGTCGGGGTGAGGAAAACTGAAAGTGGCCATCCTCCAGTTCCAGTAGTGAGTTGGCAAGCTCTTTGATAGATATCATCGATGTCTGGCCTCTCCTCTCTGTCTACTTTGATACTCACAAAGTTCTCATTCATAATTTTCGCAATCTCCTCATTTTCGAATGACTCGTGTGCCATAACATGGCACCAATGGCATGAACTATACCCTACGCTAAGAAAAATTGGCTTATCTTCTGCAAGGGCTCTTTGCAGAGCTTCCTCTCCCCAAGGGTACCAGTTGACTGGGTTATGAGCATGTTGAAGAAGATACGGACTGCTCTCCTTAATTAGTTGATTTGGTTTTCTAGAACGATTCTCTCCCAATATGGTCGTTCATATATCAGTAGACTTAGGTTATTTAGATTCTTGCATAGTAATTGCACCTCGTAATGTAAAATTTGATACTACATCGCTACGCAATTATGATACATGATGATAAACACAGTCAAAAACAGAGAAAATTAAGCACGAAATCATTGAAAATTTAGTGTCTTGGGAGTCGGACGTCATATACGTCATAACGGGGAAGTGAAATTTGTTTTCATCTCTACAGTCATCATACAATGAAGTACTCGGTAGATGATTGGTTGGAATAGTTGGCTGATAAAGTCGTAATAAAATAGAAAAACTTTCACAGAATGTCATATAAGAGGACAACAGTATAACAAATTTCCCAAGTGTTGTTAGATAGGCGTGCGTCTCAAAAAGAAAGCATGATTGGCAGCCGGAAACCTCACGTTTTTCTAACCTGTGAATACTGCGGTATGCAAAAAATAAGAGTCATTGTCGACGGACGCGGTGCAGAGATTGTATTAATGTATTCGAAACGGATTCCCTACTATCCCGATAACCCATTTCTAGCATTGATACAAAAGTCCCGTCAGATCTGGATATGTCATTATTGCATTGATAAACTAAAATAATTACACCATGTGAAAAAAAGTAACAAAAAGTTAAGTCAGGAGATAACATTGTACAAGGTACCCCATTTGAATAGCCCCTTCTTAAAGCGGTGATTGACTAACGCCTTTCTTCAATTTGAACTTATACTAAACTAATCTTCAAACTGTTTCAAGGCATCCAATGACTTTAAATTTTTTTTTCAATATGGCCGTAGACACTTGACCTACTAGAGCGGCACGACTTTATGGCGAAAGAGTGCCAAAATTAGATCGCACTGCATAGCATTTAGACAGAAATTTGAATCGAGTGTGATTAATCATAAGACTATCTTATGAAGTCATAATTACAGGCTAGACGTATAATAACATGTAATAACTCACGTAGGAGCACTAGTCAGTAAGGGTTGGTGTAATCTCTGACGATTTTATTGCGTCAGCCATATGGGGAGTCGTCTTGACCGGGTTTGATAGTACATTTGTCTTGTTGAGATCTGTAAAGACAGTCTCTGTTGTAATATTTTGTGCTGGAGTTAGTATATTAGTTAATAGATGTGTTCCACCGGTTTTATTGACAAGAAATCCAGCCGGAAAAGAAGTAGTTTTTAGTAATGAACCATCTGTAGAATAGACCTTCATAACCGCATTAATTTTCTGACCGATAAGAGTGGGATCGGTTACGGAATAATCAACAAAGATTTTGATTTGATAATTACCTGTGTCATTAAGTCGAGTAAATTGGGTATTATTCAATTTGATAGAAATTTCTCCTCCTGTATAGGCGGAAACTTGTACGAGTGTCCCAGCAGCAACGATGATAGCAGCAAGCAAAACTGAAGTCTGACTTGTGCTGAAATTCATATTCTACTAAATATCTCGATGACAATCATGATTTATATTCAAAAGTAATTTATTTTAGACTAAAGATTAAAACCAGTTTATCCAGATTTTACAATAGACAAGTCGCGACGTTTGAGTCTCCTCAATCCCTGCAAACTATCATGTACAACTTTCAATTTTCTCTGTTGCATTTGTCGCACTACCCCTTGTTTACCATCGTCGTACTCATAACGTGAAAAGTTTGATAAAAAAATATTTAGAATTATCTCAGATCAAGTTATTCCGATTCTTTGGATGCGTTAAGGTCGCTTGAAAGATGTATAAGATGAAATGGACTTTTTCTAATTTCCGTTTCTTAGCGAGGACCAAGCCCAAATATTTCTCCCACACCTTGGCTAAATGTCTCTAGTAATCCGGTATTGTATCTGGTCCACCGAGGAATATCCTCAAAACACTATCCGTATAGAACTTTGTGAACCTAAGGAAACTTATCAGGTTCTGGCGTTGTCCTAATACCGCGTTCATAACATCCGTCTTAAATTTTGCCTTCAATTGTCTGAATTCCAAATAATTATTTGGATTATTTTTGGCTGCGAATTCCAATATAGATCGCCCTACATCCCTTTCAAACTGTGCTTAGAAAGAAATCTAATCAAGAATAGAGTTGCCAACCTTACGATTAAACGAATAACAGATTCAGATATTGTCAAATATACCTAAAAGGTAATAAATTCTTGAATTAACAAGATAACAATAGATACTTCCGTCACATTGGTAATCTTGAGATGTGGAAATATGTTACATTCGCAATTTCGATACTGTTCGTTGGAGGATTGGTTTATCCAGTATTTGCTCAGTCATCACAAGATAACTATATCCTGCCTGTCATACTAGTTTATCCTGCGGTATGGACTGAGAAAAATACGGTGCCACCAGCAATTGAGATAAAAGTCATGGACCAAACACAAGAAGACAGTGTTTTGGACGGAGCCGAAGGGGATGAGAAAAGGGCATTGGACACAGAGTCATCGACAAAATATTTCGAAATACCGAAGAGTGATGTGAATGCAGGTGAGCAGATAGAAGTTTGCATCTCTGCTGTGGGTACAAACGATTATCCTGATTTAACTAAATGTACGCAAGCGACTGTAGGAGAGGATTTCCCTGTTATTCCTGTATTTTTGATAGAGTAACATTCAACGAAATTTCAATACGCTCACTTTATCCGATCTGTAGATGAATAAGATGCTTAATATGGGCGTGAAGAATTGGGTTGAAATGTCAAAGTCAACCAATCCTCCATCGGTGGAGAATTAAAACCAAATACCGTACCCAACGGAGAATTGGGTTGAGTTGTCAAATCAAACAATAATGTGAATGTTAAGATTAAGTCTGAAAGGCTATAAAATAGAATATGTTATTGGTTTATAAAGCCTTCTTGGTATCAAAGGACAATGCCCACAAGTATGTCAAAAATTATATTAATCCGTGCGGATGATTATGGAGGCAGGATTGTTTGGCATTGTAATGATTGTGCTGTTGATATGATGACACCTCGTAAGTTAACCTAATGAACGCCTAAGTCAATTGTCTGTCTTGGCTGATATCATTGCCACCCATTGAGCAGCCAAGTCAGTAAACTAACAGTGTTTTAAATAATCATTACTACATGATAATAACGTGGCGGGATTTCATATAGAGAAGAAAGGAATTCGAATTTTCGGAGTATCAGAAAGCTTTGCAAGCTCTGATCTTAGATCCGTGTTGGCTGGTGTGGTTATGCGACGAGATTTCATCATTGATGGTTTAATATTCGGTAATACCACTGTAAGAGGAAATGATAGTACTGAAATTATTGTGTCGATGTTTAGGAGAATGAAAAGAAACGACATAAATTGCATACTTCTTGGAGGTACAATAATGAGCATTCTAAACATAGTGGACGGACAAGAGCTACATGAGACTACGAAGATTCCTGTCATTGCTGTGTCTTCTAGAGAAAAAAGAGGTCTGAGAGAGAATAACCTACGAACATTTGAAGATGGGAATATAAAATGCAAACTGTACAATGCTCTAAAAGCTAGTGAGCAACTCACACTTCGGACAGGAAAAGCCGTAAATTTTAGAAATTGGGGAATTTCGAGTAGAGATGTTTCTGTTCTCCTAAATGACCTGACACTCCAGGGTGCGCGACCTGAGCCAATTAAAGTTGCTAACCTCGCAGCTCGTGCCCATAGGGATATGATCCAAGCTTAAAGCCAACAGTGCTGTATTGTTTTAGCATCCTGTAAATGCGGTGAACTAGACTAGAGGACTAGAGGACTAGAAGACTAGAGTATGTGAAGATGAAGGATTAGACAAGTTTTTTTCATATTTCGGCGGAGTCCTATTCAGGAGATGCTTCTTTGGAGGATGTCTTGGAATGTGACTTTGGTGTATATCTAATGTAAGCATCATAATAAATCTCGCTGCCATGGCCAGTGACCGTGTGAACAAAAACAATATCTGCTATGGAACGAGTTTCGTTTTCAATGAAATGATTCACGTCTTGTTCCAATCCATGCGGATCGATGGACCTTAGAAATTTTATTTTCTCTTTGGACATAGATTATTTTGTTGCATTATCGCATTGTATATAAACTGACTATGGGCATTTATTCACTAGGCTGACTGGCTGCTCAATGGGCCGGTTGCAACCAGTACAGCCATTGAAAGCACTTCGTTCATTATATATAAACAAAAGTTGGTTATAAAACTTCTATCCTGAGAAATAATTGGGTTCCAATGCTAGGATATATCAAACTCTTACCATGATCCAGATATGTATCAGCCTTATGGGGATTATGAACATCGGAAGGAAAGAATGGAAAAAGAATTTCCTGATAAATTAAAAGGTGTGAAGTCTGAATTTGAAAAACAGATCAATATTGCACTCGTTCCTTTAATTTCACATGAACAAAGAAAGATCGAGGAAAACACAAACAAAGCTGCCAAGCTGGAAGACCAGCTAATGTTATCTCTTGTGAATCAAGCTTTTCCATCATTCCGACTTTCCTATATCATACACAAATCTAAACACTCCATTATTTAATAGCACATTAAATGCTGGACTTTATAAATTCGGTTTAGTCGTATCAGAAAAAATAAAAAAATGGAAAAGATTGGCTGTTATTTAGTTTTTCCATTAGCCTTTGGAACATTCTCACAGTTTCCTGTTGCCTTATCCCCTTCGGCTGCGTTGAAATCAGTTACGACATCATCTCCACTACCGCATTTGAACTTGTCTGCGCCACTACCGCCTGTTAATTCATCATTCCCTTGAGCAGCATTTATCGTATCGCTTCCGCCAGCACCTGCTCCATCAAAGTTATCTCCATAGTTAACATCATTGCCCTTACCACTCATTATCACATCATTTCCACCATTGCCATCCCCATCTCGGTTATCTCCGATGTTGAGATCATCTCCACCTCCGCTGCTTATGAGATCATCTCCACCATTGCCATCACCAATATTGTTATCTCCAGTGTTGAAATCATCTCCATCTCCGCTGCTTATGAGATCATCTCCGCCATCGCCAGCACCCTCAAAGTTATCTCCATGGTTGGTATCAATTCCATCTCCGCTGCTTATTACATCATTTCCACCATCGCCAGCACCATCTCCGTTATCTCCGATGTTGAGATCAACTCCATCTCCGCTATCTATAATGTCATTTCCACCATTGCCAGCACCATCTCCGTTATCTCCGATGTTGAGATCAACTCCATCTCCGCTGCTTATGAGATCATCTCCGCCATCGCCAGCACCATCTTCGTTATCTCCAAAATTGTGATCAAGTCCATCTCCGCTATTTATAATGTCATTTCCACCATCGCCAGCACCAAATTGGTTATCTCCAACGTTGTCATCATTTCCATCTCCGCTATCTATAATATCATTTCCACCATCGCCAGCACCAACTTGGTTATCTCCAACGTTGTCATCATTTCCATCTCCACTGCTTATGATATCATCTCCACCATTGCCAGCACCATCTCCGTTATCTCCAAAGTTCTGATCAGTTTCGTCTCCGCTGCTTATTACATCATCTCCACCATCGCCAGCACCCTCAAAGTTATCTCCATGGTTGGTATCAATTCCATCTCCGCTGTTTATTACATCATTTCCACCATTGCCATCCCCATCTCGGTTATCTCCGATGTTGAAATCATCTCCATCTCCGCTGCTTATGAGATCATCTCCGCCATCGCCAGCACCAACAAAGTTATCTCCAGTGTTAATATCAAATCCACCACCCCCGCTGCTTATTACATCATTTCCACCATCGCCAGCACCAACAAAGTTATCTCCAGTGTTAATATCAACTCCATCTCCGCTATCTATAATGTCATTTCCACCAAGACCAATATTATTATCATTTCCACTACCAGTAATTATTGTATCATCACCAGATGTGCCAGTGTCAGCGTGTACGTATGGTAGGCTTATAAGACCAAGTTGTACGCCTGTTCCTAATACTGCAAGTATGGCGAATATTGTGGTCATTATTTGTTGTATTCGTATCACATCCCGGATAAGACAGTGAGAGTAGTTAAAGTTAGCGTCGGATAAAAGAATAATAAGTTTCCTAAGATAGATAACTGTTAAATCAAATACATCAACTTGAAACAATTGTAACTCATATGCCGAAACAGGATAAATTTAGGATTTGACAATTTTGTAGATCTAACCGCCTCCATCAGCCTCTTCGTCAAAGGTTAGAAATTAGGGTTAGTAACACAGAAATCATGTATCCTACCTTTATCGATTTTATGAATGATTCAACTTCATTGTCATTTTGTGCCATTGACTAGCTTTTGGACGAGTAATACTCAACGTCTTAGGTTTCAAATAGTTAAATACTACATTAATGAGATCCTTGTAATGTTATCTGTATCATGTAGAGACGTTGGAGTAGACTGTGATTTCAACGGAACTGGAGCGACAGAAGAAGAATTAATGAATAACTTGGTCGAACATGCGATTAAGGATCATGGCTATACACGAGAAGACGTAATGAAGCCAGAGATGCAGGAGAAAATTAAAACTCACCTTCAAAAATCTTAATCTTTAAGCCCTCTCAAGTAACGTTATTTTTTTCCACTAATGAGATAATAGACAGTCACATCAACTGTCAAATATAAAGATTAATCAGGAGACACGTTCGAGGATCTTAAACTTATTTATTGTTGCCTTTATAGTTACACTTTTTCTCTTAGTATTTGGAAAATTTTTGATCCTGTCGATAGAAACTTTAATTGTATCTAGTATCTAGTTGTTTTTACATCGCTTTGACCTGAACCACTAATTGCCTAATGACACAAATAGAAGTCTCAGATAGCAACACCTTTTTCTGCAATTATTTTCGTAGGTCTTATCCGTATCAACACCGAGCCTTCACCACTGTTTCTTTCACCGTACACCCTCGAATTTTTCTTTCCCACATATCGTTCTGCAATTTTGATTGCCCACTTCGAGACCTCTTTTTGTTTGTAAGGAATTAACTTTGCGTTACCATGTATTGCCACAAATGAAAAAGGTGGTGTCTGATCGTCTACACCAATACTTACGCTACTATCACGTTGAATATTTTTGAGAATAACGTTTTAAATTGAGGATTCTTGTCGTAGAAGATAACGTCGAGATATCCGAGGCGTTGGGTTTCTTCTGTAGCGCAAAGAAAGACATTGAATGCGAAGCGGCAAGTACAGGTCAAGAGGGTTTAGACAGGATCCGAAAAGAGGTGTTTGATCTCATTTTATTAGATTTAGCAATGCCGGACTTCAGTGGCCGTGATGTGATTGAGTCACTGAAAAAAGACGGATTGCTAGAGTCAAGGAATGTTGTCGTCTTTACTGCTTCATCAAATCAAGAGATTCTGAAAGAAATTGGAAAAAGTGGAGTCAAAGAGATATTCAAAAAACCTTTTTCATTAGACGAACTAATTGCACTGATAGAAAAATATCGTCCTAAGACTTAGGATCTTAAAACTTTAATTATGCTAACAAGCGTTCATCTTGTCGGTTTTCTTTAGGAAACAATACACCATACGTCAATTTCATTATGCCTGAGGAACTAGGTATGTGCCGCTCGCCCTTCTGAAAACAAAGAACATTTCGCTTGTAACAAATGTATGAGGGGCTTTTGTCGACCAGTTGAAAGTACGGTAGATGGAATTGTCAAATGTCCTGATTGCAATACTGTGGTATACGCACCTCCTGATTCTGGGTGGGTTTAAACATAAACAGCAGGAAATGGATATATCCTGTTCTGTTGTTGAATGAATTAATGTTAGACGGTGCAGAATCAGAAGAATTGATAGTAGATGATAACAATAGTCATGATGATAAGGGCCCAAAGTATGCTGTGCTTAGAAGGACTGACACTACCTGGTCAGTATTAGAAGTTGATGAAGGGTTTCAGTCTGAGGACAAATTGTTACAAGGAATGATAGACGACTTTAAGCCTGGTGTAACCGCATTCATACCTGGTTAATCTAAGATTACTTTATTTCTTAAAGAAACTAATATTAGTTGCCTTGCTTAACCATTAGGGTAATAGATGGATAGAAAATGGTAGAGATTGCTTTGCTATAGATCAGATAGATTAAAAACTTTCACTAGATAACCTATGTACATTGGGAACGATGCGCGGCAGGTCCGACAACGCTGTCATATTCTCCGGTGTGCGAAGGTTAAGATCCTTTCACCGCTTAAGCATAGGATTTACTTAGACAAAAACGGCAAAATAACGAATCCAGGACCTGACTCTAATAAGTGGAAGCAATGTTGGACGTGTGGGATTATAGTAGGAGTTTATCAAGCGAAGCCAGAAGTTGAACTAGATACACTAACCGAACCGAGGGATAATCCATTCAAGTTTAAGAGTGGTCACGTTGAAACCGGAGAGTCACGCAAGTATGATAGAACATGCAAGACACAGAGAAAAAGGAAACTAAAACAGGATGTAGAGCAGTACAAGGAAGAGGATGTTAAAGAGGCATTAAGGAAAGGAAAGAAATTGCTGAACTATCATGAATCTTGACGGATTGAGAGAAATACTGGAAAAATGACCTACTATTATGAGATTAGTACATTTATGTTAAAAAACAGAAATCCTGAAATATCCAATTGCCGAATGTAATGATCCTCTTGGTTATATGAGGGCTGCTATGGCGGCGATTCGGTCAGGCCTACCGAGTAGTATACATAGCAACCCGATAATATTTTTTTGACATAAGCCAAAAATGGAAATCTTATCTAGATCTGGACATATAGTCTAGTAATGAAATCGCTTACGACACCACTGTTAGCAATCGTGACTGCTGCAGTAGTGATTGGAATGGTCACGATAAGTATTCAGCAAGTCTACGCACCCCGAACTTGTACAGGTTGCGTACAGTTCAAGAAACTGACAAATCAATTTGAAAAGAATGTAATTAAAACAATTAAAGAGACTAATACAGGTCCCATACCGCATTTAAGAGAATTGCTCGATGCCTACAGCCAGAATGTACAGCGAATATTTGTCGGCGACCCAAACATTGATCAAGTGAAGACATTGCTTCAAGGTTATCAAGAGGACATAACAAGAATTTTCGATGTTAGTCCGCCAGAACCAGACAAACAGATGATAAAAGAGTTTAAGGGAATAACAAAGGATTTCGTAAAGGCTGTAATAGGTGCTATTAATCCGCCAGACCCTGACTAATCTTTTTTATTTCATTTTATACATTTTGCATGCCTGTCTTAAGGCGTCAATACTATCTGAATAACTGGTTTGTTCCTTATATAGTGAATATTCGTTAGCGTAAGCGGTTCTTAGACTTACTATCAACTTATCAAATTGTTCTGGTATCGCTAGATATTCTTTGTTAACTAGCATGTGCAAGTGTGCTAACATCTGTTTATGTTCTGTTGCAAAATTAACAGGTAGCACCTTCCACGCTTCAGGATTAGGTCCTTGTTTACTACTCTCCCATGACAGAGACTCATTAAATGCAACCTTCATTAAATTGACCGCTGCCCTGTTCGCACCGTCAACAAAGAACCAGGTATTCCAGTGCTTACGATAGAGGTTAAAACATAGGTCAACAATATCCTGAGGATTGGCATTTCTCAAACTCTTCTGCGATACCTAATCTTGCGCTCTTCTTTCAAGAATTCAGTTAATACTATCCCTGTAGCTCGAACTTGAAAATCCAAAGTCGACACCGACACTGTGAAGAGTATAATCGTTGGTTGGTATGTCTTTGTATTGTTCACCTAACGCTATTGTCTTATCGATCTGCAAAGGACTGAATAGGTTGCCAATGAACCCGCTGAACTGACAGCGGTACTCTCTGTCAAAGGAAGGTGAATGTTTGGCTCGCTCAATCTCTTCCTCGCGTATAGATCTTGTTGAGGCCATAGGTGTAGTCTAGTTTAAGGCGTTTGTAAATGCAGGTGTCTTCGGGTTCGGCCTCTATCTTGTAGAATAAGGATCCTGGACCGGCTGGGGTTGATACCATCACAATGTAAGGATCTGACTTACCGATGTACCTCTCACTAACATGCCTTACGTCTTCCTGTTCTCCCTTCCTGAACATATCGGCTTCATCAAGGAATATGAACTTGGGATTGGTTAGTGATCTAAATGAGTCTAAGTGGTTGGATGGAAACGCTTCTATCATACAACCGTTTAATTCTATGACAGTCTCTTTATTAGTAAAGAATATTCCTAGTTTATTGGAAAAGATTGCCTTCAAACGTTTGATTAGTTTGGTGGCGAGATCAATGTTAGGCCCTGTTACAATACACATTTGAGAATTCTTGTAAGTATCGTCTTTGTACAAAGCCATGCAATAAGCCTGAGCATGAATCTGTTACACCTAGGCCGGTTGCCTTTAGTACCCACAGGTGTTTATCTTTGAAACTTCCATTATCAGACATCAGAGAATCATAAAGTAGTTTTTCATAATCATACATTGGATGGTACACTTTGATCTTTTTGAGGAAGAGAAACCGCGTGATTAAAACAGCATTTACCATTAGTTCGGATGTGTTCCTCGGTATGTTGTTGCTTATCCCATAGATAGAACGGAAGGCCGCGGAGGATTGAAAGACTAGACGATGATCTCGTTTGTTGCTGGGCCTGTCTTAGTTTCTGGTGTAATTGATATGGTAGCATTTGGACCTACTCCTATTATTGTTGGCGCCACGTCGTAAAGATTGCTAAGCGTTATACTTAGCCGGTGTAACTATGCTAAAGAAGTCTGTTGAATCTGCGGGTTGGCTTCGTTTCTCATTATGATTTGATGATGTTTCTTTTGTAGAAAGAGGATTTCGTTTATTCGCTCTTTGAACTCGTGGATGTATTCATACTCTCCTTCTCGCATTGTCTTGTACCAATGATAAGATTCTCTCTTGATTTGCTGTCTTATTGTAGAAAGGTACCTATCCGTTATCGTCTTACCAGTCTGGTCGACTATGACTTTGATAATATCGGAATCTGATACTCGCTTTATCGTCAAAGCGGCAACTATATTTTTAATTAGATTTCTTTCTCGTTGGGGAAACTTGGGCGTTCTTGTATATTCCCCTTCAAAGAAAATAAAGTTATGGCCTCAACCCGTCTGTAAGCCCCACTCGTCGCTGTTTTCATCGCCAAATTCGTGATCCATTTCATCTTCCGTCAAATCTATTGTCATACTACTACACTACTGTTGTTGGCGCGATTGATTGAATGATTCCTTCGGCTTGTGACTGTAGTTTGTCGAAGTTATTTTCGCTTGTCTTGTACTGAATCAACAGACCGTCGCTATCTCCTAATGGAACTGCTAATGCAAGGACCACGGACTCCACCTGAATACCATATAGATTCTTGTCGTCACTTACATGCAAAATTACATAAGGAACCGTTTGGTTGTTTACTACATACTTATCGTCGCCTGATTCAAATACACTAGATGTTTCATACATAGTGCCTACCATTTGTTCCAGACTATCTAGGGTCATACCTGCCAACACGTTGCTATGTTCTATCTGAATATTTGCGAATTTAGCTCCCTTTTCATATTTCAATACATGGTCCACTGTGGTGAATCGGTTTTCTCTATCTTGAACTTTCCAGCCTGATGGGACTACAAACGTATATCCATCGCCGGTTACGGTTTTTGCTACTACGGTGTTTGTCATACTTACTGCGCTTATGAAATGATTAGTGCTGCCAATTACCATTACTGATATCATTGACTTCATTTATTACTACATAATAACAACATCATTTTACCATATAAATCTTTAGTAAAAGTAATTCATTATACCACCAGATCCTGATCGTTTATGAGTTTTTATGCGAGGGCGGAATCTGAGGGTAGTTTTCTCATACAATCGATACATATCCCCTTCCATGTTCCAGTACACTCCTGTTTACATCTTTCACAAACAAGAAACTGATGTTTACCGCCCAGGTTGTATAACTCCCTGATTTCGTCGCCAGTCATTTCGTAAGTACGTGTTGGTCGAAGACTGAAATAAACTTCTCAGATTACATCGCAAGCAAGGGGGTATGTCGGCCCTTAGTTTTCCGTAGTTAAAGGCCCTTCAGTTCCTTACATTCATGGTGCTGAACCTCGAGTAAAATCCGAGGTAGACCAATATAAGACCAATAATGCCTAAAAGGGCGCCTGCAATAGCATTACCGTTTTCCATCGTTAGTTGTTTATCATGAACACTTAAGCCCATGAGGAAAATAACAATTCCGATCCCTAGTAATATTAAGCCACTTTTGTCCAAGGTTACCTTCCCTAGTTTAGGATAATACCTCCTCGACTCTTTCCTTATCACGAAAATTTTATTCAGGATCCGGAATATTGACGTGCTTGTATATTCACCTTTTAGGAAGATAAACTTTCATTGATTGTTGTTTATTCTTCTCGGTTCTTAGCATGTAGTTGTTCGTAAATTACGCTATCGGGTTCGGCCTTGATAACCAGATTATCGTAGTTTGCCATGTGTTCACTATCTGTTAGAAGGTGCTTGTTGACGTCTATTGCAATCCGACTGATTTGGAATCTTTAATATTGTATATCCCAAACTCGACGATATGTTTGGAAATCCTGACCCTTCGCGCATTTATCTTGGAACCTTTCTTGACAAGTTAGCAGAACTGTGCAAGGATGCTAAAATATCATTTTCTTTTGGAAAGCTTCTTCATCAATTTTGGTTCGCTTTCTCTGACAACCGGAATGATCTTGTTCATGATTATCGAATGGAATCTTTTGGCAGCTACATCAAAAGTAAAGATGATTACAAAGCAAAGACGATTTCTGGCATCAGTGATCGGTATGGTAACCCTAAATACCTTCTCATAATACGAACAAGTGTAGTCATTCTTTCCTAGTATAGATTGCCATCGAATTCTTGTATACTGGCGAGTCACAGCTGCAAGAGCATATTGAGCGGTTTGTTCATTATCTAGAAGGGGTTTAAGTCCTTTTCTTTCAGAACTAGCTAGAAGTGTTCCATGTTCATCTGCAAGACCCACAAATCTTACAAATCCATCGGTTTTAATTATTTTATCACACAGAGATTTGAAAAGATCGACCATGAACATTTCACCCCACTACCTCATAATAAATCTTGATGATTTGACAAAAAGATTATAACAATAGCGGAATTTTGGATCAAGCGTTCATGGACCTAGGACATTTGAGCGCTTAAATAGTACTGATACAATTAATCGCCTTGACACGATCTTTACTATTATAATAAAAACCAATAGGACTTCACCACTTCATAAGGATGGGCACATAAAATTGTTAAAGGATAAATTATATACTTTTCTAAACTCATTCTTTCAGACTTAGGTCAAGTTAGATGAAAACTCTTGCAATAGATTTAGATTCTGTGTTGGCTGATACGATGCTAATTTGGATCCAAAGAGTACAATAAGAGGAAGAAAGCCAATATCCTAAAAAGTGACATAGTTTCATGGGATATTTCACAGGTCTTCGACATAGCAGTTGAAGAAATTTCCCAGATATTTACAGACATATGGCAACGGCATTGGAAAAAAATTCCTCCTACGGAACCAAATATAGGCGTGACCACAAATAAACTACATGAGAGAGGATTCAGGATTTCTATTCTAACTAAAAGATTCAGACCTTCAGTGGTTAATGTAGCGAAATGGCTGGATCTTTACGAAGTATACTGCGATGATCTCCTCTTTATTTATGATGATCGTCCTAAATCAGAATATCCTTTCGATATACTAGTGGATGATGCTCCAGTTAACCTAGTGAACATCAAGCAGCCTAAGCTGGGAATACTCTATAATCAACCTTGGAATATGGACTTCATATGGGCCGCTCGGATAGATAAACTAAGTCAGTTAGATCTTTTGATTTAATACAATTAGGCAAATGCCCGTCTCCAACAGATATTCCATCAATATTAATTTCTAAACTAGAAGTCACTTTCCTAGAACAGTATACACTTATTCCCTTTCAAATAATGCAAATATTCATAAAAGTAAGAACGTGAATCTATTTGCATAACTCATGGGTCGCGTATTTAAGTTACTACAAAGTAACAAGGTGTACTCGGGAGAACTTTCAGTCAGTGTCAATAAATTTCGGGTAGATGGTGTGATCACTACAAAGGAACTGGTAGGATATCCTGATTCTGTTGGGATTCTACCGGTGGATAAACATGAAAATCTCTTGTTCATCCAGCAATTTCGACTTGCTACCAAAAAAACAATAACTGAAATCCCTGCGGGCAAGATAGAACAAGGGGAATCACCAGAACAAGCCGCATTACGAGAGATGAATGAAGAGATAGGGTATTCTGGAAAACTTGCTCCGATAGTAAAATGGTACTTGGCTCCGGGATACTCTACAGAAAAAATGCATCTATTCTTTGCTACAGGTTTAAAAAGAATAACGAAACGGCTGCGTATGGATGATGACGAAATTATAAAGACTAAGAGGATGAATTTGCATACCGCTATAGAGAAATGCATTGATGGTGAAATAGAAGACTGCAAGACTGTGTCTGCCATCATGTTATATGCAAGACTTTATCATCCTTAATATAATACTCTCATGAAGGAAAGGTGTGCCGGTAAAAGACCTGGAACTGGAGAAAATAATCAAACTAAACGAGGATAAGGAAGCATACATCAATTTTATTGAGGCATTAAAGAGTGACGCTACAAAAAGATTATACCGGAATACACTATTCCTATTCCTTAGATATTGCAATATAATTGATTGCGACCAATTTATCAAATTACCCATTCCAGAAATTGAAATTTTTATCAAAAGATACCTAATCCATTTACAGAAAACCGTCAGGTCCACAACAAGAAAGATGATGTATGAAGTAGTCAAAAAGTTTCTTTACATGAATGATGTCGAACCCAAGTGGAGAAAGTTAAAACAATATCTTGGAAAGGAGGACAAAAAACTACCAGATAAACCATATACTCATGAACAGATCCAACAACTTCTATCGCTGTGTAATACCAGACTTAGGGTTGTAGTGCTTATGTTCTCTTCAACAGGACTTAGGTTAGAAGCACTTATTGAACTTAAAATGAAACATTTAGAGAAAGTGGATTCTTTATACAAGATAATAGCATATAATGACGAAAAAGAGGAATACATTACTTTCTGTACACCTGAATGTGCTAGCGCAATAGACTCGTATTTAGAATACAGGGAAAGAGAAGGGGAAGTGATTAGACCCGATTCCTATCTTATCAGAGATGAATTTGATTACATGGAAGCAGGATTAAAGAAGAATAGTTAGACCAGTTAGCGTTTCTAACATTCAAAAACTCATAGCAAGAAGATTAGTTAAACTTGGTATACGCGACGTGAATCATGATCCCGATAGTAATAGAAGTCGAAAGGACGTCAAGGTCTGCCACGGATTTAGAAAGTTCTTTACTAATCAGTGTATCAATTCAGAACTGTTGACGGAAAGACGCTGGTTATTAGAAGGACATAACTTAAAAGCAAATGATAATAATTATGTCAGACAGAACCCCAGCCAACTTTTAACCGAATACATGAAGGCGGTGGACCTCTTGACCATTGACCCAACGCAGAAGATGGCTAGACGGATTCAAACACTGGAAGTTGAAAAGACAGAGATCCAAGCGTTGGCTTTGGAGTTGGAGAAGGTCAAGAGGATGATTGGCAATAAATAATGCAACAACAATATAATAAATCACTTCACGAACTTTTTATATCCAGAATCAAAGTCTTGTCTGATTCTCTCGACAGTCTCAATAAACTTCTTGTCCTTAGCCAACTCTTCGATAGGAAACCAATCAACAGGCTTAGTCCCTCCATGGCCATCAGATATGAAACGGCCTGAGATTTTCTGACTATATAATTTACAAAATTTTCTAACTCATTCCTGATACCATTTTCTAAACTCTCACCCTCATAATCCTCCTTATGTGGACCAAAGTCTTTGCCTTCATAATTGTAATATTCCAGTAATGCAAGAATATTTTGACAACAGTTGTTAAGATAACCAGTGAGTGAACTGGAGGTCTCAGGTCCGAATTTGCTGATAGTTATAGGTTCAAAGTAACTGGGTAACAGGATAGTCTGTATTATTATGTTGTCCTTGTACCGATTCAAAGGACAAAGGAAAAATATCACTGCTCAACATTAACCGTTCAAATAATCCTCGCGATGTAAGTCTATATTTTATAGCCTTTCGTGGCATTATTTCTTGTACCTCTATTAATCCTAGATCTAGTAACCTCTTTACTCTATTATGCACGTTCTTGTACGCCCATGGGCTTTACATTCTCTCTTTCAGGTACGCATAGATTTCCCATGCCGTTGACGGTTCGATTGCAAAAATTCTAATAAACAAACGCTCGGTGTCTCCCAGCGCTATTCTCTGATAGTTCTTTACCTCTGACATGAACCCTACAGGCAACATTTAGGTATATGACATATACGTAGGCCTGTATATATCTTTATATGATGTAATGCTTCAAGTATCTGCGAGATGTCAGATAAGACGACAATCCTACTGGAGAAAGCAACTCGGAATGATGCTAAGACAGATTGGAAAAAAATGTCAATCCTATGATAGTCGATCCGCGAACTGATTGCATTAAAGAAGGACCATAAAGCGGTATGATTTCTGAAGTTAAAGAAAGTACCGGTGTAATTCGAACCATAAACAAGCATCTAAGTGAAGAGAACTGTATTCACAATATTCGTGAAATCATGCAAGAAGCGCTAGAAAATATAGGTACTGGAGTTGAGGCTCCAGTTACCGCTTTCGAGACTAAAGATAGATCACAAGGTCCACTAAACCATGCAACCGAAGTTAGATAGTAATTCACAAGTTATAAAGATTTTAGATTTTCAGGTCGTTTTATGCTCGCTATGGAAATCCGATACTGAGCGTCCTGCCATCTATTCTCGGGAACAGTTCGTCCGCTTTTGGGATATCCGCGTCGTGGAGCCACGTTCGAGATGAGATACTGCAACGAATGCGGGGAAGTTATCGGCTTTGAGCCTGTATGGCTGAATGGTAAGGTCTTCCGCTGGCGTGCCGTCAATCCAGATGGATCTCCACATCGTCATGTATATCGAAACGAGGAGGTCCCGTGGCAGTAACGATGACCTTTCTTATTTACGATATAACAGATGATAGTCCTGATGACTTTTGGACCACTGAACGTCTTAAGGAAGAGTTCTTTCTCTGCCTAGCAAACGCTAAAGAGGAAATCTATAACGAACAAGGTAAGCCCGTTACTGTAAGAAAATACTACGCACAAGCAAGATACAAAATGCCTCTTATTCCAGTAGCATCCCCATCACCACCGTTTTGGATTTATTTTTCCGATTTAACCCCGAGAATACAGGGTGATTTTACCGAATACTGCAGGGATGTCAGCGAGCGAGATGTAATGGTGTTCCTTAAAGAAGTGGCAGGCAGGTTCTTTGAGAACCTTGATTTTGCATATTATCACGGTAGCGTTATGAAATGTTTGCGGGTGAGACTGGTTTCTGGATCCGAATGACATATTCAACAAAGATTTTGGGAGTACCCAGCAGAGGGAGCAGTATCAAAACAACGAAAATAGCAAGACCCTAGAGCAGGAACTAACAGAGCGGTATCATTTCAAAAGTATGAAGGATACGAAGGAACTTTACTATTATGACGATAGTAGGGGCATCTACGTAAAGGGTGGCGAATGGCTGATAGAACAAGAATGCGTGACCTATGAACCGCAAGTAAAGACAAAGGACGTGACTGACACCAAAAACCGCATTATCTGGGCCAATTATGTGGACAGGTCGGATTTTGATTCTAAGATAGAATGGCTTTGCTGCAAGAACGTTATGGTCAACCTAGTGACTGGCGAGGTAAAGCCGCACAGTCCCGATTTCATGGCAACGGTACAGATTCCTCATGATTATATTATTTCTAAAGGCCCGTTGCAACCATATCCTACAAAGATTTGGAAATTTTTCCATCAGGTGATGGCTTATGATGATGTGGAGACAGTTTTGGATTTTATCGCTTACTGCTTGTGGCGGGAACTCCGATTCCACAAGTTGCTTTTATTCAATGGCTCAGGTAGGAACGGCAAAGGTGTTACCACCCAATTAATTACCCGATTCCTGGGGGTGGCAGAATGTCTCAAACGAAACGCTCCACCGAATATTGGAAAACCGTTTTGCATCAGCCAAATTATTTGGAAAGATGTCCAACATAGATGCGGATATGTCAAGCCAGGCGCTCAAGCATACCGGAATACTCAAGATGCTAACAGGTGGTGATGACATACCCGCCGAACATAAATTTAAACCCGCTTTCAGTTTCCAGAATTACGCCAAACTAATATTCTCAACCAATGAGATGCCGCAAACGCCAGACGAGACAGTTGCTTTTTTCGCCAGACTTATTATAATTAATTTTCCAAACGAGTTTCTCGGAGACAAGGCGAATCCCGATCTCATCAACGAAGTAAGTACCCAGTCGGAGATGTCAGCACTTTTGATGATGGTGGTCAGAAGGTTGCCCCGCGTCCTAAGGAGTGGAATATCTACAACCAATAGGCAGCGTTGAGGATAATTATGTAAAATATATTGAAAGTTCCGATCCTATCCGGTTGTTTGCGGAACTGGCTATCCGGAGGACCACCGACGGCCACTATGAGACAAAGGCCGATGTATATGCTTCCTACGAAAGGTTTTGCTCAGATAAGAACGTCGGCAAAAAATCAAGTGAAGCCTTTAGCCGCAGATTAAAGAAATTAGCATTTGAAGAGCCCAAGCAGAGCGCACTGGTGGCGGGGGTAAAGCGTGGGTCTGGCCCAACATCAAGTTAAGGGATTATACCGACTTAATGATGAGGATCAGGAAGTCCTTGATAACTCATGAGTTGGGGTTTCGGATTTTAGTGCAATCAGTCAGGGTTTTTCTGTATTCCTTCTTCCCTCCCGCCCCGGCCCCCCAGGTTACTCTCATTTTTAAAAATGTCCTTTTGGAAAGGTTAAAGGGGACTACTACAAGTAATGATCGATCGGGTAGCAAATATGACAGCCAATGAAGATCTTCAATCAGGTATATCGGTTAAAACACTTCTTGGTCGTCCATTGAATGATATTGAGGTAAGGTATGCCCCCGAGACACTTTACGTTAAGGGGCCACTAAAAATCCCATTACCTAAACCCCGAGTATCGATAGTTGGTTCCAGGAAAGCATCAGAAGCCGGACTGTTCGATGCTAGATCAATTGCAAGATCGCTAGCAACAAATGGGGTTGTCATTGTGAGCGGATTAGCAGAAGGAATCGATACGTCCGCTCACTTGTCTGCTCTAGACGCGGGGAGTAAGACCATTGCAGTTCTAGGGACCCCATTGAACAAAACATTCCCTGCAAAGAACTTTCCTCTACAACAAGAGATCATGAAGAATCACCTTGCTATATCGCAGTTTGAAATAGGACAACCTGTCAGGCCAGGCAATTTTGTAACAAGAAATAGAACAATGGCTTTAATTTCAGATGCTACAGTTATAGTCGAAGCCTCCAATGACAGCGGTTCAATACATCAAGGTTGGGAAGCGATTAGGTTAGGTCGTCCTCTATTCATCTGGAAATCACTAATAAACAGAAACGATCTTCCACGCGTTCAACGATTGCTTAGTTACGGTGCTATCGAGTTGTCCGATCCAGAAGAGATCTTGGAGTTTCTGCCGTCTTCATTGGAAGTCGAGATGCCCAATCTAGTTGTGTAAGTAAGTAAATGAATGAACCAATGAATGAATGAGATCAAGTGAGTTTTTTTAGCATTTTTAGCCTAATGCAATTGGAATTTGGTAGCCTGCTTTCTTATTCTCCATATGGGAGCTCAGAAGAGGAAAAAAAATCGAAATCCGCTATGACGGAATTGAAGCAAGATCTTATGATCCGAAATCTGGACATCCCGATGTCTCAATATGTGTCGGATAAGATCTTAGCAGAGATAGCGCAATTGCCGTTTGCCTATTTCTTTAAAGACAATCCCATTTTGGTCCCCGTTCCAGGGAGCGGTCTAATGAAAGCGGGTTCCCTCTGGGTTCCTGATCGCTTAGCGAAAGCATTATACAAAAATGGTCTCGGGAAAGGAGTAACGCGATATCTTGAACGGAAATATGCGGTAACCAAATCCGCAACCTGCTCACCGAAAATGTGGCCGAAAGCCGAAGAGCATTATAAGTCGTTCGCAGTTCACAAATTAATTGTCAATCCAAAAGAGATTCTCTTAGTGGATGACATAGTAACTAGAGGCGCTACACTTCTTGGAGGAGCGAACAAATTGAAAGATGCTTTCCCCGATGTTCGTATTAGAGCATTCGCGGCCATGCGGACAACAAGTAGCGAACCTACACCATTCAAGCAGATTGATGATCCCAAAAGGGGCGATATTACGTTTGACGGTCTGGACACCACTAGAAGACCTTGAAGGGTTTTCAAGGATAAATTAAATTTGGATATTTAATTTTCTTAGCGTGAAATTGATATGTTTTCATATGAGTATTCGTATGATAAGTTGTACCAAGTTTGTTAGGTGAATTCTAAGAAATCACGCTCGTTGTACCGGTTGTACCAACTGTATTAAGATTATTGGCAACTTCTTTTTTTCTCCTAATCGTGTGTACCCTAGTACATAGGAAAATAAAATTAAAGTGTAAAAAACCTGGTACAGTTGGTACAGTTGGTACAAACAAACTACGGCCCTTCTTTTATTTTTGAATTTATCAGACAATGACCATCAAGGATAAATATAACGTACCCGTTGGTTTGCACAGTCCCATGACATGGAATTTGAGTGGAAAAATGGTAGAAAGCTGTAGTTGTAACATGTTATGTCCTTGTTGGTTTGGTGTCAAAGAATTAATGATTATGGATAAGGGATATTGTGCTAGTCCCGTGCTCTTTCGCATCCAGAGTGGGCGACTTAATGGCACTGATTTAAAAAGAAGGGACGTTGTAACGGCATTTGATTTTCCGGGTCCAACACTACTTGATGGCAACGCTACTTCTCGGCTATACATAGATGATATGGCCGACACAAACCAACGCAAAGAATTAGAAGACATATTTCAGGGCAGAAAGGGTGGTCCTATGGAAGTCATATCGAAATTCATAGCGAATTGGCTGCCTACCAAGAGCACAAAAATCGATATTAACGATGATGGGAATAACCTAACAGCCGAATTGGTGGCTTCGGACAGATCAAGTCGGAGCAACTGAAGAACGAGTCGGGTCGTGCTATGATACTTCAGGGGTCCGGTTTTGCATCCGTATTTCAAATGGAAAATGAGACCTTCACTTTAGCACCAAGCGCTAGTCAGTGGTCTGACCCAGATATGCCCCGTCAATTCTCCACAAAGTCTGGCGCAGTTGCAAAATTCAGTTGGCGTGGTAGTTAGGGCAGGTCAAAATAAATCTGGTGAAGAACTCTAGTTAAGCAGTAAGCTTCAATGAGAGTCTTAAAGCATCAAGCAAATCATCATAGCCGACATATCCCTTACTTGCCAAGTAATCTTTAAAGTCCACTTCAACCGACGACCAACCGCAGAGATTACACTTCAATTCGTTCGGTTCTAATTTAGTCTGTAAAACGCCACTATGACACCTACTGCACCGTTGTTTCTTTTCCATAAGCCAACCGACTTTTGCAACTTATAGCCGTAGACTTGTATTAGTGGGAGGGAGGTACAAAAAAAAGAAGGGTACTGAAGGCCCATACCGAGTACACGACAGCAAAGCATGTCCTTCTGAGTTGGAGTGGTTTGCGTATCTTAACCCAGTATCCCGATCTATTAGCGAGCATAGTACCAACCGGAGAGTGAGGGGAGGGACTTTAGAAATTCTAGTAACGAATTATTGCACATAACTTTATTCACTGAAACTATTTATCGTCAGCCTCAGCAGTGTACGTTCCAAATGAAGATAACTATAGTGGCATTATTCGTATCGATAATGATGGTTGCTGGTATTATGGTCGTGATTACACAAATGGCAGCGGCAAGTGACCAAGCAACTGTTAAAATTCACTCTAATACGAAATGGTCTGGTTCTGTTATGGACTCGAGTTTTGACTCTGCCACTCAGGCAGGGTCAGGTGACCAGAGTATTCCATTCGTTTGCGAAAGTGGTCTTTTCTTTGCTGGCACCTATTCCGTGGTATTCCAAAAACAAACCGACAAAGGCGGAATAAAAGTCTCAATTATACAAAATAACGTGACGCTTGATACCAAGGCTACCACTGCGCCGTACGGGGTAATTAGCCTTGCAGGAAACTGTGGTTAAATCAAAATGGGCGTACTAAGAGGAATTGGATATTTTTTTGCCATTCTTATACTGATAGGTGGTGCTGTATTGTTAATAGTGTCACCATTCATAGGAATTCCGCTTATCATAGGAGCCATCATATGGATGTGGTTTTTGCACAAGGGAGGACAAGTCACCAGTATGCAAAAAGATTTGAAAGAATTAAGGAAATTACAGGAAGAAAATCAACGTAGGCAGATGAATGGGGATATGAATGAGGCCTTAAAAAAGAAGGATGAACTAGACGGAACGAGTAAGTAGTCTTCTTGCTGCGGAAATATCGACTAATATGTAAGCGGGAGTAAAGATACTTTATCTTCATAAAAGGTGATAATACAAGCGTGCACAAGTTCACAAATGGGGAGAGAGCATCAGTCAAGTCCCTTATCGCTTCTCTAACCATAAAGCGAATACCAGAGCCTGATATCATTAAAGCAATATTCGACCTGACAGGTAAGACGATAAGTGACAGATACCTGTATGTACTTAAGTCGCAAATAGAGAAAGAAAGTTATGGATGGTATAAGGCAATGCGGCAGAGCCAGTATACTTACGTACACGAATTTAAGGAAAGGATTAACGAGATCTTATGGCTACAGAGAAAGCACCACGAGATCATAGACAACAATCCTAATCCAACAATTCAGCAAGCATCACTTGCAGAACTTCACAGACTAAACATAACACTTTCAAATTACTTTGCCGTAGCACCTACTATAGTTAATGACTTTACCATACCAGCCATTACAGCCGAAGAGACAACTGCAAGAGCAACAAACGAGATCATCGTCTGATCTTCAGTCTCGAAGGTTTACCCTTCTGGATATGGGACCAACAACAACATACCCAGGAACATATCAGGACTAACGGGAAGTGTTGCTTTAACCACGTGTGCGGCCTTCCTGAAAAGGACCGAGTTCAGCATCCAATGTTTGATTACGAGAAGTTACTTTATGATTCTCTATTAACCAATGAAGGTAGTTTTAAGGATAAGCATCTCTGGTGCCTTAAGAGTACGGGATTAGGTGTCAGTGAATTCTTTCTAAGATTGATGGCGTGGCTTTGCACCAGCACCGACGATTATAAGAATACTCAGATATGCATTGTAACAGGGCCTAACATTGACTTAGCCACTAAACTTATCAAGAGATTAAAGGCAATCTTTTCCAATAAGTTAGGTATCTATTTTACTAATAAAGAGACTGTCCTTGAACTCAATGGCTGTATGATAGAGGCCTACCCAAGCAACCACTTAGATTCATTTAGATCATTAACCAATCCCAAGTTCATATTCCTTGATGAAGCGGACATGTTCAGGAAGGGAGAGCAGGAAGACGTTAGACACGTTTCGGAGAGGTACATAGGCAAGTCAGATCCTTACATCGTAATGGTTAGTACGCCAGCGGGCCCAGGATCCCTATTCTACAAGATAGAGGCTGAACCCGAAGACACCTGCATTTACAAACGCCTAAAGTTGGACTATACCTACGGATTGAACCGCATCTATACAGAGGAAGAGATAGAGAGAGCCAAACATAGTCCATCGTTTGACAGAGAATATCGCTGTCAGTTCAGTGGATTCATTGGGAACCTTTTCAGTCCCTTACAGGTTGATCGAGTGGTTCAGTTAGGTGAACAATACAAAGGCATACCAACTAATGACTATACCCTTCACAGTGTTGGGGTAGACTTTGGCTTTGGTAGTTCTAATACTGCCGTTGTACTTACTGAATTCTTGAAGGAAGAACGAAAGATTAGAGTCCTCTACGCTGAAGAGTTTGAACATGCTAACCCTCAGGATATTGTCAATCTTTGCTTTGACTTGTATCGAAAGCACTTCAACACTTGGTTCTTTGTAGATGGAGCGAATAGGGCAGCAGTTAACCTATTGAAAGTTGCTTTCAATGAATCATTGAACTGGGAGACAAACAAACAGGCCTCTAATCCCGAAGTTATGAAAGTGCTGCCGGTCAACTTCTCCACAGATCATAAACAAATGTTAAGTCACTTGGCAGTCTTGGTAAGTAAGGAATATCTTGCTATTCCAAAAGAGTTTGATAAGTTAATAATTAGTCTAAGGACCGCTTACGCTAACGAATATTCGCTAGATAAGGAACAAACAAGTTATAATGATAGTATTGATGCTTTAAGGCTAGCATGTAAAATGTACAAGATGAGTTAACTCTCGTATGATGGAAAAAGCATCTAAAATTAATTGATAATTGTTCTACAATTGTAATAAGGGTTCTTGGTCATGTTGTATATGTTGTATGAACGACTTTATTGTTTGTCCTAGGTGTGGATGCATGTATAATACTAACCTATGTCAACAGTGTAGAGAGTGTGGCAAAGAGTTAACTTAGGTTAACTCTACATACGAAACTAACTTGGAACCTTTTCTCAATGCCTCTTTAATGTCCTGTTCCTTATACTGTTCAACATCCTGTTTCATTTTCTTCTTTCTCTGAGTCTTACCCGTTCTATCAATCTTGCGTGATTCTTCCGTGTATACTTCACCACTCTTAAACTTGAATGGGTTATCCCTTGGTTCTGTCAGTGTATCTAATTCAACTTCTTGCTTTGCTTCATAAGCGGCTACCACGACACCGCATGTCCAGCACTGTCTCCACTTGTCAGCATCGGGTCCAGGGTTAGTTATCTTACCGTCTTCGTCTAAGTATATCCTGTGTCTAAGCGGTGATAGTACCTTGACCTTTTCACAGTCTACACAGTAAGATACCTTTTCTTTCTTTGAGCCAGAGGCGGAGATTAGAACATTATCCCTCCCAGACCTTCGAATCGTTCCCAATGTACTTTCGATAGTAGATAGATTAAAGAAAGTTTTTAACATATCTCCCCTTTAGCAATCTTGTACAAAGATGGATTATCTCTCATCTAAGAAGCCGGATATACCAAAGAAACCAGAAGTCAAAATTGAATACAACGACAGAACTTATCAATCATATATCGATGGGGGTTTTGGAGACCTTGTAGCCCCTGGCTCGTCATATCGACTGGCACACCAGATAAATGCACCGCGTGATAGAATACGGAAGTTTTTGAATGAATGTGATATTAGAAAAGGAGATATAAATCGCACAGTCACCCATATGTATCGTTTAAAAGCAATCGATTGGAATTCACCAAAGCACGAAAGGAAGGAATTCATTTGGTACGAAGAAAGATGGGAGGGAGTCAATTGGTTGGGTATACCTGTCAATCCTATCGATGGACATATCGAAGGTAAGTATACTGAATGTGTAACTAGACCCGTCCTTGATGAAAGAACGGGGGAACATGTGAACAACGCTTTTGGGGGAGCACGCGAAGTTTTCTATATCCCTTTTAGTACCAAAAATGTCAATGAAATTATAGAAAAATCTGCTCACACTGATAAGTACGGTATCAAATATACCATTAAGTTTGGGATGGAGGATTCGAGCGAAGGTTTTCAGATAGTCACACGTAATCAGTTTTCATATGAACAGTTCGCTACTTGGGACTGGTCCAAATTAAGAGAGTATCAAAATTGGCCAGTCGACGACCTATTTCAAAGACCTAAAGCGTTCAAGGCAAAGGCTACCAGTCTAGAATTCAAACCATCTTAAATAAAAAGAAAACTACTACCTTAAATATGGAGGATTCCAGTAAGGGAGATATGAGTTGTACATCAAAAAAATGCATTCCTGTCATCTTGTTCCTAATGGGGAGCATGATTATATCTTCAGGGATGGCCATCAATATCCATGCGGCGCCTTCCAGCGGAGTGACTGGGAGCGGTCAAGTACTGTTTGTTTGCGGAGATATGACCCGAGTGAATGAGGTCCTGTCCTTTAGTCTTGACGTAGGAGAAGCGCACGGTAAGGTCAAACTAGTTGGTTCGTTTATCTTAAGGGACACTCAAGGAGGATTAATAGAAGGAGACATCGCCGGTGGGAAAATCAGTAAATCAAGTTTTTTGCTCCAATCTAACTATCTAAACCATGTTGGTATTTGCACCTCTGACTCGATACCTTCGCAGGGTACCATATCCGGAACTTGTGGACAGACAAACGATCTTGTACTAAGGTTCGAAAATGGAGCCAATGGTAGAGGTACTGGCATCTTCACCTGCTCCAAGTAGCGCAGATCAATAATATCCTTCGGGATTTCTCCTTCTTTTTCTTCTTAGTACAAAAAATGAATGGAGTGTTTACGTAATCGATGAAGATGGTAGTAAGGTAGAGAATGAAGTACGCATCTGCAATCTGTGCTGGGTTAGTGACCTGTCACAGTTTGAAGCGTATAAAACTGAATAAGACTATTCAAGTCCATCAATGTGTGGTAGTTTCTTCTTTACCTTTTTGTATTTACTCAATGTCCACCGTTTGATCTTTGGAATCTTATAATCTCTCGTAATTTGTTCACCGGAACAGAAGCAGCCTTGCTTTGTAATACTGGACCATCCTTAGTAAGATTCCAAACCTTTGCTTCCTGTTCTGTCTTTTGTGGTTCAGAAAGATATTCAATTTTCTTTGCTGGTCTAGTGACTATAAGCCCGTCATGAACTTCTGTTATCATTCTATCCTCTTTCGCTTCGGTTGACGCTGCTCTTGAATTTGCTTTTAGTCTAGTCATCATCTCGTAAAATCGGTCTTGTTGTTGAAGGTTCATGTTCTTGTATTCACTCAAGTTTTCCGTTCAAGAATCCAAAATGAGTGTTGAATAATTCTGCTACTTCATTGACTTGAACGCTTGCAGCCTTACTCTCCCAACTATCATTTAATATTGTTATCTCTGGCTCATTCTTCTTTGCTGGTCTGGTAACTATCAACCCGTTAATTATTTCTGTTACCATAGGTGTTGTCGTAGTAGTTGACGCTGCCCTACTACCACCATAATCGTACAATACAGACCTACCACCGGATGCTACTAACTCGAACAATTCTCTTACTTCATTTGTCATTTTTCTTCTGTTTCCTAGATAAACTATAATACTAACTTTGATTTAAATACTATGAACGAACGATGTCATCCTGTACTGGCTGCCTCTTCCCTCGGCCCATATCTAAGCAGCCAGACAGTTAGTTTTTAACGATTATCATAGTCAATTGCAGAAATTAATC
>CAVSLF010000018.1:0-104822 GCA_963728595.1 uncultured Nitrososphaeraceae archaeon
CAAGGAATTGAATTAATTTTAATCATGGTCAAGCAATAATAACAGACCGTTGAATATGTCAAGTTTGTCAGACTGTATCCATGGAGCCTCGAGCGTCCCAACTGCAATAAGAGACTTCAAACTTTTTAAGACCAGAATGACTTTAAGATATTCCTTGAAATCCCTTTGATTCGGGCTCATTAGTCGCTTGGACAAAACTTATGTCTGGGAAGATCCATTCATGGTTGCTTCTGACAGACGAATATCCTGCTAGGACTCCAGAGACTTTTAGAATTTAGGTAGGATAAGTAAGTTTTGAATGGCCCTGTGTACAAATATATATTAACGCAATATGTTAGATCGGCAATCCCTTATTCTTAGATTTAGTAGCGACAAAGAAATTTTGTTAAACAGTTAATGGGTACTATAACCTTGGCAGGAATCTTATTAGGTCGAACTATATAATGTCAATGGCAAATAAGACGCGATGAATGCCTTGTGCAATGGGATGGAAACATCCGATCGTAGTTTGGATATTGCCTCCAAGATACACCAAATGCGTTCAACGGTTGTTCAACTAGTGTTCACAATTGTTCAAGGGCTACGTTTACGCGAAAGCGTTCAATTTGTATTCAATTTTTGTTCATATATTGTTCTGTTTTGGTTCAAAATTTGTTCATTATGGGTTCATAAATCGACTTAGGACGTCGCCGGGGAGTGTGAAATACATAACATTCATAGCCGACTATATAAAATAAAAAAAAGATAAAAACATAAGATTTTTATATTACAATACTTCATTTAGACAAATGAGTCATCGAATACCTCCTCAAATTATTGAACAAGTTCTACATCTTTCACTCAGTGGTCGGTCCATAAGGGAAATTGTCAAATCTGTGCGAAAATCTGATGTATTTTCTGATGTATTAACTGACGCAAAATTTCATGCAATATCTGTTGGAAGCGTTCATTCTTTGCTTCAGGAATTTGCGAGGAATGACCCAAATTATCGCCTGTTGCGCACATTGGCAGTTAATTTGCATAAGAACGGTTCAGACGTCTTCGAATATGCGTGGTTGGTCAGACTAAGGAATATTTTACAGAACGCCGGGGCTAGCATGACTGAAGTTGAAAAAATAATTACTAAGGTTCCTGTGTATTGTTACAAAACAGGAATTAGCGTCGAAATTTTAGTCGATCAACTAAGAATGTTCAGAGACTATACAGAGGCAAATCCTGCTGACCCTGGTCAGTGTGACGTGATTGTCGAATCGTATAGGAAATCAATAGAATTGTATGACAAATGCATACAAAGACATGAAGCGGACGTTGTCCACAAAGATGAAACGTATAGTGAAGACAAACTCAAGGATATGCTTGAAAATATCCTGACAGACGAAAAAGTCCAAGAGCTAAACGAAGGGCATATTGCAGAACTTACAAAACAAGAAATACTCGAACGCATTATCGATGTAATTAAAAGCCCTTCAGACTACGAGGAACTTTTCTTTGGGCCCGCCAAGATAGCTAGTTCATCTTTTCAAAGCTCGCAAGCCTTGCCTACAATCCCCTTCTCTACAAGCTATGGGGTACCAGAGGAGCAGTTCAGGCTCTCCTCCCGGCCGGTGAACACGTCGCAATTATCGAAAACATAGTAAATCTTTGGCATGTTTTTTATCAATGATTCCATTATAACCTAGTAGAGCTTCAAGTGTCTATCGCTATTTTTTGTCTGAATATTACTCCATTCAATACAGAAGTTGAAGTCGTATGGAATGCTGACATTGGGAGGGGATTTACAAAAAAAAACAACTTTATGAAAATAAGAGAAGAGGCATTAATAGAATTACGAAAAATGATTTTCTCGAAAGGGAAAAGATCAGGAATTCGCAAAAAAAAAACGAGCAACGAAAACAAAATCTAAAAACATTTGTTGAAAATATCATTAGCGATGAAGAGGTACACTAAATAACAGGGCTATGAATATACGTTTAATTGAATTTAGAGAGAACTTAGCCTAATAGTAAACCTAATCCTCTAACTACAATCTTGTCAGATGTTTTTGCAAAATTAACTCTTAGGCCAAGCAATAGTGGACCTTGGCTGGGATCGATTGATGTGGGCTTACTGTTTACACATCTTGGTCCCTTGTTCGGTTCATCCCCATGATAGAACCGGTCTCCAATAATCTAAGAATTCTGCTCCTAGACTGTTTCATCATAGTCCATAGATTGAATGGCGTTAACTATTACCTCCCTTCGCAATTGTTAATGTCTTTATTAATATTTGAACCCATGTACATAATGGGGCCAGTGGGATTTGAACCCACGACCGCCAGCGCCCCAGGCCTATACCTCAACTGAGTTGGTATCCTTGACCAAGCTAGACGATGGCCCCTCAAAAAGTGAGAATAAGGGACTACTATTAAACTTAAAGAATCTCTAGGCAGTAATGAGAATGATATTATCGTGCCTCAATGATGATTTTATCCCCATTCCAAGTCGTCCATTGTTGCACCGGAGCAACTGATCTATACATTTTCTAGAGAAGTCTTAGGTTGAGAGAATATTAACTGGTGAGGTAAGAGGGCTTGTTTGAAAATTTAATCCGATTGTGAGAAGTTAGTTTTCATCGCATTCTCAAATTTCCATGCCCGTGAGCCCACGCATCAATAACTTCTTAAATGTAGTTCATACGTTACTATCACAGCAATTCAATGGAGGGTAACAAGTTAGTGGATTACAAAGATTACTTTTTTGCCTTATCAAAATATAAGAAAGTGGAAGTAAACGAGCAAGAAAAGGCCTTACTATTTAGAATAATGAACGATTTGGACATTACGGGTCAATTGGGTTCATACTTAAAATTTAGGGATAAGGATCATTCTGTCGAAATACAATCTGTGGCTGTGAAATTGATCTCTCTAGGTTTACTCGAAGAAAAGAAAAGCAGGCTAGTAAGAGGCTTGAGAAGATATAAACTAACTTCTCTTGGTATATTCTATGTACTATCCGAGACTCGTAGTTATTCTCCAATATTATTAAAAAAGTATAAAGAAGATCCAGTATTGTTAACTCTTCTATACCAGTACTTCGAATATGACACAATAAATTCAACAACCGCAAGATTTTATTCTGTTATTACACAGTATCTGCGACAATGTTGCAAAACAACTTCTTACTGGCTGGAAGATGCGGGGAGCTCAAATGACGCAGATTACATTAACGAGGTGACAAGAGGTCTAGCTCTTGAATTAGAATGGAACGCTAAATCTCTTGGGTTTAAGATCGCCATCATGTACATAGAATCAAACATTCTTTCATTGAATCCCAAGTCTGAAAGTGGTGATGCTAGTGTTGCTTATTATGAATTAGAGCGCAATATGAAGGAGACACTTTCTAAGGACAAGAAATTCATGGCCCTCTTAAACAATGTGTACAAAGAGTTCGGTGAGGGTTATGGAGAACTCGCTGATATGGGATAGTGCGACTGGTTATTGCACTGGGCTTGGCTTGGCCGCTAAGGTCACTGTTATTTCTTTTGGTTGGCCGTCTCTCAGGACGTCAAGAGTTACCTTGTCTCCTACTTTCTTGTTCTCTGACAAGTAGTTTGTAAGCTGAGAAAGATTGTCCATTGATTGATTATCGGCACCTATTATTACGTCCCCTCCGAATTCTATTTGCGTTCCGTTTATGTCCCGAACAATATAACCGCCTTTAATCCCAGCTTTATCGGCCGGACTGTCTGCAACAACACTGACGACCAGAATGCCCTTAGATTGATTCAACTTCAATGCCGACGCGATTTCAGGAGTTACATCGGTCCCTGAGATCCCAATCCACAGAGGCTGATTTTGTGAACTTGTCGGTCTTTCGCCTAGGGTCAATTTAATGTCCAGCGGTTTGGCATCTCTGAGAACAGAAATATTTACAGTATCATTTACATTCTTATGTTCTTCAAGATATACCAAGATATCGTCAATTTTAGATACAGTCTGGTTGTCTACAGCTGATATGATATCTCCACCGAGTTTAATCTTTCTGCCATTGATATCAATCTCCTTGTCTCCACCGCGCAGACCCGCATTCGATGCAGGACTACCTGGGGTGACATCAATAACTAGGAAGCCAGTTGTTTGATTCAACTTCAATGCCGACGCGATTTCAGGAGTTACATCGGTCCCTGAGATCCCAATCCATGGATGTTTGTAGGAATGTTCTGCAATTAGGATCGGTACTATTTTTTTAATCGTATTTGAAGGAATAGCAAATCCAATCCCCGAATAAACTCCGGTAGTAGAGAAAATGGCTGTGTTCATTCCCACAACTTCACCTCGCAAATCCAATAACGGACCCCCGGAGTTGCCAGGATTAATAGCAGCGTCAGTCTGAATTATTTCAGGAATTGAAAAAGATGACTGTGGGATAGGTAAAATTTGTTGATTTGGGTTTAAATCTGGAAATTCTGGAGTCTGTGATGATGCAGGGATGAGTCGGCCTAATCCACTAATTATTCCTTCAGTCATGGATCCAGACAGACCAAATGGATTGCCGATTGCCACTACAGGATTACCAATTCGCAAATTAGACGAGTTGCCAAACTTTAACGGCACCAGACTTTCATTATTTATTTTTTGGAGCTGTAGAACTGCAATGTCAGAAAAAGGGTCAGTTCCTACAACTTTAGCCTGATATATCTTACCATTTAGAAAAGTGACACTAACATTACCGCTTGAGACATTATTAGTGTTACCGCCAGCAGTAACTACATGATTGTTGGTTATAATATGTCCAATATTATCATATACAAAACCAGAACCAAGACCTGATGCTAGTACATCTTTATTGGTAACGGTTATCTGAACAACAGAACCCTTGACCTTGTCAAAGAGATCTGGCAATGAAAAGTCAGCCAAAGTCCCTATTGTTTTGTTTTGATTCAAACTATCCTGAGCTGTTGCAGATGTCGAGAAAGAAGACAATAAGAAGAGGAAGGAGACAATTGTAAATACCGAGAAAATAACAAGCGAGCGACTCTTTGTTATAGTTAAAGCTTTACAATCTATTTGGGCTGAGAACATATCAAACTTTGCAATTGATGTAAATTTATACCTATTGTTCATATTGAGTTGTTTTCAACCTTTCAGGATACAAACAAGACTATCATCGCGTGCGAAAACGACGATTTCTGAATAATAAGATGTTAATTCCACAAAAGCATTAGGGATTATGCATGTCAAATAAAATTGACAAGCATTAAAAGAATCTGGAAATATTAATCAGTGATCGTCACATTGTGAGTCTTCTCATACACTCGCAAAATAAAACCTATTGATAGGTTTGTAAATCTTGATATTGAAGGGTAAAAAGTATTGTGACATTATAAGTAAACTGGTATTACTAAAATATTTAGTAATTAATCTTCGTTACTAAATTATAGTAATAACTAAATACGAATCTAGATTAATAGTATCGGGTTGATGGAAACAGTAGAAGAGAGGATAGTAAGATTGTTGGTAGAGGAAAAGACCCTATTGAAGATCCTTAGAACCATAGATGGTTGTCAGTTTGATAAAGAAGGTTTAAATGAATGGAGCAATAGGCGCCATATATGCCCAATTATAAAAGACAATCCAATTTGGGTAAATTAGGAGAATACAGATAAACAATTTCAAAAAAACTGACAACTTGAGGATTGTGCAGTCTAACTAATTGTCTGTTAAATCAAGAGGCATTTTTCACTTGGAGTGAAATTATTCTTCTTATCTCTAGTTATGATTTATTATCAATCGAGGATGGCATGAAATCAATTAAATAGCGAGTAGGAAGGTTAATTCGTGCTAATGAGTGAAGACAACAACAACACCGCTGCAGACAGCGTTCAAATTCAACTCGGCCAGATGAATTTCAATTTCGGTAAAATCCATAGAAACCTACCTGTGGCCACATTAACGGAGCTGGCCATCCAGAGAAACGAGGGGATCCTTTCGAGTACAGGGGCATTAGCGGTTAATACTGGGAAGTTTACAGGAAGATCTCCTGAAGACAGGTATATCGTGGATGATGACACAACGCATGATCTTGTAAACTGGGGAAAGGTGAATCATCCGCTCCTTCCAGAAAAGTTTGAGGGGATATTCAACAGGATGAGACAGCATATATCCGGAAGGGAATTCTTCATCTTCGATGGGTTCGTAGGCGCAGATCAAGAAACGAGGTTACCTATCCGGGTTCTTACGGATTCCGTCTGGCATAGCATTTTTGCCACTCAGATATTTATACGGCCCAACAGCAGAGAATTACAAAGTCATATTCCTGGGTTTACACTGTTATCTGTTAACGATTTCTCAGCAATTCCAGAAATAGATGGTACAAGGAGTGGGACGTTCATAATTATTAATTTCACAAAAAAAATGATTCTAATTGGCTCGACTTCCTATGCAGGAGAAATAAAAAAAGCTTTCTTTACTGTTATGAACTTTCTCTTGCCATTGAAGGGAGTATTCCCTATGCATTGCTCGGCTAACGTTGGAGGGAACGGTGACACGGCTTTGTTTTTTGGACTATCCGGTACAGGGAAGACGACATTATCTGCAGACGCTCAAAGGGCCTTGGTTGGGGATGACGAGCATGGTTGGTCTGATAAGAAAGTCTTTAATTTCGAAGGTGGATGCTACGCCAAATGTATAAACCTCCGGAAAGAAAA
This sequence comes from uncultured Nitrososphaeraceae archaeon, assembly GCA_963728595.1. Taxonomy (GTDB): domain Archaea; phylum Thermoproteota; class Nitrososphaeria; order Nitrososphaerales; family Nitrososphaeraceae; genus TA-21. The sequence continues at coordinate 6,685 of CAVSLF010000018.1, forward strand.
TGAACCACAAATCTGGAACGCCATTAAATTTGGAGCCGTAATGGAAAATGTAGTTATTGATGACAATAGTCGAAAACCGGATTTCGATGACAGCAGATTGACAGAAAATACTAGAGTCGCTTACCCGTTGGATTACATTCCTGGCGCCCTCGTTCCAAGTATCGCAGAACATCCTAATGTGATTATATTTTTGACTGCCGATGCTTTTGGAGTCATGCCTCCCATAGCAAAATTGACCAAAGAGGGAGCAATGTACCACTTCATATCGGGCTATACAAGTAAGTTGGCTGGAACTGAAAGAGGGATAACTGAGCCCAAGGAAACATTCTCTCAATGTTTTGGAGCACCCTTTATGCCATTACACCCTATAGTCTATGCCAGAATGTTAGGCGAAAGGATTTCAACCCACAAGACGAGGGTCTATCTCATTAACACCGGCTGGACAGCAGGACCTTACGGCATAGGTAAGAGAATGGAATTAAAATATACTAGAAAAATGGTGTCAGCTGCGATAAACGGTGAGCTAGATACGGTTAGTTATAAGCACGATGATATTTTCAACCTAGACATTCCCGTATACTGCCTAGGTGTCCCGTCAGAAATATTAGATCCGAGCTCAACTTGGTCAGATAAACGAGATTATGTGGTAGCTGCAAAACGATTGGCCGGGCTATTTGTCCGAAACTTTGAAAGGTTTGGTGACACTGTATCTGACTTGGCCAAATCCGGACCAACTGTATAAGAAAAGGTAGCCCGGAGCAGATTCGAACTGCTGTCTCCAGGTTTCTATTCTCTGTTGAGATCCAGAGCCTGAAATCCATAGCCCTCACTGGAGATTGGCCACTAGATTCGGCACCTGCACGTAGTGCTAGGTTCGACCGGGCTAATCACGAGCTACACCAAAAGTTGATGAGTGGGTTATTTGTTTTTACCGATTTCTTTAGTAACCATTAATATTCTATCTACTGAAAAAATAGTCTATGTATTCCTCACAAGAGACGCTCTCCTCAATTGGATCCTGATGGAATTTCATATATTCTGAGGACCCCAAGACTGTTGAGATGAATAATGCCAAATAGTAATGTAACAACTCCGGAGGATTGCTACACAGAGAGACAAAGCTAATCCACCTAAGTTCTCCAAATCATCCGAGCTCAAATTAATTAACCGAAGTCTGGACCAGAAGTTCTTTTTGGCCCCCATATTTCACTCCATTTTATCTGACAAGAGGAGATCGTAGTTGGTCTGTATTATAGTAGCGCGATTTAGTAGTAAAGCCGGCCATTATTGAATAGCATTATTCTTCAAAAATTGGAAGACATTTATTAAATAACTTTTGTAGATCCATCTTGGTAGATGTTATAACATGGTACTCGAAATAGGTCCCGTTTTACAGGATTTTACGATAATTATGATTGTCGCGTCGGTAATGGCAATGATTTCATACAAACTCAAACAACCAATGGTTATAGGCTATATCATTGCTGGTATGCTGATAGGACCTTTTACTCCACCTTTCAGTTTAATCCGTAATTTTGATGTCCTGAATCTATTTGCCGAGTTAGGAGTCATTTTACTCTTGTTCGTTGTAGGAATGGAGTTCCCGATAGAAAAATTGAGAAAAATCGGCAAGCGTGCATTTGTAATTGCCATGAGTGAGGCGTTAGGCACATTCACCATCGGATACTTAGTATGCCAAGCGTTGAATTACTCGCTATCTGATAGCCTCTTCTTAGCATTAGCCATTTCAGTAACAAGTACGGTAATTGTCATGCGTATATTGGAAGAGTTAGGTATGGTAAAAGAGGAAGCATCGATCATTATTCTTGGTGTTGCTATAATTGAGGACATTATAATAATATCAATGCTTGCCATATTGCAATCAGTTTCTGCAAGCGGTCAACTATCTGGTATAGACTTAGTTGTATCTATTGGAACTGTTTTGGCATTTATTGTAGGTGCTTTATTTCTAGGCTCAAAGACAGTGCCAAGGTTTGTAAATCTTATTGGGAGAACCAACCAACATGATGTACTTATAGTAGCAATTATCGGCGTTGCCTTTGGACTCTCATTTATTGCATTTGAAATTGGTATCTCAGTTGCTACTGGAGCATTCTTTGCCGGCGTCATGATTGCAGAATCAAAAGTTCATTCTGTTACACGAGTATTAACCACTCCAATCAAAGATTTGTTTGGTGCAATATTTTTTGTCTCTGTCGGGGCCTTGATGGACATTACGCAGCTACCGCTCTTTATAGTGCCCGCGCTTATACTAATTTTGGTATCTATAGGAGCAAAATTCTTTACCGTATATTTGGCCGCTAGGTCTCAAGGATATAACACTCAGACAGCATTTAGGGCTCGCCTTTGGCCTTTCATCCTCAGGAGGTGAGCTCGCGCTGGTTGTTGCTAAAGGGGGAACAGATTCGGGGGTCACAAGCTCGTTCGTGTTACCAATGGTTGGGGCAATGACAATTATTACGACATTCATTACGCCATATTTAATAAAGATGGGGTGGAAATTTGCTGACTATGCCTCTACTCCAGAAAGAAAATTTTCTATTCGCCTTTGGAGACGGAAGAAGTAATCTAATAGTTATCTGCTAAAGTGGAATTGAATACATATTTAATAATCAACTGTCGACAATATCGTCTACCGTTTCTTCCTCACCACTTGGTCTATGTCCTTCTAGTTGTTCTAAACATATGGTAAAACCAACATGAGCACATTCATCGGATTTACAGTAATTGCAGTACGGTATGCCACCAGTAAATTTAACATCAACCTCCTTAGATAACGATGTATCATAAAGCACTGTATTCACATCGTTGACGAATTTTATTAGGATTATTGGATTATCTGAAGTAAGAGACTTCCTATCAGGCGAACTCATCCAATGCATAAACGCTTCGGTCCCATCATCTATTGTTTCGCATCTGCGAACATGGCTATTGCTGTCAGGAGGATCACTTAGGTTTGGGTTATTCTCTTCAACTGAGCTATCATGATTTTCTTTCAAATGATTTGCCTTTCTATGGGGTATGGTAAGTAGCTATCTAGGGGAGTGCATAGCATATTTTAACATACCGTCGAATTCGTGTCACGTAAGGATTTGCTAAATATACGACAAATTCTAAAGGATAATGTTGAATTTCAAATAATTCTATCTTTCTAGGGGGCTATTGAAAAATTTGAGATATTGTAGTACTATATAAAGTGTGGCAAGGTTCTGTCAAGGCCTTATGCAATAATTTTGCCCGTCAACTCAGGTGACGTTGTGGTTAGCTATGAGGTGATGAAATACACAATGCCGTTAGATATCAATAATGTAGGTTATCGTTTTTAACGCTTCGTGTTTATTTCCTTGATGACCTGACCGTATTCTAAATGGGCTCTTTTCCTCATATATGGAATAAGTCTATAATGGATAGAGTAGATTTCCTTCTCTCTTACCACTATACCCTTCACCAAAAGTGATACAAATCCTCCTGCCACTCTAGAGGGAGTGATCCTATGCAGTCGACAGTAATGATCCCTCCTTTCCTGATACTCTTTCAGAGTAAAAAATGATCGGTTCAGACCTAATATCAATGGCCAAATTACGTTTTCCCACACCATTCTACGATTTTCCGTAGATGATGCATGCTTTCCCTTTATCCGTGGGGTTAACTGTCTATCTGTATTGCTACTGAACTGAGCCGCCAATTGGAGTGACCTTCCAAACTACGTGGGACCTCAGGCACATTTAAACTTGGGTTTTGACTTCTATTCGACCAAAATTGAAAGATGATATTAACGGAGTGAGGGAAGCAATTGACAATTTAAGAAAAAATTGGAAGATTGAACAGTGTATATATGATCTACATATTGGAATGAGAAATGATGTCCTAGATGTTCCTCTCATAATAGATAATGTTGTATTTCATATCCCGAAATTACAAAATGATGATTTATTCGTCCTCTGGGGATGCTTGTGGCCAGATTGTCATAATTGCTGTGATCGTCAGGGAAGACTGCCCCTTACTAAAGATGACCTTGCGACTATATCACAAAAACTAGGTTACTCTTCACGCAGCAATTTTTTGAAAAATGAAACAAGAATTTCTAGTTGGGAAGAAATGGGGAATAATGGTAACGTGATCACAACACTAAGCATGATTTCACTTAAAAGAAAATTGAATGAAGCTGACGCCGAAGATGGGGTCCCAGTCCCGTGCAGATTCCTAGACGATCAAGGAAGCTGTAAGTTACATCCGGAAAAACCTGGAGTCTGCTCTCTCTATCCATTCGCATCATGGACGGAAGTAAGTTCGGATGGAAGACCAGTCATTCATGCCTCATTTCAATTAACAGGGGATTGTCCGGGATTTTATACAGACAAGTCGGTAGATCCGATGATGAAGGTTCTAAGCGAATACTCACAAAAAATTATTGATTACACTATGGCTGTTAATAGAACAACGAGGGAAAAGTTCGGATTCATAAACATAGTGCAGAACCTTTGATGTGTTGGTTTTTTAATTGTACAACGCATCGTTATTTCATAATGGCTTGATCTTAAAGTCCCAAATTTCTCTAATCAGTTGCGCTGCTACTTACAAAAAACAATCTTCTTCCTTTCTCATAAATGTCTTCGACATGACCTATTAAGGGATAATAAAAAATAAGTCAAACAAATGGTGGACCTGCCATCATTCGTAGACTATAATTAGCTATTTTCCTTTTGACTTGTCATATCTAGCAGACACATCGTCCCAGTTTATAACATTCCACCATGCGGAAATGTAATCAGGTCTTTTGTTCTGATACTTTAGATAATAGGCGTGTTCCCATACGTCACATCCAAGAAGAGGGATCAACCCTTCGGTTCGTGGACTTGTTTGATTTGGCATTGCTTTGTATTCAACTTTATTGGTTGATGGATTATGGACAAGCCACCCCCAACCGCTACCTTGGATTACTGCAGTTGTAGAAGAAAACTTCTCTTTAAAGTCTGAAAAACTTCCAAAAGATGTTTTAATTGCATCAGCTATAGTCCCGGTTGGTTCACCTCCACCGTTCGATTTCATGTTGTTCCAAAATATTCGGTGATTATCAAAACCGCCACCATTAAAGTTGACAGCACTTCTTTGTTCAGCAGGAACTTTGTCAATAGATGATAATATTTCTATTATGTCTTTTTCTTGAATTTCAGGAGGACATTTTTCTAGTGCTGCATTGAGTTTGTCCGTGTAAGCTTGATGATGTTTCGTGTGGTGTATTTCCATTGTTTTTGCATCGATATGCGGTTCTAATGCATCATATGGATACGGAACCGCGGGTAGCTCATATTTTTTCATGCATTATTCTATTCTTCGAAATTATTAATTCTTGCGCTCCTTATCTTGGTTTATTACAAACTACGCTTATCTCCCTGAAGGTTTCCCCCTTAAGTAGGGTTCTAATCCCCCTAGAAACGTTTTTATTTAAAACTGGTCACTTTGACACTGCGAGATTTATGGTTATAAACAAGGATCTACTCCAGACAAGGAAGAAAGTATCTCGTACAAGACCAAAATTTGTACGACAAGAAAGCTGGAGATATGATCGTTTAGCACCCAATTGGAGGAAGCCTAAGGGCAAGGATAACAAAATGAGGCTTCAAGTGTCAGGCGTCCCTCGATTGGTTAAGATAGGTTACAGAGGCCCACGAGCTGCCAGAGGATTACACCCCTCAGGCTATATCGAAGTCATGGTCTTTAACAAGAATGACTTGGCAAAAATCGATCCTGGCAAACATGCGGTTCGAATTAGTCGTACCGTTGGAAGAAGAAAAAGAGAAGAAATAATGGCGGAAGCCCTCAGGATGAAGCTAAAGGTTTTGAATCCACGTAAGGCAAAAGGAGAACAAATCAAGCCTGAAGTAGAACAGACTACTAAACTAGAAAGTGAACCAAACGAGGCGAGCTCCTAATGGTAGTAAATCTAAGAAAAAAAAGAGAGTTAATTGCTCGTATACTGGGTCTAGGACTCAATAGAGTTAGATTCGAACCTGACAAGCTTGAGGATGTCGGTGACGCGATAACGCGGGAAGATATGCGCTCGTTGATAAAGAATGGTACCGTATGGACAGTTAAAGAAAAAGGAACGTCGAGGGCGAGAGCTGAAGCGAAGCGAAAAACACGACATAAACGTGGCCTGGCTTCGGGTTCTAAGAAGGGCAAGAAAACTGCTAGAACTGGTAAAAAAGAAGTCTATGTAGCTAAAGTCAGATCTTTAAGACGTCATCTTAGGGTGTTAAAGGATCGGAATGATATCAGTAGGGAAGTGTATTGGGTTATGTACAAAAAGATTAAGGGTGGTCAGGTTCGCTCTTCTACTCACTTGAGAGAACTAGCAAAGCAAGCGAGATCCCATAGCTCAACTACCTAATTATTTTTAATTCCGCTCTTCCCGAATTCTATTATGCGAGCTAACGCTGCCTATCGAGTCCCTCATTTTCTATTAGCCTTATCTTTCTCTTGTTTTTTTGTTTATTCAGTCTCAATATGACCAAGTGACGGACAGGTAATCAATTTTGGCAAGGTCTTTAACAATTGAGTGGTTACATTCATTATTTTATCAGTCTATAATTTGACAAGTTCAAGTCCTGTTTTTTCTATAAGCGGCAAGAGTCTATGCTTTTCACCACCCATTCCCTTAGCATCTATTACAACACACGAAACTTCTTCAATACTCCTAGATATCATTTGTTTAAGCATTGATTCCTCGACAAGCGGGAGATTGTGTCTTGCAGCTACTGAGGCTAGACCGTATTCTGATCCTAAAAGAAGTTTATTAAATTTGGTTGGATAGTGTGTTCCACCTAGGCCTATTGCTACTTTTTTACAATAATCTGGTTTTGTGGATAAAACCCTTAGGAGGGCCTTACATACGGTTTGAGCTGCAGTTTTATCTGTCCATTGTATTTCTGTCGAGCCAATTTCTATGAAAATGGTGGGTTTGTTTAATGAAGTTGGACCATGATGGCTCGCTTCTATAGTGATATCATAGTTAGGAACGTGATTTTTCATGGTGTTCAATTCTACAATATATTGTTTCTGGATCCATGGATAACATATGCCCATCTCCTTAGATCTGCCACCGTATAAATTTTCACCAAAATTCCCTGTTGTGTGACAAGTCAATGTAGGTATATTGCTGGCCGATCTATGTTGAGAAATAAAGATGAAACAATCCGAATCAGGATAGATTCCGTCCAATTCGTCTGCATACAGCAATGATTTTGTGGTTAAATGCAATTGTACATTAGGATACTCCTTTGAATAAAAGGTGGACTTGTCCAACTTTGCAAAATTATGTAAATTGATAAGAAAATCTATGACAGTAGAGCTTGCTATATCGGAAGTTGAGCATACTAGAGTATAGTAAGGCATAGAATGCCAGTTTATTTGCCTCTTCCGTATTTAAATTCATGATTCATGATACAAACACAATTGAAATGTATTAGTGAAGCTATTGATTCAATCTAGAACCATAGAGGCCACCGAAAGGATTAAAGCCTCAGTTTCCAAATAAACTTGCAAAATATTATAATTCCCCTGTATCGCCAATTCGAATATTATATTTTTGGAACATTGGCATCAGAATATTTATCTCATGCGAATGCATAAAAAGGGCACATCGCGCATACGCAATTTCCTATAGGATCGATCACAACACTAAGCAAATATTAATTTAATCGGTACAGTAACAAAGGTAACGACTTCCATTTAGACCACAAGGAAAACTTCGGGTCACTAAATAATGTAATATTTTTCAATATAACATTCGGAATTAGTCTCCCACCACAATCTTACTAAAAAACAAGTTGGAATGAAACAAGTTGTAAAGAAAGTAACCATATCGTCATTGACAGATTCAATCAAAAATAAATTTAGTAGAATTCTAAAATATCCTTCACACAATTTTTTTTGATCTGTGTTATCTTAAAAGTATCATATTGACAGATTCAAAGTTAAATCTAACTTTTATGCAATATGTTCACTCCAAGTAAAGGGCAGGCTTAAATGGCCTTGCGAATCTGGACTTGCCCTTTGGATCGTACCTGTCTTCCTGATCTTCAGAAACTATATCGATTGTAATTTTCTCAAAACCTATTTGCTCCATAATCAATGTTAGCGCATCCTTCAACGGTATTCCTTCATCAAAAGATTCGAGTCCTAACTTTCGTTTTCTTACTTCAGTAGAATAGGAAAGTATGTCAGCAATAATCTTCTTAATCAATCCGGGATCAGTTTTGGCAATATCACTTACCTCTTTATCGTTGACCAATACTTTCATCAAATCGCCAAAATTAACCTGTGATTCTAGTTGCATCGTGCTTAGGATCTTCTTGTAAAGAATCCACTTGTGTTTTGATGCAGTATAGATTAAAATTCTCTTGGGGACAATTTTTGTCACTTTTGTAATTTTTTGAATATCAAGTATCGTATTTTCAATGAGATCTTCATATTCTTCGAGTGTTGCATCAATCTTTCCCTTGTCTACCTGGGGCCAGGCAACGGAAGTTATAAAACCATTACCGTCGATTATCTCCCAAATCTCTTCACTGATGAATGGTGCAAAAGGCGCTAGTAATCTAACTCGAATGCTCAAAAATTCGTCAAAAGCCTTACTCTTTAATGGATCCCTTTTCTTTGCCTTTTTTCTTTTCTTGTACCATTGTAGATCCCTATCCATAAAATATAATACAATTTGTAATGATTCTCTGACTCGCAATCTTTCAAGAGACCGAGTTGTTTCAGAAATAGCATGTTGCAGTCTGCTTAGCGAGCCATTTCTCTTCCAATTCCATTTGAAACACGCCCCCACTGGTCATAGGATCTCGAAGAGATGTTGCACGGTCTAGCGTGGTTTTGTATATCTCATGTAACTTGCTTCTAATTCCCTTGACCAAATCAAAAGAAAAATCTGCATCTTGAAGAAGCTCTGAAGTGCTTAGCATAGCAAGTCGAATAGCATCAGCTCCGTATTCTTTAACAGCAGTTCGAAGAGGTATTATATTTCCTAACGATTTGGACATTTTTTTACCTTGCATAAGCACAGATCCGTTTACTACAATTTGCTTTGGCCAAAACTCTTTTCCAAAGATAGCAACGTGATTGAAGATAAAAAATGAAAGATGATTGGGTACCAGATCCCGACCAGAATGTCGGGAATCTACCGGATAAAAATATAGGAAATCATTTCTAATTTTATTCAGGATATTCGGAGAAATTCTTGATAGCTTTGCGATTTCCTCGGGATTGCCGTTTCCTAACAAAACATAATCGAAAAATTCATCACTAAGATTATCTGAACGCATCAACGATTCAGAATAGGTATCATCTTTACCATTAGTAAGATATTTGGATAGTATGTAGTATATCATGTAGATCACAGAATCGGAAAGACTTTCTATTATCCAGTCAGGATCCCAGGGTACCTTTGTCCCAAGGCCTATCTTTCTTGCACAAGCTCGCTCTTTAAGCCAGTCGATTACATTATTGAATTCGAGCCGAATTTCTTCAGGTATTACGTCCATTGAATTTATACATTCATGTGCCAATTTCTTCCATGCTTCGTTGCCATAGTCGAGAAACCATTGATCTGTTAATAATTTGACCACGCAGGTAGTTCCACATCTACATCTTACTGTTTTGTTTTCAAGCTCATACATCATACTGATCAAGCCTTTACTAGCCATGTCCTCTCTTACTTTAAACCGCGCTTCCTTTACCGAGAGTCCGCTAAAGCGACCAGTATTTGGTAAAAGTACCCCACTATAAAATTCATCACCATATAACTTGTTGGTCGCTTCCTCAAGCTTTGGATCTTGTTGATCCTTAATCGCATATTCTTCTATTATAATCTCGGCTGGGGTAACATTCAAATTCCCTTGATAGTTATCGCTTTGTATTATCTTTATTGGGGAAACAGTGAAATCCATGTGATATTTGCCTTGTAAGTCAACTTTCTTCTTCAAGTCTTCTATAGCCTGATAATCATAAGGAGCGTGACCGGGAACCGACATCACAATGCCGGTACCGTTGTCAGGATCGACAAATGAAGCAGGATATATCGGGATGCCGACGTCTACAAAACTATGTTTAACTAACTTTCCCACAAGCTCACTTCCTTTAATTTTAGTCGTTATTTTGACATTGTGATTCAAAAATTCCAACTTCATCGCTGCTTCTTGAGTCACAATCCATTTCTCGTCGTCAATTAATATCTTAACATAAACAATATCTGGATTTATCCAAAGGTTTGTTACTCCAAAGATGGTTTCTGGTCTTAATGTAGCAGTCGGAAGGATATATCCATCATCAGTACTAAATTTGACTAATGTGTATTCGAGAAAGTCTGGCTCTACGTCGCCCATCGTGTCGTGTTGACTCACAGGATTATGATCCTTGGGACACCAACCTACAGGATGAGACCCTTGTACAACAAGACCCTTTTTCCGAAGAAGTCGAAATTGCCAAGAGATGAATTTAGAATACCCTTTATCTATTGTCGTAAATTCTCTTCGCCAATCAATGGAATAACCCATCTCCTTCATGCCTTGTTTTATTTCCTTGTGAAAAAAACTAGCAATTTCTACTGGAATTACGAAAGTCGATATCACGTCATCAGACAAATTATAAATTGTGCGGAATGTGTTAAGCAATTCCATGTCTTTTCCAAGAACTCTCTGAGACATTGAAACAATTGGAGTTCCTGTATAGTGGAATGCCATTGGAAACAATACATTATATCCTTTCATTCTCATGTACCGGGCATGAACGTCAGCTAACGTGTAGGTTCTTCCATGGCCTACATGCTGTGGTGAATTAGGATACGGGTAGGCTACAGTTATGAAATACTTCTGTTTCTTTGAATTTAATTCGGTTTCGAATATTTTGCTGTCCTCCCATCGCCCTCGCCATTTTTCCTCTATCGAGTTCCAATCAAGATCTTTTGCATCTTGATGTAATTTGTGCGACATTCTGATCACTTGTCTTTTTTGTCATTTTTGGAAGACTCGTTAATTATAGTGTCTTCTATGTTCTTCAAACAATTATCAATACTATCAACTAGCTTCCCTCCTCCTTGTCCAAACCTGTCATTTCCTCCCCCCGATCCACCAAGCTGAACCGAAATTTCTTTTGCAATTCGTCCTGCACCTATTATTTTCTGTGCTTGGGATCCAACGAAGACGATTACTCTTATTCCATTCTTATTCATTACAAGAGCAATAAAGATAAGTAAAGGATCTGCCTCAATGCTTCTTTCCCCAACTGCAATAAAATATTCTTCTCCCAAAACATCATCTTGAGCACTGTATAATCTAATCCCTGTTGACAGATTCTTTGCGTTATGTGTAATACTGTCTGCAATTATGTTGGATGTTTTTTTCAACAATGCCCTAAATCTTCTTTTTGTCGCGTCTGAATCTTCAATAACCTTTTCAAGAGACTCCGTCACTTTTTCTTTACTTGAGCCAAGAACATTAGCAATCTTATTTAGATAGCTCTCTTGGGTCTGAATAAATTTTATTGCACTATCTCCGACTACAAATTCGAGTCTTACCACTCCATCTTGGATCCTTTCTGATTTCACTATTTTTATTAGTCCGATCTCACCGGTCTTGCCCACGTGAGTTCCTCCACATGCTTCGATATCCCATCCCTCTATTTTTACAATTCTAACATTACTGGATGGTACTACTCCACCTTGGTAAATCCTGAAAGAGTACTTTTGTTCGGCTTCACCTCTCTCATAAATCTTTATCGTGAGAGGAAGATTTTTCCTAACCACATCGTTAGCCGTCTTTTCAATACGCTCGATCTCTTCCCTGGTCAATGCGGAGTGGTGAGTTATGTCCAGTCGCGCATAATTTTCATCTTTGAAAGCAGAATTCTGCCATACCCATGAACCCAAATTATTTCTTGCAGAACTATTCAGGATATGCGTTGCACTGTGGTGTTTGGTTATTGAGTTTCTCCTACGATCGTTTACAGCTGCTCGAACCTGTCTGCCTTCGACAAAAATTTCTTTATTGTGGGGGAAGTCAATTTTGTGAATAACGACATCGATATGCTTTACTACGTCAGTCACTCTTACTCCTTCTATCTCTCCACCATCGGGCTCTTGTCCACCACCTCTTGGATAGAAAGCCGTCTGATCCAGAATAACGTAACGATTATCTATAACTTTGAGGACCCTCGCATTAAATTCGCGTATTGATTCATCTTCATAATACAAGAGTTTTGTTGGTTGTACTTTGTCAACAAGCTCAAACGCTTTAAATTCTTGCACTGTTTTTTGGGAATTGTGTAGCTCAGATAATTTGGTATAAAATGCTGATGGGATACTATCTATCGTACCCACTTCCATCAAGAAATCGGGTGTTATTCCGTCCGACTCATACATTCTGATAAGATCTTCGACAGTAATAGTTTTGTTACTCTTTATCAGTGACTTCGCAATAGAGTCCATCCGTTCACGTGAACCAACGTACCTGCTTGACTCTATCTGAAGAATTGTTCTAACGTCATCTTGATGTTCTTGAAGTTCTGGGTACATCGATTTTAAATATTCAATATGCATGTCTGCAACATCCTCCAGCGCAATATTCCACCCTAGACGATCCAGGATGGAAAGTGCTCTTCGGAGTATGACTCTCAGGTTATATCCTCCTCCAACATTGGAGGGCAAGGACCCATCAGAAATTGCGAATAGAAGAGTCCTGGTATGATCTGCCACAGTGTAAATGGCTTCGTAGGGCGAAACTATTTTCGACAATTCCTCGGTAGATATCTTCAGTTCCCTTGCCAGGATATTCTTAAGAGATTTTATATCGAATTCATAGTCAATATATTTAGATGAAAGGATCCCGAAATACTTTGACAGAAATTCTGAATTCTCTTCTATTCCTACTGACTCAATTAGTTTTTTTATGACATTCCCAAAATTGCAATCATAACTGGTGGGAGTTCCCATAGTGATCCATGAGAGTCGCTCGAGGCCCGCTCCCATGTCAATTATCTTGTTATTCATAGCACGATAATTGCCTTCGCTACCTTCAAATTCTGTAAAAACTGCGTTTCCCAATTCAAGCCCACGTACATAGTACTCTAACGAACATCCAAAGGCACCGGCTCCCATCCATACATCTTCTACAAAAGTAATTTCATCTGCTTTGATTCCGAGTTTATTCGTGAGCATTCCATAGTCAAGCTCAATGCACCTATCCTTCCAATATCCTCCATTAGCATCAGCATCACAAGTTTGTCCTATCATACAAAAACCAGTGTAATGTCTACCTGTGACGCCGACATTTTCAATATCGTTGAATCTTAAACATATCTGTGGAACAACTAGGGGATTGGCAGGCAATTCAAAAACAACTTTTCCTCTCATTAGTCTCTGAAAATCAACTATTGAGGCAATGGTAAAATAGAGATCATCTCGCCATCGGCATACAACAGGGTACCTTCGAGTTATTGTGTGATTGTTGTCACTAAAGTACTCTTTAATTTCATTCCAAGCATTAATAAAATCCAGCCTCTTTGAAGTAGGGGGATTGCCAATGAAGCTGTAGTTCTCATGATCAGGACAAAATCTTCTGTCGTTAATTGACCAGAAAAATTTTCTACAAATCGTACAATTCTGTCTTTTGAAACCATTCCTTTCAAATAGGGATACTCTATAATATTTGTCAGAGTTTGAAGAAAAGAGATTAATTAGATCTTGCTTTTGCAATCATAGACACCCACTGAGGCAGATTATCAATGCCTTTAATCCATTACCGCTAAAAGTGGATTTGATGTTCATTATCCCTTTGGCATTTTGCCTAAACTTTACTTTGCAAGAGACTGTTCTATGAACTTTTGGTATGTTTCTTTCGGAGCAGCTCCAATCGTGCGTGCAACTTCATTGCCATGTCTAAATAGTATTAGTGAGGGTATCGATTGAATTCCGTATTTGGCTGCTACTTCTCGATTTTCATCGACATTCAATTTAGCAAATTTGACCTTCCCAGTCATTGTTTGAGCTAGTTGTTCGATTGCAGGACCAACCATTCTGCACGGCCCGCACCATTCAGCCCAAAAGTCTACAAACACGGGCAATTCTGATTTTAGAACTTCACTATCCCAAGATTTGTCTGTAACATGAACCAAGCTGTTATCATTCATATTTCTTCAATAATTCTGTGCAGCATTAAGCCTATTTTAACTTCACTTTCTATTGAATAGTTTTCCTAGTCCACACCAAATTGATTCTTGTCAATAAGGCTATCCACACTTACGTCTCCTTCTTCTACTCTTATGGTATCGATGAATGTAGCGACATCGTCATCACTAGGTGTATATTCCGTTTTAACTTCTAAATTGTAAGTGCCAGTTGGCACATCGAGTATCCAGGTATTTCTCCCTTCTGACTGGAGGTAAACAGGAACATCATTCTTATCGTACAAGATTACTTCAGTAGATGAGATAGTAAAATCTGGATTAATGGATGCTATAGTTATAGGGAATCCATTTTGTAAAGTTATCGAGGGACGTTTAGGATAGCTTGATGCAGATTTATCAGCTTGGTCAGCGGTGTTACTATAAGATTTAAGTATCATCTCGTGCTCGAGTCCTGTTTCATTCTGTTTTACTAGAGCCGTTAATGTATCGGGGTCTGGTACTTGTTGATTTCCAACAGTCTCATCTGAGGGACTTTGAATTTCAGGCAAGGTTAGTTCATTGTCCTGGGGGATCTCCCTAATTGGATCTGAAAGTTCTGTTGCTTCCTCATTCGACCTATTCTTTACTGTAACATCGATTCTCTTACTACCCTTATCTCCATCCTGGTCAGTTACAGTTAACTTGAATTTCAGAATAGTATCTTCGTTAACCTGCGGTGCAACAAATTCTATGATTGGTGCATCAGGATTAACTAGGGTTACGAGCGGTCCGCTTAATTGTTCCCAAGTATAACTGAGAGAATCATTATTTGGGTCGGTACTATTTGAACCATCCAAAGCAACGGTAGTACCTTGTTCGACCTCTTGGTTGCTTCCAGTTTCAGCTACCGGAGCTTGATTAGCAGATTTAACATCCATAGTTACGGTTGCAATATTGCTATCAGTTCCCTTATCATCGGTTGCTTTGAAAGTAAAGCTGTCCTGTCCTACGTAGTCTTTGCTTGGCTTATAGGTTACGGTACCCTGGTTAGCATCAAAATTACTTAGGACTCCATTTGTCGGCTGCGATTCCAATGCAAATACTATAGGACCGCCCTCCACATCTGTTGCTGCCAAAGTAACTACAAGAGGTTGATTTTTATCAACTGAAACACTCTGATCTTCAGCTACCGGAGCTTGATTAGCAGATTTAACATCCATAGTTACGGTTGCAATATTGCTATCAGTTCCCTTATCATCGGTTGCTTTGAAAGTAAAGCTGTCCTGTCCTACGTAGTCTTTGCTTGGCTTATAGGTTACGGTACCCTGGTTAGCATCAAAATTACTTAGGACTCCATTTGTCGGCTGCGATTCCAATGCAAATACTATAGGACCGCCCTCCACATCTGTTGCTGCCAAAGTAACTACAAGAGGTTGATTTTTATCAACTGAAACACTCTGATCTTCAGCTACCGGAGCTTGATTAGCAGATTTAACATCCATAGTTACGGTTGCAATATTGCTATCAGTTCCCTTATCATCGGTTGCTTTGAAAGTAAAGCTGTCCTGTCCTACGTAGTCTTTGCTTGGCTTATAGGTTACGGTACCCTGGTTAGCATCAAAATTACTTAGGACTCCATTTGTCGGCTGCGATTCCAATGCAAATACTATAGGACCGCCCTCCACATCTGTTGCTGCCAAAGTAACTACAAGAGGTTGATTTTTATCAACTGAAACACTCTGATCTTCAGCTACCGGAGCTTGATTAGCAGATTTAACATCCATAGTTACGGTTGCAATATTGCTATCAGTTCCCTTATCATCGGTTGCTTTGAAAGTAAAGCTGTCCTGTCCTACGTAGTCTTTGCTTGGCTTATAGGTTACGGTACCCTGGTTAGCATCAAAATTACTTAGGACTCCATTTGTCGGCTGCGATTCCAATGCAAATACTATAGGACCGCCCTCCACATCTGTTGCTGCCAAAGTAACTACAAGAGGTTGATTTTTATCAACTGAAACACTCTGATCTTCAGCTACCGGAGCTTGATTAGCAGATTTAACATCCATAGTTACGGTTGCAATATTGCTATCAGTTCCCTTATCATCGGTTGCTTTGAAAGTAAAGCTGTCCTGTCCTACGTAGTCTTTGCTTGGCTTATAGGTTACAGTGGGGCTCTTTCCAGAGAGTGTCCCGTGTGATGGTTGTGAAAGTATAGAATATTTGAGAGGCCCACCTTTGGGATCAGTCGCATTTAAACTAAAGTTTGTCAACTTATCCTTTTCCACAGAGATAGCTTCGCTGTCTGCTTTGGGAATCTTGTCTGTTCCAATACCCGATGATGATTTTGTTACCGAGAATTGGTCAAGAATAGATCCATCGTTTGCATAGAATGTTCCGCCCAAAAGTTTTCCATCATCGCTGAAATGAATATTCAAGAATCCAAATTTAGCATCCTGTTGATTGGCGATATATGATTCCTTTCCAGCAAGAGAATGAAAATTTATACCTCCTGTTCCTACGATTACAAATATTGGACCTTTCGGATCTACATATCTATTCTTGTCAGTGTTAGTAACTGATGGGTTTGACGGATCATTTTTGTTAAATGCCAAGGGGTATGAGCGTTGATAATTATGAACATGTCCCTCTAGCACTAGGTCAACCCCATACTGATCAAACATAGGATGATAAGTATCCCTGATCGACGTGGCTGCCTCGCAAGATGAACAGGAATTTGGAGAACTGTACGCTGGCTTATGAAAAGTGACAATTATCCAATGAATATTTGGATTATTTGAAGCTGATTCTAGGTCTTTCTTTACAAAGTCATATTGTGAAGATCCAAGTTCATAATTTTGTTCCGAATTCATGGTTACGACATGAATGTCCTGATAGTCAAATGAATAGTATTGCTGTGAAAGACCAAAACGATTCAAGTACGCACTATTGTCTTCCGAAGGCTTGTCTTCATGATTTCCAATCGTTATTCTAGTAATACTGCCTATGGGATCTATAATATTAAACCAGCATGTTGCAGTACCTCGAGTACCGAATAGTCACCAAGGGCTAAAACCACTTCTGGATTCTTGCTATCTATGTTGTTCTCTGTAGATTCGGTATTTGAATTACATCCCCAATCTCCAACTGCAGCAATATTGAGACCTTTTGTATCGCTTGGTTCCCCTTGATATCCACCTTCACCATCTGAAGATTCTCCATTATTGGGTTTGATTATGTCATTTACCGTGACAGTGACTGAATCAGTCGATGTGAGACCATGAGAGTTACTAACACTCAATTCAAATTTCAAATTAGTATTTTTATCTACTTGTGGTGCAGTGAATTCAGGCTTTACTGAATGAGAATTTGCTAGTTTTGCTGAAGGCCCACTAGACTGTTTCCATGTGTAAGATATCGTCTCTCCATAGGCACTACTACTCTGGCTACCGTCAAGATTGACCTTCTCTCCTTCATCGACGCTCAAATCCTTTCCTGCATTTGCTATAGGGGGTGGGCATCCGATTCTTGAATTTAATGTCAAGATTAAATCCGTCAGATGGAATTTCTCATCAAAATCAACATCCATTGCAGTTTTCTTAACTGCAAGTAAAAAAGTACCGATGTCGCTACAGATCTTTGCATCCTTGGCAAGATCTTCGGCAGCCAATCCATCAGACATTTTTTGAAGCGAAATGACCATGCCATCTTTGAGATTTGGAGCCAAATGAATTCCTTCGACCTTTTTCATAGTGTCACTAATGCTCTCATATGCGCTAAGAACTGTCCATCTGAAACCCGTGGGCATCGGATCTATATTACCAGCTTTGTCCACACTTCTTGCTAGTACGGTATGAACACCAGAAGGAATGTTTGTGTAGATACATCCAAAATCATTCATTGTATTTTCATCGTAAACAATGGAAATCCATTTAGCCTCGTCTAGCTTACATTCGAAGTGGCTTATTCCGACGTTATCAGACCCTGATAACTTGAAGCTAATATCGCTAGATGAGGTATTTGTGTTGGGTAATATATCGCCCAGGATGCCAGCACGTGCAAAATCAATTTTAGTATCAGGCGGTGTTGTGTCCTGAACTTTAATACTGAATGATGCAGTTCCTACATTACCGGCCTTGTCAGCACCCTTACACGATACTTTGGTATTTCCGATGGGAAACATCGATCCTGAAAATGGACTGCAAACAACATCTATTGTCCCATCGACAAGATCGGATCCGAGTACTTTGTATATGATTACTCTTCCTGAGGAGTTGGTGGCCTCTACAACAGAATCCGCGGGAACACTCAATGTGGGGGGTGTCGCGTCTGTTGAATTTGTAGAACCACTCTGTGACTGTGCAAATCCATTTGAAGGGTTGCTATATATTGATAAACCCAAAGAGCTGATTAATACTAATATTGTAAACGATGAGGTAAATCCCAACAATAGAAAGAGCTTAAAAATATTGTATATAAGAACTTAGGCATCGCATATCATATTCAATTTAATCACGAAGATCTAGGGATAAATGTCAATTCTAATCATAATAGCTTATCATCCCTACAATTCTACTAGTTACATCTAACAAGTAAATGTTATCCAATTAACGATTCAGGTGTATAAGACTGCGCATTTTTTCCTGCTCAAAAAAGTACGATATAAATGGAGTTTTTTTGATTATACTGGGGCCTTCTTCCCTCATCTTATGGGCCCTGAAATCACAGCAAGTCCCAATGAGAATAAAAAAGAAAATCCATTTAAGGGCTACAATCTTCTCATCTTAAAGGTTAAATTAACCTGTTCAGTACAGTCCAAACTATTAGGGTCTGCGCATTTGGCTGATTTGTTAGAAGAAGACTTAGGCACATGGAGGAGAACACACTATTCTGTTGACATCAATCCCACTTTGAATGAAAGTGAAATCATCATAATGGGATGGGTGTCGTCTATTCGAGATCATGGTAACATAAAATTTCTCACGATTAATGATAGATTTGGTCACATTCAAATAGCATTAAAGAAAAAGGATTGTTCCAATGCTGTATTGGAAAAAACTGAGCAAATAAGAGAGCATACTTCTATAGCAATTAAAGGCAAAGTTAAGTCCGAAATCAAAGCTCCTAACGGAGCCGAAGTATTGCCTATTGAAATCAAAATACTTTCGCTTGCTAGAAAAGCTTCTCCATTTCTGATTCAAAGTAGGAAGTCCGTGGGTATCGATACAAGATTGGACCTTCGGGCTCTAGACCTGCGACGGCCGTTTCTTCAATCACTATTTAACATAAGAAATTCCGTTCTAGATTCATGCAGAGAGTTCCTAAGAAAAGACGGGTTCATGGAAGTTAATACCCCAAAGATAATTGCTACAGCTACAGAAGGAGGTGCAGCCCTCTTTCCGATATTCTATTATGAGAGAGAAGCATTCTTGGCTCAGAGCCCGCAACTTTACAAAGAGCAGCTTACAATGGCCTTTGAAAATGTATTTGAAATAGGCCCGATATTCAGGGCAGAACCCTCTCGAACGAACAGACACCTTTCAGAGGCCACTTCCATAGATGTTGAAAAAGCTTTTGCAGATTACAATGATGTGATGAACTTGTTGGAACGAATGCTGTCATATGTTGTCAGTAAAATACAAGAGAACAACAAACCACATCTCGAATATCTGAATATTACTCTGCCCGATGTGAGCCTTGCCCTTCAAAAGATATCGATATTCTGAATTGATAGAAATGCTACAAAATGCAGGAGAATCTATAAAATGGGGAGATGATCTTGCTTTTCAAAAATTGCAGAAAATTCAAGATGCAAAAGTGGATAGACTTCTACTTCATTTTTGATTGGCCTACTGCAATCAAGCCATTTTATGTAAAGCCGAGATCAACAGTAGCAAATGAATGTGAATCTTTTGATCTAATGTACAAATCTCTTGAAGTATCATCCGGAAGTACAAGAGTTAGTCGAAAGGAAGAATTGGTGGAAAGAATGAAGAAACAAGGGCTAAATATAGGTGCATTTGATTATCATCTAAAGGTATTTGATTATGGTGTTCCACCTCATGCAGGTTTTGGTGTTGGCATGGAACGTCTAATAATGAGTCTCTGTGGAGTCGACAATATTAGAGATGTTGTTCTTTATCCTCGTGATATAGATAGGCTATCCCCCTAAAATGTTAGGAAAGGACTTGATTTTGACTGTGTTAATATGGTGAGCGGGGTTGGTTTCAAAAGATGAATTGAGACATTTAGGGTGGATTTCACGAATAAATCTATCTGAGGAAGAGATTGAAACATTTCATCACCAATTGGGTGATACCATAAAGTATATCGATGTTCTCGAAACATTTGATTCAGAAAATTTGACTCTGGATTATCTAGAGGTTGATTTCTCCAATTTAAGAGAGGACAAGACCATTGGCTTTACAAGGGATCTGATTCCAAAATCTTCCCTGGCACAGGAAGGCTATGTGAAGGGGCCTAAGATGACATAACATGTCAAATTTGTACGACCTTGGCGCGTTGGAAGCTCATAGAGGTATTAATCAAGGTGATTTTACGGCAGAAGAATATGTCTGTTCCATCATTGAGAGAATTGATAGAGTCGAAGGAAAGGTACATGCATTCATAACTCTCAACAAGGAAAATGCATTGGATGATGCCCGAGAAATCGATAAAAAGATTCGTACCAAAGAAGATGCAGGATCTCTGGCAGGAGTAACTGTAGGAATAAAAGATAACATTAGTACAGCTGGATTGAAGACCACTTGCGCGTCTAAGATGCTTGAGAATTATGTGCCGCCGTACGATGCAACAGTAGTAGAGCGGTTGAAGAATTGTGGAGCCATTGTAATCGGAAAATTAAATTTGGATGAGTTTGGGATGGGATCGACAACAGAGTACAGCCGATATGGCCCTACTCATAATCCATGGAACGTAGATTATGTACCCGGTGGGTCATCTGGCGGAAGCGGAGCGAGCAGTTTCTTCACGTGAATGCACCGTATCATTGGGTTCGGACACCGGAGGATCGGTAAGATGTCCTGCCAGCTTCTGTTCTGTAGTGGGCCTTAAACCTACTTATGGCAGCGTGAGCAGATTCGGACTTATATCCTATGCCAATAGCTTGGAGCAAATTGGTCCAATTTGTAGAACAGTAGAGGATGTAGTGACGGTAATGAACGCTATATCGGGTCATGACGCCAACGACGATACTTGTTTTTTATCACGATCTAATGTTCCTTACTTACATGTCAATCAAGATAGAGCGCCCTCGTCTATTGCTATCGTAAAAGAATTGATTGATGGGTGTGATGCGGCGGTGTCAAAGACCATATATTCTGCATTTGATAAATTCAAAGAATTTGGATGGGAATGCACTGAAATATCTCTAAAAAGTGTAAACTACGCCCTCCCTTCTTATTATACAATAGCCATGGCAGAGGCGAGTAGCAACCTTGCCAGGTATGATAACATAAGATATGGTTTTTCATTCCCAACAGAAGGATTTGAATGGAATACCTACATCAGTAATGTAAGAAGTAATTTTGGCGAAGAAGTAAAGAGGAGAATTTTGATCGGATCATACGTTTTATCATCAGGTTATTATGGTAAATATTACTTAAAGGCACGTCGACTCCGATCATTACTTCGACAAGAACTACTTTCAAATTTCGCAAAATATGATTTATTAGTTGGACCTACAATGCCAATACTTCCTTTTAGAATAGGTGAAAAAATTGATGACCCATTAAAAATGTATCTTATGGATGTTGATACAGTCTTAGCAAATCTGGCAGGAATTCCTGCCATTAGTATCCCAGCTGGACATAGCAATGGTCTTCCAATTGGATTGCAACTTATGGCCGGACCTTTTCAAGAACAGAAATTAATCGATGCCGCTTCTTTATTAGAAAATGCGACTAATATTGCAAGGAGTCCTGAAATCTAATGGGTAACATATTAATTGGTTTGGAAATTCACTGTCAACTAACGTCGCTAAAAAGCAAATTATTTTGTTTTTGTCAGGAAGACTATCGAAGTTTTAAACCCAATTCTAACATCTGTCCAATATGTTGCGGCTTTCCGGGAACTCTTCCTCTATTGAATCAAAAAGCAGTGGAGCATGCAGCAATGATCTCATATGCTTTAGGATCCAATATGCCAGAAAAGATCATGTTTTATCGTAAAAACTATTTTTATCCTGATTTACCCAAAAACTTTCAGATTACCCAATATAATTCATACGGCTTGACAAGTATAGGTAGCGCAGGGTCGGTTTCCATCAGCGATTCTAAGACCATTAGGATAAGAAGAGTTCAACTAGAAGAGGATCCAGGCAGACTGTCCTATGATAGCGGTAACATACATAATAGCAATCTTACATTGATTGATTATAATAGATCGGGTGTTGCTCTTGTAGAGATAGTTACAGAGCCGGATTTTGCAGACCCTAAGGAAGTTAGGTACTTTTTGAATAAGCTATCCTCAATATTGGAACATCTTGGCGTCTGCGATACAACATTGGAAGGTGCTGTCAGGTGCGATGCCAATGTTTCGTTGAAAGGGGGAGAAAGAATAGAAATAAAGAATGTAAATTCTTTCAGGGAGGTTGAAAAGGCTCTGAATTATGAAATATCTAGGCAGACAAGCTTATCAACTCGCAATATCAAGATCAATTCCGAAACTCGACATTGGGATGAGCAAAGAAAGATTACTCGAATAGCCCGAACAAAAGAAGAAGAACAGGATTATCGGTACTTTCCCGAACCGGACATACCGCTGGTGATGTTAGGAAAAGACTTCTATACTCATATAGGGAAGCTTGTCCCAGTATTACCTGATGAGAGACTCTCACGATTTAAATCAAAATACACACTTTCGGATCACGTTGCGAACATTCTTATCAATTCAAAGAAGATAGCAGATTTTTTTGAGTCATGTTTGAAGATTTATTATTCGCCTGTAGAAATTGCTAATTGGTTGGTTAATGACCTTTTGGCCTTGATTGGAGGTGAAGAAACAATGATCTTGGATAAAATGAAGATTGAACCGAAACATATGGCAGAGTTGGCAAAACTTGTGGACGAAAAGAAAATTAGCAGATCCACTGCTAAACAGATATTTACGGAAGTGTTCAGAACTGGCCAGGCACCATCACAATTGCTAAGTAAGACTGATTCCTCCCAGATAAATGATGAAAACTTCATTGCAAATGCTGTAGATCTTGTATTTAGTTCAGAAGAATCTGCAGTGGAGGATGCGAAGGTAAATTCCAGTGCGATTAATTTTCTGGTTGGAAAAGTTATGAAAATGACTAAAGGGAGAGCGGATCCAAAAATAGTGACTCAATTAATAAACGTAAAGTTAGCTCAATTGAGTAACAGTTAACGTTTAGTTTTTCAAATACTCAATGCTAATCTATCCATGATATCTGTATCATTAATTTATTTTTTCTAACTGCTGAACGACCATTGGAAGAAATGCACCAACATCAGACACCACCCCTATTGCCTGAGTTGTTCCTCTATCAAGTAGCTTGGTTACCACGGGTTGACTAATATCTAATGCTACGACTTTGACTTTAGCTGGCAGCATGTTTCCGACAGCGATAGAATGCAGCATGGTTGATAACATCAAAACCATATTTGCGCCTTTCAAGATCTCTTTATATTGTCTCTGCGCTTCTAAAATATCTGCCACCACATCTGGAATGGGTCCATCATCTCTAATGGATCCGCATAAGACAAACGGTATCTTATTAACAATACATTCATACATTATTCCTGATTTTAAGATCCTTTTCCTTACCATATTTTCAATAGATCCCGCCTTAAATACTTCGTTTATGGCCAGCATATGGTTCCGATGACCACGGACAGCTAATGTTCCGTCCTTGACGTTCATCCCTAGCGATGTACCCATCAACGCGTTTTCAATATCGTGTACTGCCAGGGCATTCCCCGAAAGAAGACCATTAACATATCCCAATCTAATCATCTTTGCTAATGACTCTGCCGCACCAGAGTGAACAATCACGGGACCAGCAGTCACTATTATTTTTCCTCCTGCCTTCTTGGTGTGATGTATATCCATAGCGATCTTTCGCGCTATTTGGAGGGTTGGTCGTTCACTGGAGCTAGAGCTGCTCATGAATTGAAATATGTCTATTCCTTGCCTGGGACGCTCTTCGGGAAGAACTTTCACCCCTCGTTCACCGACAACTATCATGTCGCCTTTTCGCACCTCTCTTATCATTTTACATTCAGCAGTCCTTAATTTGATATCAATTGCGATGCACTTGTCCATCATCATGTTGCGGACATCTAACCATTCATTTGAGTAATATATCTGAGTTGAGTTATTCGTTGTACTGTAGAAATCACTGGGCATTACCATATCCTCTGGGGATGGTTTTATGAGTACCTCCTCTATCACAACAGGCTGTGCACCTTCTATATATAACGTTGCTAATAACTGGTCAAGATGTTTCTTGTTCTTGCCGTTAACCATTAGGCGTGCGTAACTGAGCTCGTTCTTCCTCTTTCCTATTTTAAATTCAAGTACATTGAAATCACCTTTAAGATCCATGATCTTATCGAAGATTCTTGTGAGGATCATAGAGTCAATTAGATGGCCCCTGACTTCTAATACTCGTTCAAACTTTTTTTCCGACAGTTCTATCACTTATTTAGGTTCAAATTACATTCAGGCGATAATTATACGGGAAGAGACAATTTTCCAAAATATTCTTGCATCGCCTCCTCCTCCTTGAATTTTTTTAATATTTCATTTTTTTTATCCTCAGCGAACCATTGTGCAATAGATTTTGCAATCCCATTTTTATCGCACAATGCTATCATGTATCCCTGCTCTTCCTTCACTACTGCAAATAAGTTCTCTTCACCGACAGGTTCCCATATGTTGTCTTTATTATCCTTAAGGGCTAATGCCGGCATTGCATGGCCTACGTATCTATTTAGTATCTCTTGTGCTGCTTTTACCCTCTTCTCGCCCATCTTCAGAGCAGGAAAGTATTGCATATTCTCGTATCAATTGGCTGTTGCAGCATTTAAACCTTGCAAAACCTCGGAAATAAGGTCATTTTTGTCACCAGTTATTGTCCGATGTGCCGAATCAATAAATTCGCGCAATTTACCTCTCGAATATCCATTAAGGACATAATCTTTTGCTTGAAAAGCCATCTCCAATTTGTCTAACCGGTGAACGAATTGAGATAGGTCAGTCGAATGATCGCTGTATTCGTTCCAAATGGTCTCATACTCTGCTCGTAATGGGTGGGGAAGTTTCTGCAGTATTGATAGTATGGCCTTCTTTTCAAGAATTTTCTTTCTACCGGGTAAAATTTTATCAGGCATCATGTCTCCTATTATTGATTCGCCTAAATCGTGAAGAATCGTCATCTTCATTGCTCGTTCTGTATCCAACCCTGCTAGATCCGAAATTACCATGGTCATCATGCACATACAGAAAGAGTGATCTGCAACTGACTCTGGCGAAGTTACTCCAACTTTAAAGATCCATCCTGATCGCCGCACTTTTTTTAGACAAAGAACCAGGCTGAAAAATGAAACAAGTTGCTTTACCTGTTTTTTCATGTTGTCATCATAATCCAGATTGACATATGAATATTACATGGGTTTAGTGAGGGTGGGCTAAAGTAAAATCATCCGAGGTCATGATCCGGTTACGATATCGTGTTCCTTAATGCTGACCGATGGTTTGTATGAAAGATGTTTAGAAAATACTTGCAAATCAGAGACAAGAATATCGAATATGTATGCCAATACACTAGTTACAAGGGCCATCGCTACCGTTATCAGAATTATTAGCAATACATTCCTGGTCTGTCCCACTTACAATCTCAGTCCTCGATAATTATTTAAATATATTAAGATGTAATATTGGTCGATCTCCAGGCCACGTCTTTGATATTCTTTCGCTTGTTAACAGTCCTAGCTAAAACAAATAGTAAGTCAGATAATCTGTTGATATAGGCCAATAATGTCTCATTTATGGTATCTGAGTTAGCAAGGGATACAACTGAGACTTCGGCACGTCTGGCTACACTTCTACACACATGCAGAATAGATGATTCGCATGTCCCTCCGGGAAGAATAAAATAAGATATTGGATCCAATTCAGATTCGAAATTATCAATATTGTTTTCGAGACGGGCTACCATATCTTTCTCTACTCTTGGAGTTCGAGAATTTACCGATGGATCATAAGCCGGGTCAGCTAAATCTGAACCAACAATAAACAAGTCATTCTGAATTGATAGAAGCACTTCAATTATGTCAGAGAGCATTTTGTCGGCGCCTTCTTCGGATAAGATAGAGACGGCAAGACCAAGATTAGCATTTAGCTCATCCACTTGTCCGTATGCCATAATTCTTGGATTTGACTTTGATACTCTCGTACCTCCGGCAAGGCCTGTATTTCCTTTGTCTCCAGTTTTTGTATAGATTTTCATGAGTCTGATGCAATAATATAATGGACATTAATTTAAAATCAACCATTACAATAGTATTTGACCTTATGTTACTGGCCAAAAGACTTTTACAATATTAATACTTAAATAAATTAATTAATTATCTACGGCCAAGTTAATACTCCGGATTGGATAAACGATAAATTAGACCAGATTGTTATATCAAAATACATCTCAACCTATTTTATTAGGCTTAATAAGAATGCACTTCTGCTTTGTGTTCTCGTAAATACTTCTTTTTCTTGAAACGTTCGTCACACTTTTCGCATTTGAATGGCCTTTCAAACTCTAATAAGAATCTTCTGCGTCTCTCTTCTGGCGTCTCTATTATAGTGTTGGTCTGTGATTCAGTTCCATCGGCCATGATCGATTTGATATAAGAAATTAATTATAACTTATTTAGCTTAAGGAAGATAATTACTTAAACTTCTTACCAGCTTTAGATAATAAGACCATTATATGGCTCTGAAGTTGCATGTTCAAGACAAGATTATATATTATTTAGAAATTAGGTTATTTGTGCCGTCGTAGCTCAGCCTGGGAGAGCACTCGACCTTTTTTTAGGGGTGACGCTGAAGACCGAGCTGTCGTGAGCTCAAATCTCACCGACGGCATATCACAATAGAAATCATTATTATCTTACCAGTATACAAATAATGACATCAATTTAGATGGCCAGTTCACTATTCAAGCCTATCAAAAGGTTGTTCTGCTCTCATAAGGACACGTTCTCATTCAGGAAATACGATGACTTTGATTTCTATGAGTATAATCAATGCTCTAATTGCGGAAAGATAGTGCGTTGGTTGAAAGGATTTGATGAAGACGAACGCGGGTGAGTGGAGTTAGCTAAAATAAATCTCCAAATACTAATTATATTTTGGTGGGTTGGCGCAATAGCTGCTGGCGGTGCACTCTCATTTCCAATTTACCAGCATTTTCTAACTGTTGGCATAGTAGGATGGACTATTATTGGAGTAACCACGGGTTTAATAATTTATGAAATTAAGAGAATTAAGGAAGAAGACAAGAAAAAAAATATTCCATGATTTTATGTAATTTCTTTTCCTCCTTGCTCTTCTATAACTACCAACGTGACAGTAGATGTTATGCCCGGGACCTTCCTTATCCTGTTGGTTATCGTATGATTCATTGACTCTGTATTGTCGGATTTTACCTTGACAAATACATCATGCACTCCATATGTTCCCCGAACTTCCTTAACATCGGGCAACTTTGCAATTTCCGTTATGATTTTTTCCTCAGAACCCAATGTGCAATTAACTAGAATATATGCTGTAGGCATGAGAATACCAAGCACTTATTATGTATTTTAGTCTTTTCTATCGACAGATTATAAAATGCAAGAAAGCTGCCTGAATAGTCTGTTTCATTTCAAATCAGAAGCTCAAGTTTTATCATAAGTTAAGAGTATGGATCTTATACAACTGTCCAGTTCGTTTGTTGACATACTTCCATTCTTTTTCACTGTAACTCACCTGCACAAATTTTTCTACCAATTCGGGATGGAGGACATTAAACACATCGTCACCAATTGTAATCTTGTTTGGTTCTGTTAGTGATGTCATCTTAGCAGATACACTCATACAGTAACCAAGTATATCCAGAGGAGAATTTTTGTCAGTATTGTATTGCACGACGGCGTTTTCTCCTTCATCTATGCCTATCTTCGCGCTAAGTTCTGGGTAGTCATACTGATTCAAGATTGGGTTTAAACCATTTCTAATGACGCTTAACATGGACATACCACATCTGACAGCTGTTTCGCAAGCAAGATATTTGCTGAAAGCGGACGGAAAGAAAGAGATAACAGCATCACCAACATACTTTAGTACAAAACCACCATAGGTTTGGACTACATAAGACATCTCATAAGTGAATGCCCTGATTATAGTAGCTAATTTATCGACTGATATCGTCATACACAAATTAGTAGATCCCACGAGATCAATGTACAAGACTGCTAGACAGATTTTTGAATCTGCATGTTTTCGTAGATAGTTCTGTGCTGGATCAAGAGTTGAACTGTATTTGTATCTTCTTTTTAGAGCCTTCCATAACCTTTTTTGCGTTTGACTAATGAGAGTAGTTACATCATGCGTTTGTGAAGTATCGTGACTAGAATATGACTCATTAAGTGACAACTTTAGGAAGGGTGAATCTAAATCCTCAGAAGGACCTTTTTTTATAGAAATCTTTTTCCTTTTGTCTTCCCCATTCCCATTAGGATCCATCTCTGGATATTACAATTAAATATGTTGGATTTAAAGCTCATTTGATATAAATGGTAAAAACTTGTTTTAGTTACAGAACAACACTCAATAGTAGAAGGTCTCTTGCGAGTGCTAATAATTATCTCAATTATTAAAAAAAGAGTGCAATTATGAGAGTACCCTTAAAAGGCAGCGACAAATTCTGCTTGGAGTTAAATTCAGCTTATTCTGAGATGGAACAAGTTTATTTTAATAGCATTAAATCTTCGCTAAAGACTTCAGCTATAAAGGTGATGCTGGGAGATGGGACGATAACAGATTCTGTGACTTTTGATCCTCAAGAGACAGTTCGATATTTTAACATTCTTGGAGGTCGCCTAAAAGGATGGTCTAACTCTGGAGTCTCCAAGTCCAACACTGAAGATCTACACAGAGTTTCATATCAAATATACGAGCAGGTCGAAAAATACTATATTTCAGTACACTTTGAGATTCAATTTCATTCATTAAAGTTTTATAGGGTAGACAAAAGGGTCCTAGAAATTCAAAAGGAAATTTATGAATTATCAAGAAAAAGTAATGAAATCCATCAATCGTTGGCCAAAACTGGTAACGAAATTGTTGTGCGAGAATTAGATAACATGGGATACGGTGATCTCCCATTTGAAGATCTACTGGAAAAAATACTTTCAGATCAAGTTATTTCTTCTCAACTGGAAGATAAAGCAAAAGACGCCAGGAGTAAGTACCCCGAACTAAGGGAAGTAGAAATTAAAGAGAGAGCATTGGCTGCCGAGATAAGTGATTACATCATGGAAGTATACACAATAGATCCGATCGTAATCGACTTTAATAAATTGATGCAGGGAGAAGTAGGAGTCGTTCTGTATATGGACATCGAGGTAGTAAATAATATGAAGTCAAAAGCAAGACAAGCTTATGTGAATATTGAAAACATCAAAGCGGACTCCGGCAAGAGCATAATTAATTCTCTAGAAAAATTAACGGGCATTATTAGTGACATAGAAAAATGGCGGAGTAAAGAGCTAACTTTAAACACTGCTTCTCAGAATACATCTCCTGAATCAGAATTTAAGGAAAGGTCATAATAGTGTTCATCATAGGGTCGATCATTAGTAATTGAATAACAGGAATAGAATGTATCGGGAGTCTGAAATACCTTCATTAAAAAAGATCTTAGATGCTCGCAGTTTAATGGACGATGAGGTTAGAAAAACACCGTTAACAGAGTCACATACATTTTCAAAGATGATAAGCTCACATATTTTTCTGAAAATGGAGTCGATGCAAAAGACAGGTTCTTTTAAAGTCAGGGGCGCGTGTTCAAAGGTCAACAGCTTGACTGCTGAAGAGTGCAAAAGAGGTGTTATAACAGCTTCGGCCGGTAATCACGCACAGGGAGTTGCCTTTTCTGCAATGAAAAAAAAGATTCCATGTAAAATTATTATGCCAAAAAGTGCCTCCCCTGCAAAGGTAGCAGCTACTAGGTCATATGGGGCAGAAGTAATCCTCTCCGGTAACACGTACGAGGAGACCTGGAAGGTCGCCGATTCAATTTCCCACGAGAGTGGCTACGTTATGATTCATGCATTTGACGATCCTCTCGTTATATGTGGCCAGGGAACCATAGGATTGGAACTCCTAGAAGACATGCAACATTTCGACAAGGTATACGTTCCGATAGGTGGAGGTGGTCTAGCGTCTGGACTAGCAATCGCAGTAAAGGCCAAAAGACCTGAAGTGAAAATCATAGGTGTAGAATCTAATCAATTTCCTGCTATGAAAGATTCCATATCAGCAGGACACCTGGTGACTACTAAAAGTGGCTTTTCCATTGCGGATGGAATCTCTGTTAAATCACCTGGTGAACTCACATTTAAAATTTGTTCGGAATATCTTGATGATATAGTTACCATTGATGATAAATCGATAGTAGAAGCTATGTTCTTGTTGATGGAAAGGGAAAAAGTTGTAGTCGAACCAGCTGGAGCGGCTACCCTTGCTTATCTATTGTCAGAGAATGATCTGAAAAGAAGCGAAAGGGTTGTGTCTATCCTCTCGGGAGGAAATGTCGATATGTATCTACTGGGCCAAATAGTAGCAAAGGGATTGATGCAGATGGGCCGTATGCTTAAAATCTTTATTCAATTGCCTGATAAGCCCGGAGCATTGAAGACAGTTGTAGATAGGATAGCCGAACTGAATGTCAATATTGTGGAAGTCAATCATGATCGGCTAAGTTCAAACGTCGCAGCAGGCTCAGCAGGGGTTTATCTCAGTCTTGAACTTGAGGATGAAAAACATGCAGAAAAACTCATGGATTTTCTACAGAAACAAGGGATAGAATTTAGGGTAACGAGCTAAATTAACCAACAAAAATTAA
Source organism: uncultured Nitrososphaeraceae archaeon (assembly GCA_963728595.1). Taxonomy (GTDB): domain Archaea; phylum Thermoproteota; class Nitrososphaeria; order Nitrososphaerales; family Nitrososphaeraceae; genus TA-21. The sequence goes on from CAVSLF010000018.1 coordinate 38,015, forward strand.
AGTCACGTAAGACTAGCTGCAGTAACAGTATTCCCTAACCCCAGCCTTTTCTGCAGTAGACCCGCCAATCCTGACCAGTACGAATTCGTCCTTGGCCCGAATGTACGAATCATTGAGAGTTCTCTCGTTCTCCCTAAGACCCTGATATTGATCCATAGATAATTTTGTGCGCGATCCAATCTCCTCTTCCAGATTCATTCCCTTGACGATTTCTTTGTATGCTGGTTGAATGACACCGCTAAATACCATGGCGCTACTTCCGCTACCGTACGACCCAAAGCCAATTCTCTTTCCGTCAATATTGTGATTTTTCTTATCCTCATATTCTAGAAGGCTTCTAAATCCCATATACATAGACGCGGTGTATAGGTTACCAATTATGCTTGATGCTTCCAAAGAACTCGACATCTTTTTCTCATATACTTCGTTGTAAAATGAAGTTTGCATAAAGCTCTTCCTAAATCGTTCATCCGCCTTCATGAACTCGGTGTCAGCCAAGATAGACTCGATAGTTCCACGAGGATCTTTTGGTACTGGTTCAGGAAAACCTATTTCCTTTATTACAGAATCCCATCGCGGCAAAGTCCTCCATTCATGCCTAAGCAGATATGCCAAAGCCTTCTCCCCCATCTTCCTGTAGGGTAAGTGAACTGTGAATAAATCTATATGATCAGTAATTGACTCGCCGTCGTTTATCCGAATCAACCCCGTCCTAATGGCCTTTTCTTTGTAACTGTCAAATGCTTTTCTGACCTGAATGAGGTATAACAGATTTGAGTAAGTTCCATTTACGAGTGGAGTTTCCTTACCAAACGGTCGGTAGAAATCATATTCATTCTTAATAGTTGTTGACGTCACCTTAGGATCAAATGAAAGAAGTCGAGGCACTTCTTTAATCAACATGGCCACCGCCCCGGCCCCTTGAGTATATTCTCCAGACGAACCAACATCATACTTGGCAATATCGCTAACAACAACGATGGCTGCCTTGTTGTTGTTCTCTTCTGCCCTTATCCAATTGGCATTATCATAAAGCGCATAAGAACCACTAACACATGCAAATTTGCATTCTATTCCACCAACATGCTCAAATGAGTCCTCGCCGTATATCTGTTCTAACATCCCGACCACGAATGAATTCATAGCTTTCGACTCATCTAAGCCGGATTCGGTGGCAACGTAGAGCCTACCGATATCGTCAGGCTCTAGGTGGTTTCTTTGCATAAGTTTTAGACAAGCATTAGCTGCCATGCAAGCTGAATCCTGGTTTGTATCAACTATGGTCATTTTCCTAATTCCTATACCGTATTCTAATTTTTGAGGATCAATACCCCTTGCCTCGGCAAAATCCCTGTAATCCAGGTAAAGTTTTGGAATATAAATAGCAAGATCGTCAATGCCTACTGGCATAATGGAGCTTTGTCTCATTATAGACATTTAAAGGTACTTATAGAAATTATTGACTAACTGCATGAAAGTTTGTGAACTCGTAATCGCCATCCTAATAATCCCACAGACGAGAACGAATTACAGAAAAGTACAATGACTGTTCATACTTTATTAGTGCTTTTTGATATGTCGATAAAAGTTGTCGCGTTCATGGGCCGAGTATCCGATCTGTTTTATTGCAGAAACTATAGTATTGGAGGTAAGTTCTGTTGATCGGGCACCTGTCGCGGTGACCACTTCTTCTCCAATGAGTGTTCCCCCAAAATCATCTGCGCCGTAGGTTAATGCCAGCTGTGCCATCCCTATTCCATTTGTTAGCCAAGACGACTGAAGATGATTAATCAAGTTATGATACACTATTCTTGAAATAGCAATCATTTTCAATAATCGCAAACCGCCTGATGGGTACCTTATCAATCCCTCCGATTGCATCTGTGTCAAATTAGGTTCAAAACTCCATGGAATGAAAGCCATAAATCCTCCAGTTTTTTCCTGAAGATTTGCTATTTTCATCAAATGTCGGGCTTGTTGCTCTTCATCTTCTAAAGTGCCGTACATCATAGTGGCGGAAGATTTTATTCCCAGTTTATGGGCCTCTTCCATAATGCGTAACCATTCGTCACTTTTAATTTTTAAAGGACTTATTTGGTGTTTAATTGCATCATCTAGAATTTCTGCTCCAGCTCCTGGCAGTGTGTCTAGGCCGGCATCCTTCAGTCTAGACAGAACCTCTGCAGTGGTACTTCTTTCGACCTTGGCTATCATGTCTATCTCCGAAGCCGAAAGACCATGAATTCCGACATCAGGACACCTTTTTCTAATCTCTCTAAAGGCGTCCTCATAATATTCGATATGCAAGTTAGGATTATGCCCACCCTGAATTAGAACCTGGCTGATTCCAAAAAGTTGCTTAGATGTTTGAACACGCTTGACAATTTCATTTATGGGTAATGTATAAGCTTCATTATGTCCCGGAGCACGATAGAATGCACAAAATTTACAATATGTTATACAAACATTTGTATAATTTAAGATGATGTTATTCACAAAAGTGGCAACTTTACCAAATAATTTATCCCTCAAAAAGCCACCCACTAAGCCAAGAGCGTAAATATTATCTGACTTTATCAAATGTATGCAGTCATTAAGTTTCGGTCGGTTTCCGCTTATGACTGCCTGAAGTATATCAGATACATCAGAAGTTTCAATGATCCTCTGAGCTGAGTGATGCCTTAACAAGTAATCCTTCACTCCTACAGAAGCTATTTATTCTTTACAAGTAGCTAGAGCAACATTTTATATCTGTCTTGAAAGAACTTTAAGTTGATTGTTAAAAAGTATCTCTGGAGGCACTAATGCTTTAGAGAAGGCCATCAACGGTGAGGAACTTTCTTATGATGACGGTCTAGATTTGATGGTAAACGAAAATTTGTTCCTACTGGGAGCCGCTGCAGACCGCGTTCGAAAGAAGGTTAAGGGAGAAAATATTACCTTTGTTGCGTCATATTACCTTAATTACACTAACATTTGTGCAGCCAGCTGTCCGTTATGTGCCTTTTATAGGAAAGGTGATGAATCGGACTCTTACACTCTTTCTACAGAACAGATCAGTACGAGGGCTAGAGTAGCTATCAAAGAAATGGGAGCTACCGAGCTCCATATAGTGGGAGGCTTTCACCCTACTCTTGACATCGACTACTATGAAAATATGTTTATAGCCATAAAGAATGAGTTTCCCAATGTTACCATAAAGGCACTTACTCCCGCAGAGATATTTTTCATCGCCCGACTTACGAAGAATTCGGTTAAGGAAGTGCTCTTACGCCTAAAAAATGCAGGTCTCGATGCCCTTCCCGGTGGTGGGGCGGAGATATTTAGCAAAGAGGTGAGAGATGTAATTGTTAGGGGCAAGTGTTCTGGCGAAGAATGGCTTGAAACAGCAAAGACGGCACATGAAATTGGATTACGCTCAAATTGCACAATGCTCTTTGGCCATATTGAAAAACCAGAGCATATTGTTGATCATCTGATAAAAACAAGGGAATTACAAAAGAAAACTGGTGGATTCATCACTTTCATTCCCTTAAAGTTTAGCCTTGATAATACGGAACTGGAAAAAAAAGGCATGATATCCCAGGAAAGTGCGTCAGTTTATGATCTACGAGTCTTAGCTGTTTCTAGACTTATGCTGGCAAATATACTCAATAATATCTCCGTATATTGGGTTGCACTGGGAAAGAAATTGGCGCAGGTAGCACTATCTTACGGTGGAAATGACCTTGTGGGAACGGCCTTTTCAGAGGAAATTTTCAAAGCTGCAGGAAAAGCTACAGGGACTTCAATTCAGGAACTTATCAGCCTTATCAAAGAAGTTAAAGGAATCCCTGCACAACGAGATACATTCTTTAATATACTTCGGAATAGAAATTGACAGTCTGCTGATGAATTTTTACTTCCTAACCCACTAACATGACGAAGTGGTAATTTTCATCTATTTTTCATCTCTAGCGAATTCGATCCCGCCAAGGGTAAGAAGTTTCTCATCTCTTGCTTTGTTAAGAAGGAAAGTAATGGACCTTTCTCCCTCACTTCCCATATTAATGGTTAGTTGGTTAACGTACATTTTGACAAACCGTTCTATCAATTCATTGGCGTTTCCCCTTGCATATTTCATGGCATAATCAACTGCTTCATCCATGTTTTTCAGACCATACTCAATAGATTTCCTAAAAAAGGAATCAAACTTGATAATTTCATCTATCGTCATGGATCTTCTACTGGCCACATTGATTCCAAGTGGGACAGGCATGCCTTGAGAAACACTGTGCCACCATTTTCCAAGGTCCATCACCGTATAGAATTTATCTCTTAGAGAGATTTGGGCCTCGTGGATTATGAGACCAGCATCAACCGATTCTGATGATACTGCATCGGGTATAGAACTAAAGATCATCTCCTTGCTATCAAAGTTACCAATAGCGAGTTTCAACATTAAATTTGCAGACGTCATCTGACCTGGTATCGCTATCGTTGCGTGCCTTAACCCATCTTCATCGATCGGTTTTTTCGCAATGACGACTGGTCCGTAGCCTAATCCGAAACTTCCACCGCTGTGTAATATTGTATAATCCTCGGTATAAGCATAGGCATGCGCAGAGATCGCAGTAACGTCTAATTCGTGATTTATGGCACGTTTGTTAAGAGTTTCAATGTCATCAATAACATGTTCTACGTTAAAAAATGCGGAAGTAACTTTTCCAGCAGCTATACCATAAAACATGAAAGCATCATCCGCATCTGGAGTATGACCCAGTGTTATGGACTTCACAGCGAGTTAATTATGCTCCTGCAATTTCTTTCTTTAGGGAATAGAATTCCTGCGTGTGGTCAATATAACAAATCAAAAAAATTTTCAATTGATGTGCCTAAGCCTGACTTCGAAGAATCAAACTGTTTGATCGCCTATCTGTTCGCCTCAGACTCGAAATTTACCATAATCTTTGAAGAATATAAGGAAGGTTTAATAACGGTGGACAGATTTTTTCTGGTCTGTACTTATGCCTAAATTCAAATCAACTCAAGATATTATTAGGATAATAGGAAATAAAGATCAAATCCGTAATTTTGGTGTCATCGCTCACGTTGACCATGGAAAAACTACGATGAGCGATAGCCTCCTGGCTGCGTCAGGGATAATCTCTCCAAGCGTTGCAGGTCAAGCATTAGCTTTAGACTCCATGAAGTTGGAGCAGAATAGACAGATGACCATAAGAGGCGCCAATGTCACTCTCTTCTACGAACAAGAAGGCAAAGAATATTTAATTAATATGATAGATACTCCAGGTCACATCGATTTTACAGGCAGGGTTACTCGCGCTTTGAGGGCAATAGACGGTGTTGTAGTGGTGTCAGACTCGGTAGAGGGAATTATGACCCAAACTGAGACTGTAACGCGACAAGCACTAGAGGAGAGAGTTCGTCCTGTTCTTTATATCAATAAGATCGATAGGTTAGTCAAAGAACTGAGATTGGACCCACCGGCTATGCAAAAATGGTTATCCAATATTATTGCAGAATTCAACAAATTAATTGACATTTATGCAGAGCCAGAGATCAAGGAGAAGTGGAAAGTCAGCATTCAGGGAAATACCGTGGCTTTCGGTTCGGCTAAAGATAGATGGGGTTTTAATTACAACACGGTGCAGAAGAAGGGGATCAGTTTCAAGGATGTATATGATGCATATACATCAGACAATCCAAATCTAATTAAAGAACTCGCAGAAAAAGCTCCACTACATGATGCAGTATTAGGCATGGTTGTGCAACATCATCCGCCTCCTCACGTGGCACAACGATACAGAATTCCAAAAATCTGGCCAGGCGATTTGGATTCCGACACAGGTAAAGCGTTGTTGGCATGTGACGAAAAGGGTCCTATTATCATGATGGTTACTACCATCAACGTGGATCAACAGGCGGGACGGGTAGCAACGGGAAGACTATTTTCTGGAACTGTCAAAGATGGAGATGAACTTTATCTGCTCGATGCTAAGAGAACTGGTAAAGTCCAGTCTGTCAATATTTACATGGGTAACACCCGCGAGCTAGTAAATATAATTCCTGCAGGCAACATTCCTGCTCTTCTGGGTCTGGATTATGCCGTGGCGGGAGAAACACTCTCATCTGTAAAGACCATTCCTGCCTTCGAATCAATAAAATATGTATCAGAACCTGTTGTTACTATAGCAGTAGAACCAAAACATCCAAAGGACTTACCCAAACTTGTAGAAGCCTTAAGGAGAATAACTGTAGAAGATCCCAATCTCATAATAAAGATCAATGAAGAATCAGGTGAGACACTGATGGCAGGAATGGGTGTTCTTCATCTCGAAATTGCGACATCTCTTTTGCAAGAAGCGGGACTTGATATTACAACTACTCAACCATTAATCAATTATAGGGAAACAATTAGAGCGAGTGCTGGACCAATAATGAGTAAATCACCAAATAGGCACAACAAAATTTTCATGAGAGTCGAGCCACTTGGAGAGGATATCATTGAAATGATAAAGACTGGTCATATAAAGGAAGATATGGATAAAAAGGAAATGGCAAAGATCCTAAGAGCCAAAGGATGGGAAGCTGATCAAGCTGAAAAAAGTTGCAGCAGTGGATCCATTGGGTAATTTACTCGTTGATGAAACAAAAGGTGTGCAATTTATACAAGAGTCGATGGATTCTATCAGATCAGGCTTTGACGATGTTGTTCATGAAGGTCCGCTGGCACGCGAAACAGTAAGGGGTATCAAATTTGTTCTACACCACTTTGTTCCCCATGAGGATCCTGCCCACAGGGGTTTGGCACAATTAATGCCTGCTACTAGGAGGGCTATGCTGGGTAATATGCTGATTGCAGATCCTATCTTACTCGAACCCATACTGGGGATCGAGATAAAATGTCCTCAGGAACAGATTGGGACGGTTGCAGGTATATTATCTGGGAAGAGAGGTAAATTACTCAATGTAGATCAAAAAGGAGTCATCTCAATTATACAAGGTGAAGTGCCTGCTTCAGAAACGTTTGATTTATCAGAAATCATGCGTGGAGGAACTGCAGGGAAAGCGTTGTGGAACACGTACTTCAAGACGTGGCAATCCGTTCCGCAGTCGTTAATCAAATCGATTATCGCAGACATAAGGAAAAGGAAGGGATTGAATCCTGAGCCGCCGTCCGCAGACGAGTTCATTGACAAGGAGTGAATAGATCTAAAAACCATTCCTGGTCATATCTTAAATACTCGCGCTTCATTATTCATAGACGATATACCTAGAAGAGAGTGTTTTCTGGACGAACGTTCTCACGAATGCGCTTCAATAAGTGAGAATTACATTTCCTCTTTATGAAATTTGATAGGATCTCAACTTTTATGATATAGAAACTTAATATCTATAAAATCTTTTTGATAAAAACTATATAGCAAAATATAGAATTTATATAGAAGGAGACATTATAATATAATAATCACAAAAAACTGGGGCGGAAGGAAATGTACAACAAAGAAACATGTAGGGGCTGTGGTAATCGACTACTACCCAAAGTTAGATGCGTCTATTGTAACGAATACACCAATTGGTCATGTACTGCATGTAAACGAATCGAAGATGTTACTCATGTACATTAGGATTGCAAGGAACAATTGATCGACAATTTTTTCTCTAGACTGACATAGTAACAATAGTCATTTTGCAAGTTGAGATGATCCATCTAAAATCAAACATAAAGTTTGAAAAACCGTAAGGCCTTGAAAAAGTAAACAATTGACATTACACAGTTAGCTATGTTTTGCTACCTTTAAGGGGATCAGTATGTCTTTTAGAGCGGACAGGACAGCTGTCACGTTCAACTTCTACGTAGATTTTTGAAGGGGTAGCGAGATTTAGAACTTGCCTAACTCTCTCTTCTATAGAGTCTATGACAAGTTCTATGCTGTCTGTATTCATATTGTCAGCTAGGCTTACATCCATTGCAACCAGAACATCCTTAGGCCCAAAATGCATCGTCCGAAGTGAGATGACACGATTGACCTCCTGTATGCTAAGGACAGATTCAATTATTCTATTGTAATCTCTCTTTGAGATAGCCTCACCTATCAAAAGGGCTCTGTTTTCTTTAGCCAGGAAGAAAGCAAATAGCATCAGGTACTATTCCTATTGCTACAGAACTTAGCGCATCGTATATCGTATTTCCCGTCAAATCCGATAAGTATACCCCAACAGCGGCGATACCCAGACCTAGGAGAGCAGCCGAATCTTCAACCATTACTGTAAGGAGTGTCGGATCTTTGCTTTCCTGAAATTCTGTTAAAAGCATTCCCAAAGAGAATTTTTCTCCTCTCAACTCAATAGTCTGTCTGAATAACTTGAAAGCAATTCTGAGCGCATTCCCTTCAAAAACTGCAGAAATAAGAAGAATGACGTAGCTTACCCCCACATTCTCGATATGGGCTATTGGATTATACAAGGAGCCGAATCCCTTTTCTAAGGAAAGTATCCCTGATATGCCAAACAGCATGGTGGCTACGACAAATGACCAGAAGAACTGCTCTTTTCCAAATCCGAAAGGGTGCCTCTCGCTTGGAACCTTTGTGCTTGTTCTAATGCCAATTAACAGTAACACTTGATTAAATGTATCCGAAAAGGAGTGATAGGTCTCAGACCACATAGCGCTCGCTTCCAGTCATTATGGCAGCTATCATCTTAGCTATGGCAATTCCAAGGTTGCCGAAAAGCGCAGCGTAAACTGCCTTTTTGGAGCCGGCGACCAATTATTTTCTCCTAAATTGGCTGAAACCGACCTTCTGTCTTAACGAGAAGAAACATGGAATTAAGGATCAATGATCTCCTTCATAAAGGTATTCGGATCCAAGTTAGAAAAAATACTTAGATCTATCTTTCCACCTTGAGACATAACTTCTTTCAATAGATTTGCTGCGCCTTCTTCATTCCACCATCGCTCACCAAATCTATCTTTTAGATAAGTTTCTAACTCGGAGGCTCTAGATGCTGCCATTAGATAACTTGGCACGTACATGATAGCTTCGGGAAGAATATGATGTAACATCCAATACTGGCCAGGAATCTTAAATCCAGTATACTTCTTGATCAATCGCTCATAAAGTTGACTAGCTTGGTCAATAGATAAGTCCTTCCTCCAATATTCCATTTTCATAAGGGAATTGGCCGAATAAAACGTGACAAAAAATAATTCCATAAATTTGTTCCTTTCGACGAGTCTATCTAAAAGTTTCTCATCCCGTATGCCTAATACAGATTTCAGATACAATGGGTTCATTGTTAGTCGTTCAAGGAATATTGAAAATATCTCTGCAATTCCCATTGGAAATTTGTATTTGTTAGCATAGCTTAGATTAGTGTCTATAGTCGCGGCATGAACTGCGTGTCCTGTCTCATGGTAACAGCCTTGAAGATCAAAGTACGGACTTTCACTCTTGTACAAAACCCTAATGTCATTAGGGATTTTGACGAAGAAGCATATGGGTGAAGGGTATTTTGTTGGTCGATCCTCAACATCAAATGATATCGCAGACAAATCAAAGCCCATCGACTTTAGTGTCCTTTTAACAGCCATTACTGGGTCAACTTTCGCAAAGGGTTTTTCCACATCTCTAAAAATTCTGTTTCGGAAATAATAAAAATCGTCGTAATACTCTGGTGTTCTTCCAATAATCTGTGAAGCTAGTGACAGAGAGCGAGAGAAGGGCCGTCTTGCACCCTCTCCCATTTTAGTCACAAGTCCCTCTAATTGGGAATACGTGACTTGCTCACTTTCAAGGTAGCTCGATAAGGGATCAAGGTTTGAGCGATAACTATTTTTAACTAAGGGATTATCCTTTTTTGAAAACCAGGAAAACAAATTTCGTATCATGTTGAATCTTTTTTCTATCGTAGGTGCAATAAGATAGGTTTTTGCGATAAATTCATCAAAAACAGCTTTTCTTGCCTTGATATCGTCCTCTGCACTGTTAAATTGTCTCCAAGTATTCCAGTTAACTCGTGCATTCTTAATTTTGTATTTGGTATTAGCGCTGATTATCTTTTCCCGCCTCAAACGGTGCAGCCTAAGTTCAAGATTTTTTGTTTTAGCATCCGCAATCGTCTCGATAGCTGATAAATAAAGCACTCGAGGTTCAGAGAAGAATTCGACGAAAACCTCGGCGTTTTGCATAGCCATCGAAGAAAGTCGCTTTAAAACCTTTTCGCTGTGACTAAGGCCAGCGTATTGCCTGAATGTTTCATCGGAAACGGCAACGGAAATAGCCTCATCGACCACACACCAATTGTCTATATTCAAGGGAAAATCAACTTTATCACAATTTACATATCCAGATGTATAATAATTATTCTTATGACGTCGTTGTCGCCTTAATTATTGTAATCCAATCATATCTGCCAACAATGATTTTCTCTCGCAATTCAGGAGGCCACAAAATCAACTCGACTCAAACTAACGTATATTGATTTTTCCTTCTAGTCTCGATGAAGGAAGATGGAATAAAGTACTAGAAAGCAATGATACAAAGTTTAGAAAATATTACTACAAGGTTATTCAATTATGACAGTATGATTTAACGTGCTGTACTTGACAGAATTTTTGATGGCGAATTTTACTAATCATTGGATTAAGGAGTCGAAGAAGGATACTTCAGGTAAAATTAGGGACACGTTGCGGTCAGCAAAACCACTTAAGCCTACCATGGAATCGGCAAAGAATAGATTGGGAATACAAACACAAAAATTGGATGCTTTATTGGAAAAATTGAAGGCAAAAGATCGTTCTCTCTTTACTCAGATTGTTACTCAATTACAGCATCATGAGGGTCCTCACAGTAAGATGCTTTCAAATGAATTATCTCAAGTGAGAAGAACAATCAAAACCGTTTCGCAACTCAAATTGTCCCTCGAGCAAGTCCATATGAGGCTTGAATCAACCATAAACTTGGGTGATGCTATGGCCGCATTGAAACCTGCGGTAGGTACTTTATCTACAGTAAAAACAGGGTTGAATGGTGTGATGCCAAATGTTGATACAGAATTAGGGGAAATAAACGACATATTTGGTGATATAATGATGAATGCAAATACAGCGGGTGAAGTAGGGTTTGCATTAAATCCAGGAGCCGGTGAAGACGTTGACAATATTCTTTCAGAAGCAAGTGCAATTGCCGAACAAAGAGTGACTGATAACTTTCCGGATGTGCCACTTGGATCATTCGGCAAGCGGATCATTCAACAACTCTAGGTCTTCAATTGGAGAACATTCGCAATAGTTCCCCTAATTGAGATGCAATGATCGTAGCTTTATGAAAAGTCTGCAATACGAACCGTTTTTCATACTCCTTTTTCTTCTGAATAGTCCCCTAAATTTATCTACATGACAATTTTTTATAGAAATTACACAAAGGACGTTTCCAAATACAAGAACTAGGTATGTACATTGATACTCCCCGCAAGTTTAGAAAAATTGGGCAAGAAAAATGACCGCTGATAGAGTCTCATAATAGTTTAATGAAGGCAGCTGAGCCAGAATTAAAGGGCCTAAGGCATGATTAATTAGGCAGTAAATAATTTAATGGTGAGGCCGATATCAGGAGGGGGGAGCAATACGGATTCAAAAGAACACAATGAAAATAGCGTCATTGTAAGCGGCGTCATAGTGCTATCGACCTTTCCATCTGAGGAACTTGCAAAAAAAGTCGCACAGGGATTGTTAGAAAGAAAGTTGTGTGCTTGTGTGAACATTATGAAGGTAAGTTCGATGTACAGTTGGAAGGGAAAAATAGAGGACGAACAAGAATTTCTTTGCATCTTCAAAACTACATCTATTAAATTAAGAAAACTCAAGGAAGAAATCGGGAAGGTTCATCCATATGAGGTTCCTGAAATAGTTGAACTTGAAATGAAATCTGCGTCCAGCAATTACTTGAGCTGGTTGGTCGACGCCACAGTGTCTTCACCATAAACTTCCAATATATTTTTATAAGTTATCCTAGGTTTTCCCTTTCTTTACCTTATAGCAAATCTTAACAGGGCAACAATTCCCCCCAGAGAAGATATCCTGAGGCCAATATCAGTGGAGGAGTCCATTCCATAAGCCCTCGCTCCCAAAGCCTCTGTAGTGTTCAATAGATGTACAATCTCCTCCTCGGTGGAATACTGAAAAACTGTGTCCGAGTATAAAAGATATTGTATCGCCTTCAGCTTGCTTGCTTGATTTACCTCCTTCATCCCTATCGCAAATTTTGGTTCCCCTTTACTCACAAGATAAAATACTTGATCGAGGACAGTGGAGACGGTACCAAGCTTGGTATCCTTCATTACTTCCCTTAAAGAATCGGATCGAAGTGAGACATGAATGCCATCCTCCCCTGCAACATCGATTCCCTCTATAATTTTAGTTCTTACTTTGTTGCTACCGCTATTATCCATCTGAGTAATGAAAAAATTATGAAATCTCCGTTTCGTCTCTCCTGGTCCAAACATGATCACATTCTGATTTGTCATATTGCTTGTCAAAATGGTTTGTACGGCGCCCACAACTTCTCCAAAGAATGTTTCGATGTTTGGATTGAGCTTTTTTGAGCCACCATACCTCTTGCCACTCTGACCAGAATATATATTTGGCAAAATCTTCAAATGGGTTCCTGTTACTGATGCTACAGCTCGCCTCTTGTGTGTCAATCGCAACTAGAATGAAAGTTGAATTTTCGATTGACTTATTGATTATCTCGAGTTCGGATTCCTTCCAGAGTCTGTTTTTATCGAGCGTTACCATGTCCCCGACTGATATTGCTACAGAGTGATGCTGTCCTTTGGGCACTAGTTCATTATCCGTGTTTATTATAACACCTCCGACTCTTAATCTGCCAACGGTTCCATCAAAACTAACAGTCTGAACTTTTATCAAAATTCTAACTCTAATGCGTTCTCCTTTGTCGGGTCTTGAATATTCCTTTACTTGCTTAATCACCCGAGTGGTATCAGCAATTAACGTATCTTCAATGTCGATTATTCTTCTAAGCGTGAAAAGATCATCAGGGTCTTGAGGAATAATTATCTGGGCTTTACCTGAAGAACCTTTGGCCTCTCTAATAATCATAGAAATTCAACAATCAATAGGAGATTGGGTTAAAATATTCACTCCCATTTCATTCATTTACTCGTTCACTGTCTAAATCAACATTGGCTCATTCGGGTAATTCTTGTCTAGCTGTCTCAACCTTCTTACTGTCAGCTCCTTCCGAATTCCTTGTCTCATCTTTTTTAACCTGGGATGATTTCAAATACTCCTCTGTCCACTCCTGAGTAATTACGCCGGATTCTACAAGATTAACCAGCGCGTTAGGTGACGCGTTTCCGCTCACTTTTCCCGTTTTTCTTCTAGTTTGTCGCCATCTCAATTGTGTATTGCCGCTCTTAGATGAGTAAATGATTCCGAGAATCTCCTTAGCATTAACGAATGTTATCTCGCGCATTTTTTTGAGGGTAACCTTGTCGGCCGCTTCGATATAAATAGCTCCGGGTCCTTCTTCGCGTTCAGGGAATACTTCAAAGTCTTGCAGATATGATTCTGGTATAAATGATTTGCAAGTACTAAATATGATATACTTCCTAAAGCCTTCAAGAGAACAGGTCGCTTCTATCCGAACCAATCTCATTATGAGAAGTATTGCGCCATTTATCAAGGTTCTGACATGTAGGGACTTACTGGAGTAAATCTAGAGTAGGGCGATATCGAGTTGATAAAAGATAACAAAAGAGGAAAATACCCTGAGAGGCCATGATAATATTCTTCGAATTTTAAGTTCTCACTTTAGTTAAGTATCCGGCGGACAAACTCCAAACTCAAGATCTAATTCATTTTTTGTCAGTAGGGCTACTCTCGTCATCGTTTGTCCAATACTATTGACCTATAAGCTGGAATAAAAACGACGTCATAGCCAACTATATGACATTCCTATCATATTCATTGGCCCGTAAAGATAAGATAGGTCATAACATTTCGAAACCTAAAACATTGTATTTGGAGAAAATTGGTGTAATTATTCCTTAACACTGTTGGGAACAGTGGCATCATGCCAGAGATACTGAAAATAGTCTTTTGCAAATTTGGCAAGGCCAATATGATCTGCCCAGATGGCAATTGGCTCAAGATTACCCTGTCCACTTTTGCCCTCACCCAAGAGAATTATAACCTGACTAGTATCGCCTATGACTCCTCCACCAAACATGCTATCTTTTACCCTAACATCTGCTATTCTTGAAATTGCCCTCAGAGTGTCCGAGTTTGTCTTCCCTGACGCCAAAACTGTGATCTTGACTCCTTTTTCCGATAACACTCTTAATGACGGCTCGCATTGTCCGTGCTATGTTGTCCGATATTTGAGGCAGTGCTATTAATAGCTCCTTCTGACATGTTTCGATAATTTCCATCACTTTGGTTGCTATATTGTACAACCCTCTGACAACCCATATTTCCGGTCTTTCTTTTATACCAGTTTTTTCGTAAAGGGGGGTAAGTTCTGCGATTACTAGAGTCTCACTTGCTTTCAGTCGACTCTCTAATAGCATCTTTGTTGTTTCTATGGCCGTAAGGGGTGATTTGGGAAAGAATTTCTGCGGTCTCGAGCTATTTGACTCAATCCATCCTTTTTCTTCCAGTGAATTCAGAACATCATAAATTTTAGAATATGGGACAGAAGATTTTTTACTCATCTCCGATGCATTCATCGAACCAGACTCCAATAGCGCCATGTACACCTTGATCTCATAACTTGTTAGACCCAGGTCTTCCATCGCTTTTCTTGATTTGTCACTAAGGTCCATCAGGCTCGTAGACAGTGCCGGAGACAAGATAATATACTTATTTATCCACTAAATTGATGAACTAATCATAAACTATCAATAATTGATGAAATAAACCTATTCACCTTATTATTTCTAACAGTATATTTAAATATGAAATTGACCGAGCTCCCAGTGTAAAGGTAAGGGTAGGTAGAATTCAATGGAATTAATTCAAATATCAAATATGACGAGCAGTAACAAACTGAGTACACAAAAGACAACGATACGACACACTCAAAGTATCTGTCCTGACTGTAACATGATCTTGGATGCTGAGGTCTTTGAAAGAGATGGCAAAGTCTTCATGACAAAGACATGTCCAACACACGGTGAATGTGAGGAGCTATACTTTGGATCATACAAGATGTATAACAAATTTAGCACATATTGGATGGACGGCAAAGGTGCACATGCACCAAATGTTATGGTCGACAAATGTGCTTGTCCAACTAACTGTGGACTATGTACCAATCACTTATCTCACTCAGGACTTGCTAACATCATTATAACTAACAGATGTGATCTCACATGCTGGTACTGTTTCTTTTACGTAAAGAAGGGCTTGGAAGGTGCCTATCTGTATGAACCTAATCATGAACAGGTAAGGGCCATGATGAAGACTCTCAAAGCACAAAAACCCATTGCGGGTAACTCGATACAGATTACTGGTGGGGAGCCGATGTTAAGAGATGACCTCTACGATCTTATCAAAATTATGAAGGAAGAAGGAGTCGATCATATCCAACTTAACACTAACGGCATAAAATTGGCATTATCCCCAGAAACTATGCGACAGGTGAGAGAGGCTGGTATCAATAATCTATATTTGTCATTTGACGGTGTAACGCCAAGAACTAACCCCAAGAATCATTGGGAAGTTCCCTACACTTTAGAGTCTGCCCGAAAATGCGGTATGACTGTGGTATTCGTCCCTACTGTAATAAAGTCAATTAATGATCACGAGCTAGGTGGAATTATTCGATATGCTCAAAGGAACTTGGATGTGGTTCACGCCGTTAACTTCCAGCCAGTTTCATTGACAGGAAGAATGACTAAAAAGGAACGAGAAAAATATAGAATAACCATTCCTGACTGTATAGAGAGAATTGAAGAACAGTCAAATGGAGAAATTTCTAGCGATGCCTGGTTCCCGGTACCTTCATGCATGCCAATGACCAACGTCATTGAAGCATTTAGTAAGAAACCGAAATACGAACTTTCTATTCATTTCGCTTGTGGTGCTGGAACCTATGTCTTTGAAGATGTGGATACAAAAAAACTAGTCCCTCTGACATCATTCGTGGATCTTAAGGGAGTATTGGAATACTTTGAAGAAAAAACAGATGAAATCAGGTCAGGCGCAAACCGTTATTGGGCCATATTGGAAGTTGTGCGGAAGTTGAATCAATTTGTTGACAGAGAAAAGCAACCACATGGTCTTAATTTGGCAAAAATGTTCTCGAGTATTTTGCTGAAACGAAGCTTTGATTCTGTTGGATCCTGGCATATAAGATCCCTTTTCCTAGGGATGATGCACTTCCAAGACAAGTACAACGAAGATTTGGAAAGATTGCAGAGGTGCGATATACATTATCTCACACCAGATCTGAGGATTATTCCATTCTGCGCGTTCAACGTCATTCCTGAGTGGTACAGAGATAGAATACAAAAGAAATACAGTATACCAGTTGAGGAGTGGGAAAAAGCTCATGGACAAACTCTTGAAGCAGGACTGTATAGAGGACTTATGAGGAGAGGAAAACCAGAGGCACAAATGGGATGTGCAATGTCTGAGATGCACAAAGCAGCATCCGAAGCTACCGCTGCAGAAGATGCAGATCACAAAGGAGTCGAACTTAGGAACGGAATGGCTGGCGCATAGCACAACCATCTCGTTAAGACAAGTTCAGACAGTAAAGTGACTAACATAGCAGAAGAGATTTTATTTTCTCCTTATCTTTTTAGTTCAAATCTGATGGCTAAAAGGTTAGAACCGATAGACGTTTTTCTGGGTAATTGCAGACCACTCCCATATCAAAAAGTCTAAAATTTTATTTTGATTAGTTTTCATTGCGAGACACGGACTAATTGGTATTCTCATCATTCTTCACATTGTTATCGTTGAGAGGACGACAGAATCATGATGCGGCTCCCCGGTTAGTAGTGCGATGTTTTTGGAATTATTCCTAATAAGATTTAATTGATTGTGAGGTTGCCACTCCTCTATGTCTAACATGAAATACATCCAGGTAGAACCGCAGGAAGATGTTGCAATTATACGAATCAACAGGCCAGAAGCTCTTAACGCTATGAATACAGACGTGATTTCAGAGCTGTCACGGGCAATAGACATAGTAGGCGTCGACGATGGCATTAATGTTGTAATTATCACTGGTGCTGGAGATAGATCATTTTGTGCTGGCGCAGATATTTCATACATGGTAGATATTGATCCGATGACTGCGGAGAGATACGCTTCTTCTGCTCAATCAGTACTAAATAAGATTGAAAAATTAGAAAAGCCAGTCATCGCTGCGGTCAATGGATTTGCATTAGGGGGTGGTTGCGAATTGGCAATGGTCTGTGATTTAAGAATAGCGTCAAGCAATGCCAAAATGGGACAACCAGAAGTGACCATAGGGATACCGCCAGGATGGGGGGGAACTCAGCGGTTGATGAGAATTGTAGGCCCCGCAAAGGCCAAGGAACTAGTATTTACAGGTAAGATGATAACAGCAGACGAAGCCTTTCAGATTGGGTTGGTCAATAAGATAGTCAGCTTGAATTCCGAAGATGAATTGTCGGCTGAAATACCTGCTGGAGAAAACGACAAAGAGAATGAGAAATTAAGGGCAAAAAGCATAGCAAAACAACTAAACAAGAAGTTGATGGCCGAGTGTATATCTCTGGCCAAGGAGATTGCCAAGAACAGCTCCAATGCTGTAAAGGTAAGCAAAATGTTGATTAACAGAGGAATGGATACAGATCTTGAGACAGGTTTGCGTCTAGAGATATATGGATGGGCTTTGTGTTTTGCTCATGAGGACAGGAAGAAGATGATGACTACCTTCTTGAACAAAGGAAAAAAGTAAACGGCAAGTAATAAGGAAGGAAGGTAACGTTTTCCATCTCCATTTTCTATTTCCGTACTTTATTGAAATCTGGAGCCACAGTAGACTTGTGTAACCGGACATCAAAGACAAGGTTAGTCACATTCATGCAGGTTCTGAAATAATATATGCTCCATTGCTTGGCCCACACACATACGCGTTTGCATCTATGTCAGAATCCAGAAAACCCTTTCGCATGGAATCTGCTATTCGGGAAGCGTCCACACCCTCCCCTGACTGACTAAAAGCAATTATGGAAGGCCCTGCGCCGCTAATCGTAACTGCAAGAGCGCCATTATTTAGGGCATATTCTTTTACCTTATCAAAACCTTTAATCAAATCCTTTCTACTTGGCTCTACAATGGCATCCTCAATTCCATTGGCAATCATTTTTACGTCATTTAAGATAAATCCACTCACTACCATACTCGCATTGGCTATGTTTTCTACAACTTTATTCAATGGTACTTGTTTTGGCAATACACTTCTGGCCATTTCAGTTTTCTTTTCAGGGACTGGAAGTTTTGGAATCGCCACTACAAGTATAAGGTTCCCCGGAGGCTGAATTCTAATGAATTCCAGTCTAGGTGAAGATCTCGCTATTACAAAACCTCCCAGTAGTGATGCAGCCACATTGTCGTAATGCCTCACGCCAGCACTTGCAATCTCACCTTCAGCTGCAAATTCTACAAGTTTTTTCCTTTCGAATCCAATCTTAAACAAATGGTTTACGCCCACCACAGCAGCAGCTGCAGAGGCAGCGCTACTTCCAAGTCCGTATCCTGGTGGTACCCCCTTCAATACAGAAAGTTCTATGTCATTTTCAATTCCACCTTCTATACACAATTTCTTGACGGCTAGACCAGCCGAATTCGAATTAACGTCCGATGGAATTTTTAAATTATAATTTGATTTGTCGGACAAAACTATGCTTATTTTCCCCGTCTTTGTTTCAAGCTTTCGAACAGTTACCTTGTCGTGGAATAGATCTAGGGCAAGTCCAAAGACATCAAAACCCGGTCCAATATTCGCAGTTGAAGATGGTGCGACAGCTTCACACGATTGAATACTCGCTCTATCCTGATTATCAGTCAAATTTTTCCTCTCCTTGACTCAAGACTCTTGAAAGGGAGCCAGTCAGGTTTAACAAGCCGTTCATCGTCAGATTGGAAAATGGAATAGGAGTTTGCATGACCCCGTTCCTGTACATACTCTGTAGAATGTCCCTGGTGAGGATCTTGTAATCGGTGCTACTCTGTTGCCCGCCAGAATCGGAGTCGATTGCTTTTTCGAGTAACAATCTGGACGATGCCCATCTCATGATGTCTTGAATTCTATCTGCAATAAGGTCCCTTTTTGTCATCACGTCTATCTGTGCTATCTTCAATCTCATTCTTACAGAAGCCGCAATTAATGCAATAGAAACGTAGTTTATGGGGGTGGATACTAGCATGCCGTCGAGTGTAAAAATGTTAACCTTATTATCGGATCGAAAATTCGTTACAAAGTAAGGACCACTCGCGCGATAGACAAACAACTCAATCTGGCCAGGAGTGTCAACAATCACGTGATCAGGATTTAGACCGTCTACTTCAGATTGTATTTCGTCCAGCTTTGTTGCGACAAGGTCGGCAGCCATTATCAGTGCCCCATTAGGCCCCAGGTTAAATTCAGTCATGAGTTTTTCAATATCTACATAATTTCTAATATCCACATCCGGTTTGTAGGGTAAATGCATGACACCTGGATCCAGGTTCAGCGTGATAGCGAACGCTCCATTATCACTATACCATTCAACGATTTTAGAACTAAGTGATGATTTACCTGAACCTGCAGTACCTGTAATAAAAATGGCGTCCAAAAGTGTTCAAATCGAATTAACAGGCTGATTATATTTAGTTTCTATTAATTATTATATGCCTAATATTCATGAATCCAATGACAACTTTTGAAATGGAGGATAGTGGCAATTGCGGCCAGCATAGTTCCTTTCCTGATCTTATTTATCTTGACTCCTGTCTCTCCTGAGGATGTATTTTCAGTTGGAGTTATTCCTTTCATCTGTTCGGTAGGGGCAGTTATGGTAAGAATCCTATTGCAGGCGTACCGCTTTAGATACTTTATTAAACACTTTATCGGCCCTGATTTGAGTTCAACTGGAAAAATAATGGTGGCCCGCATGGCAGGTGAATTTGTGACACAAACCACTCCTTCCTTTGTGGGTGGTGAAATAGTTAGAATTGCCTGGCTCGTTAAGAATGGCGTTTCTACCGGAGACGCCGCATGGGTTGCAACCACGGAGATCATTGCAGATGTGTTTGCTGGTACGGTATTGGCTTTCATGGCAGGTGCACTTGCACTATACCATGGAGGCACTTTCATAGGGATAGTCGTTATTCTTGTGACTATTCCAATCTTCAGTTTTTGGTTTTTGGTGGTACTTTTTTCAGCTCACAGGAACATTCAACTGCCACACTCTGCAACAAAATTGCTTCAAAGATTTCTTTCAACAGAGAGATCCTTGCGAATAGTGACTTCGACCAATATCGCACTGTCAGACTTGTGTAAAATGAGCAGAACGCATTTCAAATCGAGAACGTCAGTCAAGGTGTTCTCTGTCGGCATGGCGATGACTTTTGTTGCATTTCTATTTCAAGGCTTATCCTTTTTCGTACTCGCAAACGCCGTACATGAGCGCATAGGCCTGCTTGAATCATTAATGGCAACCTCTGCTTCAACTGCTCTGGCTACACTGCCCATCACTATAGGAGGCTCTGGTTTAGCCGAACTTGGGGTTTGGGCATACATATCCAATCTTGGAGGTATCCCACACTTTGCCGATATTCTGAACGATTCTCAGCTGTCGGTAATTATAGCATGGAGAATAGCAACATATCATATTCCACTTGTAATAATGTGGATATGTCTTATGAAGATAACAATCGGGAAGGGATCAATCACAAAAAGACCCAACAATTCCAAAGAACGCAATGCAAGCGATGATGGTAATAATATAGGTACTAATGGTGAAAACGATACTGAGTCATCAAAAATTTATTCTTCAAACGAATCGCCTGAAAATAGTATTAAAAATGATAACAAACAGGAAAATTTAGAAAAGAGGGAAAACACTAATAATTCTGAAAATGGTAATGGTTGAATAAAGAGATTAATGTACTGATATGACCATTAAATAGATAGTATAATAATAAAGTAGACGACTGCAGATCAAAAAATCAAGTCTATCTTGTGCAATCGCATGTATCAACTACAAACAATGACAATGCTTACATAACAAGCAATTACAAAATTTAGAAAGTAAAGTAAGGAAAAATTAAGGAACATCAAACAGAACAAATATAACAATTAAACTATCTTTACGTATTAGAACCTGAAAAATGACAGAACAACAAGGACGATACCAGGACAAAGTAATAGTTATCACAGGTGCATCATCTGGAATAGGAAAACAGGTAGCAATTGATTTTGCCAAAAAACGTGTGAAAGGGGTTGCTATTGTTGCGAGAAACAAGGACCGACTAAATCAGCTGGCTTCCGAAATTCAAGATAAGTGTGAATGCCTAGTATGTCCTTGCGATGTGTCTGACAAGTCTGCAGTTGTTTCTATGGCTAGTAATGTACTGGAAAAGTTTGGCAATATAGATGTGCTAGTCAACAATGCTGGATACGGAATTCTTGGAAAGGTTGACGCGCAGTCCGTATATGATATGGAAGCCGTTACTGCTACCAACTATTTCGGTATGATCTATTGCACGAAGGCCTTTCTTAGCTCGATGCTGGCAAGAAAAAAAGGGCATATAGTAAACGTGGCATCTTTGGCGGCAAGTTTTGGAATACCCGGACTGGCTGCTTACTGTGGTTCAAAATTTGCAGTATTGGGTTTCTCAGAGTCATTATCCCATGAGCTGCGTGGAACTGGGGTTGGAATCACGGTGGTATCTCCAATCGGTGTGAGAACAAATTTTTTTGATCATTCTTCGTTTAAGAAAAAAAATAAGAGCTGGAATATGCGCTATTCCTTGGATGCTACTACAGTGTCAAAATCTGTGCTCAAAGCATCGACTTCGCATAGATTTGAAATAGTGGTCCCATTTTTCATGCGGGGTGCTATATGGTTAAAGCATACTATCCCGTATGTCACAAATCCCATTATTGGCAAATCATTTAGAAGAATGATGGACCTAGATAACGATACTGATAACAATACTGATAATGATACTGATTAAGAGAACTAAAATGATTGAATAGGAGAATAATCAAGTAATCTAGCAAACATAAAGGAGGTAGGGGAGAACAGAAAGATGAAAGATGAAAGATAAATTGAACAAAAGATGGAAAGCAGCGTACTATGACGAAATTAAATAAATATTAGCTACTGAATTAACGATCACATGTAACAAAGAAAACGACAATGTTTTCAGTTGTCAGATATTATTATTCTTCCTCTTCCTCTTGTTCATTCCCTTCGGAAGAAGAAAATGATGACGAGGGAAGATCCGACTCTACATCCATTAATTGGAGCTCCTGTAATTCGAATCTATAAATGGAATCCATATCCAGGTTATATTTCGATTTTAGAAGTTCCGTCAATTGTGGACTAAGACCGCCTTTGGAGACATTTATCTTGAATTCATAGACAGATCCCTTGAGAAAATCAGTTATCTTCATACTCTTGGGTACATCCAATCCCTCGACTATTGTCCTGCCATCAGGAAGTGCTTCGTAGACTTGAATGTCCACTTTATAATCATTTTCGTATATATCAAGAAAGTAACCTGACCGTGTTAGTATCTCTGGCTCACCTAACTTTACGGACTTTATTTCTTCTTCTGCCCACTCTGGAAATGGTTCTTCTTCAGGTGCCTTGGTTTTAGTTGTCCCACCTGAAACTTGGCTTTTAGTTCTTGGCATGTCTTTTCTTTATACTTGGTGTACAAAATCCGCCAGATAAAAAACCTTCTAGATAAAAGTCTTAATTGATTAGGTCATAATCAGTTGATAACGAAAAACAGCCAGACAATAACGGACAAAATGAAAATAATTATGCGTGCAAGAAATTCTAGGACCCCGGCTGATCGGGTTCCTTCAAATTGAATTTTCGTTATAAATAGTTGATATAAGTAGTGGAAAAAAATTAAGAAATTGGGGCAAACTGATCAGGTATTATCGCACGCTCCAAATTTGTTGCAGAGTTTATGCATGATAACAGATTGTCATCAAAGTTTTCATTACTATGATCGTTGCTCAAATTTTCTAATTTGCACTCATTATCGGTCCAAATTTTCTGATTAACATCAGTTTCATTGCAGTTATTATCTTCATTATTTTTACATTTATCAGCAAATGCCGCAGGTACTGAAAATACCCCTATGGTTATGAATAAACCAGCGGCAACGATGACAAAGATAGCGATATTGCTCCCTTTACTCTGGAACTCCATTTTATATTCCAAATCCCATCATCGACATAATATATTTAGAGTGCCGTACAGTAGCTTATAAAAAATTAAACGACATTATTACATTGACTAGATCCCGAATTCACATTAATAAACTTGTATTAGAATATGATACTATAAAAGATATAGAAACTGAGACAATCATATTCGATGCTGTTTCTATTCTGGAAAGCAAGTTATGATCATATTGTATTGCTACACACTTTGCAGAGTTGAAATATGTTTGAATAATGTACTCTCATCTAATTTCTAAAACTGAAATCTTCACTTAGGGGTGAACTATCCTCGTTGAGCCGTTACCATAAATAAATAAATAAATAAATAAATTCCATTCGTAACTGACTTTCAAACTATGTCCTGTACATACTGATAATCTGGCTTTCCTACTCCCGAAAATTGAATGAGGGTTAGTTTCCTGAACCAGTAACATGCGCAGCGACACGGACTGTGATCGAAATACATTTATCTTTACTGTTTTTTCTGGACCTTAGTTGCCAACTGTATTTTTCTCTGTTTTAACAGATCTCATGTATTAATTCTTGAGATTTTTATTCTAATGATTTGTCATTATTCTTTTTGTAGCCGTACTCTTGAATCCAAGTCTTATATCAGTTGTTTCTAATCTCAGGTTCGCTGCCTCCTTTCTTCTCTTGGCAGCCTTTTAATTTGTCAATTTAAAACCAGTACAAGTACACCTGATATTATAGTCCTATAGCTTAGGCCAGTGAAAAATTAGAATTATGATTTTCTTGGTAACAGTGAGTAGAACTGTATTCGGGTTGCGATATACTGGAGGCGACGTCAGCTCCAAGGGAGTGACATATGAGAGGCTGTCTTGGTGGCGATAGAGTATTTCATCATGTCGAAGAACTGGGAAGTGTTTTAGCGATAAACCCCCAGTGGCTAAAAAAGTATCTTAGCCGCCAATAGAACGTTGTGATGGACAAAACAAACTTCATTTTTGATCCATCTTTTTTCTTTCGAGTCACAGTTTAGAATTCTCAGATGTTGGTCAAAAAAGGAGAATAAGTCAGTGTTATTCCAAAAAATCCTGAATATTCTGTTATGTTACTTTCTTCAGTGAGACTTAAATAAACGTCGCCGCAGTAACTATGTTACGTTGAATTCAAATGCAACATATGTCTTTGCATTGGCCGTAGCTGTAATCTTGGTCGCAGGAGCATTAACTCTCCCACTGGCCTTCGATGAAAACTCGGCTGACGCAAAGAAGAAGAAATCATACAAGAAAAGTAGTAGCAGTAAAAAAAGTACTGAAAAAAGCTGAAATTGAAGCAGTAGGCGGTCACGGCGGAAGTGCAGGTGCTGGCGGTATAAGTTCTGGCGGTAACGGCGGCAGCTCAAGCGGCGGTAACGGTGGAAGTTCCACTGGTGGCGCTGGCGGAGCTGGCGGTGGCTCAGGTGCTATTCTAGCGGTTGCTGGTAGCGGCGGTGTTAGCGACGCAAGCGGAAGCGGCGGAGCTGGCGGAGCTGGCGGAGCTGGCGGCGCAGGCGGCATCGGATGTGTTTCCGCTGTAGGCGTGGCGCACTGTGACGGTGGTGCTGGTGCTGCAGGCGGCGCAGGTGGAAATAACCTGGGTCTATCTGGCAGTGCTGAAGGTGGCTCTGCATGTGCTCAAACTGCTGGTGCAACAACTCCAGCATGTGCAACTGGTACAGGTGGCGACGCTAACGGCGGCAACGCAGCTGCAGGCGGCGCTGGTGGTATAGGTATTGGCGGCAATGGCGGCGACGGTGGTCTCGCACTCGGTGGAGACGGCGGAGCTGGCGGCGTAGCTTGTTTAGAACCTGGAAGCTGTTTCAACACCAATGCTGGCACGAGCAGCAATGCTGAAGCTGAAGTAGAAGCTGAAGGCGGCAACGGCGGCCATGGCGGCGACGCTGGCATTAGTGCTGGTGGCGACGGCGGTAATGGAAGTGCTGGAACTGGCGGTGGCTCATCAGGCGGTGCAGCTGGTAGTGGCGGAACTGCAGGCGATGTTGGCGCACTAGGCGGCGACGGTGGTGCATCACTTGCATTCGGTGACGGTGGCGCAGGCGGTACTGGCGGTACTGGCGGTGCTGGCGGAATTGGATGTGTAGCAGGTGCAGTCGATGTCGAATGTGACGGCGGCGCTGGTGCAGCTGGTGCAGCTGGTGGAAGCAACTTCGGCCTAAGTGGCAGGTACCTGATGGTGCAGGTTCATGCACTCAGAACGGTCCAGCATCTCCAGCATGTGCTTCTAGCGACGGCGGCGATGGTAACGGTGGCACAGGAGTCTCCAGGTGGTATAGGCGGTGACTCAATCGGTGGCGACGGCGGTGTCGGCAATGACGCAAGTGGCGGCTTCGGCGCTGATGGAGCATCTGCATGTGAAACCACTGGAAGCTGTGTTAACGACAACAGTGGCGCTGCTCCCTAGTCAATAAAGCAAAACAACAGCAGAAAAGAAAAAACGAAACGAACTCCCTTTCTTTTTTTATTGATAATAATTTGTCGCTATTGAATGTCCATTTTCCTAAAAATTGAAAAATATTGCTATGCTGAGGGCATGAGCTCTTTTAATTATCCTGTTCTGGTAGATTTTTCAGTGAGACTTAAATAAACGTCGCCTCACTAAGTATGTTACGTTGAATT
Organism: uncultured Nitrososphaeraceae archaeon; assembly: GCA_963728595.1. GTDB lineage: Archaea > Thermoproteota > Nitrososphaeria > Nitrososphaerales > Nitrososphaeraceae > TA-21. The sequence goes on from CAVSLF010000018.1 coordinate 64,113, forward strand.
CAAATGCAAAATATGTCTTTGCAACAGCTATAGCTGTAATCTTGGTCGCAGGAGCATTAACTCTCCCGCTGGCCTTCGATGACAACTCGGCTGAAGCAAAAAAGAAGAAATCATACAAGAAAAGTAGTAGCAGTAAAAAAAGTACTGAAAAAGCTGAAATCGAAGCGGTAGGCGGTCACGGCGGAACTGGTGGAGCTGGCGGTGTAAGTACTGGCGGCAACGGCGGCAGCGCAACTGGCGGCAACGGTGGAAGTTCCACTGGCGGTGCTGGCGGAGCTGGCGGTGGCTCAGGTGCTATTCTAGCGGTTGCTGGTAGCGGCGGTGTTAGCGACGCAAGCGGAAGCGGCGGAGCTGGCGGAGCTGGCGGAGCTGGCGGCGCAGGCGGCATCGGATGTGTTTCCGGTGTCGGAATTGCCAACTGTGATGGTGGAGCTGGCGGCGCAGGCGGCGCAGGCGGATCCAACTTTGGTCTAGCAGGCGAGCGCTGAAGGCGGCTCTGCATGTCAAGGCGAAATTGGTGCAACAACTCCAGCCTGTCTGACTGGTGCTGGTGGCGACGCTAACGGCGGCAATGCAGCTAGCAGGCGGTGCTGGCGGCATCGGTATTGGCGGCCTTGGCGGCGACGGCGGTCTTGCCTTCGGTGGCGACGGCGGCCTTGGCGGAGTAGCATGCTTTGAACCCTTTAGCTGTGGCAACACCAATGCTGGCACAAGCAGCAATGCTGAAGCTGAAATAGAAGCTGAAGGCGGCAATGGCGGTACTGGTGGCGACGCTGGTGTTAGTGCTGGCGGTAACGGCGGTGGTGCTGGTGGCGGAACCGGCGGTGGTTCCTCTGGCGGTGCTGCTGGTAGCGGCGGTACATCAGGCGGTATTGACGCACTAGGCGGTGACGGCGGTGCATCCCTTGCATTCGGTGACGGTGGCGCAGGCGGTACAGGCGGCGTAGGCGGTGCTGGTGGAATCGGATGTATTGCAGGCCTTGTTAACGTCGAATGTGACGGTGGCGCAGGCGCAGGTGGCGCAGCTGGTGGCAACAACTTGGGCCTAAGTGGCAGTACTGATGGTGCATCTTCATGTGCACAGAACGGTCCAGCAAGTCCAGCATGTGCAACTAGCGACGGCGGCAGTGGTAACGGTGGCACAGGAGCTCCAGGTGGTATAGGCGGTGACTCAATCGGCGGCGATGGCGGTATCGGCGGTGACGTATTTGGCGGCACCGGAGCTGATGGAGCATCTGCATGTGAAACCACAGATAGCTCGCTTTAACGACAACGGTCCGTAGTCAATAAGCAAAACAACAGCTGAAAAGAAAAAACGAAACGAACTCCCTTTCTTTTTTTTATTTCTTTATATTACTAGGTTAATGTTGTATTCAAGTTAAATTACATTTACAGCCCTGATCTTGTTCGGCTTCTTTATTCAGGCTTCTTTATTCATCTTTCAGTGACGTTTTCATATAATAGTAATCCTGGAGAAAACTTTTCACCAAATAAACGCGACTTCATAGTCACCAGCATATCGCATTAGTTCTCGGTGCAGCCCGTTGGGGATATCTCGAGCGAAATGATTCCTAATTTAGTTGCAGAATTATTATCTATAATATCAATTACCAATAAAATGCCGAAATGCTTTTCTTCAAGTCAAATAGTATATCCATAAGTCATGGTAAATAGTATAGTTAGAAGAGAGAATAACTTTCCTATCGGAAAGCTATTGGCAATATCGATTATAGGAATTCTTGTTTTTGCAGCGCTCATCTCCTTACCGCTCCTCGACGCACAGGATGCGGAAGCAAAAAAGAAGAGTACGAACAAAAATAAGAAAAGTAAAGAAAAGACTAAAGTTCCCACCAGTTCGCTGGGAGGTATTTCTGTTAATGGGTGTTCGGAAACAAAAGGCGCCAACGGTGGGATAGCTATATTTGGATGCGCAAAGGGTGGTACTGGTCCCAATGGTGGTAAAGGTGGAATCGCAATATTCGGAACAGCTAACGGTGGCAATCCTGGTTCAGACGGTGTTAATGGTATACAGGGGCAAACTGGAGTCTGCTACTGGCACTAATCCTGGCACTGGGGGTACTGGAGGAACAGCCCTTGGCGGTAAAGGTGGCCAGGGCGGTAGTGGTGGAATAGCATTTTTCGGTGGCACGGCTAATGGTGGCGACGGTGGCAACGCTGGCAACGGCGGCACTGGTGGCAACGGCGGCTCTGCTAATGATAACGGCGGCGGTATTGGCGGCATTGGAGGAAAAGGAGGTAATGCTAATGGCGGTGATGGTGGCACGGGCGGCAGCGGCGGAGTTGCCGTGGGTGCTGGTGCTACCTCAAATGGAGGAAAAGGCGGCATTGGTACGAATGGCGGTTTTGGCGGCACCGGTGGTTCAGCTGATGCATTTGCTGGAGGTATTGGTGGTACTGGCGGCAACGGCGGCGCGGCTAACGGTGGTGCTGGTGGTGCTGGTGGCACCGCTCTTGAGGCATCAGATAATGGCACTTCTTTAGGTGGTAACGGTGGCAATGGTGGTACTGCCGGTATTGGCGGTACTGGCGGTTCGGCGAATGGTAATGGGGGTAATGGTGGTACTGGAGGTGCAGGCGGTTCAGCGAGCGGTGGTACTGGAGGTATCGGTGGAAACGCATCTACAACTTCGGGAAGTGGTATATCCATTGGAGGTAATGGCGGTAATGGTGGAAATGCAGGAAACGGCGGTTCTGGCGGTTCGGCTGACGGAGGATTCGACGGCCTAGCAGGATTGTCAGGCTCTGGAGGAATAGTCGGAGCTAATGGCCCTAATGGTAGTGCTCTCCCTGGCAGCGACAGTGATGTTGGAGGAAAAGGTGGAGCTGCAGGTTCTGCTAAAGGAGGACTGGCTGGAGGTGCACTCCCTGGTGCTGGCGGTGTAGCATTGGGAGGTAATGGTGGTACTGGCGGTAACGGTGGCAACGCAGATGGAGGTACCGGAGGCGCAGGAGGCAATGCAGGAGCAGCCAATGGTACGGGATCTTCTCTCGCTGGAGCTGGCGGTCTCGGTGGCACAGGTGGTACTGGAGGTACTGGAGGTAGCGGAGATGGCGGCAACGGTGGGATAGGTGGTCCTGGTGGCGATGGCGGTACTGGCGGCAACGGTGGAGGCGGTGGTACGGCCAATGGTGGTGATAGCTTTGCTCTGACGGCCGGTGGCAAAGCAGGTTCAGCAGATGGTGGTAACGGTGGTACAGCCAATGGTGGTAACGGTGGTACAGCCAATGGTGGTAACGGTGGCACTGCCGGAAACGGAGGCGAGCGCTTCTGGAGGAACAGGCGGTCAGGGTGGAAGTACTCCATCTGTAATAGACTTGACAAGCACAGGTGACACTGGTGGTAATGGAGGCAATGGCGGTGCAGGCGGTACTGGTGGTTCAGCAGAGGGTGGTAACGGTGGAACTGGCGGTACTGGAGGCGATGGAGGTATTGCAGGTAATGGCGGAAGTGGCGGCACTGCCAACGGCGGCGATAGTGGCTTTGATGGTGAAGGATTTAAGCCGGGAGTAGCCGGCAAGGGTGGCAAAGGAGGTAGCGCAGATGGCGGTACTGGCGGTAACGCAGGTGGCGGTACTGGCGGTAACGCAAATGGCGGACTTGCTGGCAGCGGAGGCAACGGTGGCTCAGCTGATGGCGGCATCGGAGGGATTGGTGGCCTAATAGGTATTGGATCAGGCGGTACTGGCGGCACTGGTGGTACTGGTGGAGCACCAAACGGCGGCCCAGGTGGCCCTGGCGGTGCCGGCGGTACTGGCGGGGTCTTAGGTTCTGCGAAAGGTGGAAACGGCGGTAGTAATGGCGTTGGAGGCAACGGAGGCAGTGGTGATGGAGGCAATGGAGGGATAGCCGGTGCTGGTGCCATTGGTGATGGAGGCAACGGCGGCAACGGCGGCTCGGCCAACGGCGGTATTGGCGGTGACGGTGGATTCAGCGGCTCTCCATTTGGTACAGGCGGCAAGGGCGGTACTGGCGGTAATGCAGGGAACGCCGACGGCGGCATAGGAGGCGACGGCACAGGTGGCAACGGTGGCCAAGCTCAGGGCGGTACCGGCGGTGACGGTGGTAGCGCAGGCTCGGCAAATGGCGGTACCGGCGGTAACGGAGGAGTTGCAAACGGTGGCTCAGCCAACGGTGGTAATGCTGGCGCAGGAACTACTGGACCAGGAGGAGATGCATTTGGCGGCAATGCCGGTACTGGTGGACCTGGTGGACCTGGCTTTGGAGGCGACGCAGCTGATGGCGGAAATTCTGACGGTGGAGCGGGAGGCAACGGCGCAAGTGCCTGCGAAGGACCAGACAGCTGTAATCAAGCACAACCTAGCACTCTATAACAAAGAAAATCAAGTGTGAATCAAGTTACACAAAGACAAGACAAGACAAGACAAGACAAGACGCTATGGGGCGAATCTTTTGCCCTTCTCTTTTCTATTTATTCCGGTGTGAAAATCTATCTATCTCTCTACCTGTCTAACTAAAATTATGCTTCAACATAACCAATTAGTAATTAGGTAAAATTCTAAATTTACTTCTTTTTTAAGAGGTAACAAAAATGATTGAAGGAATATGCTTTTTGTGTAACTTAATTTAGTATCGTTATCTGCACCCATCTAGATTCCAAACCACTCATCCTTTCCTGGTTCAGCCACTTTGACTCCATCATCTCTCAATATTAGAAGAAACTTCAAATCCGGGACCATTTCTCAATTCTATCAGTTAGCTAATGAATTTTCTATACTCAAATGCCAGCTCCATGTTTAACGCAGATATCGTGATAATCGGTCTCCCAGACGAATCCAAGTCCAATGCCAAGCGGAAAGGTGCGAGCAAAGGGCCCGATGGCATACGAATGGCATCAAATGAATACGAATATTTTGAAAGAGATGGAAAGACAATACGGATATGTCCTATGGCAGGGGACCTTGACAACAAAAAGATTTTTGACTTTGGTAACATTAACAGGGACGATCTTTATCGGCTCGTCTATGATATTTCTTTGGCGGGTAAAATTCCCATTATTCTTGGTGGGGATCATTCGATCACAACACTTTCATTAAAAGCTATCAACGACTCGATAGGTAAGGTAAATCTTCTCTACTTTGATGCACATCCTGATTTTGTTACCAGTACACAAGACTATTATGGCTCAGTTCTTTCAGACTCTGCAGAGTGCATTAACTTTGATAAGAGCCTACTAATTGGGACACGGGCTGCCGAGCCTGAAGAGATAAAAAATGCGCGTGAAAACAAATTAGAGATAGTAACGCCTCTAGATATTCTAGAAAAGGGTGTAAGTTCCATTGCTGAGAAAATAACCTCTAGATGTGGCAGTAAGTCCAATGTTTATCTTTCCTTAGATTTAGACTGTATGGACCCAGGCATAGCTCCGGGTGTCTCTGTGCCGGCAGCTGGAGGGCTTAGTTCCTTGGAAGTGATTTTTTTGGTTAAAAAAGTTTGTCAGGATCTGAACCTCGTCGGATTAGACATTGTAGAGCTTACCCCTGCTTTTGACTTGAACAATAACACGGCTAATATCGCTGCTAGGATTCTCATGGAAGCTATTGCCTCAATGAAAATTAAGAGGAATTTCACAAAGCCATAGGTACAAAATAAAATAAATAAATAAAATAAAATAAACAAATAAAGCGAAACGCAAATGCAAAAATCTGTCTCATTCTTTGGCTTCATCTTGTATTTCCATGTCCATTGAGATCTTGCTGCAACAAACAAATACAACTGTCCAGATAGAACTGAGAAGAAGCAACAGGGCTAAGCATATCAGCCTGCACGCAGATATTTATGGGATTAGAGTGGTTGCCCCTATTCATCAATCAGTTGAAAGCATAAAGCAATTTGTCAACAGTAAAAGACAATGGATCTCCAAGGTTTATGATTATTATTCGCGTCTTAAAAAGAAGATTGGAGATCTAGAGATTCAAAAGGACTCGATATTGTTTTTTGGTAAAAGATATCGAATTAAAATCACCAAGGACAAACAGCAACAATACGCAATAGTTTCTGACAACCTAAACCAAATTACATTTCACGTAAAAGATAAAAGAAGCTACAAGCGATATCTCCGAACTTGGTACATGGAACAAACAAAGAAGATCCTAGACGAGAGGCTTCCTGTCATGGGTAGCAATCTTTCTCTCTCATACAAGAAAATCTCCATAAGAAATCTAAAGTCGAGGTGGGGCAGCTGTTCTAAGACTGGTAATCTGAGCTTCAGTCTCCTCCTTTCAATGTTACCTGTTGATGTAATCGACTACATAATTGTCCATGAGCTGATGCATCTTGTCGAATTCAATCATTCAAAGAGGTTTTGGCAACTGGTCGAGGAGGCCAATCCTCGATACGACGAGCATCGAAAATGGCTAAGAACGCATAGCTTATTGGTCAAGATCGATTAGTTGGACAATAAGACGAAGCCTGAAGCAAAATAGAGAATACTATGTCATGTTCACATACTGACATACTGACGGGTTTTTTATTGGATTTTAATCAATTCTTCCATTTGTTTGTATAACTCTAAATACTGGAAGCCTTTCCCCGTTGTCTTGTACACCTTCTCCAATTCATTGTGTTCTAACAAGCCATGTTCAAGCAAAAATTGGGAGAATTGTTTTATTTGAGGGTAGGAAAGAAATGAATTATACATAATCCGTGTTAGTGGTGCTCCGCCTTCTTTTGCAGCAGAAGTTAGAACCACTGCTATCAAATCTGTCCTAGTACGGTATTTCATAATACACCATAATACATGCAACTCCTACTAATAATAGAACGTATAATATTTGTTTGAAACTCGCTTGAATCACTAGTGATATTTAAGGCGCGGGGTAGGAAAGATAAGGCGGTTTTTCTAAAAACACTTCAGGAACCTTATGGGTGTGAATCTTCTGGGAACTTTTCGGTAATTTTTTGGGCAAGGTCGGGATTATTTTGAACCTCCGGCATTGATATTATTATATTCAGTAGAAATTCATAATTATTTTTAAGCTGAGTAACGTTAGTAATCAGGCTTTCGATAAATGCATATATGTTTTTGAATTCTTGGGTAAGTTCGCCAACCAACTTCTCATGAGAAATCTGACCGGATCCAAAATCATTCAGTAGTGATTCTACATATTCTTTCCGTGTTTGAATTACCTTCAGGTTGTAACTACCATCAATAGGTGTGCTAACGCCATTATCTTTCATTTCTATTCCTATTCCTATATCACCATTACCTTGTTTAATCTTCATATTGTCTATTTATTATTATTTTTTCACATGGAGAAAATTAGAAAATTCATTATGATTTATACTATGAATAATAAAATCTGAATTGCTTCTATCGGGAGTTAATCCCAATGCTTCATCAGTTAATCTGTCAATACAATTTTTAATTTAAATCAATAGTGCTCCGTGCGTCTTCATTATACGCTCTTTTAGTCTGGTTTATTCACAATATCATCTTCTCTTGTCGGTTAGGAAAAAGAAAACGAGGTACCTTGCTAATTTTTCATGACCAAATTCTCTAGCAGATTTGATATAGATATAAAAATAGACCATTTTGATATACGCCATAGGGGCTGAAAAATATCGTGAGCAATGTATATGAAATTCACAGATATCAATGCGATCAGTTTCAGTATGTTGTTGCACGAACTAACAAACATTCTGAAACAAAGGTCAGAAATGACGTGGAGAGAATGAACTCTATGCTATCAGAGGAATTCAAATCACAAGGAATAAAATATATTTTTTCAGTAGGCACCATGGCGGAATTTATGAAAAGTGTTAGCAAAAGACAAAAAGAGAGGTCCCGTGCTGAAAAAGGTATTTTTTATGGGTAGAAACAAAAGTCTACCCTGCAGAGAAAATTTTCAGCTTTTATCTTGTACATATAACATCCAATTCTCAGGAAAGGCGGGATACTGTAGTATGATTGCACATTTCGATAATTGCGGACATACAAATAACCATATGTCGTCTGAAAAAACAAATATGTTACTTTTTTTTGATTAGTGTTCCTGGTAAAGAATCAAATTTATGATCCGGAATACTATTAGGGTATTTTATCTAAGATGTTAAAGTAATCAGGATCTAACTCAACTTTTATTAAATAGTAAAAACTATCAGTACATATCGTATTTAGAAATGAACTTTAGAAATATATCGTTACTTTCTACTAGAAACTATATTTTAACTAGTAGAAAAATAAGTTCTCTTATTTTAATATCATTGCTATTACTGACGTTTACATTTTCTATAAAATCTATGATAGGGCATGAAGCATACGGTGCTACAACTTGTGCTAATCTCCCAATCTCTGCACCTCTAGCAAATGGTGCTCAGTCAACAAATCCCGCGTCAGAAGCTGTTGATAACGATGCCGCTACCAGGTGGTCCAACGAGGGTCTTGGTTCCTGGATCCGGTTAGATCTTGGAAGCCTAAAGACAATCTGCAGTGTAGACATTAGCTGGTTTAATGGAAATCAAAGAGTGAATACTTTTGAGATTGCAGTTTCCAATGATGGTAACACGTTTACGAAGATTTTCTCATCTAAAAGCAGCGGAACAACTACTGCTGCGGAAAAATATGATGTCACCGATAGCCAAGGGAGATATGTGAAGATTACTGTCACAGGTAATACTCAAAGTGATTGGGTCAGCATTAATGAAATAGATGTATTCGGGACATCTCCAACCTCACTACCTTCAGACACCATAAAACCTACCGTGACAAGTACGAGTCCTGTTGGGGGGAGCAGCAACATTCAGATTAATTCTGCTATCAAGTTGACATTTAGCGAACCAATGTTGTCCTCTTCTGTCTCAACCAACACGTTTACCTTAAGGGTCGCCGACACCCCAACAAATCTGGGTGGTGTGGTATCTCTCAGTTCAGACGGCAAGACAGGATCGTTTGACCCGTCAGCTAATCTAAGCTTCTTCAACTAGATATGTTGCTACAATTTTCACAGGAGCAAAAGATCTGGCCGGAAATCCCTTGAGTGAGAGCAAGAAATGGTCCTTTACCACTGCCGTGGCACAATCACCACCACCTCCATCTTCTAGTTGTGACAAGAATGCTCCAATATCTGCTGTTACAGCTAACGCTGCTCAATCAGGAAACCCTGCATCAGCGACGGTTGATAATAATTTAGATACTAGGTGGTCTAATGAGGGTATTGGTTCATCAATCAGGTTAGATCTAGGGAGTGAAAAGACAATCTGTAGTGTAAATATTGCCTGGTTCAAGGGAAATGAAAGAGTGAATACTTTTGATATTGCAGTTTCCAATGATGGTACTAGCTTTACTACGATCTTCTCAGGTAAGAGCGACGGCAAGACTGCTGCTGCAGAAAAATATGATGTTGATGACATAAAGAGAAGATACGTAAAGATTATTTTCAAAGGCAACACCCAGAATGACTGGGTAAGTATAAGTGAAATTGATGTGTTTTCAACCGATTCGTCAGGGGGTACAACAAATCACAACCCCGTGGCCAATAGCCAAAATGTTGCTATAATTAAGAATACGGCCAAGTCAATTACACTCACTGCGTCTGACAGTGATGCTAACAAATTGACATATTCGATAACCAAGCAACCTGCGCATGGCACACTGTCTGGTACAATACCGGCATTAATTTACACACCTGCTTCAGGCTATACCGGGTCTGACAGTTTCACCTTTAAGGTAAATGATGGCAAGGCAGACAGCAACATTGCAACTATCTCCATTAGTATCAGTGCATCGACTTCTGCAGGCACTGACAAGTTCGGTATAAAAAAGATATACAATACAAAGTCTTCAGGCGAAGAATGGTATATGGATATGAATAATCCGAACGGCGACAATAGATTCAATCCTCAAAATTCGATATCAAAGAATTCAGATGGTTCATGGAAGATGAAATCAAGTCAAGTCAGAATGGGAGTATATACCTCTTCAGGATATAGTTCGAGTAAGATACCTACTTTGGACCATAGCAAGATTGCTTCAAAGGGATACATGCTTGCACCAAATGACTGGAAGAACATTGAAATGACGATGTACACAAAAGTCAATAAGGCTGGCTCAGATGACAACTTTGCACCTTACAATAGAGGAGGAAGGCATACGGGAGGAGGTTCTCCGGAGGGGTGCGAAGGTTCCGCATACAAGGGCGACCTGTTCTTTTCGGGGAAAGTCAGATTTGCGAAAGAGCAATGGCATGTGAGTTACGTTTTCACTAATTATGAAACTGGAACCTCGTCAATTAAAGGAAAATGGGTCGGTTTCAAATTTGTAGTATACAATTTCCAAGACAGTAACGGTAAGACCGCAGTTAAGACGGAGTTCTGGCTAGACAAGAGCAATGATGGGAACTTTGTGAAAGTCGATGAAAACGTCGATAGAGGTGGATGGGGCAATGAGGGTAGAGAATGTAATGGTGCTCCTGACCAAATAATTACGTGGGGTGGTCCTATAGCCACTTTCAGATGGGACACTGCGACTGACGTTGATTTCAAGAACTTGAGCGTAAGGGAAATACAACCTCCTCAATAAGAGTAACGTAATCTTCTACAAAGGCCTATTCTATTTTGATATCTACAGCTTGATACTCAAAATAGTAACAATATTGATCCAGTAGTGTTTAAAGCGAGGTATACCGATAAATACAATGCAAGATAGAATGTGGAAGGTCTATAGCAATCCCACTTGGCATCAAATGATAGTTTATGGTTATAGAAGATTTTTCAGATTTTTTATATGAACTTGTATGTGACGAACTTTTATTAGATACCAATAACCTTCTACTATGAGATACCGATCTAAGATGTTTCAGAGACTTTTAGCTATTACAATCTTTACGATTCTAATAGTCGGTACTATTTCCGGTATTTTGAATTTATTCAATAATTCAATCATTAATAGTAATGGCGGAAGTGGCTCTGCCTCATATTATTCAGCTTTCGCACTAGAGGGGGATCAAAAGAATAAAGGTGATTCCAAAAATAAATTATCAGTTGACAATTCTAGACAACAACAAAAAACAAACGACTTGATAGAGAAAGCAAACGAGGCCGCAATAGAAGCGAGGCTTGCAGCGAATGCAGCAAATAACGCTACACAGAATTCAAAGTTGTTGTCTTCTGATGCTCAGGAGGCAGACAAAGTGGTCAAAAAAATACTTGACTTGCCTGTAGACGATTCCAATGGGACCAAGAAGAAATCGGCAGGAGAAAATGACAATCTGGGAATAGCATTGCTGGACGCCAAGAAGAAGCATCAAGAAGCAAAGCTGGCCGCGAAAAATGCCAAGAAGCTTTCGGATAAGGCACTCGCAATGGAGAAGGAGGCAAATAAGGCAGCGGAGGTGGCCAGGCAAGCAGAGAAGGATTTGAATGAATCTGCGAATAAGGACACTAATTCAGATAATAGTGGGCAAGGCATTGGGATCGCGGAGAATACGAAATCTGATAGTGACTTGAATAAAGTATCCGGAGATGAGCCTGCTTCTGACACTGATAATAGCAATTCTCCTAATCAAAACCAAGATTCAAAGGGTTTGAAAGGTGAAACATCAAAGTCTGAATCGCAAACAGCAGAAGATATCGAAAATCTAGCATCTCAAGACGAGAGCAAAAGTATCGATAAAGAAAAGTCGAAAGAGTTGGTAAATGACTTGGAATCTTCATTACAAAGTTCCGATGCAACTGTGGACGGTATAGTCACTGTTAATGACTCATTGACTAATGATAGTAATAATCTGATATCTAAGACCGGACCAAACTACGGCGAGATTCTCGCCCAAGCAGAAAAAAATATTCGTGATAAAACTGGATCAATAATAACTGAAGTGATGAAAAATGGAACGAAAGACTCTATTATCAGTCCCCCAAGCGAGGAAGATAATAGTGGTGGCTCCGAATCTTCTAATGCATCAGAATCCACTCCTACAAACGCTTCTTCTGAAGCAGTTCAAAATATTCCGTTGATACCCGAGCAGATAACAACATCATCATTGTCAACTGATGTCAACAACAATACTGATGGTTCAATAATCGACTAATGATATAGACTCTAAATGTGTTAATATGATGGAATAACGAATGATTCAGATACAGGAACATTAGATGTGAATAATAGTTTACTAACAGATTGTACTGTAAAGAGTCCTGTCGGCGGCCAAACCAGTAATAATAATAGTAGCAGTCAAATAGTTCCACAAATAAGTAATGATAGCCTTCAATACGATGGAGCAATAAATTGTAATATAATTGGTTCAAATGGAACTGGCTCAGCAATAGCAAATACTGGATTTAATTTGAGTGTTGATAGACAGGCTGACGAAGGATGCTATCCTCAGAGTTTGAGATCAGGTCAATATAGCTATATTGTTTGGAGCGAAGGAGATGAAGATGGTAGGTATATTCTATTCAAGAGAAGTACTGATGGGGGCAAAACATATGGGGATGTTCTGAGGTTAAGCCCTGGAATTCCTTCAGCAGTATTTAATCCAAAAGTCTCGTCAGCAGGAAATAATGTGTATGTTGTCTGGCAAGGAGATTCTCAATCAGGAAACCAGGATATTCTAATGAGGAAAAGTACTGATAATGGAAAAACATTTGCCAAAGAAATTAATGTTAGTAACGATCCGGCAGGATCGGGTAATCCAGAGATTAAAGTCAATTCAAGCAGTGTATTTGTAGTATGGGATGGGACAACACCAGGCAGTAACGAGATATTTTACAGGAAAAGTATTAACAACGCATCTAATTTTGATGGTATAAAGAATCTAAGTAATGATGGGGGAATTTCGTATGAACCCAAAGTTGTTCTAAATAAAAAGAATATTGAAATCTACTGGCGTGATTATAAAAATGGACACGAAGAAATACTTATGAAAAAGAGCCTTAACGCAGGCAAGACTTTTGACATATTGCAAAAAGTAAATAAAGACATCTCCGAACTCTGGAAAGAAAAGGGTCTAGATCAGCTACTACACCGCTGATTGAGTAGAGAATCGGTCTAATCGGTCAAACTAGGGTACTTGACCAGTGAGACATAGCCTTATAGTTGATTTTAGTTCCTTAACCGCCGAATAAGCGTCGTTAATAGCCTCTCACATGTTCAGCTATCTCAGGACTAGAATACCTATACAATGTTGGGGATAATCCTGCACTCTGGTTTGATCGACACACGGATTAGTTTTGAGTAAAATCTTCACCAGAGGGTCTATAGCTGGTGGAGTCGAAATTAATATCAAATAGAGTGAAGGAGAAAATAGCACCTACACCGTTTGAATTATTTTGAGCCCACATTTTTCCACCATGGGCCTCTATTATATTTTTTGAAATAAACAGACCCAGACCAGTTCCCGCATCAGATTTCGAAACAAACTTTGAGAAAAGTCGTGGTATGATATCAGAATCAATACCTTTGCCAGTATCTGATATGGTAACAACAACTTCAAGATCCTTATTGTCATAATGCTTCATTTCCGCGGTTATCTTAATGGTACCATATTCAGTAAACTTTAGTGCGTTCTTGAGCAAGTTAAAAAGTACCTGATAAATCCTTTCTTTGTCTGCATATACGTACAGGGAGTCTTTGGGTTCAAAAATAATTTTTATATTCTTATTCTTCATATATACATCGGGACCATTCTCAATATCACTTATGACAGTTTTAATTTTCTCATTGATGTCAAATCTTTCCTTGTGCAGTTTAAGCAAGCCGCTTTCAATTTTTGAAGCATCCAAAATATCTTGAGAGAGCCTCTGTAGCCTTTTCGCATTTCTCATAACTATGGTTATCATCTCCCGCTGGGAAGGATTTCTTAATTCAGAGTGAAGGATGCCTGATAGTCCGAGAATCGGTTGAATTGGAGTTCGTAATTCATGTGCAGCGACATTGATAAAGTCTTTTTGTATCTTTTCATTCTCTTTTAGTTGTTGGTAAGCCTCTTGCAGGGAAATGTTGGAATTTTTAAGTTCTTTGGTCATCGTGTCGAGTTTGAGATTAGATTCCTTCAACTCTCGAGTTCTTTTGACGACCTCCTTTTCCATGGTGCTACTCCATTTTACCAGGAATATTATTAATACTGCAACGGCAATTAGGGTACCCACAAGTAGCGAATAACTTTTGAGTCTCTCTGCGAAAAGAGTCTCGCCAATGTTTGAAAAAATTACATTGGTCGGTGTAACTACCTGGATAAAGTAATTGGGCTGACCTTGCACAACTATTGGATAGTTAGTATTGATCCTCTCGCCTCTTCCGTAATCATAGATGCCATACCCTGATTTACCATTTAATAGATTTCTTGTCAGGTTGTTTAGGATCTGATTGTAGTTGATAAATTTCTGTACAACAGGACCAAAGAAATTTTTGCCAACCAAATCCTTGCTAGCACCCACAGCAAGTAAAGTACCTTTCTTGTCTAATGCTACTAAGAATTGTGAATTAATGTCATGGACATTGCCGTAATGTGCAAAGAATGATTCTGTCGGTATTGATGCGCCTACTGATCCGAGGTATTGATTATTTTCTCTATTTATTATAGGAATTGCAATAAAAGTTGTGTATATTCCCTGCCTCTCAAAACCTTCAGAAAATACTGGCTTCAAGGTGCGTTTAGCTTCTCGTACCCAATCTCTCTGAGAGAAATCGGCACCAAGATAACGATCTGTCCCCTCTGGAGATAGGCCGATAGTCACAACATCGTTTTTGTCCAAGCACAAAAATTCTATCGACTATATTTTTCACCAGGCCATATTTTTCCTCAATTAGATTCTTAGTTTTTTCAGCAGAGAGCTCTTCGTTCTGAAGATATGCAGAATTGCCCAGACCGTCAAGAACTGCCATTACCAGACTTAGATCCGAACCTATATGTTGAGAGATTGCCATGGTTGATGTTAGCTGTCGGTCTACTTGCTCTTTGATGAGGCTGCTTCTTACATTGTTCTCTGTTATATTTTGGATAAAATAGAAAATGCCAAATGAGAATATGACAATTAAAATAACAGCAAGTACGCCTATTGTCCTAACTTTCGACGAAAATAAGTCCACTTGGTCTGATCCTCCGTAATACCATACTATTATTTAATTTCCTTTCCTACCTCCCCAGAGATTTGAAGATTTGATACAAAGAAATTCCAGAACACCGGCAAGACTTGGTACTTACCAACCCAAATCCTTGGCAGACTGCGAGGCAGCATTTTGCAATGCCTGTCTGGTGTCCTTTCCCTCCGTTAGCACCTCCTTTATGGCCTGACTGATATGTGCAGCTATCATCGGATATTCTGCTATACTTGGTCTTACATGACCAAGGGGTATCATGCTTATCATTTTGTCATAGTAGGGGAAAGACAATGACTGCGAACCATTTGTATACGATTCTCCAATAACCGACTGTGTGGGAAGATATCCAAATTTCAAGAGCCACGGTGCTAGAGTTTTTGGATTCTAGCATGATAGTAATGAGCTCCCATGCCAAATCTTTATGTGTAGATGAGATAGGAATACTCAGTTCCCATCCCCCCATCATTGTAGCAGTCTGATTGGTCTCGTTGGTTGAGATAGGAAAAGCAGGTAGAAAACCAACCAAGTTCTCTAGTTGATTTCGTTTTTCTAGTGGAAATTCACCTGGAACCCACGATCCATCTATCGAAACTGCAAACTTTCTGTTAACAAAGTCTTGAGCTTGGTGAAGTGCATTCACCTGAGGCTTTATGCCAACATTTACCTGCTCTTTGAGAAATTCCAAGGCTCTAACACCCTGTGAGCTATTATATGCTGGAAACCAATATCTTCCCTTGGTTGGATGGCCATCATCATACTCGAGTATCTGCCCTCCTAACATCCATAGGTAAGGATACCACAGATCAGGAGAATGACTAGCGGCTACAAGGTACATTCCTTCTGTTCCGTTTCCCCTCAGTTTTTCGTCAAGTTTCTTTGCGGCAGTTAAATATCCACTCCAGGAGCTTATTGATTCAGGATCAACATCGGCCTTTTTCAGGAGGTCCTTCCAATACCAAATACCTCTAACATCAGTCCATGCCCAGATTCCATAGATTTTCTTATTAAAGCTTCCACCATCCCAATTAGCTTGATACCAATCTGAAGACCTTCCCCATTTTTCAGTACGGTTTGTCAGATCAGTTAGAAATCCTTTCTCTGCAAACTCCCCAAGCCAAATCTGGTCAACTGATACCATGTCCACCGGGGTTTGATTGGTCAATGCGGCCAAAATCTTGTCCCTGGTTTGATTGTAAGGTGACTCTTGAAACGCTATCTGGATTTCAATATCAGGATGCCTTTCCCTCAATTGTTGAAGAGCAGGTTGAATCAGCGTGTCCCATCTGCCTGGATGAGCGAGATTATCCAGCAAAGCCCTTAGCGTTACTTGTTCTTTTTGTGCAAATGAAGGTCGTATAAAAGAAGTCATTCCTGCGATAATACATATGATAAGGATTACTGAGAGAATACTATTTCTTGTAAGCATTTAATTTCCTTCCCATGGGATTATGTTATTAAGATTTACGTATGTAGGCTCTGCGAATGCTCTTTATCATAATTCCTCATGAATATTGATACGGCTGATAGTAAGTCTTGCAGAATTTGGACAGTTGCTATCTTGTTCTTTAAGCATCAAGACGGCATAATTAGGTCGAACGAAATTTCTACTCGGATAATGGAAGCACTATTTTGTTTACTTCTGAATCCATTTTCCATTTTTGTACGCTCCAATGTCCATAAGGATTTGCCTTGTAGTAGGATTTCATGTGGGGATCTTCCTTCGATTCTTCTTTGGCTTTTTTCTTTATCCAAGACTTGGCCTTACTCAAAGTGGATGCTACGTAGTAAGGCTCTGAACAATCACCAACATGTCCCATAACTATGAAGACCCTTGTCATCAATTGTCGATATAGTTTTATTCTTATTAATATTCAGGTACGAGTTAAAACCAAGTGCATGGCATCATCGTAATTTTCTTCATCTTGATCTTGGGTAGGCTTACGTTATTTCGAGATGCTGATATTTTGCTATTACGCTAGATACACTATGAAGGTTCGCGGATGGTCTTTTTCACTAACTCGATGAACACTCTTTGTTCTACAGGTTTCCTGATGAGATGCTCTCGTTTTACTCCTGGCATCACGGACAGAATCTCCTCAGCTAGTTCAATGCAAGATGCAAAAAGAATTTTTACGTCATTCTTAATCGCTTTTAGGCTCAGATATAGTTCAAGGCCATTAATTTCTGGCATTCTTATATCGCTTACTATTAAATCATAAAATGATGGATTTGTTCGTGAAAAGTGTTCCAGTGCTTCACGTGGATTTGAGAATGATTTTACTCCGAACCCTTCTCGAGTCAAAAATTTCTCCAATACAAAAAGATCATCACGTTCGTCATCTATCAGTAAAATATTGGGGACCTTGGATGCCTTTTTGCGTCTCTCACTCACATATTTTTTTACCTCATCTTCCTTCTGCGTTGATGAATTCCACTCATTAACAGGCCGACTCCTTTTTGAAAGTGAGTAAATTGGGTAAGAATATTTTCCAACACCAGAATAATATCCAGCCAGTTCTTCTACCCGGCAGGATTTCTCCAATTGAGGGATTGATCTTATAATTCTGTAAAGGTCGCTTCCTATTACTATTCCATTCCATGATGCCCGTAAATTTATCTTAGAGCAGAAGTTAACTGTTGAACCAAATAGATCGTCGATATCTAGACTTCCAGATTTGGCTATCTCTACTCTTCCGTAATCGGCGCTAATTCTAAAACCTATACTAGGTAATTTTTCTTCTTGAAGCATCCTGTTGATATTTGGCGATTCTGCTATTTGTGAGAAGCAACATTCAAGAACATCCTTGAAGGCACCCGTGTTGGTCGAGTCTTTTGTCTTTGGAAAAAAGGATATTATACCGTCACCAACGGTTTTGATTACCCTGGCATCGTATTTCCTGAGAATATTGGCCATGGCGTTAATAAATATAGAATAAAATTTCCTAGTTTTATCCGAACTACTAATAGCGGATACGATTGATGTAGAACCAACTATATCCACGACGGTCACACAGTAATTCTCAGAATTGTTTGTAAAGGATACCTCGATTCCATTATCTGTCTCAGGACGATCGGTAGATATAAGGAAGTCTAGATGATCCCGAGATGATCCATCCCCAGTTTTTCTCATATTAGACAACGCATTTCACGTTGTTACAATGATACGCCTCTAATCGAGGTCAATGATCGAAAATTAGTTACGTTAGATACCATACTGAAACAGTCATATTTGGAATTTCATGCATTTAAGCTTATTAAGCAAGAATTTGTTGACTAATCATGAAGCCGAGTCATAGCCTATTTAAGGCGATTTTACCACAAAACTAGAATTAACATCGTGATACCAGTAGTATTAGTAGTAATTATTACAAATAGGTCACTTAATTGCCTAACATTTCCCCTAACGATCTATTGCTACTCGGAATGTGGGTTGTAGCTTTGGTTGACTCACTCGTTGCGACGTGGCTCCCAAACACAGTCACTGTTCAATTACGCGATTGCTCATTAAAGGTCTACTAATTGAAAAATATCTACACTAAAGACAACAAATGGGTCAAATAGCATATCCCACATGTCATAACAATCGTGTCATTATATCCATGCATATTGTATGTATATGCATATTATATTTCAAGAAACAGAACTCCATTTCCGCCAAGTCGTTAAACACAGCACATAATTATCCTAACAGATAGTATGGTCCGAACGTGAATCGATCTTTTCAGACTTAACTAAAAAATACTTTAAGCGCTAGATTTGGCGGGTCGGTCACCGAAAAAGATCTAATTCAATAAAGTCTGTTTTCTTAAGATATTATCACATTGAAAAATAGGATATTTTAACGTTGGCTAAAAGATGACCAAAAATACCAAAAAAGGGGTTGTATCCTTTAATTACGCTGAGATCAACAATCTTACCTCGTGTGCATTGTTACATTGGAATTAAATGAACTAGCAGAACAGGCTAGCCTATTGCCTATTGCATAGCAATGTGTCAGGTTTTCTGATAAGGTTTCGGTTTCAAATTATTGGTTATCCCCGTCTCATAGGCTATAACCTGGCGCGTTATTCTTGTTGATTGTCATGTTCAAATGACCATTGACGGTCGTAGGTCTCGTCCTTAAGTTTGAATCCCTTGAAAAGTTGAAAGTATACTTGCTTGATTCTTTTCTGACTGTCCAATTCCGTTTGTATCCACAAAGACTCGAATATGGATACACAAGAATTTATGGTTGCGCTACTATTAGAATAAGTGCTATCTACTGTTGCGTCTATGGAACTCTCTTTGGAGTCATCATTCACCTTTATTAGCAAACAAACTTGTCTGTCTCTCACCAGCGTGGTAATAGTCCTTTCTAATGGCTTGCGCATGTATAGAATTGATAAGGAAGCGAAATTTTTTCTCATTTCATCCTGAAGTTTTTCTCTCAAATTATCGTCTTCTATATGCACCAGTAACCTGACTTTGACACCTCGATTAGAGGCATCTCGTAGAAGGCTCAGCAAACCATCATGTTCTGCACGCATGAAGGAATTGGTTGTTGAAAATAAGAGAAGTATTTCTTCTGTCGCAGAATTTATGATCTTCTTGATTAGTCTCTGAGTTTCAATGGCCTCTGCAATCCTCTCGGTAAATTGCCGCTTATGCGGCTCTTCAATTTCCAACAGTTTATCCTTGAATGGAACAGCTGCTGTCCATAAACCGTCGAACACATACTGTTGGGCCTCAACGAATGATTCCATAGTAATATGAAGCATTTCTACTCGCTCCGGTTGTTTTCCAAATATGTATCCCAAATACTCTCTTCCGTCGCATACCATAAAACTACCTTTCACATTATCGAGGTGGCGGATATCGATATGCTTGGTGATCTCTTTGTAGTGTGGAAGATTGTCTCTTGTTATTTCTGTAACGAGTCGAACCTTAATGTACTGCTTCTTGAGATTAACAATGCTGTCCAAGAATGTTTCTAGGCTCTGATGGGATTGAAATACGCAGTCAACTTTGCTACTTACTTTAGGGATTATTTCATTGGTTAGCCTAGCTACTTGCTGCTCGCCACTTACCACATCTACATTCTCACTAGACGAGCTCACTTAAGAGGTCACGTGGTATTGTATTGAAATCAAGGAAATATAAAGACAAGTGTAAGATCGACTTTTTTCCCTCATGATTTGGCATGCAGCCCGTTCTTAGTTCAGCATGTTCGAACTAGAAAAACTGGACTCTAATCATTCCTTTCTTCATCAATAAATGGCCAGCATATTTAGGGTAACAGCAAGTAATTTATTCAGCTTAGGTCTTGGTTTGGACATGGCCATATTTCTTGACGTACATAAAGTCCCTTTCTCAGAAGAAAATCTCAAAGAACTCTGTGGGTCGCCACGGGATGAGTTTGGAGTTAGCCACGTTAATTTGTTCTACAATAAAGATGCCAATGTTTGCTTCTGTTTACTAGATGCGCCAGATAAGGATGCTGTTGAGAAGCACCATTCGAGGGCTAACATAAAGTGCGAATGGATTACAGAAGTAAAAATGGCAACGGGTGATTCTATCCCTAAAGCAAGTGAGTAGATTCAAATCAATCTACCCTACTGTATTGTCAAAATTTTGTACTTGAATCTCTAGTTTCCATTGGTTACCGTCAAAAGCATATTGTGACTTTAAGGGCCTGTCATGTTCGTGAATAATTCACGAGTCGTAATGCCATAGACATCGATGTCTATTTATCATAAACACTCCTTATTTCTATCACATGAAGTAAAATAATCAGAACATTTGCTGACACAAGGTATTATGTTTTATACTGTTCATAGTACGAATATGGAATTATTGGAATCGGTGGCATGGATCGCAATAGGCTTCGTACCAACATTGATTATGCTCAATCTGATAGTGACACAACGAAGCCGCAAATTTTATAGTCGTATTGATAGAGATCTGTTGAGACTACTTTCATCTGATGGTAACATTATTGAGACTAACAAGTCAAAGAATTATTGATAATCCATATTTCAATTTGTTCATTACTCGAGCCACACGGATTTGGGAGTGGCGAGGTTTATTAACTTCAACTTTCGAGTATCTGAATGACGTCAATTTGTCATTCTCCATCATAAATTCCTATCACATGAAATACATTATCATACCCTCGGTAATTCTCTCGATTATAGCCATTCTTTCGCTGGACCCTAAACTTTGGATGACATCTGATGTTCATCATTTTTATTTCGAGATCATGGCAGTGGTGTTATCAACTGTCGTTGCCTTTTACTGTATCACAAGATCATATTCATTAAATGAAAAGTTCAGTCTTTTCATAGGAATAGGTTTTTTGACTATTGCAATAGTAGATTTTCTACACGCAACACTTTCTTTTAATGCTGTAGGTAACTCTCCTTTTCTCAGATACTTTATTCCTCAAACTTGGTTTGCAGGTCGTACCTTCTTGGGTGCGATGCTAGCCATTGCAGTTATTAAATATGCACATGTCCAAACAGCATCCGATTTCGATGCCACAGCAACAGCAGATTTGAACAGGAACAACAATCGACAGGGGGAGAAAAAGCATCGGATAACAATCAAAAATCTGCCGATAAACTGGACAGCACACTCTTGTTTTCTCTTGTTTTCTCTGTTTTAGCAATTAGTGTGGTAGGTGTTTCTTTCTTCACCATATTTCCTGATATAGTGTCTGCCAATCCTATACATAGGCCCTACGAAATACCTTCATTGATTCTATTTTCGGTGGCATTATTTTACTTTTACAAAAAGAGGCTTTACAAAACAAATGATGTTTTCTATAAAGGGATTCTAGGTGCGTTAATAATCGACATCTTTGGCCAGATAATAATGGCCTACTCGGCTTCCAACTTTGATACAGCACACAATGTACCTCATATCTTGAAAATTTCGGCTTATTTCATTATCGTTATCTCGCTAGCGATTTCCAGCATACAGTATAACAAAATCCTGAGACAGAGGGAAAAGATAATTCTTGACCAATTTGAAAAGCTTCGGGAAGCAGACAAGATGAAAGACGACTTTATTAATATAGCAGCTCATGAATTACGAACACCCATCCAACCCATACTCGTTCTAACAGGAATTCTTAGATCCAAAGTAGAAGACATTGAAGAACGCAAAATACTGGACATCACAATGAGGAATGCAAGAAGATTGTTGAGAATTACCAATAATATTTTGGATACCGCCAAGATAGGAAGTCAAATGTTAAGGCTGAACAAAGAGAGGACCAATTTGAGTGACCTAATCACAAATACCATAAACGATATGATCCTAGACAGCAATATAGAAAATCAGAATAAGCTAAGACTTCTAGATCACCCTAAAGACATATTTGTAGAAGTAGATAAAATCAGATTGAGTCAGGTGATCTACAATCTACTTGCAAATTCGATCAAATTTACTGAAAAAGGAATTATTTCTGTCATTTTAGAGAAGGGTGACAATGAGGCAATTATCAAAGTAAAGGATTCCGGTAGGGGCATTGATGGTGAAATAATACATGACCTTTTTTCAAAGTTTATTACAAAATCTCATTCAGGTGAATCGGGTACGGGTTTAGGATTATTTCTATGTAAAAATATTGTAGAGGCACATGGTGGTAGAATTTGGGCAAGTGATAATAGAGTCAACAATGAAAATGGGGCTACATTTACATTTACCCTGCCTCTATCAAAACAATACGAAAGGCAGGAAATAAGGGAAAAATAATGACTAGAATCTTGATTGTTGATGATGAGCCTGATATTACCTTGAGTTTTAAGATGATACTCGAGGGCAACGGCTTCAAAGTCGATACATACAACGACCCTGTTGATGCAAAGGGAAATTTTAAAGCAGGTGCATACGATCTTGTTATTCTGGATATCAGGATGCCCAAAATGGATGGATTTCAGCTATATGAAGAATTAAAAAAGATAGACGATAAGGTCAAGGTGGTCTTTATCACGGCATTTGACATAAACTATGAGGGACTACGAAAAATGTACCCCGAATTGAGAATAGATTCCTTTGTTCGCAAGCCAGTGGATTCAGAATATCTGATAAATGTAGTAAAGGATGAACTACGTCGACCATGATGTTGGGATTTCATTTTTCTCTAGGAAAATAAATATCTGAATTGGAAGGGTTTGAACGCTACTCAGTAGGTCGCATATACGGCCCGTAATTTCACATAGTCATTCTTGACATACGACTATTGACTTATTCCTGTATACACATCAAGATAATATTTGTTCTACTTTCTCTAGAAAGGTTGTTTGATTGACTGGTTTTTTCATGATGTTCTCATCCTTAAGGTCTGGAAGAAGGCTAACAAGCTCGGCTGCGCCATCAAGGGCTGATACAAATATTATCTTGATTTTGTGGTCGATTTCCCTAAATTTGTGAAATAACTGGAGGCCATTTAGATGGGGCATTCGTATGTCCAATATTACCAGACCATAGTACGCTGGATCTGATTGTACAAAGTGGATCAGAGCTTCTCTGGGATTTGTGAACGTTACCACATTATATCCACGAGAAGATAGGAAGCACTTGTAAGTGTAGAGGACATCGGGCTCATCATCTACTAACATAATGTTACGATCGGATTTGACACTACCTCTGTACCGTAAATAATTTGAAACTTGTCTTGATACTTCGCCATCTCTGGGAAAGAAGTCTTCTGATTGAATTCCCTTTAATCCTAAGATATTTCTTGTCTGTCGTGGTGTGACAGAGTATATCGGGTAGGAATATCTGCTCAAACCTCCAGCATATTCGCCAATTGCTTGCATGCGGAAATTTTCTGTAAAGCCTAGGGATCTCAATACTGTGTACAAATCTCCGCCTATTACCATACCATTTGGGGCTGCTCGGCGATTTATTTTCGAACATATATTTATGGTAGAGCCAAACAAATCGTCACTTTCCGATGTGCTACACCTAGCTACCTCAAGCCTGCCATAATCAGCACTGAGCCTATATCCGATCGATGGTAATTGCTCTCTTTGCAGCTTTGCATTCATGGGTGAGCAAGCTTCCAAAACATCCATGGAGCATTCCATCACACGATGAAACGCAATTTTATTGGTGCTATCTTCAGTCATAGGAAAATAGTAAATTAGGCTGTCGCCCAGGGTTTTGAAAGTTTTTGCTCCATGCTTCTCTATGATAGTTGATACGGTATTTAGAAAAATGGTATAATACTTGCGAACTTGGTCTGCATCTACTATTTCAGATACTATTCTTGTAGAGTTAACAATATCCACAATGGAAACACAATAGTCCTTTGACTTGCCAGAGAATGATATCTCTTCATTGGATTGCTTTATTGCGTCCATGGCTTGTGATGATTCACAAGATTCATTATCAATCTCAGGACTCATATTTCACTTCACCGTCCTACTACTACTGTATAGTCCAATATGCGAACACGCCCTGGCCAATATTCTACAGCACAAGAAGTCAGGTACAATACGAACGTAAATGCACTCAAGAAAATCAGCTCTTAAAGAAAGGTAATCTACTAAGAATCTCACGGTATAAACTACAAAATATTGATTCATAGTATTAATAAGAAGTTAGTTGCTTATCTTGTGACCTGTATCCCCGTCTTGAGTTATCATAACGTGCGTCTACAATTAGCATGAACTCATGAAAAACTAACATTTGCCGATCTTAATTTAGGACTAGACAAATTCTTTGATAAATCATAATTTGATTGAAGCTATTGTTATAGTCAATTAAACAGAATGATGATAGCTGTACAGGAAATGGCAATGAGAATGTATTGGCTAGTTATAGAATATAATGATGATAGTGCATGTCAGCGAAAGGTATACTCTGACGCAATGTCTAGGAAAGGGACAAGATTTTGCAAAGGTTAGAAGATACCAGCATTTCTCTTAGAAGTAAAACTAAACTAGCGATTCTTACTGCGGCCATAGTGACTGTTCTTGTAACTATCGATCTCTTGGCTACGCGTCAAGTAATTCCGGTGGACAGCTTTTCTGAACCTGTAATATTCATTCTTACTGTAGTAATCGGATATGGTATTGGCTCTTGGGTACTTTTTGTATATACTAGTCAGATAACTAAAGAGATCAGACAAAAATCGCCTCTAATCAAATGGATGCACCTATCGATGTGGGTCGTTCAGTTTTTCCTTGCATTTCTTTTAATTTTAGTAATCTATACCAACGATACTAGTGTCCTGACATCTTCAATTTACACAATAAGCTCGTTATCTGCAACTTGTATTTTGACGATAATGAGTGTTAAATTCTTTATGTGGTATAGCACGAAAAAGGAGAGTAAGATTATTCTGGTCTTTGGATTGACAGCAGCTGCCCTTGCTCTTTCTATTGCTGTGGATGCTGGTGCAAAATTGGTTCTAGTGCAAATTGCTGAGGAGACTTCTCCGAAAGGAATTCCGCCTAAATCGTCATTCCTTTATCAAGTAGGAGAAGATGGTAAAATACTGTATAAAGATGTGCAAGAGGAAGTTACAAAGATCTATTATCTTCCACATTCCAGCATAGATCCGTATCACTACTTAAATTTGATACCAATCACAATATCATTTTTGCTGCGATGGTTGGGCTGTACCTTGCTTCTGGCCCATCACTATCAAGCAAGAAGGGGTCTCACAGCGATGATATGGATAATCTTACTACTGCCCTTAATCCTCTATTTGGTGGGCAAGGTCCCTGATTTCCTTGACTTGCCACCCGATTATGCATATCGATTCTATTTTAGAATATTGTTCCGTATTGGCACCATTGGCGGAAGTGTATTATTCGGTCTGGCATTTTTCGTCGTAGCTAGAAACATCCTGTCTGGTAAAATCAAAGACTATCTTGCAACCACTGCGATGGGAATTACCCTAGTTGGTGTGTCACTCTCTACCTCTGCCCTGCAACAGACATATGGCGTTGCTGGACATTCTCTGGTACTTCTCGCCTCATACCTGTTCGGTATTGGGTTATACTGTTCGGGTGCCTCTGTAGTACATGATCATAGAATAAGACAGGTTATCAGGAATTCGACTTTCGATTTATTGAAAGGTATTAGTGCAGCCGAAATTGAGCAGAAAATAAAAACTAGGGTTTTGAGGGCCGCCCTGAGTCGCTCAGATCATATGATCAGAGATACTGGCATTTCACCATCGATCACGGAGGATCAAATGAAGGATTACATGAACAAAGTGCTGAAAGAAACAGGGGTGCTGGAGGATTTCGATGAAATCATAAAGAAAGAGAGGGAAATTATCAACAACTCAACAGAATATTCTCTTTGTTCAAAGTATGGTCTTCTGGAATTGGCCTACAGCAGCTATTTTGATTGTTTTGAAAAAGTGATGGACAAAAGCAGGAAAGCAAAACACGAAGGAATTAAGTGTGTTACGTATATCGATCAAGAAAATATTGGTATTGTCAAGAGATTTATGGACCTGGGCATTCGGATTAAGCACGTTAAAAATTTACCACCTATCGACTTTGCGTTCTCTGAAAACGAGATGATTGCAACAATAGAAAAAGCAAAAGGTGGCAAACTTATGAAAAATCTCTTGGTATCAAACGAACCCCTTTACATTGAACACTTTAGATCATTCTTTGAAGAGCTCTGGACCAGTGGAGTCGATAGTGCAATCAGAATAAAATCTATTGAAGAAGGACTAGATTCCGAAGGGATAGAAATCATCCAAAATCCACGAAAAGTTCAAGGAATCGCTATTCAAATGGTAGAGTCCGCAAAGGAAGATATTTTGATAATATTTTCAACAAATAATGCGTTCCACAGGCAGGAACGTATAGGAATGTTCAGATACTTGGAAGAAGCAGTATCTAGAGGTGTCAAGGTGCGAATACTGACACCCTTCGATGAACCAATAAACTCATTAGCAGTGAATTTAGATCAAAGGATAGTAAAAAAGGAAACAATACTGCCAGGCGAGAGTACCGAAATGGAAATCAAACCGATAGAACAATCACTCCAAACACGAATATCGATACTTATTGTTGACAAAAAATACTCCCTAGTTGTAGAACTGAAGGACGATTCTCAGCAGTCTTCTGCTAGCGCTATTGGCTTAGCAACCTACTCTAATAGCAAACCCACAGTCTTATCATACATATCTATCTTTGAAAGTCTATGGAGGCTATCAGAACTCTACGAAAAACTAAAGATTCAAGACAAGATGCAAAAAGAATTCATTAACATAGCTGCCCATGAATTAAGGACTCCAATTCAACCCATACTCGGACTATCGCAAGTTCTCGAGCTGGATATAAACAACAAAGAGAGGACACAAATAGTACAAACAATTTCCAGAAATGCGAAAAGACTGCTACGCCTTTCTGAAGATTTGCTGGATGTGGCAAGAATCGACTCTCAATCATTGCAGTTGAGGAAAGAGGAATTCAATATCGGAGATACAATCTCCAGGATTGTGGGAGATTTTGGAACACAAGTCAATGGAGATGTGAAGATACTGTACAATAATACCCAAAATCTTTTAGTAGAAGGTGACAAGGACAGGATATCTCAGGTAATTCACAACCTGATAAACAACGCCATTAAGTTCACCAATGAGGGAACCATAAATGTTACTTCTGAGAGGACGGATGGTCATGTACTAGTTAATATTAAAGATACGGGGACGGGAATAGATGCTCAAGTATTGCCCAGCCTATTTACAAAATTCGTG
The DNA here is from genome assembly GCA_963728595.1 of uncultured Nitrososphaeraceae archaeon. Lineage (GTDB taxonomy): Archaea > Thermoproteota > Nitrososphaeria > Nitrososphaerales > Nitrososphaeraceae > TA-21. The sequence continues at coordinate 91,908 of CAVSLF010000018.1, forward strand.
ACCAAATCAGACAGAGGGACTGGTCTTGGGTTGTATATCTCGAAGAGTATTATTGAGGCTCATGGAGGAAAGATATGGGCAGAGAATAATCAAGATGGCCGTGGAGTCTAGCTTTACGTTCACAGTCCCCAGTACTCGAAAAGAAAAATAAATAATTTGTGTTCCAAAAAATGCAAATTAAGCTGCGAAAGAAATGACGGAGAATCGGAAATCTATTGGGATCTCTTCATACCTTTTTTATTTTTAGTGTTGTCTTCAAGTATCATTCGTAGCCTGCTCAATGATTTATTAAATGATTCTTTATCCTTTGAGCACAGTATCATCTTAGGTGTTTTTTAACAGAACTAATTAGTGCATCACGGTTTATTGGTTTGGTAATGAATTGGTGCGGCTCTACCTCAGGCATTACCGTTGTTATTTCGTCAGCCATGTCTAGTGCGGTTACAAATATTATCTGAACATTGGGATCGAGATCCTTAAATCTGGAATAGAGCTGAAGGCCATTTAGATGGCGCATCCTTATATCTGTGATTATAAGGCCATATCGAGAAGGATTTGATTTTGTGAAATGTGCTAATGCCTTCTCTGGATCATTAAATGAATCGACGACCATGCCGGCAGATCTTAGATATTCAGTAAACAATAACAAAATATCGGGATCGTCGTCTATCAACATGATAACTTGTGCGTTATCATGGGTTCTGATTTTGGCCTTGCCCTTTACTAAATTCCATATCAAGTTCCGTGACATTGTCTTATTTCGGTTTTGTCCAGAAAGCTCGTAAATAGGATATCGACGCTTCCCAGTCCTCAAGTGTAATTCACCAATCTCTTGAATGTAGTACCGATCTGCAAGTCCCGGAAAAGAACTTACGATAGTGCATAGATCACTTCCAATGACTATGCCATTTGGCGGCGCATTCTTATTTATCTTGGCGCAAAAGTTCACAGTTGTACCGAAGAGGTCATACGAAGCAGATCTATCCGACTTGGCAACTTCTACTCTCCCGTATTCGGCACTAATTCTGTACGATATACCGGGTAGCCTTTCCTTATAGAGGGTAGAGTTGATGGTGTTTCTTGATGATACCAGTGCAAGGCAACACTCCAAGGTGTCCACGAATGCTTCGATATCTTCTATATTTGACGTACCAGGGAAGAAAAATAATACCCCGTCACCAACGGTTTTGACTATTCTCCCATTGTGATCTTTAACAATGGAAGCGACAGCATTGATGAATGTAGAATAGAACTTGCCTACTTTCTCTGAAGGAGTTATTTTTGCAGTAATCTGTGTGGACCCCACGATATCTATAAAGCAAATACAATAATTTTCTGACTTGTTGGAAAACAAGACTTCGTTTTTTTCGTGGACGGGCATTCTTTCGCTATGTTCTTGCGAATTATTCCACTGCCCTAGCGGAGACTTGATAGTAGTGCCATGTTCAGAATCATGACCATCGTAATCTACTTCTCCTCCTAAGACCATGAATTATGTATCTTCAATCTGACATTTAGTTGGTAGTAGACGGAGATGGCAATAACTAACGGAATTAGCTGACTAATCATACAATTTCATATTCATAATATTGACAAGAATGAGGGCAGACAAATATTTATACCAATTTTAAAAGTCGTTTGTGAATGCACAGGTGAAGAAAGGGATGCCCACCTTCATTGTCCCATTCCATAGTCGTTCCGATTAAGCCTTCATTTGGTCGGTGTAAATAGCACTATCTCTATCGTTACACACTCCCATTCGTTAGGAGCATGGTTAACTTTCTTATTGACGAATATCTTTATAGTCCATGGGTGGATACTGTTTACCTTTGAAAGGTGATGAAATGAATATCAAGGCAGAGGAAGCCACTACCCGAGTCATTTACGGAATGCAGAATGTACTCGAAGCAGAAACGGGTCTATTTGAAAGAGCTACAGACAGAATTGATACATGCATGAATTACACCAGGCCTCCGCTAGCGATTTCTCTACCACAAATTACGACGGCCTTTCTAGATGCCAAGAAGAGAGGCGTAAAACTGAGGTACATCACCGAAATTACCGAGGATAATCTATCTTACTGTAAGGAGCTAATGCATCTTGTTCATGAACTTCGTCATCTCGATCCGATCAGGAACAACTTCATGATGAGTGAAAAGGAATACCTAGCTCCGTTGGTTCTTGACGATAGGGAAACCATATCATCAGAGCTTGTTTATAGTAATGTGATCCAAGTAGTACAACAAGGACAAAATACATTTGATATCCTGTGGGACAAAGCTGTTCCAGCAGAACAAAAAATAAGAGAAATAGAAGAAAGAAAAGTCAAGCCAAAAACTGAAGTACTCTATGGAGCTGAAAACGCTCTAGCCAGAGGAGCAAAGTTCATGCAGAATGTGAGAGAAAGAATGGATATATGTTTTGACAGAAGAGGAGCATCAGTTGTTACCGAAGTTGATACCTACAAGAACGGGTATGTCGAAATCAGAAACAGGGGAGGTAAGATAAGAGCCTTCACAGAAATTACGAAAGATAATATTCAATATTGTAAAGAACTTTTGAAGCTAGTTGACGAGCTCCGTCATTTTGATGGCATAAAGGGTGGTATTGCAGTAAGTGAAACAGAATATATGGCCACTACAGTAATGCAAGAAGCAAAACCTCTTCCCCAAGTTATTTACAGTAACGTGAAAGAAATAGTCGAACAAGGACAATATATATTCGATACCTTGTGGAGTAAAACCATACCTGCTGAACAGAAAATAAGAGAAATAGAGGAAGGAATTATTCCATTTGAAACTAAGATAATAGACAATCGTGATGATATAGTCAGGCAGATTATACATCTTGCAGAGAATTCTGCAGGTTTATCAATTCTATCCAACTATGGAGGAATGCAATTAATCTACAATAACTTTTTGGATCTGTATAAAAAGGTTCTTGATAGGCAAAAGAGTGGCAAGGGAAGAGGGATCAAATGGGTAATGACTATAGACCAAGAGAGCGTGGAATTGGTCAAAAAATTTGTAAAACTGGGAATGAAGATAAGGCATGTTAAACAACTAACTCCTATTAATTTTGCTGTAGGCGAGCATGAGCTTAATGCTACCATGGAACAGATGCGCGGGGGCAAGGTGTTTCCGAATCTCCTGACGAGTAACGAACCTGTTTATATCAGGCTTTTTACTTCAATGTTTGAACAATTGTGGCGCGATGGTCTTGATGCTGAATACCGGATTAAAGATTTAGAAGAAGGCATTCATGAAGCTGAGATAGAGATCATTCAAAATCCAGTACATGCGATCGATCGTAGCTGGGAAGCAATAAAATCAGCAAAAAAAGAGATCGATTCGCTCTTCTCTTCTGCCAATGCACTCCGACGGCAAATTGCAATGGGAGCCCTGGATCTACTGAAGGAGGCATCTGAGCTCCACAATATTAGGATTAGATTGTTAATTCCCTCGTCTCGCGACATAAATGAACTTATACAAGAGGTGAAGTCCGCTGTTCCGAAAATAGATATAAGAGTATTAGATGCAAGTCTTGAAACCAAGATCACAATACTGTTAGTGGATAAGAAAAAATGCCTTGTCATTGAATTAAAAGATGATGCACAGAACTCATCCTACGGTGCAGTAGGTCTATCTACCTATTCGGAGAGCCCATCACTTGTATTCTCTTATTCATCTATTTTTGAGAGCTTTTGGAGACAGGCCGAATTAGTTGAAAAGCTAAAACAAATTGAAACTTTGGAGAGAGATTTTATCAATATCGCAGCTCATGAGCTCCGGACTCCCATTCAGCCCATAATTGGCTTCTCAGAGTTACTATATGCTAAAATGAAGAATAAAGGACAACGTAAGTTACTTGAGTCTATAATGAAGAATGCGAGAAGACTTGAAAAGTTGGCAGCGGTAATGCTTGATGTTACCCGAATAGAGAAAAATTCGTTGGTGTTGAAAAAAGAATCCTTTGACTTGGGACAGGTTATAGGTGATCTGGTTGAACAGTACAATGAGCAACTGAGAAAGATGAAGGAAGAAGAGAAAGTTGGAGGAAAAGAACGGAAAGGTGATCTGAGGATAATATTGGAACCAACAGAATACATGAATGTCCATGCAGACAAGATGAGAATGATCCAAGTGATTTCTAACCTTTTGGATAATGCAATAAAGTTTACCAGCGAAGGTGATGTATATGTTAGTATGAAGAAACAAGCGGAGGGTAATCAGACATCTATAGTTGTAAGCTGTAAAGGACGAAGGTGTAGGTATGGATGCGGAATTGTTAGCACGGCTTTTTACAAAATTTGTCTCAAAGTCTGAAATAGGCACAGGGTTGGGGCTCTTCATTTGTAAAGGGATTGTTGAGGCACATGGGGGAAAGATATGGGCAATAAATAATCAAGATGGTCGTGGGGCAACTTTCGCCTTTACCATTCCGCTTCCAAATAATACACCCTCAAAGTGAATTTTGGTTAGTAATTTTATCTTTTTTCTATTTTACTTTATTTTGTTTTAAACTAAAGATCAACATGAAAGTATGTGTTCTAGAAGATGGTCCAAATCAACTGTTGCAAGGGAGCAAACTTTGTCGGCGCCACCATAATATACAAACAGCCGACTATCGAGAATGCAAGCTCCTGTGGGAAATACCACATTATTTACATCTCCTTTTTTCTCATATTCAGCCTCAGGTGCCAGTATAGGATCTTTTGTTTTTCCTAGAATTATATGAGGGTCTTTCAGGTCTAGTAGAAAGGCACCTGCACTATACACCTTATCCTCACTTACACCGTGGTATATCACAAGCCAGCCCTTTTTTGTTTTAAGTGGTGGGACACCGACGCCTATCTTTAAGGCTTCCCAAGTTTGCTCAGGTTTAACCAGTAGAGAGTGTTTCTCAAATTTGGTAACTGAATCGCCTTCTCCCAACCAGATGCTTGGCCTGTCCGTATTGTATTGTGGTCCTACCCATCTGCTTGGCCTGTGTAACATCATATATTTCTGAAATCCATTTTCTATATTGGCCATCGGAAATAGGACAACATCTTTATCATCAGATCCAGGGACAGTTATTATCCCCTGCCTCTTGTAATCAAAGAAATTATTCGTAGTCGCAAGGGCAGTTGAAGCGGTAGGGTGTGTTTTTACATAATTTGAAAGGACCACATACGTCACGTATATTTGATCCTGAATGCTCCCTAATCTTGGATCTTCGATGCCAAATTTTTCATAGTCTTCTTCTGGGCATAATGCAACTTCCTTCCTTCTAACAAATGAAAGGCCATCCTCGCTTGAAGCATAACCAATCCGGGATACATAATCTTCGTATTCGCCTATTGCTCTGTATAGCATATGGATAGTCTTCCCGTCATAAAGAGCAGCACAATTGAAGACTGCTCTCGATTCCCACCAGTTAGATGCGTCAGGAACCAGGACTGGGTTATTTTTTGCTCTTTCTAGTTGAAGCATTAAGCGCTTTTATCAACAGTAACGATTTTTTATTATCTTATATATGTTATGATAATATTCCCCTAGAAATTACCTATACATATTTCTCTAATACTTGTATGTCTTCGGCACTATTCCTAATCGACTCGTAGAGTGATATATGCTTCTTGGCAACTTCTTTCCAAACCAATTTCCTGCGAAATATTTCCACTGCATTTTCATATTTATCATAATCTCCTTCAAGTTTTAGAAATGCTTTTGAGAATTCGATGGGGTCACGTTCAACTGAAATCCCTAGCCCCAAATTGGAAAATTCCTTGAAGAATTCTATATTGCTTGATACGAATGGAAGTCCATGGGCGAGGCCATCATACATGACGCCAGAACCAGAACTTACTGTATACGGGAGAATTAGAGCATCGGCAGAATAGAGAAGCAGTGAAAGTTCTTTGTCTGTCAAAAATCCCTTGCCAAGTTCAATTACACCCTCATTATCGAACTTTTCTTTAATTTTTTCCATGTTGTAATGGTTTCTTGAGGTGTTGACGACGATTTTCCAGCTTGCAGGGACTTTCATTTTTCTAATAATGTCCAAGCCCTTGGTGGCAGTCAGAAAGCCCAGAGCGAGGGCAATATTGCCTTCCTCAGGTAAGGAAAATTTCCGTCTTGCCTCCATCTTGTCAGGAGCTGGTATTAGGCTTGGCTCTGATCCATGATAAATCAAATGGGATCCTGGTATCAAATTAGCCAAGTATCTTGAAAAAACAATCCCTTTTCTATTTTGACCTATCTTTTGTGTATTGAGGGAATTGAATGATCGATAATTCAAAAAATGAGTCCAATAGTCGTAAGCCATACGGAGCCAAGTTCCTATCTTTCCAAACTTCTTATTCACTAATGGAACGACCAGGCTCATCCACTGTCTAAAGGTATAAGCTGAATGGAAAGTTGTCACAATAGGTACTTTGCACTCACGGTAGAAGGCCTCAATATTTGTGCATGTTTTTTTAGGATTCAATGGATCCAAATGTATTCCATACAATCCGGGTTCGTACTGAACATGAACAAGGTCTGGTTGATATTCTTCGACTATCTTCAAAAGAATGTCGGAATTACTGGGATTGAGTGGTGAGATACCGACATAATCCCCTTGTCCATCTTCGTTACATACGACACGAACTTCGACATCTTGATTTCTCAAGGAGTCGACTAATTTTTTGCAATAGCGACCCACACCGCCTTGCATCGGCGGATATTCCGTCGACACCATCAATATTTTCAAATTTAGACACACCAGCTTAACAAATCAAATAAACCAATTACTTATTACACAACAACCTATATCTTCCTTGTGTTAAGGTTCATTTGATTATTCAGTCGCATACGTTAGACCTTCTGAATTCAGTTCTTCCATTATTATCTCATATAGTAACCAAATTTAAGCAGAAATCAACAAAATACTCTACTTAAAAGTATTAAGTAAAGGGAATTGCAGTAAATATTAAGATGTTCATTATTTAATTGAAAATCTCTAATTATCTTGACGTTCTCTCAAATGTCCGTTGTGTGTGATATTAGATTGAGATGGACCTGCTGCTTCTTCTTTTCGCTTTCCATTTGCCCATCCTTTTATGAGCTTCCTGAGCATATGGGAAATTGTAGGTTGCTTTAATTTATTTTCATTGTAACGTATCCTTGCGTATTTTTCGAGAACTAGAAAATCGGCCAGTCCTATTTTTGTTGAAACAACCTTTTCTAATTTTTCACCAGTAGCTTTCCTAGGCATATCTATAATATAGTTTATCTCTCTATTAATCTTTTAAACTACTAATCTTACAATTTTATGATATTTCTGTCTTAACAATATCCGGTAAGAGTTCGTGGCCCCCTAGTTGGTCTTATGTTATGGTTCATTTGATTATTCAGTCGCATTCGTTAGACCCCTTGGAATCCGGTATTCCACTATTATCTCAAATTGAACTCGAATTATCGAAGAGTTTCTCTCTAATGTTGTCAAAAATTCGATTAATTTACTCTCTCTTGCAAGAAACACTCTCCCCGTGCTCTATCTATTAAATCCGTGCACTTTTAATTTCTTGGGAGTAATGAATTTGAGTCTACTTTAGCACCGAAAGTATAGTGAAAACTGATGGAAGTGCCTGATATCTTGACGCTATTTTAGATTGGATTGCCCAAGTTATTACTTTTTGAACACCGACACAGGCTAAGAATGATTGTAAACTATTGAATCCCCATTCAAATTGGGCTTATGTAGATGGTTGTTAATTTTCGAGATATATATTATTCAAGAATTCCCAAAAATCCCAAGGTAGTAATCTACTGCCAATGAGGATATAGTGCTGCTCATAAAAGTGTGGGATTCAAGTCACTCGATAGAAAAAATGTAAAGATGGGAGTCATGAGATAAATGGGGAAATAGAAAAGGATTACCAGTTGTTATTAGTAACGTACTTTGAGAGAAGTATTCGGATCTTTGTTTATAACATAATTACGCTTTTGTGCATCTATTCTTATTCAAAAAAACCAACTAAACAAAGAGAATGGTCACAAGATAAGCAGAAAAATCGGATCAATTAGATGTCGAACCTTTCTTGATTAAAAAATATAGAGATTTTGATTTTTAATATTTCAAGTTCCTCAATTCTGTGGATTCAATCGTGGCACAAATTCTAGTATCTGCTCTCTACCTACATTCTTCTTCTACGGGACAAGGCCTCGTTGATATCTCCGGTCAGTGCAATAATTATTCCAAATGAAACCACTATCATAATGCTCTAATAATCATCTCATGTTAGTGCAGTTTGAATCCGAACTTATACTCAAAGTTACAACGCTGTGCTTATAATCAAAGGTTTGTGATTTAGATAACCGCAGATTTTGAAGGTTGTTACAAATTGAGTTTACCTTCGTATTAAAAGTTGAATTAAATTCAGATTAAATACAGAAAATTTATTATATAACCTTGTTTTCGCTATTACATAGTAATAGAATTTATTTACCCCTCAGAATCAGGATGTACCCTACTCATTTCTTTATAGCCTTGACTACAGGACTTATATTTTTGATAATACTGGTCGCCAAAGCCATGTATGCGGGAAAAGCGGAAGCCACACCTGCTGTGATCACGCGTACAATCTCTGATTTTCTAAACTCACAATCAAGTGGTAACTCGCCCAGTCAAATTGGCCCAGGAGACTTAATCACGCTAGCGGGAGCAATAATCACATTGATTATTTTCATCACGACTCCCTTAATATCGCAATCATTGCTCGATTACCAAGTAAAATCTATTAATAGCACCCATATCGCTGTTGATATTCTGAATTCTGGCATAAAAGAAGCAAAGAATGTATTAATTTCGTTTAACTCCAAGGGAATAAATTTAACTGATTTTACAACACAACCTTATCTTCCAATCAACTCTTTCAAAGCAAGCAAAATTGTACAACATGGTAACGCAAATTTTTCTCTTGATTCTCTTCCATCAAGATCATTCACAACCGTTTACGCAAAAGCAGAAACTGTTCCGCATCTGACTGAAAATCTTAAAGTATACCTTCGAACAGACGACTCTGTCGCTTATTTCAATTTAATAGGTATTATTCTGTTCTACGTTATTCTCAGCGTTGCTTATGAATTATGTGCATATTTCTTCTGGTTTCAGCCCAAGCATAGAACCTTGATACCGCCACCATAATTCTCTTGTCTGTGATTAAGCGTTGAAACAGTCACTGATGATTGCAATTTAACATACAAAGGGTGTTACTGAATCTGCATCATATAACACCAAATCTTTTGACTGACATAGTGCTAATCTATTTAGATGATTCAACCTAAAATTCATTTTAAGCAGAAGCGAATTTACAGGAACCGTGCTTCAAAGTGGCAAAATGAAAGATATTGATCGTAAAGAGTTGCATAGCCGAGAAATAAACCAGTTGAACAAATAGCCCATAAAAAATGCTTCGGAGAGTTGTAGGTCTCGACTCAGTGCACTATTAACCAAAGGGAGATAAAGAGGGCCTTCGTGTAAAGACTCGTGAAATTTCTAAAATTTGTAAACACAATAGTTTTGCATCAAAGGAGCAGAGGATACTGAGTATCTTTACTCTATATGCAACCAATATCATAGGACGGTCTTGGAGATAAGGTCCAGTATTATGTATCAATGCGGAGAAACGGCCAAAGACTAATTTCGATTATGTTAAGGACTGGGACCTCAACGTAAATCTATTGTAAAGAATTGCACGTGGCCCAGAAGTTAGCCATTGAGAACAATTGACTGACCAGTTTGCAAAAGAGTGGAAATCTAACAAATATGTGCCTGAATTAGCAACAGCAGGCAGGGATTAAAGAAATAAAAAGTACACAGTTTCTCGCAAGTAATATTTATTTTCTACTAGAAATCGTCGAATACTGATTTATTATGTTTGCTATTCCTTCATTTAATAAAAAAATTTGAATTCCTTTTTATTCGCTTGATCCCAACTAATTACTCTGCTGAATATCACTTCGAATGCTTTTTTCGGCGCTAAATAATCCCATTATAAGAGTGGCTTCATTTATCCAAGTTACTGTTCTTAAATATAGTAATATACAAACTGTCGATTCAGGCCAAAACTCCAGAATATACTAGGGCAAAATCCTGCGTCCTTTCGGTAATGCTGGAACCTATCACTTCTATTCTATATGTTCCTGGTTTAGGATTATGAATATACACCGACTCAACATTGTTGGTAGTATCAAGCCTTGAATCGAACGGCTTTTCAAATATATTCCATATATGTTATTCCATCAGGTGAAGTCACAATCAAGTTAAGATTGTTTATGAGTCACGCTCAGGAAAGTCGGTCCATGCTATTGTGACTTTGAAAGAAGTATTGGCATTTTTGACCTTTGCTTCGAATACTTTCTCATCGCCAGTCTTGAGACCTCTCTTATGGTCTATATACTGATTCTTTTTTTGGTCGGGATTTGTTGTTGCCTCCAAATCTACAAGTCCCCATCCTTGCTCCATATCGAAGAGGCCTTTTCTCACTTCAGCAGGATGTCCATAGTTTATTCGATGACTGCCATGGATAACGCTCGCTTTAATGAGCGCCCACTTGGATTTCTTATATTTGCATTCCTTCTCAGATGTTGTCTTACTGTTGCAACAAATCCGGCAGTAAGAGGAGTTGCCATCACTAGTTCCGCCCATGAAGAAATAATCCTTATTTGGTGGGAATTTTTTCCAAGCATAATTATTCACAGCTATATATCTAGATATAGTGGACAGGATAAAAGTACCAGGAGTACAATATCTGGTTTTATTCTTCCGTCATCTGTTGGACCCCTACTGCTAAATGCTCCAATATCAGTAGAAGATGAATCTGACATAGGGTCTCGTTTAAAAGGTGCAACCGGAAAATCTGGAGGCCACCACTTGCCGTAAGTATCACTTGCGAATTCAGGTCTTTGATTTTCGATCGCACCCACTGTAATGCAATTTTTCGCTGTTCCTGGCGGAGTAACACTGCCAAGATCTATCTTACCGTTACTATCCCTATCGACACCATCGTTGCCTGCAGCAAAAAAGGATTGTGAAATCCTTATGGTTCCAAACAAAATTATCAACTTGTCTTGCTTGCTTGTGATCATACTTTCCAAAATCGCTAGTACTTCCCCAACTGTTAGAGTTAACTCGACAACCTTGACTATATGCATATTGGAAAAGGTCTGTTAGATCATCAGGTAGACCCGCAAGAACATATTGAGGAGGAACATGACCTTCTTGGGATAAGTATTGTGCTTTGAATAGCGGTGTCCATATTCATCCCCTGTTCAACAGCCTGAAATATCGAGTTTTGCATCGTATGCAATCCCTCGTATCGCATTCTGACCTGCAGCGAAAGATGACGCTCCATCACCTAAAACACGAGATCCTGCGACATGGGTGCCATGACCGCTGTCCTTATCCATCGCACCATCATTATCTCCAGGGTTTTCGACATCATTGTCATAAATTGAATTTATTGGATAGTCTCTTTATTGCTTTAATTCTACCTCTGAAATCTGGATGTATTGTTGTAGGATCTCCGGAATCAATTCCTGTGTCAGCAATGCCTATGATCTCTCCCTTTCCCGAAAGGTTAACATTACCGCCCAAATTCCTATTAGTATTAGCGTTCATTATGCCAGTAGCGACATTATTGAATAATTTTGGGATCTTTTACCTCTTCTATCTGTTTTACTCCATGGATTTGAGCCAGATCGTTTAAAATAACTGCAGGATTGCTTTTTGCATTTGAAATATTAATGACGATTTTCTTATTCTCGTTAGATTTAGGTCCAGGACTTTTACTCCTAATTTCGTGACTAAATCTTGTTTTGCTTGGCCTAAGTTTTCTTTAGAAAAGAACATAAGAGAATATTTATTGCCAAATGAAGCGGGTTTATTTTGTTCCGACTTTCGTCCAGTTGTGGGAGAAGGCGCTGAAGTCTTGTCTAACCTACTTATGGCCAGCTTAGCGTCTTTGATTTTTGGAAGTGTTTTTGCCTTGGATAATGTAACTGCGGATATCCTGTATTGAAGGATCATAATTACCGATCCACTTTACAAATACAAGTTTACCTATTTTTTTCATAGCGTCTTCGTCCATTTCAACTATGTATGTAGCATTTGGAAAGGGTTCCATCAATTTCCCTCCAGCCCTTCTAATTGCATTTAACCATTCCTGCTTGACAGGTCCTTGGAATTGAACAAAATAATAATCAGCTCCTTTGGGAGTCGGTTTTGTATGCGGGTATGCAGGATTAGGGAGAAACACTCCTTCTTTCGAGTATCTGGGTTTCAGGGTATTTATTTTTGCAGGACCTATCTTAATGCTATCCAACTCTGAAAGTTTCTCGACGGGATACTTTCTTTCAATTTTTCTCAAGTTCGTTGGTCCTGTTTCTCCAATTATAAAGGCATCATAGTGGATTGGATTTGAGAGTAGATTTCCTATCTCTTCTTGCTTCTCCTTTGGACAAAATACCTTTACCTTGACCACAATGGGTATCATAAATATTAATACTTAAACATTCACGGCCTTTAGTTAGTTTATCCTAATGGGAATAATTAAAATACTCTATTATTGTCCTTCACTTAATAAGAAATCATTAGCCCACAATAGATTGTAAATAACTGTATTATTTTCATCAGGATATCCGCCCCCTAATGCCTTTCCTTTCTAGACCCCTTCACCAAATCTTATTAAAATGAGCAATATAACGTGCTTTTTTTGCCAATACTACTAATTTTGGTACTGACGTCACCAATAGGGTAATTCATCTGCAGAACTGGACCATTGGGATGCATAGACTGAAAATAAAGATACTTTAACAAATTCCAGCGGACCCCGAAGCCTTTTCTTCAAGTTGAATAAAATATTTTATTGCGGCATTTCTTTTTTTCTCT
>CAVSLF010000019.1:0-17450 GCA_963728595.1 uncultured Nitrososphaeraceae archaeon
TTGCCTTGAATTTTATTACGTCTTCGCCAGTAAACCCCTTGTTTGGAATATAGGTCAGACTACCTGCATTCTTGTTGAAGCCAGCAATGATACCATGTGAAGGACTTCCAGGCAATGTAAGGAATATCAATTTATCATCTTTATCTGAATCAGTAGCATGAAGTGAAATTATTACTGGCTTATTCAGGTCTGCGGATATACTAGCGCCAGTCGCTATTGGAGCGTGGTTAGCAGCAAATTACTATTATCGTTGTTCTCTTTACTAGGCATAGGAACTTCAGAGTTGGTAGTAGTTGGTGATTGCTGTTGTTTTGGTTTTTGATTTTGCAGGGCAGGGTTTTCTTTGTCTACTACTTGATTCTTTACTAGAACTTTGACAAAGTCAGTGGCCTTCCCGCCCTGGTTGTCTTTTACAGTTAACCTAATAGTTAGTAGAGTATCTTTATCTACAACTGGGGCCTGAAAGTGGCTTTGGGTGAATTTGGTGAATTTTGATCTATACAATAATAGGTTTCTTGGGAGATAGCTGGTCCCATGAGAACGTAATGACATTTCCCTTATCAGGGTCTGCACTTGCAGCGCGTTCAGTGCAACTGTTTCGCCTTCTTTTATTTGTTAATCCGGACCTGCTTTGGCAACAGGAGGTCGCCCAGGTTGTTGAGCAACGGGTGGGGTAGGTAAAACGTTTTGATTCCGGATCTGATTTGGAGGAACGTCATTAGCAAGTTGTTCCCCGGTAGTTTGGAACTGTCGTCTATTATTATTATCAACAGGCTCTGAATCAGAACTCGCTATCGAATTGGAATTGGGATTAGATTTGGGTTCGACCACTAAGGTCAAAACCTGACTAGAGGCCTGGTCCACTCCTGTTCTAGAAGCTGCTGAAGCTTGTACCTTGAACTTGTATGTAGCTGGGGGCAAATCTCCTAAAACCAGTGTAGAGTTCTTGGAGATTTGACCTTGTTCAAAATTAGAACGGGAGGCGAGAACATCATTTGTTTTGCTTTCAAAAATGGAGAATTACTAGCAAGTGATAGTATTACAGTAAATATACCCTTGTCTGAGCCCCTCGCAACCTTAATGTTGAATTTGGCATCATTGTCCTCTTCCATCTTAAGGATAGGAGGGTTTACAGATACAGTATAGAGAAAATCTCCAGTTTCATTAGGCGATGCGGCAGATAGGGGTTTAATACCTGAGAGAGTGGCAGAACTCATCAAACAACCGATAAGAAATAGAGATAAAATCAGAGAGAATGATCTTTTCAAAAAGGAACGCCCCGCTCTAGACTAGAATCAATCTTGAAAAAACAATTCTGTAAGATACGGGATTTGGTCCTTAATTCCAGTAAGGATACCATCGATACCGTAATTTTGTTCGCTTTAGGCCAACCGTTTCCAAATGGAGTTTTCATGAAGTTAGACCCCCGTCTAGGACCATCCTGTATGCTACACAATGATTAGATTAGTAAAGTATAATTATATAAACGAGGTGTATTCAATGCAATTTTTAACTGGTTTTACGATAAATTGTATAATATAGTTGCACTGCAATTATTTCAATGCACTGCACCCGTATACCCCAATATGTTTATCTTGTAGGGCAATATGTATCTGGTGCGGGGGCAGATAATGATTAGGTACTGGTACTGACTTACATAGATTGCGACGCCACAGGAACCAGAAAAAATCTAGCGAAAGCATTACCTTTAGACTTGAAAGTCGGATTTTGAATAAACTGCGAGAAGAGGCGCTACAAAAAGATATTAGCATAAATACTCTCGTAAGTCAGACGCTTAAACAACATACAGAGTGGCAATCAAACGCTTCGAGAGCTGGATTTGTTGTAACAAGGAAATCATTTTTGCACAAAGTAATGGAAATGATTTCTGACGAAGACATATCTTCCATATCCAAGAATATTTCTGCAAAGGAAACAAAGGACTTTGTACTTTTGTTAAGGAACGAATACAATATCTATTCTTTTTTAAGTGTTTTAGAGAGCTGGATAAGAGCGTCGGGATACCCCTTTCGACACGAGAATACAGATACGGTGCATTCGTATGTGATTCGGCACGATATGGGAAAAAAGATGTCTCTATTCCTTGCCGAACTTTATCGAAATGTGTTCGAAGAATTTGGCTTAAGAACAGTTCGCTTTGACTTGACTGATAACACTTTGTCATTTATTGTCGATACTTCAGTAAGTTAGCCCGCCACGGTTGCTGCTTATTTCGCATACATATAACAAACCAGTCGCATGGCTGATCAATGTAACCTGCAAAGCCAAGTAACGAAACGAGGTACTAGTTCAGCATACGGTTTCTTTACAGCATTGCCGATAAAGTATCTACTTGGATTTTATTGTAGCAACAACAGGACCAAGACCGTTCAAGCTTCCAGTTACGACATAACCATCTGCTGGTGGATTAGTTGTCACATCTTCCCACGCATTGCCAACAAACTGGAGCATCCTCACGCTATCCCCACCCTCGGGTGCTAAAGTGGAGTTGTAGGGTATAGTCACTGTTACTGTCCCGTTAACTTTTGCATCAAATGGACCAATGTTGAAAACAGGCCCCACAACATCGTAAGGCGTATTATCTGAAGCAGTCAATACTTTGGTATCTCCACTTGCAGCTTTGCTAATCTTTAAAGCGGCAAGCTCCGACTCGGATTTAACCTCCCAGACTACAAAGTCTTCGTTCTGATCCCAAATTCGAAAAGCTTAGCGTGACGTTTCCTATACCTGGAACAGCAATTATAGTACTATAGGCTCCAGATGTGGTTGTCGATGCTGGCGAGTTTAGTTGAGAAACACTTGACGCAGTAGTTCCTGATCCAGTCTCATTATTCTTTTGTCCAGAGCCAGTAGTCTGGCCAACTATTGATCCTGATGTTGCATTATCAGATGTGCCTGTAGCTACTGATGGTGTGCTAGTCCTCGGAGGCGGAGTTTCAGCTGTCACTGGAGCAAGGAGGTCTAGAACTATACCGGCCCCGGGAAAGCCCAGGCCGTCGCCTCCCCCACCGCCACCTGAATCTCGAACACCAATAATAAAGACGCCGCCCATAAACGGGGTATACGCTGTAACAGTTTGTTTATCAAAATTAATTTGAATTTCCGATCCGGGAAGCTGGTGTTTTTGTAAATCTACCCAGCCCGTAACCTGGTACATTTTGCCAAATTGTAAATGTGACGGGGTCCTGGCCGTTAAGAGGAGCATTGGCATAAGACATTGCAATTGTGGTTTCGCCTGCTGCTACTCCAAAATTACATTCAGATTGGGGAATACCAAATTCATCGCATTGAGTCTTGATTTCCTGGGTCTTCCAATTAGGCGCCAACACGACTTCGGGTCCAAAGGTCAATTGTACTGCGCCCCCTATCAAAATTGAAGGCTTAACTTCAGGATCAGGCACCTGTATCATTTCAACATTTCCCCCTTGTTGCACTCCTCCGATATCAGCCTCCATTCTCGGATGGCTACCTTCATATGATATTCCAATGTTATCGCCTGCGGCTACCTTGATCAATCCAGTCGGCGAAGACGAATCACCACTTGTAAAAGAAAATGCACCTCGGAAGACCCCTGTATTAACCCCTGTTTCTGTTAAAGTGATTAGAATTCCTGCCTTGTCGCTTGAAGAACTTACGTTCACTTGTATGGTGTTTACCTCATTGGGGTCGACGTTGGCCTCAGGATCATTAAGTGAGATCACTGGAGAATCGCCAGGATTGTAGCTTGGCTTGTCTAGGGAAATACTCGCAGAAACGTTGTCAACATTATTAACATTACCGTAATTAATACGCGTAGTTCCATTCTCGGTAGATATAGTTTGCTCTACTGCGTTCGGATTAGATGAGCTTGAAACCGTAATTATTTCATTAGCGTCTAAACCAAGGTGACTAGGACTGGATGCCGTAGCTGTGGTAGAATTATCTCCTATCGGATGACTAGCAGGGCCCTTGGAAGAGCCACTGGCCGCCGTTAGGTTTCCTTCAGAAGATGACTGATTGGCTGAGCCACTGCCTACGACTGACGATGATTCGTTCGACATTTGTAAGCTTGGCTCTGTAGAAGAAACCACATCTGTTGGTTGTCCGTCTATGGAGGAGCTATTTGAAGCAGAGGACTCTGAACCTTCACTAGATGGACCCAGACTAGAGCCGGACTCGAGGGGCCCCGATGACGTGTCGTTACTTGATTCTGAACCTCCCGGTTCAGATTGGGATGAAACTGGGAGAAGAGTCCTACCATCTGAAGAGCCACCAGAAGAAGTATTCGAAATACTGTCATTAGTCTCTTCATTATCCACAAACGAGGTTGAGGTTGTTGTGTCAGAACCAGCAGGTTGTACAGGGACTTCAATTACAGCTCCAGAACCTGAACCAGAACCAGTTCCAGAACCATAACTCGAATTTGAACTTGAACTTCCTGTGCTACTAGGACCTGTCTGTTGCCGCATCACTCACTGTGGAAACAGGTTGAATATTATCAGATTCGGGCTGAATGAGACTAGAATCCGACGGGCTCGTACCGTCTGTTGTCGTATCGCCTGCTGTGGAAACAAGTTCAATAATATCAGAATCGGGCTGAGTAGGTACTGCTAGAAGGACTAGACTCACCGGACGCGCTTGTACTGTCTGTTGATGTTTCGCTAGCCGTGGAAACAGATTCACTATTATCAGATGCGGGCAGAGTAGGAGCGCTAGTAGAACTTGACACATCATTTTGATTTTCAACATCGGATCCACGGTGACGAGCATCTACCCAAGACCCCTGTTGTGGTAAAACAGCCGATGCCAAAATAATAATAACAGATATACTCACGAGTAAACGAACTAAAGCTGACGATGTGTGCTTCATCCCTGTTATATTTAGTTTTACCTTCTTTAACTACTTACCGACGTCTGTGCAATTATTTGACACAATAATTCAAAAGAAATTGCACTGCAATATTTTGTTGCAGATCGTAAATAATTCCGTATTTTGTTATGTATAGTCCCTATTGAAGAATCGAACATTATATTTCCCATGCTCATTCTCCAGAGGATTACAAAAGCCATAGGTCATTAGACTACATCATATCGGAGGATAATAACGGTAACTACAGATCTCGTATGATTTGTCTTAACTCTATCAATTCCACAGGCTTTTTTATAAAATGCTGTATGTCAGAGCTCGGGAGCTGACCAAACTGATCACGATACACCTCAAAAGCCGTCATGAAACATACTTTGACTTTGTCATCTTTCTTTCTAATTTCCTCAAACAGTTTAAATCCGTCCATATGGGGCATCCTAATATCTAAAAGGACAAGATCGAATAAATCCTGTTTGAAAGATTTGAGTGCTAAACGAGGATCGTTATATGCTTGGACACTGTAACCATCTTTCTCTAACATTTTTTGTAGTGTATAGGTGACATCAGTTTCGTCATCCACAACCAAGATTTTTTTCAATCGCAGGTAAAAATATGCTTACCCGGTTATATCTCTTGAGTCTTTACAAAGGACGAATTAACAATCTTTCAACTATATCTTCAGCCTATTACTTGATAATCTTCATTTATCTTTTCTTTTAGTTCGTTTGCTAACTTGTCAAGTGAGATTGGCTTCTTGATAAAATGTCTGAGAGTCATTGTGGGAAAGGATTTGGTAAAATCATTATTGTCTATTTCGTAAGCAGTAATGAAACATATCTTAACATTTTCATCCAATTTTCTAATCTCCTTATATAATTCAAACCCGTTCATGATAGGCATTCTGATATCGAATAATAACAAGTCGTAGTTCCCAGGTTTGTATGATGCCAGCGCCGAAATTGGATTGTTAAATGCATCTACTTGAAATCCAAACTGCCTCAGGCCTAATTCGAACGTTTGTGTAATGCTTGGCTCATCGTCTACGATTAATATTCTATAGCTTTTTTCGCTATTGTCCACAGTGGTTGTTTCGATTAAAAGTATATTTATGTAGTTCTAGTAGAAGGAGAAACGGATGGTTGCTTTATTAACTTTAAGTGCTGTACGGTTACTATGGGGCTACCACATATGACGAAGTTTCGTTTTATGATGCCAGTTTTCTCTTTCGTGATCCTAATTGTATTGGCCGCAGCCGATACACAAAGGCTTCACATTACCGGCTTTTTGCAATTGGATCGCCTAGTATGGGCACAAACATCAGAGATTTTTCCAAATTCAACAGTACCTGGTGTGCCAGGCAATAAGTCTCTAATACCAGGGATGCATGTGATGAGCCTAGTCAGTGGAGTCAAATCAACTTGGTTAATTATTTCTAGTGACAATGAATTGTCCGTGAATATTCGATACGACGGAACTGGAAATCTAACGGCGCCTACTGTTTCCCTACTAGCCACTGCATTAAAGACTACAAGCAGCGCACCGCAGGTGCCCGGCGCGACCTTTGAACGGCTTACAGGTGCAAACATAACTCAAGCAGGATGGACCTCTCCACTCACAGTGCCAATACGAGTGGAAGGTACATCATCTCTTTACGATGCAGATTTGATCGTAGTCATGATTGTTCCTTACACCGGATTACCATTAACAAACTCGAGTATATCTGCGTTAAATCAGACAATCGTGGGCTGATCATTCACGTTTTTAGTTTGATCTTGAGAAATGGTACATGGGATTTAGTGTTCTGTCGCACAGTAGAATCTCATGACCTGAATACAATTAATGCCCAAGTTGAGCTAGGGGGGTCTACTGCACTGGTACTGGGATTGGTAACTGCTATTCTCACCAGCTCCGTGCCATTAACTGTGGCAGATTGAGTAACTAGTCCTAGGGCAAGATCCTGATTTGTAACAATAACATGGTCACCAATTTGTGCACCAGGTACTGGACAAAATGCTGTTTTAACTTTATTTGCTGCAACAGCATCAAAATCTATAGAACACGTGCTAAATATGATTTGCGAAATTTGTTCTTGTGTATTACCACTGAAGCCTGTGCCCGTAGCAAGATCCTTAGACGTTATTGAGCCATCCAATATTTTTTCTGAAGTTATTGAATTGTCTGCTATTGCCGCGGTACCTACTGCTCCAACCCTTATTTTATCAGAAGTTATAGCGTCGTCTTCAATATCTGGCGTCTTCACCTGGCGGTCTCTTATTTTAGGGCTGGTAACAGCGCCGTTATCAATATCATTGGTACTTACTTGTGCTAGTGCTTGCTGCCAACTGGTATGATCCCTACAATTACAGGAATCAGAAGAATCAAAACTATTGCCATTATAATAGTCCCATCATTCATGTAGGATGATAGATGCAGCATCTAAAAAAATATAGAGCTAACTAGGCGAGAATTGGTTCGTAAATTCTAGATATTTCTGGTGCAAAACGGAAAAAGATTTTCGTGAGCAATACGAAACCAAGAATACATTTCCGACTATCGATTGTTTTTCATGTGTTGTAATCTCATAGCTACGTAAAAGAAGACGGCTAGGAGACTTGTAATGACAGCCAATCAATCAATTTATCACCTTGAAGCCAGAGGTCATTTTCTGTATTGATGTGATAGTGTATTTTTTAATGGATAGTATGGATAGTGGGAGATAGTATAGAGTATTGAAAGGTAGTTGCCTATAGTAATACATAACCTCCGTTCACTAGGATTTCCGACCAATTGAGATATCCCTATTAGTACGATTGGCTAAAACTGAACAATGGTATCAAGGGAGAAAGAGCAACATATTAGGAAACTACTAAAGGAAGGCTGGGACTGGGAGGAAATTAGGAAGATAACTCATTGTTCTCCCAATACTATTCAGAAAGTAAAGGAAAAAAGCGAAAGAGTAATAGATCTTATGCTTTGCGCATGTACAACAAGGGCAATACCGCTTATGATGTCTCTGTTAAACTGGAGATACCACAGAAGGAGGCAGAAGAATATCAGTTAGAATATTGGAAGCTCCGGAACATGAACACGCTTGAACAGATGTACAATGACAATAAAGATTCCTTACCTTTAATCATACGTATGTTTAAGGAGATGAATGCTCGTAATATTTCCTTGGATCTATTAAGTCGAGCTGCCTATTCTCGTCAACAGATTGCCTCAACTATACAATGAGTACTCCGAAGTTCAGAAACAAATTCAAGTCTCCAAAGCCGAGTATAAACAGCGACAAGAGGAACTATGGAATATTCAAAGAGAAATCAAGCGAATTGAAGACTATCGAAACATCGATTACAGTGAGTGAATTCGTCTATAAGATTATCCACGAAGTACTGGGTTATTAATAGAGTTACACTTCTAAAGGCGGCCCTTATAGCCATTATACACGCTATAGGAAAATATCCCCATCACAAAACTGTACTTTGGAACCTTTCTTCCGGAGACCTAACTGTAGCCAGCGATCTTATCAATGATCCTAGGGCCTGAACTAATTTCCCAGGCGAATATTTTTTACGACGACATAGCCGAACTGGCAGAAAAGGCCATAGACAGATTGAACTAGTTTTGAATTTTGATTATCCGCGGCTCTATTGAAACGGAATGAATTATAAATATTATTCCAATAGCTCACAGTTGGTACTTGCCGTATCTTCCTTGGGGTCAAAGTCCGCAATACGGTCAACTCCCTCTCCACAGTCGAAGACATCGTGTCCTGGTCCCCCATTGAGAACGTCAGAATCAGAACCACCATAAATATGATCGTCGCCCTTTCCACCATAAATCGCGTTTCCACCACCGCCGAATACAAGATTAGTTCCAGAATCGCCAAAGAGAAAATCATTGCCATCCTGACCAAAGATTGTGTCTGAACCCTCACCACCCTGAATATTGTCGCCACCATCTCCACCATATATTACATCGGCATCTCCATTACCTTGTATGTTGTCATTACCCTCTAAGCCAAACATCGTATCTCCTAGTGCAGTTCCAATCATTATGTCATCTTCAGGAGTTCCTGTACATGAGAGTGGAGGACACGTTATCACATTGTCTCCAATACTCAAAGGCTGTAATGATTGTGAATCGAAGACATCTGGAATTGCCAGCGCTTCTGGTATAAAATTTGCGATATTCATCGCGAAAACAGCTGAGCATAATGCCAATATCGTGAATTTTAATTTGTTATCATTAATTAAAGGTCTACTACCATTCACCATATGATACCTATCTTTCGTAATAGGAGTACTACCTTCCACGATAGAAGCTTTGATACTGCATATAAATAGATGTGCAATCTAATTTAGTATAATTTTACACGTAGGAATGAAAGTGCATTCTCGTATTTAATAAGATGCAATTGAGCAGAATTTAAGAATGAGATGAATAGTGTTTTGCCACAAACTGGCAATATTGAATACTATATATCGGAAGCCAGGTTCAATAGTAAGATCAATGTTCTGGACTCTACTCCGTTTGGCGTCATTAGAAGGTGATTCTTTCGACCTCATGTTTCTGTCAATTCCCAGAATCGAAAAACAAAAAATCGAACTATGTTACAGAAGCATAATAAATCCTGAATTATAATATGTCTGAAGGACAATATGCTTAAAAAAGTACACACGCTTTTAATTTGCGATGACGAGCCAGATCTTTTAGAATTATACGCTGCGATGTTAAGTGATGATTATAAAATAGTAAAAGCCTCTTCAGGCGAGGAATGTATCAGAAAGTATAGTGAGATGAAAGAAAAAATGGTCGAAATCACAGTCATTCTATTGGATTTTAGAATCGGTGAGCTGACCGGAGACAAAGTAGCACGGAAGATAAAAGAAATAAATGATGCAAAAATTATATTGATATCAGCTTATGAGATTGATCATGACTTGATTCAGAGATTGAAAAATGAAAGAGTAATTATTGAATTTGTGTCCAAGCCTATTAGTCTCGATACTCTGAAAAGGATTATAGCAAAGACTATTTTCGAATGACGATCTATCTAGCAAAATTTAAGGATAGTTCCTAACTATATATTATAACTATCTTTAGTCAGAATCTACGCACAGAAGAATATCATTTTTGATAAAATGGCTTATGTTGTAATAAAAGTCAAATTGTGTTAAAATAAAGTATATTAGATATCAGCACTCCATCCACCACGAAGTTATGGAATAAAGTTAATGAATTTATCTTCCATACCCATTTATATTTTCTGAAAAGGATAGATTCATTGACTGGATATCCGTTTGTAAGGATTAGTATAGCATTAGTAGCTTTAATTCTATCGATTTTCATGTTAAGCCCCTCTCAACTTGCCTCAGCTGCGCATCCAAGTGGTACACAAACCGACGAAACATTGACAGGCGGTGTCGGTCATGTGATAAGATGTTTAGGCAATGGCCTCACTCCAACTATATGCGAAGGGACAGATCACAATGATAAGATAATAGGTATAAACGGGCCTGAGACAATTTATGGCTTTGACGGAAAAGATTACATCCAGGGTTTTAGCGATGCGGATGTCCTATATGGTGGAAAAGGATCTGATACCATTCAGGGTGGTGAGGGTTCAGACACAATCTTCGGTCAGGATGGCAACGATTTCCTCTTCGGGGATGCGGGAACTAACCTTGTATTCGGCGGTGGTGGAAACGCATTATATGGTGGAAAAGGAGACGATCATCTTTATGGTAGTGCTGACTCCGACGTTCTTTTTGGAGGACCAGGACACGATGTCTTTGATTGTGGAGAGGGAGTTGACCTTGTTAGAGACTTTGATCCCAAAGATGATACAGCAAGTACTAACTGTGAGCTATTAGAATAATAGAAAAAAAATAACGGATTTAGGACCTCAGATCTTTTATTGTACAGAGGCTCGGAGACTTTATTGTAGGTTAGTATTCTTCGCATCGAAAATAAGATATGTGTTATAAAAATTATAGTTAATAGAGCAACAAAGAGTTAAATCACATCGCAAGAATACAATCGCTTGATGCGACATCGTCTGCGGGATTAAAGTCTAGAATCAAGTCTTTTTCACCCTTACAGTCAAATTTGTCATGTCCTGGTCCTCCACTGAGAACATCGTGGCCTCCACCACCAATCAACAGGTCGTCACCTCCACCGCCAGATAGCATGCTTCCTCCACCTCCTGTCAAAAAGTTCGGTCCTAGACCCGCTGCTAATATATCATTGCCATCATTACCGAATATAATATCAGATGTATTCCCGCCTCGAATTGCATCATTCCCTTCCATTCCAAAGGTGACTCCTGAACCAAGTAGGCCCTGAATCTTGTCGTCCCCTCCAAATCCGTATATGGTACCACCGCCAATAGAAGCAATAATTGTATCGTTGTGATTAGTGCCAGTACAGAAAGGGGGATGAGAAAGGATGTTACCATGGCAAAATGTCATCTCACCGGCGGGAGAAATGACGGTATTCTGTGTCCCAATTATTCCATTTTCTGCATTAACATATTTAGTCGACAGTATTGAGGACATAGAAACTAAAACCCCGATAAAGATCAACACACGGAGTTGACAACAATTCAATAAGTCGAATTGATCATTTTTATATAAAAAACTATCTGAAAAAAACACATTATTTTATACTAAAAGAATTGATAGTTTTCTTATGAGTATAAATTCCTAATAAGATTCAGAAATCTGTACCAGCGGACAAGCGATGCCCTAAAGGTCCATACAATGTGAAACTACCGGCCTTCAATATGAGTAAAGTAGGGAAGGAATTCTATTGGATTAAATGAACTCTAGAAGATCTGGGCTTGAGAGGAATTGACTTTCATTCACGAATTTCACAATTACGCTTAGATGATACTTGTTTTAGTAAATTTGCTAATATAATTCTATAATACAAAGACACCGTGACTTTAATATTAAAATAATCAACTAAGGCATAATCTTATTTTTTAAATACGAGAATGCACTTTCATTCCTACGTGTAAAATTATACTAAATTAGATTGCACATCTATTTATATGCAGTATCAAAGCTTCTATCGTGGAAGGTAGTACTCAAGGATCATTGGGCATTGCTATAGTATGTCTTATTCTTTGTGTTGGTGGCTTTCCGTATTTAACGCAAAAATCATTTGGAACAATCAATATATTTGGGACAGAAGACTTCCGTTCTTTATCCATTGAAGATAATGTAATAACCTGTATCATCACAACTTGTAATGGAAATAATAATGACGATATAATTATTGGTTCTTCTCTCGGTGAAACCATATATGGATTGAAAGGTAATGACAGTATACAAGGTAACGGCGGCGACGATTTAATATATGGTGGTGATGGTGGCGACAATATTCAGGGTGGCTCAAGAGTTGATAAGATTTTTGGACAGGATGGAAATGACTACCTATTTGCTGACTCAAGCACCAGCCTAATAGGTAGTCTAGAGCAAAGCAAAGTAGATATTATGAGCCGCTCCAATGAATCTATTGCGACATTAAAAACTGCAACGATTTCTCAAGAAGAAATAGTCCCACACGACACTGAGGGTCCTGTTGATTTGTTTGCACAGCTTGATGTTGACGTTCTTGCGCTTGAAGAAAGCTTCGTAGATGGTGGAAAGGGAGACGATCATCTTTATGGGGGCAGCGGTAATGATGTTCTCGTTGGGGGACCGGGACATGATGTCTTTGACTGTGGTGAAGGAATAGATCAACTTTTAGATTTTAATCCAAAAGAGGATACATTAAATACTAATTGCGAGATCGTTTAATAAAAGTACAAGATACGATTTTTTTTGTTGCGTATCCAATGGCAGCGGATTGAAGATACATGCTGTAGATATATAGTAGGAACGTTCAATATTATAATAACACAAGGATCCTTCTTATTACCGAGTCACTTATCAAAGATATTGTTCTATGATAATCCATATGTGGGAATAGCGGCTCCAGTTATGACTTTAGCCTCTTGGGAACAAAGGAAGAATACCACGTTTGTTAGATCGTCTGTCTTTACCCATTTACTGAAATCTGCATTGGGCATTGCTTTTCTATTAGCTTCAGTATCAATCACGCTTGGCAAGATGCAATTTACATTGATACCCAATTCCTTTGTCTCCTGAGAAATTGATTCAACTAGTCTAATTAACCCAGATTTGGATGCAGCGTAGGCAGAATCACGACCTTCCGATTTTAGCCCTGTTTTCGATGATATGTGTACAATCTTTCCGCCAGGACCCAAAGACTTCATTACTGGTATGACGTGTTTACTAATCAAAAATGCAGATTTCAAATTCATATTCATCATAAGCTCCCATTCATGTTCTTCTAATTCCATCACACTCTTTCCTCCCAAATAACCACCAACAGAATTCACTAAGATGTCAATGTGTCCGAATCTTTCGACAATGGTCGAAACTAATTTTATAACCTGCTCTTCTATTGTTACATCAGCTCTGATTAATTCGGCATTGATTGTATTATGTCCTTTTAATTTCTCATCGTTAAGGTATGTAGCTATTGTGGTTGCACCAGAAGAAATGAACCTCTGGGTCAAGGTTTTACCCAATGCTCCCATTCCTCCGGTTATCAGCACAACTTTATTTGAAAAATCATACATGATATATTAGACATTGATAAATTATGATCGTGATTAATAAATCAATATTGACGCCATGTTACACAATTGATAATAAAGACTGTTTCTCACTAAACAAATAACTATTCACTTTTTCAGTTCTTAGGGATAAGGGTGTCTTTAATTGCCACATTCTTAGTTGCATTGCTCACAATATTCCCAAGTGAATTTTGTATGTCGTTCTTGATGTTCTTAATTGCATTAGTTATACCTACTTTTTCAGCTCCCTTTTGAACACCTCCAAAGAATGTCTGCCATCCCAAACCCATAATGGCCAAAATCAACACTCCTGCAATGATTATCAAAAGAATAAGGCCTAACAACCTATATGATATCACTCACAAGTGCCTTAAATAT
This sequence comes from uncultured Nitrososphaeraceae archaeon, assembly GCA_963728595.1. Classification (GTDB taxonomy): domain Archaea; phylum Thermoproteota; class Nitrososphaeria; order Nitrososphaerales; family Nitrososphaeraceae; genus TA-21. Next base: position 13,899 of record CAVSLF010000019.1, read on the forward strand.
TATGTATTCTATCTTCAGAACAATTCTAGATATTATGATGGTGAATAGTACATAAAAATCCATAATTCCGAGGTGTTTTTCACAATATGGGAATTGTTTTCGAATGCAGCTAGTCGTAATGATGATGATGTAAGTAAAAATCAAAAGTAGTATCAATAGCCCAAATTTGACTTGATTAGATCGAACATGTCTATTAGAAGTAACTATGTTGCATAACCTTCAATCCAAACTTTTTTCTTATCGAGCAAAAAAATCGCAATTGCCAACTATTTTTGAAAATGAACTCTTAAAGTCAAACCCTATAGAATGATAGACAAATTTTGCTAATTTATTGTAGTAGATTATAAAGTTCACATTCCCTAGTGTGGTAACGTATCTGGAAGAAGATAATGCGTTACTTATTTCTTCATTTAAGTTAGATCGAAAATTACAAGATATCATTAATATGTCAGCTGACCATGGTTAAGATATTGGCAGGACGAATTACACATGTTGAACCTCATATAAAAGAAAGTGCATCCATACGGGATATTGTATTCGGATTTGGGGATGGAATCAACACATCTTTAGGAATTGTAGCAGGGGTGGGTGGAGCAGTAATTGCAGCCGATGTAGTTATTCTCGCGGCGTTAATAGGTATGTTTACTGGGGCAAAGGCGATGGCTGTCCAAAACTATCTAGCTGTAAAGTCACATAGGGAGATTTTGGAATCAGAAATAAAGCGTGAGGAGTTTGAGATAGAAAATATGCCCGACAGGGAACGACAGGAGATCGAACAAGTGTATCGTGCCAAAGGATTTGAAGGCAAGGAGCTTGAAATGGTAGTCGACAAGATAACATCGAACAAAGATGTTTGGCTCAAGACAATGTTAACTGAAGAACTGGGACTTAATCTTGATATTATTGGAAGTCCGCTAAAAGGAGCATTGGTAATGTTCGGCTCTTTCCTGCTTGGCGGAATTCTTCCTATCCTGCCTTATTTTGTTGTCAAGGCAGGTCTTATTTCTTCCGTCACTGCTATTGTAGCCGCTATTGTCATGAGTATAGCGTCTTCTTTTGTGGTTGGAGCATTAAAAGCCAAATTGGCCAAGAAAAACTGGATCAAGGGAGGGATAGAAATGGCGGGACTTGGTACCGGCGTGGCCTTGGTTGGCTATGGCATAGGATCTGAGCTTGCATCAACAGGCATAGTAAATATACCGTCAGCAGGCTGAGCAAAATGAGGCTCGCAGAACATCATCCTCTTGCCCATTACTTTTCATTCAATGATTAGGTACTCTGAATAGTAACATCCTCATCTTTGTATCCTTATGAAGAGCAACAGTTGTAGAAGACAAACCTAATCAGTCCAATCCAAACATATTGAGATAATATAGTAACAATTTACATGACATTATTTTCGGATATTATTTAGGTACATTTTTCGAATAAGGCTAATTGACCGAAACTAGTAAATAATGGCCTTATGATTTAACCTAAATCCATATTGAAAATACTAATAGCGGAAAATGACGCAAAAACCGCATCGTTGTACAGAAAGGTGTTGATGGATAGAAGACATGTTGTGAATTTAGCTCAGACAGGTGAAAAATGTCTCCAAATTTATAGTGAGAGGTTATATGGCCTACAGAGTAACACATTTCCTAATTCTCGTATACAACCTTTCGATGCAGTAATACTGGATTATGATCTCCCTTATAGAAATGGATTGGAAGTAGGGAAAGAGATACTTGCAATAAATTCCCATCAGAGAATAATATTTGTTTCCGGTTATGTCAAGGATGCAGTATCTCGGACTATAAATGAGCTGAATATGCCAGTAGAGATATTGCAAAAGCCTGTATCAAATCAAATTCTAATAAATATTGTAGAAGAAACAGAGATCTATGATGAATTGAAAAAGTTCAAGATTGATGTTTCTGCATTTAAGAATGCTGGTTTTCGTCATGAATCATTAAAGAAGATGTTAAACGTGCTAGGAGAAAGGAAAACTGACGAGGATGAAGGTGGCAAGAGCGAGTAAATTTTCACCCACGGCAGATTCTTATCTATTTATGGGCAAGTTCCTGGGTGACTTGCTTGTTATATGAATTCCTTTTGAGAACCTTCGTCTCTGTCATACGTTGAGCATAATATGTGATTCCATGGTCTATCTGTAGATGGCTCAGAAATGCAACTCCATTATTGACCGAATCCTTGACAATTAAGTTCCTTCCACATTCACTACATCGAATTATGTGTTCGTCTATTGCAGCCATATAGTAATATAGGTATGTCCTTACTAATATAGGTAATCAATTAGACTTAGCCTACATGTCAATTATATAGTAAAAATTATCTTAAATTGTGGCAGGTATGCTGATAACAATACTACGACGAACATCTCTCGATGAATGTGGGCCAATACAGCCTTCAACGTGAATAAACTGTTCATTTTTTTTACTAATTTGAACAAATCTTGTATTCCAGACAAGTCATCTTAGTCTGGTAAATAAAAAATTGGCCTATCAACTCATTCCTAGGAATTTAACAATGATTAATTCTAATGAAGTGTTATCATGAGAGGAAACGCAATTATCCTCCACGGATAATAACTCATTAAGAATTTTCTAACCAAGTCAGGAAATTTCTATGACTAGTTGAGAGATTCGAGAATTTATTTTTGAGATGAAAGCCCACTATGATGGGGCACAATAGCTTATATATGGCCTAACCATATTAAACCCTGTTTTTCTTGATACAAAATAGTTTTCCTATGAGAGATTGGCATGTTAAACATATGGAAAAAACTCTTGTGAAATTTGTGACGGGCCTGTCTGAAAACGCGACGCGGTGGGAAAAAAGAGTAGACAAGAAATATGGAAGAATTGGAAGAGTTTGCCGCAGGATTGAATATGATATAAAACATGGCGTCACCAATAAGGAAGTTTGCATGTTTCTGCAAGCAATAAGAGTAGATTCCTCGGTACTCTGATATCAGGAGCGGTGAAGGGGCTATGGAAAGATTAGATGAGATTGAAGGATATTTTGGGAAACCTGAATTACTACCAAATTCTTATCAAAGCTACAAATTTTGACATAGGTCCTTAATTTAGATTTTTTTTTACATTTCTCTACTCACTACCATTTGGGTTCTTTCGTGAGGCAAGCACGCCTTTACTTGACCAAATTGTAATCATCCTGAGTAACGACTATTTTGGCTTATTGCGATATTATTAGTAAAGTAACAGCATAATCAAGCTAGAATAGTACACAGAATCGGAACGGAAAATAACTTATCGTTAAAGCAAGTTGGTGCACATCTTCTCATACCATGTAATGGATTTTTTGATGAACGCTCAATTGAATCTCGTTCTCAAATTCCATTCCACAATGAAGACAATGATGTACGCCCAAGGTTTTTGCATGTTCTTTTTTTAGAATTATAATCCTGTTTTGGTCCTCAAGATCGACCATGACAACATAGTCTCTGATTTTATTTTTAATAAGAGTGTCCTTCAACCTTTGCTTCATCATGCTGATATTGTTTTCGTTAGTCAAAGTGATAACATT
>CAVSLF010000020.1:0-26304 GCA_963728595.1 uncultured Nitrososphaeraceae archaeon
GTCGATGCAATTGCCAAAAAGCCTAATCATCAATAATGGGCATTGGAATTGATTTGGTCTTTTAATGGCTCACTCTCATATCCTAGAAGAATTTAATGAGATGCTGTTAATGGGTACAAACTCGACAATGTAAAATACCATGAAAAATTTATTTAATTTCATCTGTATGAAAATATGTATAACAAATGATCGGTCAATAGTCCTAATAATCACTATGATGAGCAGGTGTTAAGACTTGCTCTGTCTGTGGTATTACTGTGCCTAAATTTAGGATTTTATAAGATGCATAAGATCGAATCACGGACGGCGGCATTTTTTAGATTACATTGGCTGTTTGGTATGTGAACTTAAATGAACTGGGACAGGAATACGAGCATGTTTTGATAAATTTGAATTTACCAAACAGACAGAACCATAAACATCTGTTGCGTGTAGAATTACATGATCTAATTAAGGAACGCATTCAACATCAAAACAAACTTTACAAATAAAGCCAGAGAATACTATTTCAATCTTGAATGATACAAACTAGCTCGCACCCATCTGTCTGTCGACAACTTTCATGGTCGAATTCCTTAAAATAACAGAGCCGCAAGATATGTGACATTGCCAAATGCAGATAACTTTGCCGTTGAGGAAGGTATGGGAACCAAAGCGGTAGAGTGGATGAATCCATTTTCCAAAAAAAATAACAATAGTTTCAATTGTGAGCTTGAGGGATATTCCATTTCGACTTTTCATTTTGGAAATTTTGAAGTCTTATCATGGAAGGGGAATTGGTCTGACGCCCGAAAAATTATCGTGAAGGCAAGTGGGAAGCTAAATATGAAGGTGATAGAAGCTGGTTACCATCAGAAGGACAATATCTTGCTGTCATTGATTGGAAGTAGTAAGGAACATGCCAAAGTCTATAGAAAGGGAATATTTGCGGGTATCTTAGTACCTGGGAAGGAAGTCTGGACGATGGATTGTAAAATCTGAAAAGTTGGGGTAAAATTCCGCCTGGGACACTGGGAAATTGACAATACTAAAGTTCAATATGATGGACAGCCTTTGATTGCAGCTCCAAAAAAGAAGGAAAGATGCTTATAAATATTCTTCTCTCCAAAAATAAAATTTGACTGATCTTCATAACAGATTAAGTTGAATTTCATAGCCCTCACTAATTCTTATCAATCTTTAAATACTTTGAAAGTCAAATTTTTGCTTACTTAAAAACCATATTATTTTAATATAAGCTTCTTTAAGTAGAACCTCAGATAACCTCTCGTTAAGACCTGAATGATCTGTGGGGTTTGTAAGCTAGAAATACCGTTGCATATGCGGAAGGAACACCTGTCTAAATACCATAAAATCGATGAGCATTTGGTAAATTGGATAATACGAACCGACGATGACCTTATTTCTTTACAGCCAAAAATGCGAAAATAAATCCTTTTTATGAATCATTTGCTTATTTCCTTGTAGCTACATTTACTGTCGGTATATTTCTGTCGTTTCTCAACTGGCGTATGCAACTTCCAATTCTGTCCTCCCCACAAAAATTGAAGCATTTGATGAGGGTAAATCCACAAACTAAGAATTGACGAAGTGACCTGACCATACAATTCCTGAGAGAATCCTGGCTTGCCTGTAATCTATGGATTCAACAAAAATCCGGTTGCGATTACATCGCAATCAATTTGTTATATAGTTCCAGTTTGAGACAACCAATTAACTTTCAATAGCTTTATACTCATCTTGCTGACGTTCTCCTTACTCACATCTAATGACTTGGGAATTATCATTCAATCACAGGGCACTTCAAATAGTTTTTAAATAATACATTGTTTTCGTATACCCTTGACTAGGTTCCTGATGGTGACCTCTGTCACACCGCCCGCTTCTGCAAATATTAGCTGAGTTCTATATTCTCCTAAGGCTAAACATGACAGATAAAGCACCGTTGCTGCGAGCCCCATTGGATTTTTACCATTAGATTCTCTGCTTTCAGTAACAACAGACATTAGATCCATGGCGTGGCGTCGGGTCTTCTCACTTATCCCTATCTTATTCGCTACCCGATTAATACAATTCATTGGATCTACTAACGGTATTTTCAAATCAAGGCCCAACACAAGGATCCCGTAATTTTTTCTAAGCTCCCTATGAGTGACATTTATTACTTTAGCAACGTCTTTCATAGTTCGGGGGTTTCCAGTTTCTCTGCATGCTATATATACTGCTGCACCCAATACTCCAGAAATCGTTCTACCCCGTACCAATTTTTTTTCATGCGCCTTCCTATAGATATAAGCAACCTTTTCAACAACGCTATCTGATAATCCAAGTTTGTACTTCAACCTATCAAGTTGGTTAAAAGCCTCTTTGAGATTTCTAGTTGATGCATCTATTTGTGTCCTGCTATCCAACGTTCTTAACCTGCGCACTGAAGGATAGAGATAGTTGTCTATTTCGTGACCACCAGCTTCTTTGCCATTCCCTATAACAGTGTATAGCCCTTTATCATGACGAGCAAGCGAAAAGGGAGTTCCTGTTCGTTGCCGATTAGTATTTTCGCTAGAATTGAAATTACGCCATTCAGGCCCTGTCTGTTCCGTTCTATCCACTGTGACTATGCCGCATGTGCTGCAAAAGACCTCCCCACACTCTAGATCTGATATTAAAGGACTATTGCAGATTGGACACAATAATGAGTTTTCCATTCAAAACAAGACAATTTTATAAACATTATTGATCTTATAAACATGTTCCACAGAAATTAGATCCATTTTAACTCGCATCATCTAAAGCTTTTATTCGAAAAACCGTCAAACCTGAAAGCCTAAAAGATAACAAGTGCACATATCTAGATTTTTTAATAATTCACAATGTAATATGAATGTTAGAGGGATCGGACATGAGTTAATACGTTAATTTGGTCCTAAGATGGAAGGTACGAACTCGTGACCTTACCTTTTTTCCCTGTTTTTCCATGCCTTGCAAGCAAACGCTAACAATTCTCTCATTTAGGACACCGAAGGTATGTAACAAATTCGAAATTGCTTGACAATCACTAGACGATAACCAAATGTGCTGAAGATCAATTATGAACTTGCTCTATCTAATAAGAGTTGACTTATTGCCTCCCAGACTTGGTTTTGATGAAAATTAAAACTGGCGTGGGGAGAACTGTAAACTCCAAACTCGTTGAAGACGCGTCTTCGATATTCTGTCGCATCCGATGTTTTATTACATTTGCTAACGTATTCCGCACTGACCATAGGGATAGGAATTAAATGAAAATAATGGTTAGTATACAAGAGTTAAATGGTATCCTGCTCATATCATGTCAATGAAGAAAGAAATCTCAGTGATAGGAATAGCTTTGTCAATTTTTCTGCTCGCGATAACAACAAGCAGTGTGGCAGGCTCAAAACGCCACTACAAATGCCTCAAACGCAATGAATAAGACAGGCGAATCGGTGAATGCAACTGCAAATGAATTAGGTAAAAACGCAAGTGACGCAGGCTCATCACTTTTAAACCAGACAGGTGAGGTAGCCAAGAAAATAATTGGCGGAGCTGGAACTGTCCTTGGTAACATAAGTGGTGAAATTAAGGAAGGAGTAGGAGCAAAGTAGGTTCAATTATTTCACATCTTTTTGTTTTATTTATTAATTCATTTCTGGTACTCAATAACTGGCCTGACACCAACTCAAAATTCTGACCTTTAAATTCGCATATCCGAAGTTCATCATGGTTTTTCCTTTTCCATGTCCATCAAATTTAGAAAGATACGTTTTACCTTGTGTATGCCACAATATCACTTGTTGGATGCAAACTCGGATTGGTTGACTCGATCATCTCGCACCAGCTTCTGGTTCTACGTCGTTCATTACATTTCTCCTTGATTGCGTCCACCATTTCTTGTCCTTTGGTTTTTTACCAAATAGGGTACGATCAAATCCAAAAATACCTGAGACTGTTTCTGCTCCGTTATCATAGTAATATAATTACCCTTTATTTCCCATGCTTTCAGAAAGAATGTTAGGATGATTAGGACAAATCAGTCATGTAATGAATTGAGCTTTCTCAATGCTCGTGTTCATGTTGATGGCTTTCTGTATGAATATGAGGATGAGCATGTTTTAGTTCACCATGGCGATGTGTATGAAACACTCTATGTAATACTGAATAGCCGTAAGCAATTCCTACAGTCGCTGCTCCAAAAAGAACTATTGTAGCACCAGAAGCCGAATTGAAGTAAAAACTGCAGTACATACCTAAAAAGGCAGTAGCTACGCCTATACAGCATGATAATGCTATCATTTTTAAAAAGTTACTAGTAAGCAATCTTGCAGATATTGCTGGAGCAACAATTGCCGCTGCAAGCAAAGTAACCCCTATAGAAGTCATGGATGCAATTACAACTCCTGCTAGTACTAGAGAAAAAAGTATGTCAACGAGCTCCGTCCTGATGCCATAAACTTGAGCTGTTTCTCTATCGAATACAGTGAAGAGAAGTCTTTTCTGAAAAAAGAAGATGAAAGCACCAGTTACTACAGTAACCAAAACTATAACCATAAGATCCTGATCAGTAATCCCTAAAATGTTACCAAACAAAAGAGCCTCAAAATTTCTGATATAGCTTCTTTTCAAACTAATTAATAGAACACCTATAGCAAATCCTGCAGTTGTTACCACTCCAATGGCAGCGTCTGCCTTTATCTTGTTCCGCTTTGCAATTTCATGGATAAGAAGAGCTGACACAAATCCCCAAGCTGTTGCGCCTATGTAAAAGTTAATATTCATGATGTAGCTTGCAACAGCACCCCCAAATACTGCGTGGGACATGCCGTGTCCAATGTAGCTCATACCACGTAGTATGATGTATACGCCAAGCAGAGCGCAAACGCCGCCGACTAAAACAGACGCTATTATACCACGAGTAAAAAACTCATATTGGAATGGGAGCAATAAATCAATCATGCGTTTTCATCTTATCTCCCATCTGCCGTGGGAATGACGTCTACAAGTCCATAAGTTTTCAATAAATTAGTTTCCGTCAGAGTATCCTTTGGTTTCCCTTCGGCTATTATGTTTCGATTTATACACACAACCCATGGAAGCCTTCTTGCGATCCCAGCTAAATCGTGAGTAGTCATGATTATTGTCATGCCTCTTTCGCTCAATTCATTTAGATTCCCCAAAATCTTCTCTCTTGTGTTATGATCCACACCTGATGTAGGTTCGTCTAATACAAGTATGTCTGGATTTCGAATCAAAGCTCTCGCAAGAAATACTCTTTGCTGTTCACCACCGGATAGTTCACGTATTTGTCTTGAACCATAGTTCCCAATGCCTAAACTTTCGAGTACGTCATCGACTTCTTCTTTAGTATTCCTCTTAAGCCATGGAGCAATTCCAGATTGATTCCATACTCCCATTGCCACTACCTCTCTGACTGTGACAGGAAAGTTCCAATCAACACTTTCTACCTGTGGTACGTATCCTATGGTTGGCTTTTTTGATATTAATGAGGAATTATTAACAAAAGTTATCGAACCATGTCGAGGCTTAATCAAACCGACTATTATCTTTAGAAGCGTAGTTTTTCCGGAGCCACTTGGACCAAGTAATCCTATGTATTGTCCTTTGTAAATGGTAAGATGGATTCCTTCAACTATGGTTGACTTTAACGAATAACCATAGGTAACATCAGAGAGAGTTATGAGTTTCACTGATTAGTAACTCCGAAGTTCTGAAAGTCTAATGATGTACTTTGAACAACATTTTTATTCAAGAATTACTGGCTCCGATAAACATTCCAGGTAATCATACTTCCACCATTCTTTAAGGATCTTTAATGCGTGATCTGTTGCAGTTATCTGATTAAGGTGAGATTCATTGTATATCTCAACAGCTAATTTCACGAATTTCTCTATTGGCTTCCAAGATTCTTCCGTGAATGTGGTGTAATCGAATTTTTCAGATCTGCGGACAACCTTTCTTGCAAGATTTGCTGCTTGGATTCTCCATGAGAGGTAACGGTAAAAATCATTACGCATTCGCGTATATTTGATTTCCAATACAATATCATATCCTATTCCCAAACATCCTAGTCGAAAGCGTGATTCCAAATTTTGTTTATGAAAAGTGGAGAGAACCAATTAGAAAGCTTGACCTGGGTTAACCACCCTTAACATAGGTATTTTGAGGATCGATGCTCTTTAGTGCTTCAATATTACCACCTAGTGGTATTAGCATGTATTTCATATCTTCAAGCATCATTCCGACGTATGTATGATTTGGATCGCTGGGTTGTCCTGGTAGAGCATCATCGCTCAGTGTCTGGACAAAGGACACATTTCCTTCTCTTCCTATTTGATCTTCAACTTTACTTGGAAATACTTCCGATCCGAATATTGCAGGCACCTTTTCTAAGCGAATCTGGTCAATCAGCTTGGCTACAACTTGAGGACTTGGTTCCCCAAAATCGGACGGTTGTACTGCTCCAATTACTGTCATTCCATATCTGGGAGCAAAATATGCCCACGAATCATGATATGTGAGTAACTTCCTATTTTGTGGTGGAACTGTTTGTACTGCTTGCATGATACCTTCATCCAACTTCTTTAACAACGAAATATATCTATCAGCATTGATTGTGTAATAATCAGCATTTTTGGGATCCATCTCTATCAGCCTGTCCTTTGTGAGATTCGCAAATTTCATTGCATATACAACATTCAGCCAAAGATGAGGATTTGGATCTCCTTTTTCCTTTGGAAAGCTGAAATCATAAATCCATTGATTCTCGGTTATGGTATTGTCTCCAAGTTTAAGCAACTGCAATTGGGAATTCTTGTTCTTGGTTTCATCAACAACTTTTTCCATACCGCCTTCGAGGCGAAGCCCATCTATGATTACTAAATCAGCATCATTCATTTTCACAACATCAGAAGGTACCAATTCAAATGTATGTGAATCCGAGCCTTCTGGTATTATCCCAATGAGATCTATTCTGTCTCCACCGATATTCTTGACGATATTTGTGATAGGAGAAACTGATGTAACTACTTTCAGCTTGGTTGCTGGAACTACTTGTTGATTAGTAGTGTTGGTCGAATTTTCAAGGGCGTGGGATCTCTTGACAAGGACCGAGGCAGACACAAGCAATGAAATCGCGATCAACATAGATAAGTAAGCATTTCTCATGCATATTACGCTAGAATACTAGTATTAAAATATTTATATATAGTATTACGACTAGTTTGAAGACCAATATTAATTATTTAATAATTAGTACTACTTCATATCAAAACCAATAACTTTCAAGTCAAGCTTACGAAGTGAAGTTTTATGCTCTTAATCCCCCTGTTTCGTGACAATACATTCACAAGCTCCCTGATTCTTTTTATTCTACCCCTGACCATTATTGTTTCTAAGCAATTGCTTTCGTCCAGGTGTAAATGAGTCGCTGCACCTATAATGTCAGAGTATTGATGTTGTACATGCATGTTTTCTCTGTCTTGGTTATACACATGGTTGTCATACAACATCACAATTGCTCCCGCACCAGATTGGCTTTCCTCTGCCTTCCATTTATTTTCGTCAACAAATGCATAGAGCGCAGCTTGTATAGCCTTGGATCTATCGGAGAAACCTGCTTTAGCCATAGACTTCTCGAATTCTTTGAATAAATTCTGTGTGAGGGACATACTAATCCTTTTAACACCAATCTGATTCTGCCTATTCTGAACTTTATTTTTCAAATCAATATTGAGAACGTAAAAGCATCACTAATAAACATTAAACAGTCATTGAATTATTTTTTCGTGATTATATTCATACTGGCTTACTTTAGTGTAAATTATTAGTTATTTGCTTAATTGAACTGAGTTCAAACGCTAACAATTAATGATACTATTTGGAGGAACTCAGAACAAAAGCTGATGCAGGGAAGTTGAAATGGTATCTGGCTCTCTTCCCTACATCAGCCTTGAGAAAGAAGGTCATGTATACTATAACAATAATATTTTATTAATCTTGGAGACGATTTTCAAAATAGATAATAAGAACTGATGCACGGAGAGCCGGACAACCCTCCACACACCAGCTAGTTGTGATTCTACGGAATATTGTAGCAACAATATCTTTAAAGTTAGGGACGATTTTCAGGAATAAGATTAAGAAACTGTATAAGGGGTTGTTGTGGTCAGAAGAAATATTCCCCTTACTCAGGTTGTCTGAAAGATGTACTCTTACTCATATCTTAAAAAATATTAAAGTCTGGTGTATTAAAAAATAGTAGCCTATATTGAGCTAACTTAACTATATACACAGAAATGAAATAGTCGTTTGATCACAAAATATTGTGAAAATATTAGACAAAATTCTCCTTTTCTATCAGCAACATTATGTGGTCATTGTCGGAAAGAACTTGAAAAAAAGATTAGATTAAGGGTATGTGAACATAAGGACACTTAAATAGTCAAAAAATATTCCATATTCGCAAGTCATAAGGGACAAAAATGGATTAGATTCATTAGATTCATAAAGATACTCAAAAAAACTGGTGAGTCAAGTGTGGGAAGGACTAGAAGGATTTGGCTCAACAGTTACATGTAGATGACGGAGTATTATATACGGACAAGTCTCTATTAAGGATTTAAGTCGCACTTAGCTGATTCATCAACGTAGTCATATCAAAATAAACCTTTTCGCAAACTAATCGGTCACCTTCAAATTCAAAAATACATGCAACTGGTATATCCATCAATCTTCCTGTAGGTTTAAGACCAGCCCAGTCACCAAGATGCGTTCCTTTCATTCTTACTTCAAGAATTACCGCATCATCAGAATGATGCGTCTTGACAATATCAACAGTAAAATCTGGAAATCCTTTAAACATTCCAGAGAGTAAATCTCCCACTGCTTGTTCACCATCATGTATTATGCCCATTGGAAATACTTGATAGCGAGGTGTATAGAATGTCGCAATGGAGGCATCAACATCATGTCTATTTTCAGCCTCAACATGTTGAATCACCACTGAGTTTCTTTTCTGCCGTAGAAGCTGTTGTTCTGTACTCATGTCTAAGTCTATGGACATAGTGAATAGGATAAACCTTTCTGCATTTAAGATAATGATTATTTTTCGGTCCTACTGTTGGGAGGTGGTAAAGAGTAGGAAATTGCGTCATTCACTATTAGTTGCGAATTTTGATAAGTTTACACGAATTATCCTACTGTATTCGAGTATACGCGTTATAATGACGAGTCGTATTAATTTGAAAACAAATACATTACCGAGTATTTGACGAATGATCAATAATACTTTCTCCCTTGAGTATCAGACAGCAAGCACAATGATGTTCTAGACAATTCTTAGCTTGTTCGTGTTTACATATAGGACAAACACATCGTTTTGACATAATGTTTGCAAATTCTCTTTGTTTCTTTGATTTCTCGTCTGCATAGAACCATAATATGACCACAGGTATTCCTATCACAAAAAAGACAATAATTGTCCTTATCGGGACACGTATTACAAAAAGGGTGATGGCGAAACACACCGTTCCGATCCCCAATATAAATAACCAACGTCGGATGATGTCCATTTTTCCAGACTCTACCTGATATATAATACCTCTGACTAGTATTTAATAATCATACTACACACAAATCGTGCGATTGCATGGGACAACGGTTTTAATGATTTTCGAAAAATCACTCATTTCACTGCCTATCTTTCTCATTTCATGCTAATAATTTGAGTTAGAAAAGCGTTCAAGAATTCTTGAAGAATTGTTTGAATCTAACTCCTCTCAAAGGGAGTTATTTTGGATTTAACCCGTTCAAGTCCCACTATAATAGTCATAACTAGCATGCAAATCCATCATACGATAGAACTGAACCCAATTTCTTACTTCGATATCATGATAATAGATTCAAGGGGAGACCCAAACAAAACATGCTTTTGAAATAGTCTACAAATATTTGCTTATGAAAAACGGATTTGGACTCAAGATTGGAATGGCGGGCATAATCTCTGTATCATTACATAAAGGCATTTTCAATAATCACAATCCTTCCCAAGTATTCGTACAAGCAAAGGCCAATGCAACTTCAATTCAAATAGCCAGTCCATATGCATTTGAACCAGCTTGAATCCTATCTAGAAAATTTAACAGTAAGGCCCAATATACATTCCAATGTAAAGACAGACTGTAACCCAAACGTTAGATGCCCGGATATCAGATATCAGAAACATAGCGCTTTCATCCATCGTTTGCTTTAGTAATAGGTGATTGATAGACAGGCAGTTTAGTGTTTGTGGCGCCCGCTGCTGTATGTATAGCTGTATCCGGAACTTGGGACTCCCGCAGCAATATTTCAAAAACTCACATCGAGTACAGACTTGATAGATATGGTAAGGATGCAGGGGTCGATGAAGAGCTAAAGAAATTAAGGTATGTCGAAGTATTCAAGAAAACAGGTTGGAGTCATGATTCAGTCCAGAAAATAGTTGATATCCTTGAGGAGAACCATAGGCAGGATTGACAATAAATCCTTCACCCTAAATTGGGTCATAGAAGAAAAGACCCTTCAATTTTGAACTATCCAAGACCAGTTCCGAATATAACCTCCATTCTGATATTCCTTGAATTGTTACTACATATGAGCAAAATGCTCAAATACTCATTTATTATAGTGATCGCTTAATTTATTATTACTACTTTCAATTGATCTTTCACATAACTAGAAGAGTCTTAATGAATTATTTGCTAAAAGTTCGTGATCACTAAAATTAACGCGCAGATAGAATCACCCAATTTAGTGCTATACTATCAATTGGGATTGGCTTCAGTAACCAATATCTTGACAATTCTGCATTTACAAATGAATGAGATCAGATTCGGGAAGGAATTTATGGATCTTGAAAGATCGTATTTTGATTGACTTAAAGTTGAACGTAACACAATTATACAACTCTTTCGAGTATCTGTCATGAAAACATTATCATGCCGCGAAGCGGGATTCGACTGTGACTACGTAGTCAAGGGAGAGACAGAGGAAGAAATATTCAAAAATGGTGCAGAACACGCCACGAAAGATCATGGTATGAAACCAGAAGATATAACTCCACAATTCAAGGAGAAACTGAGAGGTCTAATTCGTAATTCTTAGCAGTTTATTCTTTTTAATTATTTTTCTAAAATTAGCATTGCATAGATCTCGAATCGATTCCAAATTGCTAGAATTTAGTCCACTAAATATCTTATTAAATCTAGCATGACAATAGTCAGACTGAAAAACTGCGTCATTTAGACTGAATCCTAAAGATGTGAAAAGGTATTTGTAATGAAGATCGTCCTGGAAAACATTTCTATTCTTTAGTTGAGTTGGTAGAGGAACATCTTGCGTTGTTACTCAATGTGGAAAATAAACGTAGAGATAGACAATTTCAGAGCAAATGTACGGATCAAAGGGTTTTGGAAGTTTATTATCGAAACTTATATTTGAAATTGAAACATGGATATCCTTCGAGTGGAGATAACTCCATTAACTTCTGGCATTACATTAGGTTCAAAGAAATGAGTAAATAAATGTCTCTCCAATGTGGTGTACAAGGTTTAGATGAAGGGATCAACTTCAATTCACAATTTTTGATTCGTTGTCCAATGTCACTGCGTCCTCATCAATTAGACAAAATGGATGACCTTGTCAGTTTCATAGTTTAGTACCAAAGAGATTCAGTCTCATGGATCTTATGGTCAGTAAATATTGCAACTGGGGCATCGCATTTATCACATCGCCATGAAAATAATCTAATCTCTCTGTCAGAAGTGTAGAAACTGTCTTTAATTTCCCATGATCGATTCTTTGGATTGTATGAAGGTGGTCTATAACACATTCTGTGTTTACAACGACGCATGCTGACAACCATCTGGTGTGCTATGATAAATGATCTTTGTTACTTTATAGAGTAAGAACAACCAGGTACACTTAAAGAATGTATAGTAAATTAATCACTAAAGAATTTTAAAGGAGACATAATTAAAGCATGGTGAACTGAAGTAGTAGCACTATTGTCAGTTCCAATTTTCTCTGGTCACCATGAAGTTTCTCCAAGCGTGAGTATTACCTATCTACTATGAATTGATGAGTAACTTACTTTTTTTCACAAGCGTATAACCACACTCACTCAGTCGACCAGTCGATAGGTACTTGCTAATACGTCCAATCGAGCCGACTTATGGTTGCAGCCATGTTGTTATTGTGTGTTTGAGGAATTAACAGTTGTATTTGCAGTTAGAATCACTACGGCTGCGGATGAGTTAGTAAAATGTGAGGCGTACAAGGACTCTAGGAGGGGGAACACCACTTCTTTCAATTAATTTATGTTTTCACTACACCCATCATTACCGTCAAATCGTTATTCCAATCTTCCTATTCATCCAAATCGGCCTCAATTACGATTTCATCTTCCTTCATAAATGGGCCTAAAGGCGCAAATTTTTATTCCGAGTATTTCCAATACTCTATTTCTCTCCCACAATTGTCACACACATATTTTTCACACATCACTGGCTTATCGTAAGTGGTGTCATCCTGAACTATCTGTTCTAAGTAAAATTTATCCGAAGAACACTTTCTACATCGTTGTCCAGAGGGTAAATTCAGGCCCTGTCTTCTCTCTTCGCCAACAGTGATAAAATATGAGACATTCATCTCAATCAAATCAAGTTGGATAGAGCTAGGAATAGTCATATTATTCAAAGCGAGCCACCAATGGAACTATAATGAGGAGGTTCCGCTTGAAATCAATATTGGGCATTTGTAGTATAACGAAAGTATTACTTATAAGAATATCTTATCTTTTTCAAAAGTTTCTGAAAGGTTCCACACGTTATACTAGTAAAGTCCGGGATTTCGAAATACTTATTCTGTGAAAAGGAAAGCATCATATCATGTCGTCTTTTTATATCTAGATTAGTTATTGAAAATTAAGCAAAAAAGAGATCTATTGAATGCGACTAATCCTGATATTTAATAAGAGATGTTTTTATTCATATTTTGTGTATCTTGGGATATCAGTACCTAATCCGGATCAATTGGTAATCGTTTCCATTCTACTCTGAAAGTTATAGGATTTTTCAGATCAATTAGACGATCGTTTCTACCCTCATTGGTGCCTTCAAATCCATAAGCAAATGGACTATCAATCCCCCGTGACTGAATGGTCCGAGAGAAAATTAACTTTTGGAAAATCAAAGAACTAACTGTTAGTATTTTTCATTTTTGTCCCGTCACCTTGTCTTCTTTTGGTCTCTCTCAGATACATCATTCCCACCATATATCCAATTCTCTATCTATGAATTTCGGAATAGAAACCCTACCACTATTAAGCAATGTGGTATATTCAGCTAATGTCGACTATCATGATTTTTCATTCCGTTGTTTATTCGTTTAGTAATAGTAACCGATCTTCTGCAGTGTACCATAAATTATGCTGACCTTTCATATCAAAACCGCAATCAGAGTATTCTTTCATCGAGAGACCTACAAATGCGACAACTTTGATCAACTGGATCACAAAGTGTATACACTGTCTGCAATGGTATTCAGGAGTTAGTAGGCAGAACAACAATACGAATGATCCTACCTGTGATAGCAACAAAGAGAATATCAAGACTCTAGCTCTGGTCTAGAAGCTAGACTATTGAAGCCATGTATCTAATCATCATCATATTTTTTTAATTAGCCATGTAAAGTACGGCATAGATTCCAATAAAAACGATTTCACGTTCTCTGTCGGTTTAATTTCTCTCTAACCCATGTCTCTTCTTCCCGTTCTTGTATACAGGGTCGATCGAGTTGTTAGTTATGATTCCTAGACTTGATCTGCTAACTACAATCTAGATTTCTTGCTCGTCTAGATAGAAAGATCATAATAGAATTGGTTCGTCTCATGTTTTTCGAGCTTTTATCACAACATAGTCAATTATTCTTTTCTTGGAAGTGTTCCTCATCTTCACCATGGATCTGTAAAGGATATTCTCAACATACGACGGATATTGTGTTAAAATTCTTTCTCTGAGTAATTTTCTATTCTTAAAATAATATTCAGCTAGTGGATGGTACACCCGTGGACCTATTATGTCAATTCCTATAATTTTAAATCCTTGCTTCGTAATTGTTGATTTAACATAGTCTAATCTATAATGCTGCGACGACCATGTCAAAGCAAGAATTCCAAGCTTGAGCAACATTTTGATGGGATCTTCTGAAATAACTGTCACGGGTATTGCAATAACAAGTAAGCCATTGAATTTCAAGATTTTCCAAGATTCTTCTATGAACATAGAAAGAGGTTTGAAATGCTGCGCAGATTCTAGAGAAATTACTCTATCAATAGAATGATTTGCAAAGGGCAATGCTAATGAACTGCTATTAATGAACGAAATACCGTTTACTTCACATTGATTTGACATTGCGCTAGGATTTTCAAACGAGCGACAAACAGCTCTGGATGAAGTTGTCAGCTGCTGACAATTAATATTCACACAAAATATCTGTGGGTTAAATACATTTTTCCAAAGAACAGCCGGTGCTGCAAAACCACTTCCAACATCAACTAGGCTTTTGGAAGAGTCAAGTTCTGAGATTCTTCCTACCATCATGCAAAGTTTGGATTGAGCTTCAATTGGAGTCTTGACATCATCTACCCAATACCCAAAATTGAGCATATTAGCACCTGTTGCAAGTTGCATAATAGGTGATAAGGAATTGTAAAGGCGAATAACGTCCTTCTCGTTTCGTCTAAATGTCCATAGAAAAACCTCAATGGGATTAATACCGATCAATGATGTTCTTGTATCTAATTGAGCATTATTTAATTAAGTGACTCAAGAATGCACCTGATCGTCCTGCAAATATCTTATTCTCAACTTCTTTTACAGTCATTTTCATTTGTTGCTCCCTAGGGTTCTCTTTCTCGTTCAAACTTGCCATCATACATTATATTTTGTTCTCTGAAATTATTGTACCTACCTGGTAAGAACACATTAAGGACACGATGTATGCTGCATCTTACATTGTCATAGACAGAGCTTTGCTTACTTTGGTATACTACCAGTACATAGACACGAAGCCCTTGAAATGTACTACCAACTAATATTCCCGAATCCCTATGTCGGTTGTAAAACACACAAGTCTTTTTTGCCAATTAAATGATATTCCGTATTCTTTGCAAGCATTTTTGTTTTCTAGATATATCGACTTTGAAATTTTGCTGTATTTCTGACTATATATCTAATTTGAAGATGGAAGATGGCTATTGTGGAATTTTGAAGTGAGAAAGCTAAAAAATTGGGCTGTTAAGTATAAAAAGGTGATCCCGTCAATTAAGAATATACCACAGCGATCTCGATTGGCCAAACCAATAGTCAACTTCATAGGACAATGAACACCAGAAAAAGATCAAAAAGCAAGAAGAGCAATAACCTGGTCCAGCAGAGAAGCATACAGGCGACGTCAACACCGCTTCTAGTGGCGACAGTCAGACGGCTCCTGACTTATAGTGTTCACAAGAAGTTCGGAGTTCGTTCTCATACCGGGCTCGGTCTGTGTATAAAGTGAAACAATATCGTTCAATTATCGTTCTAGTTATGTTCAAGTACAGTAAAAGTACAAGGTCTGAACTCCGGAATGTATTCCCTGTAAAGATAGGATCACAACTTGTCTTTGGTTTTATTAGTCGATGATATTAAATTAAGTTAATGACTAATCGTATCCCACAAGATATAAAACAGCGAATCTGGGCACTATACTTAAGATCTATAAAGCCACTTTCGTTAGGCAAAATCGGAAGAATGGTGGGCGTTTCTAAAACTGCAGTTTCAAGTTTAATATGTGAAGCAAAGAAAGAAGACCCTAACTATGCATTAATGCGTGCACTAGTGCTTAATGTAGCAAAAGATGGTTCAGATGTCTTCCAATATGCGTCATGTATAAAAATTCTAAATTTAATCCAAGAGTACCAGCTTAGCCTATCTGACACCGAAGATCTTATTCGCGAGCTTTTGCCTGCGTTGTATAAAGGAGATTGGACAGTAACCAACGCAATAGATGGGTTTCAAAAATTTGAAAAATCCGCTCTGATATTTGGACAGACTCCTTGGGAACATTGGGCTTATTTTGGAAAACTTCGTAGTCAATTAAGAGAGTACACTAGCCAAATCGAGAAAGCCAAGTTGGAGCTTAACTCAATTTTGAACCAAAACAAAGTAGTAAAAAGAAACCTGGAGATATTCAAGGAGGGATGGGGGGTTAATAGCCAATTAGACAGAAATCAAAGAGAGAGAATTAGATACAAGGCAAAATATGAGGCCCTGAAAAAGCAAATTGAATCAGGTCATCCAATCAATCCAGGTGAACTCGAAAAATTGAACAAGTATATGATCAATCCTTTGGGTGAGCACCAAGTCCTAGATAAGATCGAAGATATCAGGTTGCGCCCTTCGAAGTATCAGCAATTATTTCAAGAGATACCCTCGAGGTTCCCTAAGAAGCAGACAACACATGAAAATCTCTTCGACAATATCGATCAAGAGAATTCACCTACCAATCCCGAAAATGATCAATAGTCTAGTCTGTTGCAGCTCTTGAGATTCCTTGTCATGCCTTTTTGGAATTGATTAAAACAGATAAGTCATATACTGAGCTCAGGAAAGCAAATAACTTCGGCTATAGGCGGGATACTTTAGAAGCAGGTTTTCTATATAGGGATTCAACAGCGAATAATTCTTTTCATTCATAGAGATCAAGACTAGTTGTCGACTTTAGATTAGATGCAAAATTAATCAGCCAACATTTTAAATGCGGTTGTAATTGAAATATCGGTCTGACTCATATTACTAACGGGTATTAATCACTTGCTTGAACTGGTTTGAATAAGACTCAGATTGATCAATTACCCCGAAAGTAGTCAGGAGTAAATAGATAGATTTTTCTTCTATAGGAAATCAATTTTTGATCTAACGAATCAATTGAAAAAGGAATGATCAAATAGCCGAAATTAAACTTATTTAATTACTGACGCGATACGTCCCTTTTGGCTTTGAGTAGATTTTGAAGTTCATGGGAACACTCAAGCAGTGTCTGTCGGGCCTGATCAGCATTGCTCGCAACTACAATGATCTCGCCTGGACCAAACTTACAACTATTTATTTCGATGGGAATTTCGAGGTGGAGAGTTCTAGCTATTAATTCAAATAATTTTGGATAAGTTCTGTTATTCTTGTACAAGAATGAAGAGCTGTTCCTATTTATGAGAACATCCTTTCCTACCGGGAATACAAGTTCTTCTTCTACAATCCACTTCATAATCTCCTCTTCTAATTTTTCAGCTACTCGTATTTGATCGCTATTCCTCGCTTGATTGGCCTCCTCTGCATAGGTTTCCAACCTATCAAAATTCATGAAATTATATACACTGACACCCTAATTAAATCAATTCCATCTTAATACTGTACTGAGATATCTTAACGGTTGTCGATGTTTTCATGTTTACGATATCTATATGAGATTTTATAGCCGATGATATTCCACAAATTAGTGTTGGGAGTCACAAAATTCAAAAATTTCATTTCCTAGAATGTTTTTTTAGCGTTGTTTCCTTCCAGAGCCATATCGCGACCGCCTTAGATTGGTTTAGATTGACCTTTCGGCCAATTACAAAATAGATAGCGGTTTGGACTATTCAACCAGTACTCAAAGAACTCGCATATTGACGAATTGCCTCTTCTTGAACCTGGGTTTGAATCGAACCTGGACGCAATTTCCTAATTTTTCTGATGGCTTCCTCAGCATTCATATGTTCTTTCTTTAACAAGTATGCGGCCAATATTGTTCCGGTTCTACCTTTGCCAGCTGCGCAATGTACCAGTACCGGCCTCCTATTGGATTCTATTTCATTCTCAAGAAAAACAGTTGTCGATTTTAATTCTGCAATAGTAGGTGCTTTATAATCTTCGACTTCCACGTGTAAATAATTTATGTTATCGTTTTTGTTATCGCTATTCTTGGACTTATGAATATCATTACCCATCTCAGTAAACCATCTAGAGGGAAGTGGGACTTCTCTCACCGTTACAATAGTTCTGATCCCATGATCTATTAGCCATTTGAATTGATCGAATGTCATGGGTAATCCACTACCTGCAATTTGATTTTCTATGACCCAACTAAAATTGGTAGGACGCGATGAAATTCGGCTATACAGCCACCGATAGGCATCACCTATGATTGTCATTTGTACTTGTATAGTATTCTGGTTATATTAATTGAATAAACAAATTGATCCCATCTTATTATACAGAAGTATTGGCATCTTAGACAAACTTAATATAGAATATTTCGGTAAAGTGCATGCTCTAAACGAAGGGCACACATACCGTCAAGTCCTAATCTGAATCTTCACAGACGAATCGGTTAGCTCGAATGAGCCCTCGATATTCAATGTATTTTTTAATGCTGATTTAAGATAACCATGAAAAAATTGAGAGCCTTTTTTACCTAGTCTATGTCTAATTACAATGATTTTTAGATCATTTTGGTTTACCTCATCATAAGTACCTAAATATCCGTATCTGCAGATTATTTTTTCTATATAGTCTACCACAGTTTCTTGTGTTAGTGTTTTTTTCCAGAAAAGAATTGTATCACGAGGGATGACCTCGCCTAAAGAGATGCCAAGGGCATAAATATCTTCTTCTTTATAACAGTCTAGAAGTGAATTCAAAAGTTCGCGATTTATGATTACCAAATCAATTTTTGATAGAAATCTAGTAAATTCAGCATAACGCTTCAATATCATATTTACGAGACCGTTTACTGAAACACCCATCCTTTCCGCCTCTTCGTCCAGTATTTTGGATAGGTCGTTATCTACTCTAAAGGAGCGGGTTGTGGAGGGTGGCATATCTTAACTTACTATACATAACATAAATGTGTTTTTTTGTGACCATTTGTGTTAGATTGTGTTGCGGATAGTAATTTTTACGTTGATCATAAAATTCTGTAATAATGTTCTTGCAAGAGCCTTTGGTAAATAAGTTCTCTAAAAAAAGAACAACCAACTCTGAAATCATCACAGGAATGTTGTGGGTTAGGATAGTGCGTCATAGTGCTGACCCGAAAAAGTGGTAAAAAATTCGTAGTATTTTTGTTGGCTCGGTTAAACAATAATCTGTAGAAAGCACATTAAAATAATATGGAGCTCTAATGGATAATGGGATTCAGGATGACTAACAGACAGAATAAAAAACCTCTGAAGGTCATGATTATCGAAGATGAGCAAGATATATTATTACTCTATAAAGATTATCTAATTAGCAGGGGGCATAATGTACTAGTTACAGCTACCTCGGCATTGGAAATTATTTCCGATTATGAAAAGATCCTTCCGGATATAACCATACTTGACTACAAATTACCTGATAACAGAAATGGCATTGAAGCGGCAGTTAAGATCTTCACCACATACCCATCGGCTGCGATTCTAATTGTTACAGCTTATGATACAGTGAAAGAAGAAGTGTTGAGACAATCAATATTCGCAGGGAAAAGATTTGCCGTTCTATTCAAACCCATAAAGTTAGCTAGATTGGAGAACGCAATTTACGATATCCTGGAGTCAAAATAATGTGTATCACCTATACAAATTATTAGATTTAGGAAATTAAGGACGACTCAATTAACAATTGCGTAATAGAAAGGATACTTTACCGCATGAGAATGGAATGATTAGCAGACCTCAATCGACGAAATAAAGCATACTGTTCAATAGCATGATTCGTATATGTACGGCCCAGCCTACACTGTATACTTAGATAATGGTTCTGAAAGATGGAAACCGTTATAATCTTGTAAATGATAATAGGTGTTCTTGATAGCAAACCGCCATACTGTTCTTATTATGGGAACAAAATAAACTATAATAATTTATCTAATCATTTATATCTTAAGTCATGTCCTTCTATACGACCACTTCACCTTACTGTAATGGAAGATAAAAAGACTTATGTTTGAAAAGAACTTTTCTATTTCGCAGTTTGTTGAATCTTAAGCAATGCATCCATTTTCTCATAAAGTACTAAAAACCTTAGTCCCTTTCCGGTAGTCTTGTACACCTTATTAATTTCATCGTATTCCAGCAAATCATTTTCGGTTAAGAGTTTCAAAAATCTCTTTACTTGTGTAAACGAGAGGAATGAGCTATACATTATTCTAGTCATCAGTGTTCCTTCTTCTGCCGTAGCAGAATTAAGAATAGATGCAATAACATCCGTTCTACTACGGTATTTCATGAATTATCATCCACATAAGTTACTAATAAGTCGTTCCTAATTGCGTTCACCAAAACAGATATTCATCCTTGAATGTTAGTTTTTTTAGCTTTCTATTAGGCAATAGATCGCCTCGTAATAATTCCCATACACTGCGTTTGAGTGCGTTAGTCATACTTACACCTTGTTAATTCAATGGACAGAAGCAAAGGGGTTTGCGATAAGAGGACGTGAATATGGACTTAGAAACCCTCCATAGATTTCCAAAATGCATTAGGGGACATTATCACAATATTTAACGTTCCTTCAAATTCTAGCGATACTGCAAATGATGAGGTTTTAATATCCGTTCTCGATGTATTCTGGTTTATTTTCCCTCTTCTATACTAATCCGGCATTAATGTGTCATTGAAGCTAGCTATTTTGGGTAAATTATTTAAGGCTCCGATTCGAATAATATTTGTGTATAGGCATTGCCTTTATAGCTACCTATAATAGCATGAACATCTAATATAATTTGATCAAATACAAGTGTCAATACTGATATCAATATGTGGGCGTGGAGGTTTTTCCTGATGTTTACAACTGAAGAAACGAAAGATGATTTCAATTCGGCAATCTTAAATTCTAATGATCCATATGCTAGTAATAGAGTGCAATAATGAGTATGCTTTTGATTACTATGGATGTTATTAAGGAGATAGAATAATTTTGAAATCAAAGAATGTAATTTTGGTTACCTATCCTGACGATTTCAGTCAGCAAGAAGGACAAAGCTTGGCAGAATCGGTTGATGATAATCATGTAGTAAAGATTTTTTCTCAAAAATACCTTGGTCACTCAACATATGGTTTGGGATCAGGAAAAGTTGAAGAAATCAAGGAATTTCTCACAGAGAATAAGTTAGAACAGTTAATTGTGGACGATCATATGACCTCTAAGCGAATATATAACTTAGAGAAGGCAACAGGATTAAAGGTTATCGATAGAGAGAGACTAATACTTGACATTTTTTACTCTCGAGCAACTACTACGGAAGCTAAATTACAGATCCAACTCGCTGAAATTAAGTATGAGTTACCACGAGTTAGGGAAGAGGCCAAACTAGCCATAGGCAGCGAGAGACCTGGAAGAGGAGGAAGCGGTGAATACGTAGTAGACGTAAAATTCCGCGACCTCAAAAGACGAATGGGATTCATCACAGACAAACTGTCAAACGCCCAGCATAAACGTCAGCTTTACCAAAAACAGAGAACTAGTAACGAAATGCCAATAGTTGCTCTTGTAGGGTATACAAGTTCAGGAAAAACCACTCTATTTAATTTACTCACACATGAGAACAAAGAAACGTCAGATAGTTTGTTCACTACCCTCTCAACAACTACAAGGTCTTTTATTATTGATAGTCAGAAGCTTCTTCTAACGGATACTGTCGGATTTATCAGCAGACTGCCAACTTATATGATCGAGGCTTTTAAATCTACTTTAGAAGAATCTCTAATGGCCGATGTGATTCTATTGTTAATAGACTCTTCCCAACCGGTTAATGAAATAAGAATAAAGTACTCAAGTTGTTGGCAGATCTTAGACGAGCTCAAAGTGGATAGGGAGAAGGTTTTCGTAGTTTTTACAAAGTGTGACAATGTAGAACAAATGCGAATCCAAGAAATAGCGACAGACCTGGGCATGTCAAATGCTATAGCAACATCAGCCAAAACAGGCTATGGAATCCATAAACTGAAAAACTTAATTGCACAACGCATATTGCTAAAAACTTCAGGTAAAAAGATCAAAATACCTGCATAGTATAATTTCGTTCGAAATTGCAGAAAATGGATTCCGATAGCGAATATTTTATGAAATGGTTTGCTTCCCAGTTAGTACTTGATCCATTTACCATCAAGCAGGTATTACAATATCCACAATAGAATGCTCTGTTACAGTTCTCACGGATAACCCGAGATATCCGAGTCTCCTCATGTTGCTGATCCTCGGTAAGGACTGTCATAAGATCGTTTTACTCTGTCCCTTAGTCACAATCTCCGTTGTATTCTTAGTAATTATTTCCTAGTGCAAGTCATAATCCCAATTTAGGGTCCGGCTATCGAAAGAGTTTTGTTAGGATGGACGCGAACTGCTTATGAGCCATGGTAATTGAACATTTTGTTCCTCACACAGGTCATTTTACCACAAGTACAGGACATGTCGCATAGCGTACAACTCCTGTAAGAACACTTCCTAGTAACATTTTCTTTAGGCCAGCCATTCCGCTCGTACCAATGACTATCAAATCTCCTTTTTGTTCTTCAGCATAGTTTACTATAGCACCATCAACAGACATATGAGTTTCAATGATATCTGTTTTACAAATAACATTCTTATTTTGAGCATTTTTTATTATTTTGTCAAATAGCTCTTGTGCTCTGATTCTTTCGCTTTTATGCCATTCTTCAGGCTTTCCTGAGTGACCAAAACCAACCGCGGTATGTATTACTGTTAATATGGTCAACTGGGAACTATCCCGACTAGCCATAGATATTGCAAAATCAGCAGCACTTAGAGATGATTCAGAGCCATCTACAGTCACTATTATATTAGAGAATCTCGTCTTTTCTTCATTCAAATTATATTTCGACCTTATATTTTTAAACTTAAAAATGTTATATCGGCCGGAATCATCTCATAACCTGAAACTTTAGAAAAATTATTTTAGACGAGCCAGCGCTAGCATGTACTTAGAAATTGCTTCAGACCTACGGGCCATCGAGGGTCATTTGCTAAATTGGGCTTACGACGTAGTTGTAAAGTTGTCACGGCCATCAACTAAGGGCCCAGGAATATAATTATTCAAAAATTAGAAATATCGACGGGATTAAAACTACTTCAACTTTAGTGGAATACATCAACAATGAGTTCTGGTAATTTAGGTAATGGGTATACAGGATTCAAAGAAGGATCAAATAATCCATTTTATGCTACAGGTTCGATAAAATCAATACAATCTGACGGAAGGAGTTAGAGCAAGAAAGGTATGAAGAACCGACCCGAAGATCTAAAGGGAGACTTGATAAGAGGTTACGACCTGATTTCATATCGGAGCAGCATCGACCAACTCCTATTCCCCATCGATAGCATTCTTGAATTTATCAGAAGCCGCATTGAATCTACCCATCACTTGCAGGTTGAAATCTTCATCTTTTTCATCGTCTACTGTTTCTATGATTTCAGAGCGTAAACTGATTATATTGTCTATATTTGTCTCGTATTGTTCTATCAAATCCTTTAATTTGGCTCGTCCGTTCCCTGCTGACAACTCAGTAAATAAAGTTAATCTGTGTATATAAATCGAGTTCAAGCCTTGTTAAGACCTCAGTCCTTTAATTTTTAGTCATTCATAACCATATACAAATCTTGGCGCCAAAGTCAAGTCAGCCTCCGAATTACTCACAACAGTTACTTGTGTTAAAATTGGTCACAGAGTCATCATATTGGGGGATCTTTCTAAATGAGTTTTTGCCGCAATCGACAAAGTAGGAAAGACGAGGCCAGGTTTAATTTTTCCTTCGGTCGACAGAGTTCCAGTTAAGATGCCTATTCGTAATATAAGGACAAACGAACGGTTCGATACCTCTTCAATCATTGGTAACTACAGAACGGAACTGCTATGCAAACATGTAGAACTTTTTCAATTTGAAGTAGATGCATTATGCTTTTCATCATAATGTTGTTTGTACCCTAACTCCGTATTGAATATGATATTACACTTACTGCACATTATAGGTTCATTTGTTTGTTCTCCCACGCTTACCCCTTGATCCATTCCTGTATTTGCACTCTTGTATCTACAATACTCGTTATCGCATTCATAAAATTCAATGATGCCATCTTCTTCGGCGACCTTACTGATGGGTCTCATGTGACCTTCACAGCATTGAGGACAGAGTCTCAAATTCTCAGCCATTTACTTCCTTCCTATGATCTATCTATTTGCGCACTAATGAACTCTACTTTTGGAGAGCATAACACATTTGAGGAACTTGATAGGATATACTATCCATTTAGACTTGTTAGGGACATCAAGTCAACTGGTTCTGCCTTTGCTGTATGAGAGTTGCATGGTTGAGTGTACCATCAGAACCATACTACAAAACTGATTCGTGTTAAGGCTTTCTAATAGACAGACCATCAGGTTGTGGAGTCAGCTTTTTCCGTAAGAAAAAAGCAAGTACAATAGGTACCAGAGAAGTCAAAGCTATAGTAAGAAATATGAGACTATAGGATTCAGGGGAAGGAAATGAACCAATCATGTCTTTCATGATGACTTGATGTGTTTGCATATAAATACCTGCAACAGCAGGTCCTATCGAGCCTGCAATCAAATTAAAAAGAACAGTCATTCCAAGAGATATTCCACTAAACTGTTTCGGTGTAGATTGTAGGACAATATCGAAGCCCCCAACCTGCATTAGCGATAATCCAGCAGCAATAATAGCAAGATTTGTTGCTACTAAAAATTCTGTTGAGTGAAACACAAACAGACTAAAAAATCCAATGCTGCTGACTATGCTTCCAATAAGGGTTGGTTTTACATTACCTAGCTTAGACACTATAAAACCAGAAGATGGCGCAAATAACAAAAATACAATCATGAATGGAAGTTGTATATCCGCACTTATTATAGCGCTTCCTCCAAATCCTAAGGGTTGTGGACTCCTTACTAAAACAGGTATAGTTTGAAAGACTGTAAACATACTGAAAAAAGCAATTACTAGAATGATGTTTGCAGAAAGAATCATCCTATTTGTCATTAATTGTAAATTGACTAGAGGGGATTCTGATCTCCTTTCTACGAACACAAAAAGTTACTAATGAAATAGCTCCTATAGATAAAAATACCGGGACTTGAGGAGATCCAGTAACGTTTGCCGACGCTGAATACGAGAGCACCAGCAGAAATGAAGTTATTGTAACAGCAAGAGTTATTGTACCTTTTATATCTATGGCTCTAATACCACTCCTTCCGTAACGTTTTTCTAATCTATTAAGGGATGAATCAATAACGATATCCGTTTTTGGTAATGACATCATGCTGTTGTGATCGTGGTTGTCAGAAATGTATCGCTTAATTATAAACCACAAGCCAATTGCCACAAATATTATTGAAAAAAATGTAGTACGCCATCCAAAATTCTCAATTATATTTGCACCTAGAACTAAACCTACGACAGAACCAGCAGCAAACATCGAGCTGAAATATCCCTACACCTATGGCAAGCTTCTGTTCTGGAAGTTGATCCCTTATTATGCCAAATGCTACGGGGAACATCGAGATACCAATTCCTTGAATAACTCTTGCGATTACCAGAAATGTAATATCAGGTGAAAATCCTCCCAGGCTAATACCAAAGATATAGATTATCATTATCGTTATTACCATCTTTTTCCTGCCATAGATATCGGATAACTTTCCGACAATGGGTGTGGCAACAGCACCTGAGATAAGATATGATGAGAGAATCCACGAGGAGGTATCATACGGGATATTAAATTCTTTAATGATGTCAGGAATCGCCGGAAGCAACATGGTTTCGCCGTACATTGTAATTAATAGAGTGGAACCCAAAATTCCAAGTGTCATCCAAGCTGTCTTGGATATCTTTTGCTGAGAAGGTGGTGGCGGGGTCAAGGTATTGTTACCATTTTGAGAGTATATGATAGCAGGCTCATAATGATCAATTCTACCAGAACCGCCTCAATTGCCACTCCCTTCGATACTTGCAATAGATATTTCCCCTAATTTTACCTCCGAGTCATGCGAAATCAAGCGAAAACCTCTCTCTGATCAACTTAAGGCGCAGGATGATGAGGCATGGTAGTAACACAGGATAGAAGATGGAAAGGTAAATCCCAAAATAACATTAGTAATGATAGGAGAATCCATTAGTATCTAATGACAATGAATATT
>CAVSLF010000021.1:0-62532 GCA_963728595.1 uncultured Nitrososphaeraceae archaeon
TGTCAGTGGTCTTGCGTCAAACAAAGAAAATGAATTTGGTAAATTAGTACCTTTGAACCAGTAGTGAGACAGATATGGTTATTAAAAATAATATTAAGAATTGTTTTGTCACGATGATTAAGATTGTATTATATGTAAATAAGTTTTCTTCGTGAATGCTGAATCCATCACTCATAAATGAGTTTACATGTACTTACGATTGTTAATAAATTGAGATTGCAATCCAAGGGACAAATTGAGTATAAATGTGGATTTCATATGCGAACGATTCAATTCCAGTTAGCAAATCATATCTTTTGGATTCTATTAGGGTCACGTTCTAGCCTATGTGTGTCTTAGATTTGTAGGTTCGAGTATCAATTAATACAATTGCGTTTAGTTTTTTCATTTCATAATCAACAGTCCTAAGTTTCTTAATGTCCTGTGAGAAACCAAATGAACTCAGGTTATGACTTCCCTTAAACTTGTCCAATGGATCAAATTGAGCGATTTTCTTTCGAACTCCATTTTGAGTTAACCACACACTACCATCATGATGATAGGAAGTATGGCTATCTTCTCCCACCCTGACGAAATCATAATAAACACCATTTGGACTTATGCTCACCCAAATTATACGCTTCTGTACCTCTCCGTTTGTTGCAATAACTTCTATGTCAGGCATACTCACTTAGTTTCCAGTTATTGCATTAAAATTATTAGTTTTAGTGTCGATCTAACGACTGAATCAGTCGATCAGAGATCAACGCTTTATGCCGAAAGACGCTGTTAACGTCTACGCAACTTAACCACTCTATCGAATGTCCCTATCCTTACATTCACATCTTTTGAATTGGAAAGATGCTCCAACAGAGAATGGTATTCCCCGTCTCTTAAACTATAATTTCTTTTCATTACAGATTTTAGCTGGTCATTTGTTATATCGAATTCCCTACTCAATAACTGGGTTGCTCGTTGTACATTTTTATAGACATCTGATTTTTCATATTCCTTGAACACTTTATATTCTGCATTAACATCCACAGTCTTGACCTTATTTACTCTATGACCAAGTTTATCTAATTCTCGGCGTTTTGAGTTGTACTCATATTCAGGATCAAACTGACCACCAGCAATCCCGTCGGCGAACTCAGAAATGTCATTCATAGTGTTACTCACACAAGTATCACTAATAAATCTTTATGGTTTACCCAGTTATCCTGTCATTGAGTTAGTAATGACAAATCTTCATATAATTAAGTTCTGTCGTCAAGATCGGCTAGTGATGCTTCGGTTGGCGAGATTTCCACACCTTCAATAACAGGTATTATGCCTATCCAATATTTTGAAGTATCAGGGAATTAAAGCACCTTTCATCGAGAGTCAACAATATCATACCCCCGTCTTCTTGTACATACACCATTGGTTAGACGATAAAAAACCACAGGTATTACGCCCATCCAATATTTTGAAATAAGCTTTGAGAATGTAGACGACATATTGCGATGAGCGATCGGTCCAAATGATCTTGGAGCATTCATCTAATCTTTTTTCTCTCAACACAACCTTCTTTCACAACCTTCTTTCCATCAATCTCAATATAACATCACACTTTTTGGATAATCTTGTATAAGATTGTATTATTCGACTTTGATGTGTTAGGTCATTAGTTGAATTTCCGGATCTGATCTTTGTACATTTCCACTATTTCTTCTACTGTTGTTGCATCCTCTGGACTCTTGTCGTCCCTTATCTTTCCAGTAAATTTGGGAAATCTGAGTGCCAATCCATAACCTTTTCTAATAGAATTCATAGCGAGCGCTATACGCAGAGCTAACAGTTATTTCTGAAGCTATGACTTCAATTACTATGCTAGGTTCAAACCATACATCCATATTTTGTGTTATGGTATCCACTCTAGGATGCACATGTTCAATTCTATGTTTTTCTAACTTCTTGTAAAAGTCTTCAAGGTGAATGTCAGTAAAGCCTGCTCCGACTTTAGAAATACTTCTAAATATATCTGCTTCACGATCATAACATGCTAAGAGTAATGCTCCATATTTCCCCACTCTTCTTCCTCTACCATGAAGCGCACCTACTATGACTAAATCTAAGGTATCTGCAAGCTCACTTCTATATTCGCGCTTTAATTTAGTCCATAAATATCCTCTTGAACCAGCTTTGTATATGCTGTTTAGCTGTTTTAATACTAGACCTTCACATCCACTTTCTATTGCAGAACTCATATACTTCTCTATTTCTTCTGAACTTTTTACAAGTGTCTGTGGTATCAGTTGAATCATACTAGTGTTATAATTATTACCAAGTATGCCGCTGTTACTATTGTTCGAACTATTATGTTTATTCTTCTTTATCTTCTTATTCGCTTCATCACCTGTCCTTATTGCTACCTGCTGCAGAATCCTTTCCAATATCTTTCTTCTTTGGTTATAGGGTAATGAGGTCTTATCATCTCCATCTAAGTACAAAACATCAAAAATGTTCAGTCTTACAGGATAGTGCTCTATTGCTTTATCTATATCATGTTTCCTTCTTCTATGCATCAGCTCTTGAAACGGACGTAATTCCAAAGTTTGGGGATCGATTGCTACTACTTCACTCTCAAAGATTGCTTCCTTTGCTATTTTTTTAAGCGAGCTTAAAATAGCGTCAATGACATCTGGATATTGATGAGTGATCTTTTCAAGTCGCCTTGAGAATAGTTCTACTTTATTACTGGTGTTGTCCCCATCTCGAATATTATTGTCCTTATCGTATAGTTCCTTTCTTAAATGAACTTGAATTCTTTCACCATCTAATTTGTATTCTGCAGCTGCTATGCCACCTTCCATTCGGCTGAGAGCTTCGTGGGCTGTTCTTACTCTTTCTGCTAGCATCGGTCTGATAGGTTTGAATAAAGTTATTTGAATGGACTTTACTGCTTCAATACCTTCAGTAGCGACAACTTTTGCCACAGTTCCTAGGTCACTGCATACATTATATGCGTCCTCCAAAATCTTTCGATTTGATTTATTGCCTGTGAATGCTATTGCTAATGCGTCCATTACCGTATAATCTGCGATACCTAATCTTAAAGTCCCCATAATGAATTTTATTATGTAACGAGCTTCTCTAGGTGTTGAGTGATTTAGGAGTTCAACAATATGATTGACTTTTAACTCCTGAGAACCTCCCCCGGAAGTTCTTGCTATTTCTTCCAATGTGGTATAGATGTGTTCCACGGTAAATCTTGTTGTTATTTTGTTCTCTTTTGACGATATTATTTTTCTAGCGGCATCGCCTAAATCTCCAGTTTGTCTATATACCTCCTCTATTGAGGATATGTCTACACTTAGAGCCCGAGAAAGGGCTCTTATTATCATCTTCTCAGCAATACCCAGTTCTATTCCTTCATAGTCAGGACGTAGCTTACCCTGAATAAGATATATAACCTTATCAATTATAGTTGTAGGTGTATTGTCAATTAATGACACAAGATAATCCGTAAGAGCTAATCGACTTTTCGTTGCTTCCATCAATTCAAATGTATCTACCAATTCTGAAAGGTTCAATATTGATCTGATCTAGCATATACTATAAAATGCATATGTCAATATTCATCGATCAACACACAAATACCACCATGACTATTTATCGTACGACTTAATTGCACATTCAATGTATTCATCAAATCGTTTGGTTTAGGTCTGGTATTACTACATAGGGAAAATATATAGAAATGAGCAAGAATTCAGAAGCTGCCAAAATCCTTCGTGAAATAGCATTTATCTTGCAGACGGAAGAAGATAAACAAAGTGAACCAAATGCAATCTTTAAAGTTAGATCTTATAATCGGGCAGCAGATGAAATACAAAATTTATCCTTTGATATAGGCGACATTTATAAAAAAGACAAGCTAAATGGATTACTAAAAATTCCCTCAATTGGAAAGGCTATTGCAACAAAACTCGAAGAATATATCACAACTGGTAAGATGCATTATTATGAAGAATTGAAAAACAAGATGCCGGTAGACGTAAGTCAGTTTTTTGGTTTAGAGGGAATAGGCCCAAAAACAATAAAAACTCTTTATAGTAATCTAGGAATTAAAAGTATATCAGATTTAGAAAAGGCGAGCAACCGAGGGCAAAATTAGGAGTATTCCTGGGTTTTCCAAAAAGAAGGAAGAATTAATTCTAAAGAAACTACAGTTCTTTAAAAAAGGTGGAGGGCGACTACTAATTGGTGAAGTCTTTCCATTGGTAAAGCGAATAGAGGAACGACTTTCAAAATTTAGGGGAGTAAAGCAAGCAGTGGCTGTTGGTTCATTTAGACGAATGAAAGAGACGATAGGGGATATTGATTATGTGGTGTCCGTAGTATCCGAAAAAGAAGGAGATAAAATAATTGATTATTTTGTAAATATGCCAGAAGTTAAAGAAGTAAATGGCAGAGGCTCAGCTAAAGCATTTGTCAAATTAAACATTGGAATTGATGCAGATTTACTAGTTGTACCTGCAGAGAGTTTTGGTGCAGCCTTGCAATATTTTACTGGTAGCAAAGAGCATGGAGTATCTATGAGAAAAATAGCTATATCTAAAGGCCTCCGTCTAAATGAGTGGGGCGTTTTTGATGAACAAAGGAACAGAATAGCTGGTTCAACTGAAGAGGGGGTATATCAATTATTGGGCCTAGACTGGATACCTCCAGAGATGCGAGAAAATAGAGGAGAAATAGAACTTGCAAAAATAGGGAAAAAAGAAGAAAATGCAAGACTCTCGCAATTGATAGGGTACGATGATTTGAAAGGAGATTTACAGGTTCATAGCGATAGCACAGATGGAACAATGTCTATAGAAGAAATGGCATTATATGCAAGAGACAAATTTGGATTGAATTATATTGCAATTTCAGATCATACGAAAAGTCTGAGACTTACTAATGGACTGGATGAACAGCAACTAATAAATCAAGCAAACAGAATTGAAGAGATAAATGATGAAATTAACAAGAGTAGTAATAAGAATAAGGATTTCCGCATTCTATCTTCTGCAGAAGTAAATATTCTAAAAGATGGATCACTTGATATTTCAAATAATGTACTGGACAAACTAGACATCGTAGGCGCTGCAATTCATTCTAATTTTGCCTTACCAATAGAAGTACAGACCGAGAGACTCGTAAATGCAGCTCAAAATTCTAGTATTGATATTATATTCCATCCAACGGGCAGAATTATTAATCGAAGAGAAGGATACCCTGTCAACATATTTAAGTTGATTGAAGTGGCAAAAGATTCAAATACAATTCTTGAAATTGACGCACACTATGACCGACTTGATTTAAAGGATGAATACATAAGAATGGCAATTGAAAATGAAGTTAAATTGGTAATTGATTCTGATGCTCATCATCCTTCACATTATGCTTTCCTGAAATTTGGAATTGGACAAGCTAGAAGAGGATGGGCTACGAAGTCAGATATATTGAATACATTGTCAGCTAAAGAATTGCTTGATAGCCTCAAGTAATAGATATGTGTATTGATATACGATTACTTTGCCTTAAATTCTATATTCATCATCGATGCAAATAATATCCTCGATCATGTAATTAACCAAAAACAAGGTCGTACCAAGGTTATCAAAGGAAACGAAATAATGATACCGGCTAAAGATTTTTGTCGGGTGTTAACGGAAAACTCAATTATGAATGAATATCTGATACTAGCTAAACTTTGAGTCTAAAAAAATTCCTATCCCTTCGGAATCATATTGGTTAACGGTTGTGTTATCTATAGGGACTTTTACCTTGTTTATAATGATCTTCTTTACTGGTTTTGTTGTCTGACAAATATTGTTGTAGAATCTTTGTTCCTAGGATACGGCTCATATGCCCGCACAACTAGTAATCTAACTGGACACTATTAACTTGATCTCAACAGCCCTAAAAATAAGTTTAGTATGCGTAACTATTTCAAATTACCTTCTAGCCACCTTGCTGCAATATTCCCAACTTCTTCAATTTTACCTTTTTCCTCAAACAAATGCGATGCACCTTCAATAATTTCTAATTCCTTGACTTTAACGCTGGTTAACTGGTCAATCGTCTTTTTGTTAATTTCTATCACTTTTTTATCATTACCTCCAACTATGAACAAACATGGGCTTGTTACATCTCCCATTGTTGCCTTATCCGCCAAGTCAGTTCTTCCACCACGTGACACTACTGCTTTAACATCACGAAAGCTTGATGCAGCATATAGAGCAACGGCGGCGCCAGTAGATGCACCGAAATAACCGATTTTCAGATCTTTTGTATCAATGTTATTCTGAACCCATTGAGTAACAGCATCAAGCCTTTCTGTTAGTAATTCTATGTTGAATTTATTCAAAGTAACACCGGGTAACTCATGAATTATCCGTAGTGTTGTCATGTCGCTTTCCTGTTCTTCTTTAGTTAATAGATCAAATAGCAATGTGCCAAGACCATTATCATTAAGAATCTTTGCAACTATCTGATTCCTTGAGCTTGTCGCACTGCTGCCACTCCCATGAGCGAATATGACGATGGAGATTGAATCGTTGGGAATAGATAGGATTGCTTCAAGTGATACAGAAGCATTGATTTGAATTACTTGCAAATTCTTCATAATGTTTTAATGATTTTGGATGAAGAAATATTTTAATCAAACAACCTAAAGCATCATTTCAATACCTCTGTCGTATGGAAATTTCTAAACTAGTAGTAGAGTCAAAGTTTACGTCTTTTTAATTAAGCTCCGATATTTATCCTCGTTCTTCTTAACATCTTCTTCAAACTCTGCTGCAGTTATGCCATGTACTTCCAAAGCATGTTTCTTTGCATTATCAAATAGTTCTTGTTCCGTTTCCCCAGAGATTGTATGCGAACATGTTGGATCTCCAGCATCTTTACAGTTTATTGATAATGTCATAGGGTTTAGGTTATTGTGATCTTGTATTTAAGATTCTCTGGCACAATTAAGTTGGTCAACACTAGTCGCCCATGAGGTCAACTGTTCGCCAACTTTTGCTGCCCACATCCGTGTAGGTTCGCGCTGACAGGGGCTATACATCAGTTACACCTCAATAGCACTGAACTACGTACTAAAATTTTCGAGTCTATTGTGGCTCGTTCAAAAAAGACAAGTATGGATTTTGGTCATAAAAACATAGTAACTAAAATAAAATGGTCTTTAAGTGTCGTCCTTTAATTTTTTTAAGAGACTTCAAGATAATTGGGGGCAAAAAGTTTGGTTTATGCTCAATAGCTTGTAAGATTACGGTTTTTCGAATGGTTTGTATATTAAGGCAATTGAACATATATAACCTGGGAATATTAGAAAACTTTAACTCAAAGCACGAGCCGATCTTCACTATGAATGTTGCGTTAAATGTTTTTTTCCCAATCCGACCTGTCGTAATAATCACCATGGTTACCTTTAGTTTACTGTCTTTATTGATAGTCTTGTCAATCAACAATGAGTTTATTTTTGCACAACAAGGTCAGACCCTTAACTCCAATAGCTCGGATCCCTCGGACGATTTTATTGCCAATCGTTCAATTTTGCAACACCCAAATGAATCGTTTAATGCAGAAGGAACCATTGATACAGTCATATTTGACCATGTCTTACCGAATAAAGGAACAATTGAGAACGATAGCCAACAAAATCTAGATGTCAATTTATCAGAACAATATATCTTAGGGGGCAAATGGAGGCTTGACGTCGCGAATGAAACTGTAACTTATTTTAAGTCGAATATAACCATGATAACTACTGAAGGTCAGCAACAGCATTTTCATCTGATTGTATATAAACCTCAGAAGCCTTCGCCACTAGGAATTTCCTTGTTGACACCAAACACCGATAAAGGAGGGAACTTTTACTTTAATTCAGAAAACAATACATTATCATTCTTAGGCTCTGCTGACGTTACTACAAATAGTGCACTGGAATGGAAGGGAATACCCATTACTGTCTCAATGTACGACAACAATGTATTGAAAATTTACTTGGATAAAATTGCAACTCATGATCACTTCTTTGGGAAGCCTATATATGGTATAGTTGATTCTATCGAACCCATGTCAATATCTGCAGATAATTCCGAAAAATAGGTTGAATCTAACCATCCTATTTCAGAACTATGTGTAGAGCATCCAATGGGCCTAGAATCAATATTCTAAATACAAGTAGAATATTCTTAATTCAAGCCATAACCTAGTAATAATTTGGTAATATTAGTCGCTAATTAGAAAACCAAAAAATAGCCTAGGCCAAATGACTTAGACATATACATCGGTGATTCTAAACTACCACCTCACGATTAAAGACATAGGGGATGATCGAAGCACTCAATTTTCCTTACGCCCCTTATTCAGTTTAATTAAACTTGTTTTGAAATCAATGACACTTTTTACATACATAAACGCGATCATGATCAAAGCTATTGTAACGCTAGGTGCAACAATTTGACTGTAAGGTAATCCTTCAAACAAAGTTTTTTCAGCAATACCTTTACCTGATTCTACGCTGCCTACCCCTGGTAATCCAGATACGACTGTACTTTTGATCACTCCAAGTGCGTTAGCTTTCTGTTCTGCAAACCAGACATTACCTTCTGAATCTGACGTTAGCCATTGAACAAATGGGGATTGTCCTTGCAATGTTACTTCTCTAACTATACCAGTTTGTTGGTCTATTACGGCTATCTTGTTAACTGTGTGTTCAGCTACCCATAGATTACGATATTTGTCTAACGTCATGCCAAATGGAAGTCCATTCGGATCCAGAGGCCCATAATGGTTAAAGGCGTGTGTAAGCGGATTGAACTTCGAGACCCTGTCGCCTTCATGTTGAGAGATGTAAATGCTGCCACTGACTTGGTCCACAAGCAAGGCGGTGGGACTCCTCAATGTTTCATTTATTCCGCGGGGCACAAATTCTGTTAGTGTGTAGTTTTTACTAGGATCAATCCTTGCAAGCTTTCCCTTTTCATCTGCGACCCAAATTATACCTGATACAGAGTCTATGGCAATAGCGATTGGACTTGCATCTTTATTTTGTAAGTGAAATTTGGATGTAAAGTTTCCTATACTTGGATCAAATCTCAATATTTCGTTTGTTGCAGGGGATGTGATCCAAACTTTGTTAGCGATGTCAATTGCAATCGCCGAAGGAATAACTCTGTTTGGTAATAAGTACAATTTGTTACTAATGGTTGAAGGGTCATAACTGCCTAGATGTTTTGTTAATGGGTCAACATACCAGATCCTTCCGTTGCTGTCCTGCGCAGCCACTGTAATAATACTAGTTCCATCTATCTTATGTTCAATATATTTGTTGGAGTCTAACCTAAATTCGAGTATTCGTCCGCTATCAATTGTAGTGTCTCCGACCCAGATGGCATTCCTATTACTATCGTATATCGGATACAGTGGTTGACTCCTATTACCGGGTATCTCGAACCTGTTCGCAGTGAACTTCAACTGATCGAGCTTTGGTTTTACGATAATATTTTCAAAGGTAGCGACTATTCGAGGGACGTTAGACTTATTCGGGACACCTTCTATTTGTATGTACCATACCCCAGGAATCCCAAATGCTGCTTTCACAAAGAAGACACCTTTTGATACTTGTTGAAGCTCAACATCAATAGGCCCAATAGACTTCTCAATCTCTGTATACTTCATTTCTGCTAATTTCATATCTATGGGATTGCTTTTTGAATCAACAAATGAAATGGAGAAATTGTTACTTCCTACGACAAATGGAGTAATAGAGAGGATC
Organism: uncultured Nitrososphaeraceae archaeon; assembly: GCA_963728595.1. Taxonomy (GTDB): domain Archaea; phylum Thermoproteota; class Nitrososphaeria; order Nitrososphaerales; family Nitrososphaeraceae; genus TA-21. The sequence goes on from CAVSLF010000021.1 coordinate 9,797, forward strand.
ACCCGTGTATTATTATCAATAAAGCCAGTTGCTTTAAAGCTCTCGACCCCTGTCACTGGGGATGTTACACTGCTGGGGGAGTCTTTGTCGAATTTGACTCTGAAATTCACTTTGAGGCAATCCTGTATTTACAAGAAATGCAACCGACGCTAAAAGAATAATCCCTACAATGCTTTCTATTTTTGTGCTCCTGGAAAATCTTGAAACTATGTCACGACTTTTTCCAGTAGGTTTGTTTTGTCTCTTACCTTCAGGAGGATCGAAATCCTGACTAGTCTTGGATCCTGTATGACCTTCTGCCACAGTCATAGGCACGGATGTATACTTCATAGAGTCTCTGTAAATTATTAATTGATTATATGCCCCCAGCGCCAACATTATTGTAGCTAAAGTAAGCTTTACGATTATGGTCTTACCATAGAGCGAAGATATTAGCAGGTCAAAACGGTTTTCAAGAATGTACAGTAGGAAAGGACCGGTTATTACGATGAAGCCAAGCACTACGATCACAGAGGTTGAAAATCTTGGGATGAGTAATGTGAGAAATGCAATTTTTGTAAGTTCGTTGAGAGAATGTTCGCCTTTGAGTTTAGGAATGAGAACAAACGCCAAGTAGATAACGCCTCCAATCCATATTGATGCCGTCAGGTTGTGCACAAAATCAATAGCTATGGATGAAAACTGGTTATTAGCAGCGCCATGACCGATCAGACTAGTTGTAAGAAGTAAGGTAATACCTAATGAAATTATTCCAGTCATTTCTCCTTTGGATAAAACCGTCTTGGATTTTCTGAATCTACGAAATTCAAATAAGGATACACCCAAGAGTGTAAGTGATAAAAAGATCCTTGCTACCAACACCATACCAAATCTAGTAGTAAGAACATCAAACAAAGTAGCAGAGATTGCGGATGCTTGAAAAACGACTATTGCGAAATCTGATAGGACTAAAATTATAGACCCTAGTAGGAACAACGAAACCAACCTTTTGTCAATATTCTTTCTAGTTTCCAGGAGGATATCTGAAAGCCACCGTATCTTTGAAAAAGGCCTCCAGAGCCATAGCACACTGAAAGCGCCACCCACTATTATGACCTGTCCTACAAGGGTAGGAAATCTTGCAATTGCTTCAGGTATATATATGATAGATGATTCCGAATTAGTGCTTGACAAGTTCGAAGGAATCGCGGCCTGGCCAACAGCGAATACAAAAGCACTTTTTGTAACATGGCCATCAACTTGTGACAGTACATTTGTAGACACGGTGTACACTCCGTCCTCTAGCGGTGGTAGTGTAACACTCAGTGAGGACTGGTCTCCATCAATGTGGTGGATATCTTTGTTATCCACTTCTTTTCCATTAGGATCAAGAACTTTTACTTGGCTATATTTGATATCTACTGGTTCACTAAAGAAGGCTTCTATGTTTCCAGGGGGAGAAGCTAATGATTGAGAAGCCACTGGATTACTACTTGTAAGAAACGCATGGCCATATGATTTCTCCATCGTACCACAAATAAGAAATGAAGCAATTGCCAATACAAACACTGTTAGAAGCAGATTCCTATTTCGCTGCTTTGTAAAATAGTTAACTCTAACAGACAAATAGTATCTGTTATACACATGCATAGTGTATTTTATTATTTCCCTCATAACTGGTACAGTCGTCGAATATTGGGGGAAAGATTTAAGCGTCGAATATGATAGATGATACTTGAAATTGAAGTCTATTCGTTTCATATTGATTATGTTTCTGTTTTCGTCATTCACAATCGCATTTTTGCTTTATTACAGTTACATACCAACCTATGGTCATTTGACCAAAAAGTTTGGAAACGTTACTATACTCGTCGGCTGGGTAAATGAGCCTGCTCTTGTAGGCGATTTAAATAGCGTATTGATAGAAGTCCAAAAGGGGTCGGGAAAAGGAATATCTCCAGTGTTGAATGCATTCTCCAATTTATCAGCTTCTGTAAAATATGGGACATTAACAAAGAATCTGGATCTGCTCCCTTCAGAAACAACTGATGGTTCTTATGAAGGCAAGTTAATTCCAACAAGAGTTGGTACATATTCTATAGTTCTAAAGGGCGATGTTCAGGGACAGAAGACCGATGGAGAAATTCAGCTCGATGCAGTGGAAGGTAAGCAAGGAATTTCATTCCCAGATACTTCACCCGCTGACGCTAGCACAAACAACGCTCTAGTTTCAAAAGTTGAGGGAACTCTAAGTCAATTATCCAATGATTTACAGGATGCGCAAGAGAATATTGGACAACTTGGAAAGAATCTTCAAAATGTACAAAACTCGATTAGTTCTATCAATCAGAGCGCAGATCGAACATATATGATCAGTGTGACTGCCATCGGAGTAGGGTTGGCGGGTATAATAATTGCCGGCTTTTCATTATCACGCAAGACAAAATATAGTTCTTGATCTTATGTTGAACAAAACGGTATATTCAGTTATTCAAATTCTGGTGTGAACAAGAAGGATCCCAATTTCATAATGGAGAGACGATTATAGTGAGCAGCAATAACAAGCTCTCCCACTTTTAGGCAATATGTCTGTAAGGCGGCCAGGAAGATACGCGACCTGAATCGACAATACTCTTGATTAGGAGTAATGACAGTCCAAATAAGTTAATTTCTGAGAAGAAAGTATCTCATCTACATTGCCATACAGTTAAACTCATGGTTTCTTTTACTGAGTCGGGAGAATATGAGAGATATTTTGCCAGTAAAGTATATGCATGGTGACTCAAGTACAGCTATTGGCGTTGACTATGGTATCTAACGAGAGATTGGAAGATGTCGAAAAAAAATGCATCAAATGTGGAAGAAAGAATTCCGAACATCCCGCAACGGGACGGTTCAACACCATAGTATTGTACGGTCCAGAATGCGCTTGGAATCCTGAAGATGAATTTAGAGATTTTGTAATGAACTCACTGAAGAGCTCTGGCTATAATTTGCACGATTTTGGGTATGACTGAATAGTTAATTAGAGACTCTTTAGGTTCTTTACGAAAGTCTTAGATTTTTTTGAAGAGTATAGAATCCTATTGACTATTCATCTTCTTTCCTTCCTATAACTCTCGCTTTAGCCTTGATGAAATTCCTCATTATCTAGAATTTACCCAGACCATTTCGATAATCAGAGTAATGTAAAACACTGTGTAGTGGACAAATTGATTCTTTTTTTCAGAAAGACTATTTATGCATAGAATCTCATTGTCATATTTCTTTGCTGAGGGGGGATAACATATAAGTTAGTATTGGTTATCGAAATTATCAAATTAGATCTTATTTTTTCGTCTTAAATAAATTGTAATTGCCAAAATTACTAAGGATGCTGGAATGACATAGTATGTTATTAATTCATCGAATGGTATTATCTGATTCGGATTACCAGCAGACAAATCAAAATCTACAGAAAGCGGATTGTCTCCATAGAACGGGTCGCCGTTTATCTTAGTTTGAAGAGTTACGACGTAGTCACCTATCTCCTTGAAACTAAAAGGAAAGGTGAGGTCACTAAATTCATAAAATTTGAATGGAAAGACCTTGACCACATTGCCCGAATTTTTCTCTTTGATTATAAGGGAAGCAAAGATATTGTTAACATTTTGATTATCCTTATCAAGGACACTGAAATTAAGTAGTGTAGAATTGTCCCCAGCAAGGGGAACAGAGGGCGCTGGTTGAAAAACTATCTGATAACCATTCACGGTTTTTGTAGCACCAAAAAAGTGAGCGTGAGCCGGCGCATAAAGACTAAGTAACACTTTATCCTCTCCAATCTGCAGAAATATTGCTAAAGCTAGAACCACAATAATAAGATCTAACAATCTTACCATTCTTCTAATTCTCAACAATTCATCCAGCAATATGAGTTTAATTATACTAGGTAAAATACATGCTGACTCTTCATGTACTATTGCTGTCATGCTAATAATAATAGTACGTAATTTTAATTCTTTATCCATATTGATGTCGACTCTCATTCGCCTTTGTCTATCATTGAATTCTTATAGGATGATCAGTTTGGTGACTACTGGAAATAGGAAAATGTTGAGCGTAATGGGGCAGACTGAAGGTTCAATTTTAAATTTCTATCGGAAGAAAGTGTAATTGTAACTTAAGTTATTAAATACGTTTTTTCCGTTGACCATTTTTCGAATAAAATACTGAAAAAATTACTTTCTTAGTCAGTATTCACCAATGAGAGTAAGTAAATTTGGTTAAGATGTTCCGAATCAATCTTGTGTCGGTTACCGCTTCTCCATACACCTCAATACCTCAATCGGGTTCTACAAATACCTCAGTACCTCAGTCTGATTGTGATCCATCCTATCCAGATTTCTGCATCCTGCCTCCTCCCCCGTTGTTGAACTGTGATACGCAACAAAATGATTTCACTGTTCCACTGCCAGACCCTCATGGGTTCGACCGTGACAAAGGCGGTGTGGGTTGTGATCTGAATGAATCAGGAATCTCCTAGTAAGGTATAACCTCGGTAGTAATATAACATGGTAACGCCCAAGTTAGTAACATGCGACTTAATCATGTAAGCTCATCTCGATCCTTGTCCAATCGCAGTAATTAAATTTCAATTCATTCGGGTAAAGAGTAGGCGTAAATGTCCTCCATGACACCTTCTGCAACTCTTGTTTTTCTTCCACTAACTTATTCATCAGAGATCTTAAAGCATTCGGCTCGAGCATGTGAGAGGAAGGGATATGAATAAAGAGTAGGAGACTCTAATGGGCCTTAGTTACTCGACCCACTAGAGCGGCACGACTTTATGGCGAAAGAGTGCCAACGTTAGATCACACTACATAATATTTAGACAGAAGTTTGAATCCAGTATGATTAATCATAAGACATTTTTATACAAATGCGGTTACAGAAGATTAAAAACGACAATAATTAAATTTGACTCTGTCTTATGGTAGCGTATATGGTATCAGTGCAACTAATATAAAGTCCAAATATAATATCGTTGCAAACAGAGATAAACAAATTTCTTGAAGCCATAGATAGAAGTGACTTGATAGACACAAAATTGACAAGTCCACAAAAAGACTCGATAGCACCTCCTGCAAAATATGCGGCTATACGAACCTAAGCCAAAAATGGATTCAAACGAGCCTTGAACAATGTAAAGATGAAAATAAATAATAGGAATTATAATCTCTGAATACACGCACTCGCAAAACATAGGGAAGTGTGGGAGAGAATTTCTTCCTCTCTTTCTAATGCTATGGCTATTTATTTAATTAAAAAATTCTTGCTGTTTAGAAATTAGGAACCCAATCGCCGTATACTGACTTTAATTTCTTGAACACATTAAGGCAGTAGTCCCCATCGAATAGGCTGTTTTCGTACTTCAAGGCGGTCTTGTTAGGGGGAATTTCCTTCCTGCAACAAGTACAAAACATTCTCGATTTCATATGTAAATAAATGGATTTAATTGCTTAAAATGAGTGACGTTGCAATGGATTGCTATGTGTTATAATGTACACAAATTGCTCCTTGGTACACTCTAAACCAAAGTGTCATGGCTTTTTCTGAGTCAGTCAGTCTTATTTTTCTTTCATCCATAGTTATTTATTGATTGATTGATTGATCTTGCCCCCTGAAGACTCTTCTAATGGATTGATGATGCAAATACGTTAGAGCATAATTGAATAATTTTCTATTTATAGAATTGAAGTTAAAACGTGTCTATTTTTAGAAATTTTTCTTTCTTACCGTAGTTATAGTTTGTTTTATAGGTCTGAGACAAGTGTATGATTAATCCCGAGATCCATCGATTCCTTTCAATTGGCTTAATTCTTTTAATATTCTCTGCTGGAATAGCGTGGGGAACGCAGGCCTTTGCCGATAATCACTGCGATAAGAAAGACGATAAGAAATGTAACCACTCAGAGAAGAATCAGAAATCAACTCATAAAGACCCTGTCATTACAATTAATCCAACTTCGGGCCCACCTGCTACTTTGGTAACTGTCACAGGTAATGGATTTAATCCTCTATCTCCTCTTGTTATAAGCTTCCAGGGCGACACTAGAGTTACAGTGGCCTGGACCTCCAGTGGAGGATTCAGCACTACCTTCAATGTTCCTTCAACATCTTCGATTGGAGATCATATTGTTAAAGCCAGTCAAGGATCTAATTCAGCCTCAAAAACGTTTAAAGTAACTGACATGCTGAACCCTAAAACGACGCAAGGGGCAAATTCATCATCAAAGACATTTGCAAATAGATCTTCTGTAGCACCCACCATTACACTTAACTCAACCTCCGAGCCTGTTGGCGCTTCGGTAAATATTACAGGTAGTGGATTTGATCCTAGCTCAACTGTCGCTATTACGTTTAACGACACTGATATAACAACAACCCCAACAACAGTCACAACTAGCAACAATGGAGAATTTTTTGCTAACTTTACTGTACCTTTGTCATCGTCTGTCGGATTTGTTCAAGTAGTAGCAACCCAAGGATCTAATTCGGCTTCAAAAACGTTTATTGTAACATCTAGTCTTGTTGCAACTAGTCAATCCAATGTTTCCGCAACAGCACCATCTTCTCCTAATTTGTCTGAAATGATGATCCCCCAAGACATTTTCGCATAACAAGAACGAATGCACACTCACTTTAAATTAAAAACAAAAATGATTTGTACGTACAAAAGAACCCCCTCTCAGCTCCTCCCTTCAACCTAAGTTAATAATTGGTAAGGGTTGGTTAATGAAAGGTTGGGATCTCATATCACATAATATTATGTTAGCTGATCCCGGTAGCCGGTACAATGGGTTTTTCAAATTACTAATTTAAAGCTTCTCTCTTTTGGTATAACTTTAAGTTGGTAAAGTACCAATACACAAACGTGGGTAAGTTTAATGCTGAAGAGTACTTTTAGTTCACAGAAGGCGACGTCAAATTAACTAACTGTAACCATTTTATAGCCAAAGACAGAATACATCTGCATGGAGATAAATGAAGTAGATGAAGTTATCAAAGAATTCACCGAAGCTGATAACGCGATTAGAAAAGTTTTTCCAAAAGTAGATCCTCTTCTCGTAGTTAAACTGATTTTTGACAGGAAGGAGGGGGTAGAACATATTTACACTTTGGAGAATATCCTCAAATCAGGGCAGAATATTGAAGAAATCAAGGACAGAATAGTTCAAGTTACAGGTATGGTGCCAAGTTTTTATCTTAATGGGACGAAAATGGTCGTGAGTCACAAACTAGACCTTAAATTATTAAAACGTATCAATGATTTGGATTATGTAATCAGCATAAAAGGAAGCCCATATAGTGCTGGTGGCTCTTCAGATTTCTAAGCAATCACTTTTCCAAGTTAATAATCCTAAATTTGCAAGTATCAAATAGAGTTTGTTAAGTCAAATTGTGTGACAGATTGTTCGAACTTAAGAACATTTTGTACAGTATGCCTAAGTTCACGTGTACTGAGAGACTGACAGTAAAAAATATTGTAGCTATGTTAACAATAAAACGAATACCAGATTCAGAGATCATCAAAAGTATTTTTGATCAGAGAGGAAAGACTACGACAGTAAGCAATCTTACCCGAATAAAACAAGAGATCAAACGAGATTCTTATCATTGGTATAAAACTATGCGTGAAGGTGAATACGAATTCATCTACGAGTTCAAAGAAAGAATAAACGAGATCCTATTTCTATAAAGGAAACATCATCAGATCGTAATGAGACGAAGACAACCCACAGGTTCAACAAACATCACTTGCCGAACTGCATCGTCTATCCATTGCATTAAGCAATTTAATCGACGTAGCACCAACCATAATCTATTGCACCATTGCCGTACCAACTCCATAGAAACTAAGGTCATCGCAACAAGAAGCGAGATCATCGTCTAGCCTTTCAGTCCTTCGCGGTCTCCCCTTTTGGATCTGGGACCAACTACAGCATACGGAGGAACATATTCGAACTAATGGTAAGTGTTGGTTTGACCCTTTCTGCGGTCTCCCAACCAAAGACCATCGAGAATTCTCGCCATTTGATTATGAGAAATTATTATACGATTCTCTACTATCTGTAAATGGAGATTTTAAAGATAAGCATCTCTGGGTTAAGAAGGCAACGGGCCTAGGAGTTACAGTGTTTATGTTAAGAATGATGGCCTGGCTATGCACAAAAGATAACCAGTGGAGGAATTGTCAGATGTGCATAGTCACCGGGCCGAATATCGACATGGCTATTAAACTAATAAAGCGAGCGAAGAATATTTTTGAAACAAAGTTAGGTCTGACTTTTCAAAACAAAGAGACTGTACTTGAACTTAATGGGTGTACTATAGAGGCATATCCATCCAACCACATTGATTCCTTCCGTTCTTTAGATAATCCTAAATTCATTCTATTGTGTGAATCAGACTTTTTTAGAAAGGGAGAACAGGAAGACGTTCGTCATGTCAGTGAGAGATACACCGGCAAATCAGATCCATACATTGTAATGGTTTCAATCCCTAAGAATCCAGGCGGTCTATTCTACCCGATAGAACAAGAGGCCGAAGATACCTGCCTCTATAAGCGTTTGAAGAGGATTATCATTATGGCTTGGGTAAGATCTACACACAAGAAGAGATAGACAAGGCCAAGCAATCACCTGGATTCGATAGGGAATATGGACTGCAATACCTTGGGAAGGTTGGCAATGTTTTCAGTAAAGTCCAAATATTGAAAGCAATGGAGTTAGGGGACAAATACAAACACTTACCCGTTAACTACTTTACCATTCATAGTATCGGTGTTGATATTGGTTTTGGCTCAAGTTCAACTGCTATCGTAGCAACAGAATACCTAAAGAAACAAAGCAAGATTAAACGCACATGTCATATTTCCAAGCATAGAGCCGTTAATGACGGTCGTTCCGTCTGGAATAGTTTTCTTCGTTTCATTTCCCGCGATGTCCTGTCCATTCACAACGCCTGCTACTGCTAATACCGTGAACATAGAAGCTGCTGCTCGAAAGATAATTATTGACGATGAGCTATCCTTCGAAAGCATATAATCCCTATTTCTGTCTTCATAATGTATAACAATTTATAATGTTGGATTACAAATAAAATATTCATAGCAACTCACATTCTGCTATCTTTAACTCTTAAATTCAATAATTGATTAATCAACTTCATGACTTCAGATCAGGAGGAAAGAAACAAGTTACTCGTAAAATCATTTATAGATGATATTTTCAATAAACATGATTTAGCAGCCACTAGGAAATATTTTGTGACTGATACAACAAAGGACAAGACTTTAACCGAGCAGGGAAATAATATATTCAAACAAACCTTGACAGCTTTCCCAGACATTGAAGCAAATATAGAACAAATACTTGCTGAAAACGATCTTGTTATGGTATTCATCAATTTTACTGGAACACATAAAGGAGAGTATAAAGGGATGTCGCCGACAAACAAGCCTATTAAAATTAGATCAGCAGACCTTTACAGATTAGAAAATGAAAAAATTGTCGAACACTGGGATGTTGTAGACCAATCAGGAGTTAAGCCTTATTCATAACACATGAAGGAATGTTCCTACTCATAGCAATTTCTTTCAGATTACCGATTTCACAGGTACGGTTGACTACCACTGGAGCTCAAGTCGCCAGATCTATATCTTAACTTGACGGTCTAGTATTCGGGAGAATCTTTGTCGGTGGAGCTGGCAACTAGTTGTCGCTGTCACGTTCATCCCCTAAAAATATTATGATTTTAGAAAAGTAAGGACTATGTTACTAAATTCTTCCGGAGATTGAAACATTAATCCATGTCCACCCCCTCTAATTTGCACAAGCCAAGCTCCCGAAATTTTCTCAGTCATTAATAGAGAATTCGCTGGTACTGTTAGGGTATCATCTGTTCCTACAATGACCAGTGTTGGTTGAGTTATGCTATTCAATCGGTTACAAGTACCAGGCCAATTAATTATTGCCTGTGTCTGTAGATTCAAAGTTTCATTGGGAATATTTTCCGTAATTGCAGGAAGGTTCTGAAGATAATTTGGATTCTGTGTACGCCACTCAGTTGGGAACAACAATGGCATGAATCTTTTAATCCTGTCAATTGAAGTACCAGTTTGATCAGAAAATACTTTCAAGACATCTGGAGTTGGTGGTGCACTTTCCTTACCACCACAAATTGATGCATATATGATAAGTTTTCCCACCTTATCTGGATGCGTCAAGGCTAATTCTTGGGCAATGAAACCACCCATAGACCATCCTAACACATCGGCTTTCTTAATATTCAATGCATCCAATAAACCGGAAGTATCGTCCGCAAACTGTGGTATCGTAAAATTCCTATTACCAGAAGTTGTATTACCTAATCCGCGATTATCAAACGTTATTACGGTATGATTCAAAGCCAGTTTTTCCAGCACGGTGGAATCCCAGAATTCCAGCGGTGCTGAATATCCGCTTATAAGTATAATAGGATCGCCCTTACCAAACATTTTATAGGCAATATCTATATCTCCTACATGCACTTTCTTAATATCGTTAATTGCTTTTGTTTGTCCAAATACAATAGTAGGTTCAGAATTGAATTTTACGCCAGACAAGACAACGCTAAAAACAACTACAAGTGCTAACAAAGACGCTTTAGGACAATTTGACATAGTTTCACTTGTTATTTTTTGGTTATATTCCTTACGTCGATTACAACTTGGGGCTCAATCCGCCAGATCTATATGACTTCTTGACACGAAGATCTGTTATTCGCAGGCTGTGGATTGTGTGTTGGAATCGGAATCCTGCGCATTTTTGAAGCATAAATTCATCCGTTCGCAACGGACGGTCTGAATATTGTCATTGCCAACTGCAGCATTCTGACAGAGTGCTCCAACCGAATTACATTCGTGGGTCTGAGTATTATCGTTGCCATTTACCTGATTGAAACAACGAAAGGAATTAGTACATTTATTATTTTGGCTATTTCGTGTTCCTGTTTCAAAAGTAAAGCATATAGAAGTTGCATCACAATTATTAACCGCATAAACAGATTGTTTAAACATTATAGAAGTTAGAAACAGCCATACTGCTTATGAATAAAGACCCATTATGGCCAAGCCAGATATTGTCGAGATAATCACACTGGCAACTCTTACTTTCTTCTATAAAAAGATTCGAGGACATAGGTGATAATAATGCAAACCGTTATTCCACTAGACTTCAGGCAGTCCGAACAAGGCTGTTAGAGGAAATTAAGGTGACTAAGAAAATATTTCTCGAGATTTAGAGGTGCAATCGATTGATTTGGTCGATCAAGGATTCCAGGCGATTTCTTGCAGATTACGGAACTGTTCGACAATTATAAAACTAGTGAATATAAAAATATAAGACTACTTATGGAAGTCTTTGGCACAATTCAAAAATAGTAGCCGTCGTCTCTTATCTTGATTAACTGCGCATTGTCAGTTTGCGGTTAGCCGATTACCCACTGATTTCATGTGTATTCCCAAAATTATTAGGTACACTAGTCCGATTGACAATGGGATTTGTATGTACGATGGAAACAAGAATGACATACCGTAGTTTATACCGAATGAAATTAAGAATAATGACACTACCTCCTTAACCGTTACAGCCTTTTTGCGAATTCTCCAAATTGCTAATCCCGTAAAAATTACGACTGCAATTATCGCTTCATAAATGGCAAATATGTCAGTTTGGAAAAGATAAACTTGATCCACTGATACGAGAGCAAGGCCGATAACAAACCCAACGGCGAATTCGATTGCAAAAGAAATTACAGTAAGGATTGTTACTTCTTTGTACCATGTTTTACTTTCAAACATCTTTTAGTTGTAAAAAGCCACATAGATAATTTATTTGTGAATAATTTAACGTATCATATTACGAGACACTTATGATGTAGAGTTGACGGTAACCCGATTGGGGAGAATGAAACATCATGGTATTAGGAGCAATAATTAATCAGATCAATGACTGCTACTGGCAAGATAACGGTGTATGTTTGGAAGGCTACTGATTCCAACAGTCCTCGAATAAATCATCGTGAATTCCAAAGCTTAGGCTTCCGAATATTCTTGTTCTTTGAATCTGAACGATTTCAATTCTTCCATCGCATTAAGTTCTCCTTCTTTTAAGATCTGTTTTATAGTATCCACTGAAAAGTCGGCATTCTGTTGAGAATATGGCCGTTCAGGACTCTTGCGGATTATCCTTGTAACACTCAATATCTTTGCCCCATATCGCCTAACAAGAAGGTCGTAACTTTTTTCTATCTCTCCCATTTGTTCAGCCGTAAGATGGGAATGTTCACATTGATGTAATGCGCTGTACAATCTTTCTATTAGATCAACTTGTTTGTTAATCAACTTCGAGAGCTTTATGAGACTGGAAGTTTTATCGCAGAACATTATATCTTTTGCTCTTGACTGAACTTCAGTCATATTTGCTGGAAGTCTTTCTATCCTTCTTGGATAATTTTCAATCATAAAGACATGTTTGTTAAGAGAAGGCGAAGCTTCCAAAACTTCCCTAATCGGACTATTACTTAAGAGAGCGCCATCCCATCCATATACATTCTTCTGGGCTTCTACCCATGGAAATCCATATTGGGGATATCCAGTACTAGCCAACAGATGCTTTACATTTATTTGAATTTTTCCCGAGTCAAAGACAATTGGCTCAGCGGTAAGTACATTGGCCGCTGTTACTATTAACCGTATTGTACGGGGGTCATTATCTTGATCCGCAAATAATGAACCAGGCGAAAGTTTTTTGAAATCTACGTATTTTTCTATGGTTTTTGCCAAAGGCGTATTATCATAAAGGTATGTCCAATCTTGTGGAAATTCATTAATATCGACTATTGGTCGAAACCACCTAGGAATGAAAAATTTTGGAACGCCAAAAAATGTGGAGTTTAAGGAAGCTGACGGCGACTTGACCATGACCATTGAATAGTTCTTACGATCATAGTCTAGGGTATAGAAATCAGGGATAATCTTTATACTACTCTCAGCCAATTCTAGCCAAAAATTTTCTAAATCTTCACTTGGATTATCTCCTTTACTCGCAGCAATAATGGCTCCGTTGACGGCTCCAATTGAGGTGCCTGAAATAATATCGAATTTTATATCTCTTTTGGAAAAAGCTTTCATAACTCCGCAAGCAAACGCACCAAGTGAACCACCACCTTGCAAAACTAATACATTTTCAACTGATTGTTTCAAGTCTTAATCCCTGTATAGTAAGCGGTCTATAATTCTTAATACAATTATCAAGTTCTCTTCAAACCAGCCATGAATGCCCTACTCCCAAGTTTTGCTTTACTTTCAAATTCCTTATTCTATCGAGATTCTCAACATAGTACTTGAAGGCAGACGGCATTTGAAAAAGCCAAATAATAATCCTTTTGTCAATAGACTTGAGAGGTTGTTGGTGCTCTGCGTCCAACCATTTTCCAATTGTGGCTATATCAAGAAATGCTGCCAATGAAGAATTGACTGCCGATGCAACAATACCTATTGAAAGCAGGCTTTCAAGAGTAGGACCTCTAAATGAATATCTCATGATGTTAGTTATTCAGCATTGTCATATCCCCTAGTAATCGTTAATCTCAAAACAATTGTCAATATCTAATCGTACCAATTATTTTTGAATTTATGTAAAATGATCTTAAGGTTCAATGATGAGTAATAACTTCTGAACTGGACAAATCGGATTTGTAACTCTATAAACTGATTTCAGATCTGATGCTCCATACGTCCTTTTCAAGTCAACATAGAATATATCTCAGTCAAGTTTTTAAGAATATCATATCCACATGTACGATACTCTCAACGTCTTGGTGAGTAGCTGTTATAGAGTTGAATTGAGTTACCTTTAAGTTAAGCTTCTCCCATTATTACTATGAATGAAAAGCATTTTGAATAAATACAGCTTGGCTTTGGGAGTGACTGCAATAGGGTTTCTTATTATGGGAAGCTTCGCTGTACTGTCTATAGGAAAAGTGAGCGCGTACCCTCCGAGCATTTATGGTGAAGGCAAATTTCTCTTTGGTAACATAGGGAGCATTCAGAATGATAATGATGGTAAGCCGGCATGGTTATTGTCCGGTCATTGGAAATCAAACTTGGTTAACATGTCAGAAAATGACAAAGCAAACTCATCTGCATTCAGTACCTCTTTTGAGATGGTGATGTTAGACGGAAGGAACGCTCATACACATGCAATAACTAACTTTATATTGAAAGACAAGTCAACAGAAGGCAATTCTACTGTGGTTTTCAATGGCACTTCTTCTGCAAGCTTGCGAAATGGTTTGGTACAAAATGTGCCAACAACGATCAAATTCATGGGCAATAAAGTAGTGAGTATTTGGGTAGACCCTTCAATGGTTGATAAGCACTTCGGAAATACACCTATATACGGAACTATAATGAAACCAGATGCCGGGTTCGATAGGGCGAATTCGAATTCTAATTCCTCTAGATAGCTGGAGGAAAGGCTTTAGAGGTTTCTTTTTCAAACGTTGATTCATATGAATACATAAATACGACCGTTTTCTTTATCGAGTAGATATTCATGGATTCTAGGATCATAACTTTTTTCGTTTTGACCGTTGTTTTTTCATCATCTATGATTTTAAACGGAGCTATGTCTGTATATGGTGCTGATCAATATTCATTTGTACGCAAGTGGGGTTCATATGGTGCAGTAGCAGGAAAGTTCTCTCAACCGATCGAGATAGCTATAGATTCGAAAGGTTATCTATACGTAACCGATCTTACTGCTGTAACACACGATGTACAGAAGTTTACCAAGAATGGGACTTATGTTACTTCATGGGGCTTCCTTGGATTTGGGCCAGGAAAATTCACGAATGCAGCAGGACTGGCTGTGGACTCCTCAGATCATGTGTACGTGACTGATAACGGAAATCCAGATAATGGAATACAAAAATTCACTGACAACGGTACATACATTACTGGATGGGGAACAGTTGGACTGCAGCCTGGAGCATTCATTAATCCATCAGGAATCGGCGTGGATTCATCTGGAAATGTTTATGTGAATGATTTTGGAGAGAATAATAGGGTGCAAAAGTTTGACAGCAATGGCGACTTTATAATGCAATGGGGAACAGTGGGAAGGGATGATGGTCAATTTATGAACCCAACGGATATCTTGGTCGATCCCCAAGGTCTTGTATATGTCGTAGATAGTGGCAACAACAGGATTCAAAAGTTCGATGGCAATGGTAAATTCATTTCTAAATGGGGTGATTCAGGGAGAGGTGATGGACAATTTGATCGCCCTGGTGGTATTGCTATGGACTCTTCTGGTTTTATTTATGTAAGCGATATAGGTAACAATAGAGTTCAGAAATTTACAGCTGATGGTCAATTTGTTACAAAATGGGGAAGCTCAGGTAGTGGGGATGGCCAATTTAATGGACCCATGGGTTTAACAGTTGATCCTTCTGGGTACGTTTATGTAGTCGACATTGGTAACAAGCGAGTCCAAGTTTTCGCTCCATCAAATCAAACTACGGCAAATCCTTAAACTCGAAACTTCTATAGTAAATTAATAATAAACAACGATGTTCTCTTTACTCGACTTGCACGTTTTCAACCAGTGCGATTGAAATGAGGATTCAGGATTCTTTAAGCAGAAGAAATTAAGTAGTCCGTGCTTATCGGAGCGCTACATTTGAATCGATTTATGCTTGAGGAATCAGTGGTCTTAGACTTTCTATCCTCCAGTATGATACATATAGTATCTTAGGAAGTCACTTCAATAAAGAATAAGGAATCAGATCAAAAATAAAAAATGGTCTAATATATGCGAAAATGTACACAACAAAGTCATTTTCTACCTAAATAGACTATTTCTTCCTCACCGAACTTTTTGAAGATATCACCATATTTTGCAACTCTATCTTGAATAATATTTCCTTGTTTATCATACATCTTGACAAAATTAGCACGCATAGCCAAATTGCCTTTTGAATCAATGAATCTTATGCTATAACTGATTAAACCATTCGTTCTTGTTTCGGTTACAAACCTAGCTTCAGCAACTTCCTCTAGATTTAGGTGTATATGCCACGATCTGTCTTCATATCCAATTGTCGCCCATTGTTCTCGAATACGAAAGGGTAGATTCTTCTCTACCCTCGCCTCACAGATCCCGCTTCCACTATTGATTGAAAGAATAACATCGTCTTGTGAGAGTATGTCGGAAATCAATTTCTCTGCCGTGGCAAACGTCATTTGCTTTTTTCTTTAGTTGAAGTTGGTAATAAAACAATCGTACTCGAGCTTCTAAGTCTTTTTGAGTAAGTTCATATATTTAGCATCTGATGAAATTTGTTCTCAGATATCTACTCTTGCACCATTTCTTTTTTAAGTTCCACAAGCCCTAATCTCATTTCGGGTCCATAATGGTTAGGTATTCACTAGACTTAGAACAGATCAGAATCAAAGAGGGACAATCATAGAATGGTGCAGATATTGGGGGCTACGACAACACATTATTGTTAATCTGATATTGACCCTGAAAGTCTTCAAGGAATTATCCGAGGCCGGAGAGGCTTTTGATATTAATGTTGACTGCACCAGAAGTATTAGAGGAGGAAACAACTTCTCATAAAAATTAGTATAGATAAGTGAAATCTACAAATTCACAAATAGATAAATCTTTTAGTAATAGGAAATTACAAAATAGATATGGATTATGGCAAGTTGTGCAAGGAGATCTCTGATTTAGATCCAAAGATTCGATTTGCTGGTGTGTGTGATGACACAGGCGAAATAAAGTATGGAGGCCAGCGAGATGGTGTAAATAACATACTTTCATCTGAAGAAACAAAAAAATCAAACCTTCAGGCATTGGCCAGATGGGGCCTACGTAATTCTTTATCTCCTAAGACAGGCAGAGGAAGATATGCCATGGCTGAATACGAGAGGATAAAACGTATAACAATTCCACTAAGAAATGATCACCTCTTACTCGTCACAACGGAAGTTGAAGCAAATCACACAAGGATTATAGAGAATATCCTGAAATTGGTAAACGGATAATACTCGGACAAAAGTCATGCAGACTGCCTACGTTCTAATTAGCTGTGATCCGGAAGATATCGAAGGAATAATTACTATGCTCAATAATATTTCTAACATTTCGGAGGCAAACAGGGTTGAAGGTCCTTATGATATTCTAGTTAAAATAAAAGCTGAAAGTCCTGAAAAGCTAAAAGAAATCATATCAAATCAATTGCGAAAGATAGATAGGATCAAACACACACTTACTTTGACGGCAATTCAGAATTAGTCGTCTTGAATGCGTTTATTTAGTACTTAAAAAAAACCATAGTCAGACCCATAGGCTGCTTGAACCACTTTCCTAGTGCTCCTTATCTTAGGATAGTAATTCATATTTGTGACAAAATTTAATTATGATCTTGAAAGTAGGTTCGAACGAATCTAACCTCGTCGTTAATATACAGGATCAGTAGATGTATGCCATTGTTACTTTCCAAGCAATATTAACTTACCAACTAATTTCGGCAAACTCATTACCATGGCACCACCTGCAACTATAAGGGTCCCACTTAACATACCATTATCACCTACAGGTATTAATCCTCCTGTTGCTGTCGGGGGGGATTAAGAAGTATCCTTAGTAAATAGCCGGGACAGATCTTATTTTTGATTTGTATAGTGTTTTGTCCTTTCGCTCAATCGATGTGACGACAGCAGGTATGACGCAGAAGGCACGTCCTATGATTGCACAAATTTCTCTCGGTTTTTATGGCGTGCCTTGAAACATTATTTTGAAAGATTTGTGGTAAATCTTAAGACAATGTAGTGGCATAACATGTGAAATATTAAATATGAAAACTTTATTACATTCAAAATTCAGTATGTTTTATGAATTATCAAAACATCCATGCGCATATCATGAATCTTGACCAAAAAATTAGACTGGTCACAATTTGCGATTCGAATGGAAAAATTATGTTCTCAGATCATAGACCTGGAGTAATCAACTTGCTAAGTCCAGAAGAAAGTAAAAAGTCTCTTGAGATGGCTGTCAACGCATGGAAGACTCGTACGGAGCTTGCAGGCAAGATTGGAAAGGGCAAATATGTTCTGGCAGAATATGAAAAAATAAAAAGAATTACAATGCCCTTGGGAAATGATCATCTTCTGTACATTACAGCTGAAGTAGAAGCGGACCATTCCAAAGTACTTGATGGCGTTAAGAGACTGGAATCAGAATTGAAATGAACCCGGAACAGAGCTAGCACGATTCCTTCCAATTTTTTTCTTGGCTGAACATCAAGGAAAAGTTAATGGAATAGGACCGTGCTAAAAAACGAATAGGGATTCCAAGGAATCCGTACTTGAGAATTTTGCCCTTCTCCTTCCATAACTTATTCAACAAGCAGCCTACTTGATATGTCCTTCACTACCACAGATTTAATGTTCACAAATTCCTTGATACCAAATTCTGATAACTCTCTCCCTATTCCAGAATTCTTGATACCTCCAAAAGGCATTCTTGGGTCCAATCTAACCATTTCATTCACAGAAACGATGCCGCTTTGAATTCTTTTGGCAAGCCTTACTCCCTTCTCGATATTGTTTGTCCATATGCTGGCTCCTAGACCAAATTCAGAGTTATTGGCTTCTGTTATCGCTTCCTCTTCGTTTTCAACAACTAAGATAGGAGCTACAGGTCCAAATACTTCCTCTTTCAGCACTCTCATATCATGATTTACTTTGGAAATCACTGTAGGTTCAAAAAAGAAACCTTTACTTTCGATTCGTCTTCCACCTAACAGTATATCTGCCCCTTGACTTCTTGCCTCCTGTACCTGTTCATCAATGGTAATCCTTTGATTTTCTCTTACCAGTGGACCCACAGTTGTTCTATAATCCATCGGATCTCCTACTACTTCCGCTTTTGTCTCTTCAACAAAAAGGTCAGTGAATTTCTTGGCAACCTCCTCTACCACTATGAATCGTTTCGCAGAAATGCAGCTCTGACCGGTGTTAAGTAGTCTGGACTGAGCTGCCATATGTGCCGTTTGATTCAGATCTGCATCTTCCAGGACTATAAATGGGTCACTGCCTCCAAGCTCCAGAACAAACTTCTTCAGGCCCCTAGTTGCAAGTTCTCCAACCCTTTTCCCTGTGCTTACACTTCCTGTAACCGAAACCGCATCAATGTCAGATTGGACGAGGGATTCTCCGGTTCGATAATCACCCAAAACGACTTGAAAAACATTTTCAGGAAAACCTGCATCCCTGAAAGCTTGTGCTATTTCAAGGGAGCTTCCTAGGCAGACACTGGAGTGCTTCAATATTGCAACGTTACCTGCAGTAATTACAGGGGCTGCAAACCTCATGACCTGCCAAAACGGAAAATTCCAAGGCATTATACACGCTATTACTCCAAGAGGTTCAAATGATACGAAGCTCTTACGAAACTCCGTAGGGACCAATTCATCTCTTAGAAAGGGTTCAGCATGTTCTGAATAATAGTCACATACCCAAGCACACTTTTCAATCTCTGCTATTGATTGCCTCAGAGGCTTTCCCATCTCTTCGGTTATTATCTTGGCATATTGTTCCTTATTCTTTCTCATTATCCTTCCAAGACTTCGCATGTATGTTGCTCTCTCAGAAAGATCTATGTTTTTCCATTTACCGAACGCTCCTCTCGCATCTTGTGTTATGCGTTTAATTGCTTCAGTGTCCATAATATCATAAGATCTTATAGTTTCGGCCGTTGCGGGATTAATAGTTTCAATTTGATCTTTCATCTTAATATTATAGTTGAGAATACGATTTATAATATCCTTTGTAAAACGCCAGCAAATCAATCTTGTAGATTTGAAGGGATTATTCTTAATATTGAAGCGGCGAAGAAACTGGGCTACAAAATGGGGGAGAATAGCCATATGGAAGGTAAGGTGTATGAGAGACTTACGCATGTTCATATGATCTTTTGGAAAAGGCGAGAGGAAGGCTAAAGGCTACTGATTTGGCAAAACAAGCACTAGACCCATATGACTTTTCAGTAGCAAATAATGGCAAAGCAAAGGCGTTACGTACGATTTCTATCATAGACAAAGCGTTTAACAGTATGGAATCGTACGCTACCTACTGCCGACGCACCTTCTGTAAGAATTGCAGAAATAACAGGTATAGAGGGGGACTATTTGTAAAAAACATGTACCAAACTTGCAAAAACGATTTAACGATGCTTTTTCTACAATCAGCCAGTTTTTGTCAATTCGTATTGAGATTGATTCATCAGGTTTAAAGGGAAACTGGCTATCCTCTCAGCAAATGATGCAGAAAGAATTGAGTGAGCTGAGTCTAATTTGTCACATCACCTATTGTAAGCCCAGCTTCATTCTATCTGTCTTTGTTAAAATCTGCCATTGACCTTCTCGAACTTTCTATGGCTTTCTTTTTTCTGGGCCGTAGTTTTAGCACATATATTGAATCTGTTATGTAAATGGATAACAAAATTAGTTGTCCAGTTATTGTCTCCAGAGTGGGGTGGATTCCCGTGATTATTGCAACATTTATGTCAAGTTGTGGAAGGATCGCGAATGTAGGGGTAGTAGAAATGTATCCTACTTCTTGGAATATCCTTATGGCGTTGCCTATTAATGCTATTGACACGTAGGCCCCTAGTCCCAAAGTAAGTCCAAACAATATTCTTAAAGGTAACCTTTTGGTGAGTTTTCTAGTTCCAAACGTAATCCCTACTATGACTCCAAGACCCAAGATAAGACCATTTATTGTAAGAAAAAGAATATCGGGATCTTTCATGAGGTTGGCTGCAGGACTACAAAAAGAAAGGCCGCCCAACTTGACAGAGCAGTGACATAGAACATTACACTATTTGAAGTGATTCTCATCATAATTACGACACCCTAATTAGACAAACCTATTTAATCATTAATCAGATTTTCGGTTTGGAGAATCATCCCTTTCTAATAGTATAGCCATCAAGGCGGCGCTTACTTTCAAAATGTATGTTACCATGTAAAATATTAAGATCTAGGAATTATTGGAGTAGCAATGATATATCGCTACTGCATTCCGTGAGCAAGTCTTGAAACTTTGTGAAAATGTACCTTCTGATTCAAGATATCAACTAACTCATTGTTTAGTTCCCATCCTTACTAATTATTCTATCCTCTTCATGTGTTAATAATAAGACTTAGTGGGAATGCTTATAACAAAAAAGATAATCGTAGAAGGCATGTCATTCCATGAGTATAATTCAAAGCCTTTTGTTATTGCCATAGGCATATTGGTATCGTTTGTTATCTCTGGGATAAGTTCAAGTGCATTTCATGAAGCACTCGGCGTTTCTGATTTTAATATTTTGGCCGTAGGTAATTGGGGATGTAACCAAAACAGTCAGCGGACTGTTGATAATATAAGGGATAAGACTCCTGAACTGGTTTTAGGATTAGGTGATTATTCCTATCAAAGTACTCCGAAGTGTAAGCTGGACAAGATAAAGCCAATTGACGGCAAAACGAAAATTAACATAGGGAATCATGATGTCATCACCAAGAAATTGCTCAGTTCCTATCTGGATCATTTTGATCTCTCGAAACAGTATTATTCATTTAATTTTAAGAACGTTCATATTCTTACAATGGCAACGGAACTAAAATTGAAAGCGGACTCGAAACAGTTCAAATTTGTCAAAAAAGACCTTCAACAGGCTTCCAAGGATCCGAACATAAAATGGATCATCGTGAACATGCATAAGCCGGTTTATACATCACCCAATGGCTGTTCGGCATCATCGTGCAAAGGTAGCATAACATTGAGAGATATCTATCATCCTCTTTTTGACCAATATGGTGTGGACTTGGTACTGGAAGCACATGTGCACAGTTACCAGAGGACTTTTCCCATCAAATATAATACTGACAACCCATCCAAACCAGCAATAACGAGTTCTAGCAAAAATAATTACAATAATCCTACTGGTGTAATTTTTGCCATTGTTGGTACCGGTGGGATCAACTTTCATGGCTTGGCGGGCAAGGCACCTTTCGTAGCGAGCCAACAAGGGAATAAATTTGGTGCTCTTGAAATAAAGATAACCAATGATGGTAACACTATTGAAGGCAAGTTCTATGCAAATGACGGATCAAAAAAAGATCAGTTTACTATTAAGAAATCAGGAGGAGCGGTAGCTTCATCCAAATCACTGCCAAAGGACCCTTTTGCTATACCGTGAGTCAAGGAGAGAACAGTCGCAAGATATAAAATAATAGTTATAGGAAAGATCATGCCAACAAAAATTACAGCGTCGATGCAATACCAAATTTTGAATAATCAAACATGTTTTGATATCAAGGTAATTAGAGATAGAAGATAAAGTCCCCACAAACATACGTTACTTGCAAATGTATCAAAATTGGTATTCAACAGGTTTAGGTAGCGGCTATAAATATTGACTCATGATGCACATTCATCTGAAAATGATGACTACGTCTCTCATGTTGAAACAAAAAAAAAGACGAAAAATATTCGCTAGTTTAACTATCCCACATTGGATGGACGGTTCACGATGTTTTTCTTGTTAACATTCTTATCATTACTTCATTGATCTTCAACAAGATCGACTTCTAATCGACGATGAGTAAATCTCCACTTATCATCATCCTTTTTTAAAATATCTTTGTACACCCCTGAGGCAACGACACTTGGTTGTTTTCTTGCCTCTATCACTGTAAGATATGAAATTACTCCAACGTTTCCATTATCTTCATCACCAATTATCATGTTTGATGACATATGACGCTTGCCGCTAGCAAAGCTTGGTTGAATACTCGTCATCAAGTCGGCTAGCTGTTTCCTTCCCCGAGCCTCTCCAAAGTTGGCTATCAAAATACCATCTTCATTCCATGTTTCAAGCCAAGCGTCCAAGTCGTTACGATCCATTGCTAAATTATAGCGCGAGAGTAATTCTGAAATTTCCATTTTGTCTTCTATTTTCAGTGGCATGTCTATGGATTTTGTTTCACTTTGCCACAATATTTATTTCTGAGATACAATTCTCATTCATGAGAATGGAAAAATAGTTTAACCATTCATATAATTAGAATAGATTAGTAATCGAAACAAACTACTTAATTGGTCTTTTACTTGTGAGAGTTTGAAATCACGAAATAATCTTTTGCAGTTCCTTCTCTATTTTCGTAAAACGTTGCTATCATTTTTGTTCCATTATCGACTATGTCTACATCAAGAAATCCAAATCTATTGAACTGCTTCACAATGTAAGGGGCCTGTCCTGTGAAGTCATGGTGGTCTGCACCGCCGGTACCTGCAACGACAAATATACTTCCTTTGGGATCAGAGTAGTTTTCTACATCTTTATTAGTGATGATGGGTTGAGATGGGTCTGCTTCGTTGTATGTAATGGGATATGATCTTTGATAATTGTGACTGTGAGCCTGCAATACTAGATCCACACCATATCTGTCAAACAGTGGATGATAAGTATCCCTTAAATTCTCAGTTACTTTATGTAAAGTTGGTGAGGAATACATCATCTCATAGATATAGACGACAATCCAGTCTACCGATTTGTTTTGCGAGGCAGATTCTAGGTCCTGCTTTAGGAACTCATATTGTTCTGACACTTTGTCAAATGGCATTTCAGATGACATTGCCACAAAATGAACATTACTATTATCAAATGAATAATACTGTTTGTCTAAATCAAATTCCTGTTGATACTCTTTAAGCCTTGAACTATTCTTGAAATTGTATTCATGATCTCCAAAAACTATCTTTGTCTTATTAATTAGAGGAGACATTATTTGAAACCAGCAATCTGCGCTTTTTTGGTATGAGAGATCACCCAATGCCAACACTAGTTCTGGGCTCCTATTTTGCATGTTTCTCACGGTAGCTTGAGCTTTTGAATCACATCCCCAATCTCCTGCAGCCGCGAAACTGAAATTAGACATATTCTGTTTTGTAGCATGAACTACACCATAGTGTACACCAATTGGGGCACTTAACACCAAGGTAAGTAACGATATTTTAATTAACATCTGGAAGGAAAAAAATCTTTTCAATATCAATTCTTTTAATTTGTCTTTGATACATACTTAAACAATAATTTGATTTTCAGTTCCTAAAATCGTCTATTTTATTTAAATAATCTAGTTGTGTTATTACTGATGTCCAATTCAAGCCAAATCGACACACAAGTTGAATGGGTTTCATCTCTGGAGGTGATGGAAAAAGGTAGACTGACGGAAAGACTGGCATCTAATTCACAAGTCCCTATCCGACTGCTGAACGTGCCAAGATCAAGCCGGATAGGGAGTGACTCTTATCAAATCTTTTCTATACTATGAATACCAATTGAGGAGTTCGATCCATTTCGTTAGGATCAACTCTAACAATTAGTAGGATAGTAAGAGGTTTGTATTTCCGCTAACGTGCTTACATATTTAAGTTCGAACAAATCATGGAGCTGAAATTAGCAATATACATGGAATTCACTGCGTCATGCCACAGCAATTTCCTTTTGGTAATCAGGCTAATATGTCTACTTTCATGGCGTATGGAGAGAGAGGTATTGTGATGCCTACGTCATTGCTACCAATAAACATATCATGCTTGATTTTTTTTCCATCTACTAGTACAGAAAAATTTTCAAAACTCTTTGTTCCATAAGTAGAAATTAAATGACTTGGCAGGGTCAGAATTAGCCTGTCATTCACATTCTTGTCCTAATTAGATCTAACGTCAAATGTCCTGGCTCTTTCAATTCAATCTTGGATAGATTTCCTGTGGATAAATAATAGTATGTCGGCAAAGTAGTATTATTTGAGAGATATGGCTGCCCAACGGCTTGAGGAAATATTAAATTGTCAAAGAATTTTAAGAACGCCTCATTTTGAAAAGACGATGTGTATATATTCCAAGATTTATTACTTTACCCTTCCATCTTGAAGGCTATAACTGGCTATTTGAAGCTGACTAACTGCAGAATTGTCCCTCAATGTTTCAGGAGGAATTATAGCCCCATAATCATACAAGATATGCGCTCTAGGGTTTGATACATAATTCTCTTCAAAATGAGTGTAATTGAAAGGATTGTTGGAGAACGTTACTGGAGCTTCGATGTGACTCCATAAGAAAGTGGACTCTATCCAATCTTTATTTTCGTTCAACCACCTTTCATGTACATTTTTTTCTGCAAAATGGCCGTTAAATTTCCAGCTATGTCCCCGCAATAAGGTTACGGTATCTAGGTCAGGATTATATGTAATTTCTGCATACATTGCATTAGCATATATGAAAACTATGGTACTTCCATTACTGACAAAGCGTTTAAGATTACCATACGAGTTCTTAGTAGCATATTCGTCATGGAGCAGAAAGAAAAAGTCGAATGCATTTGAGCCATCATCGTTAAATATGTATCACTCATGGACATCTTCATCGGATATATTTGAAATAGTTCCATTAGTTAACTTCTGAAGATAGTCTAGTAGCAAATCAGACGCCTTTTTAGATTCTATGTAGTAATCGGGGATCTGACTTGTCGAAGGTAGAGATCTGTATATACATCAAGCTCTTCCGGAATATCATAGTATTTCGGATAAAATTCGTAGAACTCTCCAACATTGTAAGCACAGTCAGTAAACAAAGGATAGACTACGGCAAGTCTCTTTTGGGAAGCACCATTGGATCTAGTATAGTTCTGAGAAGCAATTTGAAATCGTATTTCAGCTCAGTTTTGATTTACAGCGCAATCAGTCACCCTGGCAAAGACTCTGTTTACTCAAGATTTGGCAAGATTAAAATGATATTCCCAATCAGACTAGCTTCCATACTTTACTTGATTTGCAAGTTTGTACGGAAACGTATTATTGAATGGAAATGTATGCTCGAAGACCTCAACCTTTTGTACTCCGCTCTGTTCATCAAACGCCGTTCCGAGTACTGTAACATATTTAGACGAAATGGTTGAATTCATTTTAGGAGATCGTATAGAAACAAACGGTCGGCTATTGTCAGCTAAAATTTGCCATTGATATTTGCCTATTACTGTCAATATGAGTCATGTTACCAATATTATAAATATTATTATAAAGTGTGTTATTTTGGCTAACAAAGTCTCTTGTAGAGTAAATTATGCCATAATACTGGTAGTGTATTTTATTATTTTCTAAAATGACTCTGCCACCGTTAAAGGATAAACTCTCACGAGAGGGCAATCTAGAAGCCAGAAAGAATAAGTCTGCATCCTGATGACTACTTTACCAGTTGCTGATGTGAGTACCTGATATATATGGTCTAGGCACTGAGCCATCGCTTCTTGTATAATTTTGTGAGTGAAAGTTCCATGAAGAAATTTTGACTGAATCTATGTTAATATTCCCCAGAACGTCTATGTGGTAAGGATCATGATTGTTCGTCGAGTTAATTTTTAACCAACTCGTGTATGTTGAGTTAATGTTTAGAGTTGCAGAGTTACCAACGACTATATTTGCAGTTAACACCCATACCCTGTTGGTCTACTGTTGTAAAACATTATTTGGCCCAAGGTTGTCTGATATGTCAAATAAGTTTGCCCTCCACATAACAGGACGATCGTTTGTGTTTCAACATCATAGTAAATGCATTGAGAAGCAAATATAGACTGAAAAGCCAGAAATTCACAGAAAATGAAAATGGTAAAGCAGTACAGAATGATTCGGGCACAGATCGGGATGCAATCAATTGGAAATTCCAATACTGATGGATTGATCTTATTCCGATAATGGGATATCAAAAATAATGATGAAATTATGGCGTAAATTGATTTGACCGTTTTGATTATCACTTCGTTCATGACACCCACTTGGTTACAAGATGTAATTTTTAGGCTACACGGCCGATAGACTTCAATAGAGCATTGTTTTCGAATTGAATTGACAAATTTTCGCCTTCTATTCCAAATTGCATTCTCTTCACTTTGCTCTTGTAGAATACCACCTTTTTCCCGCTATCATCAATTTCTATTCTCGCGACGTGAATGAGACCATGTTTAGTCAATCGCTTAATCTTCTTGTAAGTAGAACTCAGCGGGATATTGTTTTGCGAACAAATATCTCCTACAGATCTAGCTGATCCGATTGTCGATAGAATTATACGATATGAAATATTATCCAGCAGTTCATGTAGTAATTCCAAGGCATCACCATCTTGTTGATCCGACTCTTTTACTGACATTCCTTAGGTTTGCCTAATTAGGAGTGCCTAATATTTAAACGATATAGATAATCAAAATATGAAATTGGACCTAGAATCAAACAACTAGGGATTATGAAAACGGTTGAATTACTAAAGTTACTTAATAAACCTGCAAGTACTTGTCGGACGTACCACAGTATCAAAATAGACCGACATTCAAAATACGGAACAACTAGATCTCGCAAACTTAAACAGTTCTATGAAACAGAGCCGAGCTGTTCTCACAAATGAGAATCAACATATAGTTTAAATAATTAAATTAAAAGGTGGTTCAATTGAAAGATGATGAAATGCAAGGATCTAGTCTCGTCAATGAACAAAGATTCTTGAATGAGATTATGATGCTTGATTATACCGTGATTTTTGGGTTAATCTCAAGGGCATTGGGAACTGAGAATTTAAGATACTCGTGGCCGATAATGATGAATGTACATAGTCTCTTTATCAGAAAATTCTAGAAGGGCGCGGACATATTGTTCAGATCACATGTGATGACGAAGAGTGTCTTAAGAAATACGTGGAGACACTGCATCAGGTAAGGTCAACCAGCATCGGTAATCTCGAAGTAACACGTTATATTCTACCGTATGATGTAGTCATTCTAGATTACAAGATGCCCAAAGCTATTGGCGTGAGAATGGCTAATGTGCATCTATACAGCAGATGTGTCGGCAAAAGACAACAAGAATGAACAAGTCATCTAATTCGTTACCTATCAGATCATTTAATTTTACCAATTCTATGTCGGATAATAATTATTTTTTTCAATACGTTATTACCTCGATATGGTTTGATTGGGAATTAAGGTTGTAAGCGGATGATCTTTTATTACTAATAGCATACTATTGTCGTATCTGCTTTCAATCAATATACCATGACCTCAGATTGGTCTCCTCCACATGGAGAATCCGTCCAATCCTTAAATTCGTCATATTATTTCTTAGACAAGACAAAGTTAGTAAATAGCGGGTGAACGGATGGAACTCTGGACCGATGATACGCTTTCTGAATTTGCCATAGTGTTGAACTCCATTCCTGTTGCGAGTACAAGTCAAGAATCCAAATATACCAAGATAATTGATGGATAGCCCTACGTTGCTGGGTATGATTCAAATTGGAGTTACATCCTTACGCAATGGATCGTTTTTATTTCTCAAACAACTACACTGGATTTCTGGGCTCCAGAACAGATCCAATCATGAAGAATTCAGGTTAGAATCAAATTCTGAATTTTATCATAATGAATATGATACTAGCATACCTGGTTTCATTCCCGCATTAGGGCCCATACCAAGATATATTTCAAAACCCAAGCCAAGATTGAAATGGCATTTTTGCAATCTAAATTTCAACACAGAGGAAGAGCGCAAGGACCATGATGAATTTTGGCATCGTGATAAATTGTTAACGGTTGAATCGATCACTACATGGATAAACGTCAGAATGGAGATCAGTTCCCGAATTGTATTTGTTATGCCTTCGTAGATTGGATACTCTTTTTTTAGATTTTGCTGTAGGTCTAAGCTCCTCTATCTAGTAACATTTCAATGAAACGGGTGTCCGTCTGACCGGGTGATAGACAATTCTCATTCTTGAAAATCGTCTCCAAGTTTAATAAAATATTATTTCTATTAAATCCTTGGCAATTAATTCATCAAGGCTGGTGTATAAATAGCGTGCCATAAGAGATTCACACACCAGCTTTTGTTTTAACTTAAATTTTGATGCACGTAGATAATTACATAAAGTGAGTTGACGTTCTACTCATTACACCTTGGCCAATCGACCGCCAGTTTTTAATATTCACGATAGTTAGACTTTAACCGCTAAATTCTGTTTTCCAAAATACATCATTCTTCCAAGCACAATTCTCACACTGGTGGACGTCTAGTCCTGGTAACTTTAACAGTTTATTTTAATAAAGACATAGAACTCTGAGTTTCATTTTATACATAGTTGCTAACCGATTCATAGATTTAACGTGATATACAAGGTTACAAACTCTATTTTGAATATTTGGTATAGAATCTGGTTAATGAGTATTGGACCAGGCGGTCCTTTTCGATCACGGCCATCTCTGGCATTTATGAAATAGAACTCTTCAGAACCGAATTATTGAACTTGATGATTTTTTAGCTCACTGGATAAACGAACATCCCATCTGGTCATGCGCCCACTCTATTTTAGTATTGGCTCAAATACTTGGATATTTTCGTTCTTTCTATCAGACACATATACATGTCCTTGTGAATCTACAGCAAGGTGTTCTGGGTCTCTAAATTGTCCATCACCTTTTCCATATGATCCCCATTTTGTAATAAAGTTACCCTCGCTGTCAAATTTTAGAACCCTTGGTTGCTGACTACAACCAGGATCAGATTGTGGATCCGTTACATACACGTTATCATATTTATCAACAGCAATATGCTCTATATGACAAAATTGAGAATCTCCACTACCTTTGGAACCCCACATTAGTATAGGATTCCAATTGCTATCGAATTTCTGGATGCGTTCATTTCCTCTTTCATTTACTATAAAGTTACCTTTCGAATCGATCTCAATTGTGGTAGGAAGATCTAATTCACCGCGTTTGTTCCCTAGTTTACCTATAGCTTCAACAAAACTCCCATTTATATTGAATTTCTGTATGCGATTATTTTTAGAATCTGCTACATAGACGTATTCTAAATTCTTGCCTACAGCAACATGTCTAGGGTTATCAAATTTTCCTGGGTCAGCACTTGGTTTACCATCAACATTTCCGAACTTTAAAATAAAGTTACCTTTGCTATCAAATTTTTGCATCCTGTCATTTGCTCTGTCAGCAACCCATACATTACCATCAATATCTACATCTATGCCATATGGAACGTGAAATTGACCATCACCGCTACCTAATTTTCCCCAAGAAAAAAGAAAGGACCCATTTTTGTCAAATGCTTGAATCCTATTACCATCTCTGTCTACAGAATAAAGAATCTTTTCATCAGGGCTAAAATCTAGATCATGTGGACGTTGAAATTGCCCGTCACCTTTTCCTTCTGAACCCCACATTTTAATTAGTTCGTATTTGGTGGCATTTTGAAATGAGACTTGAGAGTTTGAGATGTTGGCAGAACCTTGAAGCTGCTCCGTGGAATTTGATGTTGCAAAGCCTCGGTTATCTTCTGAAAATAAATAACCCGATACAATAAAAATAGTAGCTAATAATAATGATGCAAATTTCAATTCGAGCATGCTGGATAGGCACATAATCCGTATTATAAACATAATCACGATTCTAAGGATATCAATGTAATACTACCTTAATATCAATACTATTTACTCAAAAATAAGTTAACTCTATTCAAGGCTAACAAATCTTTGCTAACACGTTACTGTATATATTCACTATCCCGATTCTCAACCTATGCAATTAAAGTATGGGTCGTGGGACATATCACATCATGGCCCAAAGTAAAAATGGTCACTAGTTTGTTTCAGGAGCAGGAGGAAAATCACATTATCAAGCCTCTCCTGATCCAGACTGGTCATTTGTGAATGATAAGGATTGTGGATATCTCCAAATACAGATTGATAATACTGACGGAAAGATCACAAGCACACATTTTTATGGATTGGACAGAAAACTAATCCACTAACACCAAATATCAGCACATAGTTCTATGCATTTCATAAAATGAGAATCGAGAGTCTGTCAATTATTAGATACGGCTGCATAATAAATTGAGTTTCGTCTCTCGTCGTTATTATTTCTGTCTATTTGACTATGACTTCTCCTACCATTGAAGGATGTATACTGCAGAAATATTCATACGTTCCAGGATTTTCGAATCTATGAGTAAAAGATTGTCCTTCGCCTAATATGCCTGAATCAAATTCCTGACCAATAGATGGTCCCTCATCACTCCCAGACGTTACGGAATGGATATCATTATCACTATTTGTCCAAGTAACGGAATCCCCTGAGTTTACATTGATTGGATTTGGATCATATGATTTATCGCTCTTTATACCTACTATAGATGCATTTTGGATCCCGGGCGAGGATGCTGTGCTATCATCAGATGATGACAAGGATGCTTCAGAATTATCACTGCTTGAACTAGTTTGCGGAGCAATATTTGATGAAGATGTGGTACTAGTTTCATCTCCACTCTGTTCTTTTTCCTTATTTTGGTCCTTGCCCTGGTTGTCGCCGTCGTCCTTGGGTTTGTCGTTGTTATCATCTGTATTCGTGCTAGATGCAGCATCGCCAAAAATTGAGTCTGAGGCGCCGTATGCGTTCGAGACAACTCGAAGTGTATTTCCAAATACAGTAAGTATGGGGTAAGAAGAAGACAATAATCCAGTACCACTGATACCTACAGCAACGAGAGCAACAACAAGTACTGATCGTCCGATCAATTCTTTTTTTGTAGTTTTTTTCATAGCAATCTGAACCGTTAAATAATCACAATTTATACTCGGAGGTAATGTATCTTAGACTAAGAATTGAAAACCTGACGACAACACCACCTAAATCAGAAAACACGCGAAATCTGGAAGGCAAAATGTGGTGATTAAACAGCAGTAGAACCTGTTGCCAGTACGACTAATGATGTTGGATTGATGTCATTCGCCAATCAATTGCACCTATCCACGCGATATCTAATTTTGTGCTGTATTATCATGCCTCATCAGCTGTATCACATGTTATTCACATCAGATTTTATTGTCGCATTTAACTTTGTATGAGTACTCGAATACTTCCGTAATGTTGATAAATTCACTAGATCTTAAAGGCGTGTTGATAAAATGCGGTGTGGAACTCGTCTAAGGATAGGCGATGCAGAGGACGAAACCTACTATTCATTTAGAATGAGACAAAAACATGAGAGGGTTACGACGCCTCTAAACAACCCAAGTATTAAATTTTATTCACACTTATCTGCTACTATCTTTTGAGGGACATATACCACACTCTAAACTCAAGGGAACATTGTAATTGTAATGTATCAATGAATAACGATGAGAAACAGAGAGCAACAATAAGGCGTATCAAAGAAAAATACCATTATTAGGAAACAATACACTGTATTATTACTACAATTAATCTAGTAAGGGAGATATTTATTATTACTCTCATTTGAGATTTGACCAAGAAGGATAGGATTAAGCTTGTTATAGATATGTATAAGGAAGGAGCAACCCGGCCAGAAATTGCTAGATCGACACATTTCAATTTCGGGACAATAAAAAAGATAGGGTGGATGTATCGCTGTGAATAGTAAAAGCATTTTCAGGGTCGCTTGTAGCTAAAACAACAAGTGTCAATTTTTTGCCCTTTCTTGGAGTATCCTAATAAGGACTTCAGAACAGTCAACTATAGTTTGCCCGTTTACTCTTTCTTCGACCCGATTTCTGACGGTCTGTCAATGGAGTCTTATTGAATACTTCTGCTGCTTCGTCTTCATCCAATTTCGGCTCTTTAATTATGAGAACTGCTGCCTTCCAATCCACAAGTTTTGCAAGTCACAAGGAAATCAATATTTGCTTTTCTGACTATCTGGGTGTTACCCTTTTTCTTAGTTCCACAATTAATGCAGAATTTTTCAGCCATGGTTTAGTTTTCTCTCTTCGAGGGATGACTATACATGATAGATTTTATCTATGGTCGCAAAAAAAGATCCTCGGTTGGTTACATCCCAGCCACGGGAAATCGATCCGAGAACTCATTCTATCTTATCTTCGACCTTTTAATCTTTTCTTGTAGTAACATACAGCCCTGAATTAAAGTTTCAGGTCTTGGAGGACAACCAGGTACATACACATCAACCGGTACAATTCCATCTATACCGGGAAGCACATTATAAGAATCTATATAAAGACCACCCGTTATTGCACAGGCCCCCATGGCTATAACGTATTTGGGTTCTGGCATCTGATCGTACACCATTCTAAGGCGAGGCGCCATCTTTCGAGTCACGGTGCCCTGCACGACAATTAGATCGCATTGCCTAAGTGATCCAAATGCTTCAATTATTCCAAATCTTTCTACATCATATCTTGGTCCTGATGCGGCTCCAAATTCTACACTACAGCACGCCGTCTCAAGGTGCACAGGCCAAAGAGACCATATGCGTCCCCAGTTGATGGCATAACCAAGTGGCAAATCGAGTGCTCTTATAAGGACATCCCCCAGTTTTCCAACCATAAGGTTAAAGTTAGTTGGATTGACTAGGTCTTTAATCAATGCATCTTCTACAGTATTCTCGTGACTTAGTTATTTAATACTTGCCGCTTTTGAAGTAGATCATCATATTTCTTTTCTCCCAGTTTGAGTAAATGATCCCTTTAATGTTCGCAACAAGCTCCTAATCTTGATTATCTGTTGAAACTTTTCACCACTTTAATACGTGTATTCCATCTGACCAAGTGCATCTCAATACTGTCGTGGCTCATTGGAATGACATACATCTACAGGTGTTAAAATAATAGTGAGTGTCTTAATTGTATATCTTTTCCGAGTCATTAATGTTAAATTACAGCTGTAAATTATGTATTTTGGCCATGGCTTCGAATTCATTGTGTCAAGCTATTGATCTATTCCTATTTCCATACTCTTCATTGCTCTACATTCACTGGATGTGGTATGACACAACTCATTATGGTTGACAACATCTATCATGAAGATTGCCTTAAATTCATGAGAAGAGCATACAGACAAGAGTTCTTTGTAGATGTTATTGTTACTTCACCGCCATACAACATAGACAAAGGGTATAACATGTACAATGATAAAATTAGTAGGCGACAATATTTGAAATGGATGAATAATGTTGCTAAACTAAGTATGCCTATTTTGAGAGATAATGGGTCTTTCTTTTTGAATATAGGGGGTACACTATTGGATCCACTGATACCATTTCAAGTATTACAGGAATTCCTGAAGGCGGGATACAAGTTACAGAACACAATTCATTGGATAAAATCAATTTCATTCGATAAAGTTGATGTTGGCAAGAATTCACGAGTCCAAGACAGTTTTTCCGTAGGTCATTTTAAACCAATAATTAGTAGCCGTTTTCTTACAGACCTTCATGAGTTCATTTTTCATTTTTCCAAGACTCTTAAAACTCCATTAGATAAGTTATCCATAGGTGTACCGTATCAAGACAAGACTAACATAGGACGGTGGAAGTCTACGAAACAGGATAAGAGAGACAGAGGTAATGTGTGGTTCATCCCTTATGCGACTATTCAAAAGGGAAGACCTCATCCCGCAGAGTTTCCTGAAAAATTGCCAAAATTCTGCTTAATGTTGCATGGCATAAGACCTGATTTGGTAGTTTACGATCCCTTTATTGGTGCAGGTACTACTGCGTCAGCGTGTATCAATCTCGATGTAAAATTTGTTGGGACTGAGATAGATGAACATTATGTAAGAATTGCTAGAGATAATGTAAGTGTTAGCCGACAGAGCGTAAAAGGAATGTAAAATCTTATTTCAAGAATGTAATCCGAACCAAAACCCTCTGATCATCCTAGTTTAATACAACGCTATCTTAGGGTTACTCTGCGCCCACCAAATATTCATAAAGTGATGTTTTAATTGCAAGAAAAAGAGGGACCAAAATTCCTTAGGTCCAGCGTTAGGCAATGCCCCATAATATGGTCGGGGGAGGGCATCGCGGGGCATTTATTTTACTATTTAGAATACAGTATAACTAACGGTATCTTATCGTACTCCTATGCCTATCCCACATATCATATCCTTTTTATTTTACGGGGAAGATACACTGTTATGGCAAAGTGTCCTCATTGCAAGAAAGAGTTCGAAAGAGATGTAGACGTACGAATCGTCTATCCAGATAATGCAGATGCACCAGGGTTGAGATGTGCAGTTTTCATATGTCCTAATGAGGAATGTGGAATGTTCTTGGGGGCCACAAGTATAGGGTATGGTCACGTACAAGGAGTTGAAGAATTATGATAAGTTCGTCTGAAGCCATATCTCTTCCGATTTAGAAGAGATAATAAGAAATCAAATTCAATCTGAATTACATCTCCCGTATGAATAATCTATCTACTGGTTTCCTGTAACCTGAGAAGAAAATATGGTCTTTTTCTTAGTCACTGATCTGTTCACAGGTCCATGAATATTAAGCATCGTTTATACTCGTTGGGTGAACCTCTTTATCATGCTTAACAGCCATATTACCAACAATTAGCAACTTAAATATCTGTATCATTCTACTGAAATGAAGGATAATTATGGATTCTTTATGAGAACGGACAAAGGACGTTCCCTGTTGGGAGTACGTACTGAATTCATTTATTCAGAAGTTTAAATTCACTTTGTTTTATCTTGATTTACATTTATTCCGTATTTCCAATTATTTTGATCCATTTCTTGCATGAGAGAGAGCAATACACTTTCAATCGTTTCCAAAACTGCGTTGCCTTTTTCAATACTAGCATTTCGTGGAGATCCAGTAGTACCTGTACCTGTAAGTTCATCAAAATTCCAATAGATTCTCACATTGGTAGGTAATTTAGGAATTGTGTCACTAGGTGCAAGATTCATATCGACCAAGTCAGGGCGTACTGCAAGCATTGCGGATGTCTCCGCTTCTCCACCGTGTCCTAATCCATTCCATATGTCAAATAAATCCTTCCTTATCTGTCCAACCAATGTCCACCATGACTCTAAGCAACAAATTGTGACTTCTGGATGCATGTCTTTTATTGACCTAGCAGCATCTTCTATAGGAGCAATATTACCATCATGACCATTTATTATAAGGATTCGATTTATTTTATTAGAGATTAAACTGGTGAAAATATCAGTAATGATTTTTACTAATGTATCCGATTGGAGACTCAATGTCATCTGAAAGCCGTTATGGTGCAAGCTTACTCCATATGGCACAGCAGGTAAAACTATGACATTTTCTGCCATTTTAGCTACTCTTTCTGCAATCTCGAGAGGAAAAATGAAATCAGATCCAAATGGCATATGATCACCATGATTCTCGCATGCACCAAAAATGAGCACGGCAACAGTATTTTCATCTACTTTTTTTCTTATCTGCATTGCATTCATTGACTCAAGAAAATATGAGGAATTTTTTGTCATAATGACTTTACTTACGCCGAAATTATAAGTCTGACTATAAAGTATCTCTACATATTACAAATATGAGTAAAAATATATACCGAAGGCCCAATCAGGCTTTTTTAGCAAAATCAATATCCACTAGAAATGGTAGTTAAGATTGGATAGTGTTGCAATCCGCATTCTGGCATTTCCTTCTAGCAATTACGAAGTCATTATTTCCTCTTGAGGGGCATATCACTTCTTCTAAGCGAAAATTAGTGTCTCCAAATAGATTCCATTTTTTCTTTGATTTCGAAAAATGGAACTAGAAATTATCTTATATCGTCAAATGAATTGTGAAGATCATCCCAAAGATCATTTTGTAACCCCTTCCACCTTTCATAGTGTATTACATCCTTCAGAGCCATTCTCTCTAACCATCCAACGTTTTCAAGATCGGGCTTGACAGAAAATTCATTAACATATCCAAGACAGAGATATGCTACGGGCAGGACATGATCTGGTATTGAGAGAATCTTTTTAAGATCAGCGGTAGAAAGAATGCTAACCCATCCAACTCCTATTCCTTCGACTCTAGCTGCTAACCAAAGATTTTGAATTGCACAACATACGCTGTATACGCCAGTTTCGGGCACTGATGTTCTTCCAAGTACAAATGGTCCAAATTTTGTAGGGTCATAAGTCACACATATATTGATAGCAGATTCTATTATCCCCTCTAGTTTTAGACGAAGATATAATTTCTGTCTATCTTTATCTCCCTTTAGTAAAGAAATTGATTTCTCTCTCTCATTAATGAACGAATTTTTGACTAGAAGTCTATTTGCATAATCCTTGATTAAGATGAAATCCCATGGTTGAGAATAACCTACGGAAGGGGCATGGTGCGCGGCTTTCAATATTTGCGCTAAAATATTGTCTGGAATATCACGATCGATGAAATTTGACCGG
Organism: uncultured Nitrososphaeraceae archaeon; assembly: GCA_963728595.1. Taxonomy (GTDB): domain Archaea; phylum Thermoproteota; class Nitrososphaeria; order Nitrososphaerales; family Nitrososphaeraceae; genus TA-21. The sequence goes on from CAVSLF010000021.1 coordinate 47,209, forward strand.
ACATCTCGCCGAGTGTATATGGCTTTATACAGACCCTCCCTTTCGCAATCCACAAAAGAGTTATCATAGGTATCGTTCATTTGCATGTCATAAATCATAAACCAAATACCCTTCTATATTAGTTCTTACAAGATTGAAATTGTAAATCTGGACCATTAGAAGTCGATTTACATATTCGGATACCGAACAAATTCTACCTAGCAGGACAAAGCACAATGATTGGCTAAACATGATATGCCCAGTGAATGTCAAATATGGTTTTTGTTCACTCAATTTGCCGGTTATTTTGTCTATCATTATAGAAAAACTGTTCTATCAATTGATAACATAACGTACAACACAACTCTTCCATTTCAAATTCACAGAAGATTTTCTACATCTATCCTTCATCTAACGCAGGAGGGCAATTCTTTACAAATTAATTTATTTATATTCTCTTTCAAATCGGCCTAAGTTTGCATTGATGGAAATAGACGCGGTAGTCTTTTGTAAATAGAAATAAGATATGAAGTTGACTAATAACCTACGAGTGAATCGACAATTTTAGCAGTTTGATTTCAAAAACATGACATCTTCACGTAAGTACTAATACAAAAATCATAATCCATGGCTTCGTTGTCAGTTGATGAAAAAGATTGGCTGCAAGAACAAATTCGAACAGCGTGTGAATCTTCGACTAGTGCCACAATGTAGAAAACATGGGGTCACTTCAGAAATGCGCCGAAACAATGTGACTTGGCAAAACTTGAAAGTGGAAAGTGAGAGTAAAATGATGAAATATCATGCGGCGCAAATTGAAAGGATGCAGTGCCAAATTATATTCGAGATATCGTATATTAATAATCATGATTAAGATGTCTAAACTGGCATGTTAACTGCTACTATGACACCAGCGAATGCGATTCATCAAATACGATATATCATTAATCAGAAAAATAAGGTTATTTGCCATTTTTTCGTTAGGAGAGGAAACTGTTACCATAAATTCTCCATTTTTGGAGAACTTATGTCTTTATACTGCACGCCCTAATTTAAAACTACGAAAATTAATGAAGTTAGATTCGCCTGCAGATATCATAGGAGCAATTGCGGACGGTAGTTCATTAGATCTATTCAATTCCATTGCAAGAGGTGCTAGTGGAAGTGAGGAGCTAAAAAACTCTAAAGGACTTACAAGAAAACGGTCCTATTCGAGAACTGGTAAGTTATTGCGGGTCGGACTCATTAAGAGAAACAAAGGAAAATTTTCTCTTACTGCCTTGGGTACTGTTGTTTATCATGCTCAAATGGAAATAGAAAATGCAGCAAAGAACTATTGGAAGCTCAAAGCGGTTGATTCGATTCAATCTTCCGCTGAAATTGGTGAACATGAGCGGGTGAAGCTAATTAAGACAATTTTGGATGACTCAACAATTGAGAATGTACTTGTAAAAAATCAATAATTGAATAGTTCGACTTATTATTAGCCACTTCAATCATTTCTGTAGTTTTTCTGTGGATAATTTCATCCTCAGCTTAGTTGCTAGACTACTTTCAGATCGAATTAATCAGAAGTAGTCTTATCATGCTAATGCACTAGGTTTTTCTCCTGAGTTGGAGTAGGAACCAAAAATATAAGGCACATACGTGAATTTTAGCCAAATTCAGCCAAATTCTGCGCCAAAGACAATAAAAAGGACAAAGGAGAGCGGCTCAATATGGCCCAAGTTATCGACTACTCTCCATCGCACATAATCATCAAGAATGACGTTGTTAGAAGCGTTAGGGACTTTACTGTATCGCAGTTACATTTATTAAATTATCGAAAAAGATGGGGGATGATTTACGCCTTCGCTACCCTAGCAGGTATTTTTTGTCTTCCTAATGCAGTATTTGATTTAACCCAGAATCCCGGATACATCGTTGGCGTCGTTTTAAAGTCACTAACTCTCCCACTCGGTTCTTTCATGATTATAGTCGGTATGTACGTGTTAAACGATTTAGTAGACTCTAACCTGGACCGTGCAAACGGAAAGGACAGACCAATTGCAACAGGAAAAGTATCAAAAACTCAGGCATGGTTATTTGTTACCATGACTAATACCTTGGGAATATTGTTGTGTTTAATTGGCAACGATATGACGGGCATAGTTATTTCCCTCGGATTAGTATCAATAGGCATTATGTATTCTGCTCCAAAGATCTCACTTAAAGATCGTTTTGTTGTAAAAACGCTTGCAATTGCAGTAGCTATGATGCTGTGTATCACACTTGGGGCTACATCATTGTGGTCATTGAACGTCACAACTAGTTTGAATATTCCATATAATCCAATTTTCCTTACTATCTATATTGCCTCTATGTTGGGAGGAATGGTTTTCATAACCTCGCCGTTTAACGATGTTGCTGATGTCCAAGGAGACAAAGCGGCAGGGCGAAAAACAATTCCGATAGTAATAGGGCGGGAAAATACAGTTAAGGTAGCTATATACATCGCTGCGAGCATGGCGGGTGTATCTTGGATTGCTTTTACATTAATGCATACAGGATGGATTATGCCATTATTAGTTAGCGCAGTGTCAGGTATAACAATCATAAATATGTATAGGACCCTTAGGAGATTGGACGATCGTAACTATGTGAGAAAGCAGCATAAAAAATCTATGCCCCTTCATTTGTTATTGCAACTAAGTCTTGTTGTAGGTGCGTTGCTTTTCTGGCTATGAGAAGCCAGGAAGTGACTGATAAAAGATGCAAGTTACAGCGAAAGTGAGTTTAGTAAAAATATAAGTGTCCTTGACCTTCCAGAATATACCAAGGCATCAGCAAGTTGTTTAGTAACGTTCTTTGATAAGGTGATCTTAGTTGATTAACACAATAGAGAAAGTTGATGAAAAGTTTTCGATGAAGAGTAGCTAGGCTAATTAAATAGATGTTGAATATCTCAATCATTCAATCCTGCACTGATAATTAAGACCTTTTGATATGCATCAGTAAACATGATACTGAGATAGTATTAAGTTGGTCTACTTAAGAAGAAATTATGATGCTGGACATATATTATGATTGTGCAAAAGGATGGTGGGGAACTTCTGAGAAATAGGACGTAATTATACTTTCTCATCCTGCCAAATTGAAATAGATCTTTGGTTCGATTGATTCATGAATCTGCGGGATAAGGAATTATTAGGGAATTTTCATTTTTTCTTTGTTCGATTGTATCATTAATTTTATACATTTTGAGTGTTATTCTAGTTTTCTCTAATGCTGTTATTCTAGTTTTCTCTAATGCTATGGAGATCGATCTTGTAATTTGATTTTCTTTGAATATTTATATAAGTATGAGAAAAAGTCATTTGATGAAACTTGTACCAAAATTTGAAATTAGATCGAAAGCCAAGATCATTCAATTTCTCAATGAGCAACCAGTAGGCCGAATTGGCTCGATTGATGAAAGGGGATATCCACAGATAATACCAATGAACTTTGTTTTTGTTGAGGATAAGGGAAGGAGTGGAAATCTGGAAAATGATGTCGATAAAATAAATCTTGGGACAGTTTATATGCATTCTCATCCTTTCGGTGAAAAAATTGAAAATGTAACAAGGAATTCAAAAGTTGGTTTTGAAGTTGATATGCACGTCTGTTTTCTGCCCTCATATTATTTTCATCCTGCTGATGCATCGCAAGCAGATACACTCTACATTAGCGTCGTGATCAAAGGTAATGCCTTTATCGTTACTGATCTTGAAGAAAAAGCTAAAGCGCTTAATGCTCTAATGATAAAATATCAAAAAGAAGGTGGTTATGCCCCACTTAATTCAAATATGGCAACAGTCAGGGAGGTAGCTGTTTTAAAGGTGGTTCCGGACGAGATGAGGGGTAAATACAAAATTGGACAACACTGGCAACCCAAATACAGAATAAAAATGGCTACGAAGATAATTCAAAGGGAAGATAACGCTGTTGCAAGGGATATATTGAAGGTTATGGGAATACGGATCCTGCGTGATGGTAACCTTCTAATATTACATGAACCATTAATGTGAGACAATTTTAGAATAGTTAACGAATGTTCTGTAGTATGATTTTGCAAAATTCCTAATAATTGATTTTCAATACTGATGACAATAAAAATTCAGGATTAAGTTCGAAAAATTAAAATCATGTATGATATTGCATAATCCAAGGTTCTTACAATGGGTCGAGCTTCTGTAATATTTGAAAATTCTCTGTAAATATCCATTAACGAGATTACATTTTCATCTCTTTATTTGTCGTTATTATCAGACATCAAAATTAGATCACCATTAACGGGCATTTTCCTTAACCAATAAGACCGCGAGATACTGATGTAGCTGTATATCTTGAGAGAGATGATGGTTTAAAAATTAACTAAAAATTGCAACGAGAGAGGTTGTAAACTCTTCAAGTTCGAACTAACTTCCCCCATAACAATTCACATTTGTCATTAGAATTCTTGGTTTTTCTACCTTCAAATGCATCTGATACATCTTGGTAGAATAGGTAGTTTTGGGTATATTCATGAAATTTTTCAAAGGGAAGTATAATCTCAAGAATGAAATCTATCCGCACTCAAATCACTTGTCATTCGAATTTAGGTGAAGTCTTTGGCATTGACTATAAAGAATTATTCGTAACAGGTGAAATATGTAATATGGGCAATTACCCAGTCATAGCTTGGACGAGAACCTTTGATCCTACCCAGATAATTCATAGAAAATTGAAATTGACGTTCGAGGGTATGACGGTAACTATATATCCAAAAAAATATAGCATTAATATGGATGCGACCTGCTGATAATGAAGACCCTTTTGTCAAGATTGCAGCGTTGATTGGTGGAGAAGAATACTACAAAGTTGCGCGAGCGTTATTAAATACAGAGGACGCGACTGACGAGGAAATCGCCAGCGCAACTGGTATGCGAATAAATATCATAAGAAAGGTGCTGTACGACATGTTTGGTAAGGCTTTAATAACCGGTATTAGGGTCAAAGACGAAAAAAAAGGATGGTTCGTGTATCGGTGGAGGGCAAAAAGAGATCAAGCTGAGAACTTTATTGATAATCAAAAAAAGAAGATTCTCGACAGATTGCAAAAAAGATTGGAATATGAAGAATCATCAGAATTTTATCACTGTGGCAATAATGAATGTCCAAGAATAAAATTTGATACGGCTGTAGAATTATTCTTCAAATGCCCGAATTGCAAGGGTTCTTTAGGTATGGTGGATAACAGTAAAGTTAAGGATGCTTTAAGGTATAAAATTGATGAGATTATGTTAGAAGTAACTTCAAAGGACCAATTTCAAAATAATTGATAGTAAAGGACAAGCTCGTTAAGGGTCTGCCTTTCAACTCTTGAAAGCTTCATTTTCTTTGTGCTAGATATCTTCGAAAAACCTCTGCCTTCTACAAGCGTCTTTGCATCTCTTCCTCCTATCACGACTGACGAAACCATAACAATCATCTCGTCGATCATTCCGAGGTTCAGTACTGACCAATTAATCTCCCCCCCACCTTCAACGAGTATTCGTTTAAAACCCAATCTTTCCAAATGGCGAAATACACTGCGAATATTTACTATCTTGCCTCCTGTAACAAGCACCTGGGCGCCTGAACTTTCGATTTTGTGGATTTTTGCGATTGAAGCTCTAGTTGTCACTGCCACAACGGTATGGATTTCGTTAGCAGTTTTCAGAATTCTCGAATGAAGTGATATTCTTGCAGTGGAATCTATTATTATTCTCGCAGGATTCTTCTTTTTGGTCTTAGCAAATCTGACATCCAACATCGGATCATCAGTAAGGACAGTCTGTATCCCTATCATGATTGCATCCACTGTCGCCCGTAATCTGTGAACACGCTTAAGATCAACAATAGATGAAATGGAAGAATCTCCGCTTCTAGTAGCTATTTTTCCATCCACTGACATCGCAGCGTTGAGAATTACATGCAATTAGAATTCTTCTCCATCAATTAACCTGCCATTAATCATAATATTGTGAATCGAATCCATGTCTGCTCTATGTACAATCGCTGCATACGGATTGTGCAAAGGTGCAAGATCAATATGATCCTTTTTGAAAAAGATCATGTCAGCAGACATATTTGGAGCGATTGATCCTGAATTTATCTTAAGTATTTTCCCTCCATTTACAGTTGCCATCTTCAATACATCTTTTGCAGAAAGAAATCCATCATCAATTGTTCTTGACATTTTCCATAGGTAATCCATTTCTCTAAACATGTCTGGTGAATTGATCATGACATTGTCGGTTCCAATTCCAACATGGCATCCTAATCGTACCATTTTTGCAACTCTAGGAAAGCCCACTCCTAATATTCCATTTGATCGGGGGCATACAACAATCCCAATTCCTAGCTTAGCTACTCTGGTAATATCCTCGTCAGAAGCGTTGGTCATATGTACAATGAAATCAGGCATGAGATTTAGAAGAATTCTCTGAACCTCACTCTTCCCCGTAGCAGAAACTGATAATGTTACAGTCTGCTCCGACTCTGCTGCATGGATTGCAACGATGGTATTTCTTCTCGATTTCTCTTTATACTCAAGAACTATTTTTCTATACTGTTTCAGGGACTCGTCTGAATTTTCATTCGCACCGCTGATGCCAAAACCGTCACATAATTCCAGTATTTTTTGAGACGTTTTGTTAAAATCAGCGGACAGTGTTTCTTTCGGACTCTTGTATGGATGCCTCTCCACCTTTTCCCCATGGCTCGATGGGTGGATAGAGAAATAAAATTCAGGACGACCTAACGCTACAAACTTTATCGGTGTATCAAATAAGGCATCATTTAGCAACTTAATTCCTTCACTTCCACCTTCTCTGAAATCTGCAAAAGCAACAATTCCTCTCTTCAACATTGATCGAGCACTGCTTTTAATGAATGTGATAAGGTGATCTCTGTCGCTATTGTCCAAAATTTTTTTCTTAAGCCCCTGTAACGGATGGATCATTTGATCCAGATCCAGATCAATATCTATAGCTATATCCTTTCCAATGGAATCACCGATATGTGTGTGAGCGTTTACGAATCCTGGACATGCCAATAATCCTTCTCCGTCAAACACCTTATCATGCTTGTTTGTTTTACGAAAATCACCTTGTCCTGCGTGGCTAATTAGACCGTCTTTTCCTATAACTATATATCCACAATTTATGAATTCGAGATCATTCTCTAGTAATAGACTTATGTTCTTGATAATCAGAGACATCTGATCTCGTAAACTTGATGAATAATGCCTTCTTTGCGGAGCTTGCGAATTGTATCCAATGCCCCTGTTGCTGCACCAGCGGCTTCCCTAGCGGTTTTTGCTATACCGATACCACAATTCAATTTCACTTTCAATTGCTTACAGATGTTACTTATAATTGATCTTACCTCTTCTGAAGGAATTGTATCTGATACGATCATAAAGTTATCGCCGCCTAAATAAAAAGTCATAGATTTCTTATTTACGAATTCATCCGCAATTCTTGAAAAAATCCTAATTATAAACGTACTAACTTCATATGGAGAAATCATGTTGCTGATCCTTGTTGAACCATCGATGTCTAAATGCATTATTTGCACCATCATGTCAGATCGTGTTGTACTCGTGTGTTTAGACGAAAGTAAGTAGGTATGGTTACCATATAGAGGCACATCGGTTCTAAGTTGACTTTTATGGCGTCGCGCACAATATGCGTTAAGACTCGCATCCAGCGGTGTTGATCCTATCCCTATGGCCATCGATAAATTAATTTCTCTATACGATCCTGAGATATATGAAAGAATAATGGAATGATCCTCCACGGAAAGTCCATTTGTGACAGCAAATAATTCATCCTGCCTATTCTGATAGACAAGACAATCCTTTTCAGAGAACAGTTTTTGCAAATCATAATACAATTTTGCTTGCAACATCTGCAATTGAGCTTCTCTGTCACTTCCAAGTTCTAATGTCCACGGTCCATATCCTTCTATTTTAATAATGGATATCTGTATGCTCAATCTATTATGATCACTCCCATTTTTTCATCATCTTCTTCCAGATCCCTTAATTTTCTTAATCGGTCAACCATGTTAACTGCTGCATCTACAGCTCTCGTAGAAACAGTTGTAATTCTATTGCGTGCCTGCTGGACGGTCATGTCAGGACCTGAGATGCCAAGAGATACAGGTTTATGATATTTGAATGATAATTCAGCAATAAACCATGCAGCAGTATTTGCAACTATTCTGTCATGGCCTGTTTCACCTTTTATGATGCAACCTAGTGTTACTATTGCGTCTATGTCTTTTTTCTTTATAAGCTCCTCTAATAGTAGAGGCATATCAAACGTTCCTGGAACGAAACAGATGTATCTAATTGCTGCGTTCCTTAATTCCGCTTGAGCCTTCGCCACTTCCAGCATTTCCATTGTGATAGGACTGTTGAATTCTGCAACAATAATGCCTAACCTGGTCTTGTCCAACTATCGTTTCAAACCACTATATTGTTTAATTTCGTTTGCTTGAAGTATGGGTATGTCTCTCTTGATTGAAATCTCCTTTGCCTTCCGTATGTTTAGCGCCTTGTATGTCTCTGAATCTAACATCTCGCAAATAACTACTGAAGGGACTAAATTTGCCAACTTCATTAAGTATACGCCCAATTCGGTATGTCCCATCCTTTCCTGTATCAAACCTTTTGCCGCTATCAACAATGGAACATGCCCTGGAGTACGAAAGTATTTGACAAATTGATATCTGCCGTCATTATTCATTTCTGCGCATATTTTTGCCATCTCACTAATAGTAAGAGCTCTATCTGCGTCAGTGATACCAGTATAGGTATCTATATGATTTATAGAAATTGAAAACGATGGTTTATCTCCGTATGGAGTGATTCCAAATATTATTTTGGAAAGAGTGAAATTATTAGTTGATATACGATGCAGCATTTCGTGCATATACATTAATCCTAATATTCTTGCGGCTTCGTTTGAAATTGCCAAGCATATCATGCCTCCTGCCAAGTTTCTCATTTCGGCTACACTTATAGGTCTTACAAATTGTGCGGCCATGACCAGGTCGACTTCGTCCTCTCTAGACTCGTCATCATGGATCATGATAAATCTTCCAGATTTAAGAGCATAAACCGCGTCGTCTAGTCTTGGCACTGTCTTGACACTAGGGTTATTGGAATTGAAATTAATTATATGTTTTACTGTTTTTCGAGTAATTACTAATTTTTTGGTATAAGATTGGCTATGTATTTACTTAGTATATCGAATTCTAGGTTAACAGTGTCTCCTCTGACTTTGGTTCCTATCGTAGTTTTTGAAACTGTATGAGGCACCAAAGCTACAGAGAATTTATATTTTCCGACATCGACTACCGTAAGGCTTATTCCGTCTACCGTGACGGACCCTTTAGGAACTAAATATTTCATCATTTCTTTGGCTTTGACCCTTATCCACATCTTTATTTCAGCTGGGAATTTGATTACATCAGAAATTTCTCCAACTCCGTCAACGTGCCCAAGAACGATATGTCCTTCAAACCTATCGCTGAGCTTTAAACTTCTCTCTATATTCACAGAATCTCCATCCTTGAGGGATCCCAATGTTGTCCTATCCATCGTCTCTTTGACAATTTCAAATTCTGCAGCACTTTTCTTCAAGATGATCACGGTTAGGCACGTACCATTAACACTTACGCTATCACCAATTTTAAGACCTCTTCCCACTCTTCCCAATTCAAGTCTGATACGCCTATCCGAATTACCAATTCTTTTAGACCCAGTTATGGACTTTATTGTTCCTGTTCCATCTATTATTCCTGTAAACATTAATTACTTCTCGTGAATCACTTAGATGTCATACAAATAGATTGCGAAAATAATTCTGGTTTTAAAGAATTGAACTGTTATATCCTGCTGACCAATAAGATAAAAGGATAGAATCTCGTTATTTCACCTTGAGAGGGATCAGTCTCAATAATTGAAGGCCAATCCTTTAAGGAATACAAGTTAAAAAGTTTACCATACGGCAGTTGGAATTAACCTTATTGGAAGAGAATAATCATCCGATGGTCTCTTATCGAAAGGTATTCAGAAAATAGCCGATGTATAGAATTGTTTTCTCTCAACCCAATTTATTGCCAAATCGTGATACGATCAATCTATGTAATATTTCCCATACTTTTAGACCTAACTTACCTCGCTCAACAATTTGTTTGAGTGATGCAAAAGTTTTCTCGGTACTAGTTTAGTTTCCGCTGCATTCAATCCAAACTTACATTCCACTTTCATAGATTCATGTCTCTGATCATTTCCAGGATTGCTTTCGCTTGTTTGTAATGCACCGCATCTATCATTTTACCATCAAGTGTAACTGCTCCAAGTCCGGATCCTCCTTCCATAGCCCCATGCAAGGCTTCAAAGACCTTTTTAGCCCATTTTATCTGTTTTGGTGTCGGTAAGAAAACTTCATGTACAGGCCTAATGTGCGAAGGATGAATCAAAGACTTGCCTGAATATCCAAATTTTCTGGCTGTAGTTGCATCAGAAATCAAACCGTCAATGTCATTCACATTTTGCCATATCGCATCCAGCGAAGCTACGTTAGCTGCTTTGGCCTCTACAGGAATTTTGGAACGGGCATATGAATAGCTAGTAGCATCGCCATAATCACCTATGTCCATGTCGTGGAGAAAGTCAAAAACTCCGAACACAACGGCTACCACCCTTTCATTGGCTCTCGCAATTGAATAAGTATTCACTACGCCTCTAGCAGTTTCTATTGATGGAATAATTGCAACTCGTCCAGCTCCCAGACCCCGTTCAAGTTCAAGTTCTTTTATTATCTTTGTCACCTCGTTAACTTCTTGACTATTGTTTATTTTTGGGAGTACGATACCATCGACACCACTCTGGATCGTATCTAAAAGATCTGCTTTTGCCAAGCCTGATTCACTCGAATTAATTCTTACATAAATGGAAGATCGAATATTATCAATTTTCTGCTCCCTGAAGTACATTTTGAGTAAATCTCTTGCAACATCCTTTTCCTGTAGCGGAACTGAGTCTTCCAAATCATAGCACAAAATATCCGCATCCAGTACAAGCGACTTTTTGATGAATCGTTCATTATTGCCAGGAATAAACAAAAGTGTCCTGAACAACAAATCGATTTATAAGAGGTAGTTCAGAGTTTTTGGGGCGTTGTAACGATCTTGCCCATTATATCGCCATTAGCCATCATAACATGACCTTTTACCATATCTGAAAACGGAAGTATCTGTCCTATGAGTGGCTTAATCTTTCCTTTGGAAGTCCAGTAGATGACTTGTTCCAATTCTGCCTTCGTACCCTGGGTAGATCCAAGTAAATTTGTCCCTTTAAAGAAGAGGTACCTTAAATCGATTGTAGAATCATAACCTGTTGTGGCACCAGTGGCAACTAAAGTACCCCCATTCTTTAGTAAACTTACTTCTTGGGCAAAGGTAGATTTCCCTATATGTTCAAAAACGACATCTACCCCTTGTTTTTTAGTAATCTCTCTTACCTTCTTGTACCAATCTGCCTCTCTATGATTGACAACGTGATCCGCGCCTAATTCTAGACATTTGTCCATCTTTTCCTTGTTCCCTGCGGTAGCAACAACATCGCAGCCATATAACTTTGCGATTTGAATACCTACCATCCCTACGCCACTTGTTCCGCCCATAATAAGCACAGTTTGTCCTGGTCTGATCCTTGCACGGCCGACTAACATATGCCACGCTGTCATCCCAACCATCGATACGGCCGCAGCGTCATCGAATGATACGTTGTCAGGTATTTTGGCAACATTTACTTCTGGGAGATGACTATATTGACAGAAGCCTCCCCATAAAGGTCCAGTTTGAAAACCCCAGATGAGCCTGTCATTACAATCATATTCTCTGCCAGATGTGCACAAGTCACAGACTCTGCAGCTCATGTTTGAATGTGATACTACTCTGTCCCCTACCTTTAGTTTTACAACATCCGAGCCAGCTTCTACAACCACGCCAGCTGAGTCACTGCCGGAAATATGGGGAAGTGGTACCTTAATTGGATCACCCCATATCGCCCAAAGATCATTATAATTGTAGGCCGCTGCATCAATTTTGATCATAACTTCGTTGGGTTTAAGCTTGGGCATATCAACATCTTCTATGTTAATGACCTTTGTAGGATCTTTGTTATATTCTCTATATACGGCTCGCTTTCATAAATCTGTCAGTAGTATGAATACTTAATATAGTTAACTAGATATGTCTGAAGCAAATTTCCAATCACAGAATAATTTGTTTCTTAGTTAGGGGTCGTTTAGCTTAAAAAAAGTGAATAAGCTATTAAATCCGGTTTATCTTGAAATCTTTCTTCGGGTGTTGTAGATTTATTAGCAACTGTTTTAGTTCTTGATCCGTTAACGCCCTATTTAGCCTGCCAGCGGAGGCAGCTGATATCAAATAATTTTCCACCGCCGCAGCTAGTTCGGGTTTGACTATCCTTATGTTCATGAGCCTTTGTCTGGCGTTCGTATCCAATAAGAGCATTAATGCCTTCTGTCTTACGGCCGCTTCGGCTTCTTTTTTCCGAATTTCCTCATCATTGTTTTGTGGCTGAGAGACTGACATTTCCTATCGTAGTGATATTAAATGAATATTAGGCATATCTCTGTAACTCGGGGATTGAGGTTGTTAATTCCTTGTAAATTTCCGTTGAAATTCTATCCATTCTCTTCATACCTTCGTCTGAGATAAGTCTGCCCTGCCCTTTCTTAATTAAGTATCCTGAGCTCTCGAGCTGCTGAAGTGCTCTTCTAATAATGGCACCACCAGCCCTTCGGTGATGCGCAAGACTGTATCCATTTTGCTTCTTACCGCCGTACTCCCTTCTCAAGTCTGATACACCCAACGGACCATGCATGTAGATCTTTCTTAATAATGATGCACAGCGGACGTACCACCAATCTTTGTTCTGAGGAATTTTCTCTACATGACATCCTGTTTTAACGAAGGACGACCAATTAGGTGCCTCTATTTTCTTATCTTTTTTCAGGTGCTCGGCAAATCTAGGGATCAAGTAATCAGCAGGAATATCATAAACCTTGGCCATAATACGTTACAAGACTTGCCTTAATTCCCTTATAAATCCTTATACCTATTGATAAGCTAACGATAACATTAGGTAACTTTAGTTTCTGCGTAAGCCGGTACTATTAATCGTTTAAGCAATTCTTTGTGTATATGATTACTATTTTACCAACCAGCAAAATAAGCGATTCACATATACAATCCCACAAAAGAATTGGTTCCTAGTCAAGCTAACGTAATCCAGTTTTTTCTCGTCTTGGGCGGCACGGACATATCATTTTTCTATATACATGCATACATTTCAAACACGTTATACGCACAGATTTCGTTCGAGATCTGCCAGTTCTTACTCTGGAAGTTTTACCTGGGATGATAAATTGCTTACAACTCTTGCAAAATAGCTGCCTTAATGAATATGGAATGCTTACTCGACTATGCAAGGCTATTCTTAGTGCTACTCGTGCCTGTTTCTCTGCCCAGTCGTTGTCACTTCCAAGCTCATGTAGTAAATTTCTTTCCAAAATTTCAATTCTCTCACTAGCGATAGCATTGCTATTGTTCCTTTTCAACTGCTAAGAAAAAAGTACTCTGATTGTACAATAAATCTGTTATTGCCTGTGAGGTTTTAGCATTCCAATGAGAACCTAAAGACTAAAGACAGCATTGTCTGTGGAGACGTAACGTGTTATGATGGAATTTGCCCGTCGTTCAGTAACTAAATAACTCTCATTCAATTACAGAATCATATTGTTTTCTTTGATTATTGCGGAGGCGGGATTAGAAACGGTACCGTCAAGAATATTTGATCATACTTCAGTAAAGAACTACGCTAGAAAAATAGGACGGAAACCAAAAGAAGTCCTACTTGATACGAGTTACCACTTTACTGCGATGACACATCATGATCTTCCGCTTTGGTGGAAACGCGGAAGACCGGATATTGTTCATTTTTCACTCTTAACAGCCCTTTCTACCCCACTCTTCATTGAAAGGAAATTGGACGTTTATGTATCGACCATAGAAAATAAGTTAATCTTCATAAGCAAAGATCTTAGAATTCCGAAGTCGTATTTTAGATTCGAAGGATTGATGATGAATCTCTTCAGAGATAAGGTGATAAATGATCCAAACGGCTCAAGAAAGTTGCTTGAATTAAAGGAAAATATCAATTTCCAGGAAATAATAAGTCAAATTGTAAAGCCAAATAAAATAATTGGACTTTCGATAAAAGGAATTAGGAGCAATCCTTTTCAAATTATTATTGATAGCGTAGAAGATAGAAATAAAAACTATTGTTTCGTTGTAGGAGGATTTCAACGAGGTCATTTTCAGGAACACGTCGCAAGTATTTTTGATACCATGTATTCTATAAATGATTACGGATTAGAATCCCATGTCGTAATCGCAAGAATTCTATATGAATGCGAGAAATTAATTCAATGAAATGCCGCATCCAGTATGAAAGCTATGAATAGTGCAGTCAAATAGGGGCTGGAAAATTTAAAAACCATCCATGACGCTCTTTCACTGGGTCTTACCATAAGCCATGTTGACAAGAGAATCATTACGATACCAAACACGGTAGCGGTAATTAGGTAAATCAATCCAAATTGATTTAAGAAGAATGGGATTATGCTAAATGCCACCATCAAAAGGGTTGTTATCGCTATAACACGAACTGATGTTCTCTCATCCACAACGACTGGTAACATCGGTACCCTTGCTTTTGCATAATCCTTCTTCACATGTAACGCAAGGCTCCATATGTGTGTTGGAATCCAGAAAAAGACAAGAGCAGCCATAACCAATCCAATTTCGATATTCTGCGTAGTAACTGCAACATATCCAATTAACGCAGGCGCCGCTCCTGAAAAACCGCCAAGTATTATATTGGTCTGACTCCTACGCTTGAGCCATTTACTGTAGACAATTATGTTGTCAAACAGACCAAAGGCCATCAGTCCTAATGCTATGTAATTAATCAACCACGCACAAATGAGAGATACTGTAGTCAAGATCAATCCAAAAATCAGCGCATTTCTTGGAGAAATTCTACCAGATGGTATAGGTCTTGTTTTTGTCCTTTCCATAATTGCATCTATATCACGATCATTATATCCTGTAATCGTATCTGCCACAGGCCGATCCAGCTGCCACTCCCGTGAGAAGCAAAAACCACTGTAAAGACGTCACTTCAATTTTGAA